>NZ_CP166251.2:937500-2137500 GCF_041281685.2 Sulfitobacter rhodophyticola | reverse complement strand
GTCACGTCGGGCAAATCCTTGACCCGCGCTTCAAGTGTTTCCTTGGCCTTCTGAAACGCAGCCTGGACCACCTCTTCGTCCAGATAGGCACTGACCGACCCCTGCGGTGCTTCGTAGACGTGCAAAGCGGTAATTGTGCCACCCGGCGACAGCAAGGCACGGGCAACACCCAGCGCGGTTTGCCCGATGCCATGATCCAAAGCCATGGGAACGAGGATATTGGAATACATGTGCAAGCTCCATAGTAGAGGGGTCGGACCCCGGACGAGGCTGAATGCCGCCCGTCGGTTTCATCAAGGCACCGGGCAGGCGCATATCCCTTGTGACGCGCGGCGTTGACGCCCCTATTGATAAATCTCCGGCAACAACGACGTTGAGATGGCCGGAACATAGGCGATCAGCAGCACCACGATGAACATGCACAGGACAAAGGGCACGGCCCGCACCGCGATCTTCAGGATCGACTCCCCCGTTATTCCCGACACAACAAACAGGTTCAGCCCAAGGGGCGGCGTGATGAAACCGACCCCCAGCGCGGTGATCATCATGATGCAGAACTGAATTTCGTTCATGCCGATGTTGTCGGCCAGCGGTTTGAGGATCGGCGCAAGGATCACGATATTCGGTGTTGTTTCCATCACGCAACCAGCGGCGATAAGGATACCGATCATAAGCAGGATCAGCAGCCATGGCTCATCCGTCAGGCCAGTCACGGAAGTCACGAAACCCTGTGGCACCCCCATGATCGCCAGCGCTTCTGCAAGCGGGGCGGAGAAAGCGATGATCGGCAGGATGACACCGTTGACCTTCGCGGAACTGACCAGCATGGCCGGAAAATCCGCCAGCTTGAGCGTGCCAAGGATGAAACCCATGATGATGGTCACGACCACAGCTGTCGCGCCCGCTTCTGTCGGGGTAAGTCGGCCCGAGAAGATGCCGTAGAAGATGATGCCCGGCACGATGAAGGCATACCATCCGGACTTCAGCGCGCGGCCAAGATTGCCGGTCCATTCCCCAAAGCTGATGTTGCCGCCCCCCTCGTAGCCGTGGATGCGGTTGACGATCAGGTTTGTGATCAGGATCGACAGCAGGATTGCAAGGCCGGGAATAAGGGCGGCAAGGAACAGCGTGGATGCCGATATGCCCAGCACAAGACCAATGATGATATAGGCGATGGATGGCGGGATCAGGATGCCGGTACAGGCACCCGCCGCCACCAGCGCGCAGGCATATGGGCGCGGGTAACCCGATTCCACCAGCCGCGCGATGGTCATCCGCCCTACCGCAGCAGCCCCCGCTGCGTCAGAACCGGAGATCGCCGCGAACATGCCGCAGACCAATACCGTGGCAGAACCAAAGCCACCCTTGGCGAAATTCGTCAGCGCCTCGGCAACGTCGAGGAATTTGCGGCTGAGACCGGTGCGCACCAGCACGTCGCCGGTCAGGATGAACAGCGGCACCGCCGTCAGGGCAAAGGCGTCAATGCCTGCAAAAAGGCTCTCGCCCACAAGGCTGAGCGGTAGGTCGCCCGACATCCACAGCATTACGATCGCGGCGGAACCGATGGCCGCCCAGACCGGCACCGCAAGCGCGATGAGCGCGACAAAAAGAATGACCGGCAGATAGAAATCCCAGCCGAGTTCGACCGTCTGATTAAGGGTATTCCAGAGCATTTGTCAGTTCCCTTTAATCAAACAGCGTATCGCCTTCAAAAACGGGGGTCCCGTTCTTGAGGCTGCGGAAATCGCGCACGAAGGATTGCAGCAATCGCCAGATGATCAGGGCAAAACCCAGCGGGACCGCCATCAGGAACCAGACCTTGGAGATCCGCAGCCCGTCCGTGACCGACCCGAACTTGGCGGAGACATGAACCGTCTCATACGACCAGTAGAGCGCGATGACCGCCACGACGAACATCACCAGATCACCAAGGATATACAGCAGCGCCTTGGGGCGTGGCGGCAGATAGTGCATGACCACGTCAATGCGGATGTGCGCGCGCTCCTTCACCGCCGCGGCGGCCCCGATCCACGCCAGATAGATGAACGAATAGCGCACGATCTCTTCGCCCCAGATCGACGAATACGAGAATATCTCGCGTCTGAGCACTTCGATGGCCATGGTGATGACCAGCATCACGTAGAAGGTCAGCAGCAGCCAGCGTTCGGCGTTTCGGTCCAGGTTTCGGAGGAACTCCATGGCGTATCCAGTCTGTTGGCATCGCGTTCGCCCCGCGCCGTCTTGGCGCTGATGCGAATGGGGAATCGTATCTGGCAAGGAAAACAGGCACCCGGTGAAGGGTGCCTGTGCGGCGCGTTACGCGTCGTGTACGTAGTACTTGCCTTGAGTGCCCGCCGCCTCTTCCATCTTTGCAAAGGCGTCCATGGACCCGGCAAGCTCCGTCTTGAATGTGTCCCATTCGCTTAACTGATAGCCGCCTGCGGCCTTCCATTCGGCCAGTTGATCTTCGCTGAGCGAGTGGAATTCGACACCGGCCTTGGCCAGCTCCGCCATTGCATAGGCACGCGCCGAAGGCACCTTGGACAGGTTCTGGTGCGCGGTCATCTCGGACCCCCACATGATCCCTTCCTGCACATCGGCAGGCATGGAATTGAACCATTCAAGGTTGCACGAATAAACCTGGCTGTCCGGGACCGCCTGCGTGAAGGTCACGTGAGAAAGGATATCCTTGAAACCGAAGACATAAAGCGCGCCTACGGAAGGATCGAGCGCGTCCGCCACACCCTGCTTGATCGCAGAAGGCGTTTCACCCCAAGCGACCGGCGTCGGGTTTGCGCCGACCATCCGGTAGTATTGTTGCAGCATCTTGGAACCGGGAACGCGGAACTTCACGCCGGACAGATCGCTGGGGCTGAGCACCGCACCGGCACCACCTTTGCGGACCGCGACCACCCGGGGATCGATGTTGACATAGAAAAGCGCCTTGAACCCAGCGGCCTCGACCTTCGGATGCACTTCCGTGTTCCAGAAGCCAGAATTCACGAGGTTGGTGAAGCGCTGATTGGAACCGCAAAGGTAGGGCATGTTGATCAGGTCAACGGTGGACGCAAAGGGCGCAAAGTTGGACAGGGAATGCTGCGCGGCCTGAATGGTGCCGCCCTGCACCTTTTGCACGAGCGATCCGCCCGCACCCAGCTGGCCACCGGGGGCCAGCTTCACATACACCTTGCCGTTTGTGGCGTTCTGGATGTTTTCTTTCAGGTCCAGCTGCATGATCGGATAGCTGCGTGATGCGCCCAGAACATAAGCCGTCGCTACAGTCATGATGTGCTCGGCGGCATTTTCGCGGTCGCGTTCTTCATTGGCCGTCTGTGCCGCGGCCTCGGAAGACCAAAGCATGCCACCCGCACCCGCAACCATGGCTGCCGTGAAGCCGCCCGTTGCTGTCAGTTTCAGAAAATTGCGCCGCTCGGCCGAAGCCAGCTCTTTGCGTTCGTCGTTCATTATCATTCCTCCCGGTGGGTCTTTAGCTGCCGTTTTTGTCTTTATGGTCAGCTTCTTTTTTCAAAATTGCGACGACGAACAGGATCGACGCCGTGAACAGAACCAGCATCTCGCCCACGTCACCCACGACGGCGGCGTTCGCAAAAGCACCTAGTGCGACATTTGCAAAATAGAGTGCAAATACGACAATTGAGGCGGCGAGAAACATAAGATGCGCTCCTGAAAGGCTCGGCTCTGCGGATCACTGTAAGCGCTTACATATCCCAATGCAACAGCTTACATTGCCAAATATTCACGCAGGTCAGATCATTTTCGACTTATCTTCATTGTGATATCGGCGTTCTAGAATCTGCTGCCGCAGGGCAGGAGCAGGCAAGCCGGAAGGTTTTCGCGCCGGAGCGTAGTGTAGCGAACGTATGGCCCCAGAAAGGTGCGTTTATTAGCAATTCATGAAGTTTGGACATGTTAATCGTTGCCCTGCACGTGCTTTCGTTTATCACTTGCGCAAATAAAAACATGAAGCAGGCAGATGCAGAATAAATCCGGCGCCGCGCAACCAGACCACGGGCCACTCCATGCCCGCGACTGGGTAAAGACCCTTTCCAAGTATCGCGAGCCAGACGTGGGGCGCAGCGCTCTTGAACTGGCGGTCACTCTCGTCCCGTTTGTGGCTCTTTGGGCACTTGCGTGGTTGTCGCTCTCCATCAGCGCTTGGCTGACGATTGCTATTTCGCTGTGCAACGCCGCGTTTCTTCTCAGGCTGTTTGCGATACAGCACGATTGCGGGCATGGCGCATTCTTCAACAACCGCACGCTCAGCGATTGGCTGGGGCGTGTACTGGGTGTGTTGACGTTGACACCTTACGACGTCTGGCGCAGGTCCCATGCGCTTCATCACAGTGCGGCGGGAAATCTTGGTCGGCGCGGGATCGGGGATATTCACACATTGACGGTTGCCGAATATCAAGCGTTATCGCCGCTGAAGCGTCTTGGTTACCGCCTCTATCGTCACCCCATTGTGCTTTTCGGACTTGGACCGGGATACCTTTTCTTTTTACAGAACAGGCTGCCGCTGGGCTTGATGGCCAATGCCCGATACTGGGTCAGCGCGATGTGTACCAATGCCGCGATCCTCATCACATTGTCATTGATCCTCTATTTCGGCGGGCTGATGCCGATCTTGTTGATATTTCTGCCCTCGACAATCCTCGCAGCCACCGCAGGTGTGTGGCTCTTTTACGTTCAGCATCAGTTCGAAGCGACCCATTGGGAGGAGGAGCCCGATTGGGATTTGCACCATGCTGCCCTTCACGGCAGTTCGCATTATGTCCTACCGTCGGTTTTGCAGTGGGTCAGTGCCAATATCGGCATTCACCATGTGCACCACCTGTACAGCCGTATCCCGTTCTACCGCCTGCCTGAAGTGCTCCGGGATCATACCGCACTGGCCGAAGGCAACCGGATGACAATCCGCGAAAGCCTTGCCAGCGCGCGACTGCATCTGTGGGATGAAGAGAGCAGGACCCTGCTATCCTTTGCGCAGGTGCGGGCGTTACGCTGACGTAAGGCGATGGCCGCTCAGGATGCCGCCAGCGCTTTCATGATCGGGATAAAATCGGCCGCCTTCAGGGACGCACCGCCCACCAGACCGCCATCGACGTCCGGCAGCGCGAAAATCTCTGCCGCGTTGGCCGCCTTGACCGATCCGCCGTAGAGGACCGAAAGGTCCGCGCCGTCGCCGGTGTGGCTGGCCAGCATGTCACGGACTTCTGCATGCGTGGTCTGTATTTCCTCAGATGTCGGTGTCAGACCCGTACCGATTGCCCAGACCGGTTCATAGGCGATGACGGTGTTTTGCGGCGTTGCCCCCTGCGGGACGGAACCGCTGATCTGGGTGCGCAGGACGTCCAGCGTTCGGCCCGCTTCGTAGTCTTTGCGCGTCTCTCCGATACAGATGATCGCGGTCAGCCCAGCGGCCCACGCGGCTTGCGCCTTGGCCGCGATATCCGCGTCCTTTTCACCATGATCGCTGCGCCGTTCGGAATGGCCCACGATCACGTAACTGGCCCCGGCATCCGCCAGCATCGTGGCAGCAGTATCGCCTGTATGCGCCCCTTGCGAAGCGGTGTGGCAATCCTGCCCGCCAAGCGCCAGCCCGCTGTCCGCCGCCCGCGACAGAAGCGTAGCAGGCAGGCACAGAACAGTGACGATGCCCGCCAAGTCCCGCGCGGCCTGCGCAATCGCATCCACGTGGGACAGGTCGGCAGAGGTGCCGAACATCTTCCAATTTCCGGCGGCAAATTTGCATCTTTGGGTCATGGGTGGGGTTCCCTTTCGGTAAGGCTGCAGACGCCCTTATGGGTCACATGGAGCGTACGGCAAATAGGCGGTCCCGGGCCTAGCGACCCTTGCCAACATCATCCTCTTTGAGGTTCAACAAGGCCATGCCGCTGTTGCCCAAATCAACTGCGGCAAACGGCCCACCATGGTAGAAGTTGCCCGGATCCTGTGGATCAAGCGGCCCGGCTTCGGCATAGATCTCCTGCGCAAACTGTTCGGCGTTGTCTTTCGGGCGGTAGCCCAGATGTGCGGCCCCCGTATTGTCAACAGGCGCGCGGTCGTTGTTGGATACCCCGTAGACAATGGAAAATCCGGTGATCGGCGTGTCGACGGCACGTGTAACAAGCTGGATCAGATCATCATAGCTGAGCCAGCTTCCCACCGCGCGGGGGTTTGAGACCTGCGCACAGCTGAGAATGCGTAAGCACACCGCTTCCAATCCGCGTTTGTCCCAGTACATGCTGGCAAGGTCTTCGGCAAAGCACTTTGCAAGGCCATAAAAGGTGTCAGGCTTGTGTGCTGCGTCAATGCCGATGCACTGGTTCTTGGGATGCATCCCGACGGCGTGGATCGAAGAGGCATAGACCACCCGACGCAGACCGTTGCGGTGTGCAGCTTCCCAGATGTTGTAGGCACCGATGAAGTTTGGGCCGAGCAGTTCCTCAAACGGAGCCTCATCCACGATGGCACCGAAATGTACCACCATGTCTGCGCCTTTGAGCAGATCGAGCATCGCGTCCATATCCGCAAGATCGGCTTTGACGTAGGTTTCGTTGGACAGAAGCCCGTCCAACGCGTCGACCTGATCAGTCGAAACAAGAGCGTCGCACATCTTGGACAGCGGTTCGCGCAAGTAGGAACCAAGGCGGCCGGCAGCACCGGTGAGAACAAGTTTTTTCATGGGTTCGGGTCCTTTATGGGGATTCAACGTTTCAATTGAGTTTGCTTTTGACGTCAGCCAACAGGGCATCGGTGGCACGCGCAAGCAGTCCGGTATCGGCACCGCAGGCGACGAATGTGAACCCGTCGTTCAGCAATTCAGCGGCGAAATCGGCGTTTTGTACTAGTGTGCCCACGGGCACATTTCGCGCCATGAGCTTCTGCGCGGCAGGGCGGATCAACGTCCAGACTTCCGGATCAAGGGGTTGTCCCAGCTTGCCGATATCCGCGGCAATATCCGCAGGCCCGAAAAACACACCCGAAACACCTTCGAGGGTGCCGATCTGCTCAGCCTGTTCAATCGCTGCGCGGGTTTCGAGTTGCAGCAGGATTGTCGTCTCATCCTCGATCCGCGCAGTGTAGTCAGCGATGCGTCCGAACTTGTTGGCCCGTGTTCCACCGGAAAACCCCCGCACGCCATGCGGCGGATAACGAGTAGCGGCGATGGCGCGCTGTGCCTCTTGCACCGATTGGATCATCGGGAACATCAGCCCCGGCGCCCCCAGATCGAGCAGGCGTTTGACCGCAACGGCATCATTCCATTCGACACGTACGATGGCGGTGGTGTCGCTGGCTGCGAATGCCTGAAGTTGACCTAAAACGCTGAGATAATCGTTCGGGCTATGCTCCATATCCACGAGCGCCCAGTCAAAACCGGCAGGCGCGACCACATCCGCAGCGAAGTTGCTGCACAGGCTGACCCAGAGACCGATCTGCTTTTGCTGCGCCTTGAGGGCTTGATTAAAAGCGTTCGTTGCAAGCTGCATCAGATTTCCTGTCCTTTTGCGATGGCATCCTGAACGGCGGCTATGTCTGCATCCGAAAGGCCGTAGTCGCTTGCAGCAGCCTCGGCCGAAATATAGCCGCGTGCGAGGTCCCGTTTGACCGCTGCCGGATCCCGCTTTGACGGATCGCCATAACCCGCGCCCCCGGGAAAGGCCATCAACACCTTGCGCCCGTGCGGGACGAATTGCTTGCCCTTCACGCGCATCGTCGTTCCGTCATCCTGTGCAATTGTCGTAGGCGCTCCTGCCGCCCCGCCGCGCCGACCGCGCGCGGGATGCGCGCCGCGATCAAACATTGCCTGAATGTCAAATTCGTGCCCGTCCATCGCGCCGACCTCCATGTATTGCCCGAGGCCGCCACGGGTGCGTCCGGCGCCTCCGCTGTCAGGGCGTAGTTCCTTGCGCCAGATGATGACGGGACCTGCATGTTCCGTCGCTTCGATCGGCATGGTCATCACGCCCGAAGGGAATGCGGTTGCGTTCAGGCCGTCATGTTCAGGACGCGCGCCAGAACCACCGGAATTGAACGTCAGCACCTCGACCCGGCGCGCATCTGGCGGCGCAGGTGCATCCGTGCGAGGGCGCAAGGAGAGCTGGAAATTGCAAAGGCACCCCGCCCCTTCGGCAGGCACCAGACCCGGCACGATCTTGTCAAAGGCGTCAAACACCACATCCGGAACAAAGTGACCAACGATGTGACGCAGTGCGACGGGTGCGGGATGGACGGCGTTGACGATTGTGTTTTCGGGGGCGGTCACTTCGAAAGGCGCAAGACTTGCGGCGTTGTTGGGAATGTCAGGCGCAATAGCGACCTTGAGCGCATAGCAGGCATAGGCCTTGGCATAGACCAGCGGGCAATTGATGCCCTTCTTGTCCACACCGGATGTGCCTGTGAAATCCGTCAGGATGCGGTCGCTTTTGACGGTTACCTTGACCTTGAGCGTGATGGGCGTGTCAAACCCGTCCACCGTCATCTCGCCCTGCGCCTCCTTGCGAGGCAGCGCCGCGATGGCCTGAAGGGTTGCACGGCGCGAATTGTCGAGGATGAACGCCGCGATCCCGCCCAGATCATCGAGCGCGAATTCTTCCATCATGTCGATCAGGCGACGGTGGCCGATTTCGTTGCAAGTCGCCAAAGCGTAAATGTCGCCGATCAACTGATCCGGTTCGCGCACGTTGCCGCGGATGATCCGGGTCAGGGTTTCATCCACTTCGCCGCGCACGGCGAATTTCATGATCGGGATATAAAGCCCCTCCTCGTAGACGCTGTGCGCATCCGCGCCAAACCCGCGCCCACCGATGTCGACCACATGCGCCGTGCAAGCGAAGAACCCCACCAGAACGCCCTTGTGAAAAGACGGGGTGACCATGGTGATGTCGTGCAGATGGCCCGTCCCTTCCCAAGGATCATTGGTGATGTAGATGTCCCCTTCGAAAATGTTCTGCCGTCCAATGCGGCGAATGAAATGCGCCACTGCATCGGCCATGGCGTTCACATGCCCCGGCGTACCCGTCACCGCCTGCGCCAGCATCTGACCCTGCGTGTCGTACACCCCGGCAGACAGGTCGCCCGCTTCGCGCACGGAAGTGGAAAAAGCCGTCCGCACAAGTGCTTGCGCCTGTTCCTCCACCACTGAGATCAGGCGGTTCCACATGACCTGGAAGGCGACATTGGAATGCTGCTGGCTCATGTCCAAACCCCCTGCCCCTTGGCGCGCACATCGATGCAGCCGTCAGGCTGGCAGATCGCTTCGCGGCTGCTGGGGATGATAATGGTGGTTTCGTCTTCGGTCACGGCTGCGGGGCCTGTGGCGCGCTGGCCTGTCGTGATCGCGGCACGTTCGATGACCTGCGCTTCAAGAAAGCTGGCGCTGGCCGGGTCGAAGATCTGGCGCATGCCGGATGGTTTTGCAGGCTGCCCGGCAGGCACGGGTTCTACAGGTGATATCCGTTCGGGCCGGGTGGTGGCGTTGACAGACCAGACCGTGATTTCGATATCCATACCCGCAACAGGACGGGCAAATAGCTTGATGTATTCCTCTTCAAAACGTCTTTCGAAGGTGGCGGCGTCAGGTGTCATGGCCTGATCTTCGGCCAAATCAATCGGGATTTCCCAGCCCTGTCCTGTGTACCGCATGTAAACCTTGAATTCGCTCAGTATCTCCGCTTGAGCGTCACAAGTCCGCACAAACCCCGTCGCTTCGCGCTTGAGTTCGGTCAGCAGATCACGAATGACCTTGGCATCAAAGTCACTGAGCTTCATGTAGACGGACCGGTTCGCTTCGAAACTGTAGGGCGCGCGCAGGAACCCGATGGCCGAGCCGACACCGGCACCGGGCGGCACGATCAACCGATCCACGCCCAGCTTTTCGCACAAGCGACCTGCGTGCAGGGGTGCTGCCCCACCAAAGGCAATCATGGTGTATTCGCTGAGGTCTTCGCCATTCTCAACCGCATGCACGCGCGCCGCGTTGGCCATGTTTTCGTCCACCACTTCGGCAATGCCGAAGGCGGCACCCACCGCATCCGTGTCCAGTTCCTGTGCAATGTGGTGATCCAGAACGGCCTTCGCCTGGTCAGGAAACAGGGGGATCGAACCACCCGCGAAAGTGTCCGGGTCCAGCTTGCCCAGAACCAGATCGGCATCGGTCACGGCCGGTTTGTCCCCGCTGCGGCCATAGCAAGCCGGCCCAGGTTCTGATCCGGCGCTTTCGGGGCCAACACGGATCTGTCGCATGCTGTCCACATGGGCAAGACTGCCACCGCCTGCACCAATCTCCACCATGTCAATCACCGGGATCGAAATCGGCATGCCGGACCCTTTCTTGAAGCGGTAGGTGCGTGCCACTTCGAACACGCGGCTGGTTTTCGGGGTCTGGTTCTTGATCAGGCAGATCTTGGCTGTGGTGCCGCCCATGTCAAAGCTGAGCACCTTGTCAATGCCGTAGCCCCCGGCGATATGTGCGGCGAACACCGCCCCGCCAGCAGGGCCGGATTCCACCAGACGCACCGGAAATTCCGCCGCATTGCTGAGCGAGGTGATCCCGCCACCCGAGTGCATCAGGAAGACGCGGCATCCCACACCTTCCGCCGCCAACCGGTCTTCCAACCGACCGAGATAGGAGGCCATCAACGGTTTGATGTAGGCATTGGCCACGACAGTATTGAACCGTTCGTATTCACGCATCTGCGGGGACACTTCCGCAGAGATGGAGACGGAAAGGTCAGGCAACAGTTCGGTCAGCACATCGCGTACCATCTGTTCATGCGCGGGGTTGAGGTAGGAATGGATCAGGCCCACAGCGACACTGTCGTATCTCGCCTGCGCGATGCGGTCGGCAACCGCTTCGACGTCAGCCCGGTCAAGCGGGATCATCACCTCGCCCATGGCATTCACGCGCTCCGTCACGGTAAAACGCGCCTGGCGCGGCAGCAGTGGGTCGGGCAGATTCAGGTTCAGATCGTATTGTTCAAACCGGGATTCGGTGCGCATTTCGATCACGTCGCGAAACCCTTGCGTGGTGATCAACGCAGTCTTGGCCCCGCGCCGTTCAATCAGCGCATTGGTTGCCAGCGTTGTGCCGTGGATGATCTGGCCTATCCGATCCGGTGTGATCCCAGCCTGCGCGCAGACCTGGTGCATCCCGTTGATGATCGCGTTTTCCGGCGCGTCGTAGGTGGTCAGCACCTTGGTCGAGAAAACGCCGCCGCCCTTTTCAAGCACAACATCCGTGAATGTCCCGCCGATATCGGCACCCAAGCGGATGGAGGTGCTTTTCATGGTGTATTCCTTTGCCCGCGCCCCGCAATGCTCTGACGATTCCTCAGTTGAGCCGCATTGGAGGACTATGCACAGGACGCAAGGAAGACAAAATCCATAATCTGCACGCCGACTTCAATTGCCCTTCCCCCTTGCAGGCGGATAGCGGTTGAAGCACTTTCCCGACAATGCTGCGCAAGGAGACACCCATGGCAAAACTCACTGAGGCCGCGAAAGGCGTCTTTGTGATCTCAGTCACGCCCTTCACGCCTGAAGGCGCAATTGATTGGGCGTCGCTGGACAGGGTGACAGATTTCTACCTGCAAGCAGGTGCGGACGGTCTGACCATTCTCGGCATGATGGGCGAAGCGCCCAAACTTACCCCGACGGAATCCGCCGAAGTGGCGCGACGCGTGATCGGCCGGGCGGGCGATGTGCCCGTAATTGTCGGCGTGTCCTCTCCGGGATTGGCTGCGTTGACGGCACTTTCAGCCGAGGTGATGGAAATGGGCGCGGCAGGCGTGATGGTCGCGCCGCCGGGCGCTCTCAAGACCGACCCTCAGATCCATGGGTACTACGGTGGCGTCGTCTCGGCTTTGGGTCCCGATACGCCCGTGGTGTTGCAGGATTTTCCGCTCACGACCGGCGTGCATATCAGTGATGATATTCTGGGTCGGATCATTGATGACATGCCGTCGATCGTGATGCTCAAGCACGAGGACTGGCCCGGCCTGAACAAGATCAGCACGCTGCGTGCCGCCGAGACGGGGGGGCGGCGGCGCATTTCGGTGCTGTGTGGCAACGGTGGCAGTTTCCTGGTGGAGGAAATCGCCCGTGGTGCAGACGGCGCGATGACCGGTTTTGCCTACCCCGAAATGATGGTGGATGTCTGTCGTCTGATGACCGCTGGCGATCAGGATCGCGCGCAGGATCTGTTTGACGCCTACATGCCGCTCATCAGGTACGAGATGCAGCCCGGTCAGGGGCTGGCCGTGCGCAAACATGTGCTGGCGCGGCGCAGGGTGATCGCGTCAGCGGCCCTGCGCGCGCCCGGCGCGATGCTGGACAAGGTGACGGCGGCAGAGGTTGATCGGCTGATGGACCGACTGCACATCCGGCTGGATGAGCTGGGTGCAGATGTCGCATTGCAGTACACGTCCGCATGACCCGCCTTTTGATCACGCGGCCCTTGCCCAAAACGGTTGTAGCAGCCGCAATGGAAAGCTTTGAGGTGACGGTCCGCCCGGAAAACACGCCCCTTAGCCGGGATGAAATTGCGACCGCCCTGCGCGACTATGACGCCGTTTTGCCGACCTTGGGAGACCGCTTTGATGCCCAGGCGTTGGCGGGGACGCATCGGTGCAGGATCCTTGCGAACTTCGGCGTCGGGTTCAATCACATCGACGCAGAAGCCGCGCGCGACGCGGGAATCGAGGTTACCAACACCCCCGGCGCCGTGACGGATGCCACGGCAGACATCGCCATGACACTGATGCTGATGACGTGCAGACGCGCTGGTGAGGGGGAGCGCATGGTACGCGCCGGAACATGGGAAGGCTGGCATCCGACGCAGCTTTTGGGGATGCACCTGACCGGCAAACGGCTGGGTGTGGTGGGCATGGGCCGCATCGGTCAGGCGATTGCCAAGCGCGCGCAGGGCGGCTTCGATATGGACATCGTGTTCTATAACCGGTCCAAGCTAAATGACCTGCCCTTTCCCGCGCGCCAGTTGCCGGATCTGGAGGCCGTTCTGAAAGCGGCAGACGTGGTTGTTCTCGCGGTTCCCGCCACGCCACAAACGCATCATCTTGTTAACGCGGCGGCATTGGCAGCGATGCAACCGCATGCGTACTTGATCAACATCGCCCGCGGTGACGTGGTGGACGAGACCGCGCTGATTGATGCACTGCAAGCGAACAAGATCGCAGGCGCGGGTCTGGATGTGTACGAGTTCGAGCCAACCGTGCCAGCGGCCCTGACCCGGATGGAAAACGTGACGCTGCTGCCGCATTTGGGAACCTCCGCACTGGAGGTGCGGGAGCAGATGGGATTGATGGCGTTGGACAATCTCAAGGCATTCTTTAGTGGGAATACCCCGCCCAACCGGGTTTGAGGGATACGTTGCCCGTTCAGTAAAGCTTTGCAACGGTCGTTTGCGCCGCGCGCGCCTGCAGAATGGCGGGTGGCACGCGCGGTACCGTAAAGCGGAAAACGCTGCCCTGTCCGGGCGGACAGGATACAGAAACCTCTCCCCCCCATGCTGAAACGGTCTTCTTGAGGAAGGACAGGCCCAGACCCGATCCTTCCCTTTTGGCGGACAGCCTTTCAAACGGTTCAAAGATGCGTTTGCGGTATTTCTCCGGTATTCCCGGTCCATCATCGGCAACCTCGATGACGATGGTTTCTCCGTCAACATGACCGCGGATGCAGATCACCCCTTCGGCCCGGTCATGATGTTTGACGGCATTCGAAATCAAGTTGCGCAGCACCGCATCAAGAGCGGTTGGGTCTACAAGGATGTCCGGGATATCCGGTGCGATATCGACACGAAACCCAACGCGAAGCGCAGCCAACGGCAGGATCGCTTTCAGACGGTCCGCAATATTCACGAAAACCGGGAAAAGCGATTGTTCATCGGCCGTGGCATGGTCAAGAAGGTCTTCGACCAATTGGGTCATGCGCCGCGAAAGGGTTTGCATGACACCCATGTTTTCCAGGACTTCATCCGGCAAGGCATGGCAGGAAGCCTGCAGGTCTTCCTCCAGAAATTCGAGCAAGCCGGTCTGCTGCTGAAGCGGCGCCTTGAGGTCATGGGCCACAAGCATCGTGAAGTGTTCCAGTTTTTTGTTTGATGTCTCAAGCCTCACGTTTTGGCTGGATATCAGCTGCGCCTGATCATAGAGGTTGGACATGTCGACACGCACAGATGCATAGTGTTTCGCCCCGACACGGAAATCTGCGGCTTCGAAAACCTGGCCGTGGGTGCCCTTGAGCATTCGGCGCATCGTGTGCCCCGCCTTCAGTTTCACAAGCAGGTTGTCAGTCATCCTGCGTGCTTCATCGGGCGACTTGGCCTCAGACATATTGCCGCTGACGAAGGATTCCGTGACCATTTCACGAAGTGATCCCCCCTTCTTCATGCTGCCGATCATTTCCGGAAAGGCACGGGAGAACCCCTTGTTCCAATGCACGGTGCGGAAATTGTCGTCGAAGATCGCAATCGCGGCTTCCACACCGTCAAGCGCATCCACCAGTAGACGGTTTTCTTCCGTTTCCTTGCCCAAGCGTTTGACGGTACGCGCATGTGACATGCTGCGCCGCATGGCAATGACCGCACCGGACGCGAATATCGCCAGGAGGAAACTGCCCCACAGGATGATCTCCCGTTCGATGATACGGGTTGGCGTGCCGAACCAGATATCGTAAAATGCGCTGATCTCGGCAGGGGTCAGATTGCCATTTATCTCGGCATTGAAAGCGGCCAGCAGATCAGGACGCTGTGGGCTGACATAGAAGACCAGCGGGAATTCGGCCAAGGCCGGTTCGATGGCGTCGACCAACGGATCAATCCCCATCAAGCGAAGCCGCGACTGCAGTCCGTTGGCAGGGGCGACAATCGCATCCACCTGTTCGGTCATCATTGCCATGATCAGTTGGTCCAGACTGCCGATTGGCACCACCTGCGCGTCCGGGACAAGTTTGACAACCTTCATTCCAACCGATCCCGACACGGCACCGATGCGTCGGCCCGCAAAATCCTCAACGCGGCGTTCGGTCCCGTCCTTCTTTGCAAAAAGCAGGGTGCGGAAGGTGCCCAGGGCACTAGTATATGGCGCAAGCTCCGCACGCGCATCGGTCTGGCCAAGAAGATTGGACACATCGGCTTCACCCCGGGCCAACATGTCGATAACACCAGCCGGATTGCTTGCCCGAACAGCATTGAGCGTGCGTCCGTCCGCTTCCGCCAAACGCCGGGCAAGATCAATGGCGAGTCCCTGTGCTGTCCCGTCGGCCCCGGTGAAGGAATAAGGTGCGAATTCGTGGTAGGCGAATCTGACGGGGGCATCGGTCTGGGCCTGCGCAAGGGCTTGAACAGCGCCCAGAAGGCCACCTGACAGAACTCCCAGCAAACCGCAGACCTGCGCGACCGCAAAAAGCCGCACCTTCAGTCTTGAAACGAGTTGATGGAAGGCGGTGTCACATCGCATACTTCTGGATCCGTCGGTTGTCTTATTACACGGGAGATGACCCCGCCTGCGAACCGCCAGCTATCGCAGCAAAGTCTGGAGGGCAGGTTAACGCAAACGCAAATATCGGGGCTTGCGCCTGAGGACCACGAATTGTCAGATGCGAGGTGACGCCAACACCGGATTGAACATGCCCCCTGACACCGCCCCCACCACCCATGACGCACAGGAAGACGCCCGCAACAAGGACATCCAGATCTATGTGAACGGGGCGCTCTATCATCGCGATAAGGCTGTCGTTTCTGTCTATGATTCCGGGTTCATGTTGGGCGACGGCATGTGGGAGGGGATGCGTCTGTATGACGGTATCTGGGCATTCTTTGACGCGCACATGGATCGATTCTTTGCCTCGTGCAAAGCCGTATCTCTGGATGCCGGAATGGACCGCAAGGGCATCATGGCAGCGCTGGAACAGACTGCGGCGGCGAACGAGATGACCACGGACGTCCATTGCCGGTTGATGCTGACGCGCGGGATCAAGGACAAGCCTTTCCAACATCCCGCGCTCAGCCGGTCAGGTCCGACACTTGTGATCATCATGGAGCATTCACGCCCCGCCACGCACCTGGGGACAATCGGCATCCGTTTGGCCAGTGTGCCGCAGGTGCGTGGCGTGCCGCACGCGCAGGATGCCAAATTGAACAGCCATTCGAAACTGAATTGCGTGATTGCCTGCCTTCAGGCCGAACAGGCCGGGGCGGACGAGGCCTTGATGCTTGACCCCCATGGCTTCGTGAATACGACAAATGCCTGCAATTTCTTCATTGTCCGCAAGGGCGAGGTTTGGACATCAACCGGTGATTACTGCATGAACGGTGTGACCCGCGCGAAAGTAATCGAGCTGTGCCAGACGAACGGAATACCCATACGAGAAAAGAATTATTCGCTTTACGAAGCCTACGGCGCAGATGAAGCGTTTCTGACAGGCACTTTCGGGGCGCAGACCATTGTTCGGGAAATCGATGGCAAATCGATTGGTGATGGCCACAACCCTGTGACCGAACGTATTCGCGCGCTTTACAAGAAAATGATCGAAGATCATGTCGATGCAATGAAGGCCAAAAGCGCCTAGATCACCGGGACGCTTTGACGTGGTTTATCTGCTGCGCCTGGCACTGCGGGTATGAACCTGCAGGATCTGACCATCTGGTCCGTCGGCACAAAAAACCAGGAAGGTGGAGCTTGCGAATTGCATTGCTGGCATTGAGCGTGAGTGCCAATTGAAAGACGTCTTGCATTTTTTTGATAGACGTCTTTCATTTTCTTGCATATCGTCCCATAAACTCCTCAAAACGCTTCAGGATGATCTGATCGACATGCTTCGAACACCTACGCTTAGTGACGTCGCCAAGCGCGCAGGCGTAAGCTATGCGACTGCAGACAGGGTCGTGAATGCACGCGGCGGCGTCGCAGAAAGATCAAGAGCCAAGGTACAGGCGGCCATCGAATCCTTGGGATACGTACGCAATATCGCTGCGGCGAACCTTTCACAGCAGCGCGTGTATCGCTTTGGGTTCGTCCTGCCCGCTGGCGAGAATGCGTTCTTTGATCATATGCGCCAGTTGATACGTTACCGGGTGGCAACCATCCCTGCCTCACAGGTTGAAGTGCAGGTGTTTGATGTGGATGCGTTCAACGTCCAAGCACTGTGCACAGAATTGCACGGCCTGCGTGGGCAAGATTTTGATGGGTTGGCCGTTGTGGGGATTGATCATCCCGATGTCGCGCATGCGCTGGGTGCGCTACGCGAAAGCGGTGTTGCAGTCGTTACTTTGGTATCGGATGTGCAAGCGCCTGCGCTGGCGGGATATGTCGGTGTGGACAATTTCGCGGCGGGGCGCACGGCGGGACGACTGATCGGGATGGCGCAGGCAGCGAATTTCGGTACCGTTCAGATCATTCTGGGCTCACATGTCCTGCGCGATCACGCGGAGCGGTTGGCGGGTGCGCAATTCGTGCTGGCGCGTGACTTCCCGCATGTGACAGTGCTGTCCCCACTTGCAGGATTGGACCAGGGACCGCTGGTGGAGAGCCTTCTGGCGGAACGCCTGCTGCTACATCCAGAGATTACGGCGATCTATGGTCTTGGTGCCGGCAATAACGGGATTATTCGGACGATGGCCGCACGCCTCCCCACGCTGCCACGACCGTTTTGTGTCCTGCACGAGCTGACCACCGATACACGACATGCGATCGAAGCCGGGCTTGTCGATGCGGTCATCGACCAGCAGCCTGAGCAGGAGATTGACCGCGCTTTCGCGTTGATGCGCCACGCCGCTGACCGGATGCCGCTGCAGAACACCGGCTTGATCACACCCGCAATTTTTCTGCGCGACAACCTGCCGTCCGCCACCCACATTCCCCATGATGAAAGGCCTGACCATGACTGACTTCTTCGGCACTCTCTCCCCGCTTCGTTATGATCCGGAAAGCGACCAAATGGCATTTCGTCACTACAATCCGGACGAAGTGCTGTTGGGCAAACGGATGGAAGACCACCTGCGGTTCGCGGCGGCCTATTGGCACAGCTTTGCCTGGCCCGGGGGCGATCCCTTCGGTGGCCAGACCTTTGAGCGGCCCTGGTTCGGCGACACCATGGAAGATGCGCGGCTGAAAGCGGACGTCGCGTTTGAGATGTTCCAGATCCTCAATGTTCCCTATTTCTGTTTTCACGACGCCGATATCCGGCCCGAGGGTGCAACATTTGCGGAAAGCGCCCGGCGGTTTTCCGAAATCACCGATATCTTCGCGCAGAAGATGGAACAAACCGGCACGCGACTTCTTTGGGGCACCGCGAACCTGTTCTCGCACCGGCGGTTCATGGCCGGTGCCGCGTCCAACCCTGATCCAGAGGTTTTTGCCTGGTCTGCCGCGACGGTAAAGAATTGCCTGGATGCCACGCACGCACTTGGCGGCGAGAATTACGTGCTTTGGGGGGGCCGTGAAGGGTATGAGACGTTGCTGAACACAGACCTTGCCGCAGAAACCGAGCATATGGGTCGGTTTCTGAGCGTGGTCGTCGATTACAAGCACAAGATCGGTTTCAAGGGTGCCATCCTTGTCGAACCAAAGCCACAGGAACCCACGAAACATCAGTATGATTACGATGTCGGGACAGTTTATGGCTTCCTCAAACGCTTCGGGTTGGAAGACGAGGTGAAGATGAACATCGAACAGGGCCATGCGATACTGGCCGGGCACAGCTTTGAGCACGAGATCGCCATGGCGCAGGCCTTAGGCATCTTCGGCTCCATCGATATGAACCGCAACGATTATCAGTCCGGGTGGGACACCGACCAATTCCCAAACAATGTGCCGGAAGTTGCGCTGGCCTATTATGAGATCCTCAAGGGCGGCGGATTTACCAGCGGCGGCACCAACTTTGATGCGAAGCTGCGTCGGCAGTCGTTGGACCCCGAAGATCTGATTGCAGCCCATGCAGGTGCCATGGATGTTTGCGCCCGAGGATTGAAAGCGGCCGCGGCTATGCTGGAGGACGGCACGCTGGAACAGATGCGACGCAACAGATATGCAGGTTGGGAAAGCCCCGATGCGCAGGCTATGCTTGGCATGGATCTGGAAACCATCGCCGCCAAGGTCGCCGACGGGAAAATTGATCCAATGCCACGTTCCGGTCGCCAGGAAATCCTGGAGAATGTTGTGAACCGCTTCGTTTGACGGTTTCCCGTCACGGCGTGTGTTCCTCTATCGCGCCATGCAGAAAGTACCTTGTGTGTTGGAACGCAGCCTCCCTTGAGCAGACCGCCCCCTGCCCGGGAGACTTACGCATGCATCCCGGTCTACTGTTCGGCCTTTGATGCGGCAAATTCGATCCATCTGCTCACGTCCAGAATTTGCCCGACCACACCAAGCTTGGGTGAGAGCGAAGCGGAATCGCTTTGTGCAAGCTCAGCCAGGCTGGTCACCCCACACTGATGCAGCAACCAAACAAGGCCCGGCCCGGCACCGGGCAAACTGTTCAAATCGCTGCCTTCCAGATCAGGTTCGATCGATTGCGCATCCTGACACGGTGCAATCGCGCTGGGTTCTTGCGCCGAAAACTGCTCCTGTTCCGAAGTGTGATCTTGCGAAGAGGGAACTCCGAGACGGGTTGCGTCGCTATCTGTCATATCGGAGTCGATTGGGTCACGCACGTCAGACGGCGGGTCTGAAGCGACAATGAAGTCAACATCGTCATCAAGCTCCGCAAGTGCCGCATGTTCAACCGAATCCGGCGCCTCCAAAACGGGAGAAGGTGACAGCTGGGCTGGGTTATCGTCGGCAGGATGGTTGATATCGTCCGCCTCTTCCAGCGTCGGCGGGGCGGCTTCAATGATCTGAGTGTTTTCCCGGCTGACAGCCAGCTCCGCGCGTTCAAACGCCATCTCGACCGGGTCCGAGGTGTCCGTGCCATCGCTCTTTCGCGCCAGACGTGCCGCGCGGATCTCCTTTAGGTGGGCCCGGGCGGAGCGGCGGACATGGGCGGCGCGGTTGCGGTAATCGTTTTGGTGGATCATTGAAATGGTTCCTTGGATGATGGGATTTGCGAATTTTGCATCAGGAAAGTTTCCCAATCAGCAAGCACATCTCCGACAAGAACTTCGAACTGCTGGTGAAAACGAAGCTCCGCATGCAACGTGGAAAGGAGATCAAACAGGTTTTCGCCGAACGACCCGGTCCCGCCTTTGGCACTGCACAGATGTTCAAGGTGGTCCACGGCGTCTGACCATTCCTTGAAATTGAAAGCAGCCGCACGGACAGCGCCGTCCTTCAGGCAGGAATATCCAAGGACAAATCCACCGCGTTGGCGTTCCCAGACCGCAATCTCTAAATGCTGATCGGGGTCAAGGGCCCGCCAATGCCAACAAAGCCTTCGGCCATTGAATCGATAGGGCGGATTTCCAAGCCGACGCACGACTTGTCTGTCCCACGCCGCGACAGAAATATCGGCACCGCTCATGCTGGACCGGGTTGTCGACATTTCCCTTGCCTGCGCCTGACCGTCCTCGCGCATCGTAAGGCTCATCATATCGCAATGCTCTCCTTTGAGTGCGGATGCGATAACAGGGTTTTGGTTATGCGACCGTTAACGCAGCAACCTTCAATGCCGCAGCGGCTGGATCGTGAAAGTCCCCAACGGAAAGAATTCCTTGAGGAACGACAACATCTCAGAGGCTTCCGCTATCGAATTGAAGCTGTAATAGAGGATTTCTTCGCCTCCATCTTCGACATACATCTCGACCATTCCTGACATCGTCACTGCCCCCGAACCTATAAAATACACCCTGAATTGAACGTATCATATGGCTTTGAGCACGCAATCGTTTGCTCATTCTTCATTAATTCCCTGCATCACCCTTCCATCCGCAGATTGTCGCGGCATGTCGCTGATTGCCGCGCCGGAAGGAGCAAGGACGAATGAACCAAATTGGACAACTTAGCGAAGCTGACGGCCAGTATGAGTACCGCGATCAGGCACGCGGGCTTATCATTCGGGGTGAACACCCTGAATGGGTCTTGCAGGCCGCGGCCGAGGTCATCGGCAACACAGCACGGCTTGAAGCTGAAAGCGTCGTGGAAGAACTTACCGCGATGCTGGAATTCGAGGCTGCGGAACCGATTGAGGTCGATTCCGCAAAATATGCCCTCAAGGAGCGTTTCGAACTGGTCCCCCAGTGCATCGTGTCCCTCGGCAAGATGGACTACAAATGGGCCGCCGCCGAAGGACGTGCTCAAAAGCCCGAAGAATTCGGATCACAGCCTCTCAAGCGTTTGCATGACATGTCGATGACCAAATCGGATTCATTCCTCACGAATGAACCCGGCGTGGACATGGACGACTAAACGACCCCTCAAAGTAAGGACTTAAAGATGGAAATCATTCCCTTTGGCAGCCAGGATCTGGACAACATCCTCAGCCGAGAGCCGCAGCGCGCCGAATATCTGCCCTTTGGGGCGGTGATGCTGGACCGCAATGGCAAGATCACCAAGTACAACAAGGCCGAAGGCCTGATCGCAAGCCGCACACCGGAAGAGATGATCGGCAAGGACTTCTTCAACGATGTCGCTCCTTGTGCGAAGGGCAAGCGGTTTCACGGTGAATTCCTGAAGTTTCACAGAACCGGCCAGATCAACGTCATGTTCGACTACACCTTCGCCTACAAGGGGGCCGACGTCGGCGTGAAAATTCACCTCAAGTCACAACCGGATGGCCAGAATTGCTGGATGTTCGTCAAGCGAACCTAAGACCGGTCCAGGGCCATCCGATGCACCATACTGATCAGATCAAGGTCGAGGTAACCATCTCGCCGGAGTTGAGGTTTTTGATGGCGGTACGGGCAAGCCCTCCGCCATCAACGCCAAAACCGGAGCCTGCACCAGTGGCGCTGCGGCAGGAAAGTGGCGCGCCAACAGGTTTGCCACTGGCAGAGGTTCGTTTGCGTCAGGACGGTGCAAAACCTGTAAGGTTCAGAGGGGCGCCCGCATTCAAGGTAGATGGTGAACTGCAGGGACATTCCGCCAGTATCGCGCATCACTTCGCGCTTTATCTGGATGCTGCGGGGAAAATCCATGCCGCCGTGTCTCTGGAGCCAGGGGACACCGCTGGTGTCAGGCCCAGTTATCGGTGTGCTGTCCTCAACGACACCCTTGAGTTGCACACTTGGCTGGAACTCTGGCTGCGAGATGTCCTTGGCCCGGTCCTGTCAGGGCCACGAAGAAATTGTGCGCAAACACAGCCAACGGTGCTTGCCGCATTCCACACACTTACGGGACACTGCCTGCGTAGCGCAAACCCGTCTTTCGAAAGGAAAGAACCATGTCTTCAATGATGGAAGCCACTTCGTCCATGGATCAAGGCGCGCAACAGGGTGGCGTTGCTCAATTCCCCACCCAGACCCGCCGGATCAAACGCATCGGCGGCCGCCCGATCACCTTTGACGGCAGCGAACTCGGAATGGCGATGAGCTATTCGGCAAGCGTGCCCTATTGGTACGAGATCAACCTCTACCGCACCAGTGATCAGCGTTTTGTCACCACGGTGCGCCTGTTCTTCATCTCCGACAAGGAGGAAGACCGCGTGCAGGGCTGGGATTGCGGAGACCTGGATGAGGCAATCGAAAAGCTGATCCAGTACGACGCAGCACGCGATGTTGATCTGGGTATGGGACTGGATCCCAGCAAGGCGACACCTGCCGAATTGGCCGCATATGCCATGGACCTGCGCGCACAGGTCGCCGACCGACGGCAGCACTACAAAAGCCTTGTCGGCGAATTCCTGTACGAGTTGGATGGCGGGCAGTAGCGATCCGTGGCGCTGCATCCTGATTCAATACGACGCATTCTGATCGCCCTGATCGAACAGGCGCAGTCAGACTTGCAAAAAAAGGGCCTGATCCGCAAGGATCAGGCAATTTCGCCGCTGGTCTTCGGGACGTCCGCAAATGAAATCGATGCATTCGCCGTGGATGAGGCGACCCTTGGATTTGACAGTCTGTCCCGGCTCGAACTGATCAGCAGCGTGAACCGGTTCTTTCAACTCAGTCAGACCGGGGCGGAAGACTATCTGCTGCTCAATCCTTCCATCGGACGTTGGGTTGAGACTGTAAGCCAGCACGCCACGCTCGTTGATGAGGGGCAAACGTACGGTTTTGCAACCTCCGGGACGGCAGGACCGGTGAGCATCCACCTGCATCCTCTTCAACGGCTGGAAGCTGAAGTTGACGCCCTGCGCACAGGCCCTCTGAACGGGTTCGCCTGCCCTTCCCGCATCATTGCCCTCGTGCCGCCACATCATATTTTCGGATTTCTTTTCACTTGCCTGTTGCCTTCCATGATTGGCGCAGACGTCATCGATCTGCATCGCCATGCGCCCTCAGCTCTTGCACGCATGGGGCAACCCGGTGACCTGGTAATCGGCACGCCCTTCTCATGGCAATCCGTTGCTGCGGCAGGTATGGCGATTTCGCGTGGCTTGCACGGCATCACGTCAGGCGGGCCAAGTACCGATGAAACCTGGTTAAGACAGGGACCGGGACGTCCCGAAAAAATGACTGAGATCTACGGAGCAACAGAGACTGGCGGGATTGGCAGCAGGCAAGCGCAGGAGGCGCCGTTCAGCTTGCTGGAACACCTTGCAGCAGTCGATAGCGATATTGTCAGAGCGGCTGATGCCGATCAGGCGTCCCTACCGATACAGGATCGGATTGTCTGGACGGCCGACCGTCAGTTTCGCCTTGGCGGGCGCTTCGATCAAGTGGTTCAGGTGGCGGGCGTCAACGTGCTGCCTGCGCAGGTTGCCGCCTGCATCGGCGAAGTTACAGGCGTAGCAGACGTAGCGGTTCGACCGGGCAATGATCGCCTGAAAGGCTTCGTGGTCGCCAAACGGGAGGTTGAAGATCTGCAAGCGCTGGAGGTGAAGATACGGGATCATGTCCGCATGCGCCTACCGGCACCTGCGCGGCCCGGAACGCTGACTTTCGGTGCAGCCTTGCCGCGCAACGTGATGGGCAAGCCTTGTGATTGGGCAGAACCCGAAGAAACAAGATCTGCCGACGTTCCTTATGTCGCGAGCTAAAACCTGAAGTCAGTCAATTTGATTAACCGAAAATAAAGTCAAAGCACGGATGGTGAACCGAGATGCAGAAACGCATCCGCCAATCCTCGGGGCCGCGCGTGACCAAATTTGAAAGTACATCCCAGCTTATCGGCCCCAGTGTTGAGGTTGGCGCAAACGGATCACATCAATCCCCATGGCGGGGTATGACAAACGGCCAAGACTTCTTTGAATCCGATGAAATCAGCAGCCTGATCAAGCGGGGATTGTTCTATGCCCGTGCTGGCGTCCCTCTGAATTTCCAAGGCGCAGCAGGGCTCGGGAAAACCTCCATCGCGCTCGAAATCGCGCGTCGCCTTGGCCGCAAGGTGTCGGTCATGACAGGCAACGATTGGCTGGGCAGTGACGATCTGATCGGCAAGGAAGTCGGGCAAAGCACCCACTCCGTTGTCGACAAATACATTCAACGCGTGCGCAGAAGTGAGGCAAGCCTGCGCTATGATTGGGAGGCGTCCCTGCTGGCCGAAGCGATGCGAGATGGACACACACTCGTTTACGACGAATTCACGCGCTCCAGTGCCAAGGCAAACGGAATCCTGCTCAGCGTC
Organism: Sulfitobacter rhodophyticola; assembly: GCF_041281685.2. Taxonomy (GTDB): domain Bacteria; phylum Pseudomonadota; class Alphaproteobacteria; order Rhodobacterales; family Rhodobacteraceae; genus Sulfitobacter. The sequence goes on along the minus strand of NZ_CP166251.2, from coordinate 2,112,802 downwards.
CTTGAAGAAGGGGTTCTGATCACAACCGACCGGTTGGCCGATGCAGCAAAGATCGAGGCACATCACAATTTCAGGATTATCCTGACGTCAAACCCGCATGATTATGCAGGCGTGAACCAGTCGCCCGATGCGCTTCTTGATCGGATGCTTACCTTCCGCTTGACACGTTTCGGGATGGAAACAGAAGCGGGCATTGTGAAAGCCCGCACCGGGGTGTCCGCACAGATGAGCCGCCGCATCGTCATGCTGGTGCGACATCTGCAAGCGCTCGACGGACCCGATGCGGATCACTCCATGCGGGCCGGATTGATGATTGCGCGCATCGTCGCGGTGCGCCAGCGCACAAACCCCATATCCGATGCCTTGCTGGCCCAGATCGTGACCGATGTCCTGAACGGGCGGGGTGCCACGCTCAGCCCATCGCAAATCGCAAGGGCGCTTGAAGCGGCAGGACAAACGAAAAGAGGTAACTCATGAACAGACCAAAGACCCAATTGCCCCGGCGGCCGCGAATGGCGTCTGCCAAAGTGGCGCGATCTGCCAAGGAAGCTGCCATCGGCCTTGTCCGGCTTGAATTCGATGCCGCGCGCCTGCGCCAAGGCCTCGATCAGGCGCAAAACAGGGCCGAAAGCTTTCAGCACGAATTGCAGCGAAACTGCGATGAGCGCAAACACCTGATGACGGTTCTGGCACAGGCCGAAGCGGTTGCGGAAAATGGTTTGGCAAGATGAAGCATGAGGCCAAGACCCAATTCAAGGGACCACCGCCCGCCGGTGAGGGGCTGAGCATGATGGATGCCATCGGCCTTGCACGTTCGGCCATCGTTTCAATGACGGGCTTGGACGTGGATGCGGTGGTGCATTGCGCCCGTTCGGAGACGGAAGGGGCAAGTTGGGCCATCACTTTGGACGTGCTCGAAAGCCGTGCACGCATGGGTGATAACGATCTGCTGTCGGCGTATGAAGTCCAGTTTGGTCCAACGGGCGACCTTGTGCATTTCGAACGGTTGCGCCGGTATCACCGCGAAGATCGGGTGACCTGATGGGCTATGATATTCAGGGCCCTGCCCAGGGTGACGGATTGGCCGATGTGCTTGAGCGCATTCTCGACAAGGGTGTCGTGATTGCGGGCGACGTTTCAGTCTCGCTCGTGGGGATTGAGCTTTTGTCGATCCGCCTGCGGCTTCTGATTGCGACAGTCGATAAGGCAAAGGAAATGGGCATCAACTGGTGGGAAGCCGACCCCAGCCTCAGCGCCGATGCCGACGCATTGAGGGTGGAAAACACCGCTCTGCTGGATCGGATTGCGGCGTTGGAAAGCCGTCTCACCGCTCTTGATCACGAAAGGCAGGCCACCGGATGAATGACAAGAGACGAGACCCTTTCGGGCAAAAACCCCAAGACATTGAAACTGGTCTTGGCAATCTTTTCGACGCCCTCAACCAGGCCGTTGGGCAGATCGCCACAAAGCTCGAAGACGGAAAAAGCGGGACGATTTCCCGCGATCATATATTCGAGACAGAAAAGGGCCCAATGCGCGCACATGCGGGCATACGGCTCCGTATGGGCGGGATCGATGTTGGGGGTGAAAGCCCCAGTACCCCGCAACCGGTCAACCGTAAGAAAACCCCGCCTGCCCCGCCCCGTCCGCAGCAGCAGCCATCGGCTATCCCCTTGCAATACGATCTCTTTGAAGACAGCGGGGCATGGGTTCTGACGGCCGACATGCCCGGTGTTTCACGTAAGGACATCACGCTGTCGCAGGACGGAACTGACCTTGTTGTGCAAACAAGCGCAGACAGGAAATACCATGCGCGCATCAACCTGGCGGATCCGTTCGATCCCGATCGGATCACCGTCTCGCTGCGCAATGGCATCCTTTCCCTGAACATCCCCAAGGAAACCGCATGATTTATCTTTATGGCCTGGCAGAGACTGGCACGTCGGTTGCGAAGACCGCTCTCGATGGCACGATGGGCCTACAATCAACAGTGGAGGTCAGTCCGCTTGGCCCATGGGCGCTGATCCATTCTGCCCAGGATGACGCCGAAATTCTGCCGCGCCGAAAGCTGATGTTGGCGCATACCCGGGTTTTGGAGCGACTTTTGCCGATCGCACCCGTATTGCCCGCACGGTTTGGGCTGGTGGCGGCATCGCTGGACGAGGCTACGGATCTGATCACCTCCCAGCACGACAAGATCGCAAGCGCCTTCGATCGTATCAGGGGCTGCGTCGAACTCGGCGTGCGCGTGTCCTTTGATCGGTCCAAGGCACTTGAGGCGACACTGGAACAGAAATCTGCCCTCCGCAAGGAACGCGATACATTGTCATTGCGCGGTGCAGAAGCACGTTTCGCAGTAGCCGATTTCGGAGGCCGGTTGGCGGAGCAACTGGACCGACGGCGCGGTGATGCGCAGCGCACCTTGCTGGATGCCCTCAAGCCGCTTGCTAGGGACCATGTCCTCCGGGCGCCCGACAGCGACGCACAAGCCCTGCGCGCGGAGTTCCTGGTCGACGCCGACAACCAGGAGACATTTACAACTGCGTTGCAGAAAACAGCCGCTGCGCTTCCCTTTGCGCCACATGCAGAACCTGAAATCCAGATCATCGGCCCGGCCCCGTTTTACAACTTCGTGCAGCTTTATCTGTCCCCCCCGCAGGAAGAGGAGGCCGCCTGATGGGTTTACTGCGCCGCTTGCTTTTCTCGCCCGTTACGGCTCCTGCGGACACGGCTTTGTGGGTCGCCCGCAAAGTGCATGAAACCGCCGAACGAGAACTCAATGACCCAGCGGCGATCCGGGGGGCGCTTGTCGAGTTGGAAGGTCAACTGCTGGCCGGAGAGATTGATGATGAGACCTATGACGCGGCAGAACACGACCTTCTAAGCCGACTTGGTATGCTTTCATGATTGACCCCACCCTGACCCTTCCACTGGCCCAAAGTCCGCAGTCGGCGCGCGCGCTGGTGAAGATACCGATCGATCGCATGGCCGAAGTCGGTCTAACAGCCGGCGATTGCATCACGTTGCAAGCGGGTCGGACAACCCATGCCCGCGTCATGCCTGCACCGCGTGGTGGGACAGGACTGGAAATATCTTCGGAGCTTGCGCGAAACGCGGGCGGTGAATTTGGCACCAATGCGCAGGTGCGGCGAGCGGCGCTTTTACCGCTAAATTCAGTGCTGGTCCGCATAACCGGTGCCGAGGTGACGAACCCTGAAGATCTTGCAGAAGCATTGCATGACCTGCCGTTGACCCAAGGCGATAGGCTGTCGATCATCGCGCCGATGGGCCGGCAAGTCACCCTTGAAGTGGTAAGCTTGGACCCAGCGCCAGCGGGTCTCTTTACCCTCGACACTGTGTTGTCTCTGGCGGCAACGCCCCCTCCTGCAGTTGGCTACGATGGCGTTGGTGGGATGGAAGCCGAAATTGCCCGCATTCATGAGATGGTTGCGGTCCCCCTGTTACGACCGGAGTTGTTCGAGCGGCTTGGCGTGGCCGCCCCACGCGGCGTGTTGTTTACCGGGCCACCGGGATCAGGCAAGACGTTGCTGGCACGCGCCATTGCCGCGCGGACGTCTGCCGCTTTCTATCAGATCAACGGTCCCGAAATTGTCTCAAAACACTACGGCGAAAGCGAAGCCGCGCTGCGCGCTATTTTTGAAGCCGCCGCAAAGGATGCCCCGGCAATCGTTTTCATAGATGAGATTGACGCTATTGCCCCCGCTCGTGCAGGGCTTTCGGGCGAAAAACAGGTGGAGCGTCGGGTTGTCGCACAATTGTTGACCTTGATGGATGGTCTGGCAGAACGCGGGCGTATCGTCGTCATGGCTGCCACCAATCTCCCCGACAGTCTTGACCCGGCGCTCCGACGTCCGGGCAGGTTCGACCGAGAGATTGGTTTTGCGCCCCCGGATGCGCGTCAGCGCGTAGCCATTCTTCGCGTCCACTTGCGTAACGCGCCGCTTGCCGACGACGTCGCACTGGATCGGATCGCTGCTGAAACAAGCGGCTATGTCGGTGCCGATCTTGCTGCTGTCGCCCGCGAAGCGAGCCTTGCCGCACTTGACCGGACAGTTACAGCTGCTGGGAGTGAAGCAGAAGTTGATCCAGAGAATTTGTTCATAACTCAGGCTGACCTGATGCAGGGGCTTGCGGTGACCAGCCCAAGCGCCTTGAGGGGCACATATGTCGAAACGCCCGAAGTAGGGTTTGATGATATAGGGGGCATGGATGCCATCAAGGCCGCCCTGACAGAAGCGGTGCTTTGGCCGTTGCAGCACCGGGAGGCCTGCACCGCACTGGGCCTTGAGCCTGCTGCGGGTGTCTTGATGTCAGGCCCGCCGGGAAGTGGCAAAACGCTGCTGGCGCGGGCGCTGGCGACGCAAAGCGGAATGAATTTCATACCGGTCCGGCCAGCGACCGTGCTGTCCCAATTCCTTGGCGATGCCGAACGCGCAATTGCTGACATTTTCGCCAAGGCGCGTCATGCCGCCCCGTGCTTGATCTTTTTCGATGAGCTTGACACGCTGGCCCCGCGCAGAGGGAAGGCAGATGCCGCTCAGGACCGGCTGGTTGCGCAGCTGCTGACGGAACTGGACGGTATGGTGCGCAACAGTGACGTTGTGGTCCTGGCGGCCACCAACCGTGCCGCCGCGATTGATCCTGCCCTGACACGACCCGGCCGCTTCGATGTCGTCATTCCAATTCCCTTGCCTGACCGAACGACCCGTCGTGCCATTCTGGATGTACATTGCAAATCACTGCCGCTCAGTGATGACATTGATCTTGACCGCATGGCGCGGGACAGCGAAGGGGCGTCCGGTGCCGATATTGCGGCGCTCGTCGCATCCGCAGCCCGACATGCTTTGCGACACGCCGTAGACACGCAAGCCAGTGAAACCCGCATCGGGAAAGCGGATTTCGATGCCGCAAACAGGTTGATGGCATCCGCCGAAAAAGCGCGTCTGACAGATTTCGTTGCAGGAGAGACGTATGACGAAAAGGCATGAACTCATCGCGCTGATCGACTGCTGCCCGAACGGGGCCGTTTCCCCACCAGGAGTGTCCTTCATTCCCTCGGGTCGTTTTACTGCCGTGTTTGGTAAATCAACAAGCTGGCGAATGCCAATGAGCGGCAACCGCAGACAGGCCCTGCAAGGCGCAGCTGAGAGACAAGCCCACCTCGAAAGCTGCATGCGTTTTGGAACTGTCTTGCCCGTGCGACGGGAGTGTTTTGTCGATCCGGATGCGATGTCTGTTCTGTTGACGGCGAACGCAGATATCCTCGATCAAGTCAGTCAGCGACTGCGTGGCGCAGTCCAGTATCAGGTCACGGTGCGCTGGCAAGCGGCACAGGTGCTGATGCACTTCAGGGATACACCTGAGATCAGACCGCTTTTTAGTGGCACGCAGATCACACCAGTCGCCTTGGAAAGTGCGGTGGGCAAACTGGCGGCAAGACTTGAAGCGACCATGTGGCCTGAACTGCGGAGCGTCGGACGGGAAGTGCTGGCGTTGCCCGTCGCCGAGGATGTTCTGCTCAATGCGGCTGTCTTGGTTTCAGAGGCTGACATTTTCAACCTCGACCAGGCGGTTGAGCGTATTGACGCGATCTGGCCCGAAGGCCTTTCGATCCGGCAGATTGGCCCTGCTCCGGGCAGTTCGTTTGCATTGCTGGATCCAGTCTGGAAGGACGCCGCGACCATTGAGCATGCCCATGTGACATTGCGTCTCAATCCAGGCGCCTCGGATCAGGAAATTACAGAAGCACGGCGCACTTCCTTGATGAAGCCGGGATGCGATCCCGGGCACATCCGCCTTGCTGCACAACTGGTGCAAGCAGCAACCCGCTTGGGCGGAGTGAAAGCAGGTCTGCACCTGTGCGCAATCCGCGCTGATGATCAAAGTACAAGCGCATCAATGGGGCTGGCTGTCGCATGACCTCCCCTGTCTTACAGCTTCACGGATTGATGGCTCGGCGCCCCAGGCGCGTGCCGTCGCCCCACGCGCATCGGATATTGCGGCTTGGTCCGTTGTCTGCACTGGTTTCCCGGTGCCCTCACGACGGTGCATTGGATGGCATTGAGCCGTCCGCGATGGCTGCGCGGGCGATGGCACATCACGAACTCCTGCTCGGTTACTGCGAAACCGCCCCCTTGCTCCCAACACGCTTCGGCGCGTTTTTTTCGTCGATCCACGCGATGCGGCAAAGCATCAACGAGGATGCGGAACGGCATCTTGATACGCTGGAGCAACTTGCGGACCGCCATGAGTTCGCTGTCAAACTTACCCTTGCGAACAAGGACATGGTTCCAGCCCAACACGACGAAAAACCCAGGACTGGCGCACAGTTTCTTGCCCATCGTCGGATCGCCCGCAATGCCCGCAAGTCTGTCGGCGCAATGCGCAAACAGTTCACACAGGATCTTTCGCATGCATTGCAAACTCTTGGTCCGATAACGGCTTACACAACGCAGGATGCGCTGCTGCACGTGGGCATTCTCCTGCCCAGGCAGAAGCGCGATCGTCTGAAAACAACCGTTGAACAATTCGCCTCAAAGTCAGAAATGCTGAACCTTTGCTTGCAATTGGTGGGACCATGGCCTGCCTACAGTTTCGTCGCAGATGAACGTGCAGTGGAGAATTGCGATGGCGGTTGATCTGCAGATGGCCTCCGCGTCAGAGGCGCTGACCAAGCAGGACGGCCGTCTGGTCGATCTGGTCGATGGATTACTCAACCACGGTGTCGTTCTGCGCGGCGGCCTGTGGCTGACGGTTGCCGATGTGGATTTGGTGTTCCTCGGTGTCGACGTCGTACTCAGCACGCCACAAAAAATGCGGGAGCTTAACAGATGAGCAATTCTGCTCTGGGGTGGGCGTCAGCTGAAACCCCTCATGCTGAAGATCTGACACAGGAAACGATTGGATCTCTTGTTTTGATAAGCAGCCCTTGTGTTGCTGCGCCAACGGCGCGGGCCCGGATGGGGCGGCAAGTGCAGCTTTTTGAAGCGGGGGTGGATTTTCTGCCCTTTGCGCCAAGAGCCAGTTATTGCACATCAGTGGTGCGCCGATTGACCCTGAACCAGATGAACGATTTGCAGGCCCGGCTGAAAAAAACAAGCGGTTATGGACAGTTGACAGTGCGTCTGACCGCGCAGCGGTTGGATATGGACGGGAGCCCTGATGTTCCCTCATGGCTGCGCAGCCGTCAGATCCTGCAAGCACGCCGCCGTGAACAGGAAAAAGTGCTGGAAGCGGCGATGGTGGAAATCATGCGCGGCGCGGAATCCGCCGCCGCAACCGCACCGCTGGTACGGCACAACCAATGCACATGTCATCTGCTGATCCCCAGACAGGCGCAGGACAGGTTCAAATCCCTGATCGCCAAACGCGCCGCCGCATTCAGCGGTATCGTGCGGAACCTCGACGTAACCGGGCTTTGGCCTCCCTATGCGTTTTCCGAAATAACAGCCGCCACCAAACAAAAGGACGCAGCGTGACCAGAGATGCAATAACACTCGAACTGGATCCGGCGGCTATTGGACAGGCGGTCAAAGGTACCGGCGATACACACCAGATCTCTATCGACCCCGACAAGGTCGAACAGGATCTGGCGCGACTGGTCCTCGGACTGATGGCGTTCCTGCGCGAGTTGATGGAGCTGCAAGCCATTCGCCAGATGGAAGATGGATTGCTGTCGCCGACGCAAGAAGAACAGTTGGGCACAACGCTGATGCGAGCAGAAGCGGCAATTCATGATCTTGCTGGGCGCTTCGGCCTTACACCTGATGACCTGTCGCTCGACCTTGGGCCATTGGGTCGCACCATCTGAACTCCAGTCCTTTGGAAAGCCATTCTTCATGAACACCGTCCGTGCCAATCCAGACTTTGCCGAAAGCAGCAGCCCTGATGCGCATGCCTTCCGCTCCGGCAGGGGTGCCCCTCGAAGCAATGGCGGCCCGCAGGCCCAGCTTGACGATCTGGCCCGTGCCGGGGTCGTTACTCATGTTGTGGGGCATGGTGAAGAGATTGACACGCTCTTTGCGGTCTCTCAGTTGCGCGATCTTCCGGAAGTGCGGTTTGTTGCGGCCTTTCGTGAAGGTTTCATTGCATTGGGGTGCCCGGACGGCCTGCCGGAACAGTTGAAAGATCTTGCGTCTCCGATCTCCGTTCCTCCAGAGCCGGAAAAGACCGAAGACGTCGGGGCTGACAAGATGCAATCCACGCTCGACGCAGTGCTGGGCAGGCTTTCCGCCCTTGAAGGTCCAGACGGGCTGGCTGCGGTGCATGAAAAGTTGCAGACCTTGGATACGGTCAACGTCGAAACCGCCAGAATGGTGGGTGATCTCGCTCATACAATTGCCGAAGACCGAGTACCGGACCCTGCTCAGACCATTGAGGCGCAATTGGAAGGTCCGCTTCGTGCATTGATGTCGGGGCAGGATGCGCTGGCGGAACGGATCACCCGTCCGCTTGCGGATATTGCCGAGCGGCTTGGTCACGTGGAACAACAGATTGAGGCCGTGCGGGCCGACGCCAATCAGGCACCGACCGGGCCGACGCAAGTTGTCTTGCCGCCCGATCTGGAACATCTGATCGACGTGTTGCCCCACCTTGATGCTGGATTGACCCGCGTGGAAGAAGGGCTGTCGGCAGCGGTTCATCACGGAAACGAGCGGCTGGATGGCGTTCTGACCCGATTGGATGAAATGAGCGCCGCCGTCACACACCCACCGCAAAGCGATGCCCGTATCGGACAGATCGCGGAGACGCTGGATGGTGTGGGCTTGCACCTGGACGCGCTGAAGCAGGAAATGACGCAGCATGCTGCACCTCCTGCCGCTTCAGCCCATGACAGCACAGCGGAACGCACCGCCATTCTTAGCGCGCTGGCACAGGTGCAGGACTCCATCGAAAACGTTGCTGCCCGTCCCGACCCGGTGCTTGATTTGACGGCACAAAGGCAAAGCTTTGCACAATTCAGCACGGTTATGAAAATGGTTGTGCAACGGTTGGAGGGAACTGCCGATCAGATCAAGGAAGCCCTTGACGCAACCAGAGATTCGGACAGACAGGCCATTCCAGAGGCGCTGTACGACGACCTCCGGGAGATCGTTTCGTCCACCTTGTCAACCAGTCTGGCCAAGAGCGATAACAGCCCCCGGATCGGGGAGGAACTGGATAGCATCAAGACGCAGATGATGCTTCTACCGACAGTCGCACAGCAGATTGAAGTTGCGAACACCACGCTGCAAGCGATTGCCAACAAGCCGAAGCCAGTCCTTGATCTGACCGAACAGCGGCGCAGTTTTGCGTCGTTCACCACCGCACTGGCCACTGTCGTCCAACGATTGGAAGAAGTAACGGAGCGTCACGCGACACCTGCCGAAGTTGAAAGCACTGAAAGCGCCATTCTGGAAAAGATCGAGCGTCTGCCTGAGCAATGCGCGACACACCTTTCCTCGACCTTAGACACGGAGGCCATTGCGGCGCAGCTGACCGAGCGATTGCAGGACAACGGCAGGACCGAAAAGCTGCATGCCGAGATCCTGGCGCTGCCGGACAGGATCGTATCGGCGGCACCGCCCACCGATTTGTCCACCATCGAATCCAGCCTCTCTGCGCTTTTTCAACAGCAGTGCGACCTATTGCCTACGCTGGATCGTCTGCAAACGCAGGTAGAGGTCATGCAAACCACCGCACCGGTGACGTTGGACCTTACTGAGCAACGCACAAGTTTTGCCATGTTCGGCACCGCACTCGCCACCGTCGTTGGACGGCTGGAACTGATGATAGAAACGATGGGTCGGACTGCGCCAGCCGCAGACGGGGCAGAGCTTGGCCAGTTGATTCAGGGGTTGTCCGAGGCCCTCACGGCGTTCAACCCCGATCTTTCCAACATCGAGAACCAGATCGAACGGCTTGCGCCTTTGACCGACCTCCCCCAGCAGATATCCGGCCTTCAGTCCACCTTTGAGAACCAGATTTCGCAGCAGCAGCCCCCCCGCCTAGACCTGACAGAGCAACGTCAAAGCCTTGCACGTTTCGCGACGGCGGCGGAACAGGTCATTCGCCGGATGGAAGCCGTCAGTTCAGCGCTGCCGGACCAGATCGCCGCCAGAGACGCCGCAAACTATCGACCCCTTGCCAAACGTATGCGGAGGTTGGAAAGACAAATCGCTGCGCTGCGCTCTGCGCAGGAAGGTGCTGCATCACAAATGCAGCACCTGACCAGGACACTTGAGGATAATCCGGCCCCCCTTAATCGGAACGGAAACCCGAATACCACCGAAGAAGCAGCCGCGTCCAAGATCGAAGAACTGGTAAGTCCTCAGGCCGATGCTCTTTCTATGGAAGATACGGCATCCTTCTTTCAGGCAGCGGATGCGCCACTGGACAACCTTCGCTTTTATTTCGCGGAAATGATCGCTTCGCAGATCCGGGAAACACTTAGGCATGGCGCAGCAAAGCCGAAAGTCTGATCGGATTTTAGGCATTAAGCGTGTTCAAATACGCCCGGCCGCCTGATCGCAATGAATTGTTATTCTCTGACAGTTACTCAAAACCGTGCCCGAATGGATGGGGCGCACGGCCCTGTTTTAACATGGAGAATACTATGTCTATCGAAAAGAATATCGCATCGGCATCAATTGCCGAAGTTGTGGACCGCATCCTCGACAAGGGGGTGATCATTGACGCCTTTGTCCGCATCTCGCTGGTTGGAATCGAACTGATCGCCATTGAAGTGCGCGCCGTCGTCTCCTCCGTGGAGACATGGCTGAAGTATGCGGAAGCGGTCGGTCTGACGGTTGATCCGGCAACAGCCTGATATCAGACCCGCAATTTGGGTGGGGCATAGCGTGCCATGGTGGCTGCCAAGGTCTCAATGTCCCGCCCAAGCGGACGATCCTCGGTGACAGCAGCACTTTTGCTGCGGACCAGCTGATGCAGCGTGCGCGCATTGGCAGATAATCCGTAATCCTCCTCGTCCGTATCAGCCTCGGCTTCTTCAATAATGTCAAAAGACTGCGCTACACATAGCGCGAGGATGGCGTGGATCTGCGTGAGAAGACCCAGCTTCTGACCCAATAATCGTGCAGCGATAGTTCCCATCGAAACCACATCCTGATTTGCCCCGTTGGTCGAGATTGAGTGGATGGACGCAGGCCCGATGGTCCGCATTTCCGCCAGCAGCGCCGTCGCAGTGACCTGGGCCCCCATCAGGCCCGAATTCAAACCGGCAGGGCCGCGGTGGAGAAAGGCGGGCAGCCCGCGGTTCAGACGTTCATCTGTCAATCTCGCAATCTGCCGTTCCGCCAGCCCCGCAAGGACCGTCACAGCCTGGGCCAGGGCATCAGATGCAAGGCCCACGTGCTGTCCCATGAAATTTCCACCGTGAAGCACAAGCGGACTGTCTGGAATATCGCTGTCCGGTACTTCAACCTCAACAATGGGGAAGATCGGGTTGTCCGTGGCCGCGCAGAGTTCCGTCGCGACGATCTTGCTGTGCCAGTCTGCCGTGTCCCAGACCGCGCCGATGACCTGCGGCGCACAACGCAATGTATAGGCATCCTGGCCAATGCTTTCTTCAGTTGTGGGTTCCAATCCGGCAAGACGACGATCGGCAAGATGGCTCCGCTCCACCCGCGTGCTGCCTGCAACCCGCGCACGCAGCAGACTGGCCGTTGCGGCCTGCCGGGGGTGGGGTCGCAACACACCGAAGGCGGGGTGCCACGCCTCAATCCTGCCGCCTTGCGCCTCCGCCATTGCCGCCGTCAACGTGATGGCCCAGTCAATGGCTTGTGCAGCACGGCGGGTATTGATCAGGCCGACCCCCGTCATCGCAGATGTCCCATTGACCAGCGCCAGCCCGTCGCGCGCGTCAAGATCAACAGGTTCCAGCCCCATCATCTCCAGACCTTGGGTACCGCTGATGCGACGCCCGTCCCGCAAGCAGAATGCCCCACGCCCCTGAAAGCAGAGGACCATATGGGCAAGCGGCGTCAGATCACCCGACGCGCCCACCGTACCGCGGCACGGCATCACCGGTGCCAAAGGTCCGTTGAGCGTCTGAAGAAGAGTATCAATCGCAGGTTTGGAGGCACCCGACACACCTTGCAAAATGGACATCAGCCGCGCCAGCACAATGGCCCGGGCTGTCGCCCAGTCAAATGCCGGACCGACACCTGTCGCGAGGTGATGCACGAGATTTTGCTGCAGTTTGGCGCCGTCGGCACTGCTGACCAGCCGATTGGCCAGTGGCCCGAAACCGGTGGTGATCCCATAGACATGACGTTCTTCGGCAATGACTTCTTGTAGCCGACCATGCGCAGCCGCGCAGCGGGACCACGCAGTATCGAGAAGCGACAGGTGCAACCGCCCGTCAACAACCTGTATGGCATCTTCAAGCGAAAGGTGAGCGTCAACCAGAACGCGTGCCGCTGCGGGGTCGTGATGCTGTGTCATGTCATATCCTGTCCAGATTTTTTTTGGACCATAGCAAAGACATGGTTAATGCAGGCTAAACGCCAGTGGATCGCATGGGCCGAATTCGACCAACCGCAAGGTTTCATTAAGCCATGCCCCTTAAGAGATGTCCGAACCCGATCGAGGAACCCACATGTCTGAGACCCCGAAAACCGAAGAATTCGATACGCCCGCACAGATCCTTCCCGGGGTCATCGGTCCGGTGGCCGCAACCCTGCTGGCGGAGGATATCCTGCTGCTGTTCAGTGTTGAAACCGGCACACTTGTGTCGGCGAACGACAGCGCGCTGATGCAATTGGGCCTTGATCTGGACAACGCTATTCTGCCCACCTTCACGGAGATGGCGCACGGCAGCGATCAAAGCGCAGAGGTAATGTGGGACCAGCTTGGCGCCGCGGAATCCTGCAGTTGGACGGGTGATGTGAGCGGCGCACTCGGGCTCAGATGCTCGGGCAGCATTCGGGCCTTGCCCTGTGCCGCACCGTCGGGGGATTCATTTGTCCTGCTTCATCTGACTTCAGCGCCCCAAGCATCCCCGCCGCCGACCAGCGCGGCATCCCCAGACCCCGATCCTGTACTCGACGCTGCGATCGGCATCATCACCTACGACATGGACGGGAATATTCTGTCCGTCAACGACCTCGCCCAGGCCGCGATGGAGGATTATGGCGAGGAACTGGTGGGGCGGAACCATGACACGATCTGGCCCAAGGCAATCTGTGACAGCGAAGCCTATATCGCTTTTTGGGAAAAAATGCGTCAGGGCCGACAGGTCGATGGGGTCTATCGCCATGTGTCGGCGGTGGGCAGCGAAATCTGGCTGCGCAGCATCTATACCCCTCTCAAGGATGCCAGTGGCCACCCGGCGCGGGTCATCCACTGTCTGATGGATGTGACCGAAGACAGCTATTCCGCCGACATCGCCCAAAAACGCAGCGATGCGATCTGGGCCGGTCTGCCGATGTGCGAATTTGATGCCGAAGGGCACGTGACGGCCATCACCTCGGCGCTGGCTGGTCTGCTGGGACATCCGGACGATCAGGCCATCGGGATGCATGACAACGATTTCTGCGACAAGACGTTCGCCAAAAGTGCTGCGTATATCCAGGTTTGGGAGGCGCTGGCACTGGGGAAAAGTCAAAAGCTCAAGATCAAGCACCGCACATCCGATCAGGAGATCGTCTGGTTGGAGGCCGCTCTGGTTCCGATCATGAATTCGGACGGCAAGCTTGAAAAGGTTCTCAAGCTGGCCACCGATATCACCGAGGAATACGAGGATTACCTCGACTGCCGCCAGGTGCTGGACGCCAGCAACGCGATGTTCGGCCGTGCGGAGTTCGATTCCGATGGCAACACTCTGAGGGTCAACAAGGTTTTCACCAAATGCTTTGGCATTCCCATGGATGAAGCACGTGAAGTCCGGCATCGCGACCTGTGCACCGAAGAGGTAATGCCAGCCGCTCAATACTCCGATCTCTGGGGCAAGCTCTATGAAGGGGAGACGCTCGAAGGGTTGTACGAAATGCGCTCTGCTTCTGGTGATGTGCTCTGGCTGCGGGCTGTTTACAAACCGCTTTTCAGTGCCCGGGGAACCCTTCAGAAAGTGCTGATGTTCTTCATCGATCAGACCGACAGCCATTTGCGTGAAGCAAAGCTGAACGACCAGATGAACGCAGTGGATGCCGCGCAAGTCTTTATCGAGTTCGAGGCAGATGGCACCATTCACGCGGCCAACCAGACATTCTGCGATGTGTTCGGATATACTGACGCCGACGTGCGTAGCAAAAAGCTCAATACCGCCCACACCGATGATCCGGCGGCAGCCGAAAGCCATCGTGCCACCTGGGATCATCTGCGCGCCGGGGAATTGCAGTCTGGCACTTTCAGGCACATTGGCGCAAAGGGCGAAGATGTCTGGTTGCGGGGGGCCTATTCGCCAATATCCAGCCCGCAAATTGGCTTTGCCGGCGTGCTGTTCTTTGGCAGTGATGTGACCGCGGAATATCTCACGGCACTTGAGGTGGAGGCAAAGTTGAATGCGCTTCTGGGTTCTCAGGCAGTCATCGAATTTGATCCCACCGGCCACGTCATAAATGCGAATGAGAGTTTCCTGAAAATCTTCGGGTATACACTGCGCGAGATCGTTGAACAGCACCATTCGATGCTGTGCATATCCGACTATGTCCGAACCCCCGAGTACCGAAGCTTCTGGCTGAACCTCGAAAAGGGAGAGGAAACCTGCGGCAGGGTGCACCGCGTTGGTCGGTTTGACCGCGATGTCTATCTGTATGCTCATTACAAGCCGATTTTCGATGTGAATGGCAAGGTCACCAAGGTGCTGAAATCTGCCATCGACATCACGGACATGGTTGAACTGGAAAAGTTGGTCAGCACCCGCTCTGCAGAAATCAGGACACAGGTGGAGGCCTGCACAGAAACAGGGAATACAATCCGGCAAGGCGCGATCGAATTGGTGCAAGGCACTGACGCGGCACGCACAAGTACTCAAGAAAGCACCAAGAACCTCGACGCCACGATGGAAACGTTCAAATCCGTTTCCTCCGAAGTGTCGGACCTGTCCGAACTCGTCGATGTCATCAGCGAAATTGCGGTGCAGACAAACCTGCTGGCGTTCAATGCGGCGATCGAAGCGGCGCGGGCGGGCGAACACGGAATTGGTTTTTCAATCGTCGCGGATGAAGTGCGCAAACTTGCAGAACGTAACGGTGAAGCCGCACGCAGCATTGGTCGAAATATCGAAAGCGCGACGCAACAGATCACGGATGGCGCAACCAACGCACAGCTGATCATGGAGGCTTTCGGCACCCAATCAACCAGATTGGAAGAAACCGCCCAAACCTTGTCACGGATGCTGGAGCTGAGCGAAGAGCAAGGCGGCACCATGGGTGCAGCAGCGCGGATTGCAGGCGAAATGCAATCCGCAATCGCACGCCCCTGATACCGTTATGGCAGAACCCAGTCAGCACGCCTACGGCATCGTCCGCATCGGCAAAACGCCCATCGGCATCCCGATCCATCAACTGAGCGAGGTTTGCCACGTCAACAGCCCGGCTGCCCTGCCCATCCCATCTGATGCCCTTCTGGGTGGGTTCGAATTGCGCGGCAGTGTCGTGCCCCTGCTTCATATCGGCAGGATATTCGGAAGCGGGCCGGATACGGAAAACGCTCACCTGGCCGTCGTGCTGAAATGTGACGATTCCGTTCTGGCTTTTTACGTTGATGAAGTCATGGGCATTGCCACCTGCGCTGACGACGACGTTCAGCCATTGAACAAAACAGATGCGGACGCGCCAACGAACATACGGGGTGTATTCAAACATCAGACGGGGTTTGTCGCGATCCTCGACGTGCCCGCCATATTCGAACTGCCCGACGTCTATTCTGCGCAGCGCCCTGGCCTTGCGAACGTGACTGGCACGGCTGAGCGGCATACCAGACAGCTTACGTTCCAGGCGGGTGGCGCGCTTTATGCGGTGCCCGCGATTGAAGTTTATGCTGCGGTACCGCGGCAAGACATAAAGGTTACGGCGATCACATCCGGCCCCTGTCTTGGTGAGATATCCTATTACGGCCGCCGGGTTCCTGTCGCCTGCCCTGTCAGCATGCTGGGTCTGGGTGAGATCACGGAGCGCGGACCAAGTGAAATTGTCGTGATGCGGTTTCCCGACGACAGGCTTCTTGGTTTCGCTGTAGATGCCATTCGCAACATTGAGAGTTTCAAACCGGATCAATCGGCGCAGATTCCGTTGTGTCAGGAGCACGCACAACAGTTAATCGAATATGTGAACGTTCAGGCGGACAGCGCGCAGATTTACGCCGTGGACATCCGCGCATTGCACGAAGATGCCGTCGCGCTGAACCTCGCGTCCCTCTCTGAGCCAGCCGCACAAGAAACGCACGCACCGGTCGAAAACCAGACGGACGCTGGCAACGGAACGGTCGTGCGGGAGCGTGAGAGATATCTGGTTGTTGATGTCGGCGCGCCGGTCGCAATTCCACTTAGCCAGGTAAGCTGTATCATGGATCCGCCCACATCGATTACACCGGCCCGTCGCGAAACACCGGGTTTCCGGGGCTATTTTTCAAGGCTGGGCCAATCCGTAGCGCTGTTTGGGCTGTCCGATATTCTGGCAACGCCAGCCGCGCAAGATGACGCGCAAACGAAGAACCGCCGTGTTGTGCTCACCGGTGGCGATCAGAAGCAAATCGGTTTTGAGGTCGCGCAGGTCATCAGTATCGAAGTGTCTGAATGGCGGGAGCATCCGAAGGATGGAGAGATGGGACCCGCCGTGCAACTGGGAACAAAAGCCAATCGCGCGGTTCTCCCGGTTGTTGACCTTGGGGCGCTGGTCACTGTCTAGCCGCGCTGCGGATCAGAACTTTCCAACAATGTTCAGGAAGATCCCCTTGTCGTTGTAGGTGACATCCGCAAGGTCATCAGAGAAACGCCCCGCATTATACCCCACGCCGACCTTGAGGTTGTTGCCAAAGTGACGGTACGCCGCGCCAAGCAGGCCATATTGCGTGCCCACATCTTCAGATGTCAGTTGACGGGCCTCCAGCAGGAAATCCCACTTGTGCACAGCGTGATAGCGCAGGTTCACCACACCAAGTGCCGCGTTGTTCGACACAAACCCGGTGCCGATGTCCTGATCGGAAAAACGCCCGCCCAGCTTACCGCCCAGCGTCCATTGCTGGTTCAGATCATACGAAGCATCGACACTGAAGATATGCGCCTTTTGCCGGGGGGTGGTGAGGAAATTGCTGCCAACAGGCGCAGTGACGCCTGCCCGCTCTGTCATGTCATAAATGTACTGGTACTTTGCCAAGACATTCAGGCGGTCGTTCTCCACCGGGCGAAAGGCATAGCCAAAGGTCAGTTCGGCATACTCCGCGTCCGGAATGGATGCCGTCGCGTTTTCGGATTTCACCCCTTCGACAGCAAACAGAAAACGCGCTGCGTCACTCAGGTTGTATCGCGCGGCGAACGACCCCGCGATCGTGTCAGCATCCTGATTGTTGCCAGAGGTCAAACCTTCGTCCCGGCGGTATTCCAGTCGGCCGCGCCACGTAAGGATCTCGTCCTCGTAGCCAGCCCCAAACGAAAGCGCGTATCGGTCAAAATCGGTATTCGTGACCGGGTCGCGCACGCGGCCCACCTCCAGCGCGGAATCGAAACTTAAACGTTCCGTAATGTCATAAAGCGCACCATAGGTGCTGGTTAGCGATTTGCGTTCCCCAAACAGGTCATAGCTGTTCTCCCCTGTAAAGGTCAGGCGGTCGTTGATCCGACGGGTCGCGCCTGCCACAAAACGCCCCTTGTCCCGCCCGGTCAGCGCAAGGCCATCCAGCTCGCGATTGGGGTCAAGCGTATACCCGAAATAGGTCGTGTTGCCGAGGTCGTCCGCATAACTGAGCCGGGCCTGACCGCCGAGCCCCAGTGAGCCTTCGGATACCTCCACCAAAGCGGTCCAGTTGTCTGCAAAGTCGAATTCCGCGCCCACGCCCACGCGGTTGTTCCGTGACAGACCGCCCGACCGCTCCACCGTTGCCTGCGCAAACCCATACGAACGGAACGTGGGGTTCTGTTCGATATCGACACGTACCGCCACATCCGTTCTGCTGCCGGTATCCGCCGTCACACCGGGGCGCACTTCATCGACGTGCTCGATCCCGAAACTCAGATCGACGCGGGTGGAATAATGATAGGTCACGGCAAGCGAACCTTCGGCAATCTCCCGCCCGGCGGAATCCTCGAAATAATCGTAATCCGCCCGAACGGACCACAACTCCGTCACCTCCGCCTCGACAAAGAAGCCGTATAGCTTTTCGTCGTTGGCGCTTCGGTAGCTGAGGGTGGAAAATCCCGCACTGCGGTCTTCGAAATATCCACCGATCAGGCCAGGCGTCGCAAGCCCGAGTTCCTGCAAATCCGCCTGTCCTTCCAGGCGGTACGCCCGCCCGTCTCCGGCGATACCTGCATCGATACCCCCTGTCAGGCCCCCATCAACCGAGAAGTTCTGACTGAGGCCGGTGCCATCGGTACGCGCGACCTCAAAGGAAAAGAAAGTCCGCTCGGAAGGTTGATAGAGAACATCCGCACCGTAGGCCGTTTGATCCGTGGTGCCCAGATCCTCGCGCTGGGCCGTCACACCCAGACGCCAATGATCATCCACCCAGACCTGCACGCGGCCACCGTAGGAAAAACTGTCCACGTTGGAGACGGTCGGCGTATGTTCATAGGTCGCCACAAGGAACGCGGCATTGTCACCCGATGGGTTGCCGGTGATGATATCGCCATCCGATGCCGTCCCGGAAAGCGGCGCGCGCAGGGTGATCAAACCCTGAACGTAGTTGATGTCATAATCGATCCCGTATTGCAGGGTCCGGCGTGAAATGATCCGGCCGGTATCAGGGTCCTGAATTTCGACCTGGATGGTTTCCGATCCGCGTGAGATGTCCTGAAAGCGCAGGAAATAGACCGACCCGCCCGTGCCGCGGAAAATGTCACGCTGCGGCAGGGTGTCTGGCTGTGCCGCATAAACCTGCGCTTCTACGCGCGCTTGTCCGTTGGACGTCTGTGCGGGGCTGCGATAGACGGCCTGCCCGCCGTAAAGCGTGCGTTCGTTGCGCAAATATTCGGTGCCTTGAATTTCGGACTTGAAGGTGCCCCAGACGACATGGCTGTCATCCCGTTCCAACCGGACATAGAGCTTCCCGGCGGTGGGCGCATCATTGATCGAGGTGCTGTCGTCCCCGTAGACAGGATAGAATTCGTCCGGGTCGATCCGGTCGATCAGGCTGCGGGGGTTCTTTTCGTCAAGATTGCTCAGCAGGTTGTCCAGATCGTCTTCGCCCGTATCCAGTGCCGCAGTCAGCAAGACATCGCCCCTGATCTTGCCCTTGAGGTAGAACGCCACGCGCCCCCGCTGATAGGTCTCGTCGTAAGGCTCTCCGGTGGCATCAAGCAGCTCATTTTCCAGCGACCGTCCCAGTGTGACGTCGATCAGCCCGATGTAGAACAGGTCATGCGCCGGGATTGTGATATCGCGCGCAAGGCTTTGCCCGCCTGCAACATCCACATTCACCAGATGATCGCCCGTGGGCAGGATGCGTTGCAGCACAAACCGTCCATCATCGTCCGCCCGAACCCGTTCACCTAGCGTGTTGACCACCTGCCCGCCGCGCAGGCTGCGACCGGAAACCGTGACCGCGCCACCGGAAATCGGAATACGGCGCGTGGCAGCAGTATCGATGCCCTCTTCGACCAGATCACCTTCCTGCACCGGGATGGTGGGCGCACCGCGCCCCATCAGGTCGTTCAGTTCCAGCGGTTGGGTCTCATCGTAGCGCCCGCGTGCGTCATAGACGCGGTAGCTGTAGTATCGCGTGCTGCCCGCGTCAGGCGCCGGCACCGTGACTTCGCCATTGGGGGCAAGCGGCAGCGTGCCCACCACGCGGCCCCTGCCCCGATTGTCCACCTCGATCACGCGGATCTCTCCACGGGTGACAAACGCCGGATAGTTCATCTGGCTGACAAGCCGCACGGGATCACCCGGCCGCTGTCTACGAGGACCAACCGCGCCAAGCGCCAGACGCGGCTGCACATCCAACCCGTCGAACTGCACAGCAACTTCCGCCTCCGCCAGCGCGATATCCTGCCGCCGTTTGACCGATGCGCGACGGGGCGGACCATCTGTGATCGTCCCGTCCTGCGCGACGGGGGCACCGTCAACTGTGATATCAAAGCCGTCGATGGCCAGATCGGGGAAGGTATCGGATACCCCGGTGTTGGGCGCGGCGGGCATGGTCACTGCAATATCACCGGTGCATGCCACCCCACCCGGAACGCAGTCCTGCGCATGGACAATTCCGGGCAGTCCGATCACAGCCGTTGAAGCCAGCAAGGTCTTCAGTCGACAGGTAGAAGTCTTGGCCATCGTTACTCTCCCTATCGCCGCCGCACGATCGTCTTCTCGATCGTCAGCTTGTAGGTTCCTGATCCGCGCCACTCCTGCCGCAGTAGCTTTTCAATCGCGCGCATGCGTGCACGCCCCAATTTCACCTCATCCGCGCCCCCGGCCACATACGCCAGCCGCACGACGGACGGCTCCTTGCGCAGCACATCCGCAAGGTTCTTTACGGCGTCACGCAACTTGGCCGAAGGTTCTGCGCCCTGCGCAAAGGCCTTGCCGGACAGGTTGATGTCGATCACCCGCCCCAGGGCCGCGCCAAAGTTCATCTTGGCGAACTTGCCCGCCGTCAGGCGGACAACGCGGGGGTTCTCTGTGGTCAGGCGATACCCCGACGGCAGGCTGCGTTCATCCACCTTGAGGATGAAATTGCTGCCTTCCTTGGCGGGCAGTTCCGCGCAAGGCACGTGGAAGCGCCCGAATGCGTCCGTCGTGATTAAAGTGCCGTTCACCGTGGCCACGCGCACGCCCGGCAGGCCCGGTTCATCCTGCGGGCCCGCCGCCTTGGCGGCCTTTCCCTTGCCCCCTGCATATGTCTGATCGGTGATGCCCCGCGATGGGCCGTCCTGATACCCGTCGCGATTGCGGTCATCAAAAACCTTCCCGATCACGTCGGAACAATCGAATACATGCTCCGGTACGCGCCTTACCGTGGCGGTTGCGGTATTGGATATCTGTGTGCCGCTCGATGACAGCGCAAAGGTCCGGTTGATCAACTCGCCCGTCGGCGCGTTCGGTCCGACACGGGCGGAAAAGGCGATTACCGTCCGGGTGCCGGGGGCCATATCCTCGTTCGGCCAGGACAGGCGCAGGCCCGCCTGCGTCGGCGCCAGCACCACCGCTGCACCACCTGCCCGCGCAATGGTGGCACTGCCCGGCACGAAAGACATGCCCACAGGCAGGATATCGGTAAAGGTCGCATTGCGCAGCGGCGGCGCCGCGCCCGCCAGATCATAAGTCAGCTGATACGTGACCAAATCGCCAAGACGCACGTCGCTGCGACCGATCACGGCCTTGGTCGCGACCAGATCACCCGTCACCGCGCAGGCGCGGAACGGGATGTTGTTGGAAAAGACCGCCGGATCACCTGCTTCGATCACGAAGGCGGTATAGAACGCCGGATTTGCGGCTGCGCTGAAATCGGCAAGCGTGCCGGTGGCCCCGAATTCGGACGACCCCAGAATGCGTGGATTGGTCACGGTCGTGCCCGTCAGCACATCAACAAGGTTGGTCACATCGACGGGCGCATTTGTCGCGGTGATCGTGGTCGACGGCGTCGAGGCGGGCGGTTGCGCATAGCTCAACGCATAGGTCCCGGCACGGCTGACGAAGAACTGGTATTCCCCGCTGGACCCGTCACGCAGGATCGTGATTGGCCCGGATACACCCACGCCTGTCTGGGTAAACCCGTTACCACTCACGGTGATCTGGCCGCCGCTCAGGATACGCCCATCTTCCTCGCAATAGAAATAACCGGTCGGGTCATAATCCTGCGCGTCCGGTGTGCCGTCGCCGTCGCGATCTGCCGTGTTTGATTCAGTGCCATCCGGTACCCCGTCACCATCGCCATCTACAGGGGCTGCCGTGACGCTGGCTGCTTCGGGATTGGGCAATTCCGCTGTGACGACCTGCGCGGTGTTCTGACCCGGCGCGGGGAACCCGACAGAGGCATCATAGGTGGTGACAACCCGTATGGTCGCGGTAGAGCCGGGAGCAAGCGTTGCACCTGATGCCAACAATTGCTGATCACTGACACCATCAAAGCCAGCGTTGGCAGCGCCCGTCGTCAGGCCGATTGCGCTGACTGTTGTCGGGAAATCCACGGAAAGGATCGTCGCGGGTGCGGCAAAGGCGGCCAGATCATCCGTGACGCCGATATCGCTCAGCGTGGTGTTGCCATCGTTCTCGATCTCGATGTCAAAGCTCACTTCGAACACCCGCGGGAACAGGGCCCGCGTGTCGGCCAAGGTCTTGGCCGCCGTAAACGAAGGGCGCTGTTCCAGCGTCAGCACCGTCGGGTCCGAAGGTCCCGTGCCCGGCGCGTTTGGATCGTCGGACGCATCGGTCAGTATAGCCCCGCCGGGTGTTGATGCGTTGCCCAGCGCCGTGTTGGTCACACCGCCTGCATCCAAGTCTTCCTGCGCAACCAGATAGGTCGCCACAAATCGGGCAATCCCGTCTGGCAGCAGGCGGCTTGCATCTGACCCCGCGCTTGCCCCATCAAAGTCAGGGCCGCTGGTCAACGACAATACCGTGCCATCATTGCGCGTCAGCGTGTCCGCAACGCTGTAACTGCCAAGCGAGACATTGCCGGTATTTTCAACCTCGATGAGATAGCTGACGATTTCACCTACATCCGTCGCAGCAGTCACCACAGATTTGCGTAGTTCCAACCCGGGCGCGGGAGCGATCAACATCTCTGTCGGGTCGTCGGTGAGGTTACCATCGGTGTCGTCGCCGTTGTCCGCCACGTCCCGCACGGGGACATTGAAAATGTCCGTTGCATCGACGGTTGCGACGTTGCGAATGCCGCCCGCATCCACATCATCCTGCGTCAGCGTATAGGTGACGCGGTAAAGCCAGCTTTCGCTCAGGTTCAACCGATCGTCGGAATTGGCATCCCCCGAGACAAAGGTTGCCCCGGTCGTCGGCGTCAACGCCGTTCCATCAAGGCGCGTCAGTTGATCCGTGATCGCGAAATTCGCCAGGTCGACATTGCCCAGATTGCGAAGTGTAATGTCGAATACGACCACGTCCCCGGTAACGGTTCCCGGCGTGCTGACAACCTTGGTCGCCTCGATTTCCGGACCCGGCGTAATCGACAGCACGGTGGGGTCGTCGTTTGTATTTCCGTCCCCATCGTCGCCATTGTCTGCCCGATCCGTAACCGGTGCGCCGGACGGATCGGTGGCCGCGACATCAACGACGTTGCTGATCCCACCTGCGTTCACATCGTCCTGAACAAGGGTATAAGCGCCCGTAAAGGTCCAGGTCTCATCAACATCAAGTGCATTGTCGCTGTCGCTGTCCCCGCCAGCAAAGCTGAGCCCCGGCAGATCCAGCGCCAGCACATCACCGTTGGCACGGGTCAGCGTGTCAGTCGGTGTCACGTTGTCGAGCGTCACGTTCCCAGTGTTTTCGATCGTAACCGAATAAGTCACCACCGATCCTGCAGTCGTGCCGGAATTCATACCGGTCTTGGTGGCTTCAAGGCTGCCCGCCGCCGCCGGACCTGCGGTCGTGACTTGCCCTGTGCCTGTGACAGCATTGCTTGCAGGGTCAAGGCCGGTGGCCGTCGCGGTGTTGGTGATGCTGCTGATGTCCACATCCGCCTGCGTCACGGTATAGGGCGTGGAACAATCGCTGTTGGTCTGCTGCGGCAGAATTTGCGCGATGGCGCAGGAGTATCCCGGCACGCGCGGATCGGTGACTTCAACGTCACGCAGGGTGACATTGCCGGTATTTTCTACTGCGAAGGCATAGACAATCGTGCTGCCTACCGCGCCGAAAGGTGCGGGGCTCGCGGTCTTGACAAGGGATATCCCGGTGCGTGGCGCAGGCATCGGGGTGACCAGCTGCACCGTATCATCAACAATCCCGCCCGTTGGGTCAGAGCCGCTGACAGCTGCATCATTGATCACGGAACCTGCATCGATGTCCGCCTGCGTCAGGGTGTAATCCGCTTGGCAGGTGGCATCGGTTGCGGCCACATCCAGTTGCGCGACCATGCAGGTCAGCGACAGACGCGGATCGGACACGGTCAGGTTACGCAATGTCTGGTTGCCCGCATTCTCCACCGACAGCGTGTAGCGCAGCACATCGCCTGCAATCAGCGTTTCGGTGGTCCGGCCACCCGGAAGTGCTGCGGATTTGTTCAACGTGACAGCGGGGTTCGCGGCGGCGTCTATCCTCAGGGTGACCGGGTCGGACACAACCGTGGTCCCGCCGCCGAAAGTGGTTTGAGCGAAGGCTTCATTGGTCACAAAACCTGCGTCGATGTCGGCCTGTGTGACGCGGTAAGGTGCGCTGCAGGTCGCGACCTCTCCGGCTTGGAAATCAGGGTCCGTGGCCGTTGGCGTAAAACATGTCAGGGTGCCAATTTGATCATCCGTTACCGTGACAGGCTGCACAAAGGCGCGCTGACCGCTGTTGGTGACCTCGAATGCGTAGGTCAGCACATCATCGACCATGGCAAAGCTGGTGTCCGGGCTGGACTTTGCAATGCTCAGTGCCGGGGTCGCGGTGAAGGGAACGCTTTCTGAGGTCTGCGGCGAACTGGTTGTGCCATCGCTCGCGGATGCAAGATTTGTCACCACACCCAGATCCACATCCGTGGAGGTCACCAGATAGGTGCCGACGCAGGCATAGGTCTGACCAGGATCAAGTGTGCCGGGCCAAGCATCGCACGTCAGATCGGCAGGCGCGATCAGGTTGTCGCTGACGGAAATCGCATCAGTGATCGTGACGTTCCCAGAGTTGGTGACGACAAAATCGTAGGTCGCGGTCGCGCCGACCACGAAGTCAGCCGGGGCAAGCGTGCGTGCCGTCTTTGTTGTTTCCAATGCAGGCGACTGGATTGCAGGCGTGGTGATGGCAGAGGGATCAGAGGTCGTCGTGCCATCGGTCGCCGTGGCGGAATTATCGACCTGACCGTTGTTCAAATCGGCTTGGACGACTGAATAGCTGCCCGTGCAGGTCAGGCTGGCGCCGGGCGCCAGCGGAACGGCACCACAGGTGATTGTACCACCTGCATCGGTGATCAGAGGGTCGGTGATCGTGACGGCATCGATGATCGTCACATTGCCCGTATTGGTAACGTCAAAGCTGTAATCCAGTCTGTCACCAACCGTGTCAAAGCTCGCGGCGATGCTGCTGTCTGCCTTGACCACTGCAACCAGTGATTTGACGACGCTCAACCCGGGTGCCGCATCAATGATCAGCCGGGTCGGGTTATCATCTCCGTTACCGGGCACCCCGTCATCTGACACATCGTCTACAGGTGCGCCGACCGGCGGCGTGCCGGTCACTGTTGCCGTGTTGGTGATGCCGCCTGCATCCACGTCGTCCTGCGTCAGAACATAGGACGCTCTGTAGGTTGCCGTCTCCCCTGAACGCAAGGTCCCGGCGGCGGATCCCTGATCGGCAGAGACAAGTCCAACCGCATTGGTCAGGGCCAGAACCGTTCCATCATTTCGGGTCAGCGTATCCGCGATGTTCACACCGCTCAGCGTCACGTTGCCGGTGTTCTGTGCGGCGATCTGGAAGATCACCGTTTCACCAACGGCACTGGTGCTTGAGGTGATCGTCTTGATCGCTTCAATGCCCGGTGCAGGCGCAACGCCAACTGTTGTACTGTCCGTCGCAGGGGTCACCGGATCACCGCCGGGCGTATTCCCACTAACGGAAACGGCATTGTCGACCTGACCTGCGTCAATTTCTGCCTGCGTGACGGGGATCGACGTACAGGTGTAGATCCAGTTCTCGGTCGGGTTCAGCGCGCTGTCACTGTTGGCATCGCCACTTTGAAGGGCGGGTGCCGCGGCACACTTGGCGTCGCTGACGACAATGGAAGAGATCGAGACATTACCGTCATTCGACAGGCTGAACCTGTAGTCAAGCGTATCGCCGACCTGCTGCGGCGTGGCAGTCGTTGTCTTCTCGACTGAGAAAGCGGCGGCGGCGGCCAGCGGCGTTCTGTTTGTTGCCGTCGCGGTCGGGGCCGTCTGCCCTCCCGGCCCTTGCGCATCGACGCTGGCGCTGTTCAACACTGCGCCCGCGTCCACCTCGGCCTGCGTGACCGGGATGGAGGTACAGCGATATATCCATGTTTCCGTCGGGTTCAGCGCGTTGTCGCTGTTGGTATCCCCCGACGACAGCGTTGCGGGCGCTGCGCACTTGGCGTCTGTGACAGCCACGTTTTGCAGCGACGTGTTGCCGCTGTTTGTCACGGTGAAATCATAGTCCAGCGTATCCCCGGCCGCCGCGGGAGCAGATGCGCTTGCCTTGCTCAACGCCAGTGCCGGGTTTGCGTTCACCGCCGTGGTGTTGCTGGCGGGTGCATTCGCCAAAGTACCGCTGGTCGGAGTGCCGCTCGCACTGGCGCTGTTGGTGACTTCGCCCGCGTCAATCTCGGATTGGGTGACCGGGATCGACGTACACTGGTACTGCCAGCTTTCATTGGGGGCCAGGATCCCGTCCGCACCGGCATCGGTGCTTGCAACCAGGGCAGGTGCCGCCGCGCACTTTGGGTCGGTTACCGAAACCGCGGAGATGGATACATTCCCGGTATTGCTCAGCGCAAAGACATAGTTCAGCGTATCGCCTGCGGCCGTCGGCGTGCTGGCAGTGGTTTTGCCCAAGGTCCACATCGGCATGGAATCAATGGCCGTGCTGAGCGTGTCGGTCGCGGGGCTCACGGGCGCGCCGCTTGGATCGTTGGCGCTTATACTGACCGAGTTGTTGACCGATCCCGCATCCAGCTCTGCCTGGGTCACGGGAATGGATGTGCAGGCGAAAACCCAGGTCTCTGATGGCTCCAAAGCCCCGTTGGAATTCGCATCCCCGCTTTGCAGTGCTGCGCTTGAGCCGCACTTGGCGTCATTCGCGATCAAGTTCGAAAGGGAGACATTCCCGTCGTTCTCGACGGTAAAAGCGTAATCAAGCCGATCACCCGCTGCCGCAGGCAGTGACGTGGTTGCCTTGGTCACGCTGAAAGCAGCAGCGGCTGTCACCGGCGTATTCACTGTATCGGTTGCCGGCGTAATCGGATCACCGCCGGGCGTCGTGCCGGGGACAGTGACGGTGTTACGCACGTTTCCGGCGTTGATCTCGGCCTGTGTCACCGCGATCGACGTACAGGTGTAAGTCCAGTTTTCGGTGGGGTTTACGGCGCCGTCGCTGTTTGCATCGCCACCGGTCAGCACCGGTGCGGCCGCGCACTTGGCGTCGCTGAGCGTGCCCGGCGTGATCGAGACATTGCCGCCGTTGCTCAGAACAAAGGTGTAGTCCAGCGACTGTCCAGCCGCCGTCGGGGTCGAGGTTGTGGATTTTGCAACCGTCAGGCTGCCGCTTGCTGCAACGGGTGTGCTGCTGCTGGCTGTCACATCAGTGAGGGTCCCGCCGACGGGTGTCCCGGACACCGTGGCCGTGTTGTCGATCTGACCTGCATCAATTTCGGCTTGAGTGACGGCAACTGACGTACAGATGAAGCGCCATGTTTCCCCCACATCAAGGCTGTTGTCGTTGTCCAGATCACCCGCCTGAAGTGTCGGGGCCGATGCACATTTGGCGTCCGTCACCCCCAAACCCGATATGGCCACGTTTCCCGTATTCTCCACGAAGAAGCGGTAGTCTAACGTGTCCCCGGCCGCCGTGGGTGTCGAAGATGTCTCCTTGCGCGCGGTAAAGGCGGGGCTCGGCATGAAGCTGACGGTAGCCGTGTCTCCAGTGACTGGACCCAGCGTCCCGCTGCGTGGCGTTGCCGTGGCGCTTGCGGTGTTCGCAACAGCGGTTGCAGGATCACCTGCCGTTGCCGCGTTGTCGATGTCTATCTGGCTGAGCGTGTATGTCGCCGTCACGGTGGCTACGCCATCGGGTGCCAGCGTGTCCACCCGCCCGTCGGTGTTGCCGTCAGGGCCGGATGTGACAGTGAAAGCGGACAGCGCGCCGGTCGCCGCGACCCCGCCAAAGGTCGGCCCGGTATCAACCGCAGTCACGTCGTCAAGCGTCACTTCACCGGTGTTCGTCAACGTGAAGGTATAAGTAATCGTGTCCCCCGGCGCGGGGTTGCCCAGATCGGCAGGGCTGACCGCCTTTGTCACACTCAAGGCAGGTGGCAGGTTCAGCGTGACAGTCTCTGATACCTGCGGAGAGGAGACCGGGATATTCGCCCCGCCGGGGGCAAAGACAGTGTTGGCCACAGCAAAGTTGATGACTTCGCCCGCATCGATATCGGCTTGCGTGACCGTGTAGGGCTGCGGACAGGTGAAGGTCTGACCGTTCGAATTCGCCGGGGTCCCATCATAATCCGGATCAGGATCAAAGGTTGGATCACCACCGGTCGGGGACCAGCAGGCAAATGGCGTGCCGCCATTGATCTTGTCGTCGGTGATGGTGATCGGCTGATCCAGCGATGCGCCGCCGGTGTTCTGCACGGTGAAGGAATAGGTGATCTGATCGCCGGCTTCCATGAAACCACCGGGAAGGGGATCGGCCGTCTTGGTCAATGTCAGCGCGGGCGCAACGGTGGCGGGCACGGTGGCGGACGCGGGCGGCGAAGTCGACGTGCCATCGTTCGCCGTGGCGGTGTTTGTCACGGTACCCAGATTGATGTCGCCGGGTTGAATGACATAGCTGCCCATACAGGCAAGCGTTCCTGTCGGCGCAATGCCAGCTGCGGGAATGGCCGGGCAGCTGACAGGGTTCCGGTTGTCCATCACTGCCATCGTGGCCGTGGCAGGGATTGTCGTGTTGCCATCATTGGTGATGGTGTAGGTATAGGTGACCGTCTGGCCCGGCGCGAAAGATGCTGGTTCCACCGCGGTCTTGATCATGCTGATCTCTTGGCGCTGCGCTGCCGGCACGGTCACGGTGTCTGAAGGCGACGTGGTCGGACCCGAACTTGCCGTCGCCGTATTGGCAAAGCTGCCGGTGTTGATGTCTTCCTGTCCGACGCTGTATTGCCCGGTGCAGATGATCGAAGCACTTGGCGCCAACCCGCCACCCGGCAATGCAGGACAACTCGCGGGCCCATCCAACAGCGGATCATTGATGGTGATGGCTGTAGTAAGCGATACGTTACCGGTATTCGTGACCACAAAGTCATAAAGCAGCACGTCCGAGGTGCTGTCATAAGATGTCGGGGACGCCGCATTCAGGCGTTTGTCCAGCGTCAGCGCGGGGGCCGCGGCGATTGGGGTGCTGGTGGCACCCGTGGTCGGCGTCAAGGTGCCACCTGACGGCGTGCCGCTGACGCTGACGCTGTTGTCGACCTGACCTGCGTCCACCTCTGCCTGCGTCACCGGGACGGAGGTACAGACATATGTATGCGTCTCCCCGACATCGAGCGCGCCGTTGCCGTTCGGATCGCCCGCCGTAAGGCTTATGGCGGTGGCGCATTTCGCGTCGGTAAAGGTAATCCCGCTGATCGTGACATTGCCGTCGTTGCTCAACGCAAAGCTGTAGTTGAGCGTTTCTCCTGCCCGTGCGGGCGTGCTGGACGTGGATTTGATGACGGAGAATGCGGGCGCCTGCGTGACCGGGGTGACAAATGTGTCGGCAACCGGATCAACCGCATTCCCGTCTGCCCCCGTCCCCGTGACGGTGGCGGTGTTATCGACTGTTCCCGCGTCGATCTCGGCTTGCGTCACCGCGATGGAGGTACATTCGAAAACCCAGGTTTCCGACGGGTCGAGCGCACTGTCGCTGTTCGCGTCTCCCGACTGCAGCGTGGGCGCGGCGGCACATTTGGCGTCGGCAACGGCCACACCCGTGATCGTGGCATTGCCCGAATTGCCGACGTTGAAACGATAGGTGAGCGTTTGTCCTGCAGCGGCAGGCGTGTCGGCCGTGGATTTGGAGAGGGTAAAGCCGGAGTTACGGGTAATTGGTGTTGAGATGCCGCTTGTTGCGGGCGGCGGTGCTGGCCCGCTGGCGGTGGTCCCGGTGACATTGACATCGTTGTCGACCTGACCTGCGTCCACCTCGGCCTGCGTTACCGCAACGGAGGTGCAGGTGAACCGATGCGTTTCGTTCGGATCAAGTTCCGTATCGCCGTCGCTGTCGCCGCTTTGCAGGGTGATGGGCCCCGCACATTTTGCGTCAACAGGCGCAAGAGAGCGAATGGAGACATTGCCATCGTTCCGCACCGCGAAGGTATAATCCAGCGTGTCCCCCGCCGCCGAAGGTGTGCTGCTTGTGGCCTTCTGGACTGAAAACGCAGCAGACTGCTGGGCGGTATTCGTCGCCGTGTCCGTCGCGCTGCGGGTGGTGTTTGTCGGATCGGTTGAGGTGACGGTCGCCGTATTTACAATGCTGCCTGCATCCATGTCCGCCTGGGTCACGGTATAGCTTGACTGGCAGTCCAGCACACCGTTGGGCGCCAGGCTTGCCTGGCTACAGCTCAGCCCGGGAATGCGCGGGTCAGTGACCACCACATTGCTCAGCGTGACGTCACCCGTGTTGCGTGCCACAAAGCGGTAATTGATCGTGTTGCCGGCCGCCGTGACGGTTGTGTTTTCCGGCGTCTTTTCCAGCGTGATACCGGGGTTTCGGCCGGGACCTGTCAAGGTTACCGTATCGCTCAACGTGCCGAGCTGACCAAATTCCGGGTCCCCCTCGGCCGTCGCAATATTGGTAATCACTTGGGCATCAAATTCTTCCTGGGTGACCTGATGACTGGCCTGACAGGTGGCCGTCTGACCGACGTTCAAGGATGTTGGCGTACAGGCCACGTTGCCCAACCGGTCGTCAGTGACACGCAGGTTGTCGATGCGGACCGAACCTACGTTGCGAATGTCGTAGGTATAGAAAATCGTCTCGCCGACGGCGGAAAAGCTGGTGATGTCGGGCCCGCTGAAGGAACCGGACCGCGCGCGTTTTTCCAGCGTGTAGGCCGGTGCAACGCGGGCCAGGCCCGGATTGGACAATCCGTTGCCAAGCCGGAAATTCCAGCGGTTGTCATTAGGATCATCGTCCAGAACCTGTGTGCGGATCGTTTCGGTGGTCAGGATGTCCTGCAACAGCGCGGCGTTCGTCGAAGAGAACCAGCCCGTATCAAAGGTATTCTGGCCAAAGCCAATCTGGCTCGAGATCAGCTGCGTCCCGCTGCGATTGGTGTTCTCCGTCGGCACGGTTGACCAATTGCCGATATTCACCCCGTTAATCAGGAGCGATATGTCGTTGAAGTCAAAACCTGCTGGGTGGGTATCACCATCAAGCGCAGTAAAGCGCACTTCCATCTTGACGATCTGGTTGCCAAAATACGCCGGGCAACTTTGCAAGCCACAATCAAGTGTCAGCGGGGTGTTGATCGTAAAGGGATTGCCGCGAAATGCAGGAGGCTGACCGGTATTCTGAAACCCGGTAAAGGCACCTCGCGGCTCAGAGAACTGGTAGTAGATATTGCCGTTGACCCCGTAGAGGATCATGGCAACGCCACCCGCTTCGGGATAGACAGAAGGCAGGGCGGTCCCATCGGGCGATACACGGGTGTTCGGGGTTGCGAATGCGGCCTGAGAGGTGATGAACAGCAGCAGCGAAACAAGAAAACAAAGAACTATTCTGACAGAATTTCGATACACCTGTACTGACATAACTCGCATGCTCTCCCCCGCCTCACGCAATCAACTGGCCAATTCCCCATCCCCTGCCTGCCCGCTTGTTTTGAGTTGTGCGTTGTATCCGCACCAAGCCTGCAAAGGTTCTTAACGTATCGTTGATCACGTCCATCATTGAAACGGGGAACTTTTGGTTGAATAAAACCTGCCCCTTGGTCGGCGGATTTCTGCCGGCACGCGAAGGCCATCAGCCAAAGAACGGGCAAACGGGCAAAAAATGGCCTGAATACGCTCAAGAAAATGGCTGTGCGCGCTGCCCTGAAACCGGAAGGGCTGTGCCCATCATCCCACGGCTGACAGGATCAGATCTTGCGCCTTACCTCAGCTTTGCCGCGTCCCGCGCCAATGCCGTGATGCCTTCCCAGTCCTGCGCCGCCACCAAATCGCCCGGCGCGACCCAACTGCCTCCCGCACAGATCACATTGGGAAGTGACAGGTAATCCAACGCATTGTCGGGCCCAACGCCCCCGGTCGGGCAAAAGCTGATTTGTGGCAATGGGCTGCTGAGGGACTTGAGAAACGGTGCACCGCCCGCCGCCTCTGCGGGGAAGAATTTCAGCATGTCATACCCCCGTGCAAGCAACGCCATCGCCTCTGACGCTGACGCCGCACCGGGAAGCATCGGCAGTTCCTGCTGTTCTGCCGCGTCCAGCAACACGTCCGTCGCACCGGGAGAGACACCAAAACGCGCACCCGCCACGATGGAGGATGTGACATCTGCCGGTGTGACAAGGGTACCAGCCCCCACGATCCCGCCGTCGACCTGCGCCATTTCCGCAATCACCTCCAGCGCGGCGGGGGTGCGCAAGGTCACCTCCAACACGGGTAGGCCACCGGCAACCAGTGCCTCTGCAAGGGGGCGCGCATGCGCGGGATCATGGACCACCAACACGGGAATGATCGGCGCCATCTCGCAAATTTCGCGGGTACGGCGGCTGGCATTGGCTGCGGTCAGCATCAGTATTCTCCTAAAGACTGCTTGCGCCGGTGTCGGCAGACCCGACATGCGCACGGAAATTGGCAAACATATCCCGCCCGACACCAAAGGCATTCGCGGTCAGATCGGCGGTGGCGGGCGCACGGTCCAACACGCCTTCGGTGACAATCTCGATTGCGCCGTTTTGGGCATCAACGCGCAAGATATCTCCATCTTGTAACCGGGCGATTGGCCCGGCATCGACCGCTTCGGGGCTGACGTGGATCGCGCTCAATACCTTGCCCGACGCACCTGACATCCGTCCATCGGTCACCAGCGCAACCTTCAGACCGCGGGCCTGAAGGTTGGCAAGAACCGGTGTCAGACTGTGCAGTTCCGGCATGCCGTTGGCCTTCGGTCCCTGGAAGCGCACGACGACGATCACATCATGTTCGAACTCTCCGGCCTGATAGGCGGCCTTGACGTCTTCCTGAGTATGGAAAACCCTGACGGGTGCTTCGATGACATGGTGTTCCTCCGCCACCGCAGAAATCTTGGTCACCGCATTGCCCAGCGTGCCCGACAACCGCTTCAACCCGCCCGTTGGCTGAAACGGGTCGCTGACCGGCCGCAGGATACGCTCGTTCTGGGTCTCGGACGCACCGCTTTCCCAACTCAGATCACCGTCTTTCAATTTTGGCTCTGTGGTGTACCGGTCCAGCCCGTCACCCAGCACCGTGCGCACATCTTCATGCAGCAGACCCGCGCGCAGCAATTCACCGATCATGAAGCCCAGCCCCCCCGCAGCGTGGAAATGGTTCACGTCAGCCAGACCGTTCGGATAAACCCGCGCCAGCAAGGGCGTAACATCAGCGATATCCGAGAAATCCTGCCAATCCAGGACAATGCCTCCCGCCCGCGCCATCGCGACAAGATGGATCAGCAGGTTGGTGGATCCGCCCGTGGCATTCAGCCCCACAATCCCGTTCACAAAAGCACGTTCATCCAGCACGTCGCACACCGGGGTATAGGCATTGCCCAGATGGCTGATCTCAAGCGCACGTTTGGCCCCCATCGTGGTCAGCGCATCGCGCAAAGGGGTGTTCGGATTTACAAAGCTCGCCCCTGGAAGATGCAGACCCATGAACTCCATCAGCATCTGGTTGGTGTTGGCCGTCCCATAGAACGTGCAGGTTCCCGGTCCGTGATACGCGGCCATCTCCGCCTGCATCAGCGCCGCGCGATCCACTTCTCCGGCGGCAAACTTCTGCCGGACGGCGGCTTTTTCGTCATTGGACAGTCCAGAGGTCATCGGGCCCGCAGGCAGGAAGACCGCAGGCAAATGTCCAAAGCTTTGTGCGGCGATAATCAGACCCGGCACGATCTTGTCGCACACACCCAGGTAAACCGTGCTGTCAAAAACATTGTGGCTCAGCGCGACGCCCGCAGCCAGCGCGATGACATCGCGGGAAAACAGGCTCAGGTCCATGGATGGTGTGCCTTGGGTCACCCCGTCACACATGGCCGGCACGCCGCCTGCCACCTGCGCCGTGCCTCCCGCATCACGCGCGGCGGCACGGATCAGATCGGGGAACCGCTCGAACGGCTGATGCGCCGACAGCATGTCATTATATGCCGTGACAATACCAAGGTTACCTGCCGATTTGGTAGCAAGCGCTTCCTGATCCTGTCCCGCCGCGGCATAGGCATGGGCCTGTCCGCTGCAAGACAGATGCGCCCGTGCGGGACCTTCCTCCGCCGCCGCACGCATCCGTTTCAAATGCTCACCCCGCGGGCCTTCGCTGCGCGCGATGATGCGATCGGTGACAAGGCGGATGGTGTCATGAAGCATGGCGCGTTCCTCTTTTCCGGATGGTTCGATGTGTTGTTAGCGCTAACAGCGCCTGTTGTCCAGTGATCCCCACACAGGTTTGACCCTGTTGGCCCCCGACGTCTGGGAATAGTCTTCCTTGGTTTGGTCTGACAGGCAAGCGGGGTCTTTAAATGCGAATTATTCGCAACTACCTTGACTGTTGCGAATAATTCGCATTTAGACAACGTATCGCAATATTATTGACGGAGGGACCAATACCCGTGTTACGCACCGCTCTGACTGGCCTCGCAGTTGCCTTGACCCTTGCCGCCCCGGCTTGGGCCGAGGAAAAGATGAAAGTCGTTACAACCTTCACCGTCATCGCCGACATGGCCGCCAATGTGGCAGGTGACGCGGCCGAAGTCGTTTCAGTGACCAAACCGGGGGCGGAAATCCACGGCTATGAACCCACGCCGCAAGACATCGTGCGCGCCATCGACGCCGATCTGATCCTCTGGAACGGGATGAACCTTGAGCTTTGGTTCGAACAATTCCTCGGCAATTTACGTGATGTGCCCTCGGCCACCATTTCGGATGGCATCGACCCGATCTCGATCTCCGGCGGCAGTTATGAAGGCAAACCCAACCCACACGCCTGGATGGGCCTTGATAACGCACTGATCTATATCGACAATATCGCCAAGGCTATGTCCGAACAGGATCCGGGCAATGCACAGGTCTATGCCAGCAATGCCGCGGCGTACAAGGATGAACTGCGCGCCACCATCGCTCCCCTGCGCGACGCCGTTGCGGCCATACCCGCCGATCAACGCTGGCTGGTTACCTGCGAAGGGGCCTTCAGCTATCTCGCCCGGGACTTCGGCCTGAAGGAGCTGTACCTCTGGCCGATGAACGCCGATCAGGTCGGCACGCCCCAACAGGTCCGCAGCGTCATCGACGGTGTCCGCAAGCATGACATTCCGGTGGTCTTTTGCGAAAGCACCGTAAACACCGCCCCGGCCAAGCAGGTAGCACGCGAAACCGGCGCGGCCTACGGTGGTGAGCTGTACGTCGACTCGCTGAGCGAAGCGGACGGGCCGGTCCCGACCTACCTTGATTTGCTGCGCGTGACCTCTGAAACCGTCGCTGCAGGGCTCGCAAGGGCCACAAACTAGTACAATACCGCCTGCGCCCTATCTTAAGGCGCAGGACAGCCGCACATGCGGCGAAGGGAAAAAGATGCCAAAAGACCAGATCACCGCAACCGACCCCCCGGCATCAGAGGCGGGCAAAGCGGGTCTTTGCGTGCGCGATGTCACCGTCACCTATCGCAATGGGCACACCGCGCTGTGGAATGCCAGTTTTGAAATACCCAAAGGCACGGTGACCGCACTGGTCGGCATCAACGGGGCAGGCAAATCCACCCTGTTCAAGGCGATCATGGGTTTTGTCCCTGCTGCACAGGGCAGCATTCGCATCCTGGGAATGGATGTACGCGCCGCGCTGGCGCGCAATCTGGTGGCCTATGTCCCTCAGTCAGAAGAGGTCGATTGGGCCTTTCCGGTGCTGGTCGAAGACGTGGTCATGATGGGCCGTTATGGCCATATGGGTTTTCTGCGTCGGCCCGGGACTGCCGATCACAAGGCTGTTGATGATGCATTGGCGCGGGTCAGCATGCAGGATTTCCGGCACCGCCAGATCGGAGAACTGTCCGGGGGTCAGCGCAAGCGGGTCTTCCTTGCGCGGGCACTGGCACAGGACGGTCAGGTGATCTTGCTGGACGAACCTTTCACCGGCGTCGACGTCAAGACGGAAGAACAGATCATCACCCTCCTGAAAGCATTGCGCGATGAAGGCAGGGTGATGCTTGTCTCCACGCACAACCTTGGCTCCGTGCCGGAATTCTGCGACCGCGCCGTGCTGGTCAAGGGCACCGTGCTGAGCCATGGCCCCACAGAGACGACCTTTACCCGCGAAAACCTCGAAGCAGCGTTCGGCGGTGTCCTGCGCCACTTTACTCTTGGCGGTGCGGATCTGCATGACGACGAAGACGGGCGCGAGGTCACGATCTTTACCGATGACGAACGGCCCTTCGTGCAATACGGCGAAAAGACCCAGCGCACGGAACGTGGTGATGATTGAAACGCTGCTTCAGCCCTTCGGCTACAGCTATATGATCAACGCGATGTGGGTCTCGGCCCTGGTGGGGTCCGTCTGCGCATTCCTTTCGTGTTACCTGATGCTGAAGGGCTGGTCGTTGATCGGTGATGCGCTGTCCCACTCCGTGGTGCCGGGTGTTGCCGGGGCCTACATGCTGGGCCTCCCCTTTGCGCTTGGGGCGTTCATCGCGGGCGGTCTGGCGGCGGGCGCCATGCTGTTTCTGTCAGAACGCTCTGGCCTCAAGATCGATGTGATCATCGGGCTGATATTCACGTCCTTTTTCGGGCTGGGCCTGTTCATCGTATCGGTCAACCCGATGTCCGTCTCCATCCAGACGATCACCATGGGCAACATCCTCGCCATCACACCCGAAGACACCCTGCAACTGGCGTTGATCGGCTTTGTCACGCTGGCCGTGCTGCTGACCAAATGGAAAGACCTTATGGTCACCTTCTTTGACGAAAACCATGCCCGCACCATCGGCTTGCGCCCCGAGGTGCTCAAGGCAGTGTTCTTCGTCCTGCTATCGGCCAGCGTGGTCGCGGCCATGCAGACGGTTGGCGCGTTTCTGGTCATCGCGATGGTCGTGACCCCGGGTGCCACGGCATATCTGCTGTGCGACCGGTTTGAGCGGCTGATCATCCTGTCTGTCAGCATCGGTGCCGTGACCAGCTTTCTGGGAGCCTACATCAGCTTCTTTCTCGATGGTGCCACGGGGGGCGTGATCGTCTGCCTGCAAACGCTGATCTTCCTGGCGGCCTTTGTCTTTGCGCCCACCCACGGCTTGCTGGCCGCGAAAGCCAAGGCGCGGGCGGCCCTTGCAAGTGGCCGGGATACGGAGGCCGGTTGATGGATCTCGACACCCTCACCCTGCCGTTCCGATTTGGGTTCATGCAGAACGCCTTTCTGATCTCGATGATCGTATCGGTGCCCTGCGCCTTGTTGTCCTGCTTTCTGGTGATGAAAGGCTGGGCATTGATGGGAGATGCCGTCAGCCACGCGGTACTGCCGGGGATCGTGCTGGCCTATATCCTTGGCCTGCCGCTCCTGGTGGGGGCTTTTGCGGCGGGCATGACCTGTGCGGTGGCAACGGGGTACCTTTCCGACAACAGCCGGATCAAGGAAGACACCGTGATGGGCGTTGTCTTTTCCGGCATGTTCGGTCTGGGGATCGTCCTTTATGTCTCGATCGAAACGAATGCCCACCTCGATCACATCCTGTTTGGCAACATGCTGGGCGTGGACGGTTCCGAACTTCTGACTGCAGGCGCCATTTCCGCCGTGGTGGCGGGCGTTCTGATCCTGAAATGGCGCGACTGGCTGTTGCATGCCTTCGATCCTGCCCAGGCGCAGGCGTCGGGGCTGGCGGTAAACTGGCTGCACTATGGGATGCTCGCGGCCTTGTCGCTGACGATTGTGGCCACCTTGAATGCCGCCGGATTGATCCTCGCAATCGGCTTGCTGATCGCACCGGGGGCCATTGCGTTTCTACTGGTGCGGACCTTTGCGCAGATGCTCTGGGTGGCCGTGATCGTCTGTATGCTCTCAATGCTGCTGGGCACCTACGCGAGCTTTTTTCTGGACAGCGCCCCCGCGCCGACGATTGTCTTGATCCTGACAGCGGTGTTTCTGGTGGCGTTCGTCCGACGGCAGCGGATGACAAAGCGGGCTTCGATACAGAAGACATAAGGCATGGTTAACCCCCACCCCGCCACGCGAAAGGCCGCAGCGGTGACGCTGCGGCCTTCTTTGTTCAGGTGCCTCAGGTGGGCCCCGTAGGTCGCGGCAAGCGCAACCTTAGTCAGTGATCTTCGACACGCTTTGCGATGCGCGTCTCGGGATCACTCCGTGATCTTCGACACGACACCCGCACCAACAGTCCGGCCGCCTTCGCGGATCGCAAAGCGCAGGCCCTGCTCCATCGCGATCGGCGCGATGAGCTCAACGCCGAAAGACACGTTGTCGCCCGGCATCACCATCTCGGTGCCCTCGGCCAGCTGAACCGTGCCGGTCACGTCCGTTGTGCGGAAGTAGAACTGCGGACGGTAGTTGGCGAAGAACGGCGTGTGACGGCCACCCTCTTCCTTGGTCAGGATATACGCCTCGGCTTCGAACTTGGTGTGCGGCGTCACGGAACCGGGCTTGCAAAGCACCTGCCCCCGCTCAACACCTTCACGGTCGATACCGCGCAAGAGCGCGCCGATGTTGTCGCCCGCTTCACCACGATCCAGCAGCTTGCGGAACATTTCCACGCCCGTGCAGGTGGTCTTGGCGGTGTCGCGGATGCCGACGATTTCGATCTCGTCGCCGACGTTGATCACGCCACGCTCCACACGACCGGTCACAACCGTACCACGGCCCGAGATGGAGAACACGTCTTCCACAGGCATCAGGAACGGCTGGTCCACGGCACGCGCAGGTGTCGGGATGTATTCATCAACGGCCGCCATCAACTCGCGGATCTTGTCTTCGCCGATCGCGTTGTCACGGCCTTCCATCGCCGCCAGCGCGGAGCCTGCGATGATCGGAATATCGTCGCCGGGATACTCGTAGGAGGACAGAAGCTCGCGGATTTCCATCTCGACTAGTTCCAGCAGTTCCTCGTCGTCGACCTGGTCCACCTTGTTCATGAACACGACCATGTAGGGGATGCCCACCTGGCGGCCCAGCAGGATGTGCTCGCGTGTCTGGGGCATCGGGCCGTCAGCCGCGTTCACCACCAGGATCGCGCCGTCCATCTGGGCGGCACCGGTGATCATGTTCTTGACGTAGTCGGCGTGGCCGGGGCAGTCGACGTGCGCATAGTGACGCGCGTCGGTCTCATACTCCACGTGCGCGGTGGAGATGGTGATGCCGCGGGCTTTTTCCTCAGGCGCGCCGTCGATCTGGTCGTACGCCTTGAAGTCACCGAAATACTTGGTGATCGCCGCCGTCAGCGTCGTCTTGCCGTGGTCAACGTGCCCAATCGTGCCGATGTTCACGTGCGGCTTGTTACGTTCAAACTTTTCCTTTGCCATGGTGTGGCTCCTTTATAATTCGTGTCGGTGCGCATGAATGCACACCCTACGGGCTGGTGTAGGGTGCGCCTTTCGGGCGCACCTTGGTTCATGCAAATTTGGCCTGGATCTCGTCCGAGATGTTCTGTGGCACGGCTTCGTAGTGGTCGAACTGCATGGTGAAGTTCGCCCGTCCCGAAGACATCGACCGCAGGGTGTTGATGTAGCCGAACATGTTCGCCAGCGGCACGAAAGCGTCGATTGCAATCGCGTTACCGCGCGTGTCCTGCCCCTGCACCTGGCCCCGACGGGAGGTCAGATCGCCGATGATGCCGCCGGTGTATTCTTCCGGTGTCACCACTTCGACCTTCATGATTGGCTCCAGCAGCTTCGCGCCGGCTTTCTTCATGCCTTCGCGCATACCCATCCGGGCCGCGATTTCAAACGCCAGAACGGAGGAGTCCACATCGTGGAACTTACCGTCGACCAACGCCACCTTGAAGTCGATCACAGGGAAGCCCGCCAGCGGACCGGAGTCCATGACAGAGTTGATGCCCTTTTCAACACCGGGGATGTATTCCTTGGGGACGGCACCACCGACAATGCGGCTTTCGAAGGAATAGCCTTCGCCGGGTTCTGTCGGCATCAGGATCATCTTCACCTCGGCAAACTGACCGGAACCACCGGACTGTTTCTTGTGGGTATAGGTAATCTCGGCTTCGCGGCTGATCGTCTCCCGATAAGCCACCTGCGGCGCACCGATGTTGGCCTCGACCTTGAATTCCCGCTTCAGACGATCCACCAGGATGTCGAGGTGAAGTTCACCCATCCCCTTCATGATGGTCTGACCGGATTCAAGGTCTGTTTCCACACGGAAGGAAGGATCCTCAGCGGCCAGGCGCGCCAGACCGGTGGACATTTTTTCCTGGTCGGCCTTTGTCTTCGGCTCGACCGCGATCTCGATCACCGGATCGGGGAAGGTCATCGTTTCCAGCACGACCGGATCGTTGACCGCGCAAAGCGTGTCACCGGTTGTGGTGTCCTTCAGACCCGCCAGCGCGATGATGTCGCCCGCGAAGGCTTCGGTGATTTCCTCACGGTCGTTGGAGTGCATCATCATCATCCGGCCCACACGCTCTTTCTTGCCCTTGGTAGAGTTCAAAAGCGTGTCGCCCTTGTTCAGAACACCCGAATAGATGCGTGTGAAGGTCAACGTCCCGACGAAGGGGTCGTTCATGATCTTGAACGCAAGGCCGGAGAACGCCATGTTGTCATCCGCGCGGCGCGGGATGTCACGTGTTTCCGTCTCGTCGCCCGGCTTGAAGCCCATATAATCCACAACGTCCATCGGCGATGGCAGATAGTCGATCACAGCGTTCAGCAGCGGCTGCACGCCTTTGTTCTTGAAGGCAGAACCACACAGAACGGGGATGAACTTGATCTCAAGAGTGCCTGCACGGATCAAGCGGCGCAGCGTGGCGACGTCCGGCTCAGCGCCGTCCATCAGATAGTTCTCCATCGCATCGTCGTCCATTTCCACGGCGACTTCGATCATCTTGCCGCGCCATTCGTCGGCTTGCGCCTTCAGGCTGTCGCGGATCGGACGTTTTTCCCAGGATGCACCAAGGTCTTCACCGGCCCAGACCCATTCTTCCATGGTCACAAGGTCGATCATGCCTTCAAGCTCAGTCTCTGCCCCGATCGGGATCTGGATTGGGCAAGGTGTGGCACCTGTACGGTCTTGGATCATGTGAACGCAGTTGAAAAAATCCGCGCCGATCTTGTCCATCTTGTTGACGAACACGATGCGCGGCACCTTGTAGCGGTCGGCCTGACGCCAAACGGTTTCTGTCTGCGGCTCAACACCGGCGTTGGCGTCCAGAACGGCAACCGCGCCGTCGAGAACCGCCAGCGAACGCTCAACCTCGATGGTGAAGTCCACGTGGCCGGGGGTGTCGATGATGTTCATCCGGTGCTTGGGCGTATCCGCAGTGGAGCCATCTTCGGTGCGCTCCCAGAACGTTGTGGTGGCAGCCGAGGTGATGGTGATGCCGCGTTCCTGCTCCTGCTCCATCCAGTCCATCGTGGCGGCCCCGTCATGGACCTCGCCGATGTTGTGGGACTTGCCGGTGTAGTACAGGATACGCTCGGAACATGTGGTTTTACCGGCATCGATGTGGGCCATGATGCCGAAGTTGCGATAGCGGTCTAGCGGATAGTCGCGTGCCATTTGAAAGCTTCCTCAGAAGTATGCTTTGAAAAGGGTCAAGGGCCCGGAGGATCCGAGCCCTGATCGTGTGTATATTACCAGCGGTAGTGGCTGAATGCCTTGTTGGCGTCGGCCATCTTGTGGGTGTCTTCGCGCTTTTTCACGGCTGTGCCGCGGGACTGAACAGCATCCATCAGCTCACCTGCAAGGCGCTCTTCCATTGTGTTTTCGTTGCGCGAACGGCTGGCCTTGATCAACCAGCGGATGGCCAGCGCCTCGCGACGCTCGGGGCGCACTTCGACGGGCACCTGATAGGTGGCACCACCGACGCGGCGCGAACGCACCTCGACGGAAGGTTTGATGTTGTCGAGCGCTTCGTGGAACACCTCGATGGGGGCGCGTTTGATCTTGTCTTCGACGCGAGTCATGGCGTTGTAGACGATGCGTTCGGCGACGGATTTTTTGCCGTCGATCATCAGGTTGTTCATGAATTTGGTCAGAACCAGATCACCGTACTTGGCGTCTGGCAGAACTTCGCGTTTTTCAGCGGCGTGGCGGCGTGACATGTTGGTGTCTTCCTCTTGGCGGGTGGCGCGTTACAGGCGCGCACAACGGATGGATGGTAGGGTGCGCATGTACTGCGCACCGCTGCTCAAATTACTTGGGACGCTTGGCACCGTACTTGGAACGGCGCTGTTTCCGATCCTTGACGCCTTGCGTATCCAGAACACCGCGCAGGATGTGGTAGCGCACACCGGGAAGGTCCTTCACACGGCCGCCACGGATCAGAACGACGGAGTGTTCCTGAAGGTTGTGGCTTTCACCGGGGATGTAGGAGATCACTTCGAAACCGTTGGTCAGGCGGACCTTCGCGACCTTCCGCATGGCGGAGTTCGGTTTTTTGGGTGTTGTTGTATACACACGGGTGCACACGCCACGCTTTTGCGGGCACTGCTCAAGGTGCATGGATTTGGAGTATTTGCGTTTCGGCTGCCGCGGCTTGCGGATCAGCTGTTGGATCGTTGGCATTCCGGTTTATCCCCGTCTTGGCTCTCACATGGTGCACGAGGGCGTCCCCATGCGGTTTCAAATTCACTGCCAACGCATCACGCGCGGCGGGTTGTCATGGCCCCTTCGCACGGCGAACATACGCAATGCGAAAACACCGCGACGTTCCCGTACCGAGGTGAACGAAGCGGTGGGGCACCAGAGGATCGGATCAGCAATAGACCGGATCTTGACCACGACAGTTATGATTTCAGCACGCAAAGCAGGGCTTCGCTGCCGAGATAGCGCGCGTATAGAAGGTCGGTCGTGGGCTGTCAACACCAGCACGACGTCCAGCAAGGGCCGAAACCGGTTGCCAGCGCCCAAGCCCCCGCGACATAGTGCACATCGGGGCGCGACAGGCAGCAAGGAACCACAGTGATGCAGGCAATCGGGCTTTGTCGTTTCTCCTATCCGGCTTTGGGCGGGTTTCAGGTAGAACACGACACCATCGAAGATCGCATTGCATATCTTTACGAGGACGCCCGGCTGGAAGAACGGTTTCGACTTCTCGAAACCGTCGCCCTTCCCTGCCTGCGGGCGCAGACGGACAAGGATTTCATCCTGATCATCGTGATCGGAGACCAGTTTCCCGCACACTACAAAAAGCGCCTCGAAGCGTTGATTGACGACCTGCCGCAGGCGCTGATCCATGAAGAACCGCCGCGCAAGCAGCGCGAGGTGATGAAAGAGATCCTGAACGACGCACGGAAAGACTCGTCCGAACCCTGCCTGCAATTCCGCTATGACGATGACGACGCCGTCGCCGTCGACTTCATCGCCAAGCTGCGACAGGCTGCTGCCGATTGCGCCCCCTTGCTGCGTCGGCACAGGTCGGTCGCCTTCGACTGGAACCGGGGCTTTGTCGCGGAATTTGGTGCAGACGGGATTGCAGTGGCCGATCTTTTTCGGCAGTTCTATGTCGCGTCGCTGGGCATGTTCATCAAAGGCAACAGCCCCCTGACGATCATGAACTTCGCGCATGAGAAAATTCCGCGCTTCATGCCCGCCATCAGCTTTTCGGACGATGCGATGTTCGTGCGCAGCCACAACGGGTTCAACGATTCGCGGCAAAAGCAGGTCCGGCAAATACCGGTCACGCCGATCTCGGCGGAGTTGGAGGAAACCTTTCGACAGCGCTTCGCCATAGACGTCGACCACGTCCGCCGCGTCTTTTCAGCGCCGTGACACCTTGCTTTCACGGTAAAGCGTGAACAAACCCGTCCCCACGACAATTGCCGCGCCCAGCAGCGTCCAGTTGTCCGGCCATTCCCGAAAGGCCAACCAACCCAGGATCAGGGCGAAAACCAATCCGGTATAGCGGAACGGGGCGATGAACCCGACCTCCCCCACGCGCATGACCCGGACCGAGAAATAATACCCCCCAAGGATGAACACCGCCGCCCCGGCAATCAGCGTGGCATGCCATCCGCCGATGGGTGCCCAGGGCTGAAACAGGGACACCACGCCCGCGCTGCCCATCACCGTCAGTGCCGAAACCAGCGTCACGGTGATTGATGGCACCTCCGGTGACAATTGCCGTGTGGCCAGATCGCGCACGGTTACAAAGCCCACTGCACCAAGGGCCACGACCGACCAAACGGTAAACCCTTCCGCCCCCGGCTTGATGATCAGCAATACCCCCACAAGCCCGATGGCAATGGCCGTCATGCGCCGCCATCCCAGGGCTTCCCTGAGCACCAGCGCGGACGCAAGGGTCACCGTCAGCGGCAGCGCCTGCAAGATCGCCGTCACATTGCCCAGCGGCATGTGAAAAAGCGCCGACAGAAAGCAGAACGTGGCGCAGACCTCTGCCATGGCGCGCAGACCCACCAGCGCCCAATCCCGGCGTTGCAGATCGAAGCTCAACCGCCCCAACCGCCCCCGCGACCCAATCACAAGGATCGAGGTCAGCAGCCCGCGCAAAAAAATCAATTGAAACAGCGGCACCACCCCGCCCGTCATCTTCACCAGCGTGTCGTTGATCGTGAAGCACGCCATAGATACCAT
The DNA here is from genome assembly GCF_041281685.2 of Sulfitobacter rhodophyticola. GTDB lineage: Bacteria > Pseudomonadota > Alphaproteobacteria > Rhodobacterales > Rhodobacteraceae > Sulfitobacter. The sequence goes on along the minus strand of NZ_CP166251.2, from coordinate 2,067,835 downwards.
CATCAACAACGCACCGAGGATGTTAGGCGACATTCATGTCACCTCCCCGGTCTTCAGCGTGGCCAGCATGTCGTGGTTCAACCCAAATCCCCGCCGCAGACAGCGTCGTATGCCGACCGGTTTCAGGGTTCCCGCCCGACCCGTCGGCTGCGCCCCTGAATCGTTATCCTGATGAACCGACCTGATCCACATCGGCTGCGCCACTTCGGTATAGCAATCGTAATACTGCATGAACTGCCGATGGTTGCGCCGGAACACGGTGGCGGGGTTTCCCTTTTCGGCCACCATCGCCAAACCAATCCCAAGCGGCGCGCGTTCGTACCACTCGGTAACGGGCTCTTCGGCCTCAGGGTTCAAATACAGACCCCGATTGAAGGCGATGACAAAGGGATCAGGCGTTTCGCGCAAACCAAGCATGTGATTGCCGATCTTGCGGACCCGGCCAATGGTGTCGCGGTGCATCGCATCATCATCGTCTTGGCGGAATGTCGCGATGTGCGTTGCAGCGGGATCATCCGGCAATGCGTCATAGGCCGCCTTGACGGCCTGGATATGCACCATCGGGGGCAACGCCACCAGATGAGCGGCGTCAAATCCATGCAACAGGTCTTCCAGCCTGCTGCGGGCCTCCGCAGGGAAATCCTCTCCGATCAGAATGGCGACGGTGAAATCCTGGTCTTCCTGCAATTTCAACGTATGCAAGGCGAGCCGTTCGAACAATGCGAACCTGCGCATCATCCGCGCAGGCTCATAAAGCATGGCACGCATCTGCTCCAGACCTTGGGTGGACTTGGCGAACCCGTTCTCGGACAGATAGGAAAACCTGAGCAAACCCTTGATCTGTACCTTCTTCCCTTGCGCCATGCCCTGCCCCACGTCTTTGGTCAGACGCTAAGCGATGGCGCGGGGGGAGGGAAGGGTTTTGGCGTGTCTCCTCCCTCCGCAAATGAAAAGGCCCCCGCATTCGGTGGAATGCGGGGGCCTCTCTATCTTTTCTCAGCGTCAGATCATTCGCGGCTTTCGTCGTCCATGATCACGGTGTCGAACACGTCGCCACCAACGATGTCGCCATCCTCAGCCGCAGGTGCGGCCAATGCCGCCGCCGCTTCGGCTTCCTCGCGGCGCGCCTCGATCACGACATTGTCGCGGTCCTGTGCAACCTTGCGCATCGCCTGCGTGGCGCCACCCGTACCCGCCGGGATCAGACGGCCCACGATGACGTTCTCCTTGAGACCCACCAGTTTGTCCCGCTTGCCCTGCACGGATGCTTCGGTCAGCACGCGCGTTGTCTCCTGGAAGGAGGCGGCAGAGATGAACGAACGGGTCTGCAAGGACGCCTTGGTGATGCCCAGCAGGATCGGCTCGCCCTTGGCCAGACGCCCGCCTTTGGCAGCCGCCTTTTCGTTGGCAAGATCGAATTCCTGCTTGTCGACGTGCTCTCCCTTAAGCAGCGTGGTATCGCCGCTTTCCTGGATTTCCCACTTCTGCAGCATCTGACGCACGATGACTTCGATGTGTTTGTCGTTAATCTTCACACCTTGCAGGCGATACACGTCCTGCACTTCGTCGATCATGTAATCCGCCAGTGCTTCAACACCCATGATGGAAAGGATGTCATGCGGCGCGGGGTTGCCGTCCATGATGTAGTCGCCCTTCTGGACAAAATCACCTTCCGCAACCGGAATGTGTTTGCCCTTCGGCACCATGTATTCGACCTTCACGTCTGCATCTTCAGAGGATTCAATCGCGATGCGGCGCTTGTTCTTGTAGTCCTTGCCGAACCGCACATAGCCGTCGATTTCCGCGATGATGGCGTGATCCTTGGGGCGACGTGCCTCAAAGAGTTCGGCCACACGCGGCAGACCACCGGTGATGTCCTTGGTCTTGGCTCCTTCACGCGGAATACGCGCGATGACGTCACCTGCCTTGATCTCGGTACCGTCTTCAACAGACAGAACCGCATCCACGGACATCGGATAGGTCACTGGATTGCCCGCATCGTTGCGCACGGGCTCCCCGTCTTCGCCGACCAGAATGACCTCGGGCTTCAACTCGTTGCCCTTGGGTGCCGCACGCCAGTCGATCACGATCTTCTGGGTCATGCCTGTCGCATCGTCCGTCTCATCCTTGACCGCGATCCCGGACACGAGGTCCACGAACTTGGTCATACCGGATTTCTCCGCGATGATCGGCAGGGTGTAGGGATCCCATTCGAACAACTTGTCGCCGCGCGCCACCTTGTCGCCGTCCTTGACGAAGAGGGTCGTGCCGTAGCCGATCTTGTGGCTGGCCCGCTCTGCCCCGTCTTCACCGACGATCAGCATCTTCATGTTCCGGCCCATCACCATGATCGCGCCGCTGGCGTTCTCAAGGGTCTGTGCGTTCTCGAACACGATCTTGCCTTCCTGGCTTGCTTCAAGGAACGACTGCTGGCCACCCTGCGCAACACCGCCGATGTGGAAGGTCCGCATCGTCAGCTGTGTGCCCGGCTCACCAATCGACTGCGCCGCAATGATACCCACCGCTTCGCCCTGGTTCACCAGCGTACCGCGTGCAAGGTCACGACCGTAGCACATGGCGCAAACGCCCTCTTCGGCCTCGCAGGTCAGCGGCGACCGGATGCGCGCGGATTGCACGCCCGCCTCATCGATCGCATCTGACATACGCTCGTCAATCAGCGCACCCGCTGGGGCCAGCACCTCGTCCGTGCCCGGCTTCACGATGTCATCTGCCGCCACACGGCCCAGCAGACGCTCCGCCAGCGAAGACACGACCTCACCATCGTTTACAGCCGCTTCGGCGGTGATCGCAGCTTCGGTGCCGCAATCGTGCATGCGCACGATGCAGTCCTGTGCGACGTCCACCAGACGACGGGTCAGGTAACCCGAGTTCGCCGTTTTCAAAGCCGTATCAGACAGACCCTTCCGCGCACCGTGGGTGGAGTTGAAGTATTCAAGAACGGTCAGACCTTCCTTGAAGTTGGAGATGATCGGCGTCTCGATGATGTCGCCGTTCGGCTTGGCCATCAGGCCGCGCATACCGCCCAGCTGCTTCATCTGCGTGACAGAACCACGCGCACCGGAGTGCGCCATCATGTAGACTGAGTTCGGCTCCATTTCAGCGCCGTTCTCATCCGTCCGCTCGGCAGAGATGGAGCCCATCATCGCATCGGTGACCTTGTCGTTACACTTCGACCAGGCATCGACCACTTTGTTGTACTTCTCACCCTGGGTGATCAGACCGTCCATGTACTGCTGTTCAAAGTCCTTGACCTGTTCGCGGGTCTCATCGACCAGCGTCCATTTGCTGTCAGGGATCAACATGTCGTCCTTGCCGAACGAAATGCCCGCCTTGAACGCCTCACGGAAACCCATTGTCATGATCTGGTCGCAGAAGATGACGGATTCCTTCTGGCCGCAATAGCGGTAGACGGTGTCGATGACCTGCTGCACTTCCTTCTTGCGCAGCAGACGGTTGACCAGATCAAACGGAGCCTTCGCATTCAACGGCAGCAACGCACCCAGACGCACACGACCGGGGGTCGTATCAAAGCGCATCATGACTTCGTTGCCTTCGTCGTCGATCTGCTTGATCCGGGCCTTGATCTTGGCGTGCAAATGCACTTCGCCCGCGTCCAGCGCGTGCTGTACCTCGTCCACAGTGCCAAAGATCTTGCCTTCGCCCACCATGCCGTCACGCTCCAGCGTGGTGTAGTAAAGACCAAGGATCATATCCTGCGACGGCACGATGATCGGCGCGCCGTTTGCTGGCGACAGAACGTTGTTCGTGGACATCATCAAGACACGCGCTTCAAGCTGTGCTTCCAGCGAGAGCGGCACGTGAACAGCCATCTGGTCACCGTCGAAATCGGCGTTGAAGGCCGAACAAACCAGCGGGTGAAGCTGGATCGCTTTACCTTCGATCAGGACAGGTTCAAACGCCTGAATGCCCAAACGGTGCAGCGTTGGCGCACGGTTCAGCATCACGGGGTGTTCGCGGATGACTTCATCCAGAATATCCCACACCTCGGGACGTTCCTTTTCCACCAGCTTCTTGGCCTGCTTCACGGTGGAAGACAGCCCTTTGGCCTCCAGCCGGGAGTAGATGAACGGCTTGAACAACTCCAACGCCATCTTCTTGGGAAGACCACATTGGTGCAGCTTCAGTTCCGGCCCGGTCACGATGACCGAACGACCGGAGAAGTCGACGCGCTTGCCCAGAAGGTTCTGACGGAAGCGACCCTGCTTGCCTTTCAGCATGTCGGACAGCGATTTCAGCGGACGCTTGTTGGCACCCGTGATCACACGGCCACGGCGGCCGTTGTCGAACAGCGCATCCACAGATTCCTGCAACATCCGCTTTTCGTTACGGACGATAATGTCAGGCGCGCGCAACTCGATCAGACGCTTCAGGCGGTTGTTCCGGTTGATCACACGACGGTAAAGGTCATTCAGGTCAGACGTCGCAAAACGGCCGCCATCCAGTGGCACCAGCGGGCGCAGTTCCGGCGGGATCACGGGGATCACGGTCAGAACCATCCACTCCGGGCGGTTGCCGGATTCAAGGAAGCTCTCGACGACCTTCAAACGCTTGATGATCTTCTTGGGCTTGAGTTCACCCGTGGCTTCTTTCAGCTCCTCGCGCAGCTGTTCTGCCTCTGCTTCCAGATCAATCGCCGCCAGCATTTCGCGGATCGCTTCGGCACCGATGTTGGCGGTAAACGCATCCATGCCGTAAGCATCCTGCGCGTCCATGTACTCTTCCTCGGTCATCATCTGACCGTAGGTGAGGTCCGTCAGACCGGGCTCGATCACCACGTAGTTTTCGAAATACAGCACGCGCTCCAGATCGCGCAGGGTCATGTCCAGCATCAGACCAATGCGGGATGGCAGCGATTTCAGGAACCAGATGTGCGCGACGGGTGCCGCCAGTTCGATATGGCCCATACGCTCGCGGCGGACCTTTTGCAGCGTGACTTCCACACCGCATTTTTCGCAGACAACGCCGCGATACTTCATGCGCTTGTATTTGCCGCACAGACATTCGTAGTCCTTGATCGGGCCAAAGATACGCGCGCAGAACAGGCCGTCACGCTCTGGCTTGAACGTGCGGTAGTTGATGGTCTCGGGCTTCTTGATCTCACCGAAAGACCACGACAGGATCCGCTCCGGCGACGCCAGAGAGACCTTGATTTCGTCAAACACCTTTGGGGGTGTGAGCGGGTTGAACGGGTTGTTTGTCAGTTCCTGGTTCATATCGTTTCCTCAAGTTTCAGAGGGTGCGGGGAAATATGTGATCGAAAGGTGCGCATTTACTGCGCACCGCGCCTCGATCACTCATCTTCCTCCGCATCCAGGAGTTCCATATTCAGGCCGAGGCCGCGCACTTCCTTGACGAGCACGTTAAAGCTCTCCGGAATGCCCGCTTCGAAGTTATCCTCGCCCTTCACGATGCTTTCATAGACCTTCGTCCGGCCCGCAACGTCATCCGACTTCACCGTTAGCATTTCCTGCAGGGTGTAGGCAGCGCCGTAGGCTTCCAGCGCCCAGACTTCCATTTCCCCGAAACGCTGACCACCGAACTGCGCCTTACCACCCAGCGGCTGCTGTGTGACAAGCGAGTACGGCCCGGTTGAACGCGCGTGGATCTTGTCATCCACAAGGTGGTGCAGCTTGAGCAGGTATTTGACACCCACGGTCACAGGACGCGCGAATTGCTCGCCCGTGCGACCGTCAAACAGGATCGACTGACCGGAAGAGTTGAACCCGGCACGCACCAGCGCGTCGTTCACATCCGCTTCCTTGGCACCGTCGAACACCGGCGTTGCAATCGGCACACCACGCGTGACGTTACCTGCCGCCTCAACCAGCGTGTCCTCATCCATGCCTTCCACACCTTCGGCATACACATCTTCGCCGTAGGCAAGGCTCATCGCCTCGCGCACAGGCGTCAGATCGCCGGAGCGCTTATATTCCTGCAGCGCCTCATCGATGTTCACGCCCAGACCGCGCGCGGCCCAGCCCATGTGGGTCTCAAGGATCTGGCCGACGTTCATGCGGCTCGGCACGCCCAGCGGGTTCAGACAGAAGTCCACCGGTGTCCCGTCCGCAAGGAATGGCATGTCTTCCATCGGCACAACCTTGGAAATCACACCCTTGTTGCCGTGACGGCCGGCCATTTTGTCACCCGGCTGCAGCTTGCGCTTCACCGCGACAAAGACTTTGACCATCTTCATCACACCCGGAGGCAGATCATCACCCCGGCGCACCTTCTCGACCTTGTCCTCGAACCGCGCATCCAAGGTCCGCTTCTGGATCTCGTATTGCTCGTTCAGGGCCTCGACGATCTTGGCATCGTCCTCATCGGCCAAGGCCAGCTGCCACCACTGACCACGGGTCAGTTGATCGTCCAGCAATTCATCGGTGATCTTGCTGTTCGCCTTGACGCCCTTGGGGCCCTTGACGGCCACCTTGCCCATCAGCATCTCGCGCAGGCGCGCATAGATGTTCCGGTCAAGGATCGCCAGTTCGTCGTCGCGGTCACGGGCAAGGCGTTCGACTTCCTCACGCTCGATCTGCAACGCACGTTCGTCTTTCTCAACACCGTGGCGGTTGAACACGCGCACTTCGACAACCGTGCCGAAGTCACCCGGCTTCACCCGCAGCGATGTATCGCGCACGTCCGACGCTTTCTCACCAAAGATGGCGCGCAGGAGTTTCTCCTCCGGCGTCATCGGGCTTTCACCCTTTGGTGTGATCTTGCCGACCAGAATATCGCCCGGCTCCACGTCCGCGCCAATGTACACGATGCCCGCTTCATCGAGGTTGCGCAGCGCTTCTTCACCGACGTTTGGAATGTCGCGGGTGATTTCCTCTGGCCCCAGCTTGGTATCACGGGCGGCGACTTCGAATTCCTCGATGTGGATCGAGGTGAAGACGTCGTCACGGGAAACCCGCTCAGAGATCAGGATGGAATCCTCATAGTTATAGCCATTCCAAGGCATGAACGCGACCACCACGTTCTTGCCCAGCGCCAGTTCACCCATGTCCGTGGATGGACCATCGGCGATCACCTGACCCTTTGTCACCGTCTCACCCACCTTCACAAGCGGACGCTGGTTGATGCAGGTGTTCTGGTTGGAACGCTGGAACTTGCGCATGCGGTAGATGTCCACGCCCGCATCACCCAGCTCAAGGTCCTCGGTGGCCCGGATCACGATACGTGACGCATCGACCTGGTCGATGACGCCAGCACGTTTGGCCATATAAGCCGCCCCGGAATCCCGTGCCACGACTTCTTCGATGCCTGTACCCACAAGTGGCGCTTCCGCCTGCAGCAAGGGCACAGCCTGACGTTGCATGTTGGAGCCCATCAAGGCGCGGTTCGCATCGTCGTTCTCAAGGAACGGGATCAATGAGGCCGCGACAGAAACCAACTGCTTGGGTGAAACGTCAATCAAATCAACGTTTTCCGTAGGTGCCAGCGTATAGTCACCCGACTGACGGGTGGAAACCATTTCGTTGACGAACTTCATGTTGGCATCAAGGTTCGCGTTGGCCTGCGCAACGGTGTGACGCATTTCCTCGGTCGCGGACATGTAGTGAACCTCATCGGTCACCGTGCTGTTCTTGACGACGCGATAGGGCGTCTCAATGAAGCCGTACTTGTTCACACGCGCAAACGTCGCCAGAGAGTTGATCAGACCGATGTTCGGCCCTTCCGGCGTTTCAATCGGGCACATCCGACCGTAGTGCGTTGGATGCACGTCGCGCACCTCAAAGCCCGCACGTTCGCGTGTCAGACCACCTGGCCCAAGCGCCGAAAGGCGACGCTTGTGCGTGACCTCGGACAACGGGTTGGTTTGGTCCATGAACTGCGACAGCTGCGAGGAGCCGAAGAATTCACGCACAGCCGCCGCAGCAGGCTTCGCGTTGATCAGGTCCTGCGGCATCACCGTGTCGATCTCAACGGAAGACATGCGTTCCTTGATCGCACGCTCCATCCGCAGAAGGCCGACGCGGTACTGGTTCTCCATCAGTTCCCCAACGGAGCGCACACGACGGTTGCCGAGGTGGTCAATGTCGTCGATGTCGCCGCGACCGTCGCGCAGATCCACCAGCGCCTTGATGCAGGCCACGATATCATCGCGGTCCAGCGTCCGCTGCGTGTCTTCCTTGTCGAGCGCCAGACGCATGTTCATCTTCACACGGCCAACTGCGCTCAGGTCATAGCGTTCGCTGTCAAAGAACAGCGTGTCGAACAGCGCAGATGCCGCTTCAACGGTGGGCGGCTCGCCCGGACGCATGACGCGGTAAATGTCCATGAGCGCGGTATCGCGGTTCATGTTCTTGTCGTTCGCCATGGTATTGCGCATGTAGGGGCCGACAGTGACGTTATCGATGTCCAGAAGCGGAATGTTGGTGATACCCGCATCCACCAGTTCCTTGGCCGTCCCGCCGATCAGTTCGCCGTCTTTGTCGTATTCCAGCGTCAGTTCATCGCCCGCCTCGACATAGATCGCGCCGGTTTCCTCGTTGATGATGTCCTTGGCCGCAAACTTGCCCTGAATATGATCGAACGGCAGCAGCAGTTCTGTCACGGTGCCTTCGTCGATCAGTTTCTTGACCGCGCGCGGCGTGACTTTCTTGCCCGCTTCGAACAGAACCTCACCGGATTTCGCATCCACGATGTCATAGGTCGGGCGCGTGCCGCGCACACGCTCGGGGAAGAACGGGGCAACCCAGCCCTTGTTCTTCTTCAGCTTGTAGCTGATCGTGTTGTAATAAGCATCCATGATCGCTTCCTGATCAAGGCCCAGCGCATAAAGCAGCGTGGTCACAGGCAGCTTGCGGCGACGGTCGATGCGCGCGAACACGATGTCCTTCGCGTCAAACTCGAAGTCCAGCCATGACCCGCGATATGGGATGATGCGGCAGGCGAACAGCAGTTTGCCGGAGGAATGCGTCTTGCCCTTGTCGTGATCAAAGAACACACCGGGGGAACGGTGCATCTGGCTCACGATCACACGCTCAGTCCCGTTCACGATGAACGTGCCATTGGGCGTCATCAGGGGCATGTCGCCCATGAACACGTCCTGTTCCTTGATGTCCTTGACGGATTTCGCACCTGTGTCTTCATCCACATCGAACACGATCAGACGCAGGGTGACCTTCAGCGGCGCGGAATAGGTCATGTCGCGCTGCTGGCACTCTTCCACGTCGTACTTGGGCTTTTCCAGCTCGTACTTGACGTATTCCAGAACGGATGTTTCGTTGAAGTCCTTGATCGGGAAGACCGACTGGAACACACCTTGGATGCCATCGCCATCGGTGGGGGTTTCCGCATCGCCCGAGTTCAGGAACAGATCATAGGAGGATTTCTGAACCTCGATGAGGTTCGGCATCTCCAGAACTTCCCGGATTTTGCCATAATATTTACGAAGGCGCTTCTGACCGAGGAAAGACTGAGCCATAGGTGGTGATTCTCCGTTTTTGGTGCAAAGGGCTCGGATGGGGCGACCGAGCCAGTGCCGGATGTGGACCGTGACGTTTCCATACCAGAAGAACTTCCCACCAGTTCTTCACCCGAAACGACACAATGGTCCTATCAAAGCTCAGCCTCGACTGAGCTTTGATAGGACAATTCGATTTTTTTTAGTGGTCTGAAAGCAGGGGGCTACCGAATCAGATTGCGCATGGATGTTTCACATAGCAACTGACCTCCCGGCTTTCAACACACAGAGCTTGACAAATTCCGATTCATTGCATCGCCAGGGCTGAAAGATGCGCCATACGCTCCCTGCTCAGAGTGTCAAAGTCGTGATCAGCCGCAAAATCTAGCGCCCGCTGGCAGGCATCGGCGACCCCTGCACGATCCTGATCCAGCGTTGCCAGCAAATCCGCCATCGCAACGTGATCTCCCATCGGGCAGGTCCACCCACCGTCTGATTGTTCTTGCAGATCACGCCACATGTCATTGGCAAATCCCGCAACCGCCAACCCGCAGGCCATGGATTCGATATAGGTGCACGACGGATCCGATTGCCGATGACAACACAGGAAAACGTCAGCCCGGTCGCGCAAGACCGGGACCAGAACCGTCTCGAAATCCACCGATTTGTGCAATCTGACCCGCTTACCAAGCCCCGCCGCTGCAATCTCCGACTCAATCGCGGGCACAAGGCTGCCTTCGCCATAAATATCCAGTTCGAATGCAACGCCGCGCGCATCCAGCAGCTTTGCAACGGGCAGCAGGTCATGTGCGCCCTTCATCCTCTCCAATCGCCCTGAAAACACCAGCGCCAGCGGATCACCCCGCAGCAGCCTGTCACGACGCGCAGCCATTTCCGCTGCCGTGGCACACATGTCCCGCGTCATTCTGTTGTCAAGAAACAGCAGCGTATCGTCATTGATCGACTTGCAGACCTCGTAGGCCGGATAGCCATTCGCCTGAAGCGCATCCATCGCGTGCAGGAAAGCGTTGCGCTTCTGCTCCCTCAGGCGCAGCCGCACATCGCGGATGATGCGGCGCAGCGGGTTGCCGTGCTGCTCCAGTGCGCTGATCTGTCGGCGTGTCTCAAGCGTGTATTCCAGCGTCGCGACCAGTTTGGTCTTCTGCCCCTGCAGCAACCCCGTCAGTCCCAGGTTACGATCATCGTCCGCGCTGCACAGCAGAACGTCATAACCTGCAAGATGCTCCGCCGTGACCGGCGCGTCGGGGGCCAACACGGTCAAACCAAAGGGATGGACCTTGGGATCATATATCTCGGTTGTAAAAGGAAGGCTGCCATCGAAGGCGCGCAAAATGCAGTCGAATGGGCCGGGGAAGTGTCCCGCCTGCGTTGTCATCCCGCTTGCGAATTTGCCGTCAAGACGGATGTCCGCGCCATCCAGGACGGCCGGGGCCGGCGCAATCATAAGCATGCTGGGCTTTGACATTGCCACCGATCTCTTACCCCGAAAGGAAAACAGCCGGGCGATTGCCCGGCCGTCTGTCGTTTCTTAGGCCAGCTCGACTTCGGCGCCAGCTGCTTCCAGCTTTGCCTTGACGTCTTCTGCTTCGGCTTTGTCCACGCCTTCCTTGATCTTGCCGCCGGCTTCGACCAGGTCCTTGGCTTCTTTCAGGCCCAGACCGGTGATGCCGCGCACTTCCTTGATCACGTTGATCTTGGATGCGCCCGCGTTCTTCAGAACGACGTCAAATTCGGTTTTTTCCTCATCGGCGGCACCGCCACCATCAGCAGGACCCGCCATCATCACAGCGCCGCCAGCGGCGGGCTCGATGCCGTATTCGTCCTTGAGGATTGTCTTCAGTTCTTGTGCTTCAAGCAGGGTCAGACCAACGATCTCTTCTGCCAGTTTCTTCAGATCAGCCATGTTTAGCTCTTTCCGTTAACGATATGTGTGTTCCAACGCGTGCAATCTGCCACCCGCCGGTTTGACGATGTTGCGCTTCAGGCCGCCTTGTCCTCGATCGTGGACAAGATGGATGCGATATTGCTTGCAGGTGCGCCAATGGCCCCGGCGATGTTCGATGCAGGTGCGCCCAGCATGCCCGCGATGGTGGAGATAAGCTCCTCCCGCGAAGGCATCTTGGACACGGCTTCGACACCGGCGACGTCCAACGCGTTCTCCCCCATGGAACCACCAAGAATCACCAGCTTCGGGTTTTCCTTGGAGAATTCCTGAGCAACCTTGGCCGCAGCCACAGGATCCTCGGAATAGGTAAGAACGGTCATGCCCGTCAGAAGGTCGGCGATGCTTTCGCATGGCTTTCCCTCAAGGGCAATCTTGGCGAGCCTGTTCTTTGCAACACGCACAGCACCACCCGCGTCACGCGCACGTGCGCGAAGGTCCTGCATCTCTGCAACTGTCAAACCGGTGTAGTGGGAAACCACAACCACGCCAGAGCTTTCAAAGATCTGGCCGAGTTCGTCGACCAATTGTTCTTTTTGTGCTCTATCCACAGTTTCACTCCAGTAAGGGAGGGTTGCCCCTCCGGCTCAGTTTTGCCGGAACTTGCGGTCCCGACATTTCGGGTCCTTACGGGGTCTTGCGCATCGCTGCGGATGGCAGGAAATGCCGATCCGAAGAAAATATGCCGTTTCCCGTCTCAGGCAGGAATTATGCCGGTAAAATCACCGGCACCCACCGTCTCGGACGAAAAGCAACAAGAGCGCGACGAATCGCGCTCTCACTACCTCAGGCGGGCATAGCCCCTTGTCTGGAATTTTCCAACCCCCAAAGCCTTGATTCCAGCCAAAATGCCATACCGCGTCAGGGTTGATCATCGGCAGCATAACGCACTGTCGCTTCCAATACCTCCGAAACCGCCGGGAAATGTGCGGCGATCAGCGCCTCGCGATCAAGCCGCAAGGCAAACCGCGCGCCGCACTCCGACAGCGTTGCAAGCCGCGCGTTATCAAACACATGGATCTGATCGTACAACGCGCGAAGGGCCGGTTCTGGGTCGTTACCCTCCAGTATCTCGGTCAAAACCGTCTTGATACGCCCCGGAAAACCGCTTGAAGCCAACCGCCACGGCAGCTTGGCCCGCCAGATATCGAACCCCTGATCAAAAAAATGTAGCAGGTACGCGCCTTCCTCCGGACCAAGAACCCGGTCCATCACGACCGTGCCATCAGGGTGCTGCATGAAATGCTGGCGCATCACCAGACCCGCCTGCCCGGCGCGGTTGGCAGTCTTGCCCACGGTATGACCGCTTAGACCCTGACGCTTCTGCATCAGACCCGCCTGATCACCATAGATGCGCCGAACAGCCTCGCGCGACATAACCAGCCTGAACTGATCCGCCCCTTCCAACTCAGGGCTTTGAATGTTCTCCGCAGGCAAAAAGGTGACCGCGCGCACGGCACCGGGCGTCGCGTCCAGCTCCTGCGCCAGGGTCCTGCCCTGCAGATGCAGCAATTCATCCCCGTCCACATAAAAGAACCAGCCGTCGCCTTGCTGCTTGTAGAAATGGCTCATCACAAGGTTCTGGCGGCGGGCAAAACGTACGGCGGGATTGATCCCGATGCTAAGCCAGAAGTCTTCGGTGCAGGGGACGCATTGCACTTGCGGATGGTCTTTCAGCACCGCGATGGCCGGGTCGGCAGGATCATCAAAGCACAGCAAAATGCGGTCCGCCCCCTCGCGCAGATACCAGGCAACGAAATGCAGGGTCACCGACAGCGTTTCGCGCAGGACGCACCCTACGGTCAGCATGATATCGCCCTCCTGCACCCCTGTGCGGCTCTGCTCACGGCTCGCCTCCTCTCACCTGTCCCAGAACCTGACTTGCGTCCTGCCCAAATGCAAAAAGGCGAGCCGCATGGACCCGCCTTTCCTGATCAAGTGTCACACCCGCACCACATCACGTGGCAGGGCGGCGGAACGATTACTCGCTGACCGCATCCTCAACGGCCACGGAAATTCCGGGGCCCATGGTGGAGCTGAGGTTGATCTTTTTCATGTAGGTGCCCTTGGTGCCCGATGGCTTGGCCTTTGCGACCGCACCGATGAAGGCGCGCACGTTTTCGACCAGCTTGCCTTCGTCGAAGGACAGCTTGCCAACACCCGCATGGACGACACCGCCCTTTTCGGCCTTGAACTGTACTTCACCGCCCTTGGCTGCCTTCACGGCGTCCGCGACATCCATGGTGACCGTCCCCACCTTGGGGTTCGGCATCAGGTTGCGCGGGCCAAGCACCTTACCCAGACGCCCCACGATGGGCATCATGTCCGGGGTCGCGATGCAGCGATCGAATTCGATCTTGCCGGACTGCACGGTTTCCATCAGGTCCTCTGCGCCGACGATGTCCGCGCCTGCCGCTTCGGCTTCTTCGGCTTTCGGACCGCGGGCAAAGACAGCAACGCGCATGGTCTTGCCGGTGCCGTTGGGCAGGCCAACCACGCCGCGGACCATCTGGTCTGCGTGACGTGGATCAACGCCAAGGTTCATCGCGATCTCGATGGTCTCATCGAATTTCACCTTGGAGTTCGCCTTGATCAGCGCGACCGCTTCTTCAACTGTCACATCTTCCTTGCCGGCGAATGCCTCGCGGGCGGCGGTGGTACGTTTTCCCAGTTTTGCCATCTTACTTTACCTCGATGCCCATGGACCGCGCAGAGCCCAGAATGATCTTCATCGCCTGATCCACGTCATTCGCGGACAGGTCCACCATCTTTGCTTCCGCGATTTCGCGCAGCTGTTTGGTGGTCACGGAACCAACGGTTTCGCGCGACGGTGTTTTCGCACCGGAATTCACCTTGGCGGCTTTTTTCAGGTAATAGGACGCAGGCGGCGTCTTGATGTCCATGGTAAAGGACTTGTCCTGAAAATAGCTGATCACGGTGGGGCACGGCGCGCCCGGCTCCATGTCTGCGGTCTTGGCGTTGAACGCCTTGCAGAATTCCATGATGTTGATGCCGCGCTGACCCAATGCGGGGCCTACGGGTGGCGACGGGTTGGCTTGCCCCGCCTTGATCTGCAACTTCATCGTACCGACGAGTTTCTTGGCCATTGGCCTTCTCCTTTTCCAACGCCCCTTGGTCGCGACCGCGGGGGTATGTGTTGTGTGGTCCGGATTGCGCGCCGCGGCGCGCGTGCCTCCCACATGAGTGAGTCGCCCCAAAGAACGACTGGCGTCGGATATAGGGGGTAGGAACACAATGCAAGGACAACGTGCATACCAAGCAAGACGGTTTAGAAGATGGATTTGCCCGTGGGGCCTAGGCTAAGAATACACATATGACACGCAACCCTTCGGACAACGATCAGACGCGCGCCCTGGTTCTGGCGGCAGAACGGGAGGCGCAGATGGTGTCTGCCTTTGCGCGCCTCCTCATCACCTGCGCGGCAATCACGCTGTTCCTGATTGCGGGCGGGCTCACCCTTCCGGTTGCTCCAGTGGTTCTGACCTATCTCGGGTCCTACGCAGTGGTTTCGATCATATCTGCGATCTTCTCAATGGAACGCTTCTTTGATCCGAAGATGAGCCTTTTCTTCACGGCGATTGATGGGTGCTCGTTGGCGCTCCTGATTGGTTTCGCGCTGACTGTCTCCGGCTCCCCCATGAGCCTGCACAGCGCGGTCCCCGGGTTCGTATTCTTCTTTTCCATCCTGATCCTGGCCACGATGCGCTACACCGTGCTTCCGGTAATCATCGCATTTGTCAGCTTTGCCGGGACGTGGTTCGTGTTTTCGTCTGTCTACGGCATTGACACCACGCCCCAGGAAAACCCCGGTTTCTTCTTCGGATCGGTTCAGAATGCCGCGCGGTGGGGATTTGTCGGCATTGCCACACTTCTCGCGCTTCTCGCTGTCAGCCGACGCCGCAGAACCCTGGAGACCGCCATTACCGCGGCCAACCGGTCCGCCAACCTGTCGCGTTACCTGCCGGATCGCATCGCAGATGTGGTGGCAGAACAGGGGATAGACGCGCTGAAATCCGGCAGACAACAGCATGCTGTTGTTCTTTTCGCGGATATCCGTGGGTTTACAGGGATATCTGAACAATTGCCCCCCAAAGAACTGGGGCAGATGCTCAGCGCCTTCCGTGCGATTGTGACAAAGGAAGTTGCCGCGCATTCAGGCTTTGTGGAAAAATTCATCGGCGATGCCGTCATGGCCGTTTTCGGCGTACCCAGTGACAACGGACAAGCGGAGAAGGACGGGCTGGCCTGTTGCCTGCGAATCCTCAAGAAGATCGAAGACTGGAACCATGAGAGGCAGCGCCTGTCACAGCCTCCGGTCAAGATCACCATAGGCGCCCATTGCGGAGAGGTCTTTGCCGGGGCGATTGGCACACCGGACAGAATGGAATTTACCGTTTTGGGAGATACCGTGAACGTCGCCGCCCGACTGCAGGAAACCGCAAAGTCTACTCAGTCCGGGTTGGTTGTATCTGGTGAACTCCTGCGCAGGGCGTCGGGAGAGGAACAAGCGCCTCCGGCTTGGTCAGCTCTTGATCAGACCGACATCCGCGGCCGCGTGGCGCAGATCACATCGTTTGCATACGACCCCGGATGAGCAAACTGAAAGGTGGAATGGGAGTGAGCCGAGTGATCGGTGACGATCACCCTGACACGCCATCGGACCCCATCAACCCTGCTTGTTCACCTGCGTGAACTCCAGTTCCACCGGGGTTTCGCGGCCGAAGATCGACACCGTCACCTTCAGGCGCTGGTTCTCGTCATCGACTTCCTCAACCATACCGTCGAAGTCCTCGAACGGACCATCGGCAACCTTGACCTTCTCACCCACCTCGAAATGGATCAGCGTGCGTGGCGCATCTTCGCCTTCCTGCACGCGGCCCAGGATGGCCTGCACTTCGGCGTCGCGCATCGGCATCGGGCGACCCTGCGGGCCCAGAAAACCGGTGACGCGGTTGATCGAATTGATCAGGTGATAGCCCTGATCCGACATTTCCATGTGCACCAGAACATAACCGGGCATGAAGCGCCGCTCAGTCGTGACCTTCTTGCCGCGCCGGACCTCGATCACCTCCTCGGTGGGAACCAGCACTTCGTCAATCTGTTCTTCCAGCCCATGTTCTTCGGCAGATGTGCGGATCTGCTCCGCAATCTTCTTTTCGAAGTTGGACAGGACGCTGACCGAATACCACCGTTTTGCCATGTGTAACTGGGCCTCTGCTTGGGACGGCGTCTTCGCCTGCCGTCGGTCCGATGTTCGCGCCGGATCACCCCGGCAAATCTGAATAAAAAAGCGGCGCGCAAATTGATTCTTCGCGCGCCCGATCAGATCAGGATTGCGGAGTAGCGCGCAGCGGCGCTGACTTCAAGCGTTTATCTGTGGAAAGAATGCTCGCGCAGGCTTCAGCCAAACATGCCCAGAATGGTGTTCAGCCCGCCACGGATCAGAATATCCACAACCGCAAAGAAGACCGCCGTCAGGGCCGCAAGGATAAACACCATCACCGTGGTCAGCATCACCTCACGCCGCGTGGGCCAGACGACCTTCGCCACTTCGGCGCGGACCTGCTGGATGAACTGAAGCGGATTGGTGGTGGCCATGATGCATTCCCTGATGATCTGACAGGTCATTTAGACGCTGCAGCGACGCAGATCAAGCCTGCAAAAGATCACACTTCGGTTTCGCGCATATCTTTCAGACGGCGATCAAGGGCGGCGTCGTGGCGATCTTCGGCGGCTTGCAATTCCTGAAAATCCGGCAAGTACAGACCATCGACCGTCCCCTCCGGGAAACGGTCAAGCACGGCGTCCCATTTCATTGCAAACGTGTCCAGCCGGGCATGAAGGGCCGCGGAACGGGTTGGATTGCGTTCCGCATACCAGCGGGCCAGCGCCATGCCACGCTGCCAGAAGCCGTCATAGCCCAGCACCAGAAAGACTCCGACAAAGATGAACAGGGTCAGCAAGACGATACCGATCACCAGACCGGGGCGGAACAGAACCAGCAACGCCAGTGCGGCAAGGGTCATGTGCTTGGGCGTCGGGCGATAGCCCTTGATGCGCGCCATCAGCGGTGCGGTGGCTTTCGACACAAGCCCGGGCCCACGAGGCTTTTTGGCAGGACGCGGTGCAGCGCCGGCCTCTTTCTCGGGGGCTGCGATCGGCGGCAGGATCCGACGCGCGGCACGTCCGGTCTTCGCATCCGCCTCGCATGGCGCAGGTTCTGGATCAACCGGCTGCGCATCGGCCTTCCTTGACCGCTTCGCAGAAGCAGGAGCCGCGACAGGTGCTTTGGTTTCTTCAGCCAGCAGGGACCGGATTGCATCCATGGACGCATCATCCAGCGGCGCATCCGCATCTGTGCCTGCCGTCTCAACCGGGTCAGCGGGTGTGTCTTCTATCTTGAGATTTTCGTTCTGTACGTGATCGGTCATCTCTGTCTCTTTCGCCTGATCCTTTCTCGCGTAGCCGCAGGAAACGGCAATTACGGGGCGAAAAAGTGGCAGAAAAACGGCCAGCCTTGTGGATACACCACGCGGCAGGGCGGCTCACGTCAGATTCCGGAAAGGATGGCAGGGGCTGAGGGACTCGAACCCACGACCCTCGGTTTTGGAGACCGATGCTCTACCAACTGAGCTAAACCCCTGTGCCGGGCTTCGGGTTAGTCGCAATCGTTCCCGCAATCAAGGGGGATCATCCCCTGCGACCGGTTTTTCCGCATCATTTTGGAACCTTGCCCCCGGGATGCTGCGTTGATCCCACAACATCGCAGACAATGCGCAACACGAAGGGAAACACAAGATGACACTCAACACGCTCAAAGACGTCTACCACGACCAACTGCAAGACCTGCACAGCGCCTGCAAACAGTCGCTTGAAGCCACGAACGCACTGGGCCGCGCCGCCTCCGACAAGGAATTGAGCGAGGCCCTGATCGACGGTTCGAACGGCATCGCCCGGGGTCTGGACAAGCTCAAATCGCTTTGCGCGACCCACGAAATCGATCCCCAGGGCGAGCATTGCAAAGGCATGGAAGGTCTTGTGGAAGAAGCGCAGGCACACGTGCTGCACGCCGATTTCGGGGATGACGCCGCGCGCGACGCGATGATCATCACCCAGTATCAGCGCATGGTGCACTACGCGCTGGCCGGATACGGGTGTCTTGTTGCCTTTGCCAACCGTCTGGATCTGGATGAAGACGGCGCAATTCTTCAGGCCCAGCTTGACAACACGTACGACGGCGACCGTCGCATGACCGACATCGCCAAGGGCGGTGTGAACCAGAAGGCCGCCTGATCCACGACCCCTAGCTGACAAGATGACAACCCCGCCCATCGTGGCGGGGTTTTTGCTGCCTGCCCGGCAGCAGCCAGTCCCGTAGTATCGCTAGGCCGCGGACCGCCCCACCGCATAATTCGGGCTTTGCACCACGCCAGTGTCGAAAAGACGTGCGATCTCCGCATCGGTCATCCGGACAACATCGCCCAGGATTTCCTCGGTATGGGCACCCAGATCCGGGGCCTTCTGCGGGGATTTCCGTGCGTGGCGCGAGAATGACATCGGCGATCCGGGTACCGGAAAGGTGCCAAGACCCGGCTGGTGCAGCTGCTCGAACATGGGGTTGTCCGGGCTCAGGTCGGTATCTTCCGCAACTGCTTCCTTCACGCTGCGGAATTGCGACCATGTGACACCCGCCGCATCAAACTGCTGCGAAATCCGGGGGCCGGGGTGCTGCGCGAACCAAGGTTTGAGAATGTGGGTGATCTCTTGACGCAGCGCCCAACGCACGCCCTCATCCTTCAGGTCCTTGCCGGTCCGTGCCTCAAGTGCTGCCATCTGATCTGCCGTTTCGGTCACCTTTACCAACCCGGACCACTGCCGCGCCGTCAGCCCGATCACCATGATCCGCTTGCCATCGGCACAGACAAAATCCTGACCATACGCCCCGTAAAGCGCATTGCCCGCCTTGCCGCGCGGTGCATCATTGACCACCGCATCGCCGATCATGCCCAGATGCCCCAGCGTTGCCGCCGCCACATCCTTCAGCGACAATTCAACATCCTGCCCCTCGCCGGTGCGCAAGCGATGCCGCTCTGCCGCCAGCAGGGCGGAAACGACCATGTTACCGGCAACCAGATCCCAGGCCGGCAACGCATTCGCGACCGGCCCTTCATACTCTTCCGGCCCGGTCATATCGGGGATACCCAGCGCGGGGTTCACGGTGTAATCGACTTGCGGTCGGCCATGGCGGTCGCCCATCAGCGTGACCATGATCAGATCACGGCGATGCTGGCTCAGGGTCTCGTGGTCCATCCAGCCGCGCACCCGCAGATTGGTCAGGAACATGCCCGCGTCTTCGCCCGGTGCGGTGATGATCCGGGTGATCAACTCCTTGCCCTCGGGTGATTTCATATCGACCGCGATGGACCGCTTGCCCTTGTTCATGCCAGCCCAGAACAGGCTCTGTCCCGACGGCGCAACCGGCCAGCGCCCCGCGTCCAGCCCACCGCCAATGCGGTCAAACCGGATCACGTCCGCCCCCATCTGCGCCAGCGTCATACCCGCCAACGGCACCGCCACAAAGGCGGACCCTTCGACAATCCGCATACCCTTCAAGACATCAGTCATTGGTCAAATCTCCCACATCGCACTGGCCTGCATGCACTGATGCGCGCCGCCAGCAACGGTCGCCAAATCCCATTCCACATCGCTTTTCTTGGTCGCCACCGTGGTGATGACATCGGTCGCAAATGCCGGATGCACGCCGCGATAGGAAAACAACGTGGGCGCAAAACCGCGGTGGCGCGTCGCCATATCCATCAACAGGTTTGCCTGCAGCGGGCCATGCACCACCAGGTCAGGGTAATGTTCCACCTCGCGCGTGTAGGCGAGGTCATAGTGAATGCGGTGCGCGTTGAAGGTGATGGAGGAATATCGAAACAGCAGCGGATTGCTCATTTCGACGCTTTCACTCAGGTCGGGTACCTGCGGCGCGGCAATCGGCTTTGGCGCGCGATAAGCATCGGGGATCTGCATATAGACGATGTCCTGCCGCTCCCGCACGGCAAGGCCCTGTGCACCGCTGATCTCATGATCGAGGCTGACCAGCACCATTTCACCCGCCTTGCCGTTCTTTTCGGCAATATCGGCAATACGTGTGCGGCGACGCAAAGTCTCTCCAACATGCAAGGGCGCAAGAAACTCGAGACTGCCACCTGCCCACATGCGCCGGTTCAAGCGTACCGGCGGCATGAAATCACCAAGGCGCGGATGCCCGTCGGTCCCCAGCTCTTCCATCGGGACAGCAGGCGGGAAGGCGTACCAATGCCACAAGGCGGGCAATCGCTCCCCCCGTTTGGGTTCTGCCGTGCCGCGCGCACCCAACACAGCGTGCACCAGCTTTGACTTCTGCTGAGAGATTCCGCCATGTGTGATTTCGCTGCGATCTATCCACGCGCCCAGGTTGACTTGATCCATAGTACCTCCCGCAAATTCTTCCGGGAAACATGAAGCAGTTTTCAAAAAAATCAAACGTTTTTAATAGCTTAACGGTGGACTATGGTATACAATGGCGACAGGCTGCAAATGCAGCATCAGCCGCTCGCACTGATATTCCAGCATCTTTCGCAGCGCCTTTTGCAACTGCGGCATGAAGGGAGACACCAAAAAATATCTGGATCAAAAAGCCCGGGTCAGGTCGAAATCCGGGACAGCGCCTCGATGTCAGCGCCTGCAATCTCCGCCTCATGTGCTAGAATCATGTCGATCGGCCAATCCCACCACGCGATTTCAGACAAACGCACCACGCTTGGCGGATCAAACCGCGTCCGCACCACCTGCGCCGGATTTCCCGCCACGATCGAATAGGACGGGAAGCTGCCGCCGACCACCGCGCCCGCCCCGATAATCACGCCGTTTCCCAATTGTGCGCCGGGCAGGATCTTCGCCCCCTGCCCGATCCAGACATCATGCCCCACAACCGTGTCTGGACCCCGTTCCGGCATCGACGGCCTGCCTTCTCGCGCCCCGCCGAAGACTGCAAAGGGAAAGCTGGAAATCCCGTCATACCGATGGTTCGCAGATGCCGTGATAAACTGCACCCCATCGGCAATCTGGCAGAATTTCCCGATGATCAGCCGTTCCGGGCTGAAATCAAACAGATAAGGCGCAAGCCGCGCGGCCCAGTCCTCGGGCGGATCAAAGGCGCTCGCATAGGTATAGGCGCCAACCTCGATGCGTGGATGGTCAAGTGCAGCGCGCAAAAACACCGTTCCCGCATGTGCGCTACCATCGGGCAATCGCACGGGATGCAGGACGTCCGGGTTCGGGAATGGTGGGGGCGGCATGTCGCATATCCTCTGATCCCGGCACAATACGCACCGCGGGCAGGCAGGCAACACTTCCCGCAAACCTCCCGGCGTCGGCTTTCTTTGCCATAAGGCTTCACATAGCTTTAATCAAAAGCCGCGCATAAGATCGGCGAACGTCAGGCAGAGCAAATGCACACCGACAATATCCAGGCCCTCGGGATCACCCGGTGGTCATACCCCTGTGGTCAGGATGGGTTTCGCCGCGAAGGCGGGGACCTTGTCGCCCTGCGCGCCACGCTCTATGCACCCCACCGGCTGGAACATCGCATCTTCCTGCTGGAACATGTACTTCTGCCCTGCCTGCGCGCACAGACGGATCCGGATTTCACCCAT
The DNA here is from genome assembly GCF_041281685.2 of Sulfitobacter rhodophyticola. GTDB lineage: Bacteria > Pseudomonadota > Alphaproteobacteria > Rhodobacterales > Rhodobacteraceae > Sulfitobacter. The sequence continues at coordinate 2,045,700 of NZ_CP166251.2, read as the reverse complement.
CTGTTCGTGATGGGGGACGGCCTGCCTGATCCATGGCGCAGTCGCGTGCTGGCCTTGCTGGAAACCGTGCCACAGATCAGACCGGTCTTCTGGCCCGAAGGGCAGGATATGATGGAAGTCTGCCGAACCATCATACACGACCATATCGACCCGACCTGCACCGCCATCGCCCAATACCGGCTAGACGATGACGACGCGGTTGCCATCGAATTCATCCTTCGCACCCGCGCGGTCTTTGCCAAGATGCAATCCTTCTTCGATGAAAGCGGCAGGCTGGGCATCGATTTCTGCCGGGGTTTCATCATGCAAACCTCCGCAGCGGGGATTGAGATCAATCCGGTCTCCATGCGCTTCTGGGCACCGGGGCAGATGGTTTTCCTGCGCCCCGACACCAACCGGACCCTGTTTGATTTCAACCACCTGCAGATCTGGCACCATATGCCCGCGATGACATGGAACGAGGAACCGATGTTCATCCGCGGTGCCCATCACGACAACGACAGCCATCTGGCCAGCTTTGCAAGGCGCACCAAGTCCTTCAAGTTTCGCCACGCCCGACCCACGCGCTATTTCAAACGCCGCTTCGGATTTGACCTGCGCCTGATGCGCGCCTTATGGGCGGAACGGGCGGCTGTATTCCTTGATGGTTCCAAGGATGCGCCATCACAGAACGCATCCTGATCCCCTAGTCATCCAGATCCGGTTTGGCGGACGGCGTTTAGTCTTGCCGCACAAGCAGCGTTTCAATTTCCCGCTCAATCACACCATTGCGGATGCGCAGAAACCGCAGGTCCAGACCTTCCTCGACAAGGGTGCGATGGAATTCCTGCACTTCGTAGTTCCCCGTCTCGTTGATAAACAACGAGAAGACGGAAAAAGTGTCGCCTTCAAACCGCGCCCAGACAAACGGTTCCCCCTTCAGGGGATCAAGGGGTCTGGACTGCCCGAACAGGTTCTGTGCCATGGCCGATTGATAGATATGCGGGCGGTCGCTCGGGGTGAAGTTGATGGTATAGGCCTTCTCGGTCGTGCGCCCGTCGTCCTTGTAGGTGACCGACGTCCAGCTCAGCTGGAAACCGTTCTTGGTGTCCTTGATGGTCGTGCTCATGTCCCGGCGGCGCGTCTCGCCCTCATGCACGAACTGCGCTTCGCCCACATATGTGCCAACGAATCGATCTGCCTCGCTCGCCATCGCCATCGCAGGAAAGGCCAGAAATAACAGCAGTAGAACGAAGCGAATTGGGTTTAACGCATAAGCCATATCTCAAAGATAGTGCAGAAGAAGACAATTGTAAGCATCATGTCGCTGCCGCTGCCCGGAAAACCCCCACCCCGCCACGCGAAAGGCCGCAGCGGTGACGCTGCGGCCTTCTTTTTTCAGGTGCCTCAGGTGGGCCCCATAGTTCGCGGCAAGCGCAACCTTAGTCAGTGATCTTCGACACGCTTTGCAATGCGCGTCTCGGGATCACTCCGTGATCTTCGACACGACACCCGCACCAACAGTCCGGCCGCCTTCGCGGATCGCAAAGCGCAGGCCCTGTTCCATCGCGATGGGCGCGATCAGCTCAACGCCGAAAGACACGTTGTCGCCCGGCATCACCATCTCGGTGCCCTCGGCCAGCTGGACCGTGCCGGTCACGTCCGTCGTGCGGAAGTAGAACTGCGGACGGTAGTTGGCGAAGAACGGCGTGTGACGGCCACCCTCTTCCTTGGTCAGGATATACGCCTCGGCCTCGAACTTGGTGTGCGGTGTCACGGAGCCCGGCTTGCAAAGCACCTGCCCCCGCTCAACCCCTTCACGGTCGATACCGCGCAGCAGGGCGCCGATGTTGTCGCCCGCTTCACCACGGTCCAGCAGCTTGCGGAACATTTCCACGCCCGTGCAGGTGGTCTTGGCCGTGTCGCGGATGCCCACGATTTCGATCTCGTCGCCGACGTTGATCACGCCACGCTCCACACGACCGGTCACAACCGTACCACGGCCCGAGATGGAGAACACGTCTTCCACCGGCATCAGGAACGGCTGGTCCACGGCACGCGCAGGTGTTGGGATGTACTCATCCACAGCCGCCATCAATTCGCGGATCTTGTCTTCGCCGATCGCGTTGTCACGGCCTTCCATCGCCGCCAGTGCGGAACCTGCGATGATCGGAATGTCGTCGCCGGGATACTCGTAGGAGGACAGAAGCTCGCGGATTTCCATCTCGACTAGTTCCAGCAGTTCCTCGTCGTCGACCTGGTCCACCTTGTTCATGAACACGACCATGTAGGGGATGCCCACCTGGCGGCCCAGCAGGATGTGCTCGCGTGTCTGGGGCATCGGGCCGTCAGCCGCGTTCACCACCAGGATCGCGCCGTCCATCTGGGCGGCACCGGTGATCATGTTCTTGACGTAGTCGGCGTGGCCGGGGCAGTCGACGTGCGCATAGTGACGCGCGTCCGTCTCATACTCCACGTGCGCGGTGGAGATGGTGATGCCGCGGGCTTTTTCCTCAGGCGCGCCGTCGATCTGGTCGTACGCCTTGAAGTCACCGAAATACTTGGTGATCGCCGCCGTCAGCGTCGTCTTGCCGTGGTCAACGTGCCCAATCGTGCCGATGTTCACGTGCGGCTTGTTACGTTCAAACTTTTCCTTTGCCATGGTGGTAGCACCCTTTTTGATATTGAGGGGCCACGCCGGGCCCGGTCTGATATGGCGCGCGATGTATTTGGTCTGCGCAATAAAATCAAGCAGGTCTTGGCCCCTGCGCACCCGTCTCGGGTTATTGTGCCACTTCCGCCGCTTCGGTGGTGTCCGCCGCGACCTGTTCGGCTTCTGGCACACCGTTGAACCAACCTTCTTCGCGGTTCTTCTTGACCAGGAAATTCTCGATCTGCTTGGCGGCATTCTGGCTGAGGTTCTTCAATTGCTCCTCGGCGGACTTGGTATAGCCCGACCCGACAATCGGTCCCTGATCAAACGATTCCAGCACCGTGATCTGATGCGGCTCGGGTGTCAGCTTCTTCTGCTTTGCATCGTCCCAGACCGTCAGGTTGATGATCAGGATCGACTTGGGGGCCAGCACCAGCGGGATACCGGGCTGCGCCAGCACGTAACCCTCCACGCTCATCCCGAAGTGATAGTTGCGCGTGCCGCTGTAGCGTCCGAACCGTTCTTCGGTGGCATCCGCCAGCGACTTGGCAAGCACCTCCTTGCTGACCTCGCGGCTCAGCGGGCCTTTGACGGCCTTGGGGGCAACGGCAATGTTGTGCTGCAAGTTGAAATCACCCAGGGCGACCGGGGCCTTGTCCAGATCCCGCGCGCCATTGCACGCCGCCAGCATAACCACTGCCATCAATACTGCCACGATGCGCCCCATGACACGCTCCCTTTTCCCCGGTTGTCGTTGCCAAGGCGGATAGCGCAAGCCCCGACAAGGTGCAATCAAATGCCACGTTTGCAGGGCGCGGGGCATGCCCTACCTTTGTCCAATAAAACACGGAGCCATCATGCACACCGCCCGCCATCCTGTCCGTGTCCCGCTTGCGACCGAGAAATGGGGCATCCTCAAAAGCCTGCGGGAGGCGCGTCGTAACGTGCTCAGCATCATTCCCGAAATTGCCACGCAGAAACCCGTGGTTTCCGGCCGCACCGGCAAACGCTGGCACATGGTGATGGACCCCGCGACGATCCGCGAAATCCTGCTGGACCGGGTGGAGGATTACCCCAAATCCGTCGTGACCAAGAACCTGCTGAAACCGGCAATCGGCGATTCCCTCTTCATCGCGGAAGGCGCACACTGGCGCTGGCAGCGGCGCGCCGCCGCGCCCGTCTTTTCGCACCGCAACGTGATGAACCTGTCGCCCATCATGACCGCCGCCGCGGACCGCGCGGTAACGCGGGTGGCGCAGGCGGGCCCCCGCGCGGTCAACATGCTGGATGAAATGGTGCAAACCACCTTTGACGTGATCGGCGACGTAACCTTCTCCGGTGGCGGAACTTTCGACCGGGAAAGCGTACACAAAGCGATTGACCACTACATCGCCGAGGCGGGCAAGATCAGCCTTTTTGACGTGCTGGGGTTTCCCGACTGGGTGCCGCGCGCGGGCCGTGTGATGTCCGCCGCAGCGTTGGGCGACATGAAAAAGATGGCCGATCAGGCGATTGAGGCTCGCGCCGCACGGGAGCCACAAGGGGTGCCGGACCTGCTCGACCTGCTGCTTGACGGTCACGACCCCAAGACAAGGCGCAAGATGAACACCTCCGAATTGCGGGACAATCTGCTGACCTTCATCGTGGCCGGGCACGAAACCACCGCGCTGACGCTGGCATGGGCCATGTACCTTGTGGCCTTCGATCCGGACGTGCAGGACCGCGCCCGGGCAGAGGCGCAGCAGGTACTGCAAGGCCGCGCCTGCACCGGTGCGGACGTGGCCCGGCTCCCTTTCATCCGCCAGATCATCGACGAAGCCCTGCGCATGTATCCCGCCGCCGGTATCATTTCCCGCACCGCCCAGCGCAAAGACACCCTTTGCGGGACAGACATCCTGCCCGGCGACACGGTCATGATCCCGATCTATGCGCTGGGCCGACATGAGGCGCTGTGGGACGATCCCGATACCTTCCGCCCCGAACGCTTTGCCGACCGCAAGGCGATCGACCGCTATGCCTACCTGCCGTTCGGCGACGGGCCGCGCATCTGCATCGGCGCGTCATTTGCCCTGCAGGAAGCAGTGATCATTCTTGCGACGATGCTGTCACGCTTCAGGTTCACAGCCGTGAAAGGCAAGGAGCCACAGCCGGTGATGATCCTGACTTTGCGGCCCGAAGGCGGCGTCTGGCTGATGGCCGAACCGGCCTGAATCGGCGTTCAATCCGCCGCAGGCGGCAACAAATCCTCGCCTTGGCCACGCTCCGGCTGCAACGGCTTGGCCGATCCGCCGCAAATGCCCTGCAGCGCTTTCCAGTCCTCCGGCGACATCGACGCGGTATAGGTCGCCTCTTGATCCACCGCCGCTTGCGCCGCATCAATGCGACTGCCCAGCGACGGATGGCTCAGGAAATGGGCCTGCAAACCATTCCTGTCCCCATACCGGTTGCGCAAGGTTTCGAACATATCGCCCAGCGCGCCGGGATTGATCCCGGCATCCTCCAGCATCTCATGGGCAAATGCATCCGCCCCGGCCTCCGCCGCCTGCGAATACTGCGCCGATATCAATTGCTCGCTCAGCATCAGGACCACTGCGCCGCCCGCAAAATCACCCAACAACAGCCCCAGCACGCCAATCGACCCCGCAGAGCGCAGCGCGTTCCGCGTCGGATCGCGGCTGGCAACGTGGCCGATCTCATGGGCCAGCACTGCGGTCACACCATCCGGCCCTTCAGATGCACCGATCAACCCGTCGAACAGGACAACATATCCCCCCGGCAAGGCAAAGGCGTTGACCATCGGATGATCCAGCACCAGCACGCTGAGCCCGTCGGCGTATTTCGTCCCCTCGGTCAGCCGCGCGGTCAGCGCATCCAGTGCCACCCGCCCGTCCGGTGCTTCGCAGACAGGGATCTCGCCCAGGCCAGAACTGTCAAGTGCGGCGCGGATATGGCCCAGCGTCGCTTCGCCCAGCGCCCGTTCACCCCTCGGCGGGATGAACCCGGCAAGGTTGTCTGCTAGCAACGGCACCAGCACAAAGACCTGCACCACCACCGCCGCCACAGCGCCAAGGGCCCATGCCGCCAACCGGCCACGCCCCTTGGGCGGCGCACGGCGCGTCAGGCGCGGCAAGGCGCGCAGCAGCTTCGGTTCCTTCAGGATCAGCCGCGCCACCGGGTCACCGGTCCAGCGCAGGATCGCGTTCGTCTTGGCCGCGCTGTCAGGCAGACGGCGGATGTCCTTGACGGGCCAGCGTATGTCGCGACCGTCCGACAGCGCGATCACCAGTTCACCCCCCTCGATCCGGGGATCAACGGCAAAGGGCGCAGGTGTGTCGCCGTCAAAGTAATGCGCGCGGTCGGGCGTGGTCAGGCTCATATCGCAGCCCCCAGATCCAGCGCTTCGGCAAAGCCTTCGGCTTCGGCAAAGGCATCGCGTTCCCGCTGGCTGACCCGCGTCAGGCCGTTGGCGTTCGGCAGCGTCGTGGTCAAGGCCATGTGGCGCATCAGCGGGAAAGTCACAAACGTGTTGTGCAGCACACCCCACATCAGAAAGACGAACAGGTAAAGCACGCCCAGTATCCCGAAGGACAGCCAGCGCGGCAGATCCATTCCACCCATCTGAATGCCCAGATAGCTCTCCACGATCTGTGTCCCGAAAATGCCGAAGGCTGCAAGGATCAGCATAAGCACCCCGATGACAAGGGCCATGTAGGAAATGAAAATCCCAAGACTGTAGATCATCGCCACACGTGTGCCGCTCAACCCGGATGCAAAGGAAATTCCCGGCGCGGTCTTGTGGTTTGCCATGATCCGCTTGGTCACCCAGCGATAGTGGATCAGCCCGTATCCCACGACAGACAGCGAAAGCGTGAAAAGCCAAAGCCGCTCCGGCGCGTTCCATTCGTAAAAGAGCCGCCCGCCATCGACCATGAACTCCAGCGTGCGCCAGATTTCTCCGTCCTCCATGGCCCTCTCGGGCAGCACGGGGTCAAGAACCATGACCCACAGCAGCAAAAGCGCGGTCAGCAGGACGCCGCCCAGAAACGGCCATGCCGCGCGGTACAGCATCGTCCATGACCCGCCCTGAACCAACCGGGCGGAGCCGAAATAGGTGCGGTCAGTCTTGTATTTTTCCAGCAAAAACGTCATCCGCGGCCACAGAATGCCAAGGCTGATGACGGTCAGGAACCAATACCACAGCGCCCGGCCCGCATAGCCCCAGGCACCCTTTTCCAGACCGAAACGTACCGCGCGCCAGCGGGTGCGGCCCAGAACGTACCGTCGCGCGCGGTAGCGTGCGTAAAACCACAGGGGGATGACCCCTGCAAAGCTGGCCGCATAGCCAACCCAGGAGGAGCTGAACACAGAAAAGCTGACGAACATCAGCAACAGGTTCAGGATACCGATGTAAAAGGTCAGCACCACCACCGCGATGAAAAAACCCAGCAGCTTTTCGAACGGATCGCCGACATATTCCAGCGGGTGACCGCCCGGTCGCATCGCCGACCAGTACCAGCGGCGCAGGCGGGTCTTCATCCAGAAACGGTAGAACCCCAAGGTCAGAATGGTCAGGATGCCTGTGCGCAGCGCAAGCCCGAACAAGGCCCCCCTGCGCCCGACGAAATCCACTTTAAGCCCCTGATTACCCTCAATCTCCTGAGAAGTTGAAGAAGGGTTAATCTCTGTCCCCGCGGGGACAAAACCATTTTTTGGCGGGGCAGACCATGGTCCTGCGGGTGCTGTCATATCGCTCATCAGCAGCCGTCTGTCAGGTAAATGTGTTATCTCGAGGGAAACCGCGTGGCGCCATTCGGCCCGCGGTGGCGCGTTTACCCCTCCATTCGCCCAGATCACTTTCAGTCCGGGTGCGCCCGGCAGGATCAAGCCAGCTTAGCCCCTGTTCGGCAACATAGGTCGTCGCGTCAGACAACCCGCCGTCCTTGTATTTCTGCAACCGCACGCCCTTGCCGCGGCCCATCTCCGGCAGTTCCTCCAGCGGGAAAACCAGCACCTTGCGGTTCTCTCCGACGCAGGCAACCATGTCCCCATCGACCGGACGACAGACCAGCGCGCGGGTCTCGCCGCGCACATTCAGCACCTGCTTGCCGCTGCGGGTTTGTGCCACGACCTCATCCTCCGGCACGACAAACCCGTCGCCCGCGCTGGAAGCCACCAGCAACTTGCGCCCCGGCTTGTGAATGAACAGCGCCACGATCTGCGCCTCATTGGGCAGATCAACCATCAGACGCAGCGGCTCCCCCATACCGCGCCCACCCGGCAGGTTCACGGCAGACAATGTGTAAAATCGTCCGTTTGAGCCAAAGACCAGCAATCGGTCCGTCGTCTCCGCATGAAAGACAAAACGCGGCCCGTCGCCGTCCTTGAACTTCAACTCTCGCGTCAGATCAATGTGGCCCGTCATGGCCCTGATCCAGCCCATCTCCGAACAGACAACCGTGATCGGTTCGCGGTCGATCATCGCCTCAAGCGGCACGTCCTCGACCTCGCCCGCGATGGCGAAGGTCGTGCGCCGGGCACCGCCTTCGTAATCCTTGCCGAACTGTTTTTTGGTCGCGCGCAGCTGGTCGGTGATTGCCTGCCATTGCAGATCATCGCTTTCCAGCAGGTCTTCCAGACCGGCGCGTTCTTCCATCAACGCCGACTGCTCGCGCAGCAACTCCAGCTCTTCCAGACGCCGCAAGGACCGCAAACGCATGTTCAGGATCGCATCGACCTGCACATCGCTCAATTCCCCTTCGCCCTCCGGCGGCGACACATAATCCTTCTCGTCCATCGCACGGACGTGATCGCGGCTCCAATCCTCTCGCATCAGGGCGGCCTTGGGGTCGTCGTCATAGCGGATGATGTCGATTACACGATCAAGGTTCAGGAAGGCGACGATGAACCCTTCCAACACCTCCAGACGGTGATCGATCTTCTCCATCCGGTGCTGCGACCGGCGCTGCAGCACCTCGCGCCGATGATCAAGGAACGCGCGCAGCACCTCCTTCATCGAACAGACCTTCGGCGTCACCCCGTCGATCAACACGTTCATGTTGAGCGAGAACCGCACCTCAAGATCGGAGTTGCGATAGAGCATCCCCATCAGCACTTCGGGGTCCACGTTCTTGGAGCGCGGCTCAATGATCATCCGTATGTCGTCGGCGCTTTCGTCGCGCACATCGGCAAGGATCGGGACCTTCTTGGTCTGGATCAGTTCGGCGATCTTCTCGATCAGTTTGCCCTTCTGGACCTGATAGGGGATTTCCGTGACCACGATCTGCCACTGCCCGCGCCCCAGATCCTCCACTTCCCAGCGACACCGCAGGCGGAAACCGCCCTTGCCCGTGCGATAGGCGGTCGCGATGTTCTCCGGCGGCTCCACGATGATGCCGCCCGTGGGGAAATCGGGGCCGGGCACGAAATTCAAAAGCGTATCATCGCGGCAATCGGGGGTCTTGATCAGGTGGATACAGGCGTCACACAACTCTGCGATATTGTGCGGTGGTATATTCGTCGCCATGCCCACGGCGATCCCGGCGGCCCCGTTCGCCAGAAGATTCGGAAACTGCGCGGGCAGCACCGCCGGTTCGGTCAGACGGCCATCGTAGTTGGGACGGAAATCAACCGCGTTCTCGTCCATGCCCTGCAACATGGCTTCGGCCACGGCGGTCATGCGCGCTTCGGTATACCGGCTGGCGGCGGGGTTATCGCCGTCGATGTTGCCAAAGTTCCCCTGCCCGTCCACCAGCGGGTAGCGCACGTTGAAATCCTGCGCCAGACGCGCCATCGCATCGTAAATCGCGGCGTCCCCGTGGGGATGGAAATCCCCCATCGTATCGCCACTGATCTTGGCGGACTTCAAGAACCCCCCCGTCGCGGTCAACCGCAGCCGCGACATCGCGTAAAGGATACGGCGATGCACGGGCTTCAACCCGTCGCGCGCATCCGGCAGCGCCCGGTGCATGATCGTGGAAAGCGCATAGGTCAGATACCGCTCCCCAAGCGCGCGGCGCAGGGGTTCGGACGTGTCGTGCGGCTCTGTTTCCGGCGGATCGGTGATATCTGACATGGGTGTGTGTTTAGCGGGGCCGCAAGGGGGCGACAAGCAGCGCTTTGCATTCGGGTACAGGTAACTGCGGCCCATCCGCCACGGGGAGATGTTTTTGCCAATTCCCCTGCACCGACTCACTCTTTTGATGATATTCGAACCTTTGGGGGGAGTTTTGTGTTAAACTCCGTAAATGTCAGTTACCGGAGTTTTCCGATGAAAAAGTTTATACTGTTGACCTTCGGCTTTCTGGGATGGGCCTTTTATGAGATGAGCGGCGGCGCGGACTTCGTGCCTGCAAGCGCCCTCACGCCTTCCGTTGATGAAACCGTGTTGGCCGTCGTTTCGGCCGAGGAACCCGCAACACCGGCAGAGACAGAGGAAGAACCGATCGAGGACGTGAAGACATCCTTTGTCGATACCGATCCGCCGCTGTCCGAACCATCCAACGAAGTCACCCGTGTCGCGCTGAACCTGACCAGCCTTACGGAGGTCGTCGATCAGGCCGATGCAGTGACCGACACCGCCACCGCCACCGACACCGCCACCGAAGATGAAGACTTCGGCGTGCCGGTGAACCCCGGCTACAGCGTTTCATCGGCTGACACGCCCGCCATCATTCCCAGCCTGATCGTCGGCGCAGACGAGCCCGCTGAAGAAACTGTGACCCTTTCCGCGATCGAGGACGACATTCGCACCGTTTCAGGCAACCGCGTCAACGTGCGCGGCGGGCCGGGCACGGATTTCGGCATCGTCTCCCGTCTGGTGCGCGGTGATGCGGTTGAGGTGTTGCAGGACGACGGCAACGGCTGGGTGCGGATGCGCCCGGTTGATGGCGATGTCGAAGGCTGGATGGCAGATTTCTTGCTGACCAGCGGCTGAACCACGACCGCCCCATTGCAAAACGCAGCAATTGCCGCAATGAAGGCCTCCCTTGCCGGAGGCCTTTTTCATGTCCGACCCTGACACGCGCAAATCCATCCTGATCACCGGCTGTTCCAGCGGGATCGGCCTTGCCTGTGCGCATGGGATGCGGGCGCGGGGCTGGCGGGTGTTTGCGGCGTGCAAGCAGGCAAAGGACTGTGCCCGCCTGCAAGCCGAAGGGTTCGACGCGCCGCTGATCGACTACACCGATGACGCGACAATCCACGCGGGCCTGTCGGAGGTGCTGGCGGCAACCGGCGGCACGCTGGATGCGCTTTTCAACAATGGCGCCCACGGCCTGCCCGGCGCGGTCGAAGACCTGCCCACGGACGCCCTGCGCGCCGTTTTCGAAGCAAATTTCTTCGGATGGCACACGCTTACCCGCGCCGTGCTACCGGTGATGCGCCAGCAAGGGCATGGCCGCATCGTGCAATGCTCATCGGTGCTGGGTTTCATCACGTTGCCGTGGCGCGGGGCCTATAACGCCTCCAAGTTCGCGCTTGAAGGGCTGACCGATACGCTGCGGATAGAGATGCACGGGACAGGCGTGCAGATCTCGCTGATCGAACCGGGGCCGGTAACATCAAAAATCCGCGTCAATTCCATCTCGCATTTCGAACGCTGGATCGATTGGGAGGCGTCCGCGCGCGCAGATCAGTATCGATCCAGCCTATTGAAAAGACTGTATCATTCTGATGGGCCGGATCGCTTTGAACTGCCGCCTGACGCCGTGCTCAAACGCCTTGTTCACGCCTTGGAAGCGCCGCGCGCCAAACCGCGCTACTATGTCACCACACCAACCTATTTCGCCGGGGCGTTGCGCCGCGTGTTGCCCACGCGGGCGCTTGACTGGGTCATGCGTCGGTAATGGGGGTTGCTGGCGCGCCGCTATCCGCTACATCCCGGTATTAAAGGAAAGGGACACCCATGTTTGATGATCCACTGTTTACAGTTGTACTGCTGGCAGTTCTTGCCGTGATGGTGGTGCTGATGATCGGCCTTGGCGGCTTTGCCGGCGGGGGCGCGTTCAACAAGAAGCACGGCAACCGGATGATGCGGTACCGGATCATCGCGCAGGCCATCGCGGTGATCCTGATCGTCGGGTTTGTCTGGCTAAGGGGAGGAACGGACTGATGGTTGTATTGAACAAGATCTACACGCGCACGGGCGACGGGGGCACCACCGCGCTGGGAAACGGCGACCGGGTCGCCAAACATGACCCACGGGTCGAAGCCTACGGAACCTCGGACGAACTGAACTGCTTTGTCGGCGTCGCGCGTCTGTCGGCGGAAGGGGAAACCGATGCCGCGCTGGCGCGCATCCAGAACGATCTGTTCGATCTGGGCGCGGACCTGTGCCGTCCGGACATGGCCGCCGATGCCGAAGCCGAATATCCGCCCCTGCGCATGACCCCGGATCAGGTCGACCGGCTGGAAGCCGAGATCGACGTGATGAACGCCGAACTGGAACCCCTGCGCAGCTTCATCCTGCCCGGTGGCAGCCCGCTGGCAGCCCAACTGCACGTCTGCCGGACCGTCGCCCGCCGCGCCGAACGGCTCGCCGTTTTGCTGGCAGAAGACGCGCCGATCAACGAAGCGGCGGTGAAATACCTCAACCGGCTCAGCGACTGGTTCTTTGTCGCGGGCCGGATGGCCAATGATGCAGGTAAGGATGATGTGCTTTGGGTGCCGGGGGCGAACCGGTAACCAAGCGGGCTATCACGCTTCCGGCTCCCAAAGTTCAATCGGGTTACCTTCGGGGTCGTGCAGATGGGCGAACTTGCCGATACCCGGCAGATCGTCCAGGCGCGTGCAGGCGATCCCGGCCTTCTCCAACTGTGCCAGCATCGCCTCCAGCCGGGCCACGCGAAAATTGATCATCACGGACTTTTCGGCGGTGAAATAGGTGGTATCCGCAGCAAAGGGCGCAAAGACCGTGGGGCCGCCGCTGGCCATCCAAGGTTGGCCGTCTTCTGTCGCGGGCACCATATCGATGCCCAGATGATCCAGATACCATTGCGCAAGCTTTTCCGGCGCTGCTGCGCGAAAAAAGAGGCCGCCGAATCCCAGAACTTTTTCCATTCTGCTCTCCCTCGTCGCTGAAATCTGCGTGGGGGTTGGCGCTAACACCGTGCCAGACGTGACGTTCTAACACATTTTACGGACGATTTTTCCCTGTTTCAACCGATGCGAACGCTATATCACGTCGCAAAGGAATGCTGCGCCGGGACCCCGGCCCCAATAACCAAGGAGAGTAACGCTCATGAAGGTGCTTGTACCTGTCAAACGCGTGATCGACTACAACGTGAAAGTGCGCGTCAAAGCGGACGGATCGGGTGTTGATCTTGCCAACGTGAAAATGTCGATGAACCCGTTCGACGAGATTTCAGTGGAACAGGCGATCCGCCTCAAGGAAGCCGGTCAGGCGGATGAAGTCGTCGCCGTTTCCATCGGCGTGAAGCAGGCACAGGAAACGCTGCGCACCGCACTCGCCATGGGCGCGGACCGCGCGATCCTCGTTGTGGCCACCGATGACGTGCACAATGACATCGAACCCCTGACCGTTGCCAAGATCCTCAAGGGCATCGTCGAGGAAGAGCAGCCGGGCCTCGTCCTGTGTGGCAAACAATCCATCGACAACGACATGAACGCCACCGGCCAGATGCTGTCGGCGCTGATGGGCTGGTCCCAGGCGACCTTCGCTTCCGAGGTCGAGATTTCGGGCGACAAGGCCAAGGTCACACGCGAAGTGGACGGCGGTCTGCAAACCATCGAGGTGTCCATGCCCACCGTGATCACCGTCGATCTGCGCCTGAATGAGCCGCGTTATGCGTCGCTGCCCAACATCATGAAGGCCAAGAAAAAGCCGCTGGATGAAAAGACCCCGGCAGATTACGGCGTCGACGTCGCCAACCGGCTGGAAATCGTCAAGACAACCGAACCCGCAGAGCGGGCAGCGGGCATCAAGGTCGGCTCCGTGGATGAGCTGGTCGCGAAACTCAAAGAAGCGGGGGCTGTGTAATGGCTGTTCTACTCCTTGCCGAAGTAACCGATGGTGAACTGTCAATGGACGCCACGGCAAAGGCCGTGACGGCGGCCAAATCCTTGGGCGACGTGACTGTCCTGTGCGCGGGCGGCTCTGCCGCGGCGGCGGGCGAAGCGGCGTCCAAGATCGATGGCGTGTCCAAGGTGCTGGTTGCCGAAGATGCGACACTGGGCCACCGGCTGGCGGAATCCACTGCGGCGCTGATCGTCAGCCTCGCGGATGATTACGAGCACATCGTGGCCCCGGCGACCACCGACGCCAAGAACGTGATGCCCCGCGTCGCGGCCCTGCTGGATGTGATGGTGATCTCCGACGCCTCCGGCGTGGTGGATGGCAACACCTTCGAACGTCCGATCTATGCGGGCAACGCGATCCAGACCGTGAAATCCACGGACGCCAAGAAGGTCGTGACCTTCCGTGGTGCGTCCTTTGATGCGGCCGGTACCGGTGGTTCTGCCTCCGTCGAAACCATCGGCGCGGCGGCGGATCCCGGCCTGTCCACCTGGGTCGAAGACAAGGTCGCCGAAAGCGACCGGCCGGAACTGACATCTGCGGGTGTCGTGGTTTCCGGTGGTCGCGGCGTCGGCTCCGAAGAGGACTTCGCCATGATCGAGAAACTGGCCGACAAGCTGGGGGCCGCCGTGGGTGCATCCCGTGCCGCGGTCGACAGCGGCTATGCGCCGAACGACTGGCAGGTCGGTCAGACCGGCAAGGTCGTGGCACCCGATCTTTATGTCGCCGTCGGTATCTCGGGCGCGATCCAGCACCTTGCGGGGATGAAGGACAGCAAGATCATTGTCGCCATCAACAAGGACGAAGAAGCACCGATCTTTCAGGTCGCTGATTTCGGCCTCGTGGCCGACCTGTTCGAAGCCGTTCCGGAACTGACGGAAAAGCTCTGATCCGGGCGCGGCGGACCCCGCCGCCCCAAACGATATTGCAAAGGCCCGCCCATCTGGCGGGCCTTTTTGATTTCAGCGCATGTACCTGATCACATCCGCCAGCGCTTCGGCAGCTTCCGCATGGGCAGCCGGACCCATCATTTCGCTAGCGGCAACGGATTCCATTTCACTGAACATCATGCCTTCGGTACCCTGCGCCTGCGCTGCGTCCGAAGGAACCACTTCCACGACATGGGCCGCAAGGGACGCGACCTCGTCCATCATCTCCCGCGTCACGAACAGGGGATCGCCATTGAAGCTCTGGTCGTCCAGTGTCTCCTCATGACTGCGCGGCGCGTGATCGGAGAACCAAAGCACAACCGATTTGCCAACAATCTTCTTCAGCATCAGCCGCATCCGCGCGCTCCACGCGGCCTGCAATTCGGCGCGCACCGTCGCAAACCGATCCGGAGACACCTGTGCCAGATCGGTCAGCATGTGGCGGTTGTAGTGAAAATCGGCGAAATCCACCTCCCGGTAGATTGTGCGCAGCAGATTGGCTGCGGAAACGAACCGGTCGTTCCGGCGCGGATGCACCGTGTAGAAGCGATTGGTCATGTTCTGCGCCCCCATCACCTGCAACACGGTGATCGCGCTTTTTGAAGCCGCATCGGGAACGAAGGGATCATGCGCAAAGGCGTCGATGCCCGCGTTGGGCAACCCGAAATTTGCGCAGGTCAGCCCGGTGGCTTCCTCCACCAACATGGGGAAGGGTTTGGCAATGAACTTGCCATAAGTCTCCGTACCACCGATGAAGGCCACATAGGGCGCGGACAAATCCCGCCGTGGCCCCCGAAACAGCAATCGCGACGCACCATAGCGGCACGGCAAATAGTCCAGGGCCCCAGGCCCCAATGCATCATAGGTCATTCTACCCACCTTGTTTTACTCACCCGACGCAAAGCATGCGCAAGGAGCGCTACGATTCGCTTAATGGGTGGATTTTCGACAGGTTATCGACAATTGCTGCTCTTGCAGTGATGCGCGCCGCCACCCTAGAGTGGACGCAGACTTGCAAAGGACAGCGCATGGAAATCCAGACAATCGGTATCGTGGGTGCGGGGCAGATGGGCAACGGCATTGCCCATGTCATGGCGCTTGCCGGTTACGACGTCCAACTGACCGATGTCAGCGCCGATGCCCTGCAAAAGGCGATGGAAATCGTGGAAGGCAACATGGCCCGGCAAGTCGGGCGCGGGAAGATCAGCGAAAAGGACATGAACGCGGCACTGGCGCGCATCAAGACCACCCAGACCCTGACCGATCTGGGCCAAAGCGATCTGATTATCGAAGCCGCGACTGAGCGTGAGACCGTCAAACAGGCGATCTTCGAAGACCTGCTGCCGCATCTCAAACCCACGACGATCCTGACCTCGAACACATCGTCCATCTCCATCACCCGGCTGGCCAGCCGCACAGACCGCCCGGAAAAATTCATGGGGTTCCATTTCATGAACCCGGTGCCGGTGATGCAATTGGTGGAACTGATCCGGGGTATCGCCACCGATGAACAGACATTCTCCGCCTGCAAGACGGTGGTCGACAGGCTCGGCAAAACTGCCGCCTCTGCCGAAGATTTTCCCGCCTTCATCGTCAACCGCATCCTGATGCCGATGATCAACGAAGCGGTCTATACGCTCTATGAAGGGGTCGGAAGCGTGCAATCCATCGACAGTTCGATGAAACTGGGGGCGAACCATCCGATGGGGCCACTGGAACTGGCCGATTTCATCGGGCTGGATACCTGCCTTGCAATCATGAACGTGCTGCACGACGGGCTGGCAGATACCAAATACCGTCCCTGCCCCCTGCTGACGAAATACGTCGAAGCCGGGTGGCTGGGCCGCAAGACCGAGCGCGGATTCTATGATTATCGCGGGGATGTGCCAGTGCCGACGCGCTGAACGCCAGGCGGCAGGGCACCCCCCCTGTGTCTTCCAAATGGTTCAAAAAACCCCACCGGAGGTCTGGAATTCTCTGGAGCACCAGAAGAGATTTCAACGCGCCGCGGGGGTTTTTTATACCATTTGGAAGGGGATGCGGTGCCCGGATCGGGACCCCTAGTCCTTGAGCGCCATCGTGTGGGCACGCAGCCACGCCATGAATGCGCGCGGGTCGTCCGCACGCTTGTCGATTTCCTCTTGCGGGATCGGGTGGCCGACCACGGGGGCCTGGGGCTTGTTGCAGCTGTGCACGACCTCGTGCAACAGCAGACCCTGACGCAGCATCGGGCTGACCTGGTTGGCGATCTGGTAGGCGCGGCTGTTCTGGCCGGGAAAGCGGATGGGCACCACCGTGGCGCCTGATCGGCGGATGACCTTTGCGGTGAAGACGTTCCATTCCGCTTCGATCGCCGGGCCCCACCATGTTTCGGAAGATGCAACGACACCAGACGGGAAAAGCGCCACGACGCCGCCTTGCTTGAGGTGCGACATGGCCTTTGCCCGCATCTCCACACCCTTGCGTTGGGCGTCGGGGTCATGGGGGAAGGGCACCGGGATCATGTAGCTGCCCGCGACTTCGTCGATGGACGTCAACAGCGACCGGGTCAGGATGCGGTAATCCGGGCGGACCCGACCGATCAGGTCGGCAAAGATCATGCCATCAACCATACCGTGGGGGTGATTGGCCACCACAACGACAGGGCCTTCGGCGGGAATGCGTGCCAGTTGCTCTGCCGGGGTCAGAAGGTCGATCCCCATTGTATCGAGGGCCGCGCGCCAGAAGGCCTGCCCCGACGGCGCACCGCGCCGTTCGAACTGGCGGATCATGCGCAGGATGGACAGTTTACCGGTGAACAGTTCCATCAGGCTGATCACGCGCGACTGGAACGGGTTGTCGAAGGTGGAGGCATAGGACAGGCTGCGCCGGTCATACTTGGTGAAGGTGACCTTCCCCTCGTCCGGGCTGCTGCCGGATGTGGATTTCAAACTGTGCGCGTCGTCCATCACAATGGCGTTTCCTGACTGTCTGGTCGGCTGCGGTCAGTCTTCTTCGCCGAAACGATCCCCTACCAGCGAGGTCAACGCGTCCGCAAGGGCATCCGCGTCGGGGCCGGAAGTCTGCACGTCAATAGTGCTTCCACAGCCGGCTGCCAACATCAAAAGGCCCATGATACTGTCCCCTGATGCGGACATGCCATCCTTGCTGATCTCGGCACGGGCGTCAAAGGCTTCGACCACTTCCACCAGCTTGGCGGAGGCGCGGGCGTGCAAACCTTTGATGTTCACGATTTTAAGGGAAACGTCAGTCATTGAAAAAAGGGGCCTTTTAGCTGGCACTAACATTTTGGCTGTCGATGTACTTCTTACCCGCTTCAAGTGCCGCGCGCACGGCGTCGGGCACAGGCAGGTGGCGGGATTTGGCCAGTTTGATCAACATCGGCAAATTTGCACCGTAAAGGATACGGCGATCATCAGGGCGGCACGCCAGCAGCGACAGGTTGGAAGGCGAGCCGCCGAAAAGGTCGGTAACCACCACGACCCCATCGCCTGTATCGACCGCATCGGCGACCTCGCAAATCTCGGCTTCCTTTGCGGCGCGGTCGTGATCGGCGCGGATCGCAATTGCCTGGACGCCATTCTGGGATCCCACGACATGTTCGATTGCCGCCAGATATTCCTGCGCCAATCCTCCATGTGCGACAATTACGATCCCGATCACGTGGGTGCCTCTGATTTCTGCTGGCCGTCCAGCTCGCGGTGTCTAATTGACACCTGCCAGCCCGCCTGCGCAAGGCGCAAAGCATGCGCTTGCGCCATTGTGACCGATCTGTGCTGCCCCCCGGTACATCCGAATGCGATGGAAAAATGGGATTTGCCCTCCGCGCGGCTGGCAGGCAACAGCAACTGGCACAGATCAAATACCTTGTCGGCGAAAGGCCCGTAATTCGGATCAACCTGAATGTAATCCGCCACCTTTGCGTCGCGGCCATCCAGGGGACGCAGCGCGTCTTCCCAGTACGGATTGCGCAGAAAACGGCAGTCGAAAACCATGTCTACCGATTGCGGCAGCCCGCGCTTGTAGGAAAACGATTGCACCGAAACGCTCAGGTGGTGCCGGCCGTCGGGGGCAAACCACCGCTCCACCTCCGTGCGCAGCTGATGCACGTTCAGCGCGGACGTATCGATCAGCACATCGGCGCGCGCGCGCAGCGGGCGCAGCAGGTCCTGCTCTCGGGCGACGCCGTCGGCGGGGCGATCTTCGGGCGCCATGGGATGGCGGCGCCGGGTCTCCGAATAGCGACGCAACAGCACGTCCGTGGCACAATCGAGGTAGAGAAGGTCCGCACGCGTGTCACCGCGCGCGGTCAGCTGGCCCAACAGTTCCAGCACCGCATCGGTAGAAAAATCGCGGTTGCGTGTATCAATACCCAGCGCCACGGGTCCGTCATGGCCCGGCCCCTCAAGCAACGCGGGCAGCAGGCGCAGCGGCAGGTTGTCGATGGTCTCGAACCCCGCGTCCTCCAGCACGTTCAGCGCCGAAGACCGCCCCGCGCCGGACGGTCCTGTGACCACGACGAAACGGCGCGGGCCGTCGCCGGAGGCGGAAGGGGGCAAGGACGTGCTCATGTCGGCTCAGATATACCATGCGCAAGGCAAAGCAAGATCGCGGCAGGGAAATGCGGCGCATCCACCTGTGCAAGACAGCGCAGTTCCCGGTCCAATATCCTGTGCGTGCGCGCCTGCGGCAGGCGCTGCGTTTCCGACTGCGCCAGATCAACGACAAGGGCGACAGGCGTCGGGTCTGCGCAGGGCAGCTTGAGGATGCCGATGCCGCGCGCTTCGATCATGCCCTCGATGGTTGGCGGCGCAGAGGCGATCACCTGACCGTCCTGAACAGACACGACAGTGCGATCATCGCTGACCAATGCCGCGCCCCGGCTGATCAGCTCAAGCGCAAGGGCGGATTTGCCGGACCCCGATGGCCCGAGGATCAGAATCGCACGCCCTCCCTGCGCCACCGTGGTGGCGTGAAGGGTTTGCTCGGTTTGTGACATGATGGCCCGAAAGGATCAGGTCGGCAGGCCGACGACAAAGCGCGCGCCCAGCGGCTCTGACGTGATGTCGGCTTCG
Organism: Sulfitobacter rhodophyticola; assembly: GCF_041281685.2. Lineage (GTDB taxonomy): Bacteria > Pseudomonadota > Alphaproteobacteria > Rhodobacterales > Rhodobacteraceae > Sulfitobacter. The sequence continues at coordinate 2,026,032 of NZ_CP166251.2, read as the reverse complement.
GTGGGGCGGATGTTCTCTGCCCAGATCACGCCGCCATGGGCTTCGATGATCTGCTTTGAAATCGCCAGCCCCAGACCGGAGTTGTTCCCGAAATGCTCCTCCGGGCGCTGCGAATAGAAACGCTTGAAGATCTTTGACAGCGCCTGATCGGGGATGCCCGGGCCTGTGTCTTCGACGACCACCAGCACCCGGTTCTGACGCTTGCGCGCCCAGACCCGGATCGCATCGCCGTCTTCGCAAAAGGAAATGGCGTTGGTGATCAGGTTGACGAACACCTGCGCAAGACGCGCCTCCAGCCCATGCACAAGGATCGGATCAGACGGCAGATCGGTGATGAAATCGACACCCTTCTTCTTGGCGTCCTCCCCCAGATACTGGCCCAGATTGCCAACCATCGTCAGCAGGTCGAATTGCTCTTCCTCTTCCTTGACCAGTTCGGAATCAAGGCGCGAGGCGTTGGAGATATCACTGACCAGCCGGTCAAGGCGGCGCACGTCGTGGTCGATCACATCCAGTAGCTTCTGACGCTGGTCTTCGCGTTTGACCATGCGCAGCGTGCCCACCGCAGACCGCAGCGATGCCAGCGGGTTCTTGATTTCATGCGCCACGTCGGCGGCGAATTGTTCGTTGCTGTCGATCCGGTTGTAAAGCGCCGAAACCATCCCCCTGAGCGCGCCGGACAGTCGCCCGATTTCATCGGGACGCGCCGTCAGGTCAGGGATCCGGATACGGCCGGGGTTCATCTTGCGCGCGTCCTTGTCCCGCCCCAGTTCCGCGGCGGCGGCCAGATCGGCAAGCGGATTTGCGATCGTCGAGGCCAGCACAAGACTGAGGCCGATGGACACCAGTGTGGCCACCACGAACATCTGCAAGACACGTTCGCGTTCGCTGCGCACGAGCTTGTCAATCTCACCGGCGGCAGATGCGATGGCCACGACGCCCACGGCCGTATCGCCCTGCTTGATCGGGGTCATCACGGTGAACAGGGTACTACCGCTTGCATCCAGCCGATTTTCAATGAGGGTGCCCGACGCCATGCTTCCGGCGACAAGCGCCTTGAGCTGTTCTTCGATCGGGCCTGCGGGTGGGGCCGGGTTGTTGCCCGCAAAGGGCGCGGAAACCTGGTTCCAGACCCAGCTTAACCCGTCGGTCAGAATGGTGCGGCTGCCGTCATCGCCCGCGCCCGACCCGGCAGCAGCACCGTCACCCTTGGACCGCGCGATGAGCGTTGTGTCAGACCCGTAGACAAACACATCGACACCGCTGCGCAATACAAGGTTGTCGAGGGTGGCTGCCGGGTTCAGATCGGGTGTACCGGCAAGATCAACGGGCGCCCCTTTGGGCAACTGCGCCTCGATCACATCCGCGATCAGTTCCGCTTCGGATACCAGCGCCGCCGCGCGCTGCACCGCAAGCGAATCCCGCGAGGAGTTGAGATAAAGAATGCCCGCAACCAGAACGTTCAGGGCAATCAGGTTGAAGGTGATGATCTTGCGGGTCAGTGGCGAGGCACGCAGCGAAAACAGGCCGCGCCGTTCCCGGCGTGCCCGCATTTCGTCGGGGCCCGTGCTTTCCGGGGCGACCCAATCGTCGCCCAGGACAACGTCCCCTTCGCGTGTCGTGGTGCTCAAATCCCGCACGACGTCCCTTCCACTCACCCGTAAAAGCGGTACTTATTCTTCGTTATATCTGTACCCGATGCCGTAGAGTGTCTCAATCGCGGAGAACTCATCATCTGCGGTCCGCATCTTCTTGCGCAGGCGTTTGATGTGGCTGTCGATGGTGCGATCATCGACGTAGACCTGATCGTCATAGGCCACGTCCATCAACTGATCGCGGGACTTCACGAAGCCGGGGCGCTGTGCCAGCGCCTGCAACAGCAGGAATTCGGTCACGGTCAGCGACACGTCCTTGCCCTTCCAGGCCACCGCATGACGCAGCGGGTCCATCCGCAGGAAACCGCGTTCCATCACCTTGGTCTCTTCGGTGTCGCCTACTTCACCGCTGTCCACGGCATCCTGACGGCGCAATAGCGCGCGGATGCGTTCGACCAACAGGCGCTGGCTGAACGGTTTTTTGACGTAATCATCGGCGCCCATACGCAGGCCAAGAACCTCGTCAATCTCGTCATCCTTGGAGGTCAGGAAAATCACCGGCATCGCGGTCTTCTGGCGCAGCCGCTGCAGCAGGTCCATCCCGTCCATGCGTGGCATCTTGATATCCAGAACGGCCATGTCCGGCAGGTTCTTGTTGAACGCATCAAGTGCGGCTTGACCATCGTTGTAAGTTTCGACTTCGAACCCTTCGGCTTCGAGCGTCATGGAGACGGACGTCAGAATATTCCTGTCATCATCTACCAATGCAATCTTTGACATTGCCTGTTTCCTTCTGCTGCTCAATTCTAGGTTTTTTGCGTCATTGATCACTATTACAAGCCACCGAATCAATCGCTAACTGCGAATCAGAGCTTTATATGCAGGCATTTAGGCCACAATTTGGTTAGGGATGGCTAAATTGCCGCACTTTTGTCGTAACCTGCATGCCAATCCAAATCCCGCGCCGGCGCAGATTTGGCCGGGCCGGCACCAATCTGCGCAATGATGGCGCTAACTGAGACAACCTGCCTGTTCATCTCGCAAATCCTCGTGTTAAGAGGCGCAAGAACCGCCGAAAGCGCCGCTCGAAGATGCAGGACCGGCACGATCGCGCAGGCACATGTGCGCTTTGAGGAGACACCGCATGACATCTGGACGGGTTAACCCGCAGTTCACCCTTGAAGATCAGCAGATCACCGGCCTGGGCAACGTCCACTACAACCTGATCGAACCCGCCCTGATCGAGATCGCCTTGCGGCGCCAGGAAGGCACACTGGGCAAGGGCGGCACCTTCCTTGTCACCACCGGGAAATTCACCGGCAGATCCCCCAAAGACAAGCATGTCGTGAAAAGCGACAGCGTCGCCGACACGATCTGGTGGGACAACAACGCCGCGATGTCGCCCGAGGGGTTCGATGCCCTTTACGATGACATGATCGCCCACATGCAAGGCGGCGAATACTTTGTGCAGGACCTTGTCGGCGGTGCGGACCCCCGCCACGCCATCAATGTGCGCATGGTGACTGAAATGGCATGGCACGGCCTGTTCATCCGCCACATGCTGCGCCGTCCCGAACGCGCCGAACTGGATGACTTCATCGCGGATTACACCGTGATCAACTGTCCCAGCTTCAAGGCAGACCCCAAAAAGCACAATTGCCGCTCCGATACGGTCATCGCGATGAACTTCGACCGCAAGATGATCCTGATCGGCGGCACCGAATACGCGGGCGAGAACAAGAAGTCCGTGTTCACCCTGTTGAACTACCTGCTGCCTGAAAAGGGCATCATGCCGATGCATTGTTCGGCCAACCACGCGCACAACAACCCCGTCGACACGGCCGTGTTTTTTGGCCTGTCGGGTACGGGCAAGACGACGCTCTCTGCCGATCCCGCCCGCACGCTGATCGGGGACGACGAACACGGCTGGTCCGATAACGGCACCTTCAACTTCGAAGGCGGGTGCTATGCCAAGACCATCAACCTGAGCGAGGAGGCCGAACCGGAGATCTTTGCGACCACCAAAAAATTCGGCACCGTGATCGAAAACATGGTCTTCGATCCGGAGACCAAGGAGCTGGATTTCGACGATTCATCGCTGACCGCCAACATGCGCTGCGCCTATCCGCTGGAATACATCTCCAACGCGTCGGCCAAGGCGGTGGGGGGGCATCCCAAGAACATCATCATGCTGACCTGCGATGCCTTCGGTGTCCTGCCGCCCATCGCGCGGCTGACACCCGCGCAGGCGATGTACCACTTTCTGTCTGGCTTCACGTCCAAGGTGGCCGGCACCGAACGCGGCGTGACGGAACCCGAACCCACGTTCTCAACCTGCTTCGGTGCGCCTTTCATGCCGCGCCGTCCCGAAGTCTACGGCAACCTTTTGCGTGAAAAGATCGCACAGCACGGCGCAACCTGCTGGCTGGTGAACACAGGCTGGACCGGGGGCGCTTATGGCACCGGATCGCGGATGCCGATCAAGGCCACCCGCGCCCTGCTGACGGCGGCACTGGAAGGGGACCTGGCGGATGTGCAGTACCGCAAGGATCCCAACTTCGGCTTTGACGTGCCCGTCGCTGTCGAAGGCGTGCCGGATATCCTGCTTGACCCGCGTCGGACCTGGGACAAACCCGAAAGCTATGACCGTCAGGCGGTGAAACTGGTCGGCATGTTCTCCGACAACTTCGCGCAGTATCTGCCGTTCATCGACGACGACGTGAAAGCTGCCGCAATAAGCTGAACCGGATCATCCCAACGAAAAGGCCGCCCCATCCAGGGCGGCCTTTTTCGTGTCAGGCGGCAAGCGCCTTAAGCGGCTTGCGTCACCAGTTCTTCAACCGGGATATCCAGCAGGAACCGCGCATCTTCCTGGCTGAGCCACGTCAGAAACGCTTCAATCGGTTTGTCCCGCCCTGCGATGGCCCATTTCAAGGCGCCTGGTTCATTATGCATGTACCCCATACGCTCCGCGAAACCCTTGAACGCCACCGTGCGCAACATGAAGCCGTAGATGAAGTCGGGATCCCAGCGGCGCAGCACTTCCAGCAGGCCCGTGCGGGCCAGAACCGTCGAAAGGCCAACCCCGCGATAGCGTCCTTCTTCCGGCGCCATCCAGACTTCACCATGGTAAACGACGTTGCCCTTGATCCCGTGCGCACCCGGTGTCGCGCGGAACCGTGACTGAGACAGCTGCACGCCCGGGATCGGCGGTGGAAAATCGCGGAAGTTGCGCAGCAGATGCCCCGCAAGCGATTTCCCGCCGAGAGGCACTTTTTTGGCCGCTTGGGTGTGAATCAGCTCACCTTTTTCATTCCGGCCAATCAACCAGAATGCGTTGTTTTTTCGAAATTCGTGCAACTCATAGTTGAAGGGCGCGCCCAGATTCTGCACTTTCCGTTCTTTACGAATAATCTCACTATAGTGCTCAAAATTACTGCCTATGGTGATTTCAATGCCGTGAGACCGCAAAATATTGCGGCTAGATGCGATGAACGGCGTCGCATCTTGCGGAAATTGAATCGTCATTGAGCAGTCTCCTTGGCCTTATCCCCATTTAAGGTTAGTACAAATGCCAGAGAAACACCCGCTTTTTACATGATTTTGATACAATTTTGCCAAAAACTTGAGATTGTGTCGAATCTGCAATTTCTATTTATGCTCGAACAGCGCCATTTCAGGGGTGAAATCCGGCATTTCCATCGGCAGCAATCCTTCCATCCCTGAAATATCCAGCCCAGCGATATTCAGCTGCCCCACAGGCTGCACCAGCGACATCACCGCCGGCGAGCCGTCCGGAAAAAATCCGTTCAGGATCAGCCGCTGGTAGGCGACGGGCGAAAGCTTTTCCGACGGCCGTCGCGGCATCCGGGTAAAGACATGATCCAACCGCGCCATCTGCTTGGCCTCGGCTTCATCGAAAGCCTGGTAGATCAGGTAAGAAAACTCTTCCCCCGCCGGCATCTGGCTGATCGGTCGTCCGATGCTTGAACGGGCGAAATCCAATCCGAACCAGTTGACATATACAGACTTTTCCCCGAATTCAACGCAGATCCAACCGACCTCGGATCGGCGATAGATGATCAGATAGGGACGCACATGGCGGAAGGTGTCGGCCTCGATCTCTCCTGACGAAATCGCCCATGCCCGCAAGGTTTCCCGCAGCAAAAGCGATGGGTCTTTCCAGATACTGCCCAAGGGCTGTTGCTGTTGATAAAAGTCCCAGTCCCCCACATGGGCGCGCAGCTTTTGCAGATGCCCGAACGTACTGGTCTGCCCGCGCAGCCAGGTGATCCCCCGCGCCAGGATATCCTTGGCATCGGGCAGAACGCTCTCGCCCATCTCGGTCAGATGATAGCGGCGGTCGTCCACGGTAAACAGCGGCCCGCCCATGGCCGTCTCCAGCGATGCGATGTGGCGCCGCACCGTTTGCCGCGTGCTGTTGAGGTCCTTGACAGCGTGGCTGAGGTTCAAGGTTGAGGCCAGCGTCACGAAGGATCGGATCATCTCGAAAAGCAGGGCTGGCGGTGGTTGATCCTGCGCAGTACCGGAATCCTGCGCCGTGTCTGTGTCTGTAACGTTCGTCATAGGGTTGTATGGTGCATGGATCACCCATTGTTGCAACGCAAATCATACGTCACCTGTACATGTTCTACTCAAAATAGAAAAAATCTATGCAATTGAACCGGACCGCGAACATGGCGAAAACAAGGCATGTTCAACCAGAGGCTTAATGATCAAATGTCCCACCCCGTCGATGTACACGTAGGAAAACGCTTAAAACAGATTCGCACGCTGCGCAGGCTTTCGCAGACGGACGTCGCGCGGAAACTGGAACTGTCGTTCCAGCAGATCCAGAAGTACGAGGTCGGCTCCAACCGTGTTGCCGCCAGCCGTCTTTTCGAATTGTCGCAAATCCTTGATGTTCCGCCCGCCTATTTCTTTGAAGGGCTGCACGATAACGCAAACGCGGCCCCCAGCGAAGATCCGGGGATGGACATCGTCAACGCGCTGGCCGCGATTCAGGATGAAGCGATCAAATCCCGCATCAAAACTTTCATCGAGGACGTCTCGGGACTGACTGTCGCCAAACGCGGCTGACACGGCACAAGGGATCGGCGCTTCCGGGCGACCGATCCCGCTCCTACACCAGCGCCCGCCGGATCAGGTTCGCCCCGGCCAGCAGCAAAACGATCAGCGTCGCGCGGCGGAACGCCGTCTGATCAATCCGGTCCGACACCTGCCCCCCGACCCACATTCCCAGTAACGCGGGCACAACCATCACAACGGAAAAGGGCAGCGTTTCAGCGCGCAGCACACCAGAGCCGACATGCGCTCCCAAAAGTGCAACCGACCCCGCACCATAAATCACGCCCTGCACCCGCATCTGGTCCGCCTTCGGCGTATCGCGCGCGGTCAGATAGGTCACCGTGGGGGGCCCCCAGACCCCCATGAAGCCGCCCGTCACGCCCGCAAAGGCACCCACCAGCGCTTCTGCCACCCGGTTGTCCGGCCGCACCCGCAGGCGCACACCGCTCAACTGAAGCAGAACGAACAGCACCACCGGGACCCCGATCAACAACAGCATCCCGCGCTCCGGCACCACGCGCACCAGTTGCGCCGAAATCACCAGCGTGACGCCGCCAACCAGCAGGAACAGGCGGAACAGGCGCACCGTCTCCAGGGCCGCCGCCGCGCCCTGCCGTAAGGACTGGATGGTATTGCCGATCAGCGTCGGCACGATCAGCCCGGCCAGCGCAAGCTCCGGGGACAGAAACAATGTCAGACCCGAAATCATCACAAGCGGTTGGGCAAAACCCACCACGCCTTTCACGAATCCGGCGAAAGCCGCAATTGCAAAGGCGCAGACCATCGTAAAAGGTGTTAGAAAGGGGAAAAGCGCCTCCATGGCTCTACATACCATCCCCCGGATGCGGTGCACGGCCAAAATGGCCGCGCAACTATCGAACAAATTGACGCATCCAAACGTATCTTTATTGTGCTGCACCTGCGAAGGCGCTATCAGCGGCAAAGCTTTAAAAGGATGATCAACATGGCACACGACGGTCAGGATATGACGATGATGGATGCTCCGGTCCTGCTGGACGATCTGCTGGCCCTCACGGGCGCTGCGGTAAAGCCGGTGGAAACCATACTGGAAAAGGCGAAAGCCGCCGTGCGCCAGACCGTCAGCACCGGCGACCGGGTGTCCAATGAACTGGTCGAAGCCAACCAGACCGCCGCCCATGGCCTTGCCTGGCTCGCCACCTACGCCGAATCGCTGCGCCAGATGCAGAAGTGGGCCGAAGCGCTGCAAGCGTCGGGCAAATTCGGCGAGATGGAGCAGTTGATCCACCAGATCGCCTTCGGCGAATACCTCTGGCAGATTTACGGCGGCATTCAGATGAACCAGGGCGAAGTGCTGCGCCTGCAGGACCTCGGCCTCAGCCAGGACGACAGCCGCGCGCTGATGGATCCCGCGATCATGACCCTGACCCAGGGCGGCAACACACAAGCCGCCCGCACGCGTCTGGTTGAGCTGATGCAGGAGCAATCCGCAAACGCCACCTTCGGTGCCTCCGGTCTGGACGAAGAGCTTGAAATGATCCGGGACCAATTCCGCCGCTATGCCGCCGAAAAAGTCGAACCCTTTGCCCACGAATGGCACCTCAAGGATGAACTGATCCCGATGGAAGTGATCGAGGAACTCGCCGAAATGGGTGTCTTCGGTCTGACCATCCCCGAAGAATACGGCGGTTTCGGCCTCTCCAAGGCGTCCATGTGCGTCGTGTCCGAAGAACTCTCGCGCGGCTACATCGGTGTCGGCTCCCTCGGCACCCGGTCAGAGATTGCCGCCGAACTGATCATCGCGGGCGGCACTGAGGAACAAAAGCAGAAATGGCTGCCCCAGATCGCCAGTGCCGAAACCCTGCCCACAGCTGTCTTTACCGAACCCAACACCGGTTCCGACCTCGGCTCCCTGCGCACCCGCGCGGTCAAGGACGAGGGTGGCGACTACAGGATCACCGGCAACAAGACGTGGATCACCCATGCGTCCCGCACACAGGTCATGACCCTGCTGGCCCGCACCGATCCTGACACCTCCGACTACAAGGGCCTGTCGATGTTCCTCGCCGAAAAGACCCCCGGCGATTGCGAAAATCCCTTCCCCACCGAAGGCATGTCCGGGGGCGAGATCGAAGTGCTCGGCTACCGCGGCATGAAGGAATACGAACTGGCCTTCGACAACTTCCATGTGAAGGGCGAAAACCTGCTGGGTGGTGAAGAAGGCAAAGGCTTCAAACAGCTGATGGAGACCTTCGAATCCGCCCGCATCCAGACCGCCGCGCGCGCCATCGGCGTGGCGCAATCCGCGCTCGACATCTCCATGCAGTACGCGATCGACCGTAAGCAGTTCGGCAAATCGCTGATCAACTTCCCCCGCGTCTCCTCCAAGCTCGCCATGATGGCGGTTGAGATCATGGTCGCCCGTCAGCTGACCTATTTCTCCGCGTTCGAGAAGGACGAAGGCCGCCGCTGCGATGTTGAGGCCGGCATGGCCAAACTGCTCGGTGCCCGCGTCGCATGGGCGGCTGCGGACAACGGGTTGCAAATCCACGGCGGTAACGGTTTCGCGCTGGAATACAAGATCAGCCGGGTGCTCTGTGACGCGCGGATCCTGAACATCTTCGAAGGCGCGGCTGAAATTCAGGCACAAGTCATCGCCCGCCGCCTTTTGGGCTAGAACTTATCGGGCAAGGGGCGTCACATCTCCTTGCCCTGCCCCCTGCCGCTGCTTATCTACCGGGGCATGGCAACATCCCGACTCACCAAGGCGGATTGGCTCCACGCAGGCTTTGACGCGCTCAAGGCCAAGGGTCCGCATGCGCTGGCGGCGGAACCACTGGCGCGCCGGATGGGCACGACCAAGGGATCGTTTTACTGGCATTACAAGGACGTCCCCGCCTATCACGCCGCCCTGCTGGCCAAGTGGCGCACCGATGCGCTGGAACATGTGGTGGATCTGCTCAACGCCACCGGCCCCGCAGACCAGCAATTGCGCGATTTTGGCCAGTCGGTCCTTGGTGATGAGGTCGAAGCCAGCCTGCGCATCTGGGCGCAGACCAATTCACATGTCGCCGACATTCTGGCCGAAGTCGATATGGAACGGCTGGGGTATCTGGTACACTTGCTGCGCAAGATGGGCCTGCGGAACGAAAACTTCGCCCGCGCCCTGCAAGCCACACTGATCGGCCTGCCACAATACGCGCCCGATGCCGCCGACGTGCAGGCGGATGCCTTTGACACGCTGGTCGATACCGTTCTGGCGTTGAACTGACACCTCCGTGGGCGTCATTGTCTTCATCGTCGTGATGGGCATGGCCTTCCAGAACCAGGATCAAACCGTGCGCGCCTACGGCGCCGATGATCACATCTGGCAGGTCACCGAACTGCGCGGCGCGCCCTTCCCGGCCCGCGCCACCCTGCAGTTTCCGCGCATCGGCCAGATCACCGGCACCGGCCCCTGCAACACTTACCAGACCGGGATGCACACCCCCTACCCCTGGTTCGGCGTCGACGGGATCATCTCGACCAAACGCGCCTGTCCCGATCTCGCCCTTGAGGCCGCCTTCTTCGCCGCGCTGCAAGAAGCCTCCCTTTCAGAAGTCGGACCAGACACCCTCACCCTGTCCAACGAAGCGGGCGACGTGCTGCTGGTTTTCAAACACGCCGATTGAACGCCTCCACGAACCGCGCCCGCGCCTCCGGCAGCGGCGTGTTCCCCAGATCACGCGCCAGATGCTGTTCCAGAAAATACCCCGTAGTGCGAAACGCCTGCGCCACCTCCGCATCCGCCCCGTCGCCCTCGCCCCGCAACACCGGCGGCAGGGGCAACAGCCGGTCCGCCCATTCCCCGGCGGCCGCCTCCGACACCGCGCGCCCCGTCTTGGGCGAGACATAGATCAACCCTTCCCGCACCCCGCTTACCGCGCAAACATCCAGCGTCAGTCCATAACCCATCTCTTCCAACAGGCTCACTTCCCACCGCAGATAGGCCAGCGGCCAGACCTCCCCCTGCCCCAACAGGTCCAGCAACATCTCGGTGCGCTTATAAAGCCCGCCATGCGGCTCCCGCTCCGGCAGGCAAAAGGACAACAGCGCCGTGACCGCATTCAGCCCCGCCAACGCCAAACGGTCCCCCATCGCCGCCGCTGCCCGGCTGCGCACGGGCTCAACGGTGAAACTGCCCAGATGATCCTCCAGCCGTGCGCGCCAGACGACATCCAACTGCGCACCGGGCTGAAGATGGGGTGCGATCTTGCGACTGGTCCCGCCGCGCACCACACCCATGTGCCGCCCCTGCTCCGGCGTGAACATCTCGATGATGGCCGATGTTTCTCCATGGCGGCGCGTGCTCAGCAATATCCCCTGATCGCGCCACTCCATCACTCCAACCCCGGTGCGTCCAGCAGATGCCGCCCCGCGCGGTCCTCCACCTCAATCACCCAAAGGTCCGGATCGAACCCGCGCTGCCGGGTGATCACCTCATCGACGTCGCGCTCCGCGCCAGCGGCCAGTTCCATCCACTTCTGCGCACCCGTTTCCAGATCAAAGGACCGCTGAAAAACCGCCGCCTGCCCATCCAGCGTCGCCAGCTTCACCAGAACCGCCCCCCCGGTATCATCCCCATGCGCCACCACGAACGCCGGAATGTTCTGCAACCCCAGCCGCGCCAAATAGGCATCCACCCAAAAACGCGCCGTCAGCCTTGGCAAAACCACCCCCCTCTTCCAAATGGTTCAAAAAACCTCCCCGAAGGGCCGATCTGCCCAATGCGCCCCCGCTCAGCAATCAAGCGTCACCCGTTCCCATCCTTGAAATCCAACCCCATCTCGGAATACCGCTCGGAGTCCTCCAACCAGTTCGGCCGCACCTTCACCTGCAGGAACAAATGCACCTTGCGGCCCAGGAATTCCTCCAGCTCCATCCTTGACGCCTTGCTGACCGATTTGATCGTCTCGCCCTTGTGGCCCAGCACGATCCCCTTGTGCCCATCCCGCATCACATAGATCAGCTGGTCAATCCGCGCCGATCCATCGGGCCGCTCCTCCCAGTTCTCCGTCTCCACCGTCAACTGATAAGGCAACTCCTGATGCAGCCGCAGCGTCAGCTTCTCCCGCGTCATCTCTGCGGCGATCATCCGCATCGGCAGGTCCGCAATCTGGTCCTCTGGGTACAACCACGGCCCCTCCGGCAACTCTCCCGCCAGCCATGTCCGCAGCACATCCACACCATGCCCGCGCTCGGCCGAAATCATGAAGGTCTCCGCGAAATCGTACCGCTCATTCAGATCCTTGGTCAGCCCCAGCAGCACGGGTGCCTCCACCCGGTCAATCTTGTTGATGGCCAGCGCCACGGTGCGTCCCTTGCCGATGTCGCCCAGACCCTCAAGGATACGCTCCACCCCTTCGGTCACACCGCGATGCGCCTCCACCATCAGCACCACAATATCCGCATCCGCCGCCCCGCCCCAGGCGGCAGCGACCATCGCGCGGTCCAACCGACGACGCGGCTGAAACAGCCCCGGCGTATCCACGAACACGATCTGCGCCTCACCCTCCATCGCCACCCCGCGAATGCGCGCGCGGGTGGTCTGAACCTTGTGCGTCACAATCGACACCTTCGCGCCGACCATGCGGTTCAACAGCGTGGATTTGCCCGCGTTGGGCTCTCCGATCAGGGCGACAAAACCGGCGCGTGTGGGCATAGCCCCTCTCCTATTCCAATCCAAAGCGGTTTTCTGACAACTAGCGCTTACAGGGATGGCTGTGGATATACCACCCGCCAAGGTGATCGCCATAGTTTCGCCCATGTGTTCACTAAAGTTAGATTGTTATGTTCAGAAAGATCTATCGATTCCTATTCGGCACGCGACCTCCGCCGCCCAAACGCTCGTACTTACCGGAAAGATCAAGCGGTAAAGCGCGGCTCGGCGGTGCTGTTATCCACCCTAATCCCAGCTCACTCAAGGCCAAGCATACCGCAACTCAAAAACGTTTCGCTGGCAACAAGGTCCTGAAGGGCAAGTGCCATGTCATCGACGGCGATACGATCGTTATCAACAAGACGCACATACGCATCGCGGGCATCGATGCACCAGAACTGGATCACCCGTTTGGAATCAAATCCAAATGGGCCGTGATCCACATGTGTAAGGGCAAGGTCATCACCGCAAAAATCTGTGATGAGATGTCCTACAACCGTGTCGTAGGCGTTTGCTATCTGCCCGACGGAAGAGATATTGCAGCAGAACTGGTCAAACAGGGCTTGGCGGTGGATTGGCCAAAATATTCAGGCGGGCGATATAGCCACCTGGAACCGCCTGATACGCGCAAGAAACTCTGGCGCGCTGCTGCCCGCCAAAAGGGGTATTTCAAGCCTGACTGAGGAGCAACTTCTAGGATTTCTCCAATTCGGCCAGCAAACTGGCGGCGGCAGCCTGTTCGGCGCGGCGTTTCGACGGCGCGGTGGCCTGCGCCTCTGCCCCATTCTCCAACTGTGCGGCAATGGTAAAGACCGGTGCATGGTCCGGCCCGCTGCGGCTGACCTCGACGTAGGCGGGTGGCGGCAGTTTGCGCGCTTGCGCCCATTCCTGCAACGCCGTCTTGGCATCACGGGCATCTTCGTCCACCGCCTGTGTCCGATCCCCCCACAACCGCAACACGAGGCGCTTGGCCGCCTCGAACCCGCCGTCCAGATAGACGGCGGCAATCACCGCCTCGATCCCATCACCCAAAAGCGCCTGCTTGCGCCGCCCGCCCGAGATCATCTCCGACCGGCCCAGTTTCAGCACCTTGCCCAGATCCACTTCCCGCGCCACATCCGCGCAGGTCTCCTTGCGGACCAACGCGTTGAACCGGGGCGCCAACTGCCCTTCGGTGGCCTTCGGGTCCAGCGCCAGCAGCGCTTCGGCCATCACCAGCCCCAGCACCCGGTCACCCAGGAACTCCAGCCGCTGATTGTCATCCCGATTGGCCGAGGACATCGACGCATGGGTCACCGCGCGCACCAAAAGCGCAGGATCGGCAAAGGCGTGGCCGATCCGGGCCTCGAAATCGCGCAGATCCCCGCTCAGCTTCATTGCACCGCTTTGAAGAACCGGTCGCCGCGCCAGGTCCAGAAGAACAGCATCGACCGACCCGCTGAACTGAACATGATCCGGTCGGCGCGGCCGATCAGGTTTTCATACGGCACGAAACCCACACCGTTGGCCGCCGCAGGCACCCGACTGTCGAGCGAATTGTCCCGGTTGTCCCCGATAAAGAAATAATGCCCCTCCGGCACGGTATAGACGCCGGTGTCATCCACCCGTTGCGGCCCGATGTTCAGGATCGTGTGCTGCACATCATTGGGCAGGGTTTCGATCTGGCGTTCCTTGATACACATCCCGCCATCCCCGACCGCGCCGTTGGCACAACGCGGGCGGATGCGCTGCGGGCCCTGTGGCTCCATCACTTCCTCGAACGTTCCCGCGTCCTCGACCTCGACCGGGCGACCATTGAGGTTCAGCACACCGGCCTTCATCTGCACCCGGTCACCGGGCAGGCCCACCAGCCGCTTGATATAATCCCGCCCCGAAACCGGGTGACGGAAAACCACCACATCCCCCCGCTCGGGCTCGCCCCCGAACAGTCGCGTGTTGTCCCCATCAAAGAAGCCGCAAATGTCCTTGGCGTCCACGTCGATGCCGAACCGCTGCAGCCGCAGGCTGGGACAGGACGCATAGGAATAGCCGTAGGCCACCTTGTTCACGAACAGGAAATCGCCGATCAGAAGCGTCTCCTTCATCGACCCTGACGGGATCCAGAAGGGCTGAAAGAAAATGGTCCGGAAAACCCCTGCAATCAGCAGGGCATAGACGATTGTCTTGATCGTTTCGACAAAGGCGTTGCCGCTCTTTTCGGTCTCGGCCATGCGGCAAAATCCTCGTACTCGGTTCTCCAAGGGTACATGCGGGCGGGGGGCTGCACTGTCAAGGCAAGTGCGGGGCGCTGGGCGCGTTCACGTCACGGGGACGCGCCTCGATCAGGACAAAGGCCTGCGCCCAGGGGTGATCGTCCGTCAGTGTGACGTGAATGATCGCCTCGTGCCCCGGCGGCGTCATCTTGGCCAGCCGTTCGGCGGCCCATCCCGTCACCTCCATCACCGGCTGTCCTGTGTGCAGGTTGCTGACCGCCATGTCCCGCCACGCGATCCCCATCCGCAACCCCGTGCCCAGCGCCTTGGAACAGGCCTCCTTCGCGGCCCAGCGTTTGGCATAGGTGCCCGCGACATCGCGACGGCGCTCCGCCTTGGCCTGCTCGACGGGGGTGAAGACCCGATTGCGAAACCGGTCCCCGAACCGGTCCAAAGTCCCTTGAATGCGCTCAATGTTCGCCAGATCGGTGCCGATGCCGAGGATCACATCGGACCTTTCAGCGTTTTTGCCGCGTCCCGCGCCGCGTGTGACACGGCGACAATCTCTACCGCTTGATGCGATCCACGATAATAAATCACATGTGGGCCAACCACAAAACTTCGCAAGTCCGGCCCAATCTCCGGGCGGGCTTGCCCCATGCCGGGATGTTCAGCCAACAGCGCAAACCGCTCATCAAGTGCAACCAGAAGGCTTGCCATCTGATCTGCGCCCCAGGTTCTCAGGGAATAGTCAGCGATGTCATCAAGGTCTGCGCTTGCACGGGACGAAACACGAAAACCCCTGCTCACGTGCGCGCTTTGGCGCGCGCGATCACGTCCTGAATGTCGAAGTCATCCACAAACCGCCCCGCATCCGCATCCCGGATGCCCTCCTGCACATGCGCCCGAAGGGCTGCCAGCTTGTCGCGCTCGATCTCCATATGCCGCAGCGCCTCGCGCACCACCTCACTGGCAGAGCCATAACGCCCTTCGGCCACCTGCTCCTTGATGAACTTGTCCCAATGCTCTCCCAGACTGAAACTTGTGGTTGCCATCTCGATACTCCTGCGCATTATTCATATTGAATATACCGCAGCGAGCGTCCCGATCAACCCTTGCCCCAGCGCGCCGCGGTATCGCGGTAAAGGTGTTGCACCATGTCGTCGTGCACCCCGCCCGCATAGTCGAACGCACCGCCGCAGGCCGCGTGAAACTGCGGCAGCGTCAAATCCGGGAAACGAAACATCTCCGCGTCGATGTCCTCCTGCCGTGCACCAAAGATCACACGGGTAATCCCCGCCCAGCGCATTGCCGCCAGACACATCTCACAGGGCTGGCATGATGACACCAGCGTACAATCGGACAGATCACGTTTGCCAAGGGCTGCCGCAGCCTTCGCCATGGTCACAATCTCGGCATGATGCGATGGGTCCTCGTCCTGCGCGGCGGTATTGCGCCCCCGCACCAGCTCTTTCCCGTCCAGCAAGATGGCAGCGGTAAAGGCTGGTGCCGCCTCCGCCCGGTCAATCTCCACCGCCCAGACGTTGATACTGGCGATCACTTCACGCTCAAGATCAGTCGGCGCGACAGTATCCGTCACCCCCGCGCCTCATCCATCAACCGCCGCATCTCGGCCATGGCGGGCTGCAACCCGCGAAAGATCGCCTCGCCGATCAGGAAGTGCCCGATGTTCAATTCGCGGGCTTCGGGGAAGGCCGCGACCGGCTGCACGGTTTCATAGGTCAGCCCGTGACCCACATGCACTTCAAGCCCCAGATCATGGGCATAGGTCGACATCTGCCGCAAGGCTTCCAACTCCCGATCGCGGTCGTCAAACCGACCCTCATGATGGGCGTCACAATAGGCACCTGAATGCAGTTCGATCACCTCCGCCCCGATCCGGTGCGCGGCGTCAACCTGGCGCTTGTCGGCGGCGATGAAGATCGACACCCGGCACCCCGCGTCCCGCAGCGGCGCGATGAAATGCGCCAGCTTGTTCTCCTCTCGCGCCACTTCCAACCCGCCTTCGGTCGTGCGTTCCTCGCGCTTTTCGGGCACGATGCACACCGCATGGGGCTTGTGACGCAGGGCAATCGCCTGCATTTCATCGGTGGCGGCCATCTCGAAGTTGAGCGGCACACTCAGCATGTTCATCAGCCCTTCGATGTCCGCGTCAGAAATGTGGCGGCGGTCTTCGCGCAGGTGCGCGGTGATGCCGTCGGCACCCGATTCCTCGGCGATCCGCGCGGCGCGCAAGGGGTCCGGCGTGTCACCGCCGCGCGCATTGCGCACGGTGGCCACGTGATCGATGTTCACACCCAGCCGCAGTTTTTCCTGTGTCGTCATGGCGTCCCTTCCCCGGATCCCTTGGCCTTGCGTTTCACTTCCGCCTTGGCCGCGGCCTTCTGCTTGAGTTCTTCGAATTTCGCTTTCAGCATCCCGCGCCTGCGCTTCTGATAGGCGTAAAGCAGCGGAACCATCAGGTAGTAACAGACCGTCGCGCAGATGATACCGGGCAAAATGCCGCCGATCAGATAAGGGTACAAAACCTCGTGACCGAAGACGGAAAGGCCCGCCCAATCCATCTTCGCATCCGTGAAGATCGCAATCAGGTTGTGCCACAGGTCAGATCCCGCATCCACGAATTTGCCACCCAGCGACCGATGCACCCCTTCGTCCATCTTGCTGCCCAGGATGAAATGCCCGGTCTGCAGCGAAACGACCCCAATCGGCACATAGGTCAGCGGGTTGCCGAAAAAGGTGCCCATCAACGCCGCCAGCAGGTTCCCCTTCATCGCCCGCGCCAACAGAAAGGCGATGACAAAGTGCAGACCGTAAAAGGGGGTGAAGGCAGTAAAGACACCGGCCCAGATGCCGCGCGCAATCCGGTCAGGGCTGTCCGGCAGGCGCTTCATCCGGTATTTGACATAGTGAAACGCGCGCGTCCAACCGCCGCGGGGCCACAGGAATTCGGCCACCGCGCGCAAGGCGGGTTTCGGATCGCGACGCTTGAAAATCAAAGCAGGCTTCCACTGTCTGTCGAAATATCTGACCCTTGCATCTGTCAGATACTCACTCTCTCACGCTTGACCACATCGCCGCCGCGATGGCGCCTGATCTGGGCAACATCGCTATCGGCTTCAAGGGTCATCATCAGGCCGTGAAGATGCGCCACGTCCCTGAAAGACACATAGATCAGAAGTCGGTAAAAGTCAGGTTTGCGCTCAATAAACTCAAGATCTGAGATATTGGCCGACGCCTCACCGATCAAGGTGCAGATCCGCCCAAGGTTGCCCGTCCCATTGCTCAGCGTCAGGTCAATGACCGCGTCATAGACCGCCGGATGGGTGCCGTCATGCCAGCGCAGATCGATCCAGCGTTCCGGCTGATCCTCGTAGGCACTCAGCTTGTCGCAATCAATCGCATGAACGGTCACGCCCTTGCCCTTGAAGGTGATGCCAACGATGCGTTCGCCGGGCAGCGGATGACAACAGGTGCCCCGGTCAAACGACTGGCCCGGCTCCAACCCGACCACGGCTTCCTGCGCGCTGATCTGATCGCTCTTGCGGGGGGCCAGATCGGCATAGACGGCCTGCACGACCTCGCGGCCGGTCAATTCGGAACTGCCCAGTTGCGCCAGCAGGTCCTCCACGCTTTCCAGTCGCATGTTCTTGCAGGCGGTGCGCAACGCCTTGTCTGTCGCCTTGCGGCCCACCTGCGCAAAGGCCGACCGTGCCAATTCCTGACCCAGCTTCACGAAACGCGCCTTGTCCACCGCGCGCAACGACCGCCGGATCGCGCTTTTCGCTTTGCCGGTGGTGGCGATGTCCAGCCAGGTCACTTGCGGGGTCTGGCCTTCGGCGCTGATGATCTCGATGCTTTGACCATTCTTCACACGTGTCCACAGCGGCACGCGCATCCCGTCCACCTTGGCCCCGACGCAGGCATTGCCGATGCGGGTGTGAATGGCATAGGCAAAATCAATCGGCGTCGCCCCGCGCGGCAACTTCACCACGTCGCCCTTGGGGGTAAAGCAGAACACCTGGTCGGCGTACATCTCAAGCTTGACGGCTTCCAGGAAATCCTCGTGATCTTCCTCGGCGTCGAATTGTTCGGTCAGTTGCGAAATCCACTTGGCGGGATCGACGGCAAAGGGGTTCTGCGCGCGCACCCCGTCGCGGTAGGACCAATGCGCGGCCACGCCGCTTTCAGCCACATCGTGCATCTGGCGGGTCCTGATCTGCACTTCGACCCGCTTGCCGTCGCGACCCGACACGGTGGTGTGGATCGACCGATACCCGTTGGACTTCGGCTGGCTGATGTAATCCTTGAACCGCCCCGGCACCGCGCGCCAGCGCTGGTGGATCGCGCCCAGCGACTGGTAACAATCCTCTTCCGACCGGGTGATGATGCGAAAGCCGTAGATATCGCTGAGCCGCGAAAAGCTGAGCTCCTTTTCCTGCATCTTGCGCCAGATCGAATAGGGTTTCTTGGCGCGCCCGAACACCTCCGCCTCGACGCCCGCGCGCTCAAGCTCGTGGCGCATGTCGGTTGTGATGCGCTGGATCACGTCGCCGCT
Source organism: Sulfitobacter rhodophyticola (assembly GCF_041281685.2). GTDB lineage: Bacteria > Pseudomonadota > Alphaproteobacteria > Rhodobacterales > Rhodobacteraceae > Sulfitobacter. The sequence goes on along the minus strand of NZ_CP166251.2, from coordinate 2,006,901 downwards.
TTCGCGTTGCAGGGTGATGAACCGTCGCATGATGCTGGCACGCCCCTCGGGGTTGAGCACCTTGAACGCGAGGTCTTCCAACTCCTCGCGCATCCACTGCATACCCATGCGGCCCGCCAAAGGCGCATAGATATCCATCGTTTCGCGCGCCTTCTTGCCCTGTTTTTCCTGCCGCATCGCCTTGATGGTGCGCATGTTGTGCAGCCGGTCGGCAAGCTTGACCAGAATGACCCGCAAATCCTTGGACATCGCCATGAACAGCTTGCGGAAATTCTCCGCCTGCTTGGTCTCGGTCGAATTCAGTTGCAGGTTGGTCAGCTTGGTGACCCCATCGACCAGTTCCGCCACCTCGCGGCCGAACTGCTTCTCCACTTCGGTGAAGGACGCCTTTGTGTCTTCGATGGTGTCGTGCAACAGCGCGGTGATGATCGTTGCATCATCCAGCTGCTGTTCCGTCAGGATCGCCGCAACCGCCACGGGATGCGTGAAATAGGGCTCGCCGGAATGGCGTTTCTGGCCCTTGTGCATCTCTGCACCAAATTCATACGCCGCCCGGATGAGCGGCGCGTTGGTTTTTGGATTGTAGGCCCTGACGAGGTCCAGCAGAGCATCAGCGCTGAAATCTGCCGTCTGCATGCTCCCTCGCCTTTCGGCCCTCCCGTCAGTGGCGTCAGCCCTGACCCTGCGCCGCCATCAACTGACGCAGCAACATCTCTTCGGACATGCTGTCTTCTTCGGGCTTGTCCTGCTCCTGCCCCATCAAAAGCGCCATTGCGTCCTCTTCGGGCTCGTCCACTTCGATCTGGCTCTGGTTGCTTTCGATCAGACGCTCGCGCAGGTCCTCGGCGGACTGTGTTTCGTCCGCGATTTCCCGCAGGGACACGACAGGGTTCTTGTCGTTGTCGCGGTCCACGGTGACGGGCGACCCGGCAGAGATTTCCCGCGCCCGGTGTGCGGCCAGCATCACCAGATCAAAACGGTTGGGAACTTTATCGACACAGTCTTCAACGGTCACGCGGGCCATGGAATACTCCAATTTCAGCAAATGCGGTCAGAAGACGGTTATCTAGGCCTGATTCTCCTGATTTACAAGCCGCTATTGCAACCTGACAACGCTGTCACGATCGGCCTGCGGCAGGGCGTCAAGCATCTGGGTGACGGTCCGGTTCAACAGCGGATGACACCAGTCCGCCGCAATATCGGCCAGCGGCACCAACACAAAGGCGCGGTCCTGCAGACGCGGATGCGGCAGGATCAGTTCGCCGGGTGCCTGCGCCATCTGCTCGGGCAGGGCCAGATTGCGCCATTTCGCATGGGTTTGCGCGTCCGGCACCACCAGATCATCGATGGCAATCAGGTCCAGATCAAGGGTCCGCTCCCCCCAGCGGGCGGTGCGAACGCGGCCCAGTTCGGCTTCGACGTCATGCAGCACGGTAAGGATGTCTCGCGGTGTGCCTGCAAGATTTAGCCACAATGCCATATTGACGAAATCAGGTCCGGTATCTGCAGGAAAGGCTGGTGTGCTATATAATCGGCTTTGACTGCGAATCACCGCACCCCTTTCAATCAGGCGTTGAAGCGCCAATTCAAGAGTTTCACTAGGTGTTCCGGCTGTTGACGTCAGGTTAGAACCAAGTGCGATAAGCACACGATTGTTGGTTTTGAGCGATCTACCGCCGTTTTCCCCGTGACCGAAGGCTTGCGACATGGTCAAAAATCCCTAGTGATGCGCCCAAATTAAGGGCGCGAGTTTTATTAACTGGTTTAATTTCACTCTCGGACACAACACATTTCCTCTATCTGCGGGCGCGATCTACGCCGAAAAGGATACACATGTTCTACAAAGATGAACGTCTGGCGCTGTTCATTGACGGCTCCAATCTCTATGCAGCGGCGAAGACACTTGGGTTTGATATCGACTACAAGCTGCTGCGGCAGGAATTCATGCGGCGCGGCAAATTGCTGCGCGCCTTCTACTACACGGCTCTTCTGGAAAATGACGAATATTCCCCGATCCGGCCGCTCGTGGACTGGCTGAACTACAACGGGTTCTCGATGGTGACCAAACCGGCCAAGGAGTATACCGACAGCATGGGCCGACGAAAGGTCAAGGGCAACATGGACATCGAACTGGCCGTGGACGCGATGGAACTTGCCCCCCATGTCGATCACATGGTGATCTTCTCGGGCGATGGCGATTTCCGGCCCTTGGTGGAAAGCCTGCAACGGCAGGGCGTCCGCGTCTCCGTGGTCTCCACCATCCGCAGCCAGCCGCCGATGATTTCCGATGATCTGCGCAGGCAGGCCGACAACTTCATTGAGCTGGAGGAACTGCGCGACGTCATCGGTCGCCCGCCCCGCGACGGCGGATCCGCACCTGACGCCCGCTAGGATCTGTGGTTCGCGATCCTGTCGGCGCAACGTGTCACCCAGAAAAGGCCGTCCCTGCCCCCCGCCCGGACGATGATCTCCCCCGTGGCCTCCCCAAGCAACCCCGGCACCGAGGCGCTTGTGGAAGAACACCTGTTAAAATATGACAAGATCCACGAAATTGCAGCCCGAAGGTGACATGCGCCGGTCAGGGTCTGGCAATCAGGTGTTTCACGTCACGCCAACTGGACCTTGGCGGATACAGGCACTACGTCTGTCGGAACGCAGGAGAACAAAATGACGAAACCGCCGCTGACCCTTTACCTTGCCGCGCCACGCGGGTTCTGCGCGGGCGTGGACCGGGCCATCAAGATCGTGGAGATGGCGCTGGAGAAATGGGGCGCGCCGGTCTTCGTGCGGCACGAAATCGTGCACAACAAATTCGTTGTCGACAGCCTGCGCGAAAAAGGTGCGGTGTTTGTCGAGGAACTGACCGAATGCCCCGACGACAGGCCCGTGATCTTCTCTGCCCATGGGGTGCCCAAATCGGTGCCGTCAGCGGCACAGGCGCGCAACATGATCTACGTCGATGCCACCTGCCCGCTGGTCTCCAAGGTGCATATCGAAGCACAGCGCCACGCCGACAACGGTTTGCAGATGATCATGATCGGCCACGCGGGCCACCCCGAAACCGTCGGCACCATGGGCCAACTGCCCGAAGGGGACGTACTGCTTGTCGAAACCGTCGAAGACGTGGCCTGCATCTCCGTGCGCGATCCCCAGCGGCTCGCCTATGTCACCCAGACCACCCTCAGCGTGGATGACACCGCCGACATCGTCGCAGCTCTTCAGGCGCGTTTTCCTGCCATTGTGGGACCGCACAAGGAAGACATCTGCTATGCCACCACCAACCGCCAGCACGCGGTCAAGGCAATGGCGCCCAAATGCGATGCCATGCTGGTGGTGGGCGCGCCCAACTCCTCCAACTCCCGACGTCTGGTCGAAGTCGGCACCCGCGCGGGCTGTCCCTATGCCCAACTGGTGCAGCGGGCCACCGACATCGACTGGCGCGCTCTGGACGGGATCACCAGCATCGGCATCACCGCAGGCGCATCCGCCCCCGAGGTGCTGATCGACGAAGTCATCGACGCCTTCCGGGCTCGCTATGACGTCACATCGCAAATGGTCGAAACCGCGGTAGAGAACGTCGAATTCAAGGTCCCCCGCGTCCTGCGCGCATCCGCCTGATCGCACGGCCCTTTACCGCGCCGAATCGCTGGCCTAGGTTGCATCCACGGCACCCGGGCGAAGGATTGCGCATGGATCCCCCTTCGGTCATTACCCCCCGGTCAAGGCCGACACGCGCGTGACCAGAAGGACCACAGAAGAATGAGCCGCATCCCCGCCCCCGCCCTGCTGCTCGGCATTGCCGGGCTGACCCCTTTCGTCTGGGCCGCCCTGCTGATCCTCGGGTTGTCCGGCGGACAGGAAGCCAACCTGCCCCCCGTGCTTTCAGGCGATGGTCGGCTGATCATGATCCGCTATGGCGGCATCATCCTGCCCTTCATGTCCGGCGTGCTCTGGGGCTTTGCCACCACGGCCACGGGCGGGCGCGCGATTGCCGCCTACGGGCTATCGGTCCTGCCGGCCCTGTGGTGGTTCTTCATGCCCGGCACCGGCCCGGTCAGCGCGCTGACCAACCTGGCGACCGGTTTTCTGGCAGTGTTGATCCTTGATTTCTTCTTCCAGCGCTGGGGCCTGACGCCCGCGTGGTGGATGACCCTGCGGATCCAGTTGACCGTGATGGTCCTCGCCTGCCTCGCCATCGGGATCTGGGTATGACCGATCCTGAAACCCTTGCCGTCTATGCTGCCAAGGTCGACGAATACAATGCGCTGACGTCCTCTGGTGCGGCGCGCGACCCGCTGTTGCACGCCTTCCTCGCCGCCTTGCCGAAAGGGGCCGCCGTGCTGGATCTCGGCTGCGGTCCGGGCCACTCGGCGGCTGCCATGGCGCAGGCCGGGTGCGAAGTAACCGCGACGGACGCCGTGCCGGAAATGGTGGCACTTGCGGCGGAACACGACGGCGTCACCGCCCGCATCGCCACCTTCAATGACATCATCGAAACGGACGCCTACCATGGCATCTGGGCCAACTTCTGCTTGCTGCACGCCCCGCGCGCCGACATGCCCCGCCACCTTGCCGCGCTGCGCCGTGCAACCAAACCGCAGGGTATCCTGCACATCGCGCTGAAATCCGGCACCGGGGAAAAACGCGACCGCCTCGGGCGGTATTACACCTACTACACCGACGCGGAACTGACCGGGCTGCTGGCGAAAGCGGGCTTTACCGTGACCGACCGTGCCACGGGCCGCGAAAAAGGGCTCGACGGCGCGCCCGCCGACTGGATCGCGCTGCGCGCCCATGCCTGAACTTTTTGCCTACACCGATGGTGCCTGCTCCGGGAATCCCGGCCCCGGCGGCTGGGGCGCGCTGATGATCGCGCGCGACGGCGACAGGGTCATCAAGGAACGCGAACTCAAGGGCGGGGAGGCGGAAACCACCAACAACCGCATGGAACTGCTGGCCGCGATCCACGCGCTCGAAACGCTCGACCGCCCGACAAAAATCACGATCGTGACCGACAGCAACTACGTCAAGAACGGCATCACCGGCTGGATCTTCGGCTGGAAGAAGAACGGCTGGAAGAATGCCGCGAAAAAGCCGGTGAAGAACGCGGAACTGTGGAAACGGCTGGATCAGGCCACCGCCCAGCATGATGTCACATGGGAATGGGTCAAAGGCCACGCAGGCCACCCCGAAAACGAACGCGCCGATGCGCTGGCCCGCGCTGGCATGGCGCCCTTCAAACCCAAATGACCCTCGTTGATCTTCTTGACTACGGCTCCGTGCTGATCTTCGCGCTGACCGGCGCGCTGGTCGCCAGCCGCGCGCAACTCGACCTCGTCGGCTTCGCCTTCATCGCCAGCCTCACCGCATTGGGCGGCGGCACCACCCGCGACGTGCTGCTGGACCGCAACCCGATCTTCTGGATCGCCAACCCCACCTACCTCGCCGTTGCCGCAGGCGCCGCGCTCACCGTCTTCTTCACCGCCCACCTGCTCGAAAGCCGCTACCGCGCGCTGATCTGGCTCGACAGCTTCGCGCTCGCCATCGCCGTTGCGGCGGGCGCAGGCGTTGCCATCGCGCTGGATCAATCGGCCGTCATCGTGATCCTGATGGGCATGATCACCGGATGCATGGGCGGGTTGATGCGCGATGTGGTGGTGGGACAGGTCCCGCTTGTCCTGCAACAGGGCGAACTCTACGTCACCGCCGCCTTCGCCGGTGCCGCCACCGCCGCGCTCGCGCGGTTCTTCAGCCTCGACACCACCCTCGCGCTGCTGGGCTGCGCCGCCATCTGCTGGACCCTGCGTGCAGGCTCACTGGCCTTCGGCTGGCACCTGCCCGTCTACAAAAGCACCCCACCCAAGACATAAAGCGCCGCGCCCTGTCTCTTTTTGGCTCTAAATACCCGCCGAAGGCCATGGCCCTTCGGGCCATTCAACCTCATCGCCGCCAGTGAAACGGCACGATGATCAGCGCTCCGATCGAAGACACGATGGCGTTCATCCCCGGCGACGCAAATCCGAACCCGAACATGATGCGGATGAAATAGAACAGGAACGCCCCGCCCACGCAGATAATGATCGACTGGATATAGCCGTTGTGCGTCCAGCCTGTCTTCTCGGAGGCATAGCCGATGATCCCGGCAATCACGACCGTCCCGAACAGCGTCAAAAACATCGCACTCTCCTCAATCCAGCCGCGCGCCGCGCGCAATCTGCGCGCCGCGTTGAAATACATCCGCATCCTGCGCCGCCTTGCCCGCCCGTTGCAAGCGCGTCAGCCGCACCGCCCCTGCGCCGCACGCCACACGCAAGGCATCGTCCAACACTTCCCCCGGCGCGCCATCGCCCGCATCCAGCACAGACCCCAGCGCTTTCACCCGTGCGCCGTCCTGCTCGAACCAGGCCCCCGGAAAAGGCGACAGCCCCCGGATCAGCCGATCCACCTCTACGGCATCCCGCGTCCAGTCGATCCGCGCCTCGGCCTTGTCGATCTTGGCGGCATAGGTCACGCCTTCGTCCGGCTGCGGCACGGGCGTCAGATCACCCAGCGCCTCCAGCGCCCGCACCACTGCATCCGCACCCATCACGCTCAGCCGGTCGTGCAGGTCCGCCGTGGTTTCCGCCGCCCCAATCGCTGTCTCCTCGCGCAGCAACACCGGCCCGGTGTCGAGCCCCGCGTCCATCTGCATGATGCACACGCCCGTTTTGGCATCCCCCGCCATGATCGCCCGGTGGATCGGCGCCGCCCCACGCCAGCGCGGCAAAAGGCTCGCATGGATATTCAGACACCCGTGTTTCGGCGCGTCCAACACCGCTTGCGGCAGGATCAGACCATAGGCCACGACAACCGCCACATCCGCATCCAGTGCTGCAAATTCCGCCTGCGCTTCCGGCGACTTCAGGGACACCGGATACCGCACGTCCAGCCCCAGCGCCTGCGCCCGCGCCTGCACCGGGCTGGGCCGTTCCTTCTGCCCGCGCCCGGCAGGGCGGGGCGGCTGGCAATAGACGGCAGCAACTTCGTGCCCCGCCTCGACCAGCGCCACCAACACCGGCACGGAGAAATCAGGCGTTCCCATGAACACAACCCGCATCAGCCCACCTTCCGCGCGCGGCGTAGCAGCATGTCGCGCTTCACCTTGCTGAGCCGGTCGAAGTACATCTTCCCCGCCAGATGGTCGATCTGGTGCTGCACGCTTGTCGCCTCCAGCCCCACGAAATCGCGCCGCGTCACCGTGCCGGTTTCATCCAGATACCGCACCGTCACCGCACGCGGGCGCGTCACCTTGGCAGAAACCCCCGGCAGGTTCGGACTGCCTTCTTCATACACGTTCATCTTGACGGAGCTTTCGAGGATCACCGGATTGGCCAGGTAAATCCGCTTGTTGCGCTCCGCACTGGCATCCACCACCGCAACCTGCTGCATCACGCCGATCTGACAGGCCGCGAGCCCGACACCCGGCATCGCATCCATCGTATCGACCATATCGGCCCAGAGCGCGCGGGTCTCGTCCGTTACCTCCGCCACCACCGCACAGGGCGTGCGCAAACGCTTGTCGGGCCATGGAATGAACCGCCGCACGGTCATTGCGCGGCATACTCCGCCATCAGCGCCGCCCGCGCATCGGCACCCAGATGATCGAATGTTACAACCCCGTCCAGATGGTCCAGCTCATGCTGCACGCAAGCCGCCGCGAACCCATCAAAGCTTTGCACGTACCGCGCGCCATTTATCCCGGTCCAGACCATCTGCACCTGCGCGGGGCGGCTGACCTCGGCCAGCACGCCGGGGATGCTCAAGCATCCTTCCTCACCGGTCGCGCGGTCCTCGCTCACCTCCTGCAACATCGGGTTGATGCAGACCAGCGGATCGGATTTCCCTTCCTTCCAGCCAACATCCATCACGAACAACCGCTGCAAAACCCCAACCTGCGGTGCGGCCAAGCCGCGCCCGGGTGCGGCATACATCGTCTCCAGCATATCGGCGGCAAGGGTTTCGATCTCCGGCGTGATTGCCTCCACGGGGACACAGGTCTGCGTCAGGCGCGGATCGGGCCACAGGACAATCTCCCGCACGCTCATCCGCGCGCCAGTTCGCGTTTCAGCTTGACCATCTTGCGGGTGATCAACTGCCGCTTGAGCGGCTTGAGGTAGTCGATGAACAACTTGCCATCCAGATGGTCGATTTCGTGCTGCACGCAGGTGGCCCAAAGCCCGTCAAAGCGTTCTTCCTGCGCGTTTCCGTCCCGGTCGATCCAATGCACGTCAACCTCTGCGGGGCGGGTCACATCGGCGTATTGGTCGGGGATGCTCAGGCAGCCTTCCTCATAGGTGTTCTCGGTATCCGAGGATGCGATCACCTGCGGATTGAACATGACCAACGGGCGCGGCTTTGCACCTTCTTCCTTCACGCAATCCAGCACGATCAACCGCTGCAAAACACCGACCTGCGGGGCGGCCAACCCGATGCCGGGGGCTTCGTACATGGTCTTGAGCATATCGTCGGCCAGCGTGCGCAACTCATCGCTGAGGTCGTCAACCGGCTGGGCCGTCTTTTTCAGACGTGGATCGGGGTGCAAAAGGATCGTGCGCTTCATGGGGCTGATGTAAGTCAACCCGCCACCCCGTGCAACCGGGGCCTTGCGGCTGGCGCGCATCGGATTAGGTTGCGGCAGAACGATCAGGAGACCTTCATGAGTTTTGACGAGATCATCGACCGCCGTGGCACCCATTGCGCCAAGTGGGACAAGATGGAGCCGATTTACGGCGTCCCCGCGGATACCGGTCTGGCGATGTGGGTGGCCGACATGGATTTCCGCCCGCCGCAGGTCATACAGGACGCGGTGCAAGCGGTCGTGGATCACGGGTTCTACGGATACTTCGGCGATGACGGCGATTACCTGAACGCCATCCAGTGGTGGATGGAAAACCGCCACGGCTGGACCGTGCAGCCCGAATGGGTCTTCACGACGCATGGGCTGGTCAATGGCGCGGCGCTTTGCGTGGATGCCTTCACCGCACCCGGGGACGGCGTGGTGCTGTTCACGCCAGTCTATCACGCCTTCGCCAAGGTGATCAAAGCCGCGCATCGCACCGCCGTGGAGTGCGCGATGCCGCAGGTGGATGGCAGATACGTCATGGATTTCGACGCCTGGGATGCGCAGATGACCGGGACGGAAAGGATGCTGATCCTGTGTTCGCCGCACAACCCCGGCGGCCGCGTCTGGACCCGCGACGAACTGCAGGGGGTGGCGGATTTTGCCAGGCGGCACGATCTGATCCTGGTGTCGGATGAAATTCACCACGACATCGTCATGCCCGGCAATACCCATATTCCCATGGCCCATATCGACGGGATCGCCGACCGGCTGGTGATGATGACCGCCACCACCAAGACCTTCAGCATCGCGGGCAGCCATGTGGGCAACGTGATCATCGAAGACCCGCAATTGCGGGCACGGTTCGGCGCGCGGATGATGGCGCTGGGGCTGTCGCCCAACTCCTTTGGCCTGTTCATGGCCACCGCCGCCTATTCGCCCGAGGGCGCGGCGTGGGCCGATGAACTGGTCACCTACCTGCAAGGCAATGCGCAGATGTTTGACAGCGCCATCAACGCCATTCCCGGCCTGCGGTCGATGACGCTTCAGGCGACCTACCTCAGCTGGGTGGATTTCGACGGCACCGGCATGGACCGGGCGGAGGTCACCCGCCGGATCGAGCAGGACGCGCAGATTGCCACGAACCATGGCCCCACCTTCGGCAAGGGCGGGGAAAGCTTCATGCGGTTCAACATCGCCACGCCCCGCGCGCGGGTGGAGGAGGCGTGCGAACGGCTCACCAAGGCGTTTGGTGACCTGCAATAGCAGCCTGACAGTGCCGGGATACCCCAAGCTTGCAGCGCTTGCTATTGTGCGGCAGGACGACAGGCTTTTGCTGGTGCAACGGCGCAACCCACCGGATGCGGGCCTTTGGGGGTTTCCGGGTGGCCATGTGGAGGTGGGCGAAACCGCGATGGCCGCCGCCGCGCGTGAACTTCTGGAGGAAACCGGCGTCACCGCGCACCCCGAAACCTATCTGACCAACATCGATGTCATTTTGCGGGATGACAACGGGGCTTTGCAGTTTCACTTCCTGCTGGCGGCGGTCCTGTGCCGCTTCGGCTCCGGTGAGGCGGTGGCAAGCGATGACGTGAGCGATACGGGCTGGTACACGCTGAACGACATCATCACCGGGCGTCTGAAGTGCAGCGCCCATGTGGCAGACGTGGCCCGTATGGCGCTGGACCGGTGATGGATTTCCGCGCAAAATGTCGATCTGTCCCCGCGGGGACAGCCGTTAACCTTTTGTTACTGATGCAGAAACAAGGGGCTGCGCGGCGTTCTTCAGGTTAACGCCGGACGAGGCAACCGCAGTACATCCACCTTCGGCTCCTGCACGAAATCAAGTGCGGCTTCCGTGGCCACCGGCGTGGCCCGCTTGAAGTCATAGCACATCACACCCGGTTCTTCGCGGCTGGCCACGATCAGACATTGAAACAGATGGTGGGACCCGTCGAAGACATCGACCAGACCGCGCAGGCGCGGCGCATCGGCCAGATCAATGGCAAAACCGGATTTCCACATCCGCTCCACCCCGAAGACCTTGCCACCTGCCAGCGCGCGCAACCGCGACTTCTTCTGCATGGTCATCCGGCGCGCGGTATCCAATGCGTCGCTCAACTCCTTCGAAAAGGTCGTTTCCATGTGCAGTACCCCCGCGACAGGAAATGCGCCATCAAGGCGCAGAGTCAACGCGATTCCGGGCCTGTCGTCATATTCCTGTGCATCAGCGCAGGGCGGATGCGCTGCCACGCTTATGGGCAGACACACGGCACTGGCCTAGGTACAGTCTGACGCAGGACATGGGAGCGATCAAAATGGGCCTTCTGGTAGACGGGAAATGGCACGACACCTGGTATGACACCTCCAAAAGCGGCGGCAAGTTCGAGCGCGCGGCGGCCAAGTTCCGCAATTGGGTGACAGCGGACGGCAGCGCCGGGCCATCGGGACGTGGCGGGTTTCAGGCCGCGTCCGGGCGTTACCACCTGTTTGTCAGCTATGCCTGCCCCTGGGCGCACAGGACGCTGATCTTTCGCCAGATCAAGGGCCTTGCCCCGCATATCGGCGTGTCCGTGGTGCATCCAGACATGATGTCGGACGGCTGGACCTTTGACACCGATTTCGATGGGGCCACCGGGGACACCCTGTTTGGCCTGCCCTTCGCGCGCGACATCTATACTCGCGCCGATCCCGCATTCTCCGGCCGGGTGACGGTGCCGATCCTGTGGGACACGCAGGAAAACACCATCGTCTCCAACGAAAGCTCTGAAATCATCCGCATGTTCAACAGCGCCTTCGACGGGCTGACGGGAAACACGGTTGACTATTGGCCCGAGGACCTGCGCGCCGCCATCGAACCCGTGAACGACCGCGTTTATGACACCTTCAACAACGGCGTCTATCGCTGCGGCTTTGCCACCACGCAGGAGGCGTACGACGAGGCGGTCGGGCCCCTGTTCGACACACTCGACTGGATCGAGGACCGGCTGTCGCAGAACCGCTATCTGATGGGCGGCGCGCTGACCGAAGCGGATTGGCGGCTGTTCCCGACGCTGGTGCGGTTCGACCCGGTCTATCACCTGCATTTCAAATGCAACCGCAGGCGCATCATCGACTACCCCAACCTGTGGGGCTACACCCGCGAATTGTACCAGCGTCCCGGCGTGGCGGAGACAGTGCATTTCGACCACATCGTGCGGCACTATCATTACAGTCACGACAGCATCAATCCGCACCGGATCATCCCGATCAATCCGGTTCTGGATTTCAACGCACCACACGGGCGCGGCACGTCCTAGGGCGCGTCGGCGCCATAGTGTTCGATCATCGCGGCCAGATCTTCTGGCGCGGTGTCGCTGGGCAGAAACGCGCGGGCGTTGGCCGAATGGGCAAAGATCGACCCATCCGAAAAGAAGCTTGTGTTGGTCACGAAGACAACCCGCGCGTCCGGCCGACGGTAATTGGCATAATCCGCCACGGTCAAGGCCGCGCCTTCTTCAAGCACCAGATCCAGCACGATAATGTCGGTGGGATGGCTGCCCAGATGGGTAATCGCGTCTTCCTGCCCGCCAACAAGTGTCACGTCCATTCCCTGTCGGTCCAGGTGACGTTTCCAGAGTGTGCCAAGCTCTCTCTGGCTTTCGACAATCAAAACATTCATAAAATAGCCCCTGGCGAGCCAAACATGACGCAGCCGAAATATCTGGCGTCCCTCAACCCGCAGTTTAAAAGCTTACGCACAAATTAACTTCTCACTCAACCTCGTTGCTTGCGCAGGGGCCGATTTTCAGCTTTGTGCACAATTGCTACGCAAATACGGAGTGTCAGGTGAGCCAGCACGGCGAAAGGGATCATGGCGGCGGGCTGGATGCCGCCGCGCGCCTTTATGGTGGTGATCGTCAGGCGTGGCTTGACCTGTCGACCGGGATCAATCCGGTGCCCTACCCGATGCCTGCGCTGTCCCCCGATGCCTGGACGGCGCTGCCCGACAGTGCCGCGCGGGAAGGGCTGATCACCGCCGCACGGGCGTTCTGGCAGGTGCCGGACGGTTGCGCCGTATTGCCGGTGCCGGGGGCCTCCGCCGCGATTGCACAGATCCCCGGCCTGATGCCTGCGGGCCGCGTTCACATCCCCCGCCCCACCTACAATGAACATGCCGCCAGTTTCGCGCAGGCGGGCTGGGAGATTGTGGATGCAGCGCCGGGGGCGGATGCCAGTGTGCATGTCCATCCCAACAATCCCGACGGGCGTATGTGGGAAGATGGCGATCTGACAGGACCCCTGCGGATCATCGATGAAAGCTTTTGCGACATCGCACCGGAACAGAGCCTGATGCAGCAGGCCGGGGTGCCGGGCACGCTGATCCTGAAAAGTTTTGGCAAGTTCTGGGGCCTGGCGGGGCTGCGGCTGGGATTCGTGATCGGGGATCCGGGGCTGGTCGCACAGCTTGAAGCGCGGCAGGGGCCATGGGCCGTGGCCGGACCCGCGCTGCAGATCGGGCGCGCGGCGCTGGCGGATGCGGATTGGGCGGTTGGAACGCGGGCGCGGTTGGCTGCGGATGCGCACAGGCTGGACGCCATGATGCAGGACGCGGGTGCGGCGCAGGTCGGGGGTACACCGCTGTTTCGGCTTTTCGACGTGGCCCAGGCCGCCGATTGGCAGGACCGGCTGGCCCGGCATCACATCTGGAGCCGTGTCTTTCCCTACAATCCCCGCTGGCTGCGCCTTGGGTTGCCGGGGCCGGAGGGGTGGGAACGGCTGTCCCGTGCGCTGTCGACATGAACACCGCGCTGATCCTTGTGCTGGCCCTTGTGCTGGATGCCGCGATGGGCGAACCACGCTGGCTGTGGCAGCGTCTGCCGCATCCTGCGGTGCTGATGGGGCGGCTGATCGGATGGGCGGACAGGCGGTTCAATGAAGGCCCTGCGCGGCAGGCAAAGGGGTTGATCACGCTGCTGGGGTTGATGGCCGCGGCGGGGCTGGTCGGAGGGCTGTTGTCGTTGTTCGGGGCCGTGGTGGAGATCGCGGTCGCCGCCATCCTGCTGGCACAACGGTCGCTGGTGGATCACGTCGCCGCCGTGGCGCGGGGGTTGCGCATGTCGCTGCAACAGGGCCGTCGCGATGTGGCGATGATCGTCAGTCGGGACACGGGCGCGATGGACACCTCCGCCGTCGCCCGTTCGGCCATTGAGAGTGCGGCGGAAAACCTCAGCGATGGGGTGGTCGCGCCTGCGTTCTGGTTCCTTGTCGGCGGGTTGCCCGGGATGCTGGTCTACAAGGTGGTGAACACCGCTGACAGCATGATCGGCTACCGCACGCCCCGGCATGAGGCATTTGGCTGGGCGGCGGCCCGGATGGATGACGTGCTGAACTGGATACCGGCGCGGTTGACGGCGGTGCTGATCGCGCTGCCCGCCGGGTTGCTGGGCGACTGGTCCGCGATCCGCGCGGATGCGCGGCTGCACCGCTCCCCGAATGCCGGGTGGCCCGAAGCGGCGATGGGGCGCGCCATCGCGGTGGCCCTTGCCGGGCCGCGCGCCTATGATGGCGTGATGCAATCGTTTCCCTGGGTGAACCCGCAGGGCAAACGGGTGCTGACGCCCGCCGACATTGATGCCGCCATCGCCCGCCTGTGGCAGGCCTGGGGGATCATGCTGGCGCTGGCGGTTTTGGCGGGTCTTTTTTGAGGATGTGAAAAGTCATGATGCGACGTGTGATGATTGCTGCGGCGCTGTGCGCGCTTCCGCTGCCCGGCTTGGCCCAATGCGGTGGAGCCTTCGGTGATTTTCTGAACGGGCTGAAGGCGGAGGCGGTCGCCAGCCACGGCATCGCGCCTGACACGGCGGACCGGTTCCTGCAAGGGGTCCGGCAGGACCCTGCGGTGCTGCGCGCGGATCGCAAGCAGGGGGTGTTCCAGATCCCTTTCGTGGATTTCGCCCGGCGGCTGATTTCAAACGACCGGATCAACCGGGGGCGGGCCAACGGTCAGAAATACGACGCTGTCTTTGACCGGATCGAAGCGGAATACGGCGTGGACCGGGGCGTGCTGTTGGCGTTCTGGGCGTTCGAGACGGACTACGGCAGCTTTCAGGGGGATTTCAACACCGCCAACGCGCTGGTGACACTGGCCCATGATTGCAGGCGGCCCGAGTTGTTCCGGCCACAGGTTTTTGCCGCGATGGAATTGTTCGCGCGCGGCGCGTTCAATCCGCGCACCACCACGGGCGCCTGGGCCGGAGAGATCGGCATGGTGCAGATGCTGCCCCGCGACATACTCGACAATGGGGTGGACGGTGATGGCGACGGGATGGTTTCGCTGAAAACCTCCGCGCCGGATGCGCTGATGTCAGGGGCGAAGATGCTGCAGGATCTGGGCTGGCGCGCGGGTGAGCCATGGATTGCCGAAGTTGCCTTGCCGCGCGATTTCGACTGGTCACAGACGGGCTTGCAGACCGTCAAACCGGTGTCGGACTGGCAGGCGATGGGGGTGCAGCCGCGCAATGGGCCGCTGCGGGAGGGGTTGGACGCGTCGGTGCTGCTGCCGCAGGGGCGCGGTGGGCCGGCGTTTCTGACATACCCTAATTTTCAGGTCTATTTCGACTGGAATCAAAGCTTTACCTACGTGATGACCGCCGCCTATTTCGCTACACGGCTGAACGGCGCGCAGGTGTTCGATGCGGGCCAGCCCGAACCGGGGCTGGACGGGGCCGCAATGAAACAACTGCAGACCCGGTTGCAGTCATTGGGCCATGACGTGGGCGGGATCGACGGCATTCTGGGGGCGGGCACGCGTGCGGCAGTACGGGCCGAACAGGCGCGGCTTGGGATGCCGGTGGATGGCTGGCCGACGCCTGCGCTTTTGTCGAAACTCTAGGGCCGGATCGGATAGCGGTCGCCGCTTTCGGTGATCATCACCAGCCGTCCATGGCTGTGCACAAAGCGGTCGCAGCGGCTGCGTCCGTTGCGGAAATCGATGCAGATCAGGCCATCGGGGGTTACGTTGAAGCGACCATAGGCGGTGCCGCCCTCATCGGCGTAGGTATAGCTGTAGGCACCACCGACGGAATAGCGCGACACGCCGCCTTCGAAGAACTCCACATCGCCGCCGGAGGTCATGGCGTTGACTTCGGCCCGGTCCAGCGCCCGGTCACCGCTGAGCATGGGAAAACCATCGGCCAGGGCGGGCGGGGCAAGGAACAGAAGGGCGATCAGAATACGCATCCCAAAACCCTAGGCGCTGGCCGCACAGCGATCCAGCCCCCCGGCGATCACCAATGCGTGCGGAGCCCGGATCAGGCGACCAGCGTTTCGGCCTTTTTCAGGTCCACCGACACAAGCTGGCTGACGCCCTGTTCGGCCATGGTCACACCGAACAGGCGGTCCATCCGCGACATGGTCACCGCGTGGTGGGTGATGATCAGGAACCGGGTGTCGGTCTGGCGGCACATTTCATCCAGCAAGTCGCAGAACCGCGTGACGTTGGCATCATCCAGCGGCGCGTCGACTTCGTCCAGCACACAGATGGGTGCCGGATTGGCAAGAAAGACGGCAAAGATCAGCGCCATCGCGGTCAGCGTCTGTTCACCGCCCGACAGCAGGCTGAGCGTGCTCAGCTTCTTGCCGGGGGGCTGGCACATGATCTCCAGCCCCGCTTCCAGCGGATCATCGGATTCGACCATGACCAGATTTGCCTCCCCCCCGCCGAAGAGGTGGGTAAAGAGCAGGGCAAAGTTGGAATTGACCTGCTCAAACGCGGTCAGCAGCCGTTCGCGCCCCTCGCGGTTGAGGCTGGCAATGCCTGCGCGCAGGGTCTTGATCGCCTCTTCCAGATCGGCCTTTTCGCTGGTCAGGGTGTCGTATTCCGTCTGCACCTCGCTTGCGTCTTCCTCGGCCCGCAGGTTGACGGCCCCCAGCGCGTCGCGCTGGCGTTTGAGGCGGTTCACGTCCGCTTCAAGCGCATCCGCGCCGGGCATCTGATCAGGCACGACATCGAGCGCGGTCAGCAATTGGTTCGGGGTTTGCTGCGAATCCTCCGCGATGCGTTCGGCGGCGGCGGCGACGCTGTCGCGGGCGGCTTCGGCGCGGGCCTCAGACGCGGCACGGCCCTCGCGGGCGTCGGACGCGGCGCGCTCCGCTTCGCGTTCCATCGCTGTCGCCTCGCGCAGGGCGGCTTCGGCGGCAGACAGGGCGTCGGCGGCGTCGGCGCGGCGCGCGTCGGCGGTGTCGATCTGTTCAGAAAGGGCGTCGCGATTGGCGGCAATCTGCGCGGGAAGCGCCTGCGCGGTGGCAAGCTCCGCTTCGGACGCCTGTTTGCGGGCGACCAGTTCGGCGCTGCGCTTTTCTGCGGTTTCCAGACGGTGACGCCAGCCGCTGACCTCCTTGGTGACTTCCTGCGCGCGTTTGGTCCGCGCCTCCCCTTCGCGGCGCAATTCGTCATGGGCGGAACGGCGCGACATCATGGTGATGCGCGCGGCTTCGACCGTCATGCGCAGGTCTTCCACCGCCGCGCGTGCCTCGGACGGATCGCCCAGATCGGCCAGCGCGCGTTCGGCTTCCAGCAAACGGCCACGCGCGGCCATCGCCTCTTCCTCGTGGCGGGTGACGGCAAGGCCAAGGCTTTCCAGGCGGCCCTGTGCCAGGTTCCTGTCCGCCTCCGCCCGGCTGAGCGCGCGTCCGGCATCAGCCACGGCGGCATCGGCTTCGCGCCGCGCCGCGCGGGCGGCCCGGTCCGCTTCGGTCTGCGCGGCCAGTTCCGCCGTCAGGCTTTCGTGTGCCGCGCGCGCGCCTTCCGCGCGCTGGCTGGCCTGTTCAAGTGACTGCTTGAGCACTTCGAGCCGGTTGAGTTGCTGCAGGCGCAGGGCCGCCGCCGATGGCGCGTCTTCGGCCCAGGCGCGGAACCCGTCCCAGCGCCACAAATCCCCTTCGGTGGAGACCAGACGCTGGCCGGGTTTCAGCAGCGCCTGCAAGGCCGCGCCTTCGTCCGCGTCCACCAGCCCGATCTGCCCCATGCGGCGCATCAGCACATCCGGCACCGATACATGCTGGCTGAGCGGGGTGACCCCGGCGGGCAGCACCTGCGCGGTGTCATACCCCGGCAGCACGGCCCATCCGGAGGGGCCATCGGCGTCCACCTCGGGCGCGCGCAGATCGTCGGCAAGGGCGGCACCCAGCGCCTTTTCAAACCCGTGTTCCACCTGCAGGCGGTCAAGGATCTGCCCGCCTTCGGCGGTGTCCCGTTCCACCAGTTTCGCCAGCGCGCCGGTTTCAGCCCGCAGGGCGTTCATTTCGCCTTCGGCTTCGGAACGTTCGGCGCGGGCGTCGGCTTCTTTGGCTTGTGTGTTGGCGCGGGCTTCTTCGGCGGCGACAAGGGCGGCATCGGCTGTTGTTGCCGCCAAGGTGGCGGTTTTTTCGGCGCTGTGGGCCGCGTCAAAATCCTGGCCTGCCTTGGCCAGCGCCGCTTCGGCTTCCGTCACCGCATGGCGCGCCTTGGCCGCTTCGCTTTCGGATTTCTCCTGGGTCTTGCGGCTGTCCTGCAACAGCCTTTCGGCAGAGCCGTGGCGCGCCACCAGACGCGCGGCATCCTCGGTCTGGGTGGACAGATCGCCTTCGCGGGCCTGCAACACCGCAGCGGCTTCGCGCGCGGCTTCGCTGGCTGCGGCAAGCGCGTCCTCATGGCCTTCGCCCGCCTTGGCAAGTTCGGTCGCTTCCCATTCCAGCCGTTCGATCGTTTCGCCCGCGTCCCGGTTCAACCCGCCTTCGCGCGCGATGTCGTGGGTGAGTTGTTCGATCCGGCCCTTGAGCGTGTCGATGCTGGCTTCGGCGCGGGCTTCTTCATCGGCAAGGGTATCACGTTGCACGGCAAGGCGTTGCAGGATCGCCGCGGCAATCGCTTCTTCCTCGCGCAGGGGCGGCAGGGCCTGTTCGGCGGCGGTGCGCAGGCGGGCGGCCTCCTGCACCTGGGCTTCGGCCTGTGCGGCGTGGGTCGTGCGGGTGCGCAACACGTCTTCGGCGCTGGCGCGGGCATCATCCGCTTCGCGCCAGCGGCGATAGAGCAGCATCCCTTCTGTGCGGCGCAGCTGGTCCCCGATTTCGCGATATCGCGCGGCCTGCCGGGCCTGCCGCGCGAGTTGCGCCAGCTGCGTGGCCAGCTGTTCGATCACGTCATCCACGCGGGTCAGGTTCGTCTCTGCCGCGTTCAGCTTCAGTTCCGCTTCGTGCCGCCGCTGGTAGAGCCCGGAAATGCCTGCGGCCTCCTCCAGGATACGGCGGCGGTTCTTGGGCTTGGCGTTGATCAGTTCGGCAATCTGGCCCTGTCGCACCAACGCGGGGCTGTGCGCCCCAGTGGAGGCATCGGCAAAGAGCATCTGCACATCGCGGGCGCGCACGTCCTTGCCGGCCGCCTTGTAGGCACTGCCGACGTCGCGGGTGATGCGGCGCACCACATCAAGCTGATCGTGATCGTTGAAGCCTGCGGGGGCCAGACGGTCCGTATTGTCGATATGCAGGGACACTTCGGCAAAGTTGCGCGCGGGCCGGGTGGCGGCACCGGCAAAGATCACGTCTTCCATCCCGCCGCCCCGCATCGCGGTCGGGCGGTTTTCACCCATCACCCAGCGCAGCGCCTCAAGCAGGTTGGATTTGCCACAGCCATTGGGCCCCACAACACCGGTCAGACCATCGGCGATGATCAGATCGGTGGGGTCCACGAAGCTTTTGAAGCCGGTCAACCTGAGTTTGGAAAAGCGCAACGTGTGGGGGTTCCTGTGATTCCGGGTCGTCCGGTGAAAATGACGCCTTGCAGGGGGCCAAGTCAACCAAATGACACAACGGACAGCGGGCAACGCGGGGTTATCCACAAGATATTGCGGTTTTTGGCCTGTTTTCGCTCAGTCGCAGTCCAACACACCGACGGCCAGCGCCTGATCGCCGCCCACCGCTTTCACTTCGCACCCGCTGACTTGCGCCATGGCGGTAGCGGCGCGGATGCGTATGGGGCCGAAACGGGGGGCGTATTCGGCGTTGATGCGGATGGCTTCGGCCCGATCCTCCCGCACGCGCACGTCGAAGGTGGACCCGTCAATGGTAACGCGCGTGGGAGGGAGGCCCCGGAATGCGGGGCTGGGGGTATTGCAGGCAGCAAGCCCTGCGACAAGAAGAAGACACGAAGGCCGGAGCATGACTGATCATGGCATGGCCTTGGTTAACAAATCCTTACTCATGCTGCCTGCGCCCTGCGGGGCTTTACGCCAACGCATAACCGGTCATATAATTTGACCAATCCAAGGATGCCGCCCATGCCGTTTCAACCCATCACCCCTGAAAAGCTTTCGCACGCGGTGATCCGCCAGATTGAGCAGTTGATCCTGCGCGGCGTGCTGCGCCCGGGTGAACGCCTCCCCCCTGAACGCGACCTGGCGGAGCGGCTCAATGTCTCGCGCCCGTCGCTGCGCGATGCGATTGCAAGCTTGCAGGGGTCCGGGTTGCTGACCGCGCGCGCCGGTGCCGGGGTCTATGTGGCGGAGGTGCTGGGCGGCGCGTTCTCCCCCGCGCTGGTGGCGCTTTTTGCACGCCATGACGACGCGGTATTCGATTACCTGTCCTTCCGGCGCGACATGGAGGGGCTGGCGGCGGCGCGGGCGGCCAAGATGGCCTCTGACACCGATCTGGCGGTGATCCAGGCGGTGTTCGATAAGATGGAAACGACCCACACCAAGCGCAACGCTGAAGAAGAGGCGCAACTGGACGTGCAGTTCCACATGGCGATCATCGAAGCGAGCCACAACGTGGTGATGCTGCACATGATGCGGTCGATGTATGACCTGCTGCGCGAGGGCGTGTTCTACAACCGTCAGGTCATCTTCAGTCAACGCACAAGCCGCATGGTCCTGCTGGACCAGCACCGGGCGATCAACGCCGCCTTGCAGGCGCGCGACGAAGCGGAAGCGCGTGCAGCGGTGGAGGCGCATCTGGATTATGTGCGGTCGTGCCTGATGGACCAGCAGAAAGCAGAGCGGAACGAGGACGTCGCACGCTTAAGGCTGGCGCACGAGCGGAAGGGGTGACGGGGCACGGGGCGCTGTGGGGGTTGGTGTTTCCGGTTCGAACGGTTGTTTGCTGCACTTTGCGACCGCGACGGAAAAAAGCACGGGTGCGAAGGGCGGGATGCTGAAATGCGCTGCGTTTTGCGCGGGGGTCTTCTGCGCGGACCAAACCGGACTTGTGCAGGTGTGGCTATTGCGGATGTCTTGCCCCCTAACTAGCCCACCGCCAGCCATGAATTACTTGACCTAAGGTCAATTTGTGGCGAACCTTGGATCGCTCACGATAGTAGGTCGAGGCCATGCATTCTTTTGCGAAGTATGTCGCCGCCGTATTACTGACTGCGCTCGTGTCCATCGCGAGTCATAGCAATGCAGAGAGCGGCAACACTGAAACAACACCAATGGAGGTTCTGCCGCAAGGTATCGCCCTTATTTCCAAACGCCCTGCGTTGTTTTTCCAAGCCAGCCTTAACAATTTGTCCCAGCGTGAGACCGATGACTTTAACCGGAATTTTCTGCGTTTTGTTGAGATGAAGCACCATGCTGAAATTAGCGATGACCGAATATTCGATATCTTGTCCTTACTCGATACGGACGATCTTAAGAAAATGGCTGCAGAAGCAGCGGCAGACGCACTCCCTGAATTGACAGACAATCTTCTTGCCGCCGCTTCCGGTCAGGGCGCACGCGACATGCGCGTCCGCCTGCTTCATCAGCAAGTATTGAAGAATGATTTTGAACGAAAACGCTTCATCGCACTCGGGCGGGCTCGGGTCGGGCGTATCGCTGCGGCCAACCCGCTCCCGGAACCCATACAAGTTATTATCGTTTGTGGTTTTCGGCTGCTTTCCTACGATTTTGAAAGAGGCAACTTTCCCGTTGACACACAATTTACGACCCAGCATTGCGGCACCGCACAGGCCAATGCGCGCCGCCCTTACCGGATGGGGGTCGATGTCGATATTCGAGGTTTTCCTCTTCGGGTCGAAATGTCGGCGCAGGATGCAGAACACCTCCAGCAGCAGCTCTATCGGGGAGCAGGATTGATCTCATTCAATGCATCAATGATCAGCTCTGTGTCTGACGTGCCTGGCCGTGGAAAGATGGCAGCATATACAGCCCGACGGATTGGACCAATTGCAATACACAGTCGGGACAACTTTGATAATCCGCTGCATGTGATCAGCGACGCGTCCATTCAGCGCCAAAACGCCGAAGCGGCGCGGATCGTAGCTGAAGCTGAAGCGGCGCGAGAGAAAAAACAAGCTGAAGCAAGGGCACGGCAGCAGGCGATCCTGCAGGACCAGGCCCGCCAGCGCCAAGACGCCGCGCGAAAAAAAGCCGAAGCAGCACAGGCCGAACGGGACAAGAAAGCCGCAGAACAATCAGAGAAAGCAACGGCGGCCGCGCGATCGACAATTCAGGCGGAGGAACGTTTCGCAGTTCGTGGCGTGAAAATCGGCGATGACGTTAAAGCCGTCAGCAAACAAATTCGGGAGAAGCTTGGGCAAGGACCAACCTATTACGCAACGCGAGAGGCGCGCCGATCAGAGCACAAGCGGGGTTTCGCAGCCTTGAACTCGCCTATCAAAGACTGGTCGCCGTTCCATGAGGCAACCCTTTTCGCCTCTGCTGATGGCCATGATCTGATCGCCATATACCATGAACCTCCCGCGAGGGCTGGTGAGGTGACAGGTATTTCCCGCTCTCGTCTGTTTGAAACCGGAAGTGGGCCCAAGTTCACCAGCTTGATTGCTCAAATTGAAGACACCTATGGAAAGTTAGAAAAGAACCAGAAGGTCTTTCGTCACGGCGAGAACTTTATGCACCTTTGGTCAGGAGCGATGCCAGGCCGTAAATCTGTTGCGATCAATCCGAACCAGCGGGGGTGCATGATGCAAATGCAAGGTAGTGTCAGAGCAGTTGGCAGCGGTCTTCGCAGCGCCGCAACACAACGACAAGCGGGCCTGCCACCACTTCCCGACGCAGGCTGGGGTTGGATTGATGATGGTGGTGTAGCGGTTGAACCAGGCGCACTTCGACCACCAAAGCTTGCTACGGCCTTCACTGGCGCGAAAGGCTGTCCGGATTTCATGTTATTGGCGTTTTGGGTGTTCAGCGATTCATCTGGAATTGTACTCGAATACCATCAGGCGCTGGCCAGGCCGGTGTCTATAGCGCGGATCGCCAAGGAGAACGAAACTGTAGTGATGAATGCTCCAACCGTCGAACCCGAACTTGACCTATGACCCAAGACCTCCTGATCTCTTGCAACGGATTGAACATAGCCAGAAAACCAAAGGCATAAACGCAAGCAGGGTAACACGCAGTGTGCACCATCAGCATTCAGCTTTTCGCAGGTTTTGCTCAAACAGAACGGTTGCACTTCTGGGGCTTCTGCCAAGTTGCGCAGCGGGCCTTGTGATTGTCCTCGCCAATTAGTCGCCGGGTAATGCAGGGTCGGCGGTGCAAGATCGTTGCGCCGTGGGAATCGCAAAAATTCGGCAGGAGTGGTCTGATCAAAACACGATTGCCAATGCGCATCGCGCCGAAGACAAAGCCCAGATTGAGGCAAATTTTCAAGCAACAATGAAGGAACGGAAGGCGCGCCGATCTGAGATATTTCAGCGCGAGATGCAGCAAGTTGCAGATCAGATCGATCGACTTGAGGGCAACCACTTCGAAAAATTCGCGCCGGCTGGTTATCTGTTCGTGAAACGCAGCGTTGAGCAAGCACGGAACCTTTTTGCAACCAGAACAATTGAAAAGGGAGAAAAAGCAACGCGCCTCTGACGCCTCAGTGAATCGCAGGAAGCTTATGAAGGCAAGTTAGAACACCACAAATCCATCTTCACTGAAGCAATCAGGAGTGCCAAGGAAAACCGCTTGCACCATTTTCCACATGCGGGATTTCGGGGGGTAGCGGCGCTCCATTCAGAAACTCCAAGCAAAGGCGCCCGGTCTTGACCATGGGATTGAAAATTGCAATTTGCGCTCGCTCACACAACGCCGCCCAAAAACGGTGGTTTCAGGTTCAATTCAAGCGCCCCCCGGACGCGTAAGCGATCCATGCTGCGCAGCAAGGATGCGCTGCGAACCACGAGCGGCTGTTATCGGCCTTTTGCCGGCATTCGTTGGCTTGAACACGCGACCTCCCTCCTTCCCCAGACCGGACGTACGTACAGGCTGCAGCATTCTTAGCATGTGGAAGACTGGATCGCGGGACGGAGCAGGCATTTGATCATAACTTGCGAATGTCCGGTCTCCTCTGGAAGGCGGCGACTTGCCGCCCTTGAACGCACCAAACGGCTGCGCATCGCGATGCACTTCGCTGTTTAGAATTGAGGCGTTGACAAGTCCTCACGCGATAATCACTTCATCGACGGGGCGACGTAGGGACATCGGCATCGGTTCACCGCGTCCGAAACGCACGACAAGGTCCGGTCGCCGTCCTTCGATGCCGAGCCATCTTGCGAATTCAGGACGAATCGACACCGCTTCAATCGGCATATTCATATGTGCGTGGCAGAGACCAAGGGCCGTTGCCGCCAGGGCAAACCTTTCAAAGCTGCGTCCGACGTTGATCCAGCCTTCAGGGGTTTCGTCGTCCGCAACAAAGACAGCCAAGCCCGCAGAAGATGCCATCTGTCTGGCGAGCTTGGCGGTTTCCGATTTCTTCCTGAATGAGAGGGTAAAAAGGATCGGGCCGAGCCAATCTGGCGCACTTGGGTTGCCTGCGCTTGGACCGGAAAGGCCATCAGCTTTCTCTATCGACGTTTTGCTGCTGAACCGTATCCAGCTTTTCAATTCATCGACGAATGCAGGGTCATCCATCTGTGCAGCGTTGCCCGCCTGGATGAATTTAAGCGCCTGATCCAACTTTATGCGCTCTGTAATGATATGAAAATGTACGCCTTTTCGTGTGGCCGCCTCCGTCAGTTGACCTAATTCTGCATCGGACAACGTAGCGCCGTCATACTCTGACTTTGTTGACTGTCGCTTTGGAATGGCATCACACAGCGTCGTGTCGGCGACCTCACCCTTCCCAAGTGCGATCCGGATGAAAGCGTCACCTGTCTCATCTGTACGCACGGTAGTTTCAGTTGATCGTCCGTTCGCATGGGCGGCAACCACCAAATTCTCCGCTGCGCAGCCAAGTGATACGTAGAGGTGGTGATCGTCGGGATCGACCGCGGGAGTCCTTCTGGAAAAATCCGGCAAAATATCCACGACGTCCTCAGCAATCCGAAATTTCCAGGGTTGCGTGTTGTGCGAATTTGCAGCCAAGGAGGCGAGTCTAACGAGATCGCGCAGGCCGGGGTCAGGCGGCAAGCCTTCGCGAATTGCACGTGCTGCCAGAGAGTATCGGTTCATCGCTTGTCCCGCCATTCTGAAGTTAGAGCGGCCCATCTTAACATGAGATGCCAGATCGACCTTACCTCGTCTCTCTGTCATCAAGCGGCGTTGTGGACGTTGATTTCGGTCAACTGCCATGAGCCAACTTCTGACCTAGGCTGCTCAAAAGCGGACATTTCCTCATTTTGCATCGTTTGCAGCGCAGGGCTCCAAGCTGTCACCCGACCGTTTCTGTCAGGCTAAAGCGTCGGTATGCTTCCATTAAAGTCGGCTGTGCGGGACAAAGCGAGCTTTCGCTGCACTTGCGCCAATGTCTAGATCAGTACGTTTTGCGAACCCTCAGGTTGGTTTGCACACGATTTGCACACTTCCGCTTGCTACGATCCTGATTTAGCAGGAAGTCTGACCATTCCTCCATGGGCAACCGCTGGCCCGCAGATCCCACATATATTCACGGTATGGGATTCCGCGTCATGACAGGATCGGCACTTCGCGTGTGAATCCGCCAGCAATAACCGGATTACGCAGGCCCGATCTTATGTTGCATCCTCTCCCACAGCGCAAACCCATACAACATCCTTGTTCCGCGGAAGAATTTGATTGGGTCAAAGATGCACGGGTACATTGCTTCACGGCAGATCAGGCAGTGCCTTTGACATTCAAACGGATGAAAAGCGCCGAATTACCCGGAAGATCAAAACGAATAGATCTGGACTGTCCGCTCCAGGCAACCTCTTCGCTGATGCAAGAGACCGGCCCGTGCCCTGACCCACCGAATTTCTTGGAATCGCTGTTAAGTGCTACTTCCCACAGGCCCTCGTTTGGAACACCCACCCGATAGCCCTCGCGCGGTGCGGGTGTCATATTGCAGACGACCAGAAGTGGGTCTTGCCCGTCCAGACCCTGACGGACCCATGCGTAGACGGACATGTCAGACTGATCGACCTCCAGCCAGTAAAACCCGGACGGATCGCAATCTGTAGCAAAAAGCGTCGGGGTCTCTTTGTAGAACGTGTTCAACGCTTTGACCCAATCCTGCATCCCCCGGTGCCAGTCGTGATCCAGCAGATGCCAGTCCAGCGATCGTTCGTGGCTCCATTCGGCACCTTGGGCAAACTCCTGTCCCATGAACAAAAGCTTCTTGCCCGGATGGCCCCACATGAACCCGTAGTAGCTGCGCAGCGCCGCGAACTTGTCGAAGCCTTCACCCGGCATCTTGGACAGCATCGACCCCTTGCCGTGCACAACCTCATCGTGGCTGATCGGCAGGATGAAGTTTTCCGAAAATGCATAGGTCAGGCCGAAGGTCATCTGATGGTGGTGATGCGACCGGTGGATCGGATCCCGCCCCATATAGTCCAGCGTGTCGTTCATCCAGCCCATGTTCCATTTGAAACCGAAGCCCAGCCCGCCCTGATCGACGGGCTTGCTGACGCCGGGAAACGACGTGCTTTCCTCGGCAGCCATCAAGATGCCCGCGTCGGCGTCATAGACCAATTCGTTGGTGCGTTGCAGGAAGGCGATCGCTTCGAGGTTCTCGCGCCCGCCGTGCTCGTTGGGAATCCATTCGCCGTCCTTGCGCGAATAGTCGCGGTACAGCATCGACGCCACAGCATCCACACGCAGGCCGTCGAGGTGGAATTCCTTGATCCAGTAAAGCGCGTTGGCGACGAGGAAATTCTGAACCTCGCGTCGGCCGTAGTTATAGATCAGCGTGTTCCAGTCCTGATGGAATCCTTCGCGCGGGTCGGCGTGTTCATAAAGCGCGGTGCCGTCGAATTGGCCCAATCCATGCGCATCCGTCGGGAAATGGCCGGGCACCCAATCAAGCAGGACCCCTAGGCCCGCGAGGTGCGCGGCGTTGATGAAGGCGCGGAATTCATCCGGTGTGCCGTAGCGGATTGTCGGCGCGAAAAGGCCGATGGGCTGATAGCCCCAGGAGCCGTCGAAGGGGAATTCAGAGATCGGCATCAGCTCGATATGGGTAAAGCCCATGTCGCTGACATACTCGACCAGTTCTGACGCGAATTCCAGATAGCTGAGCGGTCGGTCGCCGTCTTCGACTTTTCGCCGCCAGGAGCCCAGGTGCACCTCGTAGATCGACACCGGTTGGTCGTGGCGGTTGCGGTTGGCGCGCGTGGTCATCCATTCCGCGTCAGTCCAGTCAAATCCGTTCAGATCGCGCACGACGGATGCGGTCGCGGGGGGATGCTCTGCCCCGAAGCCTAGAGGATCAGCCTTGAGCGGAAGAATGGTCCCTGCCCCGTCGCGGATTTCGTATTTATAAACGGTGCCTTCGCCCAGATCTGGGATGAAAATTTCCCAGATGCCGGTGGAACCGCGCGCACGCATCACGTTGCGCCGACCGTCCCATTGGTTGAACTCCCCCACAACAGAAACCCGAGACGCTGCCGGGGCCCAAACCGCAAAATGCACGCCTTGTGCGTCCTGATGCGTCATCGGATGTGCGCCCATGCGGTCCCAAAGCTGCAAATGCGCGCCTTCGGCGATCAGGTATTCATCAAGCTCGCCCAAAACGGGACCGAAGCGGTACGCATCGTTCTGCTCCCAATCGGCGTCACCACTGCGCGCGCACAGTCGATAGGCCCCGTTAGCAACGCCTTTGCGCACGAAGCCCGAAAACAACCCGCGCCCGTCCAGCCGCTCAAGCGTGGCCTCGACCTTGCCGGTTTTCCCGTCCAGCACATCGACGCTCTGCGCACCGGGTAAAAGTGCCGTAACGCTCCAACGGCGGCCGTGCTTGTGTGGGCCGAGGACCGAGAAAGGATCGGACATCGTACCGTTCAGCAGCGCTTCGGCAGTGGCGGTGTCAAAGGGCGGGGTGTAGGCTGGCTTGCTCACTTCTCTTCTCCCAACAGCGACGAAACACCCCAGATATCGTCGGCATAGCCCTGAATGGTGCGGTCAGAGGAAAACCAGCCGGAATGCGCGGTGTTGAGGACCGCCATCCGTGCCCAAGCGTCCCGGTCCGCAAAGCCTGCATCGACCTTGCGCTGTGCGTCCCAGTAGGCGTCGAAATCGGCGGCCACCATGAAGTAGTCGTCGCGCAGCAGTTTTTCGAGCACAGGCCAGTGACGCGTCGGATCGCCTTCGGAATAGAAGCCGGTACGGATCTGGTCGATCACCTCACTCAGGATCGGGCTGGCGTCGATGTAGTTCTGTGTAACGTAGCCATCGCGTGCGGCATGAACTTCGTCCGCGGTCATGCCGAAGATATAGATATTCTCATCCCCCACATGGTCGCGGATTTCGACATTCGCCCCATCCAGCGTGCCGATAGTCACGGCCCCGTTCAGCGCAAACTTCATGTTGCCGGTGCCCGAGGCTTCCTTGCCCGCTGTCGAGATTTGTTCGGACAGGTCCGCTGCCGGGATCAGGATTTCCGCCATGGAGACGTTGTAGTTGGGCGGATAGATCACCTTGAGCCGGTCGCCGATCACCGGATCATTATTGATCGACTTCGCGATATCGTTGATCAGCCGGATGATGTTCTTGGCGTCGATATAGGCAGGTGCCGCTTTGCCGCCAAAGAACTTGACGCGCGGGGTCCAGTCGGCATCCGGGTCGCGGCGGATCGCATTGGCAAGCGCCGCCGTTTCCAGCGCGTTCATCAGCTGGCGCTTGTATTCGTGGATGCGCTTGATCTGGATGTCGAACATGGCATCGGGCGCGATTTCGACACCCATGTTGTCCGCCACCCAATCGACAAGGCGCTGCTTGTTGATCTGCTTCACGGCCATAAACCGCTTGCAGAAGGTCGCGTCGTCAGCCAGCGGGGCCAACTGCTCCAACTGCGCCAGATCGATCACCCATTCGGTACCGATCGTCTCGTTCAGCAACCCGCGCAAGCCGGGGTTGCAGCCGTGCACCCAGCGGCGCGGCGTTACGCCGTTGGTCTGGTTCAGGATGCGGTCAGGGTAGACCGAGTGCAGATCGCTGAAGACCGTTTGTTTCATCAGGTCGGTGTGCAGCGCCGAGACGCCGTTGACCTTGCGTGCGCAGGTGAAGGCGAGCGTGCCCATGTTGACGGCGCCATCTGAAACGACGCGCGGGGCGACACTCTTTTTCGATGCTTTTACATCGCGGGCCAGACGGTCATCAATGCGTTCGATCAACTGCATGTGACGCGGCAGGATCGTGGACATCAGCGACACGTCCCAAGCCTCAAGCGCTTCAGGCAGAAGTGTGTGGTTGGTGTAGTGCAACGTGCCTTGAGCGATGTTGAAGGCTGCGTCGAAGTCGAGCCCGTGTACGTCCATCAATTGCCGGATCAGTTCCGGCCCCGCAATCGCCGGATGCGTGTCGTTCATCTGGATCGCGACCTTGGACGGCAGTGCCTGCAAATCGCCGTTATGTGCGAGGAAACGGCGCATCAGGTCTTGCAGGGAGGCAGAGGTAAAGAAGAACTCCTGCTTGAGGCGCAGTTCTTTGCCGATCTCGGTGCTGTCGTCGGGATAAAGCACGCGGGAGATGGTTTCGGCCAGCACTTCAGGGGCGGCGGCCTGCATGTATTCTCCGCGGTTGAAGGGATCGAGGTCGAAAATCTTCTTGGGCTTGGCCGACCACAGGCGCAGCGTGTTGGTCCAGCTTGCCCGCCATCCCGGCACCGGTGTGTCATAGGCCTGTGCCATCACGATATCGGAGGGGGTCCAGACGGCGGCTTTGCCTTTTTCCTCCACCTGCCCGCCAAACCCGATGTCGTAAAGACATTCGGAGCGTTCAAATTCCCAGTTGTGCTGATGGCGCAGCCAGTCTTCGGCCATCTCCATCTGGCGGCCATCCTCAAAGGATTGGCGGAACAGGCCATGCGCATAGCGGATGCCATAGCCGTAGGCGGGGATACCAAGGCAAGACAGGCTGTCGAGGAAACAGGCAGCAAGGCGGCCCAATCCACCGTTGCCCAAAGCGGCGTCCGGCTCATCACCCACCACGTCGGCAAAGTTCACGCCATAGCTTGCCAGCGCTTCTCTCGCCTCATCTTCAAGACCCAGATTGTTCACTGCATCCTCAAGGATGCGCCCCAACAGGAATTCCATCGACAGGTAGTAGACCCGCTTGCGGTCCTTGGCGTAGGTCCGATGCGTGGCATCGAACCACGGCGTGATCAGCTTGTCGCGCACCGCGCGTGACAGGGCCAGACGCCAGTCGGTGATGGATGCGCTGTCCGGTGTCTTGCCCACACTATGGGCAAGGTGGAAATCAATCGCGCTGGCCAGCGCGCCTGTGGATGTGAAGTCTTTCATGGTTTTTCCAGTCATGCTCATTTCTTGGGCCGGTTGCTGCGTTATGTGATGACGTCTGCGCTGCTCCGGCCGGTGTGTTTGGTTATTTCTGCAAGTGTCTCCGCCGCCTTGATCACAGGAGCGAGCGCCTCTTGGACATCCTGCGTGTGATCGCCGCTGCGACCCAGAAAGCGCTCAAGATAGACGCGCAACGTCGCCCCTTGGGTGCCGGTGCCGGACAGGCGCATCACAAACCGCGAACCGTCGGTGAAGGCAATGCGCACGCCTTGACGCTCCGTCAGGCTTTGATCAACGGGATCGCGATAGGCGAAGTCATCCGCCGTGCTCACGTCCATCCCGGCGACGGAGGTGCCGGGCAAGTCGGCCAAACGCCCACGCAGCGCTGTCATCAGCGTCTCGGCGGTCTCGGTTGGGATTTCCTCATAATCATGGCGGGAGTAATAATTGCGCCCGAAGCTGCGCCAATGGTCCGCGCGCAATTGCACGATATCCCGGCCATCGCGCGCAAGGATGTTGAGCCAGAGCAGCACCGCCCAAAGCCCGTCTTTCTCGCGGATGTGGTCTGATCCGGTACCCGCGCTTTCCTCACCACAAAGCGTGGCCTTGCCAGCGTCCAGCAGATTGCCGAAGAATTTCCAGCCTGTCGGCGTCTCAAAGCAGGGGATGCCCAGACGCTCTGCCACCAGATCGACAGCCTGACTTGTTGGCATGGATCGCGCCACGCCCGCAAGTTTGCCGGAATAGGCGGGTGCCAGATGGGCGTAGGCCGTCAGCAGGGCAAGGCTGTCGGAGGGGGAGACGAAAGCGCCTTTCCCCATGATCATGTTCCGGTCACCGTCGCCATCGGAGGCGGCACCGAAATCGGGTGCGTCCTCGGCTTCCATGATCGCGACAAGCTCACTGGCCCAGACAGGGTTCGGGTCGGGATGCCCGCCGCCGAAATCAGGCAGCGGCACGGCGTTGATAACAGAGCCTTTCGGCGCGCCAAGGGTCCCTTCAAGGATGCGCGTGGCATAGGGGCCGGTGACGGCGTGCATCGCATCAAAGCAGATGCGAAAGCCGCCCGCAAAAAGGGTGCTGATGGCGTCGAAATCAAAGAGCTCCTGCATCAGCGTTTCATAGTCGTCAACGGAATCGACAACGTCGATCCGGCAATCGCCAACCATGAACGTGCCAACCTTGCCGATGTCGCAGGCGTCTTGCTCGGCGATCTTGTATTCGGTGATTTCAAGCGTTTTGGCAAAGATCGCATCAGTGATCTTTTCAGGTGCAGGCCCACCGTTGGCGGCGTTGAACTTCACGCCAAAATCACCGTTTTCGCCGCCCGGATTGTGGCTGGCCGACAGGATGATCCCGCCATCGGTCTTGAATTTGCGGATAAGGTTGGATGCGGCGGGTGTCGACAGGATCCCTTTTTGCCCGACAATCAGACGTGCCGCGCCATTGCCCGCAGCCATGCGGATGATGGTCCCTATGGCCTCGCGATTGAAAAACCGCCCGTCACCGCCGACCACATAGGTCTTGCCAGCGGCACCGCCCGTGCCATCAAAAATACATTGCACGAAGTTTTCCAGATAGCCCGGCGTGCGGAAAACTGCGGTCTTCTTGCGCAGGCCGGATGTGCCCGGCTTTTGCCCTTCAATGGGCGTGGTCTGAACAGTCCGAGAGGTCATGTGCCTTCTCCATTGCTTTGGGGTTTGCCCGGTTCTGAGCAGCCATGTCGCTGGCAAGCAGGGCAAAAGCCTTCGATGATGCGATATCATCCACGGTAAACGGGGCCTTGAGCCGCCAGTTCGGATAGCTGTCAACGGTGCCGGGCAGGTTCTGCTGTGACGTGCGTTCCGCGATATCATCCAGTTGGATCGCCACCATGCTGGCCTCTGCCCGCGCCAGTTGGCGGTGTATCTCGGCCACGGGATGAGAGGTGGCAAGCGTTTCCTGCGCACGCGCGCGGTCTGCGCGCGTCTGCTCCAGCGTCTCCGCGTCAATGCCGCCAAATTCATGTCTGACCCGCGCGTCTTCGGCGGCGAAAAAGCCCGCTACGGTCGGGGTGTCATGGGTCGCAAAGGCGCAGACGGCCAGCTTTCGCGTCTCCGCCGTGTCGACAAAGCCACCTGTCGGCGTGCGCATGTATTGCAATACATCAAGACCGTAGATGCCAGACGCTGCGAGTTCATCTCGCAGTCCTTCCGGCACAAGGCCCAGATCTTCGCCCACCACAATCGTGTTGTTGCGCACGCTTTCAATTGCCACGACGGCCAGAAGCGCCTCGAACGGATAGCTGACATAGGTGCCTTCGGTGCCACCGTCGGGTATCCAGAAGCTGCGCATCAGGCCGAGAATATGATCGATCCGGATCATGCCCGCGTGGCGCATGATCGCCCGCAACAGGCGGGCAAACCCGGCATAGCCTGTGGCACGGCATTTCAGCGGTGATTGCGGGGCCAGACCCCAGCTTTGCCCCAGCGGCCCCAATGGATCGGGCGGCGCACCAAGCGTGGCACCGGTGATAAGCGACGTGTCCCTGACCCAAGTCTCCGCTCCGCCAAGGCGTGGGCCGACAGCGAGGTCGAGGTAGAGCCCAACGCGCATCCCGGCAGTGCGGGCTTTGGTTTGCGCGTCAAAAAGTTGTGCTTCGGCCCGCCATTGCGCCCATTTCGTGCGGGTGATCTCTGTTGCGTGCTTGGCCGCATAGGTCGCGAGCGCATGGGTGTCATGGTCGCGGTAGGGTGTCGGCCAGTTGCGCCAGTCCGCGCCAAAGCTGGCGGACAGGGCCTCGAAAAGAGCGAATTCATGAAGGGGCGTCCCTGCCTGCGCAGTGAAGGCGTGAAACACCTGTTTCTCGAACGCACGTTCGGGCAGCGCGCAGAACGTCGCAAACTGTTCGGTCAGCGCACGGGCATTTGTGCGCAGGGCTGCCGGATAATCCAGAAGTTCGGCAGTATCGCCCACAACACCCTCTGGCCCGGCGCAATGCCAGGTATTCAAGAACGCGCGGTGGCTGGGTGAATAGGGGCTGACTATGTCATGAGGGCGCACCTGGCCCATCGCATGCACCGGATTGATGCCAAGGAAATCTGCGCCGTGACCAGACATTGCTGCGGCGTAGTCACCCAGCAATCCATAGCTGCCGATCTGCGTTCCATCCGCATCGGTCAAACCATACAGGGCTGCCATAACGCCCCAGATCCGTGCCTCGGGAACGTGGTCTTCAAGCTGAATGGCGCGGGGCGGGCGGGCCAGAACCCAGGTGTTGAAATCACCGGCACCGGTCCTCAAGCGCAGCCGATGAATACCCAACGGCAACGACGGGAGGCACAGGCGCTCGTCCGCCTTCCCGCTGGCAAGCGTCCGGCCAGTGCCTTCGGCCTCAAGCACCCATTCGGCAGGGTGTGCCAGCGTCACATCGCAAGGATGGTCAACCTGGACAACCACTTCGAGAGGCAAAGGCCGAGCGGCATCCTCTGCCTGCATCTGGTCCAAGACCGTGCGCGCGTCCGCGTCGGAACCAACATCCAGCCCCATCGCGCGCAACACCGCACTTTGCGTGTCGCGGGAGACCTCGATTGTCTGCCCTTCAAACCCGCGATATTGCGCATGCACACCGACGTGGGTGCAAAGTTGTGATATCCAGTCCGTCATTCTTGCACCCCGGTCCCGGTGAACAAGACAAGCGAATGGGCGCAGACCGGTTGCCTCTTGTGGCCGGTCACGCGTTTTGAGAATGCGTTTGGTTCAGCGGTATCCAGAACGCGCTCCCAGCACAGACCCGTTTCGGGATCGGGCAACATGACAGGCTTGTCCTTTGCCCCGCCGTTGACCACGATCAGGGCGGTGCCAGGTGCGGCCACGGATGTCTTTGCAACCCCACGGATCAGCAGGCAGAAGCCGTCCAGCGACGGATCACGCCAGTTGAGCGATCCCCCTTCCAGGCTTGACCACGCCACATCGGGCAATCCGTCTGGCCGCAGACGCCCGTGCAGGTAATGACCCTGCCGCAGCACCGGGTTGTCGCGGCGCAGCGCGATCAGCCGCTGCGCGAATTGAAGCAGATCGGCGTCGCCTTCGTCCCAGTCGATCCAACTGGTTTCATTGTCCTGACAGTACGTGTTGTTGTTGCCGCGCTGTGTGCGTCCCAGCTCATCCCCCGCCAGAAGCATCGGCGTGCCTTGTGACAGGAACACGGTCGCCAAAAGGTTGCGCGCCCGCTGTGCACGTCTGGCGAGGATCGCGGGGTCTGACGTGTCGCCTTCCACCCCGCAATTGTCGGACAGGTTGTGCCCATGGCCGTCCGCGTTGCTCTCGCCATTGGCCTCGTTGTGTTTCTCGCGGTAGCGGGTGACGTCGGCGAGGGTGAAGCCGTCATGCGCCGCAACGAAATTCACGGAACTAAAAGGCTTGCGCCCGGAATGATCAAAGACCGATGCTGTGCCCAGAAAGTTGCCCGCCAATTCCTGCGCTGCATGCGCGTCGCCACGCCAGAATTTGCGCGTGGTGTCGCGAAAGCGGTCGTTCCATTCGGCCCAATCGGCAGGAAAACCGCCCAGCTGATAGCCGCCAGGACCGATGTCCCAAGGCTCTGCAATCAGCTTGCAGCGGCTGAGGACGGGATCCTGCCCGATCGCATCCAGAAACCCGCCGCGCAGGTCAAACCCCTGAGGTTCCCGCCCCAAGGTCGTGGCCAGGTCAAAGCGGAAGCCGTCGATTCCCATGACTTCGACCCAAAACCGCAGGGAATCAAGCACCATCCGCAAGACAAACGGATGGCTGACAGCAACCGTGTTCCCGCAGCCTGTATCGTTCACATAGTAACGCGCGTGGCTGGCCTGAAGGTCATAGTAGGCAGCATTGTCGAGGCCCCGAAACGACAGGGTCGGGCCGCGGTGATCGCCTTCGGCGGTGTGATTGTAAACGACATCAAGTATCACTTCGATGCCTGCGGCGTGGAGCCGGTCGACAGCCTGCCGGAACCCGTCTGCCCCGTTCGGGCCGAAATAGCGGGGCTCCAGGGCGAAAAACCCAAGACTGTTGTAGCCCCAGTAGTTCGTAAGGCCCCGTTCGATCAGGAAGCCATCGTCAAGAAACGCGTGGATGGGCAGCAGTTCCAGCGCTGTCACGCCGAGCGATTGAAGGTGTTCGATGATCGCGTCGCAGCCAAGCGCCTCGTAGGTGCCGCGCAGCTCTTCCGGCACGCCGGGGTGCAGCTGGGTCAGCCCTTTGACATGCGCCTCGTAGATCACGGTCTCGGACCACGACCGGCGCGGCGCGGGCGTGCCCTGCCAGAGGGTCTCCTGCTCCTGTACGATACACTTTGGCACGAAAGGCGCGCTGTCTATCTGGCTTTGCCCAGTGTCAGGTTCAGCGGCCGTCGCGTCAAAGCCAAGCGTTTCTTTTGCAGCGATCCAGTCGCCGTGAAACGCGCGGGCGTAAGGGTCGGCCAACAGTTTCATCGGGTTGAAACGGTGCCCCCGGTCCGGCTCGTAAGGGCCGTGAGCGCGAAAACCGTAGAGCGTGCCGGGCCTGAGACCGGGAACGTATCCATGCCAGACAGCCCCCGTGCGATCCGGCAAGGCCACACGCGTGGTTTCGCGCTGTCCGTCCGCGCTGAACAGGCATAGTTCGATCTTGGTCGCGCTCTCAGAAAACACGGCAAAGTTGACGCCCTGACCGTCAAAAACCGCACCCAGACGGGTGTGGTCTCCGGCGACGATGCTGATGATGGGCGCGGCTTCGTGCATGGGCACTTAGGCTCCCGCCAAGCGATGGTAAATGTCGGCCATCCGCTGTGCCGAGACATCCCAGCCTACGGGATGTTTCATCGCGTTGCGCTGGATTTTTTGCCACGCCTTGGTGTCGGCATAGATCGCCATCGCGCGGTCGATCGCGTCACCCAGTTTCGCAGCTGTGGTGGGCGCAAATTGAATGCCTGTGGCACATCCCGCCGCAAGGGCCGCTTCGTTCGCGTCGATGACCGTATCGGCCAGACCACCCGTGACCGACACAATCGGCAGGGTGCCGTAGCGCATGGCGCAAAGCTGTGTCAGACCGCACGGCTCAAACCGCGAGGGGACCAGCGTGGCATCGGCGCCCGCCTGAATCAGATGCGCAAGGTCTTCGTTGAACCCGATCTCAACCCCGACGCTGTTCGGATAGCGGTGCGCGAGGTCCTTGAACCCCTGCTCCAGTTCCGGCGCGCCCGATCCCAGCAGCACGAAGCGCGCGCCCTTACCCAGGATCGCGGGCAGCGCTTGCAGAGCGAGGTCGAGCCCCTTTTGTTCAGACAGGCGGCTGATGACGGAAAAAAGGGGTGCGGCGGTGTCGGTGCCAAGGCCGAAGCGCGCCAGCACGGCCTTCTTGTTGACCGCCTTTTTCGCCAATGTGCGGCTGGTGTAGTTTTGCGCCAGGGCGGGGTCCGTCGCGGGGTCCCAGGCGATCATATCAATGCCGTTGAGAATGCCGGACAGGTCAGACTTACGGGCGACCAGAACGCCCTCCAGCCCCATGCCGAATTCCGGCGTCATCAGCTCGCGCGCGTAGGTCGGGCTGACCGTCGTGATCTGATCAGCCAGCATCAAACCGCCCTTGAGAAAGCTGACATATCCGAAGTATTCGAAGCCGTCTTGCGTGAACCCTTCCGGATCAAGACCCAGCGCGCCCATTGTCGTTGCGGGGAAATTGCCCTGAAATGCGATGTTGTGGATGGTCAGTACGCACGGCACGGTGCTGCCGTTCTGCCGCGCGTAGACCGGGGTCAGCCCCGCCTGCCAGTCGTGCGCGTGGATAACATCAGGCATCCAGCCTGCAATGCCGTTCTGCCCGATCTCGGCCCCCAGCCAGCTCAGCAGGCCAAAGCGCAGGTGGTTGTCCGCCCAATCCACGCCGCTTTCGTTCAGGTAGATCTGGCCCGGCCGGTCATAAAGATGCGGCGCGTCGATCAGCAGCAGATCGATACCGCTGGCACGCCTTGCCAACACCCGCACCGGTCCGCCGAACCGTGATCCGGCATTCATCACCTCTTTTGCCCCCTTCGCCAGATGCGCAATCTGGCGGTAAAGCGGCAACAGCACGCGGCACTCAACATCATGCGCGCCCAATACGGGACCAAGCGCGCCAACGACATCGGCCAGCCCCCCGGTCTTGACGAAGGGTGCACATTCGGAAGCAACAGAGAGCTGTTTAAGGGTCATTTTTCCAGCTTGTCGATCATGGCCTGCGTGATAAGGCATATCCCATTCTCCGTGCGGTTGAACCGCTCGGCGTCCTCTTTCTCATTTTCGCCGACCACAAGACCTGCGGGGATCTTCACGGAACGATCAATGACGACGTTCTTGAGACGCGCACCCCGTCCGATGACGACATCCGGAAGCGCGACCACACCATTCATTTCGGAGTACGAGTGCGCCTGAACGCCGTTGTGCAACAGGCATTGGTTCAATTGCGCACCCGAAATGATGCAACCGCCCGCGACCATCGAGGATACCGCCATGCCGCGACGGTCTTTCTCGTTGTGGATGAATTTTGCGGGGGCCGTCAGCTCGGAATAGGTCCAGATCGGCCAGCTTTGATCGTAAAGGTCCAGTTCCGGCTCGAAATCTGTCAGGTCGATATTGGCCTGCCAGAACGCATCAATCGTTCCCACATCGCGCCAATAGGCTTTCTGCTCGTGCGAACTGGTCACGCAGGAGCGGCTGAATGGGTGGGCAAAGGCATTGCCCTGGGCCACCAGCGCCGGGATCAGGTCGTGGCCGAAGTCATGCTCGGATGTCTCTGACAAAGCGTCCTCTCGCAGCAGTTTGATCAGGAACTCGGTCTTGAAGACGTAGATGCCCATGCTTGCCAGTGACTGGGTTTCGTCACCGGGCATCGCCGGGGGATCGGCGGGCTTTTCCACGAACTCAAGGATGCGGTCGCTTTCGTCCACGGACATCACGCCGAATGCACTGGCCTCGTTGCGTGGCACTTCGATACAACCGACAGTGACGTCCGCGCCGGTCTCTACGTGTTGCTTGAGCAGCAGGGAGTAGTCCTGCTTGTAGATGTGATCGCCTGCAAGAATGAGGATGTACTTGGGCGCGTAGCCTTCGATGATATCGATATTCTGGGTGACGGCATCTGCTGTGCCCAGATACCAGTTCCGCTCGTTTACGCGCTGTGATGCAGGCAGGATATCAAGGGACTCATTGCGCTCTGCGCGGAAAAAGCTCCAGCCGCGCTGCAGGTGGCGGATCAGGCTGTGCGCCTTGTACTGCGTCGCGACACCAATCCGGCGGATGCCGGAATTGACCGCGTTGGACAGGGCAAAGTCGATGATCCGCGTTTTACCGCCAAAGTAGACCGCGGGCTTTGCCCGGATGTCGGTCAGCTCCTTCAAGCGGCTTCCCCGCCCCCCTGCCAGCACAAAAGCCATTGTTTCGCGCGCAAGCCTGTGAGTTGAAACGGTCATGTCTATTCCCTCCCGTGGTGGCGTCATCCTAGCGCCGAATCGTCGTTCTGGTTTCGCAATGATTTCGATCCCTAATGGCGGCTTTGGCTTCGTTGGTCAATAATTAAATCATTCTTATTTATTTATTGACTTGGCTCTGGAATTTGGTCAATTTCCGCCAAAGTCAGATGATGACGGTAGAGGTTACATGCGACAAAGCACAGCACTCCCAAGCGAAAACACCGACCTTGATACGTCGCGCCGCGGATCGAACCAAAGCGGCATGCGCGCCTACAACGAACGGCTTGTCCTGTCGTTGATCCGGCAGTCCGGTGCCATGGCCAAGGCCGAGATTGCGCGCCGGACCGGCCTTTCGGCGCAAACTGTTTCCGTCATCATGCGCGCGCTGGAGGCCGAAGGGCTGCTTGAGCGCGGAGAGCCTGTGCGCGGCAGGATCGGGCAGCCTTCCGTTCCGATGAACCTTGCCAGGGGCGGGGCATTCTTTTTCGGGCTGAAAGTCGGTCGGCGCAGTATTGATCTTGTCCTCACTGACTTCCTCGGAGCAGTGCAGCACCGCGTGCGCATGAGCCACCCCTACCCCACGCCAGACAACACCGTTCAGTTTACGGCCGACGCAATTGGTCAAATCCTTGCGATGCTGCCACCGGCGCACAGGTCCCGCATCGCTGGGCTTGGCATCGCCCTGCCCTTTCAGCTTTGGGATTGGGCGGAAACGCTGGGTGCAGGTGCGGCCGAAATGCGCGGCTGGAAAAACCGCGACATCGCTGCAGAGATTGGCACAGCTTGGGATTTTCCCGTATTCGTTTGCAATGATGCGTCCGCCGCCTGTGGGGCGGAACTGGTGTTCGGCGATCAGGGCAAACCACGCGACTTTCTCTACTTCTTTGTCGGTTTTTTTGTTGGCGGCGGCTTGGTGCTGGACAACAGTCTTTTTACCGGACGCACGGGCAATGCGGGCGCCTTGGGGTCGATGATCGTACCAACGGCGGACGGCACCCTGCGCCAATTGGTCGATGTCGCGTCTTTGGCCGCATTGGAAAATGCGCTCGCGCGGAGCGGGGACCAGAGCACGATGATCTGGGACACCCCCGATAGCTGGAATGTGCCCGAGGGACCACTTGATACATGGTTGACAGATGCCGCACAGGGCATCGCGCGTGCCATCCTGTCTTCGGTCTGTCTTTTTGATGTGGACCACGTCTTGATTGACGGATGGATGCCCAAAGACATGCGTGCGGAATTGGTGCGCCGCATCGAGATACACATTGCTGACATACCCGTCGCAGGCGTGGAAAAACCTGAGGTGGTCGAAGGTTCCATCGGACCGGACGCACGCGCGCTTGGGGCGGCAAGCCTGCCGTTGTCCAAACGCTTCCTTGTTGAAAGCAGTTCCTATCAGAAAGGCCCAGTCAAATGATCCTGTGTTGCGGAGAAGCGTTGATC
Source organism: Sulfitobacter rhodophyticola (assembly GCF_041281685.2). Taxonomy (GTDB): domain Bacteria; phylum Pseudomonadota; class Alphaproteobacteria; order Rhodobacterales; family Rhodobacteraceae; genus Sulfitobacter. The sequence continues at coordinate 1,966,755 of NZ_CP166251.2, read as the reverse complement.
GACATGATCCCCACGCCAACGACAACCGGCCGGGATGGGTACGTACCCCATGCAGGAGGTGCGGTGTTCAACACGTCCATCGCGCTGGGGCGTCTGGGTGTCCAGACCGGCATGCTGACGGGTCTGTCGACGGACATGTTCGGACAGCAACTTGCCGATGCACTGAAGGCAAGCCATGTGGACACGTCCCACGTCATCACATCCAACCGCCCGACGACGCTCGCGTTTGTGCGTCTCCAGGATGGGCACGCGACCTATTCGTTCTTCGATGAGAACTCTGCTGGCCGGATGCTCAGCACCGATGATCTGCCAGAGGTCTCCACCGAGGTGTCGTCGCTTTATTTCGGTGGGATCAGCCTCGCGTGCGAGCCCGGTGCCAGCACCTATGCCGCTTTGCTGGAACGCGAGGGAAAGGCGCGCGCCGTGATGATGGACCCCAACATTCGCCCACAGTTCATTCAGGACATCGACAGGTATCGCGCGCGGCTGGATGGCATGATGGCATTGGCTGACATCGTGAAAGTCTCGGACGAAGACCTGAACTGGATGGTCCCCAGCCCCCTGTCTTTGACCGAAAAGGTCAATGCTGTGCTGGACCGCGGACCAAGCGTCGTCATTCTGACACGCGGCGGCGAAGGCGCAACTGGCTTCTTGGCGGATGGCGCCGAAGTCAACGTGCCTGCCCAACGGGTAGAGATTGTCGATACCGTTGGGGCGGGGGACACATTTAACGCTGGTGTGCTGGCGAAACTATATGAACTGGGGGCACTTCAGAAGCCAAAGCTGAAATCCCTTCCACCCGATGCTTTGCGTCAGGCTCTCGAACACGGTGCACGGGTGGCTGCCGTCACCGTATCGCGCGCCGGGGCCAATCCCCCCTGGGCCGAGGAAATCTGAGCGCCCCAGAATCGAACAGATCAACGCACTGCACACGTTCAAAACGGTCAGGTTTGGCGCTTTGTCCGAATGCGCAAACTCTCATCAGATTCCTGCAACTTGACCACTCATGCCGCTTCAAGAGACATATTTCCTTGACGTGTGACTTTTGCTGCTCGTAATTTAAGGAAATTATCGCGCGTCACTTTCATAAGCATCAGGTGCAAAAATGGCCCAACCGAAAATTCGCAATATGGAAGAATTCGCTTCATTGAGCGGCATTTCACGCCCAACTGTATCAAAGTATTTTAACGACCCTGACAGTGTGCGCGCCTCAACCCGCGCCAAGATAGAAGCCTCTTTGAAAAAACACGACTACCAGCCAAACGTGTTCGCCATGAACCAGAATCGGCGCACGACAAAGAACATCGGCGTCGTGGTGCCGAACCTTGCGGACCCCTTCTTTTCGGAAATCGGCAGACGGGTCGAACTGGCGTGCTTAGATGCCGGATACAGCCCCATCTTGCTCAGTTCACACGGCAGTCCGGATATGGAACGGGACAATTTGAACTCCTTGCGGTCACTGAAACCTGCGGGCGTTCTGCTTGCGCCCTTTGGGCGCATGTCTGACGAAGCCGCCGTTCAGAGTTTCGACGCGGATTTCCCGCTTGTCCTCTTTGACGCAAACATGAGTGATGTCGGCCAAGCATTTGTTGGAACAAATAATTTTCAAAGCGTCGATCTGATGGTGGAATATCTTTGCCGCAGCGGCGAACCGCCTTGTTTCTTCGAAATGAAGTCTCCGTCCAATCCGAACGCGAACAAGCGTCATCAGGCGTATGTTGAGAGCATGGAGCGGCACGGTCATGAGCCCCGGATATTTCAGGCCGAGGGCGAAGGCTGGAATTTCGAGGAGATCGGCTGCACCGAAGGTGGGCGGCTCCTCTCCTCCAAATCCTTCAGCACCAACACGATCTTGTGCAGCAATGACCGGCTGGCAATCGGAATGCTTTCAGCAGCCTACGGTCTTGGGCTGCGTGTCGGGCATGGCGCGGGATGCGACCTTCGCGTTGCGGGTCACGATGACCATCCCTTTTCCAAGTTCACCTGCCCTCCACTCACGACCATCGCCCAGGATTACGAGGCCATCGCGAATCGTGCCGTGAGTGAACTCTTCGGAATGCTGGAGCACGAAGAGCGCCTGTCAGATCGCACTGAGACCGCATTTGAGGGGCGTTTGATCATGAGAGACTCTGCATAAGTCGTTGATTTCCCGCCTGCTACCAGCAAATTTTACGCGCGATATATTTTAATTGACTTCGCGTCGTCATTATTTGTAGATTGACTCCCATCACCCAACGAGGAGGAAAATTGGGATGTCATTTACTAAAAATCTCTATGCGGCGACGGCCATGGCACTTGTGACGGCAGGCGGTGCACTTGCCGACAATCTTGTGATCGCCACCGTCAACAACGGCGACATGATCCGCATGCAGGGCCTGACGCAGGACTTCACTGACAAGACCGGTCACACAGTTGAGTGGGTCACTCTGGAAGAAAACGTTCTGCGCCAGCGCGTCACAACAGACATCGCTGCCAAAGGCGGATCTTTCGACATCATGACCATCGGTATGTACGAAACACCGATCTGGGCCGCTAACGACTGGCTCGTGCCAATGGACGATCTGTCCGCGGAATACGACATCGACGACATCCTGCCGGCAATGCGCGGCGGCCTGTCCTACGAAGGCACAATGTACGCGGCACCCTTCTACGGCGAAAGCTCCATGATCATGTACCGCACGGACCTGATGGAAAAAGCCGGCATGGAAATGCCCGAAGCGCCAACATGGACATTCATCCGCGAAGCGGCTGCGGCCATGACTGACCGCGAGAACGAGATCAACGGCATCTGCCTGCGCGGCAAGGCCGGTTGGGGCGAAGGTGGTGCATTCATCACGGCCATGTCCAACTCCTTCGGCGCACGCTGGTTCGATGAAGACTGGAACGCGCAGTTCGACACTCAACCGTGGAAAGACACGCTGGAATTCTACGTCGGCATGATGAACGAAAGCGGTCCAACAGGCTACGCGACGAACGGTTTCAACGAAAACCTGAACCTGTTCCAGCAGGGCAAGTGCGGCATGTGGATCGATGCAACTGTTGCGGCATCCTTCGTGACCAACCCCGACGACTCTGAAGTCGCCGACAGCGTCGGTTTCGCGCTGGCACCCGACAATGGTCTGGGTAAACGCTCCAACTGGCTCTGGGCATGGGCGCTGGCCGTTCCTGCTGGCACCCAGAAAGAAGCTGCCGCAAAGCAGTTCATTGAGTGGGCCACATCCAAGGACTATATCGAACTGGTTGCCGCGAACGAAGGCTGGGCAAACGTCCCTCCCGGTGCGCGTACATCTCTGTATGAGAACGCCAACTACCAGGACGTGCCTTTCGCCGCGATGACTTTGGAATCCATCCTGTCCGCGAACCCGAACGAACCAACTGTCGACCCTGTGCCTTACGTCGGCGTTCAGTTCGCAGCGATCCCTGAGTTTGCGGGCATCGCGACAGAAGTCAGCCAGGAATTCTCCGCTGTCTACGCTGGGCAGCAGTCCATCGACGAAGCGCTTGAGAAAGCCCAGGCTCTGACAAACGACGCCATGGAAGCCGCCGGCTACCGCTAAGCGATCCTTCTCTCGGGGGGGGCAACACCGCTCCCCCGGGAAACCCTGATTACTCCCTAATTCGCAACTCCGTTTCAGATTGCCCCGTGGCGATCAACAGAGGAGGTATGCCCGATGGCAACCCAACACTCCCGATCAGCGGCCCGCATCATGATGGCGCCTGCGGTCATCTTGCTTCTGGGTTGGATGCTCGTCCCCCTGATCATGACCCTGCTGTTCTCATTCAAGAAATATCTGCCCATGCGTGGCGGGGACCTCGGATGGGTCGGTTTTGAAAACTATGTTCGTTTTGTGAGTTCAAGTGCCTTCTGGCCGTCTGTTTCGGCCACGCTGATTATCGTCGGCGGTGTTTTGGCAATTACCATCGTCTTTGGCGTCCTACTTGCCATCTTGCTCAACCAGCCGATGTGGGGTCAGGGCGTTGTCCGTATCCTTGTGATCGCCCCTTTCTTTGTGATGCCAACCGTTTCCGCGCTGGTCTGGAAGAACATGTTCATGGATCCGACAAACGGTCTTTTTGCGCACCTTTGGAAGTTTTTCGGCGCAGAGCCGGTTTCTTGGCTCTCTGAAGCTTCCATGCCGTCGATTGTCATGATCGTTTCCTGGCAGTGGTTGCCATTTGCAACGCTCATCCTGCTGACCGCGATCCAATCGCTGGATAGCGAACAGTTGGAAGCCGCCGAAATGGACGGCGCACCACCGCTCAAACGCTTCGCCTTCATCACCCTGCCGCACCTCAGCCGCGCCATCACGATTGTGCTGCTGATCCAGACGATCTTTCTGCTGGCAATCTTTGCTGAAATCTTCGTCACAACGGGCGGTGCTTTCGGTACCCGGACGCTCACCTACCTGATTTTCCAGCGCGTGCTTGAAAGCCAGAATGTTGGCTTGGGCTCTGCTGGTGGTGTTTACGCAATCATTCTCGCCAATATCGTTGCCATCTTCCTGATGCGCATCGTCGGCAAAAATCTCGACGCGTGAGGAGGACATAATGGCCCGCGCAGTAACTCAGAATCGCAAGATCATCAACACGACCGCCGCTTGGGGCATCGGACTGCTGATCTTCTTCCCAATTCTCTGGACAATCCTGACCAGCTTCAAGACCGAAGCGACCGCGATTGCAGATCCACCTGTCTTCCTTGCCTTTGACTGGACACTGGAAAACTACACTGCGGTTATGGAACGGTCGAATTACGCCAAGTTCCTGTGGAATTCGATCATCATCGCGGGGGGCTCTACCATCCTCGGCATCATCATCGCGGTTCCGGCGGCATGGTCGATGGCCTTCGTTCCGTCACGCAGAACCAAGGACATCCTGCTTTGGATGCTGTCGACCAAGATGCTTCCGGCGGTTGGTGTGCTCTATCCGATCTATCTGATCTGCATCAAGTTGGGGATCTTGGACAGCCGCATCGCACTGGTCATCATCCTCATGCTGATGAACCTGCCGATCATCGTTTGGATGCTTTACACGTACTTCAAGGAAATCCCCGGTGAGATACTTGAGGCGGCACGGATGGACGGTGCCTCGCTCAAGGAAGAGATCCTTTATGTGCTCACGCCGATGGCGATCCCCGGAATTGCCTCGACCTTGCTGTTGAACTTCATCCTCGCCTGGAACGAAGCGTTCTGGACGCTGAACCTGACTGCGGCAAATGCAGCGCCGCTGACGGCCTTCATTGCCAGCTACTCAAGCCCAGAAGGATTGTTCTTCGCCAAGCTCAGTGCGGCCTCAACCATGGCCATTGCGCCGATCCTCATTCTCGGCTGGTTCAGCCAGAAACAACTCGTCAGCGGCCTCACCTTCGGCGCTGTAAAATAAGGAACCTGACCAATGGGACAAATCAAACTCAACCAAGTGACCAAAAGCTTCGGTGACGTACAGGTCATTCCACCGCTTGATCTGACCATCGAAGATGGCGAGTTCACGGTCTTTGTCGGGCCTTCGGGCTGCGGTAAATCCACCCTTCTGCGGCTGATTGCCGGGCTTGAGGACATCACGTCGGGCCATATCGAGATCGACGGCTCGGACGCCACCAACGTGCCACCCGCCAAGCGCGGTCTGGCAATGGTGTTCCAGTCCTACGCGCTCTACCCGCATATGTCGGTCCGCAAGAACATTGCATTCCCGATGAAGATGGCGGGCCTGCCCGAGGACGAGCAGAACCGCCGGATCGAGGCAGCCGCCAAGGCGCTCAACCTCACTGACTATCTCGACCGCAAGCCGGGGCAACTCTCTGGTGGTCAACGTCAGCGCGTCGCCATCGGCCGCTCCATTGTGCGCGAACCATCGGCGTTCCTGTTCGACGAGCCGCTCTCCAACCTTGATGCCGCGCTGCGGGTCGGCATGCGCCTTGAGATCAGCGAACTGCACAAGCGTCTTGAGACCACGATGATCTACGTGACCCACGATCAGGTCGAAGCCATGACCATGGCCGACAAGATCGTCGTGTTGCGCGCAGGTTTCATTGAGCAGGTCGGCTCCCCGTTGGAGCTTTACCACACTCCGCGCAACGAATTCGTCGCGGGCTTCATCGGATCGCCCAAGATGAACCTGATCAAGGGTGCGGAAGCGCAAAAGCACGGTGGCGCCACCGTCGGTATCCGCCCCGAGCATACAGACGTCAGCAAGACAGAAGGTATGTGGAAAGGTACCGTGGGCGTGGCTGAACACCTTGGCTCCGACACGTTTATCCACGTGCACAACACCGGCCTTGATACCGGTCCTGGCGATATGTTCACCGTGCGGATCACCGGCGACATTGAGGTAAAGCACGGCGACGACATCTATCTGACACCACAGCTCGACAAACTGCACAAGTTCGACGCGCAGGGTCTTAGGATCGACTGATGCAATTGGCTGGCAAAACAGCCTTGATTACAGGTGCCGCCCGAGGGATTGGGCGGGCCTTTGCCGAGGCCTACCTGCGCGAAGGGGCACGGGTGATCATTGCCGATATCGACGAGGCACGCGCCTCGGACACGGCGATGGAACTCGACCCCGAAAATGCGCTGTCAGTGCATATCGACGTAACAGATCGCGCCAGTATCTGGGATGCCATAGATGTCGCCGAGAGCTACGATTTTGGGGATATCGACATTCTGATCAACAACGCGGCTCTGTTTACCGCCGCTCCTATCGTGGACATCACTGATGAAGACTATGCGCGCTGTTTTGACGTGAACGTCAAAGGCACGCTTTTCACGATGCAGGCGGTGGCCGAACAAATGATCAAGCGCGGCAAGGGCGGCAAGATCATCAACATGGCCTCTCAGGCCGGACGGCGCGGCGAAGCGCTCGTCGCGGTCTACTGCGCCAGCAAGGCCGCCGTGATCAGCCTCACGCAATCTGCCGGGCTCGACCTGATCAAACACGGCATCAACGTCAACGCGATTTCCCCCGGTGTCGTCGACGGTGAACACTGGGACGGCGTCGATGCCTTCTTTGCCAAATACGAGAACAAGGCACCGGGACAGAAAAAACGTGAAGTCGGTGCCGCCGTCCCCTTCGGCCGCATGGGCACAGCCGAAGACCTGACTGGCATGGCCGTGTTTCTGGCCAGCGATGCGGCGGACTATATCGTCGCGCAAACCTACAACGTGGATGGTGGACAATGGATGAGCTGATCTCCCTTTCGAATGCGACACTTGATCAACTGGCTGTCGAGCATCCCCGCTACGACCGGGCAGCATTGAAGCCGGGCATCGTCCACATCGGGGTCGGAAATTTTCACCGCGCCCATCAGGCATGGTATCTGCACCGCCTGATGCAAGAAGGTCTGGCCCACGATTGGGCAATCATCGGTGCCGGCGTCCGGCCCTACGATGCGGCAATGCGGGAAAAACTGCTGGCACAGGATTGCCTGACCACCTTGATCCAGCTCGATCCGAAAGAAGTCTCAGCCGAGGTTGTCGGCTCCATGATCGACTATCTGCCCATCGAGGAAGGCAATGCGCCGCTCATCCGACAGATGGCTGATCCTGCCATCCGCATCGTCGCGATGACAGTCACCGAAAGCGGCTACTACGTTGACCCCGTGACCAAAGGGTTTGATACGGGCCATGCGGATCTGGTCTTTGACGCCGCGCACCCTGACGCCCCCCGCACCGCCTTTGGTGCGATCGTGGCAGCACTTCGCCTGCGCCGTGACGCGGGTCACGCACCTTTCACAGGTCTCAGTTGTGACAACCTGCAAGGCAATGGCGACATTCTCCGCCAGACGGTCGTGTCGCTTGCGCGCATGTCTGATCCCGCCCTTGCCGACTGGATCGATAGCAACGCCACCTTCCCCAACTCCATGGTTGATTGCATCGCACCGGCCACCGGACCGAATGAACTCGCCCTTGCTGCAGACTTTGGCATCAAGGATACCGCCGTGGTCACCCACGAGGCGTTTCGCCAGTGGGTAATTGAGGACAAATTCTGCGTCGGTCGACCCGATTGGGACAAGGTAGGCGCAACCTTTTCGGATGACGTGCACGCCTTTGAGACAATGAAGATCCGCATCCTGAACGCGGGTCATCAGGTGATTGCAAATGTGGGTGAAACCCTTGGTATCGAAACCATCGCCGACTGCATGGCACAGCCTGCAATTTCGGCTTTTTTCGGCAAGGTCCAGCGCAATGAAATCGCGCCAACAGTCCCTGCCGTCCCCGGTAAGACTTCGGAAGAATATGTCGACCTCATCGAAGCGCGGTTTTCAAATCCGCGCATTGTCGACACGACGCGCCGCGTGGCCTTCGACGGCTCCGCCCGCCATCCCGGCTTTGTTCTGCCGATCCTGCGCGATCAGCTCGCAGCCGGACGCTCTGTCGAAGGCCTTGCCTTGGTTGAAGCTTTTTGGGCACGCATGTGTGCGGGCGTGCGAGAAGACGGATCCAACATTCAAGCCAATGATCCGATCTGGGATGAGCTAAAAGCGACCGCTCTGAAAGCCAGGACACATCCGGCGACGTGGCTGGACCAAAGCAGAATCTACGGCGATTTGTCCAAAGCCGACCCATTCTCAAAGGCGTTTTGCGAATGGCTTTCGCTGATCTGGGCCCATGGTTGCGAAGCTGCCTTGACCGAATATGCTCAGACCGACCGCAAGGCAGCATCCGCCAATATCGGGTAAGGTGCCAGCCGTTAAGGCGCGCAAATGAACGGCCGCACCGCCCGGACGGCGGCTATAGGATTTCCCGGCCTTGCCAGTCAGGATTCTGGAGCTGATCAGGACGTAAGTGATCAGGCGAAATTCCTACCTTTTCTTATAACGAAAGGATCGGGATACTTTTTAGATATAGAGAGCCATCATAAGCGCATTTACGCGAATTCGAATGCCGGTTTTCCCACCTCCATTACCTCAAGCCGACCCTGATCCGGCGTGAAACCTGCTCACCAAATCTCCAAAAAACGGAGCCCACCTCATTTTTGGGTTTCTAAAGGGAAATTGTGAGACTTGCTCGCTCAAACGAGCCGCAACTGGATCAAATCGGTTCAACCGCAAAACACCCGACAGACCGCGCCAAAAGGCAATTTCAAGGTGCACACATAATGCACAGAACACCAATTAAGTGATTGAATTTTAATATGAAACCGTTCAATCTATCACTGAACGGACGTAAAGCGCATCTGCAAATGGCCACTTCTGAGAGGTTTTCAGACCTTGGTGCAATCTGCAGCATCGTGCACTTTAGGCCCCAAGCTGTCACCCGACCATTTCTGTCAGGCCAAAGCGTCGGTATGCTTCCATCAAAGTCAGCTTTGCGGACTTTGCGGACCTTCTGGATTTCCGCCGGAAGGTCCGCTGTTTGCATTTCTAGCATTCAGCCGAGTGTTTGTCGTTTCTTCTAGCTAAACGTTCTCGACATGAAACTCAGAAGTTGTTCTGGATGCTGATTGAAGTACTGATACCCGTCAAACCGCATGCCGGTTCCGAATGAATTCGGATGCTGAGGGCCGATCCAGATAACCTCGTTTTCGGTCGTAGAGGCGTCGATAATCTCTTGAATATCGTTCTGCCCCGTTTCCGTGTTAAAGGTATATTCGTCTTTCTCAACTTGCGCGAACAGGATCGGCACCGTGACACTCGGAACCGTTTCCAAGGCGTTCGCAAAGCCAAACCCGTATTTCTCGAGCTGGGTTTCAAGAACGCGATCCACGATATCGAGGCCAGTCTTTGCCCGAATGAAACGATCCGTCATGTTGTAGGATAAGGTCGGCTGGTTCGCCACGAGCGCTTTGATTTGCGGGTTAGCAAAGAGTTCCGGCGCGTTTTGCCATGCCAGGAAGGTTGCGTTGGCTCCCATGCATTGGGACATGAAGATGATTTCATCATCACCGAAATCAGTATGACCGAGGACATATTTGAGCGACGCCACAACGTCCTGCCACTCCGTGACGCCTGCACCTACCGGCACCTCGGTGCCCTTGGCGTTACGCCCGAGGCCCCCGTCGCTGTCGCCCTGGCCGCGGTGGTCATACATCACGACGTTGTAGCCCGCATCATGCAAATGTTTGACCATCGGAAGAAATTCGGCTGAGACGCCATCAAGCCCTGCCTCTGATCCGTAGCGGGTTGTGGTCAGCGGATGGTTCACGATCACGGTCCGATCCGATGGGGCCGCCGCTGGGATTTCCCAGGCACTCAGCCGCACATTGTCGTCCGTCATGATATCGACGTCACTATAGGCCATCCCATAATCACCGGGAGTCTTGGGATTGCTCAGCCGGGCTGGCGCAACCCGCATCTTGACGATTTGGTTCGCGAGAACTGTGTCGCGCAATCCCATCGGGTTCGTGAACCAGAAGGCTGCTGCCAGAACCACCAGTCCAACAACTGCCCCAAGCGCGTATACCAACATCTTTTTCATCACAGCTCCTATATGTGCACTGCATATTTACATTGAACATATCCGTACCCTTGCCCTTGCGTGGCTGTCAAGAAAAAGTTTACACTGCACACATGAAGACAAAGACCCAAGACGCAAAGCCCTATCATCACGGGAATCTCAGGGACGCCCTGCTGGCCGCAGCACGGCGTTTACTTGAAACCGAAGGCCATAGCGCACTGTCGTTGCGGAAGTGTGCTGCGGCAGTCGGTGTGAGCGCCACTGCGCCCCAAAATCACTTTGCGAACAAGACAGCTCTGCTGACTGCGCTTGCGGCACAGGGCTACGCCGAAATGGAAGCCTACATGCGTCGCAACTTAAGCGATGCGGCGAACCGGAAGACCCGTCGGGAGGCTGCACTTCTCGGCTACGTTGCATTCGCGCAGGATCATCCGGCACTTTACGAGTTGATGTTTGCGCGCGAACGTGTGTCCTCAATTGATCCGGATCTCTTGCGATCTGTCGGAAAGTGCTTCGTGATCCTCGCAGACATCGCAAAGGACTTCGGACACTTTGCCGGTGGCCCCGCTAAAGTTGACGCGAAACAGCAGATGTTTCTGTGGAGTCTGGTTCACGGCTACGCGCAACTCCTGACTGCGAACCGCTTCAAAAAAGATGATATGCTTGAAGCGAGCATTTTGGATATTATTCCCGAATTGAGGACCGATAGTGGACATTAGCCGCAATACAGAATTTCGGTAATATGGGCTCTAGGCCGACCTTGGGTACCGATTGAGCCCAGTTCCCTCACGCCCGTCCTTCAAATAACCGAAGTCAGCTTTGGGCAGTTCGCAGCCAGTGACCCGGGGTGCAGCCCAGGTCACTTCCCGTGCAAACCCACCCTTCACCGCATCCACCCCAAGACCCAAGCCGCCTTGAAGGACCAACACGCCCCCGTCATCCCCTAAACCTTCACCCGCTCCGACGTTGGATCGTACATCGGCTTCAACGAAGCTTCCGCCCGCACCCGTGTGCCCGCCACGTCGATCTCGTAGGTCGAGGCCAGCACGTCCGCCGCCGCCTCGCCCTTGCAGGGCACATATCCCAGCCCCATCGCCCCGCCCAGCGCGTGACCATACGCCCCCGAACTGAGGTATCCGACGATCTGCCCGTCCCGCACGATGGGTTCGTTGTGGTATAGCAGCGGCTCCGGGTCGCTCAGCCGGAACTGCACCATCCGCGCCGCCAGTCCTGCGTCCTTCTTGCGCAGCACCGCGTCGCGGCCGATGAAGTCGGGCTTGTCGGTCTTGACCGCGAAACCAAGCCCCGCTTCCAGAACGTGATCCTCGGGCGTGATGTCATGGCCGAAGTGGCGGAACCCCTTTTCGATGCGGCAGGTGTCCATCATGTGCATGCCGCACAGCTTCACGTCCATCTCCGCGCCGGCCTCGGCCAGTGTTTCGAACACATGGCCGCACATGTCGGCGCTCACGTAGATTTCCCAGCCCAGTTCGCCCACGTAGGTGACGCGGTGTATCCGGGCCAGCCCCATGCCGATTTCGATCTCCTGCGCGGTGCCGAATGGATTGTTTTCATTGGAAAAATCCGCGGGAGAGACTTTCTGCATCAGGTCGCGCGCGCGGGGGCCCATGACGGCCAGCACGCCCTCGCCCGCTGTCACATCCGTGATCACCACGTTGAAGTCACCCACGTGCCGCCGCATCCACGTTTCATCCGCCAGGCGCGTCGCGGCGGGGGTGACGACCAGATAGGCGGTTTCCGACATGCGGGTGACGGTCACATCCGCCTCGATCCCGCCACGGGGGTTGAGGAATTGGGTATAGACGATCTTGCCCGGGGCGACGTCGTATTGCCCGCCGCCGATGTGGTTCAGGAAGGCCGTGGCGTCGCGCCCTTCGACGCGGATCTTGCCGAAGGAGGACATGTCGTACATGCCGACGTTTTCGCGCACCGCCATGTGTTCGTCGCGGACGTTGTCAAAGAAGTTCTGACGGCTCCAGCTGTAGTCATAGGCCGGGGTCTGGCCGTCGCGCGCGAACCAGTTGGCACGTTCCCAACCCGCCAGTTCGCCCATCACCGCGCCGCGGTCCAGCAGGTGGGCGTGGAACGGCGTGCGGCGGATGCCGCGGGCGGTGGCCTTCTGGCGGTAGGGGAAATGATCGGCGTAGAGCAGGCCCAGCGTTTCCTTGGAGCGTTCGGCGAGGTAGGTCTTGTTGCCCTGAAAGGGCTGCATCCGGGAGATGTCCACATCGCCCAGATCGAAGGGCTTTTCGCCTGCATCCATCCACTGCGCCAGCGCCATGCCGGCCCCGCCGGCCGACTGGATCCCGATGGAGTTGAAGCCTGCCGCGACCCAGACGTTGTCCATCTCGGGGGCGAGGCCGAGGTGGTAGGCGTCGTCGGGGGTGAAGCTTTCGGGGCCGTTGAAGAAGGTGTGAATGCCCGCCTCGGCCAGCATCGGCATGCGTTCGACCGCCGCTTCCAGGATGGGTTCGAAGTGGTCGAAATCCTCGGGCAGTTGGTCGAATTCGAAATCCGCCGGGATGCCGTCAAGCGCCCAGGGTTTGGCGTTGGGCTCGAATGCGCCCAGTAGCATCTTGCCCGCGTCTTCCTTGTAATACGCGCATTCATCCGGCACCCGCAGGACGGGGAGTTGCTTCAGCCCGGCGATGGCTTCGGTCACGATGTAGAAGTGTTCGCAGGCCTGCAGGGGGACGTTCACGCCGAGCATCCGACCGACCTGATGACCCCACATTCCGGCGCAGTTGACCACGTGGTCGCAGGTGATGGTGCCTTGGGTGCCGTCGGCGAGTTCGTAGTTCACACCTGTGAACTTTCTGTTTGAAATTAACCCTTTAGTAACCTTTGCCCGCTCAATCACCTTCGCGCCGCGTTGCCGTGCGCCCTTGGCCAAAGCCAGTGCGATGTTGGCCGGATCGCCCTGCCCGTCCTTGTCGAGGTAGACCGCGCCTTTGACCCCATCGATGTTGAGGTGTTCATATTTCGCGAGCACTTCGGCAGGGCTGATCTCCTCCACATCGACGCCAAATGCACGCGCCATGGCGGCCTGCCGATAGATTTCCTCGCGCCGTTCTTCAGTCAGTGCGACGGTGATGGAGCCCACACGCTTGAACCCGGTGGCCACGCCTGTTTCGGCCTCAAGATCGCCGTAAAGCTCCTGTGAATACTTCGCCAGCTTGGTCATGTTCGCGGTGGCGCGCAGTTGGGCAATCAGGCCTGCGGCGTGCCAGGTGGTGCCGGAGGTCAGTTGCTTGCGTTCCAGCAGCACGACGTCCTGCCATCCCAGCTTGGCAAGGTGATAGGCCACGGAACAGCCGATGACGCCGCCGCCGATGATGACGACGCGGGCGTGGGAGGGAACGTTGGACATGGGTCTACACCTTCAGACGAGCGTATGACCCGCCGCGCGGAGGCGACGGGCGATTTCGGCGATGTGGGCGGGGCTGACCTCGCAGCAGCCGCCGACGATGGTAGCCCCCTGATCGATCCATGCCATCACGTGATCGGCATAGGCGTCCGGGGTCAGATCGCGGCGGGCGCTGAGCGCATCCACGGTCGGGGCGTCCTGAAGAAATCCATCGGTGATCCCGGTAAATCCGTTGGCGTAGGCCCCGAACGGCAGGCCGGATTGCGCCAGCATGGGCAGACCCGCGCCGATGGCTTCGGGGGTGGAGCAATTGAGCAGGACGGCATCGACGCCGCCTTCGGCCAGCAGCGGCAGGATATCTGCCAATGCCTCGCCCGAGCGCAGGCGGGTGCCGTCCTGATCATTAACCGAGAACGCCAGCCAGACAGGTTTGCCCGCCACGGCAGCCCCGTCGCGCACCGCACGGGCGTGATCCAGCGAAACGACGGTTTCGCAGATCACCAGATCACACCAATCAGCATGCAGGCGCGCGACTTCCGAAAACAGCGCGACGGCCTTGTCATGCGGCGGCAGCAGGTCAGGCCGATAGGAGGCCCCCAGCGGACCGATGGCCAGCGCGCGGCGCACGGCGCGCCCGTCAGCGGCGGCCACCAGCAGATCGCGTGCCGCCCCATGCAGATCGGCAAAGCTGTCGGTTTTTTCTGCCCTGCCGAGACGGTCGTGGTGGATGGCATAGGTGTTGGACGTGCCCACCGTCGCGCCCGCGTCGAAGAAATCGGCGTGCACGGCCTGCACCAGCGCGGGATCGTCCATCATGATCTGCGTGGACCACAGTGCCGTGGGAGCCGCGGTGCTGCGATGGACCAACTCCTGCCCCATGCCGCCGTCCAGAAGGGTGATCGCGGTCATGCGCGCAGCCGCGCGTTTTCGGGGTCCCACAGGGGCTGATCAGGTTGCACGACAGCCTTGCAGAGGGTGCCGTAGATATTCACCTCCACTTCGGTGCCGGGATGGGCCAGATCCGCGCGGATGATGCCCAGTGCGATGGACCTGTCCACCCGGTAGCCCCAGTCGCCGGAGGTGGTTTCGCCCACGATATCGCCGTTGTGAGAGACGGGCGACATATAGGGTGCGTCCTGATCGCCCGCATCCACCACCAGCGTGACGAAGCGCTTTTTCACGCCTTGCTGCTTTTCATTCTGCAGCGCCGCCTTGCCGGGGAAATCCTGTGGCTTGTCGAGCTTGACGAAGCGGTCCAGCCCCCCTTCGAACATCGAATAATCGGTAGACAGATCGCCCTTCCACGCGCGGTAGCCTTTTTCGATGCGCAGGGAGTTGAGCGCGAACATCCCGAAGGGCGTGGCCCCGGCAGCAATGACCGCATCGTAGATCGCAGGAATGTCGGCGTTTTCCGCGTGGATTTCCCAGCCCAGTTCGCCCGCGAAGGACAGGCGCACCAACGCCGCCCAGCGTCCGGCGACTTCCGTCTCCTGCATGCTGAGCCATGGGAGTGACAGGTCGCCCGGCGTCAGATCGGCCAGCACGTCGCGCGATTTCGGCCCGGTGACGATCAGGGTGGACATGCGGGTGGTCCAATCCTCGAACGTCAGGCTGCCATCTGCGGGCAGACGGTTTTTCAAAAGCTCACTGTCATGCCATTGCGCGGCAGCGGCGGTGATGAGGATGAAGTTATCCTCCGCTTCGCGGGCGATGGACATTTCGGTCACGATGCGCCCGCGATCATCGGCGAAATAGATCAGTCCGGCGCGGCCCACCTTGGGCAGCGCGCCTGTCACCTGCCCGCGCAGCCATTCATCCGCACCCGGTCCCTTGATCTTGAAGCGGGAAAAGCCGCACAGTTCCAGCACGCCTGCGTGATCGCGGACGGCTTCGCATTCTTCTTTCACGCGGCGGGTCCACGGGCCGCTCCGGTCCCATGTCTGGGTTGCTTCCTCAGACGTGTCGTCGCCGGGTTTGGCGAACCAGTTGGCCCGTTCCCAGCCGTTATAGGCCCCGAATTGCGCGCCCTGTGCGGCCAGCTTGTCGTGGATCGGCGACAGTTTCTTGTTGCGTCCGGCGGGCCATGCGTGGTGCGGGAAGTGCATCCCGTATTCGTGGCCGTAGGTTTCCAGCGCCTTGGCGTGGCAATAGTCGTGATCGGTATAATCGGTGTAGCGGCGCGGATCGACGGACCACATGTCCATCTCCGTCTCGCCGTGCATGATCCATTCCGACAGCACCTTGCCCGCACCGCCGCCTTGCGCGATGCCGAAGGTGAAGGAATGGCCCTCAAAGGCGTTCTTGACGCCGGGCATCGGGCCGACCATGGGCAGGCCATCTGGGGCATAGGGGATCGGGCCGTTGATGTTGCGGCCCACGCCGGCGGTGCCGAGGATCGGCACGCGCGCCATGGCGTCTTCGATGTAGAATTCCAGCCGCTCCAGATCATCTGGGTAAAGCTGGAACGAGAAATCATCGGGCATGGGGTCATCTGGGGTGACCCAATGTGCCTTGCAGTTGCGTTCATAGGGGCCGAGGTTGAGGCCGTGTTTGTCCTGCCGGAGGTAGTAGGAGATGTCGACGTCACGGACGAGCGGGACCTTGTGTCCCTGCTCTTTCGTCCATGCTTCAAGCTCGGGGATTGGTTCGGTCAGGAAGTACTGGTGGGACATGACGACCATGGGCACGGTGCGGCCGCCGAAGGGTTTGAACATCTCGCCCACACGCTGGGCGTAGTAGCCGGCGCAGTTGACGACGATTTCGGCGCGGATGTCGCCCTTGTCGGTTTTGACGATCCAGTCGTCGCCGTCCCGGTCAAGGCCCGTCATGGGGCAGAAGCGTTCGATCCGCCCACCTGCGTCGCGCGCGCCCTTGGCCAGCGCCTGGGTCAGTTGGGCCGGGTCGATGTCGCCATCCAGCGGGTCCCACATGCCGCCCATCAGATCATGGGTTTCAAGGAAGGGGTGGTGTTGCTTGAGTTCGGCGTTGGTCAGGATGTCCATTTGCAGACCCTGATAGCGGGCTTGACCGGCGACCTTTTCAAACTCCTGCATGCGTTCCTTTGTATGGGCCAGCCGCAGGGATCCGGTGACGTGGTAGTTCATCGGGTAATCGACGTCGTCGGCCAGCGTGCGGTACATTTCCAGCCCGAAGCGCTGCATGTTCATTACCGCCCAGTTGGGGGCGAAGTTGGGGCAGTTGCCCGCCGCGTGCCAGGTCGAGCCTGCGGTCAGTTCGTTTTTCTCCAGCAGGACGCAGTCGGACCAGCCGGCCTTGGCCAGGTGGTAGAGCGTGGAGGTGCCGACGACACCGCCGCCGATGATGACCACACGGGCCGTTGTTGGAAAGTCTGACATGGTGTGTTCCCTATTGGTCGTGTTGCGGCAGGTTGTCCGCGATTTCGTAGTAGTCGCCCTTGTCGGCGACGAAGATGTGCTTTTCGGTGGTGATGCCGGTGGCCCCGTCAAGGGTGCCGGACATGATGGAGGTGGCGCCGTTGTCGTCCGCGTGCCGCCAAAAGAGGGATGATCCGCAGGTGGCGCAGAAGCCGCGCTGGGCCTGGGGGGAGGATTGATACCAGCGCAGGGTGTCGTCCTTGGTGAGGGTGAGTTGGTCCGGGCCGACTTGGGTGGCGGAGACGTGGTGGCCGCTGGTCTTGCGGCATTGCAGGCAGTGGCAGGCGACGGAGTCGCGCAAGGGGCCGGTGAGGGTGTAGGTGACGCCCCCGCAGAGGCAGCTTCCGGTGTGCATGGTCAAACCCTTCCCGGTGTGGTCGTGACGCCCAGAAGGACGCCGTAGATGACGAAGCATGCGCCCATCAGGCGGCGGAACCAGGCGTTGAAGACCGCGCCAAGTGCTGCGCGGCCGATGCCGGCACCCAGGGCGGTGAAGCCTGTGTAGCTGAGGAAGGTGAGCGTGAGGGCGGTGGGGATGATGATTGCCATCTGGTCCCAGATTGGCACGTCAGGCTGGACGAATTGCGAAAAGGCGGCGAGGTAGCCTGCAATGGATTTGGGGTTGATCACGGCGATGGCAAGCGCGTGGAGGTAGATGGAGCGCGCGGGTCGTTCCTCCACCGCGGGGGGTGTCTTTGCCCGCAGGATGGTGCGGATGCCGAGGTAGATCAGGACCGCTGCGCCGACGTATTTCGCCACCGTGAAGGCGGCGGGGGAGGCTGCGATAAGCGCGGTGATGCCCAGCGCGGAGAGGATGAGGAAGAGTGTGGCCTGCGTCAGGATTGCCCCGACGCCGATCATCGCGCGTCCGAACGGCAGGTGCATGCCGTTGGTGATGCAATTGACAGCGTTTGGGCCGGGTGTGGTGACGAAGACCACCCAGAACAGCGCGAATATGGTCCATGCCTCGAAGCTCATGCCATCCCCCCCTTAATACACCGGCGGCGCGATGACCCAGATCGCCACGGCGGGATCGGGATGCGGGTTGGACCAGCGAAACGCCTCGCCGCGGATGCGGAAGCTGTCGCCGGGGTTCAGGTGGTGCGTGTGGCCCGCGATTTCGATGTCGAGTTTGCCGGAGAGGATGTAGCCGACTTCCTGCGTTGGGCGGCTGACGGGGGCCTTGATGCGGCTGTGGGGTTGGAAGGTGGAATGGACCATCTCAAAGTCGTCGGTGAGGTCGGGGGAGAGCAACTCCTCCACCAGCCCTTTGATGTTGCTGCCGATGGGGCGGCGGGCGTCCTTGCGGACGATATATCCGGCCTCGTGCGCGGGGGCCGCGCCGTGGCGGAAGAGCATGGAGACCGACACATCGAGGCAGGCCGCGATGGCGCGCAGGTCGGTGATGCCCGGTTCGGAAATGTCGCGTTCCACCTGAGAGAGCCAACCAACGGAACAGTCCAGCGCATCGGCCATTTGCGCCAGCGTCAGCCCCCTGCCCTTGCGTAACGCCCGCAGGTCAGCACCGAGGCTGTGTGGCGTATCGGGGCGGCTGTGCTGCATGCGATTCCCTGTGAAATTTTCTGCTGCTTTTTCATGTCTGGCAGAGCTGAATGAAAAAATCTACAGAAATTTCACGCTGCAGGTGCGAAGGTCAGCAGGTGGAAAAGGTCGTCTTGAGGATCGCGGCAAGCGCCTCTGCATCCTTGCGGGTGAAGGCGTCGGGTTGATCGCTGTCGATGTCGAACACGGCCAGCAGGTCGCCCGCGCCGTTCCAGACGGGCAGTACCAGTTCGGATCGGGTGGACGATGCGCAGGCGATGTGGCCCGGGAAAGCGTCAACATCCGGGACCAGTTGCGTTTCCTCCGTCCGCGCCGCAGCACCACAGACCCCGCGGGAGAATGGAATGGTCAGGCAGCCGTGGCCGCCCTGATAGGGGCCGATCTTGAGCATTTCAGGGCTGGTCACGCGGTAGAACCCGGTCCAGTCGAACCGGGCGTCGGCGTGGTGCACTTCGCAAGCGACCGTGGCCATCAGCGCGATGGGGTCATCCTCTCCCTCGGTCAGGGAGCGGATGGTCTTGGCGAGGGTGGGGTATGAAACCTGCATGGACGGCACCTGTGGGAGATTGCGGAGAAGGGGCCAAGGCCCCTTGTCGGTATTTTTGGCCAAAAAGAGCGGGGGCGTGGCGCGCAGGGGTCAGGTGGGCGTCCGCATCAGGGCCGTTCGATGGCGATGGCCGTGCCTTCACCGCCGCCGATGCAGATCGCCGCGATGCCGCGTTTGAGGTTGTGGCGTTCCAGCGCGTTCAGCAGTGTGACCATGATGCGGGCCCCGGACGCGCCGATGGGATGGCCCAGTGCGCAGGCCCCGCCGTTCACGTTCACCTGATCGTGGGACAGGCCCATTTCGTGCATGAAGGCGAGCGGGACAACCGCGAAGGCTTCGTTCACTTCCCACAGATCGACATCGGCCTTGTCCCAACCGAGGTGCGCCAGCAGCTTTTGCGCCGCCGGAACGGGGGCGGTGGTGAAAAGCCCCGGCGCCTGCGCATGGCTGGCATGGCCCATGATGCGGGCGCGGATGTTGAGGCCACTGGCCTTGGCGTGGTCTTCGCTGCCCAGCACGAGGGCCGCAGCGCCGTCGGAGATTGAAGAACTGTTGGCCGCCGTCACGGTGCCGCCGTCGCGGAAGGCGGGTTTGAGTTGGGGGATCTTGTCGGGCCGCGCGCTGGCGGGTTGTTCGTCAGCGCTGATCGTGGTGGTGCCTTTGCGGGTCGTCATCTTGACCGGTGTGATCTCCCCCTCGAAGCTGCCGTTTTCCTGCGCTTGCAGCGCGCGGGACAGCGAGGCGAGGGCATAGTCGTCCTGCCGTTCGCGGGTGAACTGGAAGGTTTCGGCGCAATCTTCAGCGAAAGTGCCCATCAGGCGGCCCTTGTCGTAGGCGTCTTCAAGCCCATCGAGGAACATGTGATCCACGACCGTTGCATGGCCCAGACGCGCACCGCCGCGCATCTTGGGCAGGACGTAGGGCGCGTTGGTCATGCTTTCCATGCCGCCCGCGATCATCACGTCCGTCTGGCCCAGCGCGATCTGATCAAAGGCGATCATTGCCGCCTTCATGCCGGAGCCGCACATCTTGTTCAGGGTGGTGGCGGGCACCGTTTCATCGAGACCCGCGTGGAAACCTGCCTGACGGGCGGGGGCCTGTCCCTGTCCGGCGGGCAGCACGCACCCCATCAGCACTTCCTGCACTTGCGGCGCGCCACTGTCGGCGATGGCGGCGGCCATGGCATGACCGCCCAGTTCCGCCGCGCTCAGGTCGGAGAACGCGCCCTGAAACCCTCCCATCGCTGTGCGTGAAGCCCCTGAAATGACGACATTGCGCATGGCTGTCTCCCTCGTGGTGTCTTGATCATCGAATGGTAAGCCTTTGGCGGTAAGCCGGACAAAACCATATCAGTCAGGTGAATATGTATGAAGATTTCGACCAGAACAGAAGGGGACATCTGCATTGTCCGTGTCGAGGAGGCGCGGATCGATGCATCCGCCGCGCTTGCGTTCAAGGAAGGGGTCAGGGAGGCCACACAGGATGCCACGGCCACTGTCATCCTTGATCTGCGGGATGTCATGTTCATCGATTCCAGCGGATTGGGGGCGATTGTCGCCACGCTGAAGTACCTGTCGCCAGACCGCACGCTGGTGCTGGCAGGCCTGACGCCGCCGGTGCGGCGGGTGTTTGAACTGACGCGGATGGACAGTGTCATGGCGTTGTTCGAGACGGTGGATGACGCGCTGGGCAGATGCCGTGCCTGAACACCAGGACAGCACGCCCTGTCCCATGTGTTGCCCCCAGCCGATGCTGGAGCCGGTCGAGTTGCGCGTGATCGATTCCGAAGAGGGTGTGCGCGATGCGCTGGCGCGGTTGCTGGCAGCACTTGGGCCGCTTGGCCTTGGGATCGAGGAACGCGGTCTGGTGGAACTGGTGCTGGCAGAAGCGTTGAACAACATCATCGAACACGCCTATCCGGCGGAGGGGCCTGTTGGCACGATCCGCGTTCTTTTGCGCCTGTGCTGCCGTGGCTTGCATGTCAGGATCATCGACGACGGGGTGCCGATGCCGGGTGGCAGGGTGCCACCGGGCCTGCCCCAGGATGTCAGCGTGGGTGTGGCGGGCTTGCCGGAGGGGGGATTTGGCTGGTTCCTGATCCGCGATCTGGCCAAGGATGTCGCCTACAGGCGCCTGGCCGGGCGCAACCAGCTTGATCTGCGCCTTGCGGTTGCATTGCCCCGGAATCATTAACTTATTTGTGGAATGGCCGAGGGTTTTGCCGCATTTGCGCCGCCAAATATCCAACAAGGGCCGCGAATTGATCACAATTGCGCCGCCTTTCGTGGCGATACAGGACCGGTAGCTGCATATGGCTTCCCTCGGCGCTGCGTTTTATAGCCCCCACCCAGTGCGTAGCGTCGAGGCACTTCCTTTTCCGATTGGCTCTTCCGCGCCGCCGCTCTAGGTATGCCGCGAAGCAATCAGGAGAGGCCAATGCGCGATTTTCACCTTCCCGGACGTTCCCCCGTTTTGGCCACCCAAGGCATGTGCGCGACGTCGCATCCGCTGGCTGCGCAGACGGCGGTTGATATTCTGTCGCGTGGTGGGAATGCCATGGATGCCGCGATTGCGGGGGCTGTGCTTCTGGGGATTTGCGAGCCGCAGATGACCGGGATCGGGGGGGATTGTTTCGTGCTTTATACCCGGCCCGGTGATGATCAGATTTTCGCGCTGAACGGGTCGGGCCGTGCGCCTGCAGGGCTGGATGCGGCGATGTTGCGCGCCGATGGTGTGGATGTTGTACCACCCTACGGGGCCCATGCGGTGACCCTGCCGGGCGCGATGGATGCGTTTTGTCATTTGTCGGAGACCGAGGGTAAGCTGGGGCTGGATGTGCTGTTGGCACCGACGATCCATTATGCGGAAGCCGGCGTGCCGGTGGCACCGCGCGTCGCGTTCGACTGGGCGCGGGAGACGGAGAAGCTGCAGGGTGCGGCGCGGGATGCCTATCTGGTGGGCGGCCGGGCGCCGGAGATCGGAAAGATTTTTCGCGCGCCGGGTCAGGCGGAGGTGCTGAGGCGCGTGGCCAAGGACGGGCGCAAGGCGTTTTACGAGGGCGAGGTGGTGGAGGACATGCTGGCTTGCCTGAACGGGCTTGGCGGGGTGCACACGGCGGAGGATTTCGCATCTGTCGCGGCGACGCCGAGTACGCCGATCCACGGGACATACAAGGATCTGGAGGTGGTGGAGCATCCGCCCAATGGCCATGGCGCGACTGCCTTGCTGATGCTGAACATCCTGTCGCATTTCGATGTGGCCGACATGGACGCCTTTGGTGCGCAGCGCGTGCATATCGAGGCCGAAGCCGCAAAGCTGGCCTATGACGCGCGCAACCGGTTCCTGTCGGACCTCGATCACATGAGCCGACTGGAGCATATGCTGGCACCCGAGACGGCGGCTGGGCTGGCAGCGCTGATTGATCCCAAACGCGCCATGGCTTCGCCTGCGGCAGTGTCCGAGCAGGTGCACAAGGATACGATTTACATCACTGTCGTCGACAAGGACGGGATGGCGGTGTCGCTGATCTATTCGATCTTTCACGGCTTCGGGTCGGGGATTGCGTCGGACAAGTTCGGCATCCTGCTGCAGAACCGGGGCGCGGGATTCACCCTGGAGGAAGGTCATCCCAATGAGTTGAAGGGCGGCAAGCGGCCGCTGCACACGATCATCCCCGGCATGATCCGCGAGGCGGATGGGGCGTTGATGCCCTTTGGCGTGATGGGCGGGCAGTACCAGCCGACGGGGCATGCAAGGCTGGCGTCGAACCTGGCCGACTTCGGTATGGACCTGCAGACCGCACTGGATGCGCCACGGGCGTTTTCCGACAATGGCGTGCTGAAGGTCGAGCGGGGGTACAGCGACGCCGTGCGCGCGACCTTGGGCGATATGGGTCATACCGTAGAAATCCCCGAGACCGCCATCGGCGGCGCGCAGGCGATCCGGCGGCGGCCGGATGGGGTGCTGGAAGGAGCGTCTGATCCGCGCAAGGACGGGTGCGCCCTGGGATATTGACGGGCGGTCCGGTGCCTTGCCGCAGCCGACGCGCGCGTGGGGTGTGTCGCACTACGGTATATAGAGCCAAAAAGAGGGGGCGGCGGCGCGCTTGGGAGATCAGGTGTCGTGTGCGGGCGCGGACCGGGTCAGTTCAGCTGAAAATGCAGGGGGTATGAGCCATCTGTGAAGGGGCCGAATAGGTCGGGGATGTCGGGATGATCCACAGGTTCACCGGAATAATCCGCGATCAGGTTTTGTTCCGACACATAGGCCACATAGTAGCTTTGATCGTTTTCAGCGAGCAGGTGATAGAACGGCTGATCCTTGATGGGGCGGTTTTCTTCGGGGATCGCCTCGTACCATTCCTCGGTGTTGGCAAATTCCGGATCCACGTCAAAAATCACCCCTCGAAAGGGATGCTTCTTGTGACGGACAATCTGCCCAAGGTGGTATTTCGCACAACTACGTATCATTACAACAAAAGCCCCTACCTTTCACTTGTACGCTTTTCAAGCGGGTTTTGTCCAATAATCCCGATGTAATCGAGAGGAAACAGTCTGTTGACCCTAGCTTTGACCGTACTGGAAATCGTGGCCCCGGTGTTCATTCTGGCCGCGATTGGATTCACTTGGGTGAAGGTCGGCATTGAATACCGGATCAACTTTGTCACGCAGATGGCCATGACCCTTGCGGTGCCGTGTTTGATCTTTGTTTCCTTGATGCGAACGCAGATCGAACCAGCGGCGCTGACGTCGCTGACGCTGGCCAGCATGGCGGCCTATGGGGCGCTGTCGGTGGTGATCATCGCGCTTGTGTGGGCGCTGCGGCTGAACCGTCAGACCTTTGCCGCGCCGTTGATTTTTGGCAACACCGGCAACCTGGGCCTGCCGCTGGCGCTTTTTGCCTTCGGCGACGTGGGGCTGGATTATGCCGTGGTCGTGTTTGCCATCATGGCGATCTGGTCGTTTACTTTCGGGATCTGGCTGGTCGCCGGGGCCGGATCGCTGGGCAAGGTGCTGCGCGAACCCTTGGTGGGCGCGACATTGCTGGGGGCGTTGTTCCTGTGGCAGGGCTGGCAGACACCGACGTTTCTCACCAACGCGCTGGAACTGGTGGGGCAGATGGCGATCCCCTTGATGCTGATCACGCTGGGGGTTGCGGTGGCCCGGCTGACGCCCGGCGGCGTGGGCCGCGCGATTGCCCTGTCGGCAGTGAAGCTGGCGGTTTGCGTCGGCATCGCCTGGGGCGTGGGTCTGTGGTTTGATCTGGACCCAACAGCCTTTGGCGTGCTGGTTCTGCAGGTGGCGACGCCGGTGGCGGTCACCTCCTACATGCTGGCGGAGAAATACGGGGCGGATGCACAATCCGTTGCGGGGCTGGTCGTGGTTTCCACGCTGATGGCAATCGGCGCCCTGCCGCTGCTGCTGGCGGTATTGCTTTGAAATTTGGTTGGAAATACGCGCCCGGATAGGTTAATCTGCCGCAAAATAAAAAACGAAAGCGAGAGGCAGATGAGCAAAACTCTTCGCGCGTTGATAGTTGTGTTGTTGGTCGCATCCTGCGGCGGGGGGCAATCATCCGCCCCGCGGGATCTGGACAACGCCTGCGCAATTCTCAAACAGCGCCCCGGTTATTTGAAAGCATTCCGCGCCACCGAAAGACGGTGGGGCGTGCCCGTGCATGTGCAGATGGCGACGATCTATCAGGAAAGCAAGTTCGTGCCCGACGCCCGCACGCCGTTCCGCTACACGCTGGGCGTGATCCCCATGGGGCGGCAATCCAGTGCGTTCGGCTATTCCCAGGCGCTGGATGCGACGTGGGATGAATACCGCAAGGCCGAAGGCGGTTTTGGCGCCCGCCGCGACCGCATCAGGGATGCGACGGATTTCATGGGCTGGTACATGAACCAGAGCCGGGATCGCAACGGCATCCCCCTGTCGGACGCCCGCAATCAGTACCTGGCCTATCACGAGGGCCACACCGGGTATTCACGCGGCAGCTACAACAACAAGAGCTGGCTGATGCGTGTGTCGCAGGAAGTGGCGAACCGGTCGGTGATGTACGAACAGCAGTTGGGGGCGTGCCGGGTCCGGATTTAGGACGTCGCGTCAGCCCCCCGGAATGCCCAACAATCGCCTTGAAAGCCCACTAAACCTAAAGGCGATTGTTGGAGAGGCTTGATGACACCATTTTTGCTGGCAATGTTGGTCGCCGGTAGCGCCGGGATGGCGCTTATGATGGATTTTTCCTCGGACGGGGAGGATGCCGTCACCGATGAGGATCTGACCGAAGACCCCGATCTGCCGGAGGACCCGGAGGATGCACTGGACCTTGGTGCGTCAGTTGTGGAGTTGGAAGACGGGAGGATCGAGGTTGAACTGGGCGAGGATGAGACGGGAGAGTTGGTCGCTATCGTTCACCAGGAGGATCAGTACTACAACGGTTATGAAACAGCCCTGACCCTGCTCCTTTTGCCGGAAGGTACTGAGTTGCCAGCGTCGGGAGTTGATCTGCCGGAGTATGCAACCACAGACGTGAACGGGGAGCCGTTTGAGCAACTCTATCCGGGCATTTGGGAACCTGCCGATATTGCCGGATACTATGGCGGGTCCGTGCTGGGAAGCTGGGATCTGGGCGGTGTCTCTGAAAGCGGATCGAACAGCCAGAACGGGTCAGGTGCGCCGAGCTACAACAGCGACCGGGTTGAGCTTGAATTTGTCAGCGAAGAACCGATTTCAGCAGTTTATGTTAATGGTGAAAGCGGGAATGGGCTGGGCTATTATCCGTTCCATCTTGAGCCGGACCTGAGCAGGCTTGAAGGGACGGGGATTGTCCGCGGGACGGATGCGGATGAAACGCTGACCCCTGCCGATGTAAGCTATGTCGATGGGCGCGGTGGCGATGATTACATCGAGGCGCCCGGCGCGGTCATCGAAGGTGGCGACGGGGATGATACGATCATCGGCTCAGACTCATCGCTCATTACCGGCGAGGCGGGCGAAGATCTTGTGATCATTGAGGGCCCCAACACAAACGCATGGGGTGGGTCCGGGAATGACACGCTGATCGGGGCCGGTGGCGTTAATATGGACCTCTACGGCGACGACGGCGATGACACCTTGATTGCGCTTGCAGACATTGGCCTTTCCGGGGACCAGTATTCCAGTATCGCTGGTGCAGTACAGGGACTTAGCGGTGCGGACACTTTCATGGTTTCGGATCAGGGCGTGGGAGACACGGCGTCTGACGCGCCTGTGCGGCTTTCGACGATCAAGAATTTCAACAGCAGCACTGATCAACTCACCATCCTGACCCGTGACGGGGACGTACCTGTCTCTGTGACCTATGAGGATGATTATCGATACGGTGACACCAATTATCCGACCCACAGGGGCGGCCACCTGATCCTGACCTACGCGAATGGGTCAGTCGGGCTGATCAAGATGGCCGAAGTCGACCCCGCCACGATCACCTTCCGCGATGTGGACGAGGTTCTGGACGATTATCCCATCGACGTGCCGCTGCCTTCCGTTATCTGATCAGCGGTTCACGCCCGGGGTGCCCACGTCGAACAGGCTGTTGGGCAGGGTGCCGCCCGTTTGCAGATCGCCCAGCACCACGGTGGTCTGGCTGCCGTTGCCGTCATTGATGATCCACTGGCGCAGTTCCACGGGGTTGCCGGTGAATTTCATCTGGATGTTGCCGTATTGGGCATTCTCGGGGTCTTGTGCGGTGACGATGGTTGCGGTGCCGTCATAATCATGCCCCGTGACCATGCGCGCCTGACCCAGATCGACATTGCGCGCCAGGATGATCGACAGGGGTGTGCGGCTGAGCGGGTAGGTTTCGGCGGGCTGGTTGGATTTCTTGTCAAATATCACGACCGTGTTGGAACCCGCCACCACAAGTGCGGATTCCGGCGGGTTGTATTCGAACCGGACCTTGCCGGGGCGCTTGATATAGATGGTGCCCGTGCTGATGGAGCCGTCATCGTTGATCTGGGTAAACTCCCCCTGCGCGGTTTGCAGCTTGTTGAGGTAGCCGGAAATGTCGCCAAGCGGCAGCTTTTGCGCCGCCGCCGCCAGCGGCAGTGCGAGGGTGAGGCCCGCGGTCAGGATCAGGGTGGAGATGAAACGCATACTCGTCTTCCTTTTGTTTGGAACAGACATAGGGCGTGTGGCGATGTTATGCGATAACGGACTGCGGATTTCTGCTTAGCCGGCCGGGCTTGCGTGCAGGCCAGGATCCAGGGGTGGCCGCGCTGCCATGTCCCGATATTCACAAGCATTTCACGATTTGCCTGAAAACGTGCTTTTATGCCCGCAGGGTGACAGCGAAGGGGGGACCACAAGATGACCAAGATTTCGAAAAAGGCCTATGAAGCTGAACTGGCCCGGCTGCAGATTGAACTGGTGAAACTGCAGGAATGGGTCAAGGAGACCGGCCACCGGGTCGCGATTGTCTTTGAGGGAAGAGATGCGGCGGGCAAGGGCGGCACGATTAAGCGCATCACGGAGGCGATGAACCCGCGCATCTGTCATGTTGTCGCACTGCCTGCGCCCACGGAGCGGGAAAAGTCGCAGTGGTATTTCCAGAGGTATGTTTCGCACCTGCCGGCAGCGGGAGAGATCGTCATCTTTGACCGCTCCTGGTACAACCGTGCCGGGGTCGAACGGGTGATGGGGTTCTGTACAGATCAGGAATACAAGGAATTCATGCGCAGTTGCCCGGAATTCGAACGGATGCTTGTCCGGTCCGGCATTCAGCTGATCAAGTATTGGTTTTCAGTCAGCGACGAGGAACAGGAACGGCGGTTCCAAAAACGGCTGACCGACCCGACAAAGCAGTGGAAGCTGAGCCCGATGGACCTGGAGAGCCGAAAGCGCTGGGTGGATTATTCCAAGGCCAAGGACGACATGTTTGCGCATACCGACATCAAGCAGGCACCGTGGTACGTGGTGGAATCGGATGTGAAAAAGCATGCGAGACTAAACTGCATCAGTCATCTGTTGTCCCTTATCCCCTATGAAGAGGTCGCCCATTCGCGCGTCGTGCTTGAAGAGCGCCCTCAGCAGCGGGGATATGTCAGGCCGCCGATGGACGATCAGACCTTCGTACCGGAAGTTCATGTGAAGCTTTGATGGGGTTTGCCGGGTTCGGGGCGGGAAAGTGTCCGTCCACATCAGTCCGCGTTTCGGGGTGTTGACCCGTATCGACGCCCGCAGGGGTCCGTTGATTGACCTGCGGCCTAAGCGGCTGCAGTAATGATCGGGATTGGATGAGGGTATCACCCGCATGGACCATGCCGCATTTTTCATAACGCTTGGGGTTCTCTTTCTGGTTGGTCTGGTGGCCGATACATTGGGTAGGCTGACCCGCCTGCCCCGTGTGACATTGCTTTTGCTGCTTGGGCTGTTGGCCGGAAATGCGGGTTTTGACCTGATCCCGGATGCGGCCACCCAATGGTTTGACGAATTGTCGAACATCGCGCTGACGATGGTGGCGTTTCTGCTGGGCGGTTCGCTGTCCGGAAAGAACCTGCGAAAACATGGGCGCCCCATTTTCACGATCTCGCTTGCCATCGCCGTCTGCACGGTGGTGATGGTCACCCTGGGGCTTGTGGCGATTGGGCTGGCACCCGGTCTTGCGCTGTTGCTTGGGGCGGTGGCCACGGCGACGGCTCCTGCGGCGATGACGGATGTCATCCGCCAATCGGGCGTCCGCAATGATTTCACCCGTACCCTGAAGGGGATCGTGGCCGTAGACGATGCCTGGGGACTGATCATTTTCAGCGTCGCGCTGGTGCTGGCGGGTCAATCGGATGGCTGGGATGGGGTTTTGACCGGTGCGCTTCGGGATCTGGGCGGTGCGGTCGTGCTTGGGTGCCTTATCGGGTTTCCGGCGGCCTTCCTGACCGGGCGGCTGCAACAGGGTGAACCGATGCAGGCCGAAGCGATGGGGATCGTGTTTCTGTCGTCCGGTCTGGCGCTGTGGCTGGAGGTATCATTTCTGATCACAGGCATGACAGTGGGCGCGATTGTGGCCAATTTCGCGCGGCACCATTCCAGAGCATTTCACGAGATCGAGCACATCCAGTGGCCGTTCATGATCCTGTTCTTTCTGCTTGCCGGGGCCTTGCTGGAGGTTGAGGCGATCTTGCTGCTGGGATGGTCCGGTGTTCTTTTCCTGTTGATGCGGATACTGGGGCGCATCGCGGGCGGTCTGATCGGTGCGCGGCTTGGCAGGGTTCCGCCACAGGAAGCGGCCTTGTACGGCCCTGCCCTGCTGCCGCAAGCGGGCATTGCCGTGGGCATGGCCCTTGTCGCGAGTGAGCAATTCCCCGATTGGGGGCGATCCATCATGGCCTTCACCATTGCCAGCACGGTTGTGTTCGAAGCCATCGGGCCGCCGATCACGCTTTATGCAATCCGGCGCACGGGGGGTGACAGCGGAGGAGCCTGAAAGGCCTCCCCGGTGATTTGAATAGGATTGGTTGTCCTGATTGGTGCTAGCGCACCACGTAGACGGACATCGGGGCGTGCGATGCGACATAGCCCGCGTTGGAGGAGAGGATGTGATCCTTGATCCCCGGGATGTGGCTTGCCATCACGATCAGATCGCAGTCAGCCTCTTTCGCCGCCTTGATGATGTCGGAGCCCACGTTCAGATGCAGGTCGCTGCGCAGTGCCACCACATCGGTGGTTTGGACCCCGTGTTCTGCGGATTGCTTTGCGGCAAAGTGCTTGAGCCGATCTGCCATGCGTTCCCCTTCGGTCCGCGCGGACATGGTCGGGACCGCATCGACCACGTCGACATAGACGATCGAGGCACCGCTTTGTTTGGCGGTGCGCCCTGCCAGGTCAAGTGCCTTTGTCAGATGATCCGCATTGTCCAGATCGACGGGTACGAGAATTTTCGAGTACATGTGGCTTCCTCCTCCACCTGTCCCGAACGGTAACGATCAACGCGCGGGGCGCATTGATCTTTGTCAAAGGGGTATCGGCGGTGCGCCTGATCAGACCCGGAGCCCCGACCCAGCTGGTGCGCGGATCGGGAAAGGGTCAGCGGTGCGCCCCCCTATCAGGCGGCAAAGCCGAGCTTGGTCACGTGGATCTCAAACGTCGGGTGCATGTCGGCCCCCACCACGTTTTCCTTGTGGTGACGATAGATCGAGCGCCAGTAGGGTTGGACGACCACCCCTTCGTCCTGCATGATCTTTTGCAGTTTGGCCATGACTTCGCGGCGTTGATCCGCGTCCGCGATGGCCATTGCATCGGCCAGCAGCGCATCGAATTCATCATTTGCGAAGGCGGATTCGTTCCATGGCTCGCCCGACCGGTAGGCCAGCGCCAGCACCTGCACCCCCAGTGGGCGCTGCGCCCAGTCGGTGCTTGAGTAGGGGTATTTCGCCCAGTCGTTCCAGAATGTCGCTCCGGGCAGCACCGTGCGCCTGACGGGGATCCCTGCATCCCGCAGCATCGCGGCGGCGGCATCGGTGGTGTCCTTGCGCCACGTGTCGTCGATCGAGATCAGTTCGTGTTCATAGTCGGCCATGCCTGCCTCCTCCAGCAGGGCCACGGCCCCGGCAGGATCGAAGGTGGGCGGGGGCAGTTCGGCGTATTCGGGATGAATGGGAGAAACATGGTGGTTTTCGGCCACACGCCCGTTTCCGGAGAACCCCAGTTCAAGCAGGACATTGTTGTCGATGGCCATGGCAAGTGCCCGGCGCACCTTTGCGTCCGCATAGGGTTTCTTGCCATCCACTTCGGCAATCTGATTGGGGCGGATCACAACGGTGTTGGCAGTGACGGCCTCCGACTTGCTCCACCCGATGGCGTCCAGCAGCAGGATGAAATCACCGATGGATTCGTAGACCATGTCGACTTCATCCGCGTCCACCGCCGCCACGATGGAGGATTGGTCCGTGCCGTAGTCGATGTATTCGATCCGGTCGAGGTATGCCCCTTCGCCCCACCACGTATGGTCCGGGTTCCGCTCCAACACGGCGCGCACGCTTACTTCGAATTCGCCGGGCAGGTAGGGGCCGGTGCCGATGGGGTTGTCCAGCGGATCACCGTTAAAGCTTTGATGCACGATGGCCGCGGGATAGTCGGAGAAGCCGGCGATCAGGGTGATGTCGGGCTGGCCCAGCGCCAGCCGCACGGTTGCATCATCCACAACCGTGATGGCCCCGTCGCGGGCCAGACCGGTGTCGGCATCCACCAAGGAGCCCATCCGTGAGGCCATCGAATTGCCTTCGACCCCGGATTCGCACCAGCGGGAGATGTTGAAGGCGACGTCTTGTGCGGTGAAGGCATCGCCGTTGTTCCAGGTCACGCCGGGGCGGACCTTGAGGGTGTATTCGGTCGCGTCGTCGTTGACTTCCCAGCTTTCCAGAAGCATC
This sequence comes from Sulfitobacter rhodophyticola, assembly GCF_041281685.2. Taxonomy (GTDB): domain Bacteria; phylum Pseudomonadota; class Alphaproteobacteria; order Rhodobacterales; family Rhodobacteraceae; genus Sulfitobacter. Next base: position 1,935,071 of record NZ_CP166251.2, on the reverse strand, counting down.
GGTTTGAAGCTGCCGTCGATCTGGTATTCCACCAGGTATTCCAGATAGCCGCGGGTGTAGTTCGACATCTGTGGCCAGTCATAGGTGCGGGGGTCTTTCAGTGCCTTGATGGTGGATTCGATGCGCAGGGTGCCGCCGGATTGCGCGTGGGCCGCGGCCTGAACCGGCGCGGCAAGCCCCAACATCCCGTAGGCCGCCGCCGCAGAGACCCCGAGCGAGGTCGCACGGGTCAGGAATTCGCGGCGCGACATGGTGCCTGCGGTGACTTCATCGGCGTAGGCCAGAGCGGCGGGGTGATTGTAGTTGGAAAACGTCATGGAAACCTCGTGGGTTCGTTTGGAAATGCAGGGGCGCCTCACCTTGGAGGGTTGAAAAGCGGCCCAGAGCACGGTCACCGCGCCCATTGGTCTTTGAGGGGCACATGGCCCGAAAACGACAAGATAGACGAAATACGACATAGGTCAAAATTCAACCCGGTCGCGCCAACCCGGCAAGGTTGTTCTGATTGTCAGCAAGGGGCCGTGGCCCCACGCGTTTGGGGGCCTTAAAACGCTGCGGACTTGCCGTTTGCTGACGTGTGAACCCCCTCCGCCGCCGCCTTTTGCGATGGCCCATCCAGTGCCCCAAATTTTTTTTGAACCGTTGCGGAAGGCGGCGCGACCAAGGGCATCTCGTTGATCGCAGGTGCGGTGACCAAAGGTTGAAAACCGCAAGGCACACACCGATCGGGCGGCGGGGGAAACGATATTGAAACCCAGGTATGCATGGAGAAACCAATGGCTTCCTTTTACATTTCAAACATCCTTTTTGGCGACAACGTTCACGGCACTGACGAAAACGATCTGATCATCGGGACGTCCTATGACGATCACCTCAAGGGCAACGGTGGCGATGATCTGATCTTTGGCCTGTCCGGCAAGGACAAAATCTCGGGCGGGGACGGTGAAGACTACCTTTGGGGTGGCTCTGGCAATGACGTGATCGCGGGCAACAAAGGCAATGACCAGATGTTCGGCGGTCAGGGCGATGACAAGCTGGTCTGGAACAACGGTGATGGGTCGGACCTGATGGATGGCGGCAAGGGCCATGACCGGGTTCAGGTCAATTTCGACACCGACCTTGTGGACGACGATCTGCAGAACAAGGATGTTGCGGAGTATTCAGTAACCGAAGAAGGCGTTCAGTTCGCCCGGATCGAAGTCAACGATCAGACAGAACGCGGGCTTTTCCAGCTTGATATCCGCAATACCGAAACACTGGAGACGAATTTCGGCGGCGGTGATGATACTGCCGTGCTCAAGGACGATGTGCTCAAGCAGATCAAGCTTGATCTGGACGGGGGCGCAGGGGTCGACACGCTGGATCTGGCGCAGGTTTCCCACAGCGCTGACGTCAATCTCAAGTCCGGAAAGCTGGACCACTCCAACGCGAAGAACTTCGAGAATGTGATCGGCACCGAGTTTGACGACAGGATCAAGGGTGACAATCAAGACAACGAGATTTCCGGCCTCGGCGGGAGCGACGAGATCTTTGGCCGCTCGGGCGATGATACCTTGGTCGGCAACAAGGGCGACGATTTCGTCTATGGCGGGAACGGTGACGACATGCTTGTCTGGAACAACGGCGATGGTTCTGACCTGTTGAACGGCGGCAAGGGCGACGATCTGGTTCAGGTCAACTTCGACACCGATCTTGTAAATGACGATCTTCAGAACAAGGACGTGGCGGAGTTTTCGGCCGCCAACAAGGGCGTGGCGTTCGCGCGGACCGAGTTGAACGACCAGACCGAGCGCGGTCTGTTTGAACTCGATATCCGGAAGACGGAAACGCTTGAGACCAACTTCGGTGACGGGGACGACAAGGCGGTGATCGTGGACAACGTCCTGGACAAGATCACGCTGGATCTTGATGGCGGAGACGGTACCGACGCGCTTGATCTGTCGCAGGTGGCGCAAGCGGTTGTCGTCGATCTGGAGGCCGGGACGCTGGACGGATCCAAGGCGGTGAACTTCGAGGATGTGATCGGCACCGCGTTCGATGACGTGATTACCGGCAACGATCAGGACAACGTGATCCGTGGCGGTTCAGGGGATGACGTGATGTCTGGCGGGGAAGGCGCGGATACCTTCGTGTTCTTCGAGGAAGACGAAGGTGTCGATGTCATCCTCGATTTCGAATTCGGCGTAGATAGCCTCGTATTCGTCACCAACGATCCCGCTGTCACCACGGAAAACATGCTGCGGAACATGACACAGGTCGGGGATGACATTGAGCTTGCCCTGAACAACAAGCTGATCACGTTCGAAGACGCCGCGATGACCGATTTCAACGCCGATGCCTTTTTGATCATGTAACCTTTTTATGATGTATGGCGTTGGGCCCCGTCAGCTTTGTGCTGGCGGGGTCAATTCGTTTTCGTGATCTCAGTCGCTGCACAGCCCTTCGGCAAGGGCGAGCCCGTATCCAAAGGACGCATCCCGCCCCCGTGGTCCCAGCTCCGCACTGGTGGCGGCAAGGCGTTTGCGCACGGTAGAAACACTGCGTGTCCGCGCCAGAGACGGGTCAGCCGCGAGGCGCGCGGTGACAAAGGGGGTCGCAATCGAGGTGCCGGTGACGAAGCGGGCGCGCCCGCCTGACGCCACCAGCACATCCACGCCGGGTGCTGCCACATCCACATGCGGGCCGCGCACCGCGTTGCTGTAAAGCCGTCCATCCGCATCGACAGCCGTGACCGCGATCACACGGTCAAACCCCGCGGGATAGAGCGGCGCAACCGCAGGTCCTTCATTGCCCACCGCCGCGACAAGGATCAGGCCACGGGCCACGGCACGTTCCACCGCCAGGTCGAGCAGTTTGTTGTAAGGCCCCGCAAGCGCGAGGTTGACGAACTGCACGTCTTCCTCCGCCAGCCAGTCAAGCGCGCGCACCAATGCATCCGCGCCCGCCATGGGTCCGTTTGTATCGCTTTGCCCAAAGACATTTGCCCCGAATATCCTTGCGTCCCGCAAGCGGTCCGGACCAATCAGAATGCTTGCGACATCGGTGCCATGTCTTGAGGCCGCCGCCTGCCCTTCGAAGAAGGTCCTTGTTCGGATCTGCGCACCTGCAAGCCCCGGCGATGCCGTGTCGATGCCGGTGTCGATCAGGCCAATGGGTGCCAGCGCGCGGCAGCCGCCGGGGCGCCAGTTCATCATGGTGGCGGCGTAATCAAGCGTGGCGACGCTCGCGGCTTGCTGTTGCAGGCGATATGCGTGGTTGATCCCCACCGTGGAGGAAGGCACCGCCGCTTCGAGTGCTGCAATCGCCTCCGGCCCGGTCACGCCATCGGTCATCCTGAACGTCAGCATTGTCAAATCAAGCGACTGCAAGCGGGTCACGTCCAGTTCGCGGTAGCCTTCGATCTGGGCGGCTGCGCGCATCTGCGTCACGCTTTGCGCGTCCGGCACAAGCGCGATCACCTTGCGTGGCCCGACCACATCCGCGGAGGGTGTGGGTGAAATATCCGTCAGGGGCGCACAGCTGAGCAATGTCATCAGAAGGCACAGCGTTGCAAGACGGCGCAAGGATCGTACAGTGTGGAACACGGAAGTGCCTCCTGTCAGGGAAAAAGGGGCCGATCGCGGTAGGGCTTGTTCACCTTGGCCACAGGATTGGGTACGCCGGACCATAAAGACGCTGAAATTCCCGCTTGTCAGCATTAGTTTTGAACCATGCACAGAATTTGTGCGACAAAGGTGTGAAACTGGCTTTTTCAGGGGTGTTCGATCATGGATCGCGACGACGAAATCCTCGACTATGTGCAGAACCGGCTTGCCCCGCCGGACCGGGAGCGGTTCGAGAAATCGATGGCAGAAGACGCGGCACTGGCCGCCGAGGTCAGCCTGATGCGGTCGGTGCGTACCGAGCTGAAAGCCGGGCCCCAGCATGAAAACGCGGATGTGGTCTGGGACAGGCTGTCGGCCTTCATTGATCCCGCACCACAGCCCGCCAATGACAACCGCCGTCCGTGGCTGCAAGTGGTCCAATACGCGGCTGTCGCGCTTTTGGCGGTTGCCGCCTGGCAATTCGCGGTGGTGCCGCGCATCACGCAGGCACCGGGTGGCTTTCAGGCTGCCAGCGGGCCCTCAGCAGGCTTTGTCCTTCAGGTGAAATTCGTTGAGACCGCGACAATCGGAGAGATCACCGATCTGCTGCGTCCGTTGAACGGCACGATCACCGACGGGCCGAGCGCGATTGGCTTGGTGCGGGTGACGTTTGCGCAGGAGACCCTGCAGCAAGAAGCGCTTGACGTGCTCAGCAACCGCAGTGATCTGGTGGAGGTCGCGCTGGAGCAGTGACCTAGCGGCGCAGACTTTTCTCAAGGCAGCGCATCAATGCCTGTTTGGCGTGAAAGATGCGGGTCTTGATGGTGCCCACCGGCACAGCTTCGATTTCGGAGATTTCGGGGTAGGTCAGATCCTCAAGGAAGGCCAGCCGGATGGCCGTGCGATGGCTTTCGCTCAACCCCGAAAGGCAGGCGTGCAGCTGCGCTTTTTCTGCTGCTGCGATGGCGGCTGCTTCGGGGTTTGGTGCGGTGTCTTCCGTTTCGGGGACGGTTTCCACAAAGGACAGTTTGCCGCGCCGCCGTATCGCATCGACCAGCTTGTTGCGGGCGATGGAAAAGACCCATGTCTTGACGCTGGATTTTGCGGCAAACCGATCTGCGGTGCGCCAGACATCCAGCATGGTGTCATGGACGCAATCGGATGCCAGTTCCGCGTTCCCGCAGCGCGACACTGCAAACGCGAAAAGGGCGTGATTGTACCGGACATAGAGGTCACGCATCGCACGTTTGTCGCCCGACGCCACGCCCTTGATCAGTTCGCTGTCATCCATCGTTACTGCACCGTACCGCACTTTGAATTGTCAGGTTAGGCATGTCATTGCGTCATGGGTCGTTCAACTATTAAGCGAATGATCCGCGCGGGTCAAAACGGCGCTTGCACGGTCCGCAGCCGACAAGAAGAAACACCGCCCAACCATGGGGTCGGGCGGTGCTATGGCGTGCCGTCGGAGGGTGGAGGAGGTAAGCCTTACCCCTGTTCCGGCACCAGAATGTCGCGTTTGCCCACGTGGTTGGCGGGGGAGACGAGGCCTTCGTCCTCCATCTGCTCCACCAGACGCGCCGCTTTATTATACCCAATCGCCAGCTTGCGCTGGATGTAGGAGGTCGAACACTTGCGGTCCTTGATCACCACCTGAACGGCTTGGTCATAAAGCGCGTCTTCGCCATCGGTGTTGCCGCCGGTGTTCAGGCCCAGCACCGTGTCGATGTCGGTTTCCTGTTCGCCTGCGGGACCTTCGACGACGCCGCCCACGTACTCCGGCTCACCGAATTGCTTGAGGTGGTTGACGATTTCCTCGACCTCTTCATCGCTGACGAAGGGGCCGTGACACCGCACGATCTTGGAGCCGCCTGCCATGTAAAGCATGTCACCCATGCCGAGCAGTTGTTCGGCACCCATTTCACCCAGGATGGTGCGGCTGTCGATCTTGGAGGTCACCTGAAACGAGATCCGGGTGGGGAAGTTCGCCTTGATCGTGCCGGTGATGACGTCCACCGACGGGCGCTGCGTGGCCATGATAAGGTGGATGCCGGAGGCACGCGCCATCTGGGCGAGGCGTTGAATGCAGGCTTCGATTTCCTTGCCGGCGACCATCATCAGGTCGGCCATTTCGTCGACGATGACGACGATGTAAGGCAATGTTTCCGGTGTTGTCTCTTCAGTCTCGAAGATCGGCTCTCCGGTGTCGTCATCGAAGCCAGTCTGCACGGTTCGTTCGAAAATTTCACCCTTGGACAGTGCTTCGCGCACACGGCCGTTGTAGCCTTCGATGTTGCGCACGCCCATCTTGGACATCTTGCGATAGCGTTCTTCCATCTCTCCCACGGTCCATTTCAGCGCCACCAGCGCCTTCTTGGGGTCCGTCACAACGGGGGACAGCAGGTGCGGGATGCCGTCATAGACGCTGAGTTCCAGCATCTTGGGGTCGATCATGATCATCCGGCATTCTTCCGGCGTCAACTTGTACAGGAGGCTCAGGATCATGGTGTTGATCGCCACGGATTTACCGGAGCCGGTGGTCCCCGCGATCAACAAGTGGGGCATCTTGGCAAGGTTCGCGACGACGGGTTCGCCGCCGATGTCCTTGCCCAGCGCCAGCGGCAGACGCTGGTTGCCATCGCCAAAGTCGCGGGTCGACAGGATTTCGCGCAGGACGACTTTCTCGCGGTTTTCATTGGGCAGTTCGATACCGATTACACTGCGCCCCGGCACGGTGGAGACACGCGCAGAAAGCGCCGCCATCGAGCGCGCGATGTCATCGGCCAGACCGATGACGCGGCTGGCCTTGAGGCCCGGCGCAGGTTCAAGTTCATACATGGTGACAACGGGACCGGGGCGCACGGCAATGATTTCACCCTTTACGCCGTAGTCATCCAGAACCGTTTCCAGCATCCGCGCATTTTCTTCCAGCGCTTCATCAGACAGATGCAACCGTTCCACCGCTTCGGGGTTTTCCAAAAGCGCCAGCGGCGGCAGTTCGAAGCCGGGGTGGGTTTCTTCGAAGGTCAGTTGCGGTTGGGCTTCGGCCTGTGCCTGACGCGACTGCTGAACAGGTTTGCGCACGGGTTGCTGCACCACTTTGCGCGGCTCTGCCACGGGAATGGCGGGGGCGGGTTCGGCCAATGCGTCCACGTGCGGGGCCTGCGCATCCTCTTCCATGGGGTCGGCATAATCGGCCATCTGCGCACCGGTCAGCGGCGGTTCGGCGCGCAAGGGCGCGGCGGGCGCTGTCAGGGGCGGTTCCGGCGGCAGTTGCGCGGTGTTGAGCACAAGAGGGTCCGGGCCACGCCCGCGTCCCCGTGTCAGGGGTGCGGTGGTGGGTGTGTGCACGGCGGTCGTGCTGCGCACGCGGTTCTTGATGACATCGGCGATCTTGGTCTTTATCCGTTCTTCGCCCGGCGCGTCGATGTCATCGTCAAAGGTGGGTTGTTCGATCAACTCCGGTTCCGGCATCGGGTCGGGGCGCTTGATCAGGCCGGGCATCCGCGCGAGAAGACCTGTCTTTGCCTCCGCCTGTGGCGTGAAATCAGCAGTCAGTTCCGGCGCTGCCTGTGCGGTTGCATAGGCGGTTTGTTCTGCAAAGGCGGCGTTTTCGGCGGCGATGGCCTGCCGTTCGGCGCGGCGTTCGGCCTTGCGGGCCTGCATGGTCTGTGCGGCCTGCATGGCACCGCTGGCGCCCCGGCCCAGAATGTTCATCAGCGTCGCGTATGCCATGATGGTACCGAGCAGGAGAAAACGCACGATGCGCGACAGTTCCGTCCGGGTGAACCCCAGCACGAAGGTCCCAAGGGCAAGGATGGCCACGCCCATCAGCAGGGACATCAGCTTGACCGTAAAAGTTGATCCAATCGGCAGGATCGTCAGCACGGCACCCATCACCGTGTCACCGAACAGGCCGCCCAGTCCAAAGCTGTGGGTTTGCAGCCAATCGGCACCCGGCGTCAGTGTTGCGGCATAGATGGCACCCATCGCCACCGCAATCGGGGCAAAGATCAGCCGACCGACGGCGCGTTCCTGCCCCATGTGCAGCGCGAAACGCAGGCCCCAGACGACCAGACACACGGCAATGCCCCAGGCCCCCCAGCCCACGATCATGAACAAGGGTGCAGCAATGGACGCGCCCATGCGGCCCATCCAGTTCTGCACGGGCGCATCGGTGGAAACCATCCAGTTGGGATCATCCGGTGTGTAGCTGCCGATCATCATCGCCGCCATCACACCCAGCACGATCAGCGTCAGACCCAGCAGTTCCTTGCCGCGCTTTTCCAGCGCTTCGGCCATCTTGCTGTCCAGAAGGGGATCGCGTCCACGTGTCTGATAAGCCATACCTTGTCCCTTTTTAATCCGCATAGAGGCAGTCACGGATCAGTTCCAATCCGCGCTCCGTCTCTTCTTGTGGGGCCACAAGCGCGGCCCTTATGTATTTTTTGCCGGGGTTTTCCTGCCCCGGAACATCCTGCGCCAGATACCCACCCGGCAGCACTTTCACGCCGGTTTCGCGCCAGAGCTTGACTGTCGCGGCTTCGTCATCCTCCACCGGGAGCCACAGGAAGAACCCCGCAGGCGGGCTGACGTATCCCGGCACATTGCCGAATATCCGGTCGGCGGCGTCGAACTTCGCGGCATAAAGGCTGCGGTTTTGTTCAACATGTGTTTCGTCCGCCCAGACGGCGGCTGCTGCGGCCTGGAGGGGCAGTGGCAACGGCGCGCCGGCGTAGTTGCGCAACTGTTTGATCTCGGCAATCGTTTCCGGCCCGCTGGCGACAAAGCCGGAGCGCAGCCCCGGCAGGTTCGAGCGTTTGGAAAGCGAATGGAACGCGACGATGCGGTTGCGGTCGGTGCCCAGCGCTTCGGCGACCTGCAGCACGCCGGTGGGGGGCGTGTCGCGGTAGATCTCTGAGTAACATTCGTCCGCGAAGATCAGGAAATCATGCTTTTCGGCAAGCGCGATGAGAGTCGCCCAATAGCCGTGATCGGCCACAGCGCCCTGCGGGTTCGCGGGGGAGCAGATGTAGACGGCGACGGTGCGCGCGAGCACATCTTCGGAAACGGATGTGAAATCAGGCAGATGACCTGTTTCAGCTGTGGCGTTTACCATGATGGGGTCCGCCGCACCGGATATCGCGGCAATCATGTAGACTTGGTAAAACGGGTTCGGCATCAGGATGGCGGGTTTTTGGCCGTTCTTCGTTTCGGGGCACAGCGCAATCACGGCGTTGTAGAGCCCTTCGCGCGTGCCATTGAGCGCCATGACTTCTGTTGCCGGGTCCATGGTGACGCCATAGCGGCGCTTGATCCAGTCGGTGATCGCCCCCTTCAATTCAGGCGAGCCATCGTTGGGCGGATAGCTGTTGAAACCGGCGGCATTGTCGGCAATCACGTCCGTGACCCATGCGGGAAACGCGTGTTTCGGCTCTCCGATGGTCATCTGTATCACCGGGCCACCCCCTTCGTGCGCGTCCAACAGGGCGCGCAGACGCGGCCACGCATGGGCCGGAAGGGTCGAAAACCGCTCAGGATAGAACATCAAAACTGCCTCGGGTCGGGATCATTATTGCCCCGTTGCCGTTAAAGTACCCAAGCCCCCTGCCCACGTCCAGACAAATGGGGCGCGGTCAGGGCAGTTGTGGCATTTAGGTCAGTCTTTCAGCGCTTGTTCAGCCGCAGCGCCGAGGCGCAGCAGTTTTTCTTCCATCAGGGGCGGGGCCATCAACATCAGACCGCAGGATGGCGCGCCGGTGGGCAGGGTCAAGGCGCACAGGCCCAGCATGTTGGCGATGCGGGTGTTGCGCAGGGCCAGCAAGTTCTCGCTGAGGTAATAATCGTGATCCTCGTCCAGCCGTGCGAGGTTTGGCGGCAAAATGGGCGCAGTGGGCAACAGCACCGCGTCATACCCCGCGACGGCGGTGTCATATCCGAGCCGCGCGGATTCCAGCCGCGCCCAAGCAGAGACGTAATCCGCGCCTGAATGGGTTTTGCCCAGCCGAAACCGTTCGAGAATTTCGTGGTACATCGCGTCGGGGCGCTTTTCGATCACATCGCGCCAGAGGCCGTAAGCCTCTGTGGTGTAAAGGCATCCTGCAAGGGGCATGACATCAGATACTTCTGGCACTTCGATCCAGTCGATCCGGGCACCGGCATCCTTGAGCTTTTCCAGCGCGGTTGCGAAGGCGTCAGCGGGTTCGTCGCGCATGTCGTCCTGTGCCACGGTGCACAGCACCGCCAGCCGCCGCCCCTGCATTGAGGCGCCGCGCAGGTCAGCCGCCTTGCGCCCTTCCATCAGCGCCATGAGCAGGCCCGCGTCCTCCACCGAACGGGTCAGGGCGCCGACGGTGTCGAATTTCAGCGCCAGTGGCACGACCCCTTCCAGGGAGAGCCTGCCAGAGGTTGTCTTGAGACCGACAAGATCGTTCCAGGCCGCCGGGATGCGTACGGAACCGCCGGTGTCCGACCCGATGCCTGCCGCCGCCAGATCAAACGCCACGGAGGCTGCCGCCCCGGAAGATGACCCGCCGGAAACGGCGTCTTCATCGTTCACGCAAGGGGGTGTTGCGGTGCTGGGATTGTGGCCGAGGCCGGAAAACGCAAGTTCGCTCATGTGGGTCTTGCCAAGGCACACCAGCCCGGCGGCCGTGGCATTGGCCAGAACCGTCGCATCCCGCTCCGGCACGCGACCCTGCAACAGTTTCGATCCTGCCTCCGTTGCGACGCCTGCGGTGTCAAACAGGTCTTTCCAGGAAATCGGCACCCCATCGAGCGGTGAAAGCCGGTGCCCTGCCTGTGCCCGTTCGGCGGCTGCCTTGGCTTCTGCCAGCGCGCGATCATGGGTGACACGGACATAAATGCGGTCTTTCACGGGGTGCGCGTCAATCGCATCGAGGTAGGTCTGGCACAGGGTGACCGGATCAATCGCTCCGCTTTCGATCCCATGACCCAGCGCTGCCGCTGTCATTTTCAGCCATTCCTGCATGGTATGTCCCCCTGCCCCCAAATGCTCGCGACGGTAGCGACGCTTGCGCGCATGGACAATCCCCCGCCCGCAGCCTTATGCACAGGTATGGATTTTGATCACGATATTGCCATCGTCGGTGGCGGGCTGAACGGAACCGCGCTGGCGCTGGCGCTGGGGCAGATCGGACTGGATGTGTGCCTGATCGATGCGACCCCGTCGAAGGTGCGCAAGAACGCAGGGTTTGACGGGCGGTCCTATGCGCTGGCCCTGACGTCGACCCGGTTGTTGGAGGGGATCGGGCTTTGGGACGGGCTGGCCGATCATGCCCAGCCCATGCTGCAGATCAAGGTCACCGATGGCCGCGCGGGGGAAGGGCCCTCCCCCCTGTCGATGCAGTTTGACCATGCCGAGATCGAGGAAGGCCCGATGGGCTACATGGTCGAGGACCGACATCTGCGCCGTGCCTTGCTGGAGGCGGTCGAGGGGGCCAAGTCCCTGACCCGCCATGATAAACGCACGGTGGTCGCGCAGGAGGTTCAGGGCGCGGGGATCACCCTGACACTGGATAACGGCAAGACGTTGCGCACCCGGCTTGCGGTGGGTGCGGATGGGCGTGGCAGTGGCACGGCAGACCGCGCAGGGATCAAGCGGATCAGCTGGTCCTACGGTCAGACGGCGCTGGTTTGCGCGATAGATCATGAAAAACCGCACAACGGTGTGGCGCATCAATTCTTCATGCCGCCCGGCCCGCTGGCCATCCTGCCCCTGACCGGCAACAGATCCTCGATCGTGTGGAGCGAGACGGACGCCAATGCCGCCGCTGTTCACGCGTTGCCCGATGACGCCTATCTGGATGTGCTGCGGCCCCGGTTTGGCAGTTTCCTTGGCGACATCAGCTTGGCGGGCGCGCGCTATACCTATCCGCTTGGGCTGTCGCTGGCCCATCAGATGATGGCGGAGCGGGTTGCATTGGTCGGGGATGCCGCGCATGGCGTCCATCCGATTGCGGGTCAGGGGCTGAATGCCGGGATGCGTGACATCGCAGCACTTGCCGACGTGCTGGCAGATGCCCGGCGGCGTGGCGAAGACTTTGGCGCGGAGACGACGTTGGCGGCGTATCAGACCTGGCGGCGTTTTGACAACGCGACGCTGGCGCTGGCGACAGACAGCTTCAACAGGCTGTTTTCCAACGATAACCCGTTGATCCGCCTGGCGCGTGACATTGGTATGGGCGCAATCAACGCGATGCCGGGCCTGCGCCGCAGTTTTATCCGGGAAGCCGCCGGGTTAACGGGTGACCTGCCGCGCCTGATGCGGGGTCAACCGCTTTAGTCCAGCTTGCGCGCCTCGTCGATCAGCATCACGGGAATGCCATTGCGGATCGGAAAGGCCAGATGGGCCGCATCAGAAACCAATTCCTGCTTTTCGGCATCATAGCGAAGGCCCGTCTGGCTTCGGGGACAAATCAGGGCTTCGAGCATGCGACGGTCGAATGTTGTTTCGCCATCGGTCATTGCAGCAGGCCTTCTTCCTCGCCCCCGCGGAGGGAATATTCGATCAGGGTGACAAGCGTTTCGCGCCGGGTCTGGAGCGAGGGCGCTTCGAGCAACGCCTGCTTGTCTTCGGGTTCAAATTCCAGCATCATGGAGAGCGAATTGATCAGCAATTCATCCTCTGCTTCCTTCAGGGTGTCCCAGTCCGCCGACAGGCCGCGCACGTCGAAATACCGCCCCAGGACTTCCAGGAAACGCGACCGGTCGAAGTCGGCGTCATGGTCTTCCTTGCCGAGGTCACGTTCGAAACCATCCCAGCTGACCTCCGCCCGGCGATAGGGTTGAAAGCCGTCCAGTTCCTGACGGACGCGGAACCGCGACAGCCCGCCCAGCGTGATCATGTAACGGCCGTCTTCGGTTTCCGAAAACTGGGTGATCCGCCCCGCACAGCCGATCGCATAAAGGCTTGGGCCCTTGTCCCCCTCCTTGCCCTTGGCGCGGCGCAGGGGCTGCACCAAACCGATCACGCGCGCATCGGTTTTCAGCGCGTCGTCAATCATCTGCAGGTACCGCGGCTCAAAAATGTGCAACGGCAGGCGGGACCGCGGCAGCAGCAGTGCGCCACCCAGCGGAAATACAGGAATTGTATCAGGAAGATCTGTTGGCTTGATCATATTCGGAGACATAGCGCTGCGCATCAGTCAGGCAAATATCATGGAGCTAAGTTTACGCCGTCCATTCAAAACCACCGGATCATTGGGCTTGAGGGCCTCAAAGATCGTGAACAACTGTGTTTTTGCAGCCTCTTCGTTCCATTCACGGTCCCGTTTGAAAAGCTCAAGCAGTTGGTCAACTGCGGCTTCGGCGTCCCCCGACGCATAAAGCGCCTGCGCCAGATCGAAGCGGGCCTGAAGGTCATTTTCGTTCGCCTCCACCGCAGCGGCCAGGTCCGTCACGGGCCCCGCATCAGCGGCCTGTTTGGCCAGGTTCAACTGCGCATGGGCGGCTTCCAGTTCGGGCGCTTCGGAAATCTCGATCGGGGCGCCGTTCAGCAGCGCTTCGGCCTTTTCGAGGTCATCTGCCGCGATGTAGGCACGTACCATGCCACCATAGGCGGCCGCGTGGTGGGGATCCTCGCCCAGGATGGCGGCAAAGGTTTGTGCGGCATCAGCGGCAGCCCCTTCTGCCAGCATTTCTTCTGCGGCCTCAATGGCTTCGGCCAGGCCATCGCCGGGCGCTTCGCCCCCCGCCGCCTTGACCACACGGTCGACGAATGCCTTGATTTCCGACTGGGGCAAGGCCCCCTGAAATCCGTCAATCGGTTGACCCTTGTGAAAGGCGAACACGGTCGGGATCGACTGGATCTGCAATTGCCCGGCGATCATCTGTGCTTCGTCCACGTTGACCTTGGCCATCTTCACCGCCCCCTTGGCGGCGCGCACGGCGTCTTCCAGCAGCGGACCAAGTGTCTTGCAGGGGCCGCACCATGGTGCCCAGAAGTCCACGATCACCGGGACAGCTTGAGACGCTTCGACCACATCGGCCATGAAGGTCGCTTCGCTTACATCCTTGATCAGATCGGCGTCATCGGCGGGTCCACCACCGGTCAGGTTCAGTTCCATGTCGTCTTGTTCCTTGCGGTCAGCATTTGCCCCTATATGTGGGCAAAGCCTGTGTTGTCAAAGGTCGAAGGTTGCAAAAACCGGTGCGTGGTCGCTGGGTTGTTCCCATCCGCGCACATCGCGCAGCACGCGGCTGGAGTGGGCGGCATTGGCGATGTCGGGGGTGGCCCAGACATGATCAAGGCGGCGGCCCTTGTCCGCGCCATCCCAATCGGGCGACCGGTAGGACCACCAGCTGTAAAGCCGCCCATCGGGAATATCCTTGCGTGTGACGTCCACCCATTTGCCTGCGTCCTGCGTTTTGGCAAGCGCTTCTACCTCAACCGGCGTGTGGCTGACGACCTTGAGGAGCTTCTTGTGATCCCAGACGTCATCTTCGCGCGGGGCGATATTCAGGTCCCCGACGAGGATTGATTTTGAAGGCGCATCCTTGTGGAACCAGTCGCGCATCTCCGCCAGATAATCGAGCTTTTGGCCGAACTTCTCATTCACCGTGCGATCCGGTTTGTCGCCGCCTGCGGGTACATAGAAATTGTGAATTGTGGTGCCGTTCTCAAGCCGCCCGGCGATGTGGCGTGCATGGCCTAGGTTGGCGAAGTCTTCGGCACCCACCTCTTCAATCGGCAGGCGGGACAGGATCGCCACGCCGTTATACCCCTTCTGACCCCGCGCGACCATGTGGCCATAACCTGCGGCTTCAAACACCTCCATCGGGATTTTGTCGACGGGGCTTTTGCATTCCTGCAGGCACAGCACATCCGGTGCTTCGTCCGCCAGCAGGCGCTTGACCAGATCGGCGCGCAGACGGACGGAATTGATGTTCCAGGTGGCGAGGGTGAATGGCATGGCAAGGCTCCGGCGCGGCAGGGACTGGCGGCAACCTAACGCGTGCCGCCCCCCGCCGCCATGGCCAAATCAGACGCCGTTCGGTGCAAGTATGACTTTGCCGGTGCGTTCACCTGCCCAAGATACTTTTGCGGCTTCGGCCACGTCATCAAGGCTGAAGTGCTGCGCCACGGGCGCGTGCAGCGTGCCTGCCAGCACCGCCTTTGTCAGGTCGCCATAAAGCGCGCGGCGTGCATCGCCATCGGCCTGCCGGAACCATGTCATCAGCCAGAAGCCCCGCACCGTGACATCGTTGAAGATCAGCATCCCCGCATCGACCGCACAGGGCTGTTGCGACATGCCGCCATAGTTTACCAGCGTGCCGCCCCGTTCGAGCGTGGTTGCCAACCGTCCGAATGTGTCACCCGCCACCGCATCTATCGCCAGTTTCATCTTGGCCCCGGTCGCCGCTTTGACCTCCTTTGCCAGATCAGGCCCATCGACCAGAACAATGTCTGCGCCGAGTTCCTTCAGCCCGGCAATCGCACTTTCACGCCGCACCACGTTCACGACGTTGATCCCCGCAGTCTTGGCCAGTTGCACCAGATACCCGCCGACGGCAGAGTTTGCTGCCGACTGGATGATCCAATCGCCTTCTTTCAGGTCCAGGAATTGCGTCAGCAGCAATTGCGCTGTCGCCGGATTCACCAGCAGCATCGACAATTGGTCCAGATCCCCGTCGGGCAGCGGCACAAGGCCGCGCGGATCACACACGATTTCGCTGACCCAGGTGCCTTCTCCGGCAGGCAGCAGGACCAGTTGTCCCTTGCCTTCACCTTCGACAATCCGCCCAAGTCCTTCGTTACCCGCCGTGGCGGGCAGCGGTGGCTTGACGCCATAATCCCCTGCAATCTGGATCAGATCGGAGGGATTGATAGGCGCGCGCAGCACCTCGACCCGCACCTGTCCGTCGCCCAGCGGTGCGCTCGGTTCTTCGATCACCTCCAGCACTTTCACCGGATTGCCGAATTCCTTGTAGATGACTTTTTTCATGACGGTCTCCCCTTTGGTGCCACCATGCCTTGTGATGGCGGGGACAACCATACCCCATCCGCAACGTCACACGCGAATTTCCGCCAGCCAAAAAAAGAGGCCAGGCACGAAGCCTGGCCCAAGTCCAACAGGGAGGTATGTGCCATTACCCGGGCACAAGCTTCGGGATTCAAACCGGGACACGGATCATGAAAACTCCGTATTCCTTCATATGTACGCGTGAGATCCGAAAAAGTTCAAAAAATCACGACATTAATCTGTAGCCTCCACTTTCCGTAACAAGAAGGCGTGCATTTGACGGATCTGGTTCAATTTTTTGGCGCAGACGATAAATATGCGTCTCAAGCGTGTGGGTCGTGACGCCGGCGTTGTAGCCCCAGACCTCGTGCAGCAAGACATCGCGGGGAACCACCCCGTCGCTGGAGCGGTAGAGGAACTTGAGGATGTTCGTCTCCTTCTCTGTCAGGCGCACCTTCTTGTCGTCTTCGGTGATCAGCATCTTCATCGACGGCTTGAAGGTATATGGTCCCAGTTGGAACACCGCGTCTTCGGATTGTTCATGCTGGCGCAGCTGTGCACGGATGCGGGCCAGCAGGACAGGAAACTTGAAGGGCTTGGAGACGTAGTCATTCGCCCCAGCATCCAGACCCAGAATGGTATCCGCATCCCCGTCATGGCCCGTGAGCATCATGATCGGGCTTTTCACCCCCTGCTTGCGCATCAGGCGGCACAATTCGCGCCCGTCGGTATCCGGCAGGCCGACATCGAGGATGACCAGATCATAAAGCGCTTCCTTGGCACGGGTCATGCCCTCAGCACCGTTGCCCGCCTCAAACACGTCGAATTCTTCCGTCATGATCAACTGTTCGCTGAGCGCTTCGCGCAGGTCTTCATCGTCGTCAACAAGCAGGATTTTCTTCAATTGGGCCATGATCGCTCTTTCGGTTGGTTGATCTATAGATGTGACGCAATACGGGTCAGGGCAAGAAATGTGGCAATCCTCTCACGGGCTCGTGTGGCGGGGGAGCGGAATGTTTCAATTTCAGGGGCATTGGCCTAGATATGTTTCAGAACACACGCGAAATACGGAACGATAGATGAGCCTTGGACCCGACATTACCGAAAAACTGGCCCGCGCGCGCGCTGATTTGCGCATGGGTGTGCCGGTTATTCTGGCCGGGCGGGCGCCCGCGTTGATGCTGGCTGCGGAAACGCTGTCGCCGCAGCGGTTGGCCGATGTGCTGGCCCTGGGTGGTGATCCGGTGCTGGCTGTCACGGCACGGCGGGCGGAAACGCTGAAGGCGCATGTCTATGACGGGGATCTGGCACGCATCACGTTGCCGTCGGACGCAACACCCGCCTGGGTACAAAGCATCGCGGACCCGGCGGATGACCTGCGCGCCCCGATGAAGGGACCTTTTGTCTGCGCGCGCGGGGGGGAGACGGATGCACACCGTGCCGCATTGGCTTTGTGCAAAAGTGCGCGCGTGCTGCCCGCAGCACTGGTTCTTGAACTTCCGCAGGGTTCTGACGCCGCGCAGCGGGCCGATCTGACCCGTCTTGACCTGGAACAGGCGGCCCCGGCGCTGGCCCATTCAAGCCCCCTGCACCCGGTCGTCAATGCGCGCCTGCCCATGGAGGTGTCAGAGGCCGGCCGTCTGCATATCTTCCGACCCGAAGACGGCGGGGAGGAACATTATGCCGTTGAGATTGGCCGCCCCGACCGCGCCAAGCCCGTGTTGACCCGGCTGCATTCCGCCTGTTTTACAGGCGATCTGCTGGGTAGCCTGAAGTGCGATTGCGGTCCGCAGTTGCGCACGGCGCTGGCGCAGATGGGCGCCGAAGGGCATGGCGTGCTGCTTTATCTCAATCAGGAAGGGCGCGGGATCGGGCTGGCGAACAAGATGCGCGCCTATTCCCTGCAGGATCAGGGTTTCGATACGGTCGAAGCCAATCACCGTCTGGGGTTCGAAGATGATGAACGCGACTTCCGGATCGGCGCCAATATCCTCAAATCGATGGGCTTTTCGACGGTCCGGCTGCTGACCAACAACCCGCGCAAGGTGGAGATGATGCAGGCAAGCGGGCTGGACGTGGCCGAACGTGTGCCGCTGGCAGTTGGAGAGAACCGCCATAACGCCGCCTATCTGGCGACAAAGGCTGCGAAATCCGGTCATCTTCTGTGACGCCATATGACATGGTGCTGACCAAGCGCGGGCTGCGGATGGGGGGGCGCATCTTCCCCTGCAGCATCGGCAAGGGCGGCATCAGCAGCCAAAAGGCCGAAGGGGACGGGGCCACCCCGCGCGGCACGCACCGGATTGTCGGCATGCTATTCCGGCCCGACCGCATCGCGCGTCCCACCGATTGGGCGGTGCCAATTCTTCCAGGCGATCTGTGGTCCGACGCCCCCGAAGCGGAAGACTACAACACCATGGTCCGCGCGCCCTATCCCCACAGCCACGAATCCCTGCGGCGTGCCGATCCGCTTTATGATCTGGTGATCCTGACCGACTGGAACTGGCCCTATCCGGTGCCGGGGCGTGGATCTGCCATTTTCATCCACCAATGGCGCAGGCCCGGCTATCCTACCGAAGGCTGCATCGCCCTTGGGCGCAGGTCCCTGCACCGGATTGCGCGCCAAATCCGACACCGGACGCGGCTCATCATCCCCTGAGACAGGACACACCCGCCGCTGCCCCTTCCAAATGGTTCAAAAAACCCCGCCGGAGGCATGAAATCTGATGCGCCGGCTTGTCTAACCCGGCACCCGCTCTCCGAATATGGCGGATCCCACACGCACGTGGGTTGCCCCCAGTGCGATGGCTCTCTCGAAATCGCTGCTCATCCCCATCGACAGGCCGGCAAGCCCGTTGCGCGCGGCAATCTTGGCAAGAAGGGCGAAATGCAGGCTGGGTTCTTCGTCAATGGGCGGGATGCACATCAACCCACTGAGCGGCAGGTCGAGGCTGCGGCATTCAGCAATGAAATCATCGGCTTGTACTGGCAGGACGCCTGCTTTTTGCGGCTCTTCCCCAGTGTTGATCTGGATGAAAAGGTCGGGGCAGTGGCCTTCTTCCTGTGCCAGACGCGCAAGGATTTTTGCCAGTTTGGGCCGGTCTACGGAATGGATAGCGTTGAAAAGGCCCATCGCCTGGCGTGCCTTGTTGGTTTGCAGCGGACCGATCAGATGCAGATCGATGCCGTCGAAGGCCTCGCGGAAATCCGGCCATTTTCCCGCCGCTTCCTGTACCTTGTTTTCGCCGAAAATCCGGTGCCCCTGTTCAAGGACGGCCCTGACACGTTCATCGGGCTGCACCTTGCTGACCGCGATCAGCTTGACGGTTCCCTGCGCGCGTCCCCCCTTTTGTTCGGCTGTGGCGATACGGGCGGTGATGTCTTGCAGGCTCATGCGGTGTTTTCCTGTGCGTTGGGCGGGATGCAGGGACCGCGACAAGACAACAGGTCTGCGCAAAAGAAAAGGGGCAGGCCAAAGGCCCGCCCCAAATCATGCAGTATCGTTCAACTTAGAAGTTGAAGCGAACACCGAGGTCAGCGCGTGTGTCGCCGCTCAGACGCTTCGCGATACCACCACGAAGCGATGTACCACCGCCCAGATCGTGGTTGAAGTCGATACCGTAACCGGTGTCGGGCTGGTTGTCCGCATCAGCAATGTACGCTTCGATGTTTGTGGCTGCGCCAACGTCGAAACGACCGGCCAGAACGATCTGGTCGCCCTTGGTGCCGTTGTCGGCCCATGTCAGGGTCACGTCGGCTGGGCCGATGGAACCACCAACAGAAGCAGTCACTTCAGTGTCCGCTGCGTTGTTGGAGTCCTGCAGACCCAGAGCAACTGTCCAGCCGCTGAATGTGTAGGCGATGTGGCCTGCAACACGGTCGTTGGTGTCGGAAGCGGACACGTGGATGTTCAGATCGCCAGCGGAGTAGATTGCTTCCACACCGTTGGAGCCTGCCGCACCGTTGCCGCCGGAGGAATATGCATCCGCACCGAAGTTGTATGCGGTGTAGTCATAGCCCAGACCGGTCAGACCGAGGTCGATGGGGTACTGACCCGGCATGAATTCGATCGCGCCGAAGATGTTACCAACACCGACTTCAAGACCACCGGAACGTGCGAAGAAACGAACGCCGTTGATGCCTGTGCCCGCTGGGCCAGCGTTTTGAACGAAGTCGTCTGCTGTGCCGGCGGTGCCGTCTGGACCAGCGTTGATCGACTGCAGGTCGTCAGTGTTGTTCTGCTGGATACGAACACGCGCACCGAATGTGACGCCACCGTCAGATTCCGCGGTTGTGTCGATCTGCAGGCGGAAACGAGACGTGATGTCTGTGGAGTCACCGGCTGCTGTGTCATTGTAGATGATACCAAAACGACCGTAGCCGCTGAAAGTAACATCTGCTGCTGCAACGCCGGCGGTCGCGACCAGGGCTGTTGTAGCGAAGAGAACTTTTTTCATGAGTTTTCCCTCGGTTTGAATTCATACGCCCAGACCGGGGAATCCGGAAAGGGTATGCAGGGTGTTTGCATCCAATGGCCTCCTCATTGCAAGACGCCTGAAACCTCGATCCGCAATGGCGCATTCAATGGTGCAGCTTTGCCACAGTTTATTCGCGCCGCAGGCACAGCACGCCAAATCACCCAACGTCCAAAGGGAAAAGCCTTTGAAAAGCAGTGTCACATATACCTTGCCCCGACCTTTCCCCTTGGGTAGACCAAGGATCAAACAGGCAAAGGATGGCTGAAATGGCACCTCGAACCGCTGGCAGAATCGCTCTTTTACTGGTTGCCGTTGCGTCACTCGCCGCTTGCGGCACCCGGTTTGGCGCACCCGCAACCCCCCGTTCCGCCATTTACAGCAATCCCAACAACCCCAGCACGGTCGAAAGCAACCCGGACAACACCATCTGGTCGATCTTCCGCACCCGCACCGCCGACAACAAGGTATCGGTGAACAAGTACCTCTGGTCTGCGTCGCTTGAAGTGTTGAACTTCCTGCCCGTGCAATCCATCGACCCCTATACCGGCGTGATCGTGACAGGCTATGGCACCCCGCCCGGCGGCGGGCGGTCATATCGTGCAACCGTGCTGATCGACGATCCCGCGCTTGATGCACGGTCGCTGAATGTGGCCCTGCAAACCAGCGGCGGACGTCCTGTCAGCGCGGCAACGGCGCGCGCAGTTGAAGACGCTATTCTATCGCGCGCCCGCGAGATGCGCGTGTCCGACAACCGTTTCTAAGCCCACCAGCGCTTAAATCCACACTTGTCGCCGGGCCCTGATCAACCAGCAGCCCGGCGTTTTCATGTTTTTCGAGAGCCACCGATGACCCGCTATACCCCGTCCGAGATCGAAGCCCGCTGGCAAGCCGCCTGGGAAGAGAACGCCGTCTTCAAGGCCGTGCGCAACGCGAACAAGCCGAAGTACTACGTGCTTGAGATGTTCCCCTATCCATCGGGGCGCATCCACATGGGGCATGTGCGCAACTACACCATGGGTGACGTCATCGCCCGCTACAAGCTGGCAACGGGGCATAATGTGCTGCACCCGATGGGCTGGGACGCCTTTGGCATGCCTGCCGAAAATGCGGCGATGGCGATCGGCGGCCACCCCAAGGACTGGACCTATGGCAACATCAAGGACATGCGCGACCAGATGAAGCCCTTGGGCCTGTCGATTGACTGGTCCCGCGAATTCGCGACCTGCGATCCCGAATACTATGGCCAACAGCAGGCGCTGTTCCTTGATTTCCTGGAGGAAGGGCTGGTCTACCGCAAGAACGCCATCGTGAACTGGGATCCGGTGGATATGACGGTGCTTGCCAATGAACAGGTTGAGGCAGGGCGCGGCTGGCGGTCTGGCGCTTTGGTGGAACGGCGTGAGTTGACGCAGTGGTTTTTCAAGATATCCGACCATTCGGAGGAATTGCTGGCGGCGCTCGATTCACTTGATAACTGGCCTGCCAAGGTCAAACTGATGCAGGCCAACTGGATCGGCAAATCGCGCGGGTTGCAATTTGCTTTTTCGACCGTGGATGCGCCAGAAGGCCATGACCGGATCGAGGTTTACACGACCCGACCCGATACGTTGATGGGCGCGTCATTCGTGGGCATTTCCCCGGATCATCCGCTCGCCAAGGTGCTGGAGCGGGACAACCCGGAGATTGCGGCCTTTTGTGCCGAGTGTCGCAAAGGCGGGACAACGGAAGAAGCGATTGAGACCGCAGAAAAGCTGGGTTTCGACACCGGCCTTCGGGTGCGTCACCCCTTTGATACCGCATGGGAAATGCCGGTCTATATCGCGAACTTCATCCTGATGGACTATGGCACGGGGGCGATCTTTGGCTGCCCCGCCCATGATGAGCGCGACTTTGAATTCGCGACGAAATACGGCTTGCCGATCATCTCGACCTATTTGCCGGACGAAGATGCAACCCCTGAACTTTCCGAAGCCTTTGTACCTGCAAAGACCGACAAGGTCTTTTACAACCGTGGCTTTGCGGGTGATGCATGGCAAACCGGGAACGAGGCCATCGACGCCGCCATCGCCTTTTGCGAGGAAAATGGCGTCGGTCAGGGGGTGACCAAGTACCGCCTGCGCGACTGGGGGTTGAGCCGACAGCGCTATTGGGGGTGCCCGATCCCGGTGGTGCATTGTGATACCTGTGGCGTGGTGCCCGAAAAGAAAGAGAATTTGCCGATTGAACTGCCCTATGACGTGGATTTCGGCACCCCCGGCAATCCGCTGGACCGCCACCCGACATGGCGCGATTGCGCCTGCCCGTCCTGTGGTGCGGCGGCCAGGCGCGAAACCGACACGATGGACACCTTTGTCGATTCGTCGTGGTATTTCGCGCGATTTACGGCACCGGATGCGCAAACGCCCACTGTGATGGAGGACGCCGCATACTGGATGAACGTGGATCAGTATATCGGCGGGATTGAACATGCGATCCTGCACCTGCTTTATTCCCGTTTCTTCGCGCGCGCGATGGAAATGACGGGACATCTGCCGAAGTCGGCGCATGAGCCCTTTGACGCGCTGTTCACGCAAGGCATGGTCACCCACGAGATCTATGTCACGCGGGACGAGAATGACCGACCGGTCTATCACCTGCCCGAGCATATCGAATGGACCGAAAGCGGCGCGAAACTGGGCGCGACGGGCGAAGACGTGCAGGTCATCCCCTCCGCCAAGATGTCCAAGTCCAAGAAGAACGTGGTTGATCCGCTCAACATCATCTCGAATTACGGTGCCGACACCGCGCGCTGGTTCGTGCTGAGCGATTCACCCCCCGAACGGGACGTTGAATGGACCGCATCGGGTGCCGAAGCGGCCTACAAGCATCTTGGCCGGGTCTGGAACATCTGCGACCGGATCGGTGCGATGGACCGCGATGCCAAAGGGACAGGCGACGAAGACCTCAAGCGCGCCATGCACAAGACCATACATGACGTGACGATGGGGGTAGAGAGTTTTGGTTTTAACGCAGCCATTGCGAAGCTTTACGCCTTCACCGCGATCTTGCAGAAATCCAAGGCCAGCCATGCCGCGCAGCGCGAGGCGATCATGGTACTGGCGCAGTTGATGTCGCCGATGACCCCGCATCTGGCCGAAGACATCTGGGCGCATCAGGGGGGCGAGGGGCTGATCGTCACCGCGCCTTGGCCCAAGGCCGACGACGCGATGCTGGTGGATGACACCGTCACCCTGCCCATTCAGGTCAACGGCAAGCGTCGCGCGGAAATACAGGTTCCCGCCGACATGGCCAAAGAAGAGGTTGAAAAAATCGCCCTCGCCCACGAAGCTGTCGTCAGAACCCTTGATGGAGCGGCACCCAAGAAGGTCATCGTGGTGCCGGGACGGATCGTGAATGTCGTTGCATAGCCGCAGATCCCTGATCCTTGCGCTGCCCCTGCTGGTGGCGGCCTGTGGATTTGCGCCGATCTATGGCGCGGGCGGCAGCGGAGGGGCCTTGCAGAACAGGGTGCTGGTCACCGCCCCGGAGGACCGCAACAGCTTTGTGCTGACCCGCGAGATCGAAACGCGGCTGGGCCGGGCGGATAGCGCCGCCTTCGGGCTGGATGTCACCATCACCACGTCTGAACAGCGTGTCGCCATCGACCGGGAGGGTAACACCACGCGGTTCAACCTTGTGGGCGTGGCCGATTATGCGTTGCGCAACCTCGGCACCGGGCAGATCGTGACCTCCGGCACGGTGGAAAACTTCACAGGTTACTCTGCCACCGGCACAACCGTCGCCACCTTGGCCGGGGAACAGGATGCGCAGGACCGCCTGATGACCATTCTGGCGGAACAGATCGTTACAAGGCTTTATGCCGCTGATCTGGGCCAATGAAGCTTAGCCCGCGCGACGCGAACGCCTATTTTGCCAAGCCGGACCCCTCCAAGACCGGGCTGCTGATCTATGGCAGTGACGCCATGCGGGTGGCTTTGAAAAGGCAGGCGTTCCTGAAGGCGCTTTTGGGGCCAGCCGCAGAGGAGGAGATGCGCCTGACGCGCATTCCTGCCGCGGAGTTGCGCCGCGACCCAGCGATGCTGCTGGATGCCGTCAAAGCGGTGGGGTTCTTTCCCGGACCACGCGCCGCCTTTGTCGAAGACGCCAATGAAAACGTGGCCAAACCGGTGCTGGATGCGCTGGTGGACTGGCAACCGGGGGATGCGCAGATCGTCGTGACGGCAGGGGCGTTGAAGAAGACGTCGAAGATCCTCAAGGCGTTCGAGGCGCATCAAGGTGCCTATGCAACCGCCATCTACGATGACCCCCCCGACCGGGCAGAGATCGAGCGCATGCTGGCCGACGCAAAGGTGCAGGCGGAAGGGGATACGATGGCCGTTCTTACCGATCTGGCACAGGTGCTGGACCCCGGCGATTTCCGCCAAACGCTTGAAAAGCTGTCGCTTTACAAGCGGGGCGATGAGACGCCGCTTTCCGAGGCAGACATCGCCGCTTGCGCGCCCACATCTACGGAGGCGGATGTGGATGACATCCTGCATGTGGTCGCTGAAGCCCGCGCAGCGGAGATTGGTCCGGTGATGCAAAAGTTGCAGGCGCAGGGGGTGAATGCAGTGACCCTGACCATCATGGCGAACCGCCATTTCATGACGTTGTACCGCGTTGCCGCGAACCCCGGCGCGCCGATCTGGGGCGTGCGCGATCGCGCCCGTGTGACCCGGCAGGCGCGGGCATGGGGGGCGGCAAAGCTGGAAAAGGCGCTGTCTGTCTTGACCGAAACCGATCTGACCCTGCGCTCCGCCGGTCAGAATGCGCCGGCACTGGCGCTGGTTGAACGTGCGTTCATCCGGCTGGCAATGCTGGGCGCTCAGAGATAACCTCGAAAAGGAATACGCCATGTATACTGTTGTTGGTGCCGTTAAATCACGCGCATTTCGCGTGATGTGGATGCTTGAGGAGATCGGGGAGGACTACGACGTCATCCCAGCCGCCCCCCGGTCGGACGACGCGCTGAAGTACAACCCCCTTGGCAAGGTGCCCGCGCTTGTGGACGGGGACCATGTGCTGACGGATTCAGTGGCGATCATGACCTATCTGGGCGACAAGCACGGCAAACTGACCGCGCCCGCGGGCACACCTGCCCGCGCGGCACAGGATGCGATCACCTTTTGGCTGATCGACGAATTAGACGCAGTCTTGTGGGCGGCGGCAAAACACAGTTTCGTCTTCCCCGAGGACCAGCGTGTTCCTGAGATCAAGGACAGCCTGAAGGCGGAATTCCTGCGTGCTTCCGGGAAGTTGTCAGAACAAATCACCGGGCCTTTCCTGACCGGCGATCAGATGACCCACGCGGATATTCTTGCCGTTCATTGCATCAACTGGTCCGTGGGCGCAGGATTTCCGAAGGTGGACAAGAAGTTGTGGGAATGGGCATCGGGCCTGCGCGACCGGCCTGCGTTCAAGGCGGCGCAGGCGCGGGGGTAGTTGCGGCCCATTGCGCTGCGTTCAGCCCGGCCCAGCGCCCTGTCGCCAGACAGGCGGTGATCAGGTAGCCGCCCGTGGGTGCCTCCCAATCAAGCATCTCTCCGGCGGCGAAGACGCCCGGCATGTCGCGCAACATCAACCCATCGTTCAGCGCCGAAAACGGGATGCCGCCCGCAGTCGAAATGGCTTCGTCCATGGGGCGCAGCCCTGTATGTGCTATTGGAACGGCCTTGATCAACCGCGCCAGCGCGCGCAGGCCATCCGGCAGGGGCCGTGCCATTTCCTGCAATAGCGCGATCTGCTGTGGCGGCAGGCCCAGCACCTTGCGCAGATGGTTGTTGAGGCTCGCCTTGCCGCGCGGTTTGCTTAACCTTGCGGTAACCTCGGGCACAGAGAGGTCGGGCAGCAGATCGAGGTGGAGCGAATGTCCCTCGCGCACCCCGCGCGATACCGAATAGATGCCGCCACCTTCAAGTCCACGCGCCGACAGTGTCGCCTCCCCGCGTGAGGCATAGGGGCCGGCGGACCATGCAACACCTTTAAGCGGCGTACCGAAATGCTTTTTCATATGCACCGACCAGTCCACGGCGATCCCTGCGTTTGCCGCCGCAAAGGGGGCCACACCAATGCCGCGCGCCTGCAGAACCTCCGCCCATTCGCCCGTAGACCCAAGGCGCGCCCAACTGGCGCCGCCCAGCGCCAGAACAGTCACGTCCGGCCGCACCATCTGGGGCCCCTGCGGCGTCTCGAACAGCAGCGCATCTGCGTCCCACCCCTGCCAATGCCAGCGTGTGTTGACCTGCACCCCAAGCGCGCCAAGCCGCCCCAACCACGCGCGCAGCAACGGTGACGCTTTCATCGCAACAGGGAAAACCCGCCCGGTGGACCCGGTGAAGACCTCCTGACCCAATTCGCGCGCCCATGCCTGCACCGCTTGCGCATCAAACGTATCCAGCATCGGCGCTAGGGGGCCGCGCGCTTCGGCAAAGGCTTCGCTGAAGGCTGTCGCCGCTTCGGATTTGGTCAGGTTCAACCCGGATTTCCCAGCCATCAGGAATTTGCGCCCGACGGACGGCTTCGCCTCGCAGATGGTGACCTGCAGACCGGCCTGCGCCATGACCTCGGCCGCCATCAGGCCTGCCGGACCTGCGCCAATGACTACCGCATGGGTCATGGACCGGCTTGCGGGATTCCGCCTTTGATCTCTACCACCCGCTGCGGATAGGGGATTTCGATGCCCGCGTCCTTCAGCGCGTTCCACACCAGAAACAGCACGTCCGACGTATATTTGTTTGGTCCGTCGTCCAAACCGTTGACCCAGAATTCGACTGCAAAATCCACGCCGCTGTCGCCAAAGCCGCGCAATTCGCAGTCCGGGGGGTAAGGCGCGTCCAGCACCTCCGGATGCGTGGCGACCGCTGCCTCCACCAGCGCGGGCACGGTGTTGATATCGGTGTCATAGCTGACGGAGAACGGCGCCTCGTATCGGTTGGCGGAGCCGCTGTCGGAATAATTCGCCACGCGCGTGGTGATGAAATCCTCGTTCGGGATCACGATCCAGCGGCCATCGAAGGTCTCCAGAATGGTGGCGCGGGCCATCATCTTGACGATCGTGCCTGCCTCCCCACCGTCCAGTTCAACAAAATCACCGACGGTCGCCTGCCCTTCCAGCAGCAGGATCACGCCGGAAATGAAGTTGGAGGCGATCTTTTGCAGGCCGAAGCCAAGACCCACGCCGATGGCACCGCCCAGAACCGCAAGCGCGCTGAGGTTGATGCCCATGATGTTCATCAGCAGGATGAACGCCACGCCGAAGATCGTGAATTCCACCGTCTTGATCAGCAACTGCCGGATGGAGGGGCGCATTTCCTCATTGCGGGAAATGATCTGCGTGGATTGCTGGTTGGACCATTGCCCCAGCCAGAACAGGAGCGCCCCGGCAATTGCCCCGCGCACGATGGAAATCAGGGAAAACTGAATGTTCCCCACACCAACGACGGATTCGGACAGCGCCAGTGTCACCGTGTCCAGCAAACCGAAGGTATAAAGCGCCATGATCGGCAAAAGGACATAGCGCCCCAGCACCTTGAGAAACGCATCCGTGACAATGTCGCGGACCAGCGCGCGGGCAGCCAGAAACAGGAACACCCGCTTGCCGAAGGCGATGACTGCGCCACTGTCAAAGAGCGACCGCACGATGCTTTCCCCGATCCCGGTCAGCCCGTAAGCCAGCAAAGGTGTGATCAGCGGCAGGAACCGCAGGACAAAACGACGGGGCGTGGCGAGGATGCTGGTGCTTTCACCCGGATCGACCAGCCGTTCCAGCGCGGGTCGCACCCGCCCGGAGATCACCAGCGCCAACAGATAGGCCGCCACCAGCAGCGCGAATTGCGACCATGCGGCCGGGCTGAGCAGCCACGTCAGCGCCAGTTCATAGCCTTGCAATGCATATCCTGCCGCCTGTTGCACGATTTCCGGTTGAGAGGAGAGATCGAACTCCATGATGGCACCTTGTCTTGTGGCAGGATCGCGCCATCCTCTTGCCTGCCCTGCTCGCCCGGATCAAGGTTTTTGCAATGACTGACCCAATTTGCCCGCTGTGTGAGCGCCCGATCCCCAAAGGTGTGCCGCAAAGCCTGCACCATCTGATCCCCAAGCTGAAAGGCGGCAAGGGCGGGCCTGTCGTGCTGATGCACCACATCTGCCACCGCGAGGTCCATGCCACGCTGTCGGAGGCGGATCTGGCACGGCACTACAACACGCCCGAAGCGCTGCGCGGTCATCCGAGGCTGGCGAAGTTCGCGGCCTGGGTTGCGAAAAGGCCGCCGGAATTCCGCAGCAAGGTGCCGGGCAAGCGGCGGGGGCGTTAGGGGGTCTTGCCGCTGCACAGCGCCTTGATGCCCGCCGCGATCTCCGGCTTGGCCGCAAGGGTGTCGGCGGCCAGTTCACGCGCGTGGGACATCAGGTCATCTGGTGCCACGACGCGGTCGATCAGGCCATAGGACAACGCTTCGTCGGACGTGATCTTTTGACCGCCCATCAGAATGAGCTTGGCACGGGCCGGGCCGATCAGGGCGGCCATCCGGCCCGGATCGGAGGGTTGCGGCAGAAAGCCGAGCTTCATTACGGGATAGAAGAACTTTGCCCCCGGCACCGCGATCCGCATGTCGCAGGCCAGCGCCATACCCATCGCCCCACCCGCGAGGGTCCCGTTCAGCGCTGCGATGCTGAGCCCCGGCAGGGCGGCGACGGCGGACGACAGCCGCTCCCACACGTCAGAGGTCGCGAGGCCTGCGCGGGCTTCGTCAAGGTCGGCGCCGGCACTGAATACACGGCCCGTCCCGGTCAGCAGCACCACCCGTGCGGAGTGTGCCGTTTCCATGATTTCGGCCAGTTGGGTCAGCATGGCATGGGTCAGCGAATTGGCCTTGTCGGGGCGGTTGATGGTAACGGTCCACAGATCCCCCTCCTGCGTGCATTCGATCATGTCAGGCCGATCTCCTTGCGGATGCCTTCATCGCGCAGCGATATTTCCTCGCCCCGGAACCTGTCGGCTGCGGGTGAACACATCCACAGCAGGGCGCGGGCGGGCCATTCGGGCGGGACATGGTCGGACCAGTCCAGTTTGCTGACCGGGTTGATCCCGCTGGCCTTGATTTCACGCTGCATCTGGGTGGCCACGGTCCCGGGTGACAGGCCGATTGCGCGAATGCCGTTTTCGGCCTCTTCCAGATGCAGGCACCGACCCAGCATGTTGACCGCCGCCTTGGAGGAGCAATAGGCGCTCCAAGCCTCAATCGCGTTGTGGGCCGCCCCGGAGGAGATTGTCAGTACGGAACCGCCACCGCGCGCTTTCATCGCGGGCAGGGCCGCGCTGATCCCGTTCATCACGCCTTTGAGGTTGATGTCGATCACCTGCGCCCAGGTGTCCGGATCGGCGTCGGCGATGCGGGAGATCGGTTCAATCACACCGGCGTTGTTGATCAGCACGTCAAGACCGCCGAAAGCCCCGACCGTTGTCTCAACCGCCGAGGACATCTCCTGAAAACGGGCAACATTGCAGGGGATCGCGATGGCGTGCGCGCCGATCTCTCCGGCGATCTCGGCGATGGCGTCCTGCGACCGCGCCAGCAGTGCCACGTTCGCGCCAGCCTGCGCGAATGTTCGCGCGGCTTCTGCTCCGATGCCGCGGCTGGCTCCGGTGATCATCACTGTTTTGCCGGTCATATCCATGGCGGTTCCCCTTTTGCGTTTCCAACGGTCGTTTTGCATCTGGCACTGGCCCTGTGGTAGTCCTCGCTTAACTGAGGGTCCACCCTTGGTATCGTCACGACGATGCCTTATTTAGCAATCAATGGTGCGGCCGAAATATCCAAACAAGGAACAGATAATGCGCAGATACTCTCCAGCAACTCTTGCTTTTGCCCTGCCCGTCACGCTGGCGGCGCAGATGGCTGCCGCCGATCTGACCCCGGCGGAGGTCTGGGGCGACTGGCGGCAATACATGGAGGGGATGGGATATACCGTCACCGCGGAAGAAACCACGGATGGCGGCGTATTGACGGTCAGCGGGATCAGCTTCGGCATGCAGTTCCCCGACAATCAGGGTGAGATGGCCATGGATGTGGGCACCATCCGTTTCGAGGATCAGGGCAACGGCACCGTGGCCATCGTTCTGCCGGACACCATGCCCATCACCATGGATGTGGCCCCCCCCGCGGGCGAAGGTGAGCCGGGCAAGATGCAGATGGACCTGACGCAGACCGGCCACAAGATGATCGCCAGCGGCACGCCCGATCAGATTACCACGACCTATACCGCGCAAAGCATGGGCATCAACATGAACCAGTTCGAGGTCGACGGCACGACCCTGGGCGATGATGTGATGCGGATGAATTTCGCCATCAACGGCGTGACCAACACCACCACGATGACCGACAAAGGCGATTTGCGCGGCTATGACCAGCAGGGCACCATGGACGCGATCACATTCGATTTCTTCGTCGAGCCGCCGGATGAGCCCGCAAAAGTCGGTGCGCAGGGCGGTGTTCAGAGCGTGGCCTACACCGGCACCGGCACCATTCCCGGTGGGCAGGTCGAGGCGGCAGACATGTCCCGGATGATCGCCGCGGGTTTCGACGTGACCGGCACTTTCACCTACGGCAACGGCCAGACGGACGTCAACGTGAACGATCCGCAAGGCGGTAGCGTGGCGGCGACGACTTCTTCGGATGGGGGCACGCTGAAGTTTCAGATGGGCGCGGGCGGCCTTGGCTATGACGTGGAGCAGACCAATACCAAGCTTAGCGCGACGCTAAGCGAATTGCCTTTTCCGATTGATATGAGCATGGCCCGTTCTGCCTTCAACGTGGTGATGCCGGTTGGCAAATCCGACGATCCACAGGACTTTGCCTTTGGCATGGCGTTGCAGGATTTCGTCATGTCCGACATGATCTGGGGCATCTTCGATCCGACGTCACAACTGCCACGTGATCCTGCGACCATTGCGCTGGATCTGACGGGTCAGGCGAAGATGTTCGTCGATTTCTTCAGCCCCGACAGCGCCGAAATGCTGGCGACCCAGACCCCGGGCGAATTGCAGTCGCTCAAGATGAACAACCTGACAGTTGATGTTGCGGGCGCGCGTCTGGATGGCACGGGCGATTTCGCTTTCGACAACACGGACATGACAACCTTTCCCGGCATGCCGAAACCCGTGGGCGAGGTGAACCTGAACCTTGTGGGCGGGAACGGTCTGCTGGACAAGCTGGTGGCCATGGGACTGCTGCCGCAGGATCAGGCCATGGGCGCACGGATGATGATGGGGCTGTTTGCCGTGCCGGGGGATGCACCCGATACGCTCAGCTCCAAGATCGAGTTCAACGAAGAAGGTCAGGTGCTGGCCAACGGTCAGCGCATCCAATAGGCGCCCGCGCCGCAATGAACGGGGCGTACCGGTGTGATGCGCCCCGTTTTGCGCCCTCTCCCTTGCCTCCTTGGCGGGCAGAGCTTAGGTCCACCCCATACGGAAAAGGACACACGGCATGACTCAGCCCCTTGATGCGCTGACCGATCAACTTTTGCAGGCCGCCAACCGCGCGGGCGCGGATGGGGCCGATGCCAAGGCCGTGCGCGCAAGCTCCGTTTCGGTGGATGTGCGCGAAGGTGCGTTGGAACAGGCCGAACGGGCCGAGGGTGTGGACATCGGCTTGCGGGTCTTTGTGGGGCAACGGGTGGCATCGGTATCGGCTTCTGACACCTCTGCCACCACCATAACGGAAATGGCCGAGCGTGCCGTGGCGATGGCCCGTGAAGCCCCCGAAGATCCCTTTGCCGGGCTTGCCTCAGCCGATCAGCTGGCCAAGGACTGGGACATTGCCGCGCTGGAGTTGTGTGATCCGGCGGATGAACCCACACCGCAAACGCTGCAGGAGGACGCCACCCGCGCCGAAGCTGCCGCGCGTGCGGTGGAGGGTGTTTCCCAAGTCCAGTCCGCCAGTGCCTATTACGGCTATCAACGGGCGCATCTGGCAACATCGAATGGATTTTCAGGGGGGTATGACCGCACCGATCGCGGCCTGTCCTGTGTGGCCATCGCTGGTCACGGGACCGGGATGGAGCGGGACTATGACAGTGACAGCCGCCTTATCCAGTCGGACCTGCGCAGCGCCGAAGAGATTGGCGCGCGTGCGGGTGCCCGCGCGGTGGAACGGCTGGACGCGCGCAAGCCGCCGACCGGGGCCTATCCGGTTCTGTTCGACGAACGGGTTTCCTCCAGTCTGATCGGGCATCTTCTGGGTGCCGTGAATGGGGCATCCATCGCGCGCGGGGGGTCGTTCCTGCGCGACAAGATGGGGGAATTGGTGCTGCCAGAAGCGCTGTCCCTGACCGAAGACCCACATCGGCCCCGGACCAGCGGATCGCGGCCCTTCGATGGAGAAGGGCTGCCGACCCAAAAGCGCATGATCGTCGAAGACGGTCGATTGTTGGGCTGGACCCTTGATCTGGCGAATGCGCGCAAGCTGGGCATGACGCCCACGGGGAACGCCACCCGGCCCACCGGGTCCGGGCCGTCACCGAGCACGTGGAACGTGGCGCTGACGGAAGGAAGCGCCAGTCGGGCGGATCTGATCCGCGACATGGGTGAGGGATTGCTGGTCACCTCGATGATCGGCAGCACCATCAATCCCAACACAGGCGATTATTCACGCGGGGCAGCGGGGTTCTGGATCAAGGATGGGCAGATCACCCACGCGATCAACGAATGCACCATTGCGGGCAACCTCAATGACATGTTGCGCGCCATGATCCCGGCCAACGATGCGCGCGCGCATCTCAGCCGCGTCGTGCCGTCGCTTCTGGTACCGGGAATGACCCTTGCCGGCGCATGACCTGCCCCTTTTGATTGACGCGGCCCGCATCGCCGGGCGGGTTGCCACCAGCTTTGCGGGCAAGACCGCGCTGCGCTGGGACAAACCGGATGACGCAGGTCCCGTGACCGAAGCCGATTTGGCCGTGAACGATCAGCTGCGCACGACGCTTGGTCTTGCACGCCCCGATTATGGCTGGCTGTCCGAGGAGAGCGAGGACAGCACAAGTCGGTTGAACCATGACCGCGTCTTCATTGTCGATCCCATCGATGGCACGCGCAGCTTTGTCGAAGGGGGGCGCACCTGGGCACATGCCATCGCCGTGGCCGAGAAGGGAGAGGTCACCGCCGCTGTGGTCTACCTTCCGTTGCGCGACAGGCTCTATGCGGCGGCCAAAGGGCAGGGCGCGTGGTTGAATGGTGTGCCGATCCGGTGCGCCCCCGCAAGGGTGCTGGCGGATGCGACGGTGCTGGCGGCCAAGCCTGCGCTTCATGCGCACCATTGGAAATCTGGAGCAGCCCCGACGTTTGAACGCAGCTATCGCCCCTCGCTTGCCTACCGGCTGGCGCTGGTGGGGGCGGGACGCTTTGACGGGATGATCACCTTGCGGCGCAGTTGGGAATGGGACATTGCCGCCGGGGCGCTGATCGTGACCGAAGCGGGTGGGCGCATTGGTGACCGCAAAAGCCTGCCCTTGCGCTTCAACAATCCCGATCCCTGCCTTGACGGCGTGATAGCAGCAGCACCTGACGTCCATCACGCATTGTCCACCGCCCTTGCGTGAGCGCGCCCTTCTGGATACCTCCTGAGGCAATGTATTTGCATGAGGAGACTTGAATGACCCAACGCCTGCACCTTGTTTTCGGGGGCGAACTGGTCAGCCCCAGCGAGAACGTGTTCAAGAACGTGGATGATCTGCATGTCGTGGGTATCTTCCCCAGCTACGACGCCGCATATGATGCGTGGAAAAATGAGGCACAGCGCACGGTGGACAACGCGCATATGCGGTATTTCATCGCGCATCTGCACCGACTGCGGGATGAAGAGACCGAAGCCTCCGCCACCGAAGAACTGGGTTGAGATACGCATGGCCGGGTCGCTCGGGCTTGCTGCGTACCGCGCGCTTGTGCGGCGCTCGGATGCGCCCGGGCCTGATCCCATGGGGCCCCGGCCCAATGGTGAAGTGTTGTGGATCCATGCGGGCGAGCCAAGCAATATGCTTGCGATTCAGGATCTTGCCGCGCGCCTGATCCGGTCTCGTCCCGGGCTGCATGTGCTGATCACGTTGCCACCCGACGGCAACGCCGCAGCCCTGACCCGCGATGATCTGCCCCTGACCCTGACCCGGGCGCCGAGCGAGCATGAGACCGGCGTCACCCGCTTTCTGGATCACTGGATGCCGGGGGCCGTTATCTGGGTCTGGGGTGGGTTGCGCCCCAATCTGATCCTGGAGGCTGCCGCCCGCATTCCGCTTTTCCTGATTGACGCCGACCCGAAGGGCTTCACCCGCAGGCGGGACCGCTGGCTGCCTGACATGACGCAAACCGTGCTTAATCAATTCACCAAGGCCAGCGCGCGCAGTGCGGAGGGGCAGACCCGCCTTGAACAGATGGGACTGGACCGCGAGCGGCTTTTGCCCGCGAGCGCGTTGCTTGCCGGAGGCGAGCCGCTGCCGTGTGCCGATTCCGATCTGGCGGAGCTTACGGCGGCGCTGGGTGGCAGGCCCGTCTGGTTCGCCACACAGGTACACGGGGCCGAGACGGCCACCGTTCTTGCCGCACACGCCAAGGCCCGGCGCATGTCGCATCGATTGCTGCTGATCCTGCAGCTTGCAAAACCCGACGACGTGGCACCGGCGCTGGCGGCGACCGAAGCCGATTTCAACCTTGCCCTTTGGGACGAGGGACAATTCCCCGATGAAAATACCGACGTTCTGATCAGCGAGGACGCGTCAGATCGTGGTCTGTTCTTTCGTACGGCTCCGGTGTCGTTCCTGGGATCATCGCTGGTGCCGGACAGTATCGGGTGTGACCCCCTTGATGCCGCGGCCCTTGGGTCGGCCATCCTTTATGGGCCAAAAGTGCGGCACTTCCTGCCGTCCTACACCCGGCTGGCGGCGGCGGGGGCTGCGCGCATTGTCAATGACACCGATGGTTTGGGCACCGCCGTGTCGCGGCTGATCGCGCCGGACCAGGCCGCGACAATGGCCCATGCGGGGTGGGACGTGATTTCAAAAGGGGCCGCGCTGACGGACAGCGTCAGCGATCTGGTACAGGATGCGCTCGATCAATCCATGGGGCGCGCGTGACCCGCGCACCTGCTTTCTGGCACCTGCCGCATCCAGACTGGCGGGCGCGCGCCTTGCAGCCGCTTGGGGCGCTTTATGCGAGGGCAACAGCACGCCGGTTGGCACGGGGCAAGCGCCTGAAGCTGGATGTACCGGTTATCTGCGTGGGCAACATCAACGCAGGCGGCACTGGCAAGACCCCCACCGTCATGGCCGTGGTCGAACGGTTGCGCGATCTCTATCACACGCCGCATGTCATATCCCGGGGGTATGGCGGGACAGTGGAAGGGCCTGTGCAGGTGGACCCGTCGCGTCATCGCGCCAGCGACGTCGGGGATGAACCTTTGCTGCTGGCGGCCTTTGCAGAGGTTTGGGTGGCACGCGACCGGGCTGCGGGGGCGCAGGCCGCCGTGGACGCCGGGGCCAGTGTGATTGTTCTGGACGATGGGTTCCAGAACCCTGCATTGGCATATGATCTGAGCATTGTTGTCGTGGATGCTGAAAAGGGTTTCGGCAACGGGCTTTGCCTGCCTGCGGGGCCATTGCGAGAGCCCGTCGCGACGGGTCTTACACGGGCCGATCTGCTCTTGTCGATTGGCGACAAGGCGGCGCAGGCGGAGTTCGATACATCACAGGTCCCCACCGCCCTGCCCCATGTCCGCGCCACCCTTGAACCCTTGCGCACGGGTATGGTGTGGGAAGGCATGCGCGCTCTGGCCTTTGCGGGTATCGGCCATCCTGAAAAGTTCTTCGTCACACTGCGGGGTCTTGGTGCCGAGTTGGTTCACGCCGAGGCGCTGTCGGATCACCAGCCCTTGACGCCTGCGCTGATGGCGCGGCTGGAGGCAGATGCGATCGCGCGTGGCGCGCAATTGGTGACGACCGAAAAAGACGCCGTGCGCCTGCCTGCGAAATTCCGAAGCAAGGTGATCACATTACCTGTGCGGCTGAGCCTGCCGCCGGAAAACGCGCTTTTCGATGCTTTGAACGCGCTGCCCAAACCGGGCTAGGCCGGAAATTCAGAAAACTTTCGACAGCGCTCCTTCAAGGAAAGCGGGCCTTTTCAATCGTCTTCACCCAGTTTTGGCGCTGGTCGATTGAGGTCCAGTTCCGCGTCCGAAAACACGAAGGGGGACCGCAACCCCGGCACACCGTCCAATTCGATTTGCATTCCCCGCGCAATGACCTGCGGATCGGCCATCACATCGTCAAGATGGTTGATCGGCCCTGCGGGCACCGTGTGCGCCTCGCAGGCCTTTTGCAGTTCGGCCCGTGTCATCCGGGACGTCGCGCCGTTGAGCCGGGCAATCATGGCAGGGCGGTTGGCCACCCTTTTGGCGTTGCTGGCGAAATCAGGGTCATGGGCCATGTCATCCAGTCCAAGCAGCTGGCACAGGCGCCGATACTGACCGTCATTCCCGGTTGCGATGATCAGATGCCCGTCAGAACATTCAAAGACTTCGTATGGCGTCAGATTGGGATGCGCGTTGCCCATCCGCGTCGGCGCCACCCCGGTCGTCAGGTAATTCATCGCCTGATTGCCCATGATCGATACAGCCGTATCAAGCAGCGCCATGTCGATGTGTTGCCCCCGGCCTGTGGCCTGGCGTTGGTGCACTGCCGCAAGGATCGCCGTGGTCGCATAGACACCGGTGAAAACATCCGTGATCGCGATACCGGTCTTTTGCGGCTGGCGGTCCGGTTCTCCGGTGACGGACATCAGACCGGACATGCCCTGCACGATGAAATCATACCCGGCGTGATCCGCATAGGGGCCGGTGTGACCGAACCCGGTGATGGAGCAATAGATCAATTGCGGGAATTCGTCGCGCAGGCTGTCATAATCCAGCCCGTATTTCGCAAGGCCCCCGGTCTTGAAATTCTCGATCAGGATATCGGCATCGACCAGCAGCTTTTTCAGCCGCGCCACGCCTTCGGCGGTGCGAAAATCTATCGTGACCGAAGCCTTGCCCCGGTTGGTGGAATGAAAATAGGCCGCCGACACATCGTCATCGCGCGTCACGAAGGGGGGACCCCACTGGCGCGTATCATCGCCGGTTGGGCTTTCGACCTTGATCACGTCACAACCCAGATCGGACAGGGTCTGCCCGGCCCAGGGACCGGCCAGAACGCGGGCCATCTCGACCACTTTCAGGCCGGCAAGGGGGGCAGACATCAGCTGCCCAGTGCGGCGTCGATCAATTCGGCCATGGCGGCATAGCCTTCATTGCCGTATTTCTTTCCGTCGATCACGAAGCTGGGGGTGGAGTTGATGCCGTCGGCCTCGGCGTTTTCCTGAAACCATGCATACAGCGTCTCTGCCTGGGTGGCGTCGGACAGGCAGGCATCCAGCGTGTCCTTGTCCAGGCCCGCCAGAAGCCCGATCTTGCGCAGTTCATCGGCAATCGCGGCAGGTTCGCCAGCGCGGGCCCATTCGGACTGGCCCTTGTACAGCATATCGGAAATGCCAAAGAATTTTTCCTGCCCGCCACAGCGCGCGATCATCGATGCCCACAGGCCGTAGCGGTCGAAATACACCTCGCGGTAGATGAACTTCACCTTGCCGGTGTCGATGTAGTTGGCCTTGAGTTGCTTGAAATCACCCTCATGGAAGCGCGCGCAATGCGGGCAGGTGTAGGAGGCATATTCGATCACGGTCACGGGGGCGTCTTCACTGCCCAATACCATGTCCGGCACGGTGCTTGTGTCGATGTCAGACGATTGCGCGTTTGCCGCGCCGATTAGCGGATTGACCGGTGTGCTGCCGCTGCCACCACCCAGGCCAGAGGTCAACGCCCAGCCGCCCAGGCCAACAAGGGCGACACCGCCCAGCAAGATGTTTCTACGGTTCATGATTGTTTTCCTCTGAAATCGTCTTGTTCGATGTGATCTGAAAGATGCGTCAACTCTTGGTCTTCATCAGCACGTTCGTACCCAGCTTTTCAAGAGCGGCGCGCAGCCCGTCGTCCGTTACCGGGCTGGCCGCATCGGCGGCCTTGCGCGTCAGTGCCGGATCCGGGGCCTTTGTCGGTTCCGGTTTTGCGGGCGCAAAGGCGATTTGTCCCTCGGCAAAGCCTTGTGGCGCCGTCTGGGTGATTCTGATGCGTGAAATGGCATTGTAGCCATAGACGGCATTCACCTTTGTCCGCAGTTGTTCCTTTTGCATTTCCAGCATCGGTGCATTCGGCCCCGTGGTCAGCAAGGTCAGTGTCGCGCCCATCCCGCCCCGGCCATAGCTTACTTCGACCGGGAGAGCGATGGCGGCGGTGTCAGCGCCTGCGATCTCGGCCCATTGGGTCAATAGCCGCGTCTGCGCAAAGCCGCGCCGCTCAGATGCGGATCGAATTTGCCCGGACAGCAGACTATCAGTGCGTTTGAACCCTTTTGTACTGGTCCGGCGCGCGGCCATCGCTATCTTCCTCTTGTTCAGGGCATAACATATGGCATTGCCCCCAATTCACCAGCCCGTGCGGCTTTTCGGAGCATAAATATTGCGTGACCTTTCCGACAATGACGTCCTGCCCGCAAGCCTGCTGGACTGGTATGATGTGCACGCCCGCAAAATGCCATGGCGCATTGGTCCGCAGGACCGTGCAAACGGAGTGATGCCCGACCCCTATCGCATCTGGATGAGTGAAATCATGCTGCAACAGACCACTGTTGTCACGGTGCGCAGCTATTTCGAGCGGTTTACCGCACGTTGGCCTACTGTGCGCGATCTGGCCGCCGCCGAGGACGCAGCGGTGATGGGGGAATGGGCTGGCCTTGGATATTATGCACGCGCGCGCAATCTGCTGAAGTGCGCACGGGTCGTCGTTGCGGATCATGACGGGGTTTTTCCGGACGATTATGGCACTCTGCTGACGTTGCCCGGTATCGGTCCCTATACCGCCGCGGCTGTCTCCGCCATCGCGTATGACCGGCAAAGCACCGTTCTGGACGGAAACGTGGAGCGGGTCATGGCGCGCCTTTACGATATTCATACGCCCTTGCCCGCCGCCAAACCCGAATTGATGGCGCGTGCCGAGGCGCTGACACCCGCCAAGCGGCCCGGCGATTACGCACAGGCCGTTATGGATCTGGGTGCGACGATCTGCACGCCCAAGTCCCCCGCCTGTGGCATTTGTCCCTGGCGTAGTCCCTGCGCCGCGCGGATGGAGGGAACGGCAGCAGAGCTCCCCAAGAAGACGCCGAAAAAGGCCAAGCCCGTTCGCCATGGCACTGTCTATCTGGCGCGCCGCACGGATGGCGCATGGCTGCTGGAGACGCGGCCTGACAAGGGTTTGCTGGGCGGGATGCTGGGCTGGCCCGGATCGGAGTGGACCGATACCGCGCACGACCTGCCGCCGGGCCTGCCCCCGGTGGAGGCTGAATGGCAATGCCACCCCGGCGAGGTGCGACATACTTTCACGCATTTCCACCTGATCCTGCGGATTATGCAGGCCGATGTACCCATGGATGCCCGTCCGACTGTCGGAACATTCCTGCCCCCGGATCTGTTCCGCCCTTCAGACCTGCCGACAGTGATGCGCAAAGCCTTCAATCTGACCCGTGGCTGAGGCGCTTTGCCCTCTTTGAGCCCTCCTTGTTTCACGATAAGATCACAAAAAGTGAACAAGAGACGCAGATGAGCACACCCACCACTATTCCAGCACATGATCTGGCCCGCCTTGCGCGCGCGCTTCCGTTCTGGCTGTCGCTTGGGCTGATCCCGCTTGCGTGGGTCGCCGCCATGAACGGCGGTTGGACGATCGTTCTGTTGCCCTTGGTGACATGGTTCCTTTTTTCGGTGCTCGATGCTGTTGTGGGGGTCAACCTTGATAACGGCGATCTGGAAGCAACGGACGATGACCTTTTCTGGTATCGCCTTGTTACCCTGCTTTGGGTGCCGGCACAGGCGATCACGCTTTTCGGCCTGCTGTGGTATGTGCCGCAGGCCGACCATCTGAACACGTTGGAGCGTGTTGGCATTTTCTTTGGCGTGGGCGTGATCACCGGGACTGTCGGTATCAATTACAGCCATGAGTTGATGCATCAGAAGAACAAGCTGGAGCGTTTCCTGGCCGATGCGCTGCTGGCTATGGTGCTTTATTCGCATTTCCGTTCGGAACATCTGCTGGTGCATCACCGCTATGTGGCCACCCCGCGCGACCCGGTGACTGCGCGCTATAACGAAGGGTTCCACCGTTTCTATCCCCGCGTGTTGCGGCAATCGCTGGTGTCCGCGTTCAAGGCCGAAAAGGCGATGCTGGCGCGCAAGAACAAACCCTGGACCGACCTTTCGAACCCGTTCTTCAAATACTGGGGTCTGCAGGCCCTATGCCTGATCGCCGCGCTGATCCTTGGCGGCTGGTCAGGCGTCGCGCTGTTTCTGGTGCAGGCCGGTGTCGCGATCTGGCAGCTGGAGCTGGTAAATTACATCGAACACTACGGGTTGACGCGTGAGCATCTGGGCGACGGCAAATACGAGCATGTGCAACCGCACCATTCGTGGAATGCGGCGCACAAGGCATCGAATTGGCTGCTGATCAACCTGCAACGGCACTCTGATCACCATTACAAGCCCGACCGGCGCTTTCCGGTGTTGCAGAACTATGGCCCGGATGAGGCTCCGCAGCTGCCGTTCGGGTATCCGGTCATGACAATGGCGGCGATGATCCCACCGCTTTGGCGGCGGATCATGAACCCGCGTGTGCGCGAATGGCGCCGCACCTATTATCCCAAGATCACCGATTGGACGGACTATAACCGTCGTGCCACGCCACAGCCGCGCTGAAACGCGATCTTAACCCGGTCATGGCAGGGTTTCTCGCGATAGCCGTGAACGGGAACCCGATGCAGCCAGCCCAGAGCCTTTCCAACCCTCACATGCCGACCTGCCTGATTGTAGAAGACAGCGTTTTCGACAGTGAGCGGATGCGCCGCGTGCTGGCCCGTTCGCATTATGGTTTCACGGTTGAGGTGGCGACGACACTTGCCTGCGCCCGTGCCGCGCTGGCGCGTGGAAAGGCCGCGCTGATCCTGCTGGACAACAACCTGCCTGACGGTCTGGGCACCAATTTCGCGCTGGAGCTTTCACGGGACGAACACCTGTCACATATCCCCGTGATCATGGTCAGCGATTGGCCGTCGCCCTTCATGTGGGAAAAGGCAGCCGCTGCCGGGGTTCGATACGTGCTGAGCAAGCGGGAATTCGACACGCGGTATGTTCATGCCGCATTGCGGGACAATCGGCCGCTCCGCGCGCACGTGCATTGATGAAAAAAGGCCCCGCCAGGGGCGGGGCCAAGGTGAGTGTCTGCGCATGTTCCTTCGGGGGGTTGGAACAATGCAGACACCGGCGGTGTAGGTATGTCTGAAATCTAGTTGGCCATCTCCGACCGGATCTGCTGGCGCAGCAGATCAATGGGCACGCGTTTGCCGTCCTTCTTGAAGCACCAATAGGTCCAGCCGTTACAGCTGGGTGCTTTTTCGCATGCGGCACCGACCTGATGAATGGACCCTTTGGCATCCGCGCCGATCAAGGAGCCATCGGCGCGCACCTTGGCCTTGTGGCGACCGTTGAGGGAATAAAGCTCCTCGCCCGGGCGCAACATCCCGCGTTCAACCAATTGGCCGAAGGGCACGCGGGGCTCTGCACGTTTCGACGTTGTCGTCTGCAACGCTTCGCGGTCGAACTTGCGTATCTTGGCAATGCGTTTCTCGGCCACGGCGCGATAGCTTTCTTCGCGCTCGATCCCGATGAAATCGCGGCCCAGCATCTTGGCCACAGCCCCGGTGGTCCCGGTCCCGAAGAACGGGTCAAGCACCA
Source organism: Sulfitobacter rhodophyticola (assembly GCF_041281685.2). Taxonomy (GTDB): domain Bacteria; phylum Pseudomonadota; class Alphaproteobacteria; order Rhodobacterales; family Rhodobacteraceae; genus Sulfitobacter. The sequence continues at coordinate 1,893,076 of NZ_CP166251.2, read as the reverse complement.
CATCGCCGGGGTTGGAGGAACCCACAAGCACGCGGTGAAGCAGGCTTTGCGGTTTTTGCGTCGGATGTGCCTTGTCGCCTGCGCCGTCTTTCAGGCGTTCATGGCCCGTACAGATCGGCAGCACCCAGTCGCTGCGCATCTGGATACCTTCGTTCAGCGCCTTTAGCGCCTCATAGTTGAAGGTGTATTTGCTGTTCTCGCCCTTGCCCGCCCAGATCATCGTCTCGTGGGCATTGGTGAAACGCTTGCCGCGGAAGTTCGGCATCGGGTTGGATTTGCGCCAGACCACATCATTGAGGATCCAGTATCCCGCGTCCTGTAACGCGGCACCGACGCGGAAGATGTTGTGATAGCTGCCGATGACCCAGATCGCCCCATCGGGTTTGAGCAGCCGACGCGCCGCCTTCAGCCAGGCGCGGGTGAAGTCATCATACGCCTTGAAGCTGGCGAACTGGTCCCATTCATCGTCAACCGCATCCACCTTGGAATTATCCGGACGGTGCAGGTCGCCGCGCAGTTGCAGGTTGTAGGGCGGATCTGCAAAGATCAGGTCGACACTTTCAGCAGGCAATGCCTGCATCGCCTCGATGCAATCGCCACTTAGAATCGTGTTCAGGGGGAGCGCCGCAGCGCTCTTGATGGTGGTCGTCATATATCTGCCTCTGTCCCCGGTGCTTTGCGCACTCATTGGTTGAGAGGCAGCATGTCGCCTTGCTGATTCGTGGTCAATTTCTTTTTTGAATCAGCTGTTTACGATTTTCTCTTGCTACAACATGTTGTGGACAGGTTTGAACGAACGTCTATGGTGTGGGGTCACGCCCCGTTTTTGCAGCGCCTCTATGTGGCTTTTTGATCCATATCCCATGTTGGTCTCCCAGCCGTAGCCGGGGTGCTGTTGCGCAAGCGACAACATGACATAATCTCGACAAACTTTTGCCATAATTGACGCCGCTGCGATGGAGACGGAGCGGCCATCGCCCTTGATCACCGGCTCTGCCGGAAGGCTCAGATCGCGCGGCAGCATATTGCCATCAACCAACACATAATCCGCAGGCACTTCCAGCCCCGCCAGCGCGCGCATCATCGCAAGGTGGCTGGCGCGCAGGATGTTCAGATCGTCGATTTCCTCGACGCTGGCGTGCGCAATCGAAACCTCGGCCACCTCCATGATCTGGTGGTACAGAATGTCCCGGCGCCGCTTTGTCAGCTTTTTGGAATCGTTCAGCCCTTCAGGGACATGCGCGAGGTCCAGCACCACCGCCGCCGCCGTCACCGGCCCGGCCAAAGGCCCCCTGCCCACTTCGTCTACACCTGCAATCCGCAAGAACCCGCGAAGACGGGCGGCGTTTTCAAAGCTGTGATCCGGTACCATGCCCTGTCTTCCCCCAAGACACCGCCAACCACAAGACAGCAAAAAGGGGAGGATGCCCGAACATCCTCCCCCAGTTCCCGGGGATCAGGGACATGACCCCCGGATCAGGACCCGTTGTTATCCACGGGCCAGACGGTAGCCGGCATCGCGCAGGCAGCGGGCTTCGTATCCGCGGCGCTTGCCGTCATAGGTGCGGAATGTGTAATGGCAGCGCTGAGGTAGGCTGTTCACATGCCGATAATGCTTGTTCAGGCAACGCTGGCCGAACATGCGATAGGTGCCCTGCCGCGTGTCCACGCTGCGAAAACATTGCTGCGGCAGCAATTTGCGGTTTGCGCGCTGCGGCAGCGGGCGTGGCTTGATTTGGTGCGGCTTGTAGGTTGGCTGATTGTAGAGAGGTTGATTGTAGACGGGGGCCTGCCGATGCACCTTGCGCTTCTTGTCCTTGTTGTTTTCGTGGATCAGCGCGCCAATGACAGCGATCCCCAGAATGGCGGCCAATGCACGGGCGGCGTCGCGATCATCGGCGTAAGCCGGTGCGGCGCCCATTGCAGTCAAGACAATCGCGGCGGCGGAAACGGTGGCAATAAATTTCCTGTACATGGTTAATCCTTTCATGTGGGCAGCGCGGGGGTATTCCCACACCAGGGCCAAAACCGGCACTGACCCAATCCTCGCCCCAACCCCGGAAGACAGGCAATAACACCCCCCTGTTATCCGATAGCACCTGTGCCAACCCCCTTGAGATATTGAATAACGCGGCCAGAAAGCGCAGACATGTCAGCATGAAACACGATGCTCTCTCCCTGCTTACCGGCGTGCTGCTGGCGGCCGCCGTGCCTGCTTCCGCGGCGGGTTGTTATGCCGATTACAAGGCGAAACAGGACAACCCCCTGCGCCTGCACTATGGAGTCGCTGAAATTCGCGGCGCCTGCAACGCCAACGCGGCCCGGTCCGAATTGGCAGGCCGTTTGTCAGCGCAGGGCTGGACCCTGCTCAATGTTCTGTCCGTCTTCGGGGAAGAGGGACTTGCACAAAGGAAGAACAGTGCCGGATCAAACTACCTCCGCTTCTGACATGCGCCGCTTTGGCGGACGGTTTGTCGGGGTTGGTATTGCCGCGATTGTTGTCCTGCTGCTGATGGGTGCCGTCCTGCTGTTCTGGGCATTGCCAGATGCAAATACGTTCGACGCACAGGTCACCCGCATTTTCGTTGAGAATGATGACCTGACCAGCGGTGCCGAGATCAAGTTGCTGGAAATCCTCGCCCAGTCCGGCACCGCGTTTTCAGATACGCTGGCCAGCTACCGTGTGGTGATCATGGTGCTGTTGGTCTTTGCCACCGCCATGCTGATCGCCGCGTTGGTGTTCCTGATCATGCTGATCGGCTTCAACCGCCGCGTGGCGCAGATCGAGCGGGCGGGGATACAGGTTTCTTCCCTCCTGATCAGTCGGGAGGAAAACACCGTCTACCTCAACAACCTTGGTTTCAAACTGACGGACGCGGCGATGGAGACGATGTCGGTGCTGGCCGAGGCGCGGATGGATGACGATGTGCTGTCAGGTGCAGAGATCGAAGGCATGATTTCAGGCCGCAGCGCTGCCGATTGCGAGGAAGCTGCCGGTGCCACGCGCATCAAGCGGCTGCGCGATACGCTGGGCAACCAGATCGTATCGGAACTGCTGGTCAAGAACATCGCGCGGCGCGGCTATATGCTTTCGATCGACAAGGACGTGATCAAGGTGATCTGATCTCCAATTATTGCGAACGACTCGCAATTACGGACGAAACTTCCTACATGACACCCATGAACAGACGTGAATTTACCGCATCACTGGCAGCGCTTGCAGCGGCGCCTGCCGTTCCGCTTGCCGCCACCGCAGCCCCTGCCACGGCAGCAATCCCGCCCGGTGCTTATGCCTGGGCCCAATTGATCGCCCGCGCACAGGCCCAATGCAGCCCGGCGATGCTGGTGCGGCATCTGGGTCTTGATCCGGCGCAATCCAATGCGCTGTTCGCAGAGATGGTGCGCGACAACGTCTTGCGCGTCCCGGGGCTTGCCGGCTCAGCGCAGGCCGTGAAACCAATCAACGCCACAGGACGGATGCACCGACCTTTGTCCGACAAGGTTACCCAACGCCTCCGCGCGGCACTGGATGATCCGGATCGCATCCCCACTCTGGCCAAAGATGAACCTCCGGGTCTAGGGTGCGCCGACGATCCAGCGGAGGAAACCAGCGATGCGCGTCCCGACGAACCCCTTCAAGGCCGCCCTCGCCAAGGGTGAGACAGTCTTTGGCTGCTGGCTCGGGTTGGCCGAAACGCTTTCGGCAGAGCTTATGGGGATGGCCGGGTTTGATTGGGTTGTGATCGATGGCGAGCATGGGCCGAACGACCTGCGTTCCATTCTTGCACAACTTCAAGTGCTTGAGGCCAGCGATAGCCATCCGATCGTCCGCGTACCCATCGGAGAGACCTATCTGATCAAACAGGTTCTGGACGCAGGCGCACAAACGGTGCTGGTTCCAATGGTGGAAAGCGCGGATCAGGCACAGCAGTTGGTGCGCGATGTGACCTATCCGCCAACAGGTGAGCGAGGGGTGGCCTATGCCTTGACCCGTGCTGCGCGCTTTTCCCAGATCAAGGACTACGGCAAGACGGCGGATGCGCAGATTTGCCTGCTGGTTCAGGTCGAGAACCGCACGGGAATTGCCGCACTGGATGACATTCTGTCTGTCGAGGGCGTGCATGGCGTCTTCATCGGCCCCGCCGATCTGGCCGCTGACATGGGGCATATGGGTGATGCCCTGCATCCGGATGTGCAATCTGTCATCATGGACGCCTTGACCCGCATCCGCGCGGCTGGCAAGGCCCCGGGTATCCTGTCGACGCATGATCCGATGACGAAGGACGCCATCGCCGCAGGCGCGCAATTCGTGGCCGTTGGTGCAGATGTCCTGATCCTTTCACAGGCAGCGACGGCGTTGGCATCAAAGTGGAAGTCCTGACCTGAATGAACCTTGGTATATTCCTGCTGGGCACAGCTTATGTCCTCAGCCAATTCTTTCGCGCCTTCCTTGCGGTTCTGACATCGGTGCTGGAAACAGACATCGGTGCCACGCCTGACGATCTGGCGGGTGCATCTGGTCTGTGGTTCCTCGCTTTTGCCGCGATGCAGATCCCGGTGGGCTGGGGGCTTGATACATTCGGGCCGCGCAGGACGGCCGGGTGGCTGCTGCTGGCGGGTGGCGGCGGCGGTGCTGCGGTTTTCGCACTGGCGACCGCGGCCTGGCACATTGATGTGGCCATGACGCTTATCGGGGTGGGATGTTCACCCGTTCTGATGGCGTCTTTCTATATCTTCGGGCGCGAATACCCGCCTGCGCGCTTCGCGGTGCTGGCCAGCCTGATGCTGGCCATTGGCAGTTCCGGCAACCTTGTCGCGGCATACCCCATGGCGCTTGCTGCGGAGTTGATTGGCTGGCGGGCCGCCCTTTGGGTGCTGGCGGGCGTGAGCGCGCTGGTGGCCTTCGGCATTTTGTCCCGCGTCCGTGATCCTGATCCTGTGGAAGGGGAGGAAAGCGGCTCGCTCCTTGCGCTGTTCAGGGTGCGCGCGCTTTGGCTGATTTATCCGCTGATCGGCGTCAGCTATGCCATATCTATTGCGGTGCGGGGCCTTTGGATCGGCCCGTATCTGTCGGATACCTTCAACGCGACCACCAGCCAGATTGGCACGGCAAGCCTTGTGATGGGGATTGCGATGATCGTGGGCGCGCTGGCCTATGCGCAGGCCGACCGACTGATCAGTTCCCGCAAGTGGATGATTATCGGGGGCAGCGTGTTGATCCTGATCTTTGGAGGGGTGCTGATCACCGCCCCGGAGAATTCGCTGCTCCTTTCGGCTGCGATGATGGCGGGCACTGGCTTTTTCGGTGCGAATTATGCGGTTCTGATGGCCCATGGGCGCAGCTTTCTGCCGCCTGCGCTGATTGGGCGGGGGGTGACGATGCTGAACCTTTTCTCCATCGGCGGGGTCGGCATCCTGCAGATGGCATCGGGCCGGGTCTACCGTGCCGCACTCGCGGACGGTGCTGCCCCAACAGAAGCCTACGTTGCGGTTTTCACCCTGCTGGTGGCCAGCCTTGCGGTGGGTCTTGCCTTCTATCTGTTCAGCCGTGACAGCCCATCAGGTTGATCCGGTCGATCCCCCTTTCCCTCGGCCACTGCACGCGCTAAAGGGCGCGCACCAACCCTGCTATCATATTGGAGAAATCAAATGGGGTATCGCGTCGCCGTCGTAGGCGCCACTGGCAATGTGGGCCGCGAAATGCTGAACATTCTGGCGGAACGCCAGTTTCCCACGGATGAGGTCGTGGCACTTGCCAGCCGCCGTTCGATGGGGACGGAAGTCAGCTTTGGCGACAGGACGCTGAAATGCAAGGACCTCGATACGTTTGATTTCACGGGCTGGGACATGGCGCTTTTTGCCGTGGGCTCCGAGGCGACGAAGAAATATGCGCCGGGTGCCGCGAAAGCCGGCTGCGTGGTGATCGATAATTCGTCGCTGTATCGCTATGACCCGGATATCCCGCTGATCGTGCCGGAGGTGAACCCGCAGGCGATCCACGATTATGCCAAGAAAAACATCATCGCCAACCCGAATTGTTCGACCGCACAGATGGTTGTGGCGCTGAAGCCCTTGCATGACCGCGCGACGATCAAGCGTGTGGTGGTCAGCACCTATCAATCCGTGTCCGGTGCCGGCAAGGAAGGCGCGGATGAGCTTTGGGATCAGACCAAGTCGATCTACAACCCCACCGACGACAAGCCACCCAAGAAGTTCACCAAGCAGATCGCGTTCAACGTGATCCCGCACATCGATGTCTTCATGGAAGACGGATCGACCAAGGAAGAATGGAAGATGGTCGCGGAGACGAAGAAGATCGTCGATCCGAAGATCAAGGTCACGGCCACCTGCGTGCGCGTACCGGTTTTTGTCGGCCACTCCGAGGCGGTCAACATCGAGTTCGAAGATCACCTTGATGAAGGCGAGGCCCGCGACATCCTGCGCGAAGCACCCGGTGTCATGGTGATCGACAAGCGCGAGGACGGCGGGTACGTCACCCCGGTGGAATGTGTGGGCGACTTTGCAACCTTCATCAGCCGCATTCGGCAGGACAGCACGATCGATAACGGCCTGAACCTGTGGTGCGTGTCGGATAACCTGCGCAAGGGGGCTGCGTTGAACGCGGTGCAGATTGCGGAGCTTTTGGGCCGTGAGGTTCTCAAGAAAGGGTGAGGATCACATCCGAAGACATCTGGGAGAGGGGGCCGCCGGGCTCCCTTTTTTCATCTCTCATGGTCAATGACTTCAACGTCGTCTTCCAACAGATCCCCCTGTACATGAGCGGCCACCCATGACTGCCCGTGCGGATGCCCCGGCATTGGCGCGCCGAACCGCTTCACCAGCGCCCGGTAGCGATAGCCAACGGTCGCGGTGTTGCACACGAACGCACCACCAATGGTATAGATTGCCAATCCGGTCCCGTGCGGGCGGAACACATACCCGCGCCGCTGCATCCGGGCGGTCAGCACATCCCAATCCTCCGCCAGTTTGAACACCGGTTCCAACGCCCTTTGCAGTCGGCCCTTTTCCGTCGAAGTCAGCGGTCTGGCGGCTGTCGGCTGATCCACAAACGCCTCTCCCAAGGTGCCATGGGGATGGCCGGGCATCGCGCCCTCGAACCGGCGCACAAAAGTGCGGTAGGCAAATCCAAGGTCGGAGCCTTTGCAGACCCGTGTACCGCAGGATGTCTTATGCAGTGCAATGCCACCGCCTGCGGGACGCAGTTCATACCCATGCCGACCCAGACGCACCGCGAGATCGTCCCAATTCTCAGCTTCTGTCATATCACGGACAAGAAGCGTCTGAAGCGCGGCGATAAGGCCCCCATCCGCCGTGTTGGATGCTGACGGACTGAGCCTGCGTTCAACTTCCTTCGCCAGAAGCACCCGCACCAAATGGCCGACGGTCACGTCCTGCACTGAAGCCACCCGCGCGGCATTGCTCAACAACTCTTGCGACAATTTCAAAGTAACTGTTTCCAATGTCATGCGCCGACACTGAAAGAGAATCGGTTAAGCAGCCGTTAAAACCGCTCAGCCCGCAGGACTTCGCAATCCACCACCGACACAACGCCGATATGGCGTTCGACCACCTCGAACGCGGCGTCCAGCAGCCCGTCCAAACGCTCTGGCCGGATCATGCAGACCACTTGCACCATCCCGCTTGCCCTGCTGACCTGTCCGGACCGGGTCCATTGGCCCGACCGCCCTGATCCGCCAAAAACCGGCAGGATCGTGTACCCGGTGACGCCCGCCTTTGTCAGCGCATCCGTCAGCCGCGACTGCATGATCGCCTCAATGGTGATCTCCACGCGCTTGGCCTTGTGCGTCTGCATCGCGTTATCCTCCTGTGGCAAAGCTGGCCACCGCCACATAAAGCGGTATGCCCAGCGTCAGATTGAATGGGAACGTCACACCCAGCGACAGCGTCAGATAGATCGACGGGTTCGCTTCGGGCAGCGCCACGCGCATGGCGGCAGGCACGGCGATATAGGAAGCAGACGCCGACAGCACCATCATCAGCGCCACGCCCCCGGTACTGAGCCCCAGCAAAAGCCCTGTCAGCAATCCGATTGTACTGCCCACCAGCGGCATGATCATCCCGAAGACCAGGGGACCAGGGCGCAGAACCGCGCCGCCTTCGCGCAACCCGCGCCCGGCAACCAACCCCATATCCAGCAGGAACAGGCACAAGACCCCCTGAAATGGCGAGACGATGAAGCTTTCGATTCGGGCCAGTCCATCGGCACCCGTGATCCCGCCGATCACGAAAGACCCCACGAGCAACACGATGGAACCGTTCAGCATGATCTCGCGCATCAATTCAGGGTCCATGCGGCGGCCATCGGCCTGCCCCCGCGAAATCAACCACAGCGCGGACAGGATCGCGGGCGCTTCCATCGCGGCCGCGACCGCTACCATGTACCCTTCGGAGGTGATGCCGCTGCCTTCCAGTACGGAGGTTGCCGCGACAAATGTCACGATGGAGATCGAACCATAATGTGCGGCTACCGCCGCCGCATCCAGCCGACTGAGCCCGGTCATGAACCGCAACAGCGCGAAAGCGATCAGCGGCAGTGCAAAAGACAGTGCAATCCCTGCCACCAGTGATAACGCCAGTCGCGCATCGATCCCATGATCCGCCACGCTGACCCCACCTTTGAAACCGATGGCAAACAGCAGATAGATCGACATGCCCTTGGCCACTGCCTCGGGGAAACTCAGGTCTGAACGTGCGAGAGCCGCAAGAACGCCAAGTGCAAAGGACAGGATAATCGGCGAAAGCAGGTTTGTGGCGGCAAGCGACAGGATTTGATCCATGGAAGCGCGTCTTTCAATTCAGGGTACTGAACAACTCAGACCGGGGTGAAGCGGCCATCCTTTGGGGAGAAACATTCCAGCCCGCCTTCGCCAATGTCCGTCCACAACCCGTGCAACGACAGCTCTCCTGCTTCGACCGCGGTCTTGATCCAGGGAAATGTCATCAGGTTGCGCAGCGATACCACCACCGCGAGCTTTTCAAGCTGCTGCGCCTGTTCCGGCGCATCTGCAATGTCCGCAACTTCTTCATATTGCGGGCGCAGGATACCCATCCAGCGCCCCACGAAGCTGTCGCGTGCTTCAAGATCGGGCGCACGGCCCTCGCACATGTCGATACATCCCTGAATGCCGCCGCAATTGGAATGGCCCAGCACCATCAGATCCGACACCTTCAACACGCGCACAGCATATTCCACCGCGGCAGAGGTACCGTGATGGTCCCCGTCCGGCTGATAGACCGGCACCAGGTTTGCAATGTTGCGGTGGATAAAGAACTCACCCTGATCCGCACCAAAGATACCCAGAACATTCACCCGGCTGTCACAACATGAAATGACCATGACCCGCGGATGCTGCCCATCGGAGGCCAGCCGACGGTACCAGCCCTCGTTCTCGGCGTAATGCGTGGCCTTCCAGCCGTGATATCGCTGCACCAGATACGCCGGCAGCGGCTTTGCGTTGTCCATATCGTGGGACCCCTGCTTTGAATTCCGCCCTGCGTTATCGGAAATGTGCAGCGAATTCGAGAGAAAATACGAGGGGGCCTCAACCATTTGCACATGTCCATGCCTGATATTGCACCAAAGCCGTGGGGGCTGAAGCAAGGGTGAGACGAAATGCAGGTTTTGCAAATGAAGCCGTTTGAGCAGGTTGTTCTGGATCAGGACAGGCTGGGGGCGCTCTACTCCGAACTGGGGCCATCCGGTGCAGAAGACGTCGTGTGCCGCGCGATGGAGGAACTTGCGCAGCGGCTTGCACGCTCAAATACGCTTTATCATACCAGCGACTGGACCGGGCTGCGCAAGAACACCCGGTCCCTGATCGCCATTGCCGAACAGGTCGGCATGTTCACCCTTGCGAAGGTGGCCTGTGACGTGACCATCTGCATCGATCGTCAAGACGAAATTGCGCTGGCGGCCACGCTGTCGCGCCTCATCCGCACTGGCGAACGTTCTCTCACCGCGGTTTGGGAACTGCAGGATATTCCGATCTGATCGCTTGCGAGGCGCGCGCTTTAGGCTAGGGTCGGACAGGACCCAACTCCTGGAAAGCCCTTCATGCCCCTTGCCTTTGCCCCTTCCGATGAAACCGCGATTCCCCTGCATGTCCTGGAAGAAACCGCGCTTGAAAGCTGGTTCGCCACGCAGGATGATGCAACCCGTGCATGGGTCGACAGGATGGGGTTCACTGGCGCTGTAGGTCAGGCCCTGTGTCTGCCGGACAAAAGCGGCAAGCCACTTTTGGCGTTGGCGGGATACGGCACGTCCGATGCCCGCCGCCGGACGCGCTTTACCCTTGCTGCGGCGGCTGCGCGCTTGCCGGAAGGCACCTATGCCATCGCATCCGGGCTGGATCATGAAACACAGCAAACCGAGGCGCTTGGGTGGCTCCTCGCCTCCTATCGGTTCGACAGGTACAAGACCCAATCTCCAATGCTGGCGCAGCTTCAGGCCACCGAGGCGCTGAACACGGACCGCATTATCGCGCTTGCGACGGGCGAGGCGCTGACCCGTGATCTGATCAATACCCCGGCCTTCGACATGGGACCGGATGATCTGGAACAAGCTGCCCGCGACCTTGCCGAAACCCATGGTGCCAATATCGAGGTGATCATCGGTGACGCCTTGTTGGAACAGAACTTTCCATTGATCCAAACCGTGGGCCGTGCGGCCGACCGCGCCCCGCGCCTTATCGACATGCGCTGGGGTGATACGGGTCCCACGCTGACCTTGGTGGGTAAGGGGGTCTGTTTTGACACGGGCGGACTGAACCTGAAACCCGGCGCATCGATGGGATTGATGAAGAAGGATATGGGGGGTGCTGCGGCTGTTCTGGGCCTTGCCCATATGATCATGGCGACGGGTCGCAAGGTGCAACTCCGCGTGTTGATCCCTGCTGTCGAAAATTCAGTCGCAGGCAACGCGTTCCGCCCTGGCGACATCTTGCCTTCTCGCAAGGGACTGACGGTCGAGATCAACAACACCGACGCCGAAGGGCGTCTTGTGCTGGCCGATGCGCTGACGCTTGCCGCTGAAGAGAAGCCCGATCAGATCATCTCAATGGCCACACTGACGGGTGCCGCCCGTGTCGCTGTTGGCCCAGACCTCGCGCCCTATTACAGTGATGATCCTGCTTTCTGTGCGGCACTCGAAGTCGCGGCGGTGGAAGAAGCAGACCCCGTCTGGCGCCTGCCTTTCCATGACCCTTACGAAGCGATGATCGAACCCGGCATCGCGGATCTGGACAATGCGCCGAAGGGCGGTTTTGCGGGGTCAATCACAGCCGCATTGTTCTTGCGCCGCTTTGCGGGAAACGGCGCATACGCGCACTTTGACATCTACGGCTGGCAGCCCAGCGATGCGCCCGCCCGTGCAAAGGGGGGCGTGGGTCAGGGCACCCGCGCGCTCTATGGTGCGCTGGACCGTATATTGAAGACATGAGCGACCCGCGCCTGACACCTGATCCCGCGCTCTGCACGCAGCAAGACCCCGCGCAGATCAAGGTTGCACTGGCTGATCTCTGCCGCGGTCCCGGCGGTCCACGTGACCGGCAACTGATCCATGGCGATGGCGTTACGGTGCTGCATCAATCTGTCGGCTGGTCTTACGTCCAAAGCCTGAAGGACGGGTACGTCGGCCACCTGCACACAGACGCCCTTGGCCCGTTGACCACATTAACGCATCGAGTGACCGCCGCAGCGTCCCACGCTTACGAAGCGCCGGACCTCAAATCGCCGGACCGGATTGCCCTGACCTTCGGTAGTTCTCTCGAAGTGACGTCCAGAACGGACCATTTTGCGGAAACGGCCCTCGGGTACGTCCCTCTCCCCCATCTGGGCCCCATGGATCAAACCGCGACCGACCCTGCAAGCATCGCCGCGGTCTTTCTTGGAACACCGTATCTTTGGGGCGGCAACAGCCGCTGGGGCATCGACTGTTCCGGGCTGGTCCAGGCCGCCCTGCTTGCCTGTGGCATCCCCTGCCCCGGCGACAGCGACATGCAGCAATCCCTCGGCACCCCTGCGACCGGGCCCTTCAAGCGCAACGATCTGATTTTCTGGAAAGGCCACGTGGCCATCGTTTCGGACGCTGAAACCATCATCCACGCCAATGCGGCAACCATGTCCACCAATTACGAACCTATCGAGACCGCCAAAACCCGCATCCTGTCTCAGGGCGACGGTCCCATCACAGCCCACCGCAGGCTCTAGATCACCCGCCTTTTGCCACTGGCGGGTCCCTCGGCCTCAGCACACGCTGACGCGAAAATCACTGCGCCTCGGTTGCCCCTCTTTTTGGCTATAAATACCCCTGCGCACCACATGCCGCGCGTCCTGCGGACTGCGTTCTAATCCACCGACCGAATGAGTTTGCGTTCCAGCACCCGCAGCACTGCCTTCAGGTCATGCCCGCGCCGCAGTACCTGACCATCTGCCCCAATCACGGCGTACATGCCTTGCTTGTTACGCAGTTTCGGGCGCTTCTCGATCCGGTACAGCGGGATTTCGGCGGTGCGCCGGAAAACGGAAAAGACCGCGACCTCACGCAGGCATGAGATGCCGTAATCGCGCCATTCCCCTGCAGCAACCATACGTCCATAAAGCGACAGGATCGGCGACAATTCGGTCCGGTGAAAGGCAACCTGTTCGGGTGGGCGCTCAAACGGGGTGACCTTGGGCGGCAAAGGCATGTTCATGATCTATCAGTTGCGCCATTTGGCGGCCAAATCAAGCTTTTGTCCCCTCCAATGACGATCAAAACCGTTGAAAGCGTTACATTTCGGTGTAGTCTGCCCAGAATGTGAAACACGAAAGACGCTGATGACGCCGCAGGAACGTGCCGAAAAATGTGCCCAGACCATGCTGGCCAACGATGCTGCCAGCCCAGGACTGGGCATGAAGATCGTTCATGTCGGCCCTGGCACCGCTACTATGGAAATGCCCGTGCGCGATGACATGCTCAACAGCCACGGCATCTGTCACGGCGGATTGATCTTTTCCCTTGCCGACAGTGCTTTTGCCTTTGCCTGCAACAGCCATAATCGGCTGACCGTGGCGCAACAAAACCAGATCACTTACCTGTCGCCCGGCCGACAGGGCGAGGTTCTGCGTGCCCATGCCGTTGAAACGTCGCTGACAGGCCGTTCCGGCATCTATGACGTGACCGTGACAGGTGAAGACGGGCGCACGGTGGCACTGTTCCGCGGCCTGTCCCGCACTGTCAAAGGCTACCACTTCGAAGAAAAAGAAGGCGCTGCCCGATGAAAGATCTCACCCCAGACCGCAGCACGCTGGACCCCATCGAAATCGCCAGTCGGGATGAAATAACCGCCTTGCAGGTGGAGCGGTTGAAATGGTCATTGCGACACGCCTATGACAACGTGCCGTTCTACAAGCAAAGCTTTGACGCGGCGGGCGTGCATCCCGATGATCTGACATCGCTGGACGACCTCGCGCGCTTTCCCTTCACGGTGAAGACCGATTTGCGCGACAATTACCCCTTCAAGATGTTCGCCGTGCCGCGCAACAAGCTGGCCCGGTTGCACGCTTCGTCCGGCACCACGGGCCAGCCGACAGTCGTGGGGTACACCCAGAACGATCTCGATGTCTGGGCCACCGTTGTGGCCCGCTCCCTGCGGGCGGCGGGCCTCCGACCGGGGGATATGCTGCACAACGCGTATGGGTATGGCCTGTTCACGGGCGGTCTGGGCATTCACCTCGGGGCGGACAGGCTGGGCCTTGCGACATACCCCGTTTCCGGCGGAATGACGCCCCGGCAGGTTCGCCTGATTACGGATTTCGAGCCGAAGGGCATCACAGTTACGCCTTCTTACGCGCTTTCCATCCTTGATGAATTCGCCGTTCAGGGGCGCGACCCGCGGAAAACCTCGCTTGAGGTCGGCATCTTTGGCGCCGAACCCTGGACCAATGCCATGCGGCAGGAGATCGAACAGGCCTTTGACATGCATGCCGTCGATATCTACGGGCTGAGCGAAATCATGGGGCCCGGTGTGTCCATGGAATGTGTGGAAACCAAGGACGGTTTGCATATCTGGGAAGACCATTTCTACCCGGAGATCGTGAACCCCGACACCGGGCAACCCGTTGCCGAAGGAGAACAGGGAGAGCTTGTCTTTACCTCGCTCAGCAAGGAAGCCTTTCCCATTATCCGCTACCGCACCCGCGACCTGACCCGCCTGTTGCCCGGTACGGCGCGCAGCATGCGGCGCATGGAGAAGGTCACCGGGCGCAGCGATGACATGATCATCCTGCGCGGCGTCAATATCTTTCCCACCCAGATCGAAGAAGCCCTTATGGCGATTGCGGGCCTAGCCCCGCATTTCCAGATCGAACTGAACCGCCCTGACCGCATGGACCAGATGCGGGTGATCTGCGAATGCGTGGACGCTTCTGTTGGTCAGGCCGACCGCGATACGGCAGGCCGGGCGCTATCAGCGAAAATCAAGCAGACGGTGGGTATCAGCGTGCGGGTTGACGTGGCAGATGTGGGCGGCGTGCCGCGATCGGAAGGCAAAGCGGTGCGCATCGTCGACAACCGCCCCAAGGGCTGACGGATTCAAGCGCCGTAGCGCGCCATGAACGTCTCTACCGCGCCATCCACAACGCGGTCGATTTCTTCGGCGCTGACGCTTTTGCTGACCCCGAAGATCAGCCGCGCCCAGACGTCCGCCTTGCAAAGCTCTCCGAACTGGTCAGCCGCAAGAACGTAGTCATCGATGCGCAATTCACCGCGCGCGTCGGCCTCTTCGAAATATGCGGCCATTTCGGCCCGCATGACGGCAGGGCCGGAATTGTAGAAGCGCTGACCCAACTCCGGAAACCTGTCCGATTCCGCGACACAGATCCGAAAGATCTGCTGGCCGAAGGTGGAGGTGATGAAGCGCAGGAACTGTCGACCCGCCTGCCCCAGTACCGCACGTGGCGGCGCACCCATCTCGATGTTGTCGAGTGCTTCTTGCGACTGACGGCTGCATTCGGCGTTTGCAACTTCCATGAACAACAGCCGCTTGTCGGGGAAATAGCTGTACAGCGTAGCCTTTGATACGGCTGCCACCCGCGCGATTTCGTCTACGCTGGCCCCTTCAAAACCATCCGCCATGAACACGGCCCGTGCGCCTTCGAGGACCTGATCAAACTTGCGGCCTTTGCGAATTTTCGGAGAAGGGGCGTTCATATCAGTCCTTTGGTCAACGCAACGAAGACACGCCGCAGTTTAAAGCGTACACAGTCAACTATTGCACATTCTAAGGGTGCCGTCGCGCTCACAGGTCAAGTACTACGTCATAAAATGCACGATTTCGCGCGCGCGCGTCCTCCAGAAGGTCCGGGCGGGCTTCGGCCCTGTTCAAATCAGCGAACCAGTCTGCGGGATCGGAGAAGACCGGGTTATCGCGAAATTGCCGGAACTTGTCGCTGAACGGCAGGCAAAGCACCTTGCGGCCCAGACACATGGCCCAGTAGGTGCCGTGGTACGAATTTGTAACGACAATCGCGCCACTGGCCAGGAAATCGAGGGTTTCAGCCAGTGTACCGCCATGGTTGGTGCGGCATGGGATACCTGCGGGCTGCATCATCCCTTCCGACTTGCGGGCGTGGGCGAAAATCACCACCTCGTGCCGCGGTTCGGCAACATCGTCAAAAAGCGGCGACATGGCCGAAGCACACGGCACGTAGACACATCCTGGCACGTTCCAATTGCGCGAGGAAATGGGCCCGCAAGCCGCTTTGAGGATGTCATAAGTCAGATCAGCCGCATTCCGCGCTGAAATTCCGACACCCCAGACGACGCGTGTTTGCGCCTGCGCTGTCCGGTAGATCGCTGCATCAACGACCTGGCGGTAAATCTGGCCACCCCCGAATATGACCCGTTTACATGCTGGTGCCTCTTGCTGGATATCCAATGTCTGTGCCTGACCAAAGTCGAAATAGGCCGCAGGAGAGCATGCCAGATCCCCCACATTCCGGGTGCTGCGCAAATTCATCAGGACGGTTTCCAACATGACGCCCTTGGTAGCCGCCGGACCGCAAACAAACCAGCGCCTTGCACCCGGCCCCATTGCTCTCTACCCCTACGGCCATGCTCGCCATTTTTCTCAAGACTCTCCCTTTCTTTGCCCTGATCGGGCTGGGCTATTGGGCGGGCCGCACACGGTTTTTCACGGCGGAGGCGACAGCCTATCTGACGAAGTTCGTGTTTTACTTTGCCCTCTCCGCGATGCTCTTCCGGTTCGCTGCCAACCTGTCCCTGAGCGAAGTCTGGGACACCCGACTGGTCATCGCTTATCTGTGGGGCACGGCCTTTGTGTACGGTATCGCCACCCTTGTCGGTTTTTTGCGCGGGCTCGATGTTTCCACGACCGCGATTGAAGCGCAGACCGCTGCCATCGGCAATGTGGGGTTCCTGGGCGTGCCGATGTTGACCCTGCTGCTGGGGCCGGAAGCCATCGGACCCGTGATGCTTGTGCTGGCCGTCGATCTGATCGTGTTTTCCAGCCTGATTGTCATTCTGATCACCGGATCGCGGGATGGCCGGATGAGCCGGGCCCTGTTCGGCAGCATCGGTCTGGGCCTGCTGAAGAACCCGATGATCGTGGCCATCGTATTGGGGTTCGTCTGGTCCGGGTTTGCCATTCCGATCCCCGTGCCCATGAACGAATTCCTTGCCATCCTGGGTGGTGCCGCCACACCCGGCGCGCTTTTCGCAATCGGTGCGTCACTGGCCACCAAATCGGCCGAGAAAATCCATATCGCGGGATGGCTCAGCTTCTGCAAACTGGCCTTGCATCCCCTGTTGGTTGGTATCGCGATGCTTGTGTTCAAGGTCGATCCCTACAAGGCGGGCGTTGCGATTTCCGCCGCGGCGCTGCCGGTTGCGGGAAACGTCTACATGCTTGCACAACACTACGGCGTGGCACCGCACCGGGTGTCCGCCGCCATCCTCATCTCAACCGCCGTCAGTATCGTCACGGTCAGCCTGATTGTCGCATGGGTGCTGGCGGGGTAGCAAAAGCAACATGAAAGGATTCAACATGCAAACCATCTCTGAAAACGCCTGTTTCGGCGGCATACAGGGCGTCTACTCCCATACGTCCGCGGCCTGTGGTTGCGACATGACATTTGGTTTGTTCCTGCCCGAAGAAGCACGTGATGGTGACGTTCCGGTCCTGTGGTACCTTTCCGGCCTGACCTGCACGCATGAAAACGCCATGACCAAGGCAGGCGCGCAAGCCTGGGCGGCGGAACATGGCATCGCGTTGGTGTTTCCCGACACCTCCCCACGCGGTGACGATGTTGCGGATGATGAAGCCTATGATCTGGGCAAGGGCGCGGGCTTTTATGTCAACGCGACGGAGGAACCCTGGGCGCCACATTTCCAGATGTGGGACTACGTGGCCGAGGAGCTGCCCAAGCTGATCGACAGGAACTTTGCCATCGATATGGAGCGTCAGGGCATCACGGGGCATTCCATGGGCGGACACGGCGCGTTGGCACTAGCGATGAACCTGCCGGGCCGCTTCGCCTCTGTCTCCGCCTTTGCGCCGATCACAAACCCCACCGCGAGCGACTGGGGTCGCAAACAGCTTGCTGCCTATCTGGGCAAGGA
This sequence comes from Sulfitobacter rhodophyticola, assembly GCF_041281685.2. Taxonomy (GTDB): domain Bacteria; phylum Pseudomonadota; class Alphaproteobacteria; order Rhodobacterales; family Rhodobacteraceae; genus Sulfitobacter. The sequence continues at coordinate 1,875,414 of NZ_CP166251.2, read as the reverse complement.
CGAAGCCGCCTGGACGCGCCATGATGCCAGCCTGTTGATGGCCGACAAGGGCTTTGATGGTCCGGTGCTGATCGATCAGGGGGCGGATGACCAGTTTCTTGACCTGCTCAAGCCCGAAGCGCTTGCCACCGCCATCGCGACCAAGCGGCAGGAGGCGACGTTCCGCATGCAGCCCGGATATGACCACAGCTATTTCTTCGTCTCCACCTTCATGGAAGACCATGTGGCCTTTCATGCCGACGCGCTTTATTCAAAATGACAGCGCTTTATATCGATGCGGATGCCTGTCCGGTTAAAGCCGAAGCCGAGCGGGTTGCCACCCGCCACAAGCTGCACATGTTCGTGGTATCCAACGGGGGCCTGCGCCCTTCCCAGAACCCGCTGGTGGAAACGGTGATCGTGCCAGATGGCCCGGATGTGGCCGACATGTGGATCGCGGAGCGCGCCGGGCCGGGAGACGTTGTGGTGACAGGGGATATCCCGCTTGCCGCCAAATGCTTGGAAGCCGGTGCGCGGGTCCTCAAACACAACGGCGAAGCACTGACCGCTGCCAACATCGGCAACGTACTGGCCACCCGTGATTTGATGACCGACCTGCGGGCCGCTGATCCCTTTCGACAGGGGGGCGGCAAAGGCTTTACAAAAGCTGACCGCTCCCGTTTTCTCGACGCGCTGGAGCGTGAATTGCGCGCAGCCCAGCGTCCCTGATCGTTTTCTTTCAAAGAAGACGGACGGAAAGTTACAAACTTTGCGATCTTTGTTGAAAGGCCATCCATGACCATCCAAGCCGTCGTCTTTGACATCGGGAACGTCCTGATCGAATGGCAACCCGAACGCTTCTTCGACAGCGTCATCGGCACGGACCGTCGCCGCGCCATGTTCGCAGCGATTGATTTGCACGGCATGAACGACCGCGTTGATTCAGGCGAGAACTTTCACGAGGTGCTTGCCCGAACCGCAGACGAAAACCCTGAATGGCGCAACGAGATCAACATCTGGCAAGATCGATGGCTCGATCTGGCCAGCCCTGCCATCGACCATTCGGTCCGCCTCATGGCTGCGCTGCAGGGTCGCGGCATCCCGGTCTTTTCCCTGACGAATTTTGGCATTCAGACCTACGACATCGCAGCGGCGAAATATCCTTTCCTGCGCCAATTCGACCATGACTTCATCTCCGGCCACATGGGCGTGATCAAGCCCGAACCGGCGATCTACGAAATGCTGGAAAGCCAAAGCGGCGTCGCCCCGGAGGCGCTGCTTTTTACCGACGACCGGACGGACAACATCTTTGCCGCCACCGCGCGAGGCTGGCAAACCCACCTCTTTGAACATCCGCAAGGCTGGGCTGACCGTCTGGTTTCAGAAGGATTGCTGACGCCAGAGGAGGCTGCATGACAGATATCCCCTTCATCCCCTTTGATCAGGGCGAAGCCCTGCTTGACTGGATCGGCCTGACGGACGCCCTTGCCGCTGGTCACGCACTGCCAAAGGCACAGATTGGCGATACGTTTCTTTACCGTGATCCTGACACGCTGCTGTCCCGCGCGGCATGGATTGACGGGCTTGGCATGGCCGTCAAGACCGCAACGGTCTTTCCCGGCAACCCCGCGGACGGCAAGCCGATGGTCAACGGGGGTCTGAACCTTTATGCGGATGGTGATGGCACGCTGGAGGCCATCGTCGATTTCCATCTTGTCACCAAGTGGAAGACCGCCGGCGACAGCCTTCTGGCCGCGCGCCGTCTTGCCCGACCGGACAGTGAAAGCATTCTGATTGTGGGCGCGGGCAATCAAGGTCGCGCGTTGCACGCCGCCTACACCGCTGTTTTCCCAGACGCACAGTTTTCCGTCTGGAACCGGACCCGTACCAACGCTGAGGCGATGGCAGACGACTTGCCGGGATTGAGCGTTGCGGACGATCTGGAACAAGCCGTTAGAGCCGCTGACATCATCACCGTCGCCACGATGTCAACCGATCCGCTGATCAAGGGCGACTGGCTGCGACCGGGCCAGCACATTGATCTGATTGGTGCCTACCGCCCCGACATGCGCGAAGTGGACGATACCGCCATCACCCGCGCCCGGGTCTTTGTCGATAGCTTCGACACCACCATCGGCCATATCGGAGAGATCAATATCCCGCTGGAAGCGGGCATGATAACGCGCGACCATCTGATCGCGGATTACTACGGTCTTGACCGCTTCAACCGCAGCCCTGAGGACATCACACTTTTCAAGAACGGGGGCGGCGCCCATCTGGACCTGATGACCAGCCGCTTCATCCTTGATCGTTGGCAGGCCGCCTAGGCCGTCACCAACCCTTCAAGCCGCCGTTCCCGCACCGGCAGATGCACAATCGCGCTAAAGGCACCCACGGCGACGCCAATCCACCAAACGGCGGTGTAGCTGCCGTAGGCATCATACATCCGCCCGCCCAGCCAAACGCCCAGGAAGCTGCCCAACTGGTGGCTGAAGAAGATGATCCCGTAAAGCGTCCCCATGTAGCGCAACCCGTAGATATGCGCGATCAGGCCGGAGGTCAGTGGCACCGTGGCGAGCCACAGAGACCCCATCACCAGCGAAAACACGATCACCGACCAGGGTGTCATCGGCAGCAGGATGAACACGGATGCTGCCACAGTGCGCGCCGTGTAGATGCCCGCCAGCAGATATTTCTTGGGAAACCGCTTGCCCGCCCATCCGGCGGCCAGCGTGCCACCGATGTTGGCCAGACCGATCAACGCGATGGACCACGCGCCCAGCGCCGATGTTGTCGTAATCCCCATATTGTGCAGCACCGAGCCTGCCACGATCGGACCGCATACCTCGGTCACGAAGGCCGGAAAATGCGCAGTGATGAACGCCAGTTGATACCCGCAGGAGAAAAAGCCGAGGAAGATCAGTGTGTAGGACGGATCACGGAAGGCCTTGCCCAAGATCTGGCCCAGGCTTTCCTCCAACTCTGCCTTGGTGGCCATTGCAGGCGCCCGCATCAACGGCAGCGTCAGGATCATCAACAGGATGACACCGGCAAAGACCAGGAACACCGATTGCCAGCTTAGAAACCCCAAAAGCCACTCAGCTGTAGGCGCTCCGAATACCTGTCCCGCACTGCCCGCCGCCGTCACGATGCCCAGCGACATCGACCTGTTTTCATCAGACGCTGCCCGCCCAACGACGGCAAGGATCACGCCAAACCCGGTCCCGGCAATCCCGAAACCCACCAGCCAGGCGTAGGTCTGATGCGCAAGGGGCGTCACCGCATTGGCAGACAGCACCAGACCCACCGCATAGACCAGCGCACCGATCACAATCGCCCGCCTGTCCCCGATCTTTTCCGCCAGCGCGCCAAAGATTGGCTGGCCGATGCCCCAGGCAAGGTTCTGAATGGCAATGGCGAGCGAGAATTCCGCCCGAAGCCATCCAAACTCTTCCGCGATGGGGATCTGAAACACGCCGAACGACGCGCGAATGGCAAAGCTGACTAGAATGATCGCACAACCCACCAGAAGTACGGGGGTGAACAAAGGGGCAGGCTTGGTCATGGTTACTCCACTCATCGCCCCGCAGGATTGCCGTCGCGCGGCGCCAAGGTCAAATGACAACTTGTGATAGGTACAATTCCCGATCCTGAACACCCACTCCGCTTTTCAAACCACTTGCCCGCGTGTAAGCCGAAATCCATGACCGCGATGACCGAGATTTACCCTGCGCTGATCGCTGATGGCACCTTGCAAGCTGACGCGGCGCAACAGGCTGTCCTGCCGGAGTTTGACCGCATCCGCGCCGCCTTGATGCAGCCCGTCAAGAAGGGGCTGTTTCGCAAGCCACCAGAACCGCCAAAGGGCCTATATCTTTGGGGTGGCGTGGGGCGTGGCAAATCCATGTTGATGGACATATTTGTTGAGAACCTGGGCGATATTCCCGCGCGGCGTGTGCATTTTCATGCGTTCATGCAGGAAATTCATAGCCGCATGCACGAGGTACGCAAGACCGGCGTGGATGATGCCATTGCACCGGTTGCCGCAGAAGTTGTCGCATCCGTCCGCTTGCTGGCGTTCGACGAAATGCAGATTACCGACATCACCGATGCAATGATCGTCGGCCGCCTGTTCGAAGCGCTTTTTGCTGCCGGTGTGGTGGTGGTCACAACATCGAACCGGGTGCCGGATGACCTTTACAAGGACGGTCTGAACCGCGATCTGTTCCTTCCCTTCATTGCGCTGATCAAGGAACGGATGGTGGTGCATGAGATGGTAGGCCCCACCGACTACCGACAGGACCGGCTGGCAGGAACGCAGGTCTATTTCACCCCCGCCGGGGCTGAAGCGCGCGCACAGATGGACGCGGTCTGGAACGATCTGACCGGTGGTCCTGGCAACCCGCTGACCCTGCGGGTGAAGGGACGCGAAGTGGTGCTGAGCGCGTTTCGAAACGGGGTGGCGCGTTCGGGATTTCATGATCTGTGCGGCAAGCCGCTGGGTCCTGCCGACTATCTTGCTGTTGCCGATGCCGTGCGGGTACTGCTGATCGACGATATCCCGCAGCTTGGCCGAAGCAATTTCAACGAAGCAAAACGTTTTGTCACCTTGATTGATGCGCTTTACGAGGCCCGCGTGCGGCTGATCTGTTCCGCCGCTGCCGTGCCCGAAATGCTTTATGTCGAAGGGGAGGGTACGTTCGAATTTGCCCGCACCGCGTCGCGCCTGCGCGAGATGCAGTCACAGGAGTGGGGCAAAGCCTGAACGCCGTTGCCCCGGTGTTTGCCGGTGTCAGTCGTCAGCGACGATCATCACATCGCCAGCCGTCGCCGCACCATCTGGATGGTAGGGCGCGTTCATCTCGGAAATCAGCCAAAGCCCGCCAAGAATGATGGTCAGACCAACAGCTGCGAAAATCGCCTGCGCTAGGGTAATCCTGTCGGATTCAATCCCGCGCGCCCCTTTGGGGTCGCTCACAAATGCCATACCGCTCTCCTCAGTCGTTTCAGTATTAACGCGGTCAAGCCGCTCTCTGAATTGTCACCAGGTTACACTAACGTAAGGTTACCACAAAAGAGAAAGTTGCGGATTCTTCAACAATACCCATCAGTGAGGCTTAATTGTTTTCGCGCAGGATCGCACCGGCCAGATAAAGCGACCCACAAATCAGGATCCGGGCGTCCGGATTTTGCGCTAGAATGGCATCCATTGCCGCCTCCACATTTTCCGCTTCATTTGCATTAATGCCTGCAGCGCGGGCGGCGGCCGCGGTTTCGGCCGCGGATAGGGTCGCGGTTTCTCCCGGGATGGACACGGCATGCAGGGTTGCGGCGTGCGGGGCCAGCGGGCGCATATAACCAACGATGTCCTTGGTGTTCAGCATCCCGCAGATCAGATGCGTTTCGCGCGTCGGACCTTCGGCAAGCACTGACGCAAGCGCCTCTCCGGCCGCCGGGTTGTGGCCCCCATCGAGCCAAAGATCCGCGCGCCCGGCCCGTTCAACCAAGGGCCCCCCGACCAATCGTTGCATCCGGGCGGGCCATGTGACGTTCCGCATCGCCGCTTCGCACGCCGCCTCCCCCCGCTTGAGATGACGCAGCGCAGCCAGCGCGATACCAGCGTTCTCGATCTGGTGCGCACCACGCAGCGCGGGCAAGGGCAAGTCCAGCAACCCGCCCTCGTCCTGAAAGATCAATCGCCCGCCTTCGCTGCTGACATGCCAATGTTGGCCATGCACCAGCAAGGGCGCACCAAGCTTGGCGGCACGCGCTTCGATCACGTCGAGCGCTTCATCCTCCTGCCGCCCCACGACGCACGGCACCCCGCGCTTGATGATCCCGGCCTTTTCACCCGCGATCTGGCCCAGCGTGTCCCCCAGAAACTGCTGATGGTCGATGGATACTGGCGTAATGACGGTCAGGACGGGTTGGTCCACCACGTTTGTCGCATCCAGCCGCCCGCCCAAGCCAACCTCCAGCAGGGTGAAATCGGCAGGGGTACGCGAAAAAGCCAGCAAGGCTGCTGCGGTCGTGATCTCGAAATACGTGATGCTGACGTCGCCATTCGCGGCATAGCATTCGTCCAGCACTTCGGTCAGGGCTTCTTCGGTGATCAGATCACCGGCAAGCCTGATCCGTTCATGAAAGCGCGCCAGATGCGGTGAGGTATAGACGTGGGCGGCAGCCCCCGATCCTTCGAGCCCCGCACGGATCATCGCCAGCGTCGACCCCTTACCATTGGTGCCGGCAACATGAATGACGGGCGGCATGTCTTTTTGCGGATCGCCCAAAGCATTCAGCAACCGCCACATCCGGTCCAGCGTCAGATCGATGATCTTGGGGTGCAGGGACATCATCCGCTCAAGGATGACGTCCGATCCGGCCGCGTTCATTTCTTGGGCGTATCCGTGTCATCGCTCAACGCGTGGTCAAGTTCGCCCCCCGGATCGGGGGCTGGCAAATCTCCACGCACCGCCGGCGGCAGACGCAGCAGCATTCGGGTAATATTGATCAATTCGTCCCGCAGTTCGGTGCGCGGTGTGACGCGGTCCAGCATCCCGTGATCCAGCAGGTATTCAGCGCGCTGGAACCCGTCAGGCAATTTTTCACGAATGGTCTGTTCGATCACGCGCGGCCCGGCAAAGCAGATCAGCGCGTTGGGTTCGGCAATATGGACATCCCCCAACATCGCGTAGCTGGCCGTGACGCCGCCCGTGGTCGGATGTGTCAAAACGACGATATAGGGCAATCCCGCCTCTTTAAGCATCTGCACCGCGACGGTCGTGCGTGGCATCTGCATCAGGCTCAGGATTCCCTCCTGCATGCGCGCGCCCCCTGCGGCGGAGAACAGGATCAGCGGGCGCTTGAGTTTTACCGCCTCTTCCGCAGCGGCGATAATCGCATTGCCCACGTACATCCCCATCGACCCCGCCATGAACGAAAAGTCCTGACAGGCGGCGACAATCGGCGTGCGTCCGATCTCTCCCAGACCGACAAGCATTGCTTCGGCCTCTCCGGTTTGCTTCTGGGCGGCTTTCAATCGGTCGGGGTATTTTTTCTGATCCCTGAAATGCAGCGGATCAGGTGTGGGCGCGGGAACACTCACTTCGGTAAAGACGCCGCCGTCAAACAGCGCCATGAAACGGTCACGGGGACCGATGGGCATGTGATGGCCGCAATTGGTGCAGACGTTCAGGTTCTCGGCAACCTCGCGGTGAAACAGCATCGTGCCGCAGTCGTCACATTTGGTCCAAAGGTTGTCCGGCGTTTCCCGACGCGAAAAGATCGAGTTGATCCGGGGGCGGACGTAGTTGGTGATCCAGTTCATTGCGAGCCTCTGCGGACGGTTGCGGGTATTCGATACGCGGGCGGGTGAGGAATTGCAATCAGCGGCGTATGGCCAGCCTTGCGGCAAGCCACGCAACGAACATCAACGCAAAATCCACTGGCAGCCAGTCCCGCACGGCCTGCGTGTCCGCCATCGCAAACGGGGCAAGATAAAGCGAGAGCCCCGACAATTGATCCGGCACGGCGATGAAAACGATAGCCAGCACGTTGTTGGCCAGATGTACCGCAATCGCAGGCCCAAGAGACCCTGCACGCGCGGTCAGATCCGCCATAAGCATACCGAAGATGCCCGCCCAGAGCGCTACGATCAACGCGTTTTGCCCAGCGATTTCGGGCTGGAAGTGACCCAGCGCGAAGATGGCGGAGGGAAGGACCAACCAGACCAGTGGTGACTTGAACCGGGCAGCGAGCTGCTGTTGCAGGTAGCCGCGAAAGAACACCTCTTCGGCACTGACCTGGACCAGTACTGCCAGTATGGAGAATGGCAACAACAGCATCCAGCGGCCCAACGACAGATTGGCACGCAGATCCCCGCCCATGTCCCATGGGGGCAGGACAAAAACGACCAGATTCAAAAGAACCATAACCGCAAAAACACGGCTGAACTGTTCGACCAACAAGTCGAACGGCCCAAGGACAGATCGCAAAGGACGTCGGTGCAGCATACGTGCCGCCAGACCGGTTGCCAGGACCATGAAACCAAAGCTGAACAACATCAGATACATGGCCAGCGGCGTACTGCCCGCAATCAATTGTTGGTACAGCGCCTCACCACGGGTTCCAGCAAGAGTGAAAATGCTGGAGAAATAGAGCTGCCGCATCGTCAAGAAAGCGATGCCTGCCACGACCAGCCCCACCAGCAACCGCCAAACCTGTGGATAGGCGCGTGCGGGCCGCACGAAGCCTTCGTGTGCTTGGTAGGCCGAATATCGCATCAATCAGCGTCTGCCTTTTGCGGCGTGCGCTCCGCACCATTTTCCGAACCGATGTGCACACGGTTCTCGATCAGCCGCTCGGCAGCGCCCGTCAGATGGCCAGCCACGGTCTGAAGCAGGCTCATCAGGACGGTCGTGTCATTCTCGACCACGGCGCGGAATTCTTCTGCGCCGATGCGCAGAAACTTGGTCTTTTCAACGGCAATCAGATCCAGTTGGCGAGGCTCGTTGATCAACACGGCGAGGTCGCCGATCAAACGGCCCGGTTCCACATCCGTCACATGGCGCAACATGCCATCATCATCGGTGTATCCCATCTCTCCCAGGCCAGACAGGCACAGGTAGCAGGCATCCGGCCGCTCCCCGCGCGAGAAAATGCGTTCGCCCGGCTCCACCTCGTACCATTGCGCGGCAAAGGCCAGCAGACGCTGGTTGCGCGCATCCAGGCCCGAAAACAGGTCAGCGCGCGCGAGAATCCGCAGTTTACGCCGCAAATCTTCCGACCCACTGGCTTCATCCAGCATCGTTTCCGCCTCGGCAAGGCCGTCGACATGCCCGTTGCGGATGATCACATGCATGTCAAAATCTTCCGGTGCTTCGAACTTGTCATCCAGATAGATCTGCGTCGTCTGCGGCAGCAAATCCTGCAGGCGGTCGCGGATCGCGGCCTGCGTGTCGGCGTCTCTATCGTCCAATACGTTGTCGAAGATCAGCACATCCGGGCGCTTGATGACCGCGCGGCCAATTGCGGCACGCTCTTGGAAAAGCGCATTGAGGTTGCTGCCGCCGATGGACGTGGGCAAATCGAACAGTACGGTAGAGACATCGCGCCGCAGGTCATGTTTGCGCAGCACATCCGCCACCACATCCTGTACAAGATCCGCCTGCAGACCCGCAACGCCGGATATCCGGCCGAACAACAGGTTTTCGAGAATGGTCATACGCGGAATATAGGTGTCTTCCTCAACGGGAATGAACATCTCCTTCGCGCGCTCGCGCAGCATTGGTCCCTGTGTCTTCCGGATCTCCAGTATTTCCTGTTTGAAACTCTCCGGGAAGGAAGGCCCAATCTGTTCGGCGGTGAACGCGAAGGGGACAGTCAGAAGCAGAGTGAACTCTTCTTCGCTCAGGGCTGAATCGCCTTTCTCGCGCCGCCGCGCCGCAATTTCCACCAACCGCTCATAAAGCGCTTCTTCGATCCCAAGCGCGGTGAAAAGGGGGTGCCCGGTTCCGTCGCGCCCGAAGGTCTGGCGCAGCGTTTCGACCAGTGTCTGGGAAATCGCGATAATCTGTGCGCCCAGCCCGTGTTCCATCACCATACCGAGAAAGCCCCGCTCAGTCGCCAGACCTTCGAGGCTGATATTGCGGCGCGGGGCGGCGTACATCAGGTTGCCGCCCAACGGGATGGTTGGGTTGAACTGTTCCGGATCGAGCCGATAAACGACTTTGTCCAACCCCTTGTTCTTCAATCGGGCGTGCACTTCCTCGCGCAATCCAACCAGACGGCGAACAAGCTTGGGATGCAGCGCCGGGTCGATTTTCTGGTGCATCATCCGCTCAAACAAAAGCTGATCGGTGCCAAGCGCCTGAATCACCTGGAACCACCAGCTGTAGATCTGGTCGCTGCTTTCGAGATCCGCCAATGCCGGGTCCAGCCAGTCGACGTTCGTGCTGTCCAGGCTATTGCCTGAACGGAATGCCTCGATCGAGGTGCGATCAAGATGCTTGGGGTCCCACAAAACAGTTTTTGGACTGGTCTTGAGCGGCATCAGAAGGTTATCGCCCACGGACCCGCGGAACAGGTACGGGTGCGCGCGGGCATATCCGATGCGGGCGGCCAGAACAGATTGGTGCAGCTGTGATACATCATGGCCCGCGATGGTGACGCTGCCGCGCACGGGAAGGATCTCTCGCGTCAGCACCTCTGCGAAGGCGGTTCGTTCCGACTGTGCCCCAATCTCGATGGCGACGCGGGAGCCTGCGGGAATGGACAGGTTCAGGTTCTCCAGCAGCAGGTTGCCATCCATGTTGCGCACCGTGACGTTGGACATCTCGATATCTCCCCGCAGATGCGGAATTTCGTCCGGTGTGCCGGTTATCAGCGCTTCGTCGATCATGTTGCGTGGGGCAAAACGCTCCGTCACGATGTCCCAGCGCAGGGACATGTCCTGAGTCTGGTTGTAATAGGCCAGAAGCTCTTTCCACGGGCTGCTGAGATCCTTGTAGGCCGCCAGCGCAGCGACCAGCGCACCCACGGTGATTTCGCCCTTGATCGCCAGATAGCCGCCGACGGCGTAGAAGAAGAACGGTGTCAGTTGGGTGATGAAGTTGTTGAGAAACTTCATGAAGAACTTTTTCTGGTAGATGCGGAAACGCACGTTGAACAAGCGGCCCAGCCGATCGGTGTATTGCGCCAGCCGCAACCGCCATCCGCCGTTGGTGCGCAAATCAGTGATGCCCGCGGCCGTTTCGCCAATCTCGGACGCCAGTTGCCGGATTTCGCCGATACGCTCCTTGTTCAGCAGGTTGATCTGCCGTTGCAGCATCGGGATCACATAGGCTTGCAACGGGATCAGCGCGACACCGGCAAGTCCGAACCACACTGACTGAAGGAACAGGAAAATCACGATAATCAGCATCTGACCGGCCTGGAAAACCGGCTGTGCCACGGCATCGCCCATCAGTCCGCCCATCGGCTCTGCCTCGGACGTCACCATGGAGACAAGCTCCCCCTGAGAGGTATTCTGGTAATAACTGCGCGGGAACAGCATCATCCTGCTCAGCAGCTTGTACCGGAAACGCCGCAACATCCGTTCGGCCAGAACGCCTTTCATGGTGTTCAGACGCATCTTCAGCAAACCATGCACAAGGACGGCTGCGAGATAGGCAAAACACAGGGTCATCAGGAATTGCACCTGGCTCAATTGCACGCCGAAGACGTCAATTACGCTGGTTTCAGCACCGATCGCATCGTTGATGATCCGCTTGGGCAATTCCAGCGTGGCATAGAGAAACGGGAAGGTAAAAAGTGTAAAAGCCAGCAGGTAAATCTGATCCCGCCGGGAATACTTGAAGATAAAGGCAAACAGGCTGCGTTCCATACGCGCTTCTCCTGCTGGGGGTCTAATGAGGCGAAGGCCCATGGTCCGCCAGAGGTCTGCCTAGCCTCCTAACTATGCCCCCTGCCTGAGCAATTCAACTCATCGCGGCCATACCGCCCCTCTTGCAGCCCCGTGCACGGCACACTATCGAGAGATCAAACCTTCAATCGGGAGCCGTATCATGTCCAGCAACCAGCGCTTTGACAAAAGCAAATTGCCCAGCCGCCACGTGACCGAAGGACCCGCGCGCGCGCCGCACCGGTCCTATTACTACGCGATGGGCATGACGGAGGAGGAAATCCATCAACCGTTGATCGGCGTGGCGACCTGTTGGAACGAAGCGGCACCTTGCAACATTGCACTGTCACGTCAGGCGCAAGCCGTGAAGATCGGCGTGAAAGCCAAACAAGGCACCCCGCGCGAATTTACCACCATCACTGTCACCGACGGCATCGCCATGGGCCATGAGGGCATGCGCTCCTCTCTCGCCTCCCGCGAAGCCATCGCTGACACCGTGGAACTTACCATGCGCGGCCACTGCTATGACGCCATCGTGGGTCTTGCAGGCTGCGACAAGTCCCTGCCCGGCATGATGATGGCCATGATCCGCCTCAACGTGCCTTCCGTCTTTCTTTACGGGGGATCCATCCTGCCCGGCAAAGCCCCCAAGGGCGCGGATGTGCCCCAGTCTTTCGCCGAACGTGACCTCACCGTGCAGGACATGTTCGAAGCCGTCGGCAACTACCAATCCGGCACCATGACCGAAGCGGAGTTGGAAATCCTCGAACGTGTCGCCTGCCCCTCTGCCGGCGCCTGTGGCGGCCAATTCACCGCCAACACCATGGCCTGCGTGTCCGAGGCCATCGGCCTCGCGCTCCCCAACTCATCCGGCATGCCCGCGCCCTACAAGGACCGCGACGAATACGGTCAGGCTTCGGGTGCTGCCGTGATGCACTTGATCGAGAAAAACATCCGCGCCCGCGACATCTGCACCCGCGAAGCGTTCGAGAACGCCGCGCGCATCGTGGCCTGCACGGGTGGCTCTACGAACGCAGGGCTGCACCTGCCCGCGATGGCGCATGAGGCAGGTATCGAATTCTTCCTTGATGACGTCTGTGAAATTTTCCGCGACACACCACACTTCGTCGACATGAAACCCGGCGGCGCTTACGTGGCAAAGGATCTTTATGAAGCGGGCGGCGTGCCTGTTGTTATGAAGGAGCTGCGCAAGGCGGGCCTGCTCCATACGGACTGCATGACCGCGACGGGCTATTCCATGGGAGAGGAACTCGACAAGATCGAACGCGAGGCGGACGGTAAGGTCATCCATGCCGTCACCAACCCGATCAGCACCACGGGCGGGGTCGTGGGCCTCAAAGGCAACCTCGCCCCAGAAGGTGCGATCGTGAAGATCGCGGGCATGGCGGATGAAGACATCGTCTTTACCGGCCCCGCGCTGATCTTCGAGTGTGAGCAGGACGCCTTTGAGGCCGTCCAGAATCGGACCTATTCGGAAGGCGACGTGTTCGTGATCCGCAACGAAGGCCCGCGTGGCGGGCCCGGGATGCGCGAAATGCTCGCCACCACGGCGGCGCTGTCGGGTCAAGGCATGGGAAAGAAGGTCGCGCTTATCACCGACGGTCGCTTCTCAGGTGCCACACGCGGCTTCTGCATCGGCCATGTGGGGCCAGAGGCCGCAATGGGCGGTCCGATCGCACTGCTGAAGAACGGCGACATGATCACCATCGACGCCAAGACCGGCACCATTGACGTGGACCTCAGCGATGAGGAACTTGAAGCCCGCAAGAAAGCCTGGGAAGGACCACGGCCCACCAACTATGCCTCCGGCGCGTTGTGGAAATATGCCCAGCTTGTCGGCCCAACTTACTTGGGCGCGGTCACTCACCCCGGCGCAGTTGCGGAAACCCATGATTACATGGACCTCTAAGGTCGGGGCTGCGCTGTGCGGCCTCTTCCTGCTGGGCGCATGTGACGGCGACGCGCTGTCATTGGGGGGGGCAACCGCAAGCAAGACCCCGCCTGCGCAGGCCACGATGGCGCGCGGGGCAGTCACCCTTGTGCCGCCGTTCGGCTTTTGCATCGACACGCGCGCGCTCAGCCAGCGGTTTGCCCTGCTGGCGCGCTGCGATGTACTCAGCCCTGATGGCTTTGCCGCAGCACCCTTGTCGATTATCACCGTCAGCCTGTCGCCTGCACCCGAAGGTGTGCCCCTGCCTTCGGCGGAGGTTACGGCAGCCGCGTTGGGATTGAAAAACGTCGGCCAGGCCCGCACCAGATCCCGCAGCGTGATCTTTCGCGCGGATGGGCCCGCCCCGTCCGCCGCGCTGGACGGACGCCACTGGCGGGGCACCGCCCTTGTTGGCGATCAGGTGATGGGTGTTGCGCTTTATGGACCGGCAGGCCAGCCGCCGATCGGACGCGAAGGACGCGCCATCCTGTCTGATCTCATTGCGGCGACAAAACCCGGCGGGTGAGGCACTGTTTCCTTATGACAAACATCAAACTGCCCGCTTGATCATTGTCGCCAATTCGTTTGTATGAAAGCGCTGTGCCGGATAGACTGCGCAAAAAGACGAGGCGAAAAAGCATGTCGAAAATCGGGTTCGGACTTCTCGAAGGGAGGGTCTTTTCAAAGACCCTTGCGAAATGGGCGCGTGCCGCGCGCAAGGCTCCGACAACTGAACTGCCCATTCTGCGACGCCAGCGCAGCAAGGCGCGTTTGCTGAAAACCCACCTCGATCGGCTGATCCACACGGCGGACAACCGTCTGGCACTTCCTGTTCTGGGCTCAACCAGCTTTCCCAAACCGCATAATGCCGACTGGGCCTGGCGGCCTGAACTCTGGCGCGGGCCGCTGGCCACGCCAGGTTTGTCATCGGTCAAGACGAAGTCCATGCTGGGCAACGAAGTGACCCTGTTTCACGATTGCGACCGGTCCGAACTGACCTTGCGGCAGTTGCGCAACCAGCGGGAGGAGGACCTGGCACCATATGGCTTGCGCCTTGACGTCTTCAAATTTGACGGCTCTTTCCTGTCTTTGGTGATCGACTTGCCGGACGAAGGGGTCAATGGCCTGAAACGCACGCACCTTCTTCGCATGGATGCCATCGTGGAGATGGAAAAACCTATAGAGATCTTTGCCCGCCTCAACATCCGGCACGGCCCCAACACAGAACAAATGGTTCGCGAGCTGCCGCTGACGGAGGAAAGCCACAGGGTCGAATTTGATCTGGCCTATTCCAACCTGAATGAAAAACGTGTTGAACGCGCGTGGATCGACATCATTTTTGAAGGCCCGGAGATGAATCAGGTTGTCTTGCGGGATTTGACGTTCTCCCGCCGCCCTCGCGCACATCTGTAACAAGAGACTGAACATGACCCAGCTGACACTCACCAAGACCAAGATCCAGCAGGGCCTGTGGCAGGGCCTGATTACCGATGCCGACGGGGAGCCGCAGATCGACGTCACGCACCTGAACCAACCCGTAGACGGGGTAAAACTGACTGCAGGTGAAACATCCGGGAACTGGGCGCTTGAAATTCCCATACCTGCCGATGCCATTGCGGACGGGGTGCAGACACTGATCATCACAGATCGTTCCGGGGGGGATCAACTGGGTCATATTACCCTGATGGCGGGCGAGGTGCTGGGTGACGATATCCGCGCCGAGATGGATCTGCTGCGCGCGGAGCTTGATATGCTCAAACGCGCCTTTCGCCGTCATTGTCTTGAGACGGGCTGATTTCGAATTAGGCTGTGACCGCCTTTGAATTGCGGGGTTTTGTCAGGATTTCTGCGCGTCCAGATCGAACATCAGCCGCAAGGTGACGGGAGACACCCAGGTGATCCCCGGCAAATCGGCCAATTCCATCAGCTTGTCGATGCCCGCCGTCAGGCCGACGTCTTCCATGCTGAGCATGATCATGTCGTTGGTGCTGACCATGACCCGCTCCGGGGTCAGTCGCATGACGTACATGTCCGCAAACAGATCGACCTCCGATCCCACGACGCTTAGCGTACCATCCGCTTCAATGACGGCACTTTCTCCAACAGCGAGATCGGATATTTCGGACATGTCGATCTGTGCGTTGATGATTGCCTTGGGTGAACCTTTGAAGACGTGCTCAACCATCCGTTCATTGCGGATGTCGATGTTCGTCTCTACCGAGGCGAGATCAATCTCGACAGACACCGCGCCATCTGCGCTTACCCGGCCTTCCACGCCTTTGAAATGATGCACCTCACCATTGGTGTTGCTTTTCACGGAACCGAATGCGACGCGCGACGCATCGCCATCCAGGATCCAGCTTTCCGCATCAGCAATCCCGCCCGCGATGGCAATCAATCCCGCCAATGCCAAAATTTTGAGTTTGTACATGTTCAATCCCTCCCTAAGGTGTCGGACAGGTGCGCCAACACGCATCCCGGCGCGGGCCAACCCCGCTCCTTAATCGAACACGCAAGGGGGCGGATTTATTCGCGGGGGACCAAAAAACAACGCGCGTGCTGTGGTCGCCGACGGACTGGAGGGGGTCTATCCCCGGCTCTGGCGTTTTGCACTGAGCCTGTCGGGCAGCCGCGCAGGTGCCGACGAATTGGCCCAGCGTACCTGCGAACGTGCGCTGGATCGCGCTGATCAGTTTGACCCCGATACCCACCTTGATCGCTGGATGCTGACCATGGCCCGGCGCATCTGGCTTAATGAGATGCGGGCGCAGGCGGTCCGACGGGGCAATGGCCTTGTTTCGGTGGAGGACGCCGATCTTATCTCCACCGAATATTCCGCAGACGCGAATATTTATCTTGCTGAAGTGTTTAATGCGATAGGAGCTTTGCCTGAAAGCCAGCGCGAAACCGTCATGCTGGTCTACGTCGAAGGCTACGCCTACAAGCAGGCCGCACAGATGCTGGACGTGCCGATCGGAACCGTGATGAGCAGGCTGGCCACAGCCCGAAAGACTATCGCCGGGAAATTCCCGGAGAGGAGCGCAATGCCATGAGTGGGCATGAGACAGATTTTTCAGATGCTGACCTGACCGGCTATCTGGACGGCGCGCTGGACGCTGATCTGGCTGCTGCCATTGACGCGGCTTTGGCGCGGGATTCCGATCTGGCCGCGCGACTTGCGGCGCTGGATATCCCGCTTGCTGATGTGCGGGCGGCCATGGACCCTGACTTGCTGGCCGTGCCACCCCTGCCCGATCATCTGCGCATGAATGCGCAGGAAGAACCCGGAACTCCGCGTCGCGCAGCGTGGCTGATGCCCGTGGCCATCGCAGCCGCATTCGCCGCTGGGGTCATCGTCACCCCGTTCCTGCGTCCACCTCCGAGCCCTCTTCCGGTGGCCAAGGAAGGTGGCTGGATCGACACCATCGCATCCTATCAGTCGCTTTATGTGCCCGAAACGCTCGCCACCGCGATGCCCGATGCTTTTGAAACCAGCGCCGTGCTGGCGCAGGCACAGGCCGCCCTTGGTGTGCAGATGGCGCCCGCAACGCAGGTGGCGGAAATGCAATTCAAACGCGCTCAGATGTTGGGTTACAAAGGCAGGCCGCTTTTGCAGATGGCCTACCTTTCCGCGGATGGCACCCCATTCGCGCTATGCGTGACAACCGTGTCCGGAGAGGACCGCGGGGCCAAAACCACACAAAGCCATGGCCTGATCGGGGTCAGCTGGGTGGAAAATGGCCTTGGCTATCTGCTGATCGGTGGCACGGATGCACGGGCGGTTGAGGTATTGTCAGAGCAGGTTCAGGCGGTGATATGAGACGGCTCAGTCGTACCGCAGCACTGTCGCCTTGCCCCTGAAGATGTAGTAGGACAGCACGGTATACCCCAAAATGGCAGGCAACACGAAAAGCGTCCCCAACAGGATGATGAACAGACTTTCAGGCGCGGACGCCGCCTCGTAAATCGTCATCTGTTCCGGCACGACAAAGGGGTAGAACGAATAGGCCATGCCACCATATGCGAGGGTGAAAAGCCCTATCGCTGCCGCGAAAGGTGTCCACGCCCAGTGGTCATTGTCCCGTGGCAACCGCGCCAGCTTCCACCACAGAAAGGCGACCAGCGCGGCCGACAGGATCGGCAACGGTGACAGATAGGCAAACTCGGGCCAGCTGAACCATTTGTCAAAAATACGCGTGCTGACGAAGGGTGTCGCCAATGAGATGGCGGCGATCCCGGCCACCAGCCCCCAAATGCCGCCCTTGGCCCAGCCGATTGCGCGCATTTGCAGCTTGTCTTCGGTCTTCCAGATCAACCAGGCCGCCCCGATAAAGCTGTAGCCCACAGTCAGGAATATTGCCGTCAACAGGGCGAAGGCCACATTCGGCAGGGTCCATGTGAGCCCCATGATGTACATGCCCAGCATGAAACCCTGGCTTAGTGACGCCATCAGTGAACCTGCGAAGAAAGCCCCGTTCCACATGCGTTTTTGCGACAGCGGTGCCTTGGCCCGCATTTCGAACGATACGCCGCGCAGGATCAGGCCGATCAGCATCACGAAGACTGGTAGATACAGCGCCGTCAGGATCACCCCATGAGCAGGGGGAAACGCCACCAGCAGCAACCCGACCGCCAGCACCAGCCATGTCTCGTTTGCATCCCAGAATGGCCCGATTGAGGCGACCAGACGGTCCTTTTCAGCCTCATCCGCGAGGGGCATCAGCAGCCCGACACCAAGGTCGAAACCGTCCAGTACCACGTAGATCAGAATCGACAGGCCCATAAGGGCTGCGAATGTCCACGGCAGCCAGACGGCCGGATCCCCGAAATATTCCATGCCTATTCCCCCGGCTGCAAGCGGGCGACGTTCACCTCGCCCCGGCGCGGGTAGGTACGGTTGGAGAACGGCTCCCCCCGGGTCGCCTTGCGCGCCAGATAGGTGATCACCCCGATATAGGCGAGGATCAGCACCGCATAGACGACGAGGTAACCAATGAGCGTGCTCAGCACCATGCCTGCGGGGACATCGCTCACCGCTTCCTTCGTGGTCAGCACACCCTGCACCAGCCATGGCTGACGCCCGATTTCAGTGGTGTAC
Organism: Sulfitobacter rhodophyticola; assembly: GCF_041281685.2. Classification (GTDB taxonomy): domain Bacteria; phylum Pseudomonadota; class Alphaproteobacteria; order Rhodobacterales; family Rhodobacteraceae; genus Sulfitobacter. Next base: position 1,856,985 of record NZ_CP166251.2, on the reverse strand, counting down.
CAACCCGCCAAAGTGGCGATCCACCCGCTGAAGCTCATCGCGGCAAAGGCATAGAGTGGCAGCGTGGGCATGTTGTCCGCACCGTAACGCCGCAGCATGTAGAGACCGGCCCAAGACAGCAGCAGCATCGCCATCCCGGTCCCGACCATGACGCGGAAGCTGTAGAAAACGGGGGCTACGCGTGGGTGCATCACTTCGCCGTCTTCGCTCACGAAATCATTCAGACCGGGCACAACGCCCTCAGCCTTGTGCTTGAGGATCAGCGAGGCACCATTGGGGATCGCAACTTCGAACCGGTTCTCCCGTGCTTCCTCATCCGGTATAGCAAACAACACCAAGGGGATATTCGGCCCGGTTTCCCAATTGCCTTCCATCGCGGCGACCTTCGCAGGCTGATATTCCAGCGTGTTCAAACCGTGGAAATCACCAGCCAGAATTTGCAGCGGGATCAGGCTCGCACCCGTGATGATCCCGACACGCAGCGCGGTCTTCACATCTTCGCCCCGGTCGTTCCACAACATCCGCAGCGCGGAGATGCCCGCGATCAGAAAGGCCACGGTCAGGCCAGATGCCAGCATCATGTGGACAAACCGATACGGCATGGAGGGATTGAACACGATCTCCCACCAACTTGTCGCGTGCACGACGCCATCGATAACCTCGTATCCTTGCGGCGTGTGCATCCACGAATTCAGGACGATGATCCAGAAGGTCGACATCGTGGTGCCGAAAGCCACCAGGAACGTCGCCAGCGTATGCACCCATGGCTTCACCCGTGAGGCACCAAACAGCATGATTCCGAGGAACACAGCCTCAAGGAAAAACGCGGTCATCACCTCATATGCCAGCAGCGGGCCGGCCACATTGCCAACGGTCTCCATGAAGCCGGGCCAGTTGGTTCCGAACTGGAACGACATGGTGATCCCGGATACAACGCCCATCGCAAAAGACAACGCAAACACCTTCACCCAGAACATGTAGGCGTCCATCCATTTCCGCTCTCCGGTTGCAGTGAACCGCAGCCGGAAGAACAGCAAGACCCACCCCAGGGCGATTGTGATCGTTGGGAACAGGATATGAAATGAAATGTTCGCACCAAACTGGATGCGCGATAGCAGAAGTGTGTCCACCAGAGGCTCCGTAAGAGTGATCTTTCTTTTACAACGCTGATGTATTCCTTTGCGGCCCTGTGGAAACCCCATGCGACAATAGGCGCCGAGCGGATCAGGGCCCGAAAGCAGCGCTGCTCAGCACGCGCTATTCGGTCGATCACAATGTAGCGGCACAGGCTTTGTCCTCCAGTCTCTCGGCTTGCCTGATCCGCTTGCGCGTTACGTCGAGAGGCGCCCGGTACTGCCTGCGCTTGCACGGTGCCAAGTGATCTTCTAGCCTTGATGCTGAACGCAGGCTTCCCCGAAACCAACCTGAAGGCCACCCATATGCTGCAGGAATCCCCGGAGCTTCTTGCCATTTCGCGCCGATGGTACAATGCCGTGGTCACCCGTAAGGAAGCCGAGCTTCAGAACTACCTTTCTCAGGCATCCGAACTGCGGTTCGTGGGGTCCGCCAAAGGGGAACACTGGTTTGGTGCAGCAGTGCGCGAAGGGATTGGCAGGCACTTCAACGAAGTTCCTGAAGTCACAAAAAAAGAGGAAGCCCTTGCCGAAGCCTTTGAGTTCGGCGACGTCGGATGGTCATTTTTCACGCATCGTTTCTGGTTCGAAGGCATGTCTGATCCGGTCGAATTCAGAACCACGCTGATTTTCGCGCTGGAGAACGGGTCCTGGAAAATCATGCATCGTCACGCATCCGTCCCGTCATCGAATGAGACAACAACAGGGCACGGACACTCCGCCATTCAGGAACTTCTGGATGCCGCCCATAGTGACTTCAATCTTGGCCAGACAGAGGGTTTGGCCTCGATCATGTTTACTGACATCGCGCATTCGTCCCCAATCGCAGAAGCCGTCGGAGATCGGATTTGGTCCGGCTTTGTTGCGGAACATTTTGACGACGTGCGTCATACGATCGAAGCGCATGGTGGCCAGTTCGTAAAGTCATTGGGCGACGGCACAATGTCCAGTTTCGCGTCGGCGCGGTCAGCCCTCGAAGCGGCCGTGGCCATTCAGTCCAAGATGGCCCGTCAGACCCAGGAACCCTTCGTCAGCGTGCGCATCGGCATCCACACGGGCGATGTGGTTCGATCAAGCGATGATTTCTTCGGCACAGTGGTCAACAAAGCCGCGCGGATCACGGCAGTGGCCGAAGCAGGGGCGATCTATCTCTCGGATACCACGCATGCGGTTGTTGGCACAGCGACGGATTTTGCGTTTTCCAAGCCGAAAAGCATTATACTCAAAGGTCTTGCGGGCGAACATCAGGTGCGTCTCCTTGATTGGCAAGGTTCGTCCTGAACGCGAAGAAGAGATAGCTTCGCAAACGCCTGCACTGCGAAAAAGAACCTGCGCATGAAAAAGCCCGCCGATGGCGGGCCTCTCCCTTGTTTCATATCAACCGCTGGATATCAGTCTTCCGGCCCCAGCGCCGACAAGCCCTTGAGAATATCGATGGCATAGGCCAGTTGATAATCCTCTTCGCGCAGTTCTGCTGCTTTCTCGGCCTTCGCGCGATCTTCTTCGATCTGCTTGATCTGGTCCTCGGTCAGGCTGTCGTTGTTCAGACTGCCACGCAGGTCCGCCTCTGAACGAGAGCGGCGGCGGGGATTATCCTCTTCCTCCTCCTCTACGCGTGCGGGCGGCTGTGGCACGACGATATCGGGAGATACGCCCAACGCCTGAATGGACCGGCCCGATGGCGTGTAATACCGCGCCGTGGTCAGGCGCATCGCGCCATTGCCACGCAGGGGCATGACCGTCTGTACGGACCCTTTGCCGAAGCTTTTCGTCCCGATCACCACCGCGCGGCGGTGATCCTGCAACGCGCCTGCGACGATTTCAGAGGCGGAAGCAGACCCGCCGTTGATCAGCACCACGATCGGCTTGCCACCGCTCAGGTCGCCGGGTGTCGCATTCACGCGGTCGCCGTCTTCCAGCGCCCGTCCCCGGGTTGATACGATTTCCCCTTCTTCCAGAAACGCATCCGACACCGCGATGGCCTGATTGAGCAGACCGCCGGGATTATTGCGCAAGTCAATGACAATGCCATTGATGTTGTCGATGCCACCAGCGGCTTCGACCTGAGCTTCCAGCCCCTCTTTCATCTTGGGGTAGGTCTGTTCGTTGAAGGTGCTCAGGCGCAAGACCGCCGTATCCCCTTCAAGCCGCGCGCGGACCGCCTGCAACTGAATCGTATCGCGGATAATCGACACATCAAACGGCTCCGCCTCGCCCTCGCGCACGACGGTGATGACGATCTCCGACCCGACCGGGCCACGCATCAGTTCGACGGCATCGTCGAGCAACAAACCCAAAAGGCTTTCGCCGTTCACGTGAGTGATGAAATCCCCGGCTTCGATCCCGGCTTCGGCGGCCGGCGTGCTGTCGATGGGGGAGACAACTTTGACGAACCCGTCTTCCTGCGTAACCTCAATGCCAAGACCGCCGAATTCGCCGCGCGTCTGTTCGCGCATCTTGGCGGCGTCCTTGGGGCTGAGATAGCTGGAATGCGGATCAAGCGATGTCAGCATGCCATTGATGGCCGCTTCGATCAGATCGCTGCTGTCCACCTCTTCGACATATTGCGCGCGGATGCGTTCAAATATGTCCCCGAACAGATCAAGCTGTTCATAGACGTTTTCCGTCTTTGCACTTTCCTGCGCCAGCAAAGGTCCCGCGATCTGGGTCGTTGCGATCACCCCCGCTGCGGTGCCGGCTAGTGCGGCCATCACAAACTTTTTCATTCCCTACTCATCCTTGTCCGTTCGGAACCAATCCAGTGGATCCTGTGAGGTCGTGTTATCTCTTACTTCTATATAGAGCGTTTCTGAACGCTCAGGACCAGACCCTTCACGAAGGGGTGACAATGTATCGCCGCTTTCCGACACGTCACCGCCCATCAGGCCTATGGGCGTGCCACCTGCAATCACTTGTCCAGCTTCACCGTATACCGTCTCAAGCCCGGCAAGGACAAACAGCGTATTTGCCCGCGGCTCCAATATGACCACGTTACCAAAATCCAGAAGCGGTCCGGTATACCGGATCGTTGCCGCAGTCGGTGTAATGACGATAGCTTGTGGCAGAGTTGCGACAATGACCCCAGGGCGCTTGACCCCGGCGGCGTCCGCCTCCCCGGCCCGGCGCAGGATCACACCTTGTACCGGCAGCGGCAGTGCACCGATCTGACCTTGAAGGGTCAGCGGCGCCGGCTCAATGGCATCTGTGGCGATCTCGGAAAGGCCGCTTGCGAAGCCTTCAAGCGTCTCGCTTGAGGCAATCAGGATGGCGGTGCGTACCGGATCGGCGGTGAAGCGCATGGGCAGGTCGGTCCGGTCGGCCATCGCCTGGTTGAGGGCGGTGCGCGCGGCCTGTATTTCCGTCAGGCCGGTCTTCATCCGGATCGCTGCATCCACCTGCAGCGCGCGCAGCGTCTGCACTTCTTCCAGATCGCGGCGCAACTGATCTGCCTGCCTGTTCAGCGCCGGTGTCAGCTCTGCCAGCAGCATCCCGGCGCGCGCAGTGCCCATCGGCCCTTCAGGATGGAGCAAGACCACCGGAGACGTATCGCTGCCGATGCTTTGCAGGGCGCCGAATAGCTGCGCCACTTCTTCATCGCGCGATTGCAGCCGGGCGCTGAGCTGCGCCTCGTTGATCGCCGCCTGCCGCAGGCCTTCGCGCATCGCCGTCAGCCCTGTTTCAAATGCCTGAATGGTCTGCGTGAGCGCCCGCACCCGGTCCCGCGCGCCATCGGCTGCATCAAGGCTCAGCGATGCTTCTTCCAGCGCCACTGCGGCTTCCCGGGCCTGGGCGGCGATTTCGCTTCGCGCCATGGCACCGTCGGGCACCATTGCCATCATCATCAACGCGGCTAATGCAAAACGCATGCTCATGTGATCAAACATTCCCCCGTCATTTCTGCGGGTGGTGCAACCCCCATCAGATGCAGCAGGGTCGGCGCCAGATCGGCCAGCCGCCCATCTTTCAACTTGGCACCCTTCGGGCCGCCCATCAGGATGACCGGCACCGGGTTGAGCGTATGAGCCGTGTGGGGCCCGCCCGTTTCCGGATCGATCATGACTTCGCAATTGCCGTGATCCGCCGTCACGATCATCGCACCACCCACTTTTTCCAAAGCCTCAATGACCCGAGCCAATCCGGCATCCACTGCCGCGCAGGCCGCCATTGCGGCATCCAGATCACCGGTATGACCGACCATGTCGGGATTGGCATAATTGACGACAATCAGGTCATACCCGTCTTCTATCGCCGCAACAAATTGGTCTGTCACTTCCGCCGCAGACATTTCCGGTTGCAGGTCGTAGGTGGCCACATCGGGTGATTTCGGCATGAAACGGTCTTCGCCCTGCTCCGCCGCCTCTGTCCCGCCATTCAGAAAGAACGTTACATGAGGGTATTTTTCAGTCTCCGCCAACCGGAACTGACGCAGTCCCTTTGCGGCAACCCAGGCACCCAGGGTATTGGCGATATCGGGCTTTGGATACATCGTGATCATGTATCGGGCATGGTCCCTGGAATACTCGGCCATGCCCATCAAGACAGCCCATGCTGGCCGGTGGCCCACATCAAAGGCATCGAAATCCGGCGCGCCCAGCGCGGCCATGATCTCTCGTGCGCGGTCTGCGCGGAAGTTCAGACAGAAAAGCGCATCGCCGTCTTGCGCGCCGGTATATCCCGCCAGAACGGTTGGCTGGATGAACTCGTCGCTCGTCTCAGCTGCGTAAGACGCTTCGATCGCCGTCCTGGCATCAGGCGCGGTGGCACCTTCGGCATTGAGGATCGCAGCAACAGCTTTTTTCACCCGGTCCCAGCGGTTGTCCCGGTCCAGAGCGAAATAGCGCCCGCTTATCGTGCCTATCCGGGCGGTATCGGGCAGTGCGTCGACCAGCGCTTCGAGGTATTTTAACGCGGACCGTGGGCCTACGTCGCGCCCGTCCGTAACCGCATGAACGACCGCAGGAACGCCTGCGCCATCGAGGATTTTCAACGTTTCGATCAGGTGTCTTATGTGCCCATGCACGCCCCCATCAGACATCATCGCCAACAGGTGCGCCGTGCCGCCAGTGTCTATAAGTTTATCAATGAATTCAATAAGCCGGGGGTTTTGGGCGAAGGTCCCCTCTTCAATCGCAAGATCAATCTGGCCAAGATCCATCGCGACGACCCGACCTGCGCCGATATTGGTATGCCCCACTTCGGAATTGCCCATTTGCCCACGCGGCAGACCCACGTCCGGACCATGTGTGATCAGGGTGGCATTGGGGCAGTCTGCCATCATGCGGTCAAACGTCGGTGTATCCGCCAGCACCGGTGCATTGCCCTGCCGGTCAGACGACAAGCCCCATCCATCGAGGATGCACAAGACAACGGGTTTTGGCGGGCTCATCAACGCGCTCTTTCTGCTCGGGGCTGGTTTTGAGGCCTTGTAGCTTGTCACGCGGCCCGGGTGAACCTTTTTCCCGCCGCAAAGATGCGCAGGAAACGGATTGGTTCCCACCTATGGGGAGAGCACACATAGCTGAACCATGAAGAGGACCACATCATGCACATTGAAGCCCTGCCAACCGACCTTGTCCGCAGCCTGCAAAAAGGGGGAAAGGACGCGCATGGCAATCTGCCCCAGTGCGCTGTCTCCAGCGGTGTCGGTACACCCTGCCGCCACTGCCTACGTAATGTGCCGGAGGGCGAAACGTTCCTGATCCTTGCCCATCGTCCGTTTGCTGATTTGCACCCCTATGCCGAATGCGGCCCGATCTTTTTGTGCGCTGCCGCGTGTGAGCGTGGGGGTGGATCTGAGGTGTTGCCACCTGTCCTGAAGACCTCCGCGACATACCTGGTCAAAGCCTATGACGACCGCGAGTGGATCATCTATGGCACCGGTGCGATCACTCCTTCTGATCGGATCATCGACCGCGCCGCCACATTGATGAACGATTCCAAGGTTGCCTTCGTCGATGTCCGCTCCGCCAGCAACAACTGTTATCTGGCGCGCATCACGCGGTGATCCCGCAACCTCTTGTCGGGCAGGGTCGCATTGGGCATATAGGCCAGAGCACAAAAGCCAAGGACCCAAGCCATGACCCAAGACGCGCCCGAAACCCGGATCGTCAATGCCTACCGCATCGCCTGCGATGGTGGCGAGGGTGCGTTGGGCCATCCCCGGGTCTGGCTCCAGATCCCGCGCGACACCGGGTGGGTGGAATGCGGGTACTGCGACTGCAAATTCGTGCATGCGGATTTCGAAGGCAAGGTCTGAACACAGGCGGTCGGCCCGTGGCGTCCGTGGTGCAGCCTCCGGCGGGGTTTTTGGAACCATTTGGAAGACAGGGACAGTGCGCAATGTCTGCTGGCAGCGACCCAAGCTTCGTGTCAAAAAGGGCTGCGCGCACAGGGGAGCACTCACATGACATTCGGCAAAGGGCATCACCTTCATCTTATTGACGGTTCTGCCTTCATATTTAGGGCCTATCACGCACTCCCACCCCTGACACGCAAGTCCGACGGGTTGCCGATCGGGGCGGTTTCGGGCTTTTGCAATATGTTGCACCGCTATGTCGAAGGGAACACCGGGCCGGACGCGCCGACGCATGTTGCAGTGATCTTTGACAAAGGCAGCCATACCTTTCGCAACGACATGTACGACCAGTACAAGGCCAATCGCGAGGCCATGCCGGAAGATCTGCGCCCACAGATCCCCCTGACGCGGGACGCCACCAACGCCTTCAACATTGCCTGCGAGGAAAAGGAAGGTTTTGAGGCCGATGACATCATCGCCACCCTTGCGGTGCAGGCGCGCAATGCGGGAGGGCGGTGCACGATCATCAGTTCGGACAAGGACCTGATGCAACTGGTCGGTGACGGGGTCGAGATGCTGGATGCGATGAAGAACAACCGCATCGACCGCGACGGGGTGTTTGAGAAGTTTGGGGTCTATCCGGAGCGGGTCGTCGATGTGCAGGCGCTGGCGGGCGACAGCGTCGACAATGTCCCCGGCGCGCCGGGCATCGGGATCAAGACCGCCGCCCTGCTGATCAACGAATATGGTGATCTTGAAAGCCTGCTGGAGCGCGCCGAGGAGATCAAGCAGCCAAAGCGTCGCCAGACCCTGATCGATCATGCCGAACAGATTCGCCTGTCGCGGCGCCTTGTCCTGCTTGACGAGAACACGCCGCTGGATTTCACGCTGGATGATCTCGAAGTGCGCGAGCCGGAACCGGAAAAACTGCTCGCCTTTCTGGCTGAGATGGAGTTCCGCACCCTTACCAAGCGCATCGCAGAGCATCTGGGTGCAGAAGCCCCGACGATCGAGGATACGCCCCCCTTGCCTGACGCGCCGCAGATTGAAGCGGTACCGTTCGATGCGGAGAAGTATGAACGGGTCAGCGACACGCAAGCGCTGCAAAAGTGGATCGACCTGATTTATGAGCGCGGCCACGTCGCAGTCGATACGGAAACCACGGGCCTTGACGAGATGACCGCCGAACTTGTTGGCATTTCCCTTGCCGTCAATGCGGGACAGGCCTGCTACATTCCGCTGATCCACAAGGCCAATCGCGGCGATGATCTTTTTGGGTCAGACGATCTGGCAGAGGGCCAGATCCCCGTGGAGACGGCGTTGCAGATGCTGAAACCGATGCTGGAGGATTCCTCGATCCTGAAGATCGGGCAGAACATGAAGTATGACGCCAAGATATTTGCCCAGATCGGCATTGCCGTCGCGCCCTTCGATGACACGATGCTGATGTCCTACGCCCAACACGCCGGTTTGCACGGGCATGGCATGGACACGCTTTCCGAACGGTATCTCAACCACACGCCCATTCCGATCAAGCCGCTGCTGGGGTCCGGCAAATCCGCGATTACCTTCGACAAGGTACCGCTGGAAGACGCGGTGAAATATGCCGCTGAGGATGCGGATATCACCCTGCGGCTTTGGCAACTGCTGAAACCGCAACTGCACATGGCGCAGGTCACGAGGGTCTACGAAACGCTTGAGCGCCCTTTGGTGCCAGTGTTGGCGGACATGGAGCGATCAGGCATCAAGGTGGACCGCGATACGCTTTCGCGCATGTCCAACGCCTTCGCGCAGAAGATGGCCGGGCTCGAGGATGAGATCTATGAACTCGCGGGGCGCAAGTTCAACGTCGGCTCGCCCAAGCAATTGGGTGAAATCCTGTTTGACGAAATGGGGATCGAAGGAGGCAAGAAGGGTAAGACCGGGGCCTATGCGACCGGCGCTGATGTGCTCGAAGACCTCGCAACCGAACATGAACTGCCCGCCCGTGTGCTGGACTGGCGACAATTGTCGAAGCTCAAATCCACCTACACGGACGCATTGCAAGACCACATCAACACCGACACCGGTCGGGTGCACACCTCCTATTCCATTGCGGGTGCCTCAACCGGTCGCCTTGCCTCCACCGATCCAAATCTGCAGAACATTCCGATCCGCACCGAAGAAGGTCGGCGCATTCGTGAAGCGTTCGTCGCTGAGCCCGGCAAGACGCTGGTAGCGCTGGATTATTCCCAGATCGAGTTGCGCATCCTGGCCCATATCGCCGACATTCCGGCGCTAAAGGATGCCTTTGCGCGGGGTGACGATATCCACGCCATGACGGCAAGCGAGATGTTCGACGTGCCCATGGAGGAGATGACCCCGGAAGTCCGCCGCCGCGCCAAGGCCATCAACTTTGGCGTGATCTACGGTATCTCGGGCTTTGGCCTTGCGCGGAACCTGCGCATCCCGAGGGGAGAGGCACAGGGCTTCATCGACCGCTATTTCGAACGCTTTCCGGGCATCCGCACCTATATGGACGATACCAAAGCCTTTGCGAAGGAACACGGGTATGTGCAGACGCTCTTTGGCCGCAAGATCCACACGCCCGAGATCGCGTCGAAAGGGCCCCGTGCCGGGTTTGCCGCGCGCGCGGCAATTAACGCGCCCATTCAGGGAACGGCTGCGGATGTCATCCGCCGCGCGATGATCCGCATGCCGACGGCGATTGCGGATCTGCCCGCCAAGATGCTGTTGCAGGTTCATGATGAATTGCTGTTCGAAGTGGAGGAAGGACACGAGGACGCGCTGATCGCTGCCGCCAGAGAGGTCATGGAAAACGCCAATGATCCAGTGGTGAAGCTGGATGTAAAGCTGACAGTGGATGCAGGAACGGGAGCGAATTGGGCGGCGGCGCATTGAAGCGGATCATTTGGAATTCAGCGCCACACGCATGGGGCGTCACCGCTACTGTCTGATGCCCTTCTTCAAGGCGAAACCATGAAATTGCTCAAACCCGATATCGACCACATTCCAGCATATGTTGACGCACTCAACAGAGGATGGTCACCTGACAATTTGCGGCCGGAGGCATCCCGTGAGGAGCTTTCGATGATTGCGCAAGACGCTGGATCTTTTGTCGCAAATCTGGACGATCCATACGCCAAGGCGGGTCCGGTCACCCTGCCGGATGGGTCTCAGGTCCCGCGTTTGCCAAGCATCCGCCGCTGGATCTGGGACAATGAGCTTTGTGGTCATATCGGTTTGAGGTGGCAACCCGGCACGGAGGAACTGCCACCTACATGTTCTGGTCATATTGGCTATGCCGTGGTGCCTTGGCGGCAAGGCGAAGGACTGGCAACCACCGCTTTGATGGCCATTCTTCCGGAAGCGATAACGATTGGCCTGCGGCACGTTGATGTTACGACGAGCCCTGAAAATCCCGCATCGGTACGGGTTATCGAAAAGGCAGGTGGCGTTCTGGTGAAAAGCTACACTGCCGAGAAAGCGCTGGGTGGTCATGAAACGCTTCTGTTCAGGATCGCTCTCCCGGCAGGCTCGGGCGTCTTGGAAGACCACCGCTGAGATCAGGGCAGCCTCCCGAGTTGTCTGCACGAGGTCGAGCGTATCTTGGGTTTTTGTTGAACCCGATTGCAAATCTGTCCCGATGGGTTCACCGGAATGAACGGTGTCAGCCCCGCCGCCGTGCGACGATGTAGCGGCTCATTGCCGGGAAGCTGCCGGTTTCAATCAGATCGAACCCTGCTGCTTCGATCGCCCCTTCAAGTTCTGCAAAGCTGAAACTGCGCACGAAGGGCGCGATGCCGATCAGGCGCAAGACCGGGATCATCGCGCGGAAAGCAAACCGTTTCAGACCGATGGACGGCTCCCCCAAGCAGGGGGTTTTCGAGATGAACAGCGCGCCCGGTGCCAGCGCCTTTTGCAAATCGGCGATGATGGCTTCGTAGTCCTGCGTCAGGTGGAAGATGTTGAACCCCAGAACTGCGTCATGGCCGCTGGCGCGCTGCGCAGATTGGCGGGCAGTCGCGACGGCAAAGTCGGCACCCTTGACGCTTTGCGCCCGCGCCTTGTCGGACGCGATGCCGATCATGGCGGGTGATATGTCGGTTCCGGTGATCTGCTGAACGCTGTCGGCCAGCAGAAGTGCCGTGGACCCGGTGCCACAGCCGATTTCCAGCACCCGGTCGGTGGCGGAAAGATAGCTGCGGGTGCGACCCAGCGTATATTCGTAGGCGACCATGTCCTTGATGGGGGATTTGGCGTATTTGGGGGCGATCTTGTCCCAGAATTTGGCAGTGCTTGTCATGTCAGTCTCCTTTGCGCCTTATCTACGGGCGTATGGAAAACTACGGAATTGACGAAATCCGTTGTCTGGATATACGTTTTTGCATGGATAAGGAAGCGGACCTTCTGGATTGGAACCACCTGCACGCCTTTCTGGTGACGGTGGAAAAGGGATCATTGTCGGCGGCGGCGCGGGCGTTGGGGCTGACACAGCCAACGCTGAGCCGTCAGGTCAGCGCGCTTGAAACGGCGTTGTCGCTGATGCTGTTTGAACGCAACGGCAAGCGATTGACCCTGACAGATGCCGGGCGGGAACTGGTTAACAGCGTCAAGGATATGGGGCGCGCGGCGGAACGGCTGTCGCTGACCGCCAGCGGCCAGCGGTCGGGGCTGCGCGGCCTGGTAAGGATCACCGCGAGCGATGTGACATCTGCTTATCTGCTGCCGGAGGTGATCCGCAAACTGCGGATACAGGCGCCGCAGATCTCGGTCGAGATCGTGGCGACCGACAGCATTCAGGATCTGATGGTGCGCGATGCGGATATCGCGGTGCGCCATGTGCGGCCCGAACAGCCCAATCTGGTGGCGCGGCTCCTGCGTGAGAAACCTGGGCATTTCTATGCCACCCAGTCCTATCTGGAGGCACGCGGCCGCCCCGCCAAGATCAGCGATCTGGCGCAGCATGACTGGGTCGCGATGGGGGATGTGGACCGGATGCGGGGATATATTGAGGGCATGGGGGTGCCCCTGCCCGCAGAGGTGTTTCGGCTGAGTTCCGAGAATTCGCTGGTGGCGTGGGAGATGGTCAAGGCGGGGATGGGCATCGGGCCGATGGATGACGAGATCGCCGGGCTGGCCCCCGGACTGGAGCAAGTGCTGCCGGATGTATTGCAGGTCACCTTCCCGGTCTGGCTGGTCACACATCGGGAGATACACACCAGCCCGCGCATCAGGCTGGTGTATGATCTGCTGGCCGAGGGGCTGGCTTAGCCGCGCAGGGTGCCGCCGGTGGCTTTGGTCACCTTCTCCACCACTCTGGCGGCAACGGCTTCGATGTCCTTGTCCTTTAGCGTGGCCTCGGTCGGTTGCAGGCGCACGGTGAGGGCCAGTGATTTCTTGCCTTCCCCAAGGCTGCCGCCGATGAATTCGTCGAACACGCGGACGTCGGTGATCAGCGCCTTGTCGGCACCTTGCGCTGCGTTCACCAAGGTGAGCGCGTCGACCTCTGCGTCGACCACAAAGGCAAAATCACGCTCCACCGCTTGCAGATCGCTGAGCGTGAGGGCGGGGCGGGTGGCACCGGTTTTTCGCGATTGCGGGATCTCATCGGGCCAAAGGGTGAAGGCCATGGCGGGGCCTTTGACATCGAGTGCTGAAAGGATCTTGGGGTGCACTTCTCCGAAGATGCCGAGGGTTTTCTTGGGACCGAGGCAGATTCTGCCATGCCGTCCCGGATGCCACCATTCGCGCGCGCCGCGCAGGATTTGCACTTTGGCGGGGGACCCCATGGCTGCAAGTACCGCTTCAGCGTCGGCTTTGACGTCATAGACATCCGCCGCACGGGAAGCACCGTGCACGTCCTTGGGACCCGTACGACCCACCATGAGGGCGGTGACCAGATTGTGCTGTTCACCGGGCTCCCCGCCGTGGAAGGCCGGGCCGACCTCGAACAACATTACGTCGTTGATGCCACGGGCCTGATTGCGGGCGGCGGCCTGCAACAGTCCGGGCAAAAGCGCGGGGCGCATGTGGCTCATGTCGCTGCTGATCGGGTTTTCGAGTTGTGTCGCATCGTCACCACCACCGAACAAGGCGGCAGCAGCTTGGTCGATGAAGCTGTAGGTCACACATTCGTGGTATCCCAGCGCGGCACAGGCGCGGCGGGCGGCGGTTTCACGGCGTTGTGCGGGCGATAGCACCGCGCGCGGCACGCCATCGGTCAGGCGCGGCAGGGGGCGCCCCTCCAGCTTGGTCAGGGATGCGATGCGCGCGACTTCTTCGACAAGGTCGGCTTCGCCCTGCACGTCCGGGCGCCAGCTGGGCACGTGGGCCAAATCGCCGTCGAGTGTGAAGCCAAGCGCCGTCAGCGTCTCCCGCTGGGTGTCCGCCGGGATGGTCATGCCAACCAGCGATTGCACCCGGTCGGTGTCCAGCCGGTAGGCGCGCGATGTGTCAGGAATGGCGCCAGCCACGACCACATCGGACGCCTCGCCGCCCGCGTGATCCAGGATCATACGCGTAGCGTGTTCGATCCCGTGGGGTGTCCATTCAGGGTCAATACCACGTTCGAACCGATACCGCGCATCCGAATTGATCTTCAATGCGCGGCCCGTATAGGCCGTGCGGATGGGGTCGAAATAGGCAGCCTCAATGAAGACATTCGTTGTCTCTTCGGTACAGCCAGAGGGCAGACCACCCATCACGCCGCCGATGCTTTCCACGCCGTTTGCGTCCGAAATCAACGTCATCCCCTCGCTGAAGACGTACTCCTTTTCGTCCAGCCCCATCAGCGTCTCGCCCCCTTCAGCACGATGAATGCGCAGGGTGTTTCCGGCGATCTTGTCCGCGTCAAAGACGTGCAGCGGGCGGTTGCGGTCGTAGGTGAAGAAGTTCGTCACATCCACAAGGAAGGATATCGGGCGCAGGCCGATGGCGCGCAGCGCGTCTTGCAACCACGCGGGCGATGGGCCGTTTGTGACGCCCTTGATCACGCGTCCATAGAAGACCGGGCATTGATCCAGCGTGTCCGCGTCGATGGTGACGGAGACGGGACAGGGAAAGGTACCGGCGATCGGATCGGTGTCGCGATCAATCATCTTGCCCAGACCGCGCGCCGCCAGATCGCGGGCAATGCCCCGCACGCCCAGTGCATCGGGTCGGTTGGGAGTGATGGCGATTTCGATCACCGGGTCGACCTTGGCGGGGTCATTCTCCGCCAGCCAGTCGATGAACCTGTCGCCCACCTTTCCGGAAGGCAGTTCGATGATGCCGTCGTGTTCTTCGGACAGTTCCAATTCCCGCTCAGAGGCCATCATGCCGAAGCTTTCCACACCGCGGATCTTGCCGACGCCAATCGTCGTGTCGATGCCGGGGACATAGTCGCCGGGTTTGGCCACAACCACGGTGATGCCCTGACGCGCGTTGGGCGCGCCACAGATGATCTGCTGAGTGCCTTCATCCGTTTCCACCTGACAGACGCGCAGGCGGTCTGCGTCGGGATGTTTTTCGGCTGATTTCACGTGGCCCAGCGTAAAGCCCGCCAACCTGCTGGCACGGTCTTCGACGCCTTCCACCTCAAGACCCAGATCGGTCAGTGTCTCGGTGATTTCGTCAAGCGTGGCGGTGGTCTCAAGATGGGATTTGAGCCAGGACAGGGTGAATTTCATTGCGGTTTCCTCAAGCGGCGTGTCGAGGATACGCGGTAGCCTGTTAGGCGTCTGGTTTCAACCGCTTCAGGGGTATTGCGGGGTGCGGCCCATCAGTTGATCCAGCTGCCAGCCGATCCAGCCATGCGGGATGAAATGGCCGCCGGGATGGGTATCGAGGATGACGGCAGTACCATCGGCGCATTCAGTCCAGCTGGTTCGGGAGAATGTCAGGAAGTCGCGCGCGTTCCATTCAGTGGTTTCGGTGCTGTCGGCGCAGCGAAACAAGGCCCGCCAGAGGGCCACCGCATTGCCGGTGTCGCGATCCGCACCAAACGGGAAGTCAAGGACATTATCGGCAAGCCCGTGCACGTGGCGCACTTCACCGGGTTGCTGGGGGCAGTTCTCAGTCTGGCGCAGGGTGCCGGAGATGGCCAGGAGGGCCGCGATGTTATCCCCGTTCTCGCAGGCATACCGCCATGCCATTGCCGAACCATAGGAATAGCCGGAGATGTAAATGCGACTACGGTCAATGGGATAGCGGGTGGCCGCGTCTTCGATCACCGCGGCAGCAAAGTCCACGTCGACGCTGCGGCCTTGCCAGAAGTCCCACGTCTTGTTGATGCCGTTGGGGGCGATCAGCAGGACACCCCTGCGGCGGGTGTGACCTGAAATGCGCTGGTGTTGAACAGGCAGCGCGCCAGTGCGCTGCCAGCCATGAAAGTGAAGGAGGACGGGGAGCGGGGTCGTACCGTCCCAGTTGTCCGGGAGCTTGACGTGGTAGGAGCGGTTGCCGAGTCGGCAGGCGGTTTGACCTTCGCAGTTTTGAGCGAAGGAGAGGGTTGGGAGGAGAAGGACGGCGAAAAGGAGGATGTATTTCATGGGAAAGTGATGGATTGGTTGGGAGGGAATGTCACGATGCGAAGTCGCCAATCAGACCTGCATTGTTGTCGCGTGATTTGGACGCACTTTGCCGCCAAAGCTAACACGCGCCGTACCATCGACTGCCCGCGGGGTGGCGGTGCAACGTCTGACCTATGGCAGTTTATTTCTCAACCTTGGGGCTTTCTATCGACGGGGCGCCCAGCCTCACCAAATCGCCAGCCCGGTGGGGCGGGCAGGCGATGGCACGGCGGCTGCAAGCAGCCTTGATTCCGTGCAGGGGCGCAAAAACAGGGCAGATCAGTTAAGCCTGTGGCGTATCCGTGAGGTGATCCTCTGCCAGCTCGAATTGTTGTGCAGCCCGTAAGCACATCTTCCTTTCGCGCAAATAGCTGGACGGCAAAGGCTCACCGCGCACCCGCGCCAGATGCTCTCGCAAAACCGTACACATGATCAACGAACGGTCTGCACTTTGTCCATTTCGCCGCATCAGCGGAGGCTTTTGGACAAAGCTAGCGACAACCGCCAAATTTCTGATGTACGCTGTCTCCAACTGCGTTTCGGTCAGATCGGTAGTTCCCTGAGCATAAAAGGCCCGTTGGCGCCAATCCCGAGTGATGCCGATGCAAGTGTATGCAGTAAAAAGACCAACGTAAGTGAACAACAGACTAGAGAGTAGAACGTCGGTTAGGTTTGCCCCGTGATCGTGCAGTTCCATTTATCGCCTATCTACTCAACCCACCATGCAAGTTCGGCTGATCAAGCGAAGCAAACCCATAGTGCCGCAACCACCTGAGATCACTGTCGAAAAACGCGCGCAGATCGGGGACGCCGTATTTCAGCATCGCAATCCGGTCGATGCCCATGCCGAAGGCAAAGCCCTGCCATTCCGCCGGATCAATGCCGCCAGCCTGCAACACGCGTGGATGCACCATGCCGGACCCCAGAACCTCCATCCAGCCGTCACCTTCACCGATGCGCAGCTGTCCGTCGACCCATGAACACTGGATATCGACCTCTGCCGACGGCTCGGTGAACGGAAAGTGCGAGGCGCGGAAGCGCGTCTTGATGCCGTCGATCTCGAAAAACGCGGCAAAGAACTCCTCCAGCACCCATTTGAGGTTCGCCATGGAGATGTCTTTGTCGATCGCCAACCCTTCGACCTGATGGAACATCGGCGTGTGGGTCTGGTCGTAATCCGCGCGGTAGACGCCACCGGGGCAGATGATGCGCAGGGGGGCGCCTTCTTTCTCCATCGTGCGGATCTGCACGGGCGAGGTGTGGGTGCGCAGCACGTGCGGCGGACGGTTGTCGCCTTCCGCGCGGTGCATATAGAAGGTGTCCATCTCGGCGCGTGCGGGGTGGTGGCCGGGGATGTTCAGGGCATCAAAGTTGTACCAATCGGTGTCGATGCGCGGCCCTTCGGCAACGGAGAACCCCATTTCGGCAAAGATCGCTGTCAGTTCTTCGGTCACCTGGCTGACCGGATGCAGGGTGCCTTGCGGGCGGCGGCGCCCTGGCAGTGTGACGTCCAGCCATTCGGTGCGCAGGCGTTCATCAAGGGCTGCGTCGGCCAGTCCGGCCTTCTTGGCGGAAAGCGCGGAATTTATCTCGTCCTTGAGCGCGTTCAGCGCGGGGCCCGCAACCTGCCGTTCCTCCGGGGTCATCTTGCCCAACTCGCGCATTTTCAGCGCGACCTCGCCCTTCTTGCCGACGGCGGTCAGGCGTATCTCTTCCAATGCGGCTTCATCCGCGGCATCGGCAATCTGGCTGAGGTATTTCTGCTTGAGATCGTCCATGGATCACCCGTCACGTTGGTTTGGCAGACCTGCTACCACACCGCGACCAGAAGGCAAGATGCGGCGAGGCCGGGCGGTTTCTTCAAGGCCTGAAATTCGAGGGGAAAGCACGCAGATCGGTGGCTTATTTTTGTCGTTTCTTGGAAGCGAATCACATTGATCAGATTGTATCGGACCAATCGTGAAACGGGATTTCGGCGGGCTTCACGATGTTGATCTTTTAGAAAACATCGCAGGAGGGGCAGGACGCTGACATTTTTGCATCACGATATACGCAGCGGACGTGGACAATGGGCGCCGATTGATCACCATTTGGAAACAATAATGGCTGTTGCCCCGGTTTTGAGCTGCGAGCCTCAAATTGAGAAGAATTTGCGGCACAAATGTGTTTTTTGGCATGGGCGAGCGCGTTGCTATCTGTTAATACTTAGGGCAACGTAACTAAAATTCGGTTTTGGGGGTTATTCAAAGTGTTTGGTAAATTTGTGAATGTGAAGGCTGGCGCAGCTGCGTTGGCCATAGCAGTTTCTGGCTTCGCCTACACCAGCGATGCGTCAGCAGGAACAGTTCGGCTTGAGAACGAGGGCAGCACGCCCTTCGGATCGCCCGAGTGGGCACGTCAGGTCGTGTACAGCGTAGATGGTGAAGAACAGACCAGCACAGCGGGCCTGTTCCGCCTCAAGGATAGTGACAGCGGTCAGGGCATTCTTGCCTGGTGTGTCGAACTCCTCCAGGAACTTGATTTGCCAGATACCTACGCTGTCAATGCACGCACGCCGACAGCAGCGGTCGCGGCGAACCTGAACAAGCTGTTCACAACGTCGTATGACATGGTGATCAACAGCCCAGGCAACGACAACAAGAAGCGCAATCAGGCGGCTGGTTTCCAGTTGGTGATCTGGGAGATCATCACAGACACCAATAGCTCGGAAGGTCTGGACCTGACGAATGGCGACTTCATCGTACTGGATGGCGAAAATCAAACCCGCGGTGGCATCGTTGCCAATGCTGAGACATTCCTTCGCCGGATGGAATACACGGCTGACCGGAACTACATGTATAAGTCGGACAAAGAATACACTTACTCCTTCTTCAACAACGATGAGAGCCAGGATCTTATCTCCGCAGAAGAAGCGGTTGCAGCAGTCCCAGTGCCCGCTGCGGGTCTTCTTCTGCTGTCCGGTCTTGCAGGGTTCGGCGCCATGCGTCGGCGTCGCAAGGCTTGATAACGGCCTGATGTCGCGCGTCTCGCGCGGGAGAAGCTGAATATATTGAAGGGGGAAAGCTTTGCTTTCCCCCTTTTGCATTGCCACCATATTATGCAGGTGGTGAGGGTATGTTTTTGTGTCGGCCTAAAGAGACACAATATGCCCCACCCCACTCACTCAAGATAGACAGCAAGGGTACGCTCCACCGGAACCAGGTGTGGAGATGGTTCAGGTATGTACGCAGGTCCACACGGACAGATAGCGAAAGCGTCCGATGCCCTTAATCACGCATATCCCGTTAAAGTGTGGTCATGACCCGTTGTCATTGTCGGTCTGAGAGGCTGCGCCCCCCGGAGCAAAGAAAAAGGCCGCGCCAGATATCTCCGACGCGACCCGAACTTTATTGATGTATCGCTGGCTTAAGCGGCCAGCGCATCCTGCGCCTGCTTGACGATGGCGCCAAATGCTTCGGGCTCATGCACGGCCAAATCGGCCAGTACCTTGCGGTCCACTTCGATACCGGCCAGTGACAGCCCGTTGATGAAGCGGCTGTATGTCAGCGCCTCGTCATGGCTGCGAACGGCGGCGTTGATCCGCTGGATCCACAGTGCGCGGAAGTTCCGCTTGCGATTCTTGCGATCACGGGTCGCGTACTGGTTGGCCTTGTCGACGGCCTGCGTGGCAACCTTGAAGACGTTCTTGCGGCGGCCATAATAACCTTTAGCGGCCTTGACGATCTTCTTGTGACGGGCGTGGGTGACTGTTCCACCTTTGACTCGGGACATTTCAGCTCTCCTTCAAATCAGCGGTCATAGGGCATGAAGCCCTTGATGATCTTTGCATCGGGCTCTGACAGAGTTGTCGTGCCGCGTGCGTTACGGATGAATTTCTTGCTCCGCTTGATCATGCCGTGCTGTTTGCCAGCCTGACTGCTGATGACCTTGCCGGTCGCCGAGACCTTGAAGCGCTTCTTCGCGCTCGACTTCGTCTTCATCTTGGGCATTTCCGTCTCCTGTCTTCTACGGTTTGCGCACGACTCGGCATGCCACTTGGGCCGGACGTGCGGAATGAAGCTGGCGTATAGGACGGCGCGGCGCAGCGCGCAAGGGGATTCCGACGCTAGGGCATGTACCTGGCGACCACTCTGACGAAAACATCCGGGATGTCCTGCAGCGCATATCCGTTTGGCGTTTGTTGTAGTGCGTATAACACCAGACCACCACCGATCAGGATCGTGATCGCAGATGCACGTGGCGCGCGACTGTCAGCAAGTGCAGACAGGATGGACGGCACCGAAAACGCGGCAATCACCAGACCAAGTACAAGGGCCAGATCAGGTTCCATGCCGATCTCCTTCTTTTTGACGTAAAGGAACCTACTCCGGATCGGCTGGATAAATCAAACGTTCGTCGCAAGGGGCCACACGCAAAATATTGGTGGTGCCAGGCACATTGAAAGGCACACCAGCGGTGACCACGATCAGATCCTCCGGTCCGGCAAACCCTTCGGACCGGGCGGCGCGCGCAGCGTTGAGCACCGCCATCTTGAACCGCGATAGGGCATCGGTCACGACACAGGTGGTCCCCCAGCTAAGTGCAAGCCTGCCGGCGGTTTCCTTGCTGGAGGTCATGGCGATGATCGGCACCCGTGGGCGTTCACGCGCGGTCAGCAGGGCGGTCGCCCCGCTTTGAGTATAACAGGCAATCGCCTTAATATCAGTGGTCTCCGCAATTTCACGTGCGGCCGCGACGATGCCGTCAGCGACGGTGTTGCGGTCTGCCTTGCGGGAGGCTTCGATGATCTGGGTGTAGGTCGGGTCCTGCTCCACCTCGGTGGCAACACGGTCCATGGTCTTGACCGCCTCGACCGGGTAGCTGCCCGCGGCTGACTCCGCGCTCAGCATCACCGCATCAGCGCCTTCATAGATGGCTGTTGCCACGTCTGATACCTCAGCGCGGGTGGGCATCGGGCTTTCGATCATGCTTTCCAACATCTGCGTGGCGACGATCACCGGCTTTGCTGCCGTCCGGCATTTGCGTACCAGACGCTTCTGGATTGGCGGGACATTCTGGACGGGGAGTTCGACCCCCAGATCACCCCGCGCGACCATTATGCCGTCGCTGACCGCCAGAATGTCGTCAAAGCGCTCCACCGCCGAAGGTTTCTCGATCTTGGACAGGATCGCGGCGCGACCCGCCGCCAATGCGCGCGCTTCTTCAACATCCTCTGGCCGCTGCACAAAGCTGAGCGCAAGCCAGTCCACACCGAGTTCACAAGCAAACTCCAGATCGGCCCGGTCCTTGTCTGACAGGGCGGCAAGGGGCAAAACGACATCGGGCACGTTTACCCCCTTACGGTTGGAAATGGTGCCGCCAATGATCACTTCACAGTTCGCATGATCGGCACTGCAATCGATGACCTTCAGCCTTATCTTGCCGTCGTTCACCAACAGTGATGCGCCGGGTTGCAGGGCTGCAAAGATCTCCGGATGGGGCAGGCAAACACGGGTCGCATCCCCCTCTGCCCGGTCGAGGTCAAGACGGAAAGGCGCGCCTTCCTGCAGATCTTCTTCGCCATTGGCAAACACGCCGACCCGCAGCTTGGGCCCTTGAAGGTCCGCCAGAATGCCTATGGTGCCGCCGAGATTCTGCTCGACCTCGCGGATGATGCGATGCTTTTCGCGAATTTCATCATGCGTGCCATGGCTCATGTTCAGGCGGAATACGTCTGCCCCTGTCTGGTGCAGGGTTGCTATCATGTCGTAGCTGTCCGAAGCCGGACCAAGGGTTGCGACGATTTTTACATTCCGCGAGCGTCTCATTCCAAAATCCTTATTGCGTCGTCCTGGCCTCACGGCCTTCTTCTGCGTCGTTGTATGTTAGCGTTAACGTATAGTCTCCACCACCTGCAACAGCCTTCAATCGCATCTGACAGTTTCACAAATGTGACCGCACGGCCACCGCTGATCGGAAACGGTGCCTTGACAGCGCGGCGCAGACGCCCAACTCCTTGTTCAAAGGAGATATCCATGGCTGACCAACCCCCGACCCAGACCGAGATCGAGCTGCAGGCGGCCGCCTATCGCCGTTTGCAAAAGCACCTGATGGAAGACCGGACGGATGTGCAGAACATCGACCTGATGAACCTCGCAGGATTTTGCCGGAATTGTCTGAGCCGTTGGTACCAGGAGGCCGCGAACGCACAGGGGATCGAAATGGGCAAAGAAGAAGCCCGGGAGATTTTCTATGGCATGAGCATGGCGGAGTGGAAGGCGCAATTCCAGACCGATGCGACAGACGCCCAGCAGGACGCCTTCAAGACCGCGTTTGAAGAGAATGTCGGGAACAAGGAATAGCTTCCGAATTGGGGCAATTCTGTTCGCAGATCTAGAACAATGCCCGCGCGCAATGTGCGACTGATATCGGGTGACACACAAAAATATTGAAAATTTGACAGAAAATTGGCCGGCCCCTTAGCCCTTGTATCTCCAATCATGTCAGGGGGATCGCAATGCTTGCCGTTTTCGCCATTCCGGTGCTCCTGGGCATCGGGCTGCTTGCACTTTTGATCGACGACGATGATGGGGACATGGAAGACCGCGTCACCGTCGCGCTTGATGAAGACGAAGAAACCTTCGGGGGCAGCACTGCTCCGGGGCGTGTCTTCGGGAAAGCATCGGCCAGCGAAATGCTTGAGGCCGTTGGCGACGATATCCTTGTCGGAAAGGGTGGCGGCCACGCCCTGGACGGCGGGCGAGGCAATGACCTTGTCGTCGGCAGTTCCGGCAATGATAACGTGTTTTTGAGCGATGGCGATGACGTCTACTTTTCTGATGCGGCGGACCGATATGACGCGGGCGATGATTTTGTCCGAGGCGGGTCCGGTTCTGATCTGATTGCCGATGTGCGCGGGTCGAACGAGCTTTTCGGGGATCTGAATGATGAGGTGCTGCTTGCCGCAGATGGGCTTGGCGACGAAGGCTTTTCCGAGCCAGATGAATTCGGCGCGACGGACACGCTTTTTGGCGGGATCGGAAACGATGCGCTGGCGGGCGACGATGGGGACGAAACCACCTTCGAGGTCAACACCGCGGACAGCGCGGTAAAGGCCAGCTACGACGGGCGTGCCGTGGCCCTCCTGCGTGGTCTGGATGGATCCGCACTTTCCAGCCTGTCGGCGGTGATCACGTCATCTGAATAGACGAACAAGCGTTCGAGGGCCCCTGCGCAGGGCCATCAACAGCCGTTCACACGGCCGCTTTACGCATTTCGTCAAGGTAAATCTCGCGCAGCCGCCAGGATACCTTGCCGGGTGTGCCGTCGCCCAATGCGACGCCGTCAATTTCGACCACTGGCATCACGAAAGCGCTGGCGGAGGTTGTAAATGCCTCGTCCGCCTCTTTTGCTTCATCAATGGTGAAGTTGCGTTCTTCCACCACCATCTGCGATTCCTTGGCAAGACGCAGCACCGCAGCCCGTGTGATCCCGTGCAGGATGTCATTGCTCAACGCACGGGTGATGATCCTGTTGCCCTTGACGATATAGGCATTGTTCGATGTGCCTTCGGTGACAAAACCATCCTCGACCATCCATGCGTCGTCGCACCCGGCTTTCTTGGCCATCATCTTACCCATGGAAGGATAGAGCAGCTGTACCGTCTTGATGTCGCGTCTGCCCCACCGGATATCCTCGATCGAGATGATCTTGGCCCCCTTCCGCGCCGCAGGGCTATCGGCCATACCGGGTTTGTTCTGAGTGAACATCACGATTGACGGTTCTGTCGTTTCCGGGTCCGGAAAGGCAAAGTCCCGGTCGCCGTCGGATCCACGGGTGATCTGCAAGTAGACCAGCCCTTCGTCGATCTCGTTGGCGCGCACCAACTCACGGTGCACTTCCAGCAAGTCGTTCTTGCTGATCGGGTTTTTCATCTCCAGTTCATTGAGCGATCGGGACAGGCGCACCGCATGGCCGTCAAAGTCGATCAGCTTGCCATCCAGGACGGAGGTCACCTCGTAAACGCCATCTGCCATCAGAAACCCGCGGTCAAAGATCGAGATGGTCGCTTCATTCTCCGGCAGGTAGTCGCCATTCACATAGACAGTTCGCATTTCTTATCCCCATAAACCGGCGACAGGCGGATGCACCCCTGCCACATCAAATATCAAAGCGTTGTCCCGGTCTTCGCCCAAAAGCAAGGGCCCGTCCAGATCAACAATCTTCGCGCCCTGCGCCACTATCGTTGCCGGTGCCATGGCGAGCGATGATCCCACCATGCAGCCCACCATAACATCGTATCCTTCTGCAAGTGCTGCATCACGCAGTCGAAGCGCCTCCGTCAATCCACCGGTTTTATCCAGCTTGATATTGACCACATCGTACTTGCCTTTGAGCTTGGGCAAACTGCCGCACGCATGCGCGCTCTCGTCGGCACAAACCGGCACGGGCCGCTGCATCCCGATCAGCGCGTCGTCCTCGCCCGCAGGCAGTGGTTGTTCGACCAGCGCGACGCCCAGCCGCAGCAGATGGGGCGCAAGGTCCGCATAGACCCCTGCCGACCAGCCTTCATTGGCGTCCACGATGATGGTTGAGGTCGGCGCACCCGCGCGCACGGCTTCCAGACGCGGCATGTCATCGGGCGTGCCAAGCTTGATCTTCAACAAAGGACGAAAGGCGTTCTTCGCCGCCTGTTCGCGCATTTTGGCAGGTTCATCCAGTGACAGCGTATAGGCCGTGATCTGAGGCGTCGGCGCAGGCAGCCCCAACAGCTCCCACACCCGCTTGCCCGCACGCTTGGCTTCCAAATCCCACAACGCACAATCCACCGCGTTCCGCGCGGCCCCCGCAGGCAACAGATCATAAAGGCTGTCGTGGGTAATCTCCCCCTCCAGCCCTTCAATTTGCGCGGTGACTGACTCCAGCGTCTCATCATACCGCGCATACGGCAGACATTCACCCCAGCCCGTGACACCCTCCTCGCACAGCCGCACCGTCAGCACCTTGGCTTCCGTGCGCGACCCCCGCGAAATGGTAAACACCTGCGCCAGCTTGAACACATCCGACGTCACTTCGATCCGCATCGCCTGCCCCTCTATTTGGCCTTAAATCCCGTCCGCACGCTCGCCCCGCGCAGGGGTCAGAGAGCCGCGATGGCCTCGGCCAACCGCTCTGCGCCCTGGCGGAAGGGATCAACGGCAGGCAATCCCATCTCTGCTTCCACTTCCGCCAGATAGGCCTCCGCTTCGTCCTGCGACAGATGCTGCGTGTTGACAGAAACGCCAATCACTTTGCAATGCGGGTTTGCCACTTTGGCCAGCGCCAACGCCATGTCACTGACCGCCTGCATCGACGGTGGCGTGTATTCCGGAAGTCCGCGCATGTGGGTGCGCGTGGGTTCATGACAGATGATCAGCGCATCCGGCTGGCCGCCATGGATCAACGCCAGCGTCACGCCGGAATAGGAGACGTGGAACAGGCTGCCCTGCCCTTCGATGATGTCCCAGTGATCATCGTCGTTGTCCGGCGTGAGGTATTCCACCGCGCCAGCCATGAAATCCGCAATCACCGCATCCAGCGGCACACCGGAACCCGTGATCAGAATGCCGGTCTGACCGGTGGCACGGAAGGTGCTGTTCATGCCCCGCTTACGCATCGATTCATCCAGCGCCAAAGCCGTGTACATCTTGCCGACCGAGCAATCCGTGCCCACGGCCAACACCCGCTTGCCACGACGCTTGACCCCGTTTGCGATGGGATATTCGACGTTGGGCACACGCACATCGTGCAGGGTGCCACCGTTGACCTGGCTTGCGGCAACCAGATCCCCTTCGTTTGCAAGAAGGTTATGAAGACCTGACGCCAGATCAAAACCCATCCCCAGCGCCTCGATCAGCACGTCTTTCCAGGCCTGGCTGATCACACCACCACGATTGGCCACACCGATCACCAGCGTCTTGGCACCCGCAGCCTTGGCTTCCGCCAACGTCATGTCCTTGAGGCCCACATCCGTCTTGCAGCCATCCATGCGATACTGACCAACGGCATTCTCGGGGCGCCAATCCTTGATCCCCTGCGCGACCTTGGCAGCCAGTTGGTCGGGCGCATCGCCGAGGAAAAGCAGATAGGGGGTCTCGATCATGGCAGAATCTCCGGCGCGTTTGTTTGCGACAGTTTGCGCGATCCTCCATGCAATCACTTTGCATTTCCGGTGCATTTCGGGCCAATGCAGTGGTTTTTTATCGCGATTATGTCAATCGACGCAATGATCTTGCACGCACTTCAGCAGGATATGCTGCAGATGCGAAATCACGCTTGCGCAGCAATGCGCAATTTAATACCAGCTTGCACCAGAGAATTCGCAAGAAAATTTCGCCAGAGCGGCGTGCAACCAAGGAACATGCTGATGTCTTTCCGCCTCCAGCCCACACCCCCTGCCCGGCCCAACCGTTGCCAGCTTTTCGGCCCCGGTTCACGCCCCGCTATCTTTGAGAAAATGGCTGGCTCCGCTGCGGATGTGATCAACCTCGATCTTGAAGACAGCGTCGCCCCTTCGGACAAGGACAGCGCCCGGCAAAATGTCATCAAGGCCATCGGCGATGTCGATTGGGGTACCAAGACCCTGTCGGTGCGGATCAACGGCCTCGACAGCCCGTATTGGTACCGCGACGTGGTGGATTTGCTTGAGCAGGCGTCCGAAAGGCTGGACCAGATCATGATTCCGAAAGTCGGCTGCGCGGCGGACATCTACGCAGTGGATGCACTCGTCTCCTCAATCGAGGCCGCCAAGGGCCGCACCAAGAAGATCGCCTTTGAAGTGATCATCGAAAGTGCGGCTGGTATCGCGCACGTCGAAGAAATCGCCGCTGCTTCCCCCCGGCTCGAGGCAATGAGCCTCGGTGCTGCGGATTTTGCCGCTTCCATGGGCATGCAGACCACCGGGATCGGCGGCACGCAAGAGAACTACTACATGCTGCACGAGGGGCAGAAACACTGGTCTGATCCCTGGCACTGGGCCCAGACCGCCATCGTGGCCGCCTGCCGCACCCACGGCGTTCTGCCGGTGGACGGTCCCTTCGGAGACTTCTCCGATGACGAAGGATGCCGCGCGCAGGCGCGCCGATCCGCCACGCTTGGCATGGTTGGCAAATGGGCCATCCATCCCAAGCAGGTTGCCATTTCCAACGAAGTATTCACGCCTTCCGAGGCAGCGGTCACCGAAGCGCGCGAAATCCTCGCCGCGATGGAAGAAGCCAAAGCCAAGGGCGAAGGTGCAACTGTCTACAAGGGGCGTCTGGTCGATATCGCCAGCATCAAGCAGGCCGAAGTGATCGTCCGCCAATCAGAGATGATCAACGGCTGAACCTGCTTCCAAATGGTTAAAAACCCTCGGAGAGCTATTCGGATGATGTGCTGCGCCTGAATACCAGTTACTGCCCCCCTATTCGGTGGCTGCTTGATCGGGCGTTAATAGTCGCGCAAGGCAATTTCCCCCTGTTCGCACAATTGTCTGCAATCGGTGGCATCCTTTCCGGTATCTTCGCGCAGCAGCACGAAATCCCCGCCCGGTCCGTCAAACCGATAGTCATCGCACAAACCATCGTTGGCCCACTCGGAGGTGTCGTCGCCAAAGTCGATCACACTACAGTCTGTCGCCGGGAGGGCCTCCGAGAATTCCCAGATGCTCAACGCGCCGCTGACGTACCCGGATTTGCAGTCACTGGCGTCATGGCCGACATCATCACGATCCAGTCCGGGTGCCATGGTACTGCCACGGAACCGGCGGTCGTCACATTCACCATCCAGCGCCCATTCGCTCGCGTCATCGCCAAAGTTGATCTCCTGTGCGGGCAGACAGACAGGCAGCGCGCACAGCACCACTGCGAGGCTCCATCTTGAAATCATGGCTCTTCCCTCTGTTCCGAGACAGCCCCCACAGTCAGGCTACAAGTATTCCCGCGCGTTGCAAACCGTTCAATTGCAAGCCATATACCAGACAGCACCTCGGAGGATCGCATGACCCAGTACCTTGATTTTGAGAAGCCGCTGGCCGAGATTGAAGGCAAGGCGGAAGAGCTGCGTGCGTTGGCGCGGGCGAATGAGGAAATGGATGTCTCAACCGAGGCAAAGGCGCTGGACGTCAAAGCCGAGGCGATGCTCAAGGAGTTGTATGGCAGCCTGACGCCTTGGCGAAAATGCCAGGTGGCGCGCCATCCGGAGCGGCCACACTGCAAGGATTACATCGAGGAATTGTTCACTGATTACACGCCGCTTGCCGGAGATCGGAACTTTGCCGACGATCTTGCGGTCATGGGAGGGCTGGCGCGTTTCGACGACCGGCCCGTCGTGGTGATTGGCCATGAAAAGGGCGCTGATACCAAATCCCGGATCGAGCGGAATTTCGGCATGGCGCGGCCTGAGGGGTATCGAAAAGCCGTCAGGCTCATGGACTTGGCGGATCGCTTTGATCTGCCAGTGATCACGCTGGTGGACACGCCCGGTGCCTATCCCGGCAAGGGGGCCGAAGAACGCGGCCAGTCCGAAGCGATTGCCCGTTCAACCGAGAAGTGTCTGCAGATCGGAGTGCCGCTGGTATCGGTCATCATTGGCGAAGGGGGGTCCGGCGGCGCGGTGGCTTTTGCCACAGCCAACAGGGTCGCCATGCTGGAACATTCGGTCTATTCGGTGATCACGCCCGAAGGTTGCGCATCGATCCTGTGGAAGGATTCAGAAAAGATGCGCGAAGCGGCAGAGGCCATGCGCCTGACTGCAGATGATCTGCGCCGCCTTGGGGTCACTGACCGTATCATCACCGAGCCGACCGGCGGGGCGCATCGGGATCGCAAAAAGACACTCGCCGCCGTGCGCCTGAACATTGCGGGCATGCTGGACGAGCTGAGCGGCAAGTCGGCGAAGGAGTTGATCAAAGACCGGCGGCGCAAGTACCTCGAAATTGGGAACAAGGGATTGGCAGCCTAGGAGGCGCGGTCCAGCCTGATGCGGAAACGCGGGCCGCCAGAGGTGCGGCTGAAGCCCGCGTTTTCATAAAAACGCTGTGCGGCATCATTGTCGGGGTGTGTTCCTACAGCAAGGTACAAGCACCCTAGGCCCAGCGCTGCCTGACAGCTTGCGTCGATCAGGGCCCGACCCAAACCACAACCCCGGTGCTGCGGCGTCACGAACAGGTGGTGCATGTCCATTCCGCGGGCCCCGAATTGCAGTTGCACCAAGGGGCACAGCGCCGCATATCCCGCCAGTCCTTCTGTACCTTCCGCCACCAGCAGGGTCACCCAGGGTGTGTCACCCAGAACATCGCGCGCGAGCATTTCCGGGTCTGTCTGCGGCAGGTCATCATGGTGGGCGGCAAGCGCACCGATCATGGCGACCACTTGGGGCAGGTCATGACGCTCAACCCGGCGTATCTTCATATCGTGCATGTCTTGTGATCTTTCATATTGCGGAAAACGCA
Source organism: Sulfitobacter rhodophyticola (assembly GCF_041281685.2). Taxonomy (GTDB): domain Bacteria; phylum Pseudomonadota; class Alphaproteobacteria; order Rhodobacterales; family Rhodobacteraceae; genus Sulfitobacter. The sequence goes on along the minus strand of NZ_CP166251.2, from coordinate 1,827,558 downwards.
AAAAAAGCCGCGCAGGGGCGGCTTTGATTTCACGAAATGGGAAAATGGGCCGCGTTCAGGGTGCGCGGCGGTAATAATTGCTGTGAGCGGCCATCATCATGGACGCAGCATCGGCCCGGTTGGGCCTGCGGTCAAGCCCTCGGGCGGCTTGGACCTTCACTGTCCCTCCCGCATGTGTGAATTGAAGCGATAAGCCTCAATCCCCATTTATAAGACAGGAGGACGAAAACCCTCTGCCATGTCCTCCGCCCCAATGTCACAACCATAGGAGCCTGACATGTATAAACGTCTACTTTCAACAGCTTTGGTCTTTGGCATGGCAAGCCTGGCCCCTCCTGTCCATGCGGCGGGATGCGCCCCGCGCGATGACATTGTCGCACGACTGGGAGAGCAATATGCCGAAACATTGACCGCGCGTGGCCTACAGGACGAAACGACGCTGATGGAGATCTTCACTTCGTCAACTTCCGGCAGCTATACCGTGTTGTTAAGTCGCGCTGACGGGATCAGTTGCGTCGTTTCAACCGGTGATCACTGGATAACGGAGATGCCTGTCAAGGTGCCTGACGGCGTAGCCGGATAGGCGATACCCGTTCCATTGCCCGAGCCTCAGCTTGCCAGCATGCGAAGGCCTTGGGTGACGTCAGACCGCAGCGCAAGTCGCAATCCCGGCTCATCCCCGGCACGCAGTGCTGCAATGATCAGACGATGGAAATGTGGCGGTTCGGTCCGGCGCAGGCGGCCGTAAAGGGCGCGCATCGTCGGACCCATTTGCAGCCAGACGGTTTCAGCCATAGCCAGCATAGCGGGTGCTTGCGCGCGCAGGTACAGGGTCCGATGGAATTCCAGGTTGGCGCGGATATAGCTTACCGCATCACGCTGATTGACCGCCTCTCCCACGGCGTTGTTGATGGTTTGCAGCCGTTCGATCAGGGCCAGGTGCGCGCGCGGCAAGGCGCGGCTGGCCAATTCCACTTCGATCAGCGCCCGCAGGGCGGCAAGTTCCTCAATCCGTTCGTTGCTGAGTTCGGGGGTGGTGATGCGGCCGGATGCGGACATGGTGAAAGCCCCTTCGGCAACCAGACGGCGTACAGCCTCGCGGGCGGGGGTCATCGAAACCTCGAATTCCTTGCCGATGCCGCGCAGTGTCAGCGCCTGCCCGGGGGGAAGTTCGCCATACATTACCTTGCTGCGCAGGCGGCGATAGACACGATCATGGGCCAGCGGGGTGGCTTCAATGGGGCGCGGGGACAGGTTCATGCCATGTTTGTGATCACAAATGTGGAACGGGTCAATCTTCTTTCATCGGGTCGTGTCCCCAATTCATCAGAGAGTACCGCCAATCCGACTGTTCGACATCTTCCTTGGGGCCGCCCTGTGACAAGTGACGCTTGATGTATCCCACGACCTTGGCCATGTGGTCCCACTGGTCCCCGCTCAGGTCGGCCTTGTCCGTGCGTTTGATCTCGACGATGCGTCGACCTGACTTGTGACCCGTGGATTCGTCCGTGTCGCTGTCGCCTACCGATTGAGATTCCTCCGTCTGCAGCCAGTCCTCAAGCTCCTGCGGGGCCATGTTCACCAAAGCACGCCATTCGTCCCAAATTTCGTCGTGTGATTTCGAGGAGGGCATTGCAAAGTTCCTTTCCGCGTGAAGTTCATGCGGTCAAACGCAGTACTGGGGCGTTTGGTTTCGAAACGTGCGATTATGCTAAAATTTGTAGCGGTGCAGCGCGTTGCCTTCGCGGCGCAACCACTTGCGCGGCGCATCGTAGTCCCCGTAAAGCTGCGTCACCTTTGCCCAAAAATCCGGAGAATGGTTCATCTCCGCCAGATGCGCAACTTCGTGGGCGGCCACGTAATCCAGTACCTCCGGCGGGGCCATGATCAGGCGCCACGAAAACATCAGCCCCCCGTCAGAGGTGCACGACCCCCAGCGCGAACGGGTGTCGCGCAGGGTCAGCCGGGTATAGGGTTTGCCCAAAACGGCGGCATAATCATCGCAGGCGCCAGCCAGCCGGTCACGGGCAACTTCCTTCAGCCATGCGGCAAGTCGGGGTGCCACGCGCGCCCCCGGACCCGGCACAGCAACGTGATCGGTGGCGACCTCGACCCGCCTCCCGGTGCCGGGGACAACTTCCAACATTTGTCCGCCAATGGGCAGACACGCGCCCAGCCCCACTTCAACATCATCCTCTCTCGCGTCCAGATGGGTGCGAATCCACCCCTCTTTCTGACGGGCGAAATCCAATGCCTCTCGCTCTGCCAGCCGTTTCGGCATGGTAAGCGTGACCCGACCATCCAGCTGGCTGATGCGCAGCGAAATCCGACGCGCGCGGGAAGAACGGCGCAAGATCAGCGGAATGGGGGGATCACCGGGAAGGCTGTGGTCGGACATCGGGTGGGGCTCATCAACGGGGTAACAGGCTAAAGCCTTTGACAGTCCCCCCTCCATATGGCACTTGGCCGGAATCATCTACACGCAACCGCAAATGACCAAGGGGGTTTTTCATGCCCAATGAAGAATGGGGAACGAAACGTCTTTGCCCGACGACAGGCAAGCGTTTTTACGACCTCAACAAGGATCCCATCGTCAGTCCCTATACGGGCGAAACGCTGGAAGTGGACGCCTCCAAGTCCCGCATGATTGCAGCTGACGCTGAAGACGCCGTGACGGCCAAGGCCAAGAAAGCCAAAGTCGCTGACGAAGAAGAGGATATTCTGGAGGACGATGATGTCGATGTCGATCTGGATGACGATATCCTGGACGATGACGATGACGATGATGATACCGTTCCGCTGGAAGACATCGCCGATGTCGCGTCGGAAGATGACGACAGCTGAATAGCATTGGGGCGGGTCCGGATTTTCCACTTGATCCCGCCCCCGCTTGGCACTAATCACCCAGAACCAACGGTCCTGTACCGCATTGGGGCATTAGCTCAGCTGGGAGAGCGCCTGCATGGCATGCAGGAGGTCAGCGGTTCGATCCCGCTATGCTCCACCAAATTCCCAAGTTGCATTTGAAGATGTGTAGCCTGTCCACAAGGTGCTGGGTGTCGCACGTCATGAACGTCCGACATGGTCCGCGGTGACCGGGAACAGGTCCACCTCTTCTGAATGCTCACAGGACGGCAACTGTCGAATGAAGCCATCAATCACGTTGCGCTTCATCCAGTGGTGTGGCGATGAAGCGAAGTCCGTGTCATAGACTGCTGGCGCAGTCTGGCGGTTGCACGGCACCGGGCGTCTTCCTGTCTTCGCCGGTACAATCAGCGACTTAAGGCGCGGTTGGCGCTTCTGTGTTCGATCTCCAATTGGCAGCACGGGCACGCGAACACACGCTGGGTTGTGGCTGGCACCTTTCAGACGTTCGGCGCGTTTGGACGGTCAAGAACGAAGGCCGCTCCCTACGATCAATCAGGTGGCGGCATTGCGTGGTCTGCATAAACGAGAGCATAGCCCGTGATCTGCTTCTCCGTCACCTAAATCGGGCTCAAAGACGAATGAATTCTTAAGTTTAGGTATTGATTGGACAGGGATCTGAACCTAGTTATAAAGCTATAACTAAATCTGAAACTAACTCAAAGCAAAAGAGGTTCAAGAATGGCTCTGTTGGAAACTCAGGCATTCGCACCGCGGCCCATCCACAGGATCATTGCAGGCGGCGCGATGCTGTTCGGTGTGATGACAGTGTTTTCGGGCGGCAATGTCATATTTGGGCCCGAAGCCGCACGAGAACTTGCCGGACAATTCGTGCCCTTCGTGGTCTGGTTCAACTTCAGCGCCGGGTTTTTTTATATTGCGGCGGGCCTCGCGATCTGGCGGGGCCATCGCTTTGCCATGTGGCTGTCGATTGCTATTGCCGCAGCAACCGCTCTGGTTGCCGCCGCGTTCGCCCTATGGGTGATGCAGGGTGGCGGGTATGAAATGCGTACCGTGGGTGCGTTGACCTTGCGTTTCGGGATCTGGGCGTTGATTTCCTTGGTCCTTCTACGGACCATTGCGCGAACATGAGGGTCCGCAAGACCGCAGCAGTCAGAAAGGCGGAAATTACGCAAGCCGCCCTTGACCTTGCATTTCAGATGGGACCGGATCGCGTTACAACCGCAATGATTGCTGAGCGTCTGGGTCTGACGCAACCGGCGATCTACAAACATTTTCCCAACAAGGATGACGTCTGGCGGACGGTCACGGAAGCGTTGTGCCAACGAATAGACGACAACATCGGGGCCGCGCAAGACCAGCCTGAGCCACTTGCCCGTTTGCGTGCGCTTGTCATCGGCCAGATCCGCCTTTTGCAAGATTACCCGGCCCTGCCAGAAATCATGGTGATGCGTGACCCCGGTTCAGGAACGACAGAATTACGATCAGAGGTGTTGAACAGCGTGGGCGGGCTGCGCGAAGCCATCCACGCTGCCATCTGCGCGGCGCAGACATCGGGGCAGATTCGTTCCGACCTTGATGTCGATGATTGTACGGCCCTGATCATCAGTATCGTTCAGGGTCTGGCGCTGCGTCTTTTGCGTTTTCGGAGACCTGAAGACCTGATCAGCATTGGCGAAAGGCTGCTCAGCGTTCAACTTCTGCTTTTGATGGAAAAGGCAAAGGTTTCGGGCGACTCGGCTTGAAGCGCCTTTTGAATACCTGCGGACCCACGGAGCGAATTGAATTCCCTTCGAATTGCATGGGTGGACCGCACAGATCAACGGCGTCACATTGGTGATCGCTGATCTGCCGCCGCACATGTGCGAGCTGTAGGAAGCCCTAAATAATGCGACCGCCTTGGCGAAGGTCAACGGTAGGCCTTGTGTGATAGCAGATATCGGGGGTGCCCCTAGAAGAGCACCGGATCGGCAACACGAAATCCAGCTATCGCAGCACGTCCATCCACCCCAGCGACCCTTCCGTCCCCCCGGTCGGTCGATACTCCGCCCCAAGGGCACCGTCATAGCCAAACCGTGAGATGTCATTGAACACCTGCCGATAGTCCAACCGACCAGCCAATGGCGGCCCGCGATCCGGCACCCCTGCAAATTGAATGTGCCCGATGATCGGGATCAGCGTTTCCAGCCGTCCGGCCACATCACCTTCGCTGCGCGCAACATGATAGCAATCAAACATCAGCGCCAGATTGCCTGCGCCCACCTCGGCGATGATGTTTGCCGCCTGCACGGTCGTCCGCAGGAAATAACCCGGTGCATCGTGGGCATTGAGCGGCTCGATCACCACGCGCATGCCCTTTTTGGCGGCGACCGTGCAAGCATAGCTGAGGTTCTCGACAAAACACGCATGTGCGCCATCGCCAACCGCATTTCCCGCCATGACATGGACATGCCGCGCACCCAAGGCCCACCCATGGGAAACCGCCTGATCAATCGCCGCACGCGCTTCGGATTCCCGACCGATCAAGGCTGACAGGCCGTTCTCCCCTGCCGCCACGTCCCCGCGGACCGTGTTCAACCCAAGTATTGGCAGCCCCGTTTCGGCCAATGCCAACTGCACCTCCGACACCGGCTCCTGATAAGGCCAGTGGCATTCCACCGCGTCAAATCCGCTCGCCTTCGCCGCACGGATCGCGTCCGGCAAAGCCAGTTCCCTCCACAAAAACCCGAGGTTTGCTGAAAACTGTCGCGTCATGGCGCCCCTCTCCCGATCTTGAAAGCCCAACCAGCACGAACCGGACTTCCCAGCCTACTGGACCCTGACTGCCCAGCCTGTAGAAAGGCGCAGTGACCCCCTTGATCCTGACCACACTGCACGACCTGACCCGACTGTCCGTGGACAGCATCATAGACGTGCGCGCGCCTTCCGAATACGCCGAGGACCATCTGCCCGGTGCCATCAACCTGCCTGTGCTGACAGATGCGCAGCGGGCCGAAGTCGGAACAATATATACCCGCGACAGCCCTTTCAATGCCCGCAAGATTGGCGGCGCGCTGGTCGCGCAGAACACCGCGCGGCATTTGCAGGGGCCGCTCGGCGCGCATGATGGAAGCTGGCTACCGCTGGTCTACTGCTGGCGCGGCGGACAACGGTCCGGCGCTTTTGCAACGATCCTTGATCAGGTTGGCTGGCGGGTGCAATTGCTCAAAGGCGGCTATCGCAGTTATCGGCGGCTGGTGGTCGAGATGTTATACGACACCCCCCTGCCACACCGGATCAGGCTGATTGACGGCGGCACCGGCACGGCCAAGACCCGGATGCTGCAGCACCTTCAAGATGCAGGCGGGCAGGTACTGGATCTCGAAGGGCTGGCCCGCCATCGCGGTTCGCTTTTTGGCGGCATGACCAACCCACAGCCCGATCAGAAGATGTTTGAATCACAAGTGGCTCAGGGCCTCAATGCGCTCGACCCTTCCCGGATCACATGGATCGAAGCGGAAAGCAGCAAGATCGGCGAACGGCTGTTGCCGCCATCGCTCTGGACCTCGATGCAGGTCGCGCCCCGCCTGCGTCTGGAGGCGCCGATCATGGCGCGCGCCCGGTTCCTGACCCGCGCCTACAGTGACCTGATGGCCGACCCGGAGCACCTTCAGGACCGGATAGAACAGCTCAGGCCCTACCATGCTGAAGTGCAGGTCAATGACTGGCTTGCACAAGCGACCTCTGGCGCGTGGGAAGAACTTGCCGCGAGCCTGATCGCCCGACACTACGATCCCCGTTATGCGAAATCCGCAGCAAGATCCGATGTATCTATCACGCCTGTCTCCTTGCCTGATCTTGAGGACGACACCCTGCGCGCAACTGCCGAACGCCTCCTCAACGATGCACCTCAAGCGTGATCTGACCCGGGCGACCATCACCCAGCACGCCGATGATCCGGGCATCTGATCCGATTGCCATCACAGCCTGCTCGGCATCTTCCGACGTCATCGCCGCGAGCAATCCGCCTGCCGTCTGGGGATCATGCAGCAAAGGGTCCTCCAGCCCATCCACCGGCGCATGATCCCGGTTCGCAGGCATGAGAGAGGAAGCCACACCGCGCTCCACGAGGGCCCGCGCCCCGGCATAAACCGGAATCTCCGCCTGCCAAAGTACGGCGGACAGCTCCGATGCCCGTGCAATCGCGGCGACATGCCCGGCCAGACCGAAGCCTGTAACATCGGTCATTGCATGAGCTTTTGCGAGGTGCGCGGCCGTCCGCCCTTGTGGCTGCGCCATCTGCGCAAGCAGGTCCGCCACATCCCGCCCCGATGCCTTGCCCTGCATCTCGGCCGCCAGAATGACACCGCTGCCAATCGGGCGCGTCAGCACAAGCACATCCCCCGCCTGCACCCCCGCCACGTTGATTGGCGCACTTTCCCGAACCCCCGTGATCGTAAATCCGATAGTCATTTCGGCCCCCATGGTCGTATGGCCACCCACCAGTTGTGCACCGGCCGCGCCCATCACCTCCATAGCGGTGCGGGTGATTTCTGTCATGCGCCGTGCCTGAAGTTCCGCTGACATCTGAGGCAGGATGATATTGGCCAATGCGACCTGCGGCTGCGCGCCCATCGCCCATATATCACCCAACGCATGAACCGCCGCGATGCGCGTCATCACAACAGGATCGGGGACAAAGGCTCTGAGATGATCCGTCGAAAGCACCTGAAATCCACCGCCAGGTTGGCGCAAGACGGCAGCATCATCGCCCGCGGTGGTGACCACCGCTCCTGTTGCAGGCCCGAGCACATCAAGCGCCGTATCCAGCACACCCTGGCCGACCTTCGCACCGCACCCCGCGCACAGGGGCTTTGCGTTTCTGTCTCCCCCCTGCGCCACCAATCCCTTCAGGCGTTGTGGCGTCATCGCGGGCAAATTGTCGAGCCGATCCATGAACGCCCGGTCGATCCGGTCTTTCCATTGCCAAAGCGCCGCGCCCTCCAGCGTCAAACCGTACTTCTCCGCCAGTGCACGTTTGCCCCCGAGCGAGATCAGCTTGAGGTAATGCTTCTGAGGTCGGAAATGCCGCATGGCCCCGCCTGCGAGCGCCACCGTCAGGTTATGTTTGAGCACAGGCGCCGCACGCACCGCAAACACGCCCGCCTTGGGCCTTGGGGCATGGGCCATATGCGCACAATCGCCCACAGCAAATAACGCATCATCCCCGCGCACCCGCAGGTCAGGGCGTACGTCGATGAACCCCTCCACCAATGGCAAATCAGTTTGGGCGAGCCAGCCGTGGGGAAACGCCCCTGCCGCACCCACACAAAGCTGCGCAGGCACCACATCACCGCCTTGCAACTGCACAGCGCCCGGTTTCACCTCGGCCACCTGCGTTTTGATACGTACGGCAATACCCAGATCCGCCATCGCCGCCTGAACCTTGCGCCGCGCAGCGCCCCCCATCCCGGATATCTGCTGCGCCGCTTCGATCACCACGACCTCAGGCTTCACGCCTTTAGTCCTCATCGCATGCGCCATCGCCATGGCCAGTTCGCATCCGGCCACGCCACCCCCGATGACTGCCACCTGCGGGGCCACGTCCCCCGCTGCCACGTCCTGCAGAAACCCGGCCCACCGTGCGGCATAGCCACCCAAGGGTTTCGCGCCGATCCCATGGGCCGCAAAACCCGGCAAATCCATCTCGGCCGTGATCCCGATATCGATAGAGGCAACATCGTAGGATACAGGTCCGCGCCCCGCGACATGGACCTGTCGGCGTTGTCGATCAATGTCCGTTGCCTCACCCAAAATCAGCGCGGCCCCGGCATGACGGCACAGCCGCACAAGATCAATCTCCAGTTCATCACGCCCGTAATGCCCTGCCACATACCCCGGCAACATGCCGGTATAGGGTGCCGTCGGACCAGGATTGATCACGGTCAACCGTGCACCAGGCAGCGGTTTCATCCCCCAGGCGCGCAACACCAAAGCATGCGCATGCCCGCCCCCCACCAGCACCAGATCCCGCGTCAGGGGCACATCACTCAACACAGATACATTCTCTTTTTGGCCTTAAATCCCGCGGAGTTTGAGGCAGAGCCTCAATCAGGAATAAAATCGAACGCGGGCCCTGGCCCGCTCCTTTTCCTAGCAGGCCGCACATGCGTCGGCTAATGAAAATCCCGCGACTTCGGGATCACCCGCACGTCACGCGGATGTTTGCGCCCGCCGACCTGACCGGGGATCGGATGCTTTACCTCATCGCCCCGTGCATAGGTCTCCGGCACCTTCTCATGCGACAGCGCATCAAGCCTGTCGGTCCGGTTCTCCAACCGATCCGCGACCACGTGGATGACCCGTCCATCACTTTGCACACGCCCATGCACCACCATCAGCCGCGCGGACATGATGACGGGGCGGAACTGCTCGAACAGCTTGGGCCAGATCACCAGATTGGCGACCCCCGCCTCATCCTCCAGCGTGATGAAACACACGCCCTTGGCACTGCCCGGCTTCTGCCGTACCAACACCAGGCCTGCCAGCGACACCCGTTGCCCGTGCTGCATCCCAGGCAGGGCATCGGTACAGGCGAACCCCTGCTTGCGCAGGCTGTCACGGTAGAACGACATCGGATGCGCCTTCAAAGACAACCGCAGCGTCTGGTAATCCGCCACCACATGTTCGGTTTTCGGCATGGCAGGCAACAGCACATTCGGCTCCGCCCCTTCATCCTTTGCATCAACATAAGAGAAAATCGGCAAATCCGGTGCATCCTTCAGCCCCTGTGCCTGCCAAAGTGCTGCGCGCCGATCCAGCCCCATTCCCCGCATCGCATCCGCCGCCGCCAGCCTGCGCACCGACCCGCGATCCAGCTTTGCCCGCACCTTCAGATCCGCCACATCCTCAAACGGCGCATCCCGCGCGCCCATGATCCGCCGTCCCGCATCCTCCCGCATGCCATCCACCTGCCGGAACCCCAGCCGCAGGGCAAAGCCCCCGTCACAAGGCTCCAACGTGCAATCCCAGTCAGAGAAATCCACATCCACCCCGCGCACCTCGACGCCATGCTCGCGCGCATCGCGCACGATCTGCGCAGGGGCGTAGAACCCCATCGGCTGGGAGTTCAGCAAAGCACAGGCGAACACGGCGGGGTAATGGCATTTCATCCAGGACGACACATAGACCAGCTTGGCAAAACTCGCCGCATGGCTTTCGGGAAACCCATATTCCCCGAACCCCTTGATCTGATCGAAACACCGCTGTGCAAATTCCGCGTCATAGCCGCGCTCGGTCATCCGTCCGACCATCTTCTGCTGCAGCGTCTCGATCGTCCCGCGTGACCGGAAGGTCGCCATCGCCTTGCGCAACTCATTGGCCTCCGCAGGGGAAAACTTCGCCGCATCAATGGCGATCTTCATCGCCTGCTCCTGAAAGATCGGCACACCCAGCGTCCGCCCGAGGATTTTCAACAACTCATCCTGCGGATGCTCCGCCCCCGGCGCCGGATAGCTGACCCCTTCAATCCCCTGCCGCCGCCGCAGAAAAGGATGCACCATATCGCCCTGAATGGGTCCGGGCCGCACAATCGCCACTTCGATCACCAGGTCATAAAACGTCCGCGGCCTCAGCTTCGGCAACATCGCCATCTGCGCGCGACTCTCAACCTGGAACACGCCCAGCGAATCCCCTGCGCATAGCATGTCATAAGTCGCCGGATCCTCCGCAGGCACACTGGCCAGATCATGATCCACGCCGTAGTGCGCCCGCATCAGGTCGAACCCCTTGGCGATGCAAGTCAACATCCCCAGCGCCAGGATATCCACCTTGAAGATGCCCAGCGCGTCGATGTCATCCTTGTCCCACTCGATAAACGATCGCTCCGGCATGGCCCCGTTGCCAATCGGCACAATCTCCGTCAACGGCCGCTCGGTCAGGATAAACCCACCCACATGCTGCGAAAGATGCCGCGGCATCCCGGTCATCTGCTGTGCCAGTTTCAGCACCCGCCGCAGGTAGGGATCGCTCAAATCCAGCCCGGCTTCCGAAACCCGTTTCTCCTTCATCTCCCCTTCAAAACTGCCCCAGACCGTGCCCGCCAGTTTCGAGGTCACGTCCTCGCTGAGCCCCATCGCCTTGCCCACCTCCCGGATGGCCGACCGGGGCCGGTAATGAATGACCGTCGCACAAAGCCCCGCCCGCTCCCGGCCATACTTGCCATACATGTACTGGATCACTTCCTCGCGCCGCTCATGCTCGAAATCCACGTCAATGTCCGGTGGCTCATCCCGTTCCTCGCTCAAAAACCGCTCGAACAAAACATCGTGCTCTTCGGGATCCACCGCCGTAATGCCAAGACAGAAACACACCGCTGAATTCGCCGCCGATCCGCGCCCCTGACACAGGATCGGTGGGCTGGCTTCCTCCCGCGCGAACCGCACGATGTCGTTGATGGTCAGGAAATACCGCGCGATCTTCTTGGCGCGGATCAGCGCGAATTCCTTCTCGATGATCCCCCTGATCCGCTCCGACACTCCCTGCGGATAGCGCCACTTCGCCCCCTCCCATGTCAGCCGCTCCAACTCCTCCTGCGCAGTGCGCCCCTGCGGTTCAATTTCATGGGGATACTCGTATTTCAGATCCGACAGCGCAAACCGACACCGATCCGCCACCAGCCGCGTCGCCGCAATCGCGTGGGGCCAGTCGTTGAACAAGCGGCACATCTCGCTGGGCGATTTCAGATACCGCTCCGCATTCGCCTCCAGCGCAAAACCCGCCTCCTCAATGGTGCAACCCTCCCGAATGCAGGTCATCACATCCTGCAACGGCCGCCGCTCGGGTGCATGGTAGAGCACATCATTCGTCGCCAAGATCGACAATCCAGCGCTGCGCGCCAGATCATCCAACCGCGCAATCCGCGCCACATCGTCCCCACGATAAAGATACGCCGCCCCCACATACCGCATCCCCGGCAAGGCCCGCACCAGCCGGGGCAACCCCGCCTCGAACACCTCCAGCCGTTCGGGCGGCATCACGATCAACTCCAGCCCCTCCGCATGGGCGCTCAGCATCTCCAGCGTCAGATGGGTCTCCCCCTTTTCCTGCCAGCCACCGTCCACATCCGCCATCTTGCCCTTGGACAACAGCACCGACAGCCGCGCATAGGCGTCCCGATCTCGCGGATAGGCCAACAACTGGGTGCCGCACAGCAATATCAGTCGGCAGCCGATCAGGGGCCGCACCTTCGCCTTGACCGCCTCCACATGCACCCGCACCACCCCCGCCAGCGTGTTGTGATCGGCCACCCCCAGCGCGTCATAGCCCAGCAGATTGGCTGTCGCCGTCAAATCCACCGCGTCAGAAGCTGCACGCAAAAACGAAAAACAACTGGCCAGCCCCAGTTCCACATAAGGGCTGGGCGGATGCCACTGGAACGGCTCCTCCGCCTCCAACGTCCGACGTTTGAAACCCTCCTGCTGCGGCACCCTTTCTCACCTTCTCCAATGCAGGGCGCACCCTGCCCCTTCATCCTTTTTCAAATACCCGACACACCCGTCGCCGCAGGCACAAAGCCCACCATTAAAGCACTGAATCGGGAGGGCGGGCGGGACGTCGCGGCACGCGCGTGCCGCACACCCTCAGCCAAAAATGCCATGCACAAACCAGCGTGGATCGCCGCCGCGCCCGTCACCCAATATCCCCTCCCGAAAAAGCCAGAACCGCCGTCCGTCGATCACCTCGACCTTGTAATAATCCCTGAGCCGCGTGCCTGCCTTGTCGCGCCACCATTCTGGCGCGATCCGCTCCGGTCCCTCATGCCGCCGCACGCGGAAGGCCACGCGCCGCCAGCGAAACTGGGCGGGCGGCCCTTCGGGCACGGCATATAAAACAGCCACTTCCTCGGGCGGCTCCAAAAGGCGCAAGGGCCGTTCGCGGGTCAGCACGGGTACGTCTGCAGCTTCCCCGCGCAATGCCGCACGCCGCACCTCGACCCGTTCGGGTACATGGCTTTCCATCCAGACGGGCCATGTCACCTTGTCGGGTCCCAGCCGCGCGGTCAGCCGGTCCAGCAGGGCGGCCACATCGCGTCCCGCATCGCGCGCGCCATCCAGATGGTCCTGATGCAGCGCCAAGGGTTCAGCCACCAAAGCCTCCAGCGTCAGCAGATCAAATCCAAAACCGGGATCGATCCCTTCCAGTTTCCCCTCCATCAACCGCAACAGATGCGCAGGCTCGCGGCTGGGCTGCGCCAGCGCCACATCGCGGCTGCGCCATTCGCCGTCGACGCGGTAGATCGTCAACCGCAGCCGCCGCGCGCCCTGCTCCGCCTTGGCAAGCTGCGCCGACAGATCACGCGCCAAACCTTCCAGATGTGGCACCGGATCAATGACCGGTTCGGCCAGCCGTGCACGGGCCAGCCAGCGCGGCGGTTCCGGCGGCGCATCCAAAGGCGCGCCCTCACGCCCCAAGGCCCGGTCCAGCAGCACCAACGGGTTCAATTCCGCCGCCACCCGATCAAACCGCCGCATCAACGCCACCCGCGGTACCTGCATCACCGCGCCCAGTGTCTTCAGCCCCAGTCGCTGCAACAGTTGTTCGGTCTTGTGTTCCAACCCAAGCGCCGCCACCGGCAACGGGGCCAGCGCCACCTCCAAATCATTCGGCCCGCAGATACATCCTGCAGGCCCGAACCGCGCCAGCATATGGGCCGCCCCCCGCGTAGGTGCCACCGCCAGTCGCGCGGTCAGACCCTGCATCTGAAAACGGGCGGCCATATCACGCAGCATCGCCGCCTCTCCACCGAACAGATGCGCGGCACCCGTCACATCCAGCAAGATGCCATCTTCGCCATCCCGTACCGTCCATGGGCACCACCGCCGCGCCCAGAGCGCCACCTGATCCAGCAGCTTGATCTCCCGCGCAGGCTCCCCCGGTTCGACATGCAGATCGGGGTGGATTGCCTGCACATCGACCACCCGCGCACCAAGGCTCACACCACGCCTGTGCGCCTCTGCGCTAAGCGCATGCACCACTGGCCCATGGGTGCCCTGCACCGATAGCACCACCGGCACATCATCCCCCGGCAGCGTCCGCTGCTGCGTTGTGATCCGCCGCCATCGGTCCATCGCCAGATCGGGAAAGCAGGCGGAGACGATCCGCGCCCCGTTTTGACTGTCCTTGCCCGTCATAGGCCGCCTGCCACACACCGGGGCTGCGCCCGCGCGCCCGGAACAGCTCCGCCTCCCACAGCGGCGCACCGGGGGCGGCGGGGTTGTAGGGATGCCTGCGCGCCGGTAGCGACGTCAGCCGCCAGCGCTCGCGCGCCGCAGACAGCGCGCCATGGTCCCCTGACCGGATTAGCCACACGGGCACCTTCGCCGCTTCGGCCCTGAGCGCCAACCGCTTGGTCGCGGTAAAACTCAACACCTCCGGCGCGCCGTGGATCTCGCCCACCACGGCCGCAAGGCCCGCGCATCCCGCGCCTTCCTCCATCGCCCAAAGCACGTCGCGCGGATGGCTGACCTCCACCCGCAACACCTTGCCCTGAAAGCCGAAATGCCCCAGCGCTGCGCCATACAAGCGCCCGTTCTCGCGCCGCGACATGCGGTCGCTGACCCACAGCACGGGCTTGTCCCCCTCGGGCAGACAGGCCAGGACGAACCCCGTCACCGCCGCGTCGAACGGCCCGCCCGACAGCACGTCGCGCAGCACCGCATCGCCGTGCTGCGGCGCGGGCACATCCTGGACCAGACGTTTGGCGGACAGGGAAATCACCTGTCCAAGGGGCGAATCGGCTTTCATGCATTCCTCCATTTGTTCACTTTTTGTTCTATATGAAAAGAGGGCACAAATCGACCCCTTCAAGACGCCATGCCGCACATAATCGCATCGCGCGCCCCAGCCCCCTGCAATGATTTGCAAAAATACCCGCAACAGGATTGGATACCCCCAACACGACAGGAGCCCCCATGACCCCGCAGCAGAACGCCTCGTGGCGCATCACCAAACCCGCCATCACCAGCCGCCATGGCATCGTCGCCAGCCAAAGCCGCGTGGCCGCGACCATCGGCGCACAAATCATGGCACAGGGCGGCAATGCGGTGGATGCAGCGATTGCCACGTCCTTTGCACTGGGTGCAGCCGAACCCTGGATGAGCGGGATGGGTGGCGGCGGCTACATGGTCGTGCGGCCCAAGGACGGCCCCGCGCAGGTCCTCGAATTCGGCATGCGCGCACCAGCGGGGCTGCGCGTGGACGACTATCCCATCGTCGGCGGCAAGGCGAACGACCTCTTTCCCTGGCCCGCCGTGCAGGACGACCGCAACGTCTTTGGCGCCACCGCCGTGGCCATACCCGGACAGGTGGCGGGCATGGCGCTGGCGCATGAAACCTTCGCCACGAAACCCTGGGGCGACCTGATCGCGCCCGCCATCAAGCTCGCCGACGACGGCCTGCCCGTGGATTGGTTCGCACAGCTTATCATCGGGGGCTCCGCCCGTGATCTGCACCCCTTCGCCGCCTCTCGCGAAACCTTTCTCGATGACGCGGGCTTTCCCAAATCCTCGGGCTGGACCGCGCTGGGAGAGACACGCTGCGACCTCAGCCGCCTCGCGGCATCGCTGCGCGTTATCGCGGAGAAAGGCGCATCCGGATTCTATGAAGGGCCGCTGGCGGAAAGCATCATCCGCGACCTGCAAACCGCGGGCGGGCGGCACACATTGCAGGACCTCGCGACCTATCGCGCCAATCTCGTGGACGCCTCCGAACACGATTATCGCGGCCACAAGATCGTCGGCACGCCGACCCTTACCGCCGGGCCGACGCTGGCCCGGGCGCTGGCGTTGATGGCGGAGGGCTGGCAGGCCGACGGCGCGGCACCCGATGCCACAGCCTATGCCGCGTATGACGCCGCGATCCGGCAAGCCAACCATGAACGCTACGACACAATGGGCGACGTCGAAAACGAACCCGACCCCAGCTGCACCAGCCATTTCAGCGTCGTCGATGCCGACGGCACCATGGTCGCCGTGACACAGACCCTGCTGTCAATCTTCGGCTCGCGGCTGATGCTGCCGGGCAGTGGCATCCTGATGAACAACGGGATCATGTGGTTCGATCCCGAACAGGGCAAGCCCAACTCCCTCGGCCCCGGCAAACGCTGCCTCGCCAACATGTGTCCCACGGTGCTGGAACGCAGCGATGGCGCGCTCTTTGCCCTTGGTGCATCCGGCGGGCGCAAGATCATGCCTGCGGTCGCGCAACTAACTTCTATGGTGCTGGATTACGGCATGGACCTGGATACCGCGCTGCACACGCCGCGTATCGACATGAGCCTTGCGGAGGTCACGATCGCCGATGACAGCTTGCCGCCCAAGGTGCTGGATGGCCTGCGCAGCGCCCTGCCCCATCCGGTGACGCCTGCACCCCGCACGATCTTCCCGTTGCACTTCGCCTGCCCGTCAGCGGTGTCCCGTCAAGATGGCATAAACGCTGGCGCGACAGAAGTGATGACCCCTTGGGCTGATGCCGTGGCTGCGGACGACCACGGCTAAGTGTCAAACCGCCTTGATCCGATCCTCGGCAAGCCGCACGTCCAGCATCTGCTGCGTGTGATCGAGCAGCTTTTCCAAGGTTGCGTTGAAAGCTTCTATTTCTGCGTGGCTTAGCGGTGCCAACACCCTTTCGTTGCTGCGCAAAACCTCGCTGAGCATCCTGTCATAAAGTTCAAGCCCTTCGGCCGTTGGCTGGAGCGCGATGGCGCGACCATCGTCCGGGTCCGCCGTGTTGCGAATGAACTTCTTGCAGATCATTGATTTGATCACGCGGCTCAACTGGGACTTGTCCATCAGCAGCGCGTCAGCCATGTCACCGGCCCGCGTTGGCGCATGCGCCACCACCAGCGCCAGCAGCCGCCATTCATTAAGGCTCACGTCGAACATCCGTTCGGACCAATGATGGCCCGCACGTTCGCCGATGGCGACGAGGCGCTGTAATCGAAAAGTGATCACATCATTGATCGATGCAACCTTCGGATGTTTTTGAGGGGATGCGATCTGGGCGCTTTTTTCAAGTGTATTCTGTGTCATTCTGTGCTCCGTGCGGCATAGCCTAACTGATCAGACCAATTCCAGCTATCAGATTTTGACATGGCGTCACCCTCCCCCGAAAATGGCAAAAAGCGCCGGGCGAACCCGACGCTTTTTGCAGTGTTTTCCGGATGTCCCGACGCAGGGATCAGCCCTTGCCCTTCCAAGGCACCAGAATGCGTTCGGCCCAGCGCATCAACATGTCGATGCCAAAGCCAATGACACCAATCAGGATAATGCCCATGATCACGATATCGGTGTTCTGGAACTTGGATGCGGTCATGATCATCATGCCGGCCCCCTGTTCCGCAGCAACCAGTTCAGCAGCAACCACCGTACCCCAGCAAACACCCATCGCCACCCGCGCACCGGTGAAGATTTCCGGCAGGGAGTTGGGGACGATCACATGGCGCATGATTTGCCACTTGCTTGCGCCCAGGGAATACGCCGCATGCACCTTGGAGATTTTCACGCCCGACACACCGGATCGCGCGGCAATCGCCATGATCCAGAGCGCCGCAAGAAACAGCAGGATGATCTTGCCCGCCTCGCCGATACCGGCCCAGATGATCACCAGCGGGATCAGGGCAAGCGGCGGCACTGGCCGCATGAATTCCACGATCGGATCGAACCAACCCCGGAACCAATTGCTCAGTCCCATGGCGTACCCAAGTGGAATGCCCACGATTGCACCCAGAATGAATCCGACGACAACGCGGAACAGCGAATAGCCCAGATGCTCCAACAGGGTGAAATTGCGGAAACCCTCGGAGGCAATTTGCAAGGTGCGGGTCCACACCTCTTCGGGTGCGGGCAGGTAAAGCGGCTCCATCTGCCAACCTTTTGAAGGCTGGTAGTTTGGCGTGCCCTTGTCAGACAAGGTAACCGACCCATTGGCGGTGCGAACTGTTTCACCCGGCGCGATCTTTTCGCCGTTTATCGCGATCACCTGAGCGCCGTCGCCCTTCCCGATTTCATCGTTTTTCTGGACATTGATCAGGCCTGACCGCCATTGCGCGATGGCGATGGCGTCATTCTTGGCAAAACCATCCCCGCCATCAACTTCGGGCACCTCGACCGGTTCACCACGCGGATGCACGATAATTGTAACCTCGGCATCATCGGGGGCCTGACCTTCTGCCTGAGCGGTGTAGGTAAAGCTTGTCTGGCCCACGAACGGCCCCGGCGCATGCAGGAAAGATGGCAGCACGGTCGAGCCCGTGAAGACCCCCCACATCACGAAAATCGTAATGATCGAGATGAAGCCAGCCGCCCGGTTGGGCCGCACAGCACTTTCATCACCAAAGGTCACTGTCTTCAGCGACGTGTAATCCCGGATGCCTTTTGCCAGCACCTTGGTCACCAGAAACGCACTGCCTGCAAAAACAGCAACGTAGATCAGCAGAAAGAACAAGCCGGTCATGCCGCGTCCTCCTTTGTGCCCATGATCTCTTCTTCCATGTCCCAGATCATGTTGAGGATTTCCTCACGCTTGGGACCGAAATCGTCGTGCTTCTTCACTTCACGCAAATCGGCGTTGACCCCCAATTCGGCAAACGGCAGGCGGTATTCCTTGTGGATACGCCCCGGACGCGGGGCCATGACGATCAACCGTTCGCCCAACAGCAGCGCCTCTTCGACGGAGTGGGTGATCAGGATGATCGTCTTGCCCGTCTCTTTCCACAGCTTCAGAACGAGGCTCTGCATCTTCTCACGCGTCAACGCGTCCAGCGCGCCAAGGGGTTCGTCCATCAAGATAACGTCCGGGTCATTGGCCAGACAGCGGGCCAGAGCCACACGCTGCTGCATCCCACCCGACAACTCATAGACAGCCTTTTCCTTGAAGTCCTGTAGGCCCACAACGTCCAGCAGGTGATTGACCACCTCGGCCTTGTCGTTCTTCGGCATGCCCTTCATCGACGGGCCAAAGCCCACGTTTTCGCGCACGCTCATCCATTCAAACAGGGCGCCCTGCTGGAACACCATACCGCGTTCGGCGTCCGGTTCGGTGATCTTGTGGCCATTCAGTGTCATCGTGCCGCCCGTGGGGGCAAGGAAACCCGCGACGATGTTCAGAAGCGTTGTCTTGCCGCAACCTGATGGCCCAAGCACGCTCAGCAATTCGCCTGCCTTGAGGTCAATGGATACATCTTGCAACGCCTGCACATGTCCGCCGTCAGGCAGATCGAAACGCATGGATAGATTGTCTATGGAAAGTCCGGTCATCTGGCGTCTTCCTTCCCCCTGTCAGAGGAAAATGGGCAGGTTTTCCTGCCTCGGTGGTCTTGGAACGTATGAATCACAAACGGCGCGGCCCCGAAAAGGCCGCGCCGTCTTAAAGGTTTACATGCCTTTTGCAGCTTCAAGTGGACCAGTGTTCACTGTGCCCTCATAGCTGTCGAGTGCGCTGTCAATGGAGCCGGATTCAACGAACACATCCGCCACGCCCTTCATGAAGGGTGCCGCGTTGCCGCCAAACCATGCGGAAGACAGCTGCTCTTCGATGGTTGGGAATTCGAAGGTGGAGATTGACGCTTTGGTCGCGTCAACGTCCATGCCGGATTCCTGTGCGATCACCGCCAGCATCTCGTCGCTTTGGGTGGCGGCCCATTCGGCGTTTGCATCGGCTGTGACCTTGACGAATTTCGCCATCGTCTCGCCGTTCTCTGCGATGAAGGCCGCTGGTGCGGATGTGACGTCAAACACCAGAATGCCCAGTTCCTGCTTTTCAGCACCGGTCAGAAGGATGTTGCCATATTCCTTCATGCGCGCAAGGCCACCGCCCCAACCGCATGCGAAATCAACCGCACCCTGAGACAGCGCTGCCGCGCCCTCTGGTGGGGCCATGTCAACAATCTGCAGGGATGCGACATCCACACCGAAGTGGTCCATCTGACGCAGGAAGCCGTAATGCGCCGCTGTGCCCAAAGGCACGGCGACTTTCTTGCCGGCCAGTTCGCCTGCGGAATTCTTGTCGATCTCCAGATCGGATTTCACAACGCAGTTATCGTTCTCGGAATAGGACACGGCCACGTCAACGACCTGGATGTCCTGACCACCGGATGCCGCCACGACGAAGGGGGGCACACCCTGAGAAACTGAAATCTGAACGTCGCCGGATGCCATCGCCGCGGACATTGCTGTACCGGTCTCAAAAGAAACCCAGTTCACTTTCATGCCCAGCGCTTCGTCATATGCGCCGGATGCTTTGGCAGCGAGGAACGGCATGGGCCATTCAAGGAAATACCCTACGGTGATTTCACCATGGCCATCGGCCATTGCGGCTTGTCCGGTCATCGCCATGACGACACCCGCAACAAATCCTGTTGTTGTTTTCTTGATCATTTCATTCTCCCTGTTGATCATGATCCCCGCCCAAGCTGGTCGGGTAGGTAGATACTCCGCCGGCACGTCCTGCCGGTCATTCGTACCGCTTCAGACTGGCAGATGCACAAGAATGGCTCAAGAAGCCATTTCGCAATCCTTGTCACGCGGCATTGGTTCAATCCCTGCTGCCCGTTCGGATCAGCCAGGATGAACCAGTGGCGCAGGTTGATAGGTGAAACCACCAAGAATATACATCCAATTTGGCCTATCGCGTGAGTCCAGTTTTCCAGCTGTGGCTGCGCGGCCCTTGTTCGGGGACAGCAGATACCTTCGGCCAACGCTGGCACAGGTAGGGAAAGAACCAGCGAATCTGTTTCATGTGACTGCGCTGGCTGAGATTTTCGCCGTTGACCTTGAGGGACCGAAGCAGACGGCAAGACCCCGCGCAACCCCTTAGCCCCCCATGCGGAACCGTCACAGAATATCCGGACTGAAATGATGATCGCTGACCGAAGTGGAAGACCACGTGCGTCGCCTCGACCGAAGAACACAATACGACAGGTGATAAATTCAATCCGAGATTGAATTTTTGCTCGAAATGACGTAAGGTAAAGTTGTTTCGCTGACGACTTGGAGGATGGGACAATGAAGAACGAAGAACTTGGAAAACTATCTTACGAAGTGTCTGAAGAGGGAATGAAGAAAATCGTCGAAGCAGGACGCCTTCTGGAATTCGCGAATACAGTCGCGACAAGCGCCGCCGCTGAAATTCATGCCCAGATCGTTGATCAGGTGGCCCGCGCCGCAGTTGGTGGCAAGGCCGTCGGCGGTGTTTCCGTCGGATCGGTCAACATATTCGAAGGTGGGGATTTCGGCACAGTGCCCATAGGGCCAAGAGGACCGCGCCCGCGATTCACCGCGTCAATTGGTGGCGCGCTGTCGCATGTCGTTGATATCGCGGAAATTCAGAACGTTCGCGGCTGAACACGCATGGCGGAGTAGGACCGATGGCAGCTTCGGCAAGCCTGATGTTGCACCTTACGGGTCGCTGCAACCTTGAGTGTGCGCATTGCTATATGGACGGGGGCCCCCGGCGGCGCGAAAGGCTGCCCAAGGATTGGGTGCTTGATGCAATTCGGTCAGCCCCTGATCTGGGCATTGCGTCGGTCTTTCTGACCGGCGGCGAACCGATGCTGTATCCACATCTGACAGAGGTTCTTCGCGTGGCCGGGGGGATTGATGACCTTGACGTCACGCTTTCGACCAACGCCACGCTGATGAATGGCCATGTCGCAAACCTGCTGTCCATGTACGGTATACGCGTTCATGTCAGCATCGACGGCCCTGAGAAATTCCATGATGACTTTCGCGGGGAGGTTGGCGCATTCCAGAAGACGGAACAGGGCCTGGCCGAATTACGGCGTGCCGGTGTGCCCTTCACCATTGTCACGACGGTGTCACAGGGCAACCTTGCGGACTTTCAAGATATCGCACGCTGGTCCATCGCCGCGGGGGCGGAGCGTTTGCTGGTACAGCCGCTTTTGTCTCTGGGGCGGGGGCAGGACATCGAAGATCAGACACTGACCTCGCCTGAACTTTTGCGACTGATCATGGCTGTTTCTGATTTGGCCAATGCCGGAGATCGCCCGATCAAGACAAGCGTCATTGGGGGCAGCAAACGGTTTTTCCTCGCGCATCCCTGCGCGGCCTATGTCTGTAATGGCGGCGGATGTCACCGCGGCGTATCGCAGGAGATCAAGAAGATTGTCGTCCGGGAATCCGGTGTGATCCTGCCCGAGGCCACCAACCTGGACGAAAGATATGCGATTGGCTGGGCCGGAGGGGCACCACTTGCCGAACAGATCAAGGCCTATTTCTCAACAGGGTATGATGCGTTCGACCGTTTGTGCCGGGCGGCATACCACGAATGCGTGCCGGACTGGCCCGATCCGATTTTGCCGTGGGATCAGATCCTGTCCGAACGCAGCCGCAAACCCGTTTCGCAGAGTGTGGACCCCACAGCCGAAGGCGGATGCAGCAGGGTCACTGTCGAGAGTTTTTGAGCTGGACAGATCCAGACAAAAGCCAAGGCACCGCGAACCCTGACCGATGAAAGCAACGTCGCTACAGCACCCACTTCTAAGCTACTAGGCGAGAGAGGCCTTCAAGCGCTGTGGCCATCCAGAATGCGTTTATCTGTTTCATGTTATTGTTCATACGCAGGAAGAGTGCCGACATCACATTGCTGTTCAGACAGACAGGCAGATGAACCAATCGGCAGGTCAAGGCCACGCGGATATTGGACAGAACGGGATTCTGGCGTTACCGATGGTGTATCTCTGGCCCTACTTGATTCTGTCAAAAACCCGCAAAGGTTGGAAAAGAGGGGACGCGGCGCGCCCCGATTTCACTTACATCCGCAGCGACGAAAGGTCTGACGCAATGGACGGCAACTTCAATGAAAACGATCTCTCCCGCGTTGTCGAAGCAGACCGCGCGCATGTCTGGCACCACCTGAGCCAGCACAAACAATACATGAACGACGACAAATCTGCGCAAGTCGATCCTCGCATCATCGTCGAGGGCAAGGGCCTGCGCGTCTGGGACCAACGCGGCAAGGAGCACATCGACGCCGTCGCCGGGGGCGTCTGGACCGTCAACGTCGGCTACGGCCGCGAACGCATCGCCAACGCCGTGCGCGACCAGCTGGTCAAGCTGAACTTCTTCGGCGGCACTGCGGGCTCCATCCCCGGCTCCATCTTCTCCGAGATGCTGATCGACAAGATGCCGGGCATGACCCGCGTCTACTATGCCTCCTCCGGTTCCGAGGCGAACGAGAAGGGTTTCAAGATGGTCCGCCAGATCGCGCACAAGCGCTATGGCGGCAAGAAAAACAAGGTCCTTTACCGCGACCGCGACTACCACGGCGGCACCATCGGCACGATGGCCGCTGGCGGTCAGGACGAGCGCAACGCGCAATACGGCCCCTTCCCTGATGGGTTCATCCGCGTCCCCCATTGCCTTGAGTACCGCAAGCACGAACAAGACGGCGCGCCGGACGCGAACTACGGCGTCTGGGCCGCCAACCAGATCGAGGAAGTCATTCTGCGCGAAGGTCCCGACACCGTCGGCTCGCTCTGCCTCGAACCCGTCACCGCAGGCGGCGGCGTAATCACCCCGCCGACAGGCTATTGGGAGCGGGTCCGCGAGATTTGCGACAAGTACGACATCCTGCTGCACATCGACGAGGTCGTCTGCGGCGTGGGTCGTACCGGCACATGGTTCGGTTACCAGCACTATGGCATCCAGCCCGACATCGTGACCATGGCAAAAGGCGTCGCCTCCGGCTACGCGGCAATCTCCTGCTGTGTGACCACCGAAAAAGTGTTCGACATGTTCAAGGACGACGCCACCGATCACCTTAACTACTTCCGTGACATCTCCACCTTCGGCGGCTGCACCGCAGGGCCGGCGGCAGCCATCGAAAACATGCGCATCATCGAGGAAGAAGACCTGCTGGCAAACACCATCGCCATGGGCGATTACATGCTCGACCAGTTGGCCGCCCTTCAGGACAAGCACGCCGTTATCGGTCAGGTCCGTGGCAAGGGCCTGTTCCTTGGTGCCGAACTGGTTGAGGACCGCATCACCAAGGAACCGATCCACGAAAAAATCGTCGGGCAGGTCGTTGCGGACTGCATGAGCCAAGGGGTGATCATCGGAGCAACCAACCGCTCTGTGCCCGGCAAGAACAACACGCTGTGCTTCTCGCCCGCGCTGATCGCCACCAAGGACGACATCAATCAGATCGTCTCTGCCGTGGACGGTGCACTGGGGCGCGTGTTCGGCTGAACCTCCTACGATCCACAAAGAACGATGAATTGGCGGGCTTTTGCCCGCCATTTTCGTTTTCACGCCGATTTGCGTGAGGACGGATTGACGTTCCCGCGACTTTCACCTTTCCTGAACCCGTCTTGCCCGAACATGACACTTTGAGAAAAGAAACGGCTCCATGCCACTGGCAAAGGGTCGCCTATCGCAGGTCAGCCGGGGAACCCTTTCTGGAAGCCTCGCGTTTGGCCCTCAGACAAAAAGGGAAGATATTATGAGAAAGCTACTTATTGCCGCTCCAATGATTGCCGCGCTTGCGGCCTGCACCCAAGGCGGGCCAAACCAAGGTGCCCTGACAGGTGCCGCGCTGGGTGCTGCTGCAGGGGCCGCCGTATCCGGCGATGATGACCGCGTTGCAGGTGCATTGATCGGCGGTGCCGCGGGCGCCGCGGCGGGCAACTATCTTGGCCGAACCAATTCAGGCCAGTGTGTGTATCAGAATTCCGCCGGTCAACGATACACGGCGCGTTGTCCCTGATTGCGCAGCCCTGACGCGTCGCTCAAGGCCCCCGCCTGAGCGCGCGTGCGACGTCTACAGTTCCCGGTGCAAACACCGGGGACTGTTATTGATGCGGCAAGGCAGTGACCGCTTTAGCCCGCTTGAGCATCCCTATGCCAACTTCTCACAATCGCACGATCACACACCAATCCATCGGCAGCATGTCATCTGTCCAGACCATTCCATTTCCGGCTCACGGCGCCATGAAATAGAGCGAGACCCAATCGCTTGTCCAATGCCCCGCATGGTCGTCGTATTCAAGAAAAACGGTATTGATCAAACAGCGTCCGTTCTGCGGTAGGACAGGTCGAATATTGCCATCCGCATTCGTATGAAGTTCCTGTTCCGTTACAGCCTGCGGGGCCGGTCCTATGCTGCAGATCACGCGGGCTTTCTGAGCGACCTTGGGCGCTTTACCGTCGAACAGCCGAAACGTATCACCTTGCCACACCCATTCCCGTGACAAGCCGATCCTGCGATCCTTACCGCGGCGATCCGCGAAATGGACGATGGTCTTTGCATAGCGGCGATAGGATTCCTTGACCTCGCGGCCGAAAACCGGATCGACGTTTGTGGAGAGCAGGAGATCTTCTCTACCTATTTCCCGGACGAAGCGTTCGAAGTGCTCCGGGGAGGCATAGGTCAGCTTTTGCGGATAGGTCGATACCGCAAGGCTGTGCAGGCCCGGTGCGAACGCATGAAGTGCAGGTTTGGGCGCTGAAAGGGGCAAACGGCTCAGATCAAGCTGCGCGCCCGGCCCTGTCCAGACAGCCTGCGCATAGGCGCGCGGCTGGAACGCATACGTCTGCGCTTGGGGATGTTCACCAATCTTCAGAACCGGCGCCACGCTGCCACCTGCTTCGATAAGCATTTGCCTGGGTTCGATCCAGAATTCATGTGCGGCGACAGCCGCCGCACATGTCTGGGCGACAATCAGCAAGCCCAAAATCCTAAGCATCTTCCAGCACTCCGATGGCCACGACGGGACCTGTTGGTGCACCAGTCGGAGACCCGCCAGAGGGCTCTAGACTGATCGCCAAAGTTGTATCGGCGGCAAGCACTACATCAGGAACAAGGTCGAGTCGTTCCGCCGTATCAAAGGTGCCGAGTGAGAAAGGCGCGCCGCCTTCAGGGATCAGCCAGAGTTCAAAGGTGCCATCGGTAAGTGCCTCCCCCGAAAGGACTGCCATATCAATGTGTTGGCCGTCCAGATCGACGGCAACCGAGAAGACATAGGGTGAACCGTCACTTTCAAGCTGTGCACGTAGATCCGTGGGCGCCAGAATGATCTGCGGCAACAGAACGAAAGCCACCAACACCACCGCAGCCGCAAGGCCCATCGGGATCCAACCCAGCCAGCGCCGTTTGCGGGTTTGGAACAAGCGACGGTCTATGGCTGCCTTCACCCGCGCCGGCGGAAGCAGCGTACCATATTGTTCATTGAGGTCTTCCAAATATGCCTCCCAGACCGATACTCTCGCTTCAAATCCCGCATCCGCGCGTATGCGTCGGCTGGCCGCTTCGCGCGCTTCAGCGTCGAGCAGGCCAATCACGTACTCCGCAGCAAGCGCGTCATCCTCATCTGAAATCAAACTGCGATCATTCATGGCGATGATTGCTCCAGGCAACTGCGCAGCCGCAGCAGGCTACGGCGTAACCATGTGCGGATGGTGTTCAAAGGTGCGTTGAACCGATCGGCCAGCTCCTGATAGGAATATCCTTCCAGATATGCGGACCGCACAGCATCCGCCCGGTTCTTTTCCAGTTCTGCAAGACAGGCTTCAAGCTGTGCGCGGGTTTCGCTGTTGCTTGTTTCAGTTTCCGGGGTCGGCTTGTCGTCTGGAATGTCCTGCGCCATTTCCATTGGAGCGACCGGCATCTGCCGCGCGCGCAGTCGGTCAATCGCCAGGTTGCGAGCGATGGTGACAAGCCATGAAATAGCCTTTGCATGCCCGGGACGGAAGCTGTTCGCCTTCTGCCAGATGCGAATGAAAGCCTCTTGCAGGACATCCTCAGCCTCTGCGCGGTCTTTCATGATGCGCATCGTCACCGCAAAAAGCTTGCCGGAGGACAGGATATAGAGCCTGTCAAAGGCTTGCCTGTCGCGCAGGGCAACCCTTGCAAGCAGAACGTCGAGGTCTGTCTGCGCATCGGTCTGCATGTTCATCCTTGCGGCTCCCGGAATTGCTGCATCAATAAATCCCCCCAATCTCAAGCCGCATTGGCTTTTGGGTGGGTGTTTGACCCCGCGACGGTTCCGCGATGTCGGCGCGCGCGCCATCGAGGGCCTTGAGCCGGGCCTCATACGTGGTTTTCAGGCTGTGCCCCGACCGCATGACAGTCGGTTTGAGAAAAACAAAAAGCGTGCGCTGCGTGCTGTTGCGACCACGGGACTTGAAAAGCTCCCCCAGAACGGGGACATCGGCAAGGCCGGGGACTTTTTGCAGGCTTTTCAGGTCATCGCGGGTGATCAGGCCACCCAGCACAATCGTCGATCCGCTTTGCGCAAGAATGCTCGTTTGAATGGACCGCCTGTTTGTCACGAGATCGGCTGCCCCCTCGACATTTGCGTTCACGAGCGAGGAGACTTCCTGGCTGATGTCGAGCCTGACGGTGTCCCCGTCGTTGATGCGCGGCAGCACGTTCATGGTCAGGCCGACATCGCGCCGCTCAATCGTGGTGAAGGGCTGCACGGTGTTACCGTCGGTGGCAAATGAACCGGTGCGAAAGGGTACGTTCTGCCCAACGACGATGGACGCAGGTTGATTGTCCAGCGTCATCAGGGATGGGGTGGAAAGCAGGTTCGCGCTGGTGTTCTGGCTGAGCGCCTGCAACAGCAACCCAAAGTCGCCACCGCCCAATGTCAGGCTTCCGCCGGCGGTGGCCAGTGCCGCGTTCGGCACACCAAGCGCCGACAGGAGGGACCCAAGACCCGCACCGCCATTGCTGAAAGAGGTGGCGGCAAGTCCGGAAGGTGGTGCAAGGTCACCGAAACCAAGTTGCGTGCTGATGCGCCGCGCTGTCTCTCCCGATACCTCGACAATGGCTGCTTCGATCAGTACCTGTGCGCGCTTGCGGTCAATCTGTTGCAGCAGCGCGGCGACCTCATTGAGTTGTGCATCGGTACCGCGGGCGACAATCGCGTTTTGGGCCACGTCCGCCGCGACGGTGATCTCTGCCGCATCTGGAGAAGGCGCTGCCGCGTTCAGCCCCTCCTGCTGCAATTCCGTGGCGACCGCGTTGGTTACGGGCGTGCCCTTCCCGCTCAAGGTTGCGTTCAGAATGGCCGCAACCTGCTCTGCCTCACCAAAGCGGAGCGGGAACACACGGGTGGACAGCGCCACCTGCGGGTTGCGCACAGGGGGCACGTCCATGGATTGTGCCAACATCTCGACCTCGTTCAATTGATCCGCTGTGCCACGCACCAGCAAGGTGTTGGAACCGGGGTCGACAGACAGCCGCGCGCCGCTCGGGTTGATGCCAAGCACCTCCACAATCGCGGCCCCGGCGATGCTGGCCTGTGTGTGGCGAAACTGAAGCACCCGCGACATGCGCATTTCGTCCTGATCCAGCCCGCGCACCACCTCTATCAGCCTTTGCGCACTTTCTGCCGTGTCCGTGATGACAATCGCGTTGGGGTTTTCCAGCGCTTCAATGGCCCCGGATGCCGCCACGAGGGGCCGCAATACGCGCACGGCCTCTGCCGCGGGCAAGTTCTCAAGCTGGATCGTCCGGGTGACGAAATCCTGACTGCCTGCACGATCGACGTTTTCGCCAACCTGTGCGGCGGCGCGTGCCGTATCCAGCGGGATGATCTGCCAGATGGCCCCGCTTTGCACCGCATGAAAGCCGCGGACACGCAGGATCGACTGGAACAATTCCCACGCGCCTGCCGCATCCAACGGTTCGGAGGAGACAACCGTGATATCTCCGCGCAACTCAGGATGCACGATCAGGGTGCGGCCGGTGATCTCCGAAATCTGCTCGGTCAGGATGGTGACATCTGTCTGTCGCAGATTGATGGTGAACGTCTCGTCAGCTTCTTGCGCATGCGCGGGGAGAAGGCCGAAAAGGCAAAGCAGAACAGTGACGCGCAAAAGGATCATGGATTACCTCAAGGGGAAGGACAGGGTCAGCACCTTGCCGCCCCGCTCAATTTCAAGCCGCGCCTGGCCGCTTGTTGCAATCTGGTCGAAAAAGCGGCGGTCATCGTCGGGGTTCCCGACGGTTTGCCCGTTGACCGACCGAACCAGATCGCCGGATTTCAACCCCGCCAGGCGCACGCCAACGTCATGCTTTGGTGCGATGACATAGCCATTTTCGGTCGGTTGCAGCCCGATTTCATCAAGTACGGCCTTCGGGTTTTTCCGAATGCGTCCGCGCCAATAGTCAATGTATTCCACCGTGGTTTCAGGCGGCGGTGGCTTTTCGTTGCGGGCCGGAACGACAAGACCGCTGCTGAACCTGTCAAACAGGGTGGGGCTCTGTGGGTCTGCGGCGTCGCCACTGGTGGCTTCGTTGCTTGTGACCTGCGCTTCGTCGAAACGCAGGGTGATCGTCTTTCGGGCATCTGACAGTTCGACATGATCAGAGCGGATCAGCGTCAGTTCAAGACGACCCGTTACCCGATGACCCAGGCGATAAAGGTCCGTCTCTCCCGCGACCTCAAGCATTGCGACCGATGGGCCGGAAGAGGAGGCGAAAACCCCTTTCAACCGCATATCGGGTAGCGCCTCATCCGGCTCATTGCCGACTGCAGCGGGCAGATCAGCGCGCCCAAAAGGCGCCCGTTCAAGGATCGGTGCAAGATCGACGCGTGTTGCCTGCATCGGTTCTGGCAGCAACGGGCGTTCGGGCGTTTCAAGAACCACAACGCCTGCCATATGCCGCATAACCGGAACGGCAGCCGCAGCGATGGAAAATCCTGAGGCCGCTACAAGACCAACCCGTATCAGCAGGAAGGGGCGTAGGCGCATCACCCCTGTTCCATCCTATCGAGGAAACCAGTCAGTGACGCCAGCACCCCGTCTGGATCGCCGTCAGGTGACACGGTGATGTCCGCCCGTGCAAGGCCAGGGTCAGACGTTTCCGAAAGCGCCGTAGTCACCAGCCAACGGACACCTGCAAGCGTGACGTATTCTGAAAGGTCAAGCGTACCAGCCTCCAGCTCGACAAGCCGGTTTTGGGCCACCCACAGCGCGACCATACGATCAGAAACGGCAATGGTATTGCGCGAATGGCGTTCAGTTGCGGAAAGTAGAAACGTCGCGGAGACGGCAAGAACACTCAGCGCGACCAATGCCTCGATCAGCGTAAATCCACCCTGCCGGTCCCGTTGCATTCTACTGTCCCTCCCCATGGTCGATCTTCACGGCGGTGCCGTCGTACGTCAGAACACTGTTGGCTCCCTCGGCACCGAACGCCAGTCGCAAGGCCTGACCTTGATCGGGCCGCAGTGCGGGCGACACGGAAAATACCGCGCCTTCAGTGTTGTCTTGGTCAAAGATACGAACCCCGTTGGAAAAAAGTTTCACGCGCGCCAGTTGCGGGTCTGAATGCGTGTGCCATGTGCTGCCTGCTTCCTTTTGCAAAAACCGGACCTGATTATCCGATACCGCAATGGCGAACCCCTGACCGCTGGCCAACGCAACACCCATTGCGTGATCAATGTCAGAGGCAAGTGATACGGCGCTGACCTCTGCCGACAGACCCATCGGTCGGGCAGGCAATGCCAACACGACAGCGCCTGACACGACTGCAAACAGGGCAAGCACGACCAGCATCTCCACAAGTGTGACGCCAGCGTTTCCGGCCCGGAGTGGTTGCCTGGCCTTGGTCACGATCCGGTCTGCGCGACACGGTCCCGCAGCGGAATATCGGCATTCGCCCCATCCCCACCGGGTGCCGCATCCGCGCCAAGCGACATAAGCGCGAACTGACTTCCTGACGCCGTGTAGACATACGGTGTCCCCCATGGATCAACGGGAACCTCCGAAAGGTATCCTCCATCGGGCCATGTGCGCGGAATTGGTGGACTGACGGGGCGTTCGGCCAACGCAGACAGACCCTGTGCGCTCGTGGGATAGCTGCCGTTATCAAGCCGGTAGATCTGCAACGCATTCGCGATTGAGCGCATGTCCGTGCTGGCCACCGTTGCGCGGGCTTCGTCGGGGCGGCCGATGACGTTTGGTACGATCAAGGCGGCAACGATCGAAATCATCACCAGCACAACCATCATTTCGATCAAGGTAACGCCGCTTTCGCGGTGTCTGCCGCCATGGACGGGGCGGGGCGTGTTCTGTGCCTGGAGCATGAAACTTTTTCCTTCTGGCTAACGTATCTTTGGTTACATAGGCGCGTTTTATCGCCCCGTAAAGGAAAATAAATATGCTAAATCAATATGTTAGCATGGATGACCGATCGCGCGCCCCGGCGCGGTCCACAGCGCTTGTTGCTCAACCGCAACGCCCCCGGCAATGGGCGCCTGATCCGATCCTTGCAGGGCATCTGACGTGTCTGGCTGCGGCTTCCGGCTATTCTCCCCCCCAGATCTTGCCGGGGGCCGCAGTACATCTGTTGTGTGTTTCCCTCCCGCTTAAAACGGCCCGCCAGCGCAAGGCGGCCTTGGCCTTCGCGGTAGAAGCTTTTCTTGCTGCCCCGCTGGAGCAGTGCCAGCTCGCCCTCGGACCGGAGTTGGCTGAGGGGCAGTACCTTTGCGCCATCGCCGATCGCAGTGCCCTTGCGGAGGTGCTGGAAGATCAGGTGTATCATGGCCCCGTCGTGCCTGACTATCTTGCAGTGCCGTCCCCCTTTGATCCCGAAGCCTGGTCCTTGTGGTGCGGTGAGGAACTGGTGTTCCTGCGGTTTTCAGACGGGGGTGGGTTGGCCCTGTTGCCGGATGCCTTGCCAGACCTGTGGCGGGCCCAGGGGCGACCGGAGCTGCACCTTTGGCATGGGACCCCTCCTGCTGGTGTCCGGATCGCGCGGCACGTCACGGATGCGCCCCTGCTTGATCCCGATATCCTCAAGATGGATTTGCGGCCGGAAACCCATCGCCGCAGCATCAGGGAATGGCGCACACTGGGTCGGTTCACCCTTATAGCCGCTATGCTGACAGCCTTTGCGCAGATCGGACTGCTTCATCTGGATGCAGTCGCGCTGGAACGCACGGCGCGTGACCGGGCTGTCTCATTCCAAATGCAATTGTCACAACGCGGGCTGGATGTGTTGCAGGCCAATCAGTCAACCGAATTCCTGTTGGCCGCTCTGACCCGCTCCACCAAGGTACCTGAGGGGTCTGACCCCTTCTTGTCGTTGCTGAGCCGTACCGCCGCGTCGGTTCCTGAAACGACGGCACTGGAATTCAGGGAGCTTCGGTTTGATAGCGCAGCCAAGGCGCTATCGGTTCTTATCAATGCGCGCGACCTTGAAGCGTTGCAACGCGTGGAGACAGGCTTGCGCACCGAAGGCCTTGACGTGACCAGCGGTGCCGCGACCCGAACCGGGGCCGGGGCCGAAATGGAAATCGTCATATCGGAGATCGGATGATGCGGAATCTGACCTCACGAGAGAAAGCACTGACAATTAGCGCCACTGCTGCAATCGGGGCTATCGGCCTGCTGCAGCTCGTGATCCTGCCCGCACTGACAAGCAGGCAAGAAAGCCTTGCCCATCTGACCAAGTTTGAAACCATGTCAGCCATCCTAGATGCGCTACCCACGCAACAGCCGGACAATACGCAAACCGCCCTTCCGCCCTTGCGTGAACGCGTGACAGATACGGCGCGGCGTGCGGGGCTGGAGATACGCCGCCTTGATCCGCAGGGCGCGCAGGCCCTGTCCGTCTTCATGGACGACGTCCCCTTTGCAGCCGTGATCGGTTGGCTCGACCAGTTGACCGGAGCAGCGCAGGCGCGCGTTCTCTCAGCAGAGATCGGCCGCCGCCCGGAGCCTGGCATCGTATCAGCCCGCTTCCTGCTGGAGACGAATTGATGGAGCGTCTCCCTTATGCTTTCGCGCGTGCCAAGGAAATCATCCTGACGGAAGGCGCAACGGCCTGCCTGATGACGCGCACGACACCGCTGTCAGCATTGGCAGAGGCACAAAGGGTCGTGGGGCGGAACCTGAAACCCAGAAGGGTATCCGCCGACATCTTTCGCCGGACTTTGGAGGAAGAATACCGCGACAGCGCCAGTGCCGCAGCAGGTGCGGCGGAAGAGGCTAACGGGCAATCGGCAACCGCAAGCCTGTCGACATTGGCAGACAGTGCCGCAGCCGTGGACGACCTTCTGGATCAGCGTGCGGATGCCCCGGTGGTCCGGCTGATCAACGCCGTTCTGCTGGAGGCCATTCGCGCGCGCGCCTCCGACATACATATCGAGGTTGAGGAGGAGCAACTGGTCGTGCGCTTTCGCGTCGATGGGCTGCTGCGGGAAGCGTTGACCTCAAATCGTGCCCTGGCCCCGCAATTGATCAGCCGGGTCAAGGTCATGGGACGTCTGGATATCGCGGAAAAACGCCTGCCCCAGGACGGCCGGGTATCGCTGCGGGTTGCCGAATTCCATCTTGATGCACGTATCTCGACAATCCCCGCGCAACATGGGGAACGGGTGGTGATGCGACTGCTTGACCGAAGCCAGACCCGTGCGGGGATCGAAACCCTCGGGATGGCGTCGGCGACCCGTGCGGCCTTCACCCGTTTGCTGAGCCGACCCGATGGGTTGCTTCTGGTCACGGGCCCGACCGGATCGGGCAAGACGACGACGCTCTATGCGGGGTTGGATGCGCTGAACGATCGCAAGACCAACATCATGACCATCGAAGACCCCATCGAATATGCTCTGCCCGGGATTGCGCAAATGCAGGTGAACACCGCGACAGATCTGACTTTCGCGCGCGGATTGCGGGCAATCCTGCGTCAGGATCCCAATGTGATCATGGTCGGTGAAATCAGGGATGGCGAAACCGCGCGGATCGCGGTGGAAAGCGCAATGACGGGGCATCTTGTGATGTCCACTCTCCACACCAATACGGCCATCGGAAGTGTCGCCCGCTTGATTGATCTGGGGGTCGAACGGTTTTTGCTGGCGCCGATGCTGCGCGGGGTACTGGCACAGCGGCTGGTGCGGCGCATTTGCCCCGACTGCGCCCAGCCCCACAAGCTGACCGCGGCGGAAGCGGCGATGCTTCAGGGCGGGCTCAGCGCCGGGGATATGTCGCGGGTCGGCGCGGGATGTGAAACCTGTGACGGCACAGGTTTCAGGGGTCGCATTGCGCTTTATGATCTGGTGGAAGTGACCCCGACGCTTGAGCAGGCCATCGCACGCGGCCTTCCGGAAAGCGATCTGGCCGACATGGCGCAGGCGGGTTGTGCGGGATTGCTGCAGGATGGTGTCGAAAAAGTGCGCAGCGGATACACGACGCCGCAGGAAGTGGCACGCGTGGTGTTCGACAGCACAGCCGAGGTCATGCCGTGATCCTCTTTCGCTACCGCGCGGCAAATCAACGGGGCGCGGTGTCATCCGGCACCATCGAGGCGCTTGATCCTGCCTCTGCCCGGGAAGCATTGCGCGCGCGCGGACTGCTTCCGCTTGCCGTATCTTCAAGCAAGCCTTTCTTTTCGCTGGAAATGCCGACCCTGTCCGGGACCGGATCCGCACGGTTGCCTATTGCCGACCTCACCATCTTCACGCGGCAGATGGCGACATTGATCACCAGCGGTGTCCAGATTGAAGCGGCCTTGGGCGCCATTGCGGCCCAAAGCGGCGCGCGTCTATCAGCGTTCAGCCGCGGCTTGCGTCAGTCGATTCTGGATGGTGCCAGCCTGAGCGCGGCACTGCGCACGAACAACGCGGGTTTTGATCGCTATTATCTGACTTCCGTTGAAGCCGGAGAACGGGCGGGACGACTGGGTGCTGTGCTGGATCGCCTTGCAGATCATATCGAAAGCCGCCAGCGGAACCGGCAGACGATCACGCTGGCCCTGATCTATCCTGCCATTTTGATCCTAGTTTCAGTTGCCGTGGTGGTGGCGCTGCTGGTTTTCGTTCTGCCTGATATCGTTCGGGTCTTTGCATCACGGGGGGCAGACCTCCCCCGGTTGACGCAAATCATGATCGGGGTCAGTGACCTTCTGACACGGCATGCGGTGCTGATCATTTCCGGCTTCGGCGCGTTAGCCATCGGACTTTACGCCCTTGCAAGGCGACCTTCCAGCCGCCGCGCCATCGACGGGGTACTATGGCGGCTTGGACTGACCCAACAAATGACGCTTGTCCAGTTCACGGGCACGCTTGCAACCCTGACACAAAGCGGGGTCGCGCTGGCGGATGCATTGGGGTCCGCAACGATGACGGTTGCCAACACTGTCGCGCGTGAACGACTGACAGGCGTTGTTCAAGAAGTCCGCGACGGCGCTGCGCTGTCGCAGGCGCTTGCCCAGGCCAAACACTTTCCCCCGATGATGATCACAATGATCGCCAGTGGCGAAGCAAGTGGCAGGTTGCCTGAGATGCTGGGCCGCTTTGCAGACGATCAGGCAGAGGGATTGCAGGCAAAGGTCAAGACCTTGGTCGGATTGGTGGAGCCGCTGGTGCTGCTGGGGATGGGGGGCATGGTGATGCTGCTGGTGCTCGCAATCCTGCTGCCCATCGTCAATCTCAATTCGCTTGTGGGGTGACCTGCAAGTCCGCTGTCCATGGAATGGAGGATAACCATGACACAGAACACAAATCTGAACCGACGAAGGTTCGGGGCGGGACTGATGGCGCTGTCGGCGGTTTCGGCCTGTACCGGCGGCAATGAAGCGACACCCCGCAGCAACCGGCAAACCGAAAACCGCGTGGCTCTGCTCTTGCCGCTGTCGGGACCGCGCGCCCCTTTGGGTGAGCAGATGGCCAAGACCGTATGGCTGGTGGAGGACATGTCCGGGCAACGAGGACGCACCGACGTCATTGACGCAGGCGAAACCCCCGGGGCCGCAGCCGCAGCCGCGCAGAAGGCCATCGCGCGCGGGGCAAACATCATCGTGGGGCCGCTGTTTCGGGATCAGACGCCAGCGGTGGTTCAGGCCGCAAAAGAGATCCCGGTAATCACCTTGTCCAACGATGCCGACCTGGCGACGCAGGGAGCGTGGGTTTTCGGCGTCACCCCGACGCAGTCGGTAGAAGCCGTACTGCGCTATGCCAAACAAAGCGGCGCCAAGCGGGTCACCCTGCTGGAGACTTCCGACGCCCTGAGCGCACGCGCAAACACAGCCCTCAGACAAGGTGCGCGGAAGGCAAGGGTCACGTCACTGCCGCCGGTTGCCGCGGCAACACAGCCGGGCGGGATGGAGGCAGCGTTAAAGAACGTCGGCAGCGGACAGATGCCGGACATTCTTTATGTGCCGACATCCAATGCCCGGACACTGGATCAAGCTGTCGCTGCCGTTCAGACAGGCGTCACCACGATCGGTTCGCTGCAATGGGCTGGATTGCCGCCCCAGACCCTTGAAAGGCTGGACAAGGCTTGCTTTATCGGGCCGGATCCCGGTCGGTTCGGCAGGTTGTCCGCAAGCTATCGCGCACAGCTGGACGAGGAGATGGGCGTCATCGCGGCGCTTGCCGTAGATGCCGTCGCAGTCGCGCAGGACATCGGGGGTAAGCGCCGCCTTACACAACGCAAACCGTACAACGGCCTATTGGGGCCAACGCGGTTCCTGTCGGATCGCACCTGCGAACGCACACTTGCGGTCTTGCGGATCAGCGGCACCGGGGTGCTGCGTGTCGCATGACAGTCCAACGCAAACGAAACGCGGGCGTCACATTGATCGAGATGCTTGCGGCACTTGCCGTTTCGGCGCTGATCGGTGTCGCGGGATTCACCCTGCTTGAAAGTGTCTTGCAGACCGAAGCGGGTGTCGCGGGTCATCTGGACGCGTTGGAACAACAGGATCGCACGTTTCAATTGCTGGCGCTTGATCTGCAACAGGCGCTCGGCTTTGAGGATTTGGATGACAACGGGATCGCGCTGGAATACGTGGCTCAACGCATCGTCTGGCAAGGGACGGGAGAGGGAGTGGAACGTCGGATCGTCTTCGCGGATCGCGCGGACCTGGTTCAACGCCCTTTATCCATTGCGGCCCAGTTCAGAATTGAAGGCGACAAGGCGCGTGTTCTGACCGTGTCACTGCCACAACTGGATCTTTGGCGCGTTTTCCATCTACCCCCGCAAAACGCCCCGTGACGCGCCAACCCGAAAGCGGCGTCAGCCTGTTGAATGTTTTGGTCGTGGTGGCGGCGGCCTCCGGTCTGGTTCAGGTCATGCTGGCAGGTCAGCAAAGCGCGGTTTCGGACCTCTCACGGTCACAGGACGTCGCGCAGGCAGAGGCGCTTGCGCGTGGGGGTATCGCTTCGGTTGCCGTGGCACTTCGGCGCGATATGCTGGACGCCCCTGATGTCGATCACTTGAAGGAGGACTGGGCAGCCGCAGTTCAGCAGAAGGTGACGTTCGACTTTGGCAGCTTTGAGGTGGAGGTTGATGACGCACGCGGCCGGTTCAACCTCAACAGCCTGACCGCAGGGGCCTTTCTGGAGCAGCGTATATTCGATGGGCTGCTGGCCGCGCTGGACCTGCCGGAGACGCTTTCTGCGCAGATCATCAGATCCATTCAGGACGAGGGCGCGCTGCGCGATACCGATGAGTTGCTGCGCCGGGGGTTTTCAGTTGCGGACCTGACACGACTGCGCCCGCATGTGGCGGCGCTCGGGACACCCGGTCCGATCAACCTCAATTCCGCCACCGAACCTGTCTTATCGGCCATGTTTGCCAATCCTGCGGCAGCGCAAGCACTGGTCGCGCGCCGCATGGCAACCGGTCAGCTGACAAAGCAAGACCTGAATGCGCTAGGGCTGGTGCCGCCGACGTCAGGTGGTTTCACTTCAGATGCCTTTGATGTCGTCTTGCATGCTGAAGTCGGTTCCGCGCGTCGCACCCTGAAGCGCCGCATCTTGCGGGACGCCGATGCAGGCCTTCTGAACATCCTTCCCATCGACTGAAACGGAAATCGCCGCCGGGGCCTGTCCCGGCGGCGACATCTGTTCAAACCTTGACTGGAGGGTCAGAGTTCGAACGGATCCACGGTCAGTTGCAGCGCCAGATCGGCGTTGGAGATGTCAACGGCCGTATCATTCGCACCCTGGCCAAAGGCCTGCTGGAACGTCGTTCCCAGGCTTTCGATCCCACGGACCGCCGCGCCGCCACCGCCACAGGCAGCAAGCCCCGCGATGACCAGACCCAGCGTGGCCAGCTTGATATTATTCATGCGCATTTTGCGTCCTCCTCAGGGGATCTATCAGTTGCTGACCACGGTACCATTCGGTGAACCGGGGATGGGCGAATTGAGGTAAGGGAACCGGTTTTGCAGCTCGCTGGCGGCAATCGGTGCCCCGTCTGTCAGTGCGACATTGCCAATCGGTGCCTGATCGGGCGTACAGAAACCAAGGTTGATCAAATCGGTTGAGGTGTCTTCCTCGGCGCCTTCCACACCAAGCTCTGCACCAAGGGGCACGGGATGGCACAGCGCGCCCATTGCGACACGCAGGATCACGTCGATCACGTCATCGCCCGGACGACGACCGTTCGGGAAACCTGCAAGGTCTTCAGCCACAACACCAAAGCTGTGCTGCTGATCCCGCGGCGTCACCGGAACTGCGGTGTTGACGCGCAGCATTTCCGAACCCACCACATTCTGCGGCTGGTTCAGACCCGGCAGGCCGGTCAGGAACGTCGCCACAAGATCCGTCCGGGGCAGGTTGGTCGGCGCAAGCGCGTCCGTTGCACCCAGCGGCGGGCCAAACAGGATTTCGACCAACCGTGGGAAGGTCGGATTGGTCACATAGGTAGCAAAGCTGCCGTCATCGATCGGCTCTGACCCGTTGAAACGGTCCTTGTCGGGAATGCCGATCACGACCTCGTTCACCAGCGGCGTGGAGATACGCGATTGCTGAACCAGCGCGCCGCCAACGCGCGATGTGTCTTCATAGCTGGGAGAGGGGTTCTCAAGCTCGCCCTGCGCAAGGCTCGATGTGGTCCAGGCACCGATCACCGGATCGTCTCCCTCGGTCACACAATCGATGGGCACTTCAACCGCGATGGTCGTGACGTTGACCTTGCCGAATACATCGTCGTTGTCGCGGCTCTGGGTAATGCCGCCGTCAAAGCCGCCACCATCTCCGGCACCGGGGGCGCTGTCGCCTTCGATGGGCACGAAGTTGATCAGGTCAAAGACTTCTCCAAGGTTCAGCGCGAAGGCATCCGACCGCTGGCCGACGAATACCCGACCCGGCAGATCACAGCCCGGAAGATCGAAATCAGAAATGAACTGATCGGCATAGGCGTCGTAGTTGGGCAGGGTCTTGGTGCCGATGTAATCAAGCGGTTTGGTGAAGGATGTGCTGCCCGAACCTGAACGGGTAAGCGTGGTCCGGGTGCCGCTGCGCCGGTCCCCTTCGATCAGCGTGAGGGTGTAGCTTTCGCTTTCGTTCAGCAGCGATTGGTCATTTGCCAGAATGGGGCCTGCGTATTTCAGCGGAATGGCGACATTCTCGCCACCGATATCCAGACCGATGCCCGCGCCGTTGTTGGCCAACCGGTTCTCAAAGTCGAACTGGAACGTCAGGTCTTCGATGGCGTCCCCGTCATTGTCGATATGCACTTCATAGATGGCGTCGGCGTCCATGGTGTAATAGCTGGGCCCGCCATAGTTCACCTGCAGCGGCTGGTAGTTCGCCAGCATGGTGACATAGCCTTCGCGGCCAGGTTCATAGCTGCGGAACAGATACATGTCCGAGCCATCCACCTTGGGGTGTTCGGTGATTGCCGGGGCCTCCCGGTGAGACGATGCCATGACCGTCCCTGTCGCGCCCACAAGTGCGGCCACAAGCGCCGTGCTGAGGGTCAATAGGTTCTTGGTTTTCATTTGAAGTCCTCTTTCAGATCGGGATTGCGCACATCTTTCCCGCGCACAAAAAGACGATCCTTTTGCGAGAAATGACATGCGACAGCGGAGTTCAGCCCTGGAGCGGTGACCCGCCTGCAGGAATCATCAGGTGCTGCACCCAACAAGACGGAAAGCCCGGCGGAAAAGTTTCACCGCCCGAAACAATATCGGCGCGCCACCCGTATCTTCAGATGAGTAAGGCATGCGCAGGGGCTTTGATGGTTGACCTTGGACTGGAAGCACGGGATCTGATCGTCTCCGCGATGCTGTTCGCGGTGCTGGCCTGGATCACATGGAGCGATCTTGAAAGCCTGCGCATCCCGGATCTGGCGAGTGTCCCGCTGATCGCCATGGGGTTGGGTCTTGCCGCCTTCCCGGATGGGATTGGGTTGCAAGACGCGTCAATCGGCGCAGCAATGGGATACCTCTTCTTTGCCATTCCCGGCGGCTGGTTCTACCGCACGACGGGCCAAGACGGGCTCGGGTTGGGTGATGCGAAACTTCTGGCCGCGGCAGGGGCCTGGCTGGGCTGGCGGAGCCTACCGTTGCTCGTAGCCCTCGCCGCCGTTGCGGCCCTCGCGTTCGCCCTTCTGGCGCGCAAACGGCGGCTTGCTTTTGGTCCATGGCTGTCCGGCGCGTTCTGGATCCTCTGGCTGCGGCACATCGCAGCATGATTGGATCACGCGCTGACCAACACAAGACAGCCGTTCGGCATATCAATCACCGCATGTTCACTGCCCGGTGCAGAAGTCTGCGCATCACCGGCCTTGAACAGTTTCCCGCCCATCCACAATTCACCCTCAATGATGAAAAGATGCTCCGCCCGTTGATGCGGGTGGTGCTTGATCTGCGCGCCGGGCAGACAGCGCAAAAGATACATCGTACGACCGGTATCAGGGTCTTGGCCAAGGACCTTCTTCCATATCTTTTCCGAACGCCGCTCCCAGACGACATCTCCGGCATAAATCGCCTGCGTCTGGTTTTGCGGCGTGCCATCTATTTCCGCTTCGATGGCGTCAAACAGGTCCTCCGGTGGCTCCGCCTGTGGCAGTGTCTGCAGCAGCGGCGTCAGCATTTCTTTCAACTCCGCAACCTCGTCCATCAGGTCGGGCCGGGTGCCCGGAATGGGCGCACGCGGGTCCAGCCCCCCCAAGGCGGCTTCGATTGCATCAAACGCTGCGGTACTCGTTTTCTTCATTTCATCGCTTCCTTCAAAGCCGCCAGTCCGCGGCGCACCCAGCTTTTTGCCGTGCCCACTGGAACATCCAGCACGGTTGCAAGCTCATTGTAACTGTAGCCCTGGAAGTAGCAGAGCAAGACCGCCCTGCGATATTCCGGCCGTAAATCGTCAAGCAGTCGGCGGATGACCATCCTGTCGAGCATCTGTGTGGCGGGATCAGGTCCTGCGGCGATATCCGGCACCTTGTCGGAGAATTCCACAAACCCCCGTGCGCGGTCCGATCTGAGCCTGTCGATCGCGCAATTCCGTGCGATGGATCCGATCCATGACAGGGGGTTGCCGTTCTTCGGGTCAAATTGATTGGCCCGGCGCCAGATGCGCACATAGGTCTCCTGCGCGACTTCACTGGCAATTTCACGGTCGCGCAGAATGGCCAGCGTGACACCGAACACATACCGCGAACTGATGTCATAGAAGCTGCGAAACGCCGCACGGTCGGCACAGGCGCAGGCCTCCAGCAATTCGGCCAGTTTGCGGGACTGTTCAGCGGTCCCCATATTTCCCCCCGCGCGCCCGGTTCGTTGAGATCGGGGCACCAACTTCGTTACACCCACAATTTGCCCTCTCGCTTCCCTTTTACATGAAGTACGCGGCCCGATCGCTAAAAGATGCACTCCATCCGGATTTTTTCCTCCTTTTCCATGAGCAAGGGGGCATCGATGTCCTGCTTTCGGTTTTTTTCGCTATGAAACCCGTGCATTGTAATGAAGAAATGCGTTTGCCCTTCGCACTTTGCGCGCACGAAACCGCGCAGCGCACTGCCATGCAAGGTCACCGCGCCAAGCGGAATCCATGGGCTTTCCAACCCAGTTTGCGTGACGACGCGCTGCCGGGACTGAAGCAGGGAGGTGCAGGACAATCCAAGAACGAGACCAGCCAAAAACGTTGCGATCACGATCTTGGGCGTAACAACCCGCCCCCTTTTCCGCGTCGGTACCGACGCCATATCGGCATCAATCGACCGCTCAATCCGGGTGAAAAGGTCTTGATCCGGGTCGGCAGGTTCAACCATCTGGATAAGCGGAGCAATGTCGTCCAGGTCTATCTCATCGGCGCGCTCTGATTTCTTCTTTGTGAGCCATTGGAAGAGATATTTCATGCGTCCTTGGGGTGCCATGTGTGGGTTCCTCAACCAGCAAGACGGGTGAGGATGCAGAAGAGTTTCAGCTTCCGTTGCGGCAGGTCATTCAAAGCTCAGATCCCGGCATACCATTCATAGCCACGGTCTTCCCAATACCCGCCCCGTCCCCTGCCGATGGCTGCGAAGTCGTGAATGATCTCAATTTCTCGAACGTATTTGGCCATCTTGTAGCCCAGCTGCCGTTCGACCCTCAGCCTCAAGGGGGCACCGTTGGGAACTGGCAGGTTTGCACCATTCATACCCCAAGCAAGGATGGTCTGGGGGTGACGGGCGTCTACAAGATCAATTGTCTCATAGTACCTCACACCACCCGCCAGGCTGCGTTCAATGGTGTCAAAACAATGCAGCAGGACATAGCGTGCGCCGGGGCGCAAAACCGCCCGATCCAGCACCCGAGACAACGGCACCCCGGTCCATTCCGCGATACAACTCCAGCCTTCGACACAGTCGTGTCGCGTGATCTGGTTGCGGGTCGGCATTGCGCGCAACTGCGCCAGCGAAAGCGACAGGGGGCGTTCCACCAGCCCGGTGACTTTTAGCCGGTAGTCCCGGAAGCCATTTGCTTGCAATGTCAGATAATCGTCGTCTTGCGGGTTCACCACACCATTGGGATGTTGTGATTGCCGGATTTCCGACCGGTCAAATTCAGTCGCCAGCGCGTCACGGTCCAGCAGACCCCTTTGCATCGCAAGGGTCAGATCATTTGCACGGGCCATGTAATGGCGCAGCGGGTTGTCAATTGCGCTAAGGGGATCCAATACCTTGCATCCCGCAAGACCCGCCGCTGTGGCCGCAGATGCACCAAGGCGCAATAGGTGTCGACGGTTAAACATCATGGTCAACATCCTTCCGATTGTCCGTAGTCGCGCGATACCATCCGGTCGTGATTGCGCGCATTTCGTTCAGCGGCCCCGCAAGCAGGACCATCACCAAATGCACGACGACAAAGATCAAAAGGCCAAAGGCCGCCAGAAAGTGCAGTGTGCGTGCCGTCTGCCTGCCGCCCAGCAGTTCAGGCAGCCAAGGCATCGCCGCATTCAATCCCGGGGACATGGCAAAGCCCGTTGCCACGATCAGAGGGAACAAGACAAAAAGGACGATTCCGTAAGACAGGCGCTGCAGCGGCCCGTATCTTGGCCCATGATGAAAGCGCAGCCGCAGATGATCGCGAATGTCCCTCAAAAGGCCGGTCAAATCGCTTGTCCGTGGCGTCAAATCGCGCTGGATATGCTTTGACCGAAACGCGCCGATCGTCCAAATCAGCAGCGTCCCCACGAAGATCCACGCAAAAAAGAAATGGATCACCCGTCCGGTGGCAAGGTCGATCCCGCTGGGGATCGTCGCCCATTGTGGAAACGCCCGTGCGGCGCCGCCGGATAACCCAAGCACTGCGAAACCGTCAAAA
This sequence comes from Sulfitobacter rhodophyticola, assembly GCF_041281685.2. Lineage (GTDB taxonomy): Bacteria > Pseudomonadota > Alphaproteobacteria > Rhodobacterales > Rhodobacteraceae > Sulfitobacter. Next base: position 1,784,121 of record NZ_CP166251.2, on the reverse strand, counting down.
CGCATGCCAAGTATGCTCAGGAACCCCGCGCCATCCTGTTCGCCAATCTCCAGAACCGTATTGCTGAACGCAAACCCGCTCTGATCCCCAAGATAAAGCGCTGGATGCGCGTTGAAGATCTGCAATCCGGTCAGCAAAAGAAAGAAGCTGCTGATCGCCCAGACCCAATGGGTGATGCGGGTAATCCATGTATGACGACGCACCAACGTCGTGTCCTTTGATCTGATCGGCATTTTCTCATCCTGTGCAGCATCTGGCACAAAGGACGGATTTTCGGCGCGTTCAGTTTCAATAAAGCCGGGATTTTCCAACAACAACAAATCGTGAGGGGCCCGCCTGAAACTCATCTGATTGCGTTCACGTCTCTTTCAGCAGTCTCACCAGAGGCCACGAACATCAATGAAAGGAAACTCAATGTTCACTCCAATCAAGGCCGCCGCTGCCCTCATGACAGTTGCCCTGACTGCAACCACCGCTTTCGCGGCAAACCCCGATGTGGGCGGCGCACCGATGTTTGCCGAAAAGAACATCATCGAGAACGCCGTGAATTCAGCCGATCACACAACGCTGGTTGCTGCCGTAAAAGCCGCAGGGCTGGTTGACGCGCTGATGGGCGAAGGCCCGTTCACCGTCTTTGCACCCGTCAACAACGCATTCGCCGCCCTTCCTGCCGGTACGGTCGAAACCCTGCTGAAGCCTGAGAACAAGGATCAGTTGACCAAGATCCTGACAGCGCATGTGATCGCGGGTGATCTGACTGCCGCGAAACTGAAATCTGCCGCCGCAAAAAGCGCAGACGGGTTTGCACATCTTCAGACCCTGTCAGGTGACGCCCTTTCCGCACAGGTGCGCGGGAACAACATCTACATGTTCGATGAAAACGGGAACGCCGGCAAGATCACGATTGCCGATGTGGATCAGTCGAACGGCGTGATCCACGTGGTCGACACTGTCCTGCTGCCAAAGTGAGACGGCTCCGAAAGATCGGGGGCGCCGGTTGTGCGCCCCCGTTTCTGTCAGCACGTCATAGGATTTCAAGTTTTCCCATCATGTGCGAATGAAACACGCAGAAATAGACTGTCTCCATATCGGCAGTAACAGGCACGTCGCGGACATCACCCTGGGCCATTTCCCCGGTATCCCAGCCAAAGTCATTTGCGGTCGCTGTATGCGGGGCGAGATCCTCGTTCCTCCAACGGATCGTATCACCCACCCTCACCTGAACACGCGCGGGGTCAAACGCGAAGCGCGTGATGCGGACATCATGGACGAACGGCGCCGCATCGACCTGGCGCGCCAGCCCAAGGGCAAGAGCCGTCGCAGATGCGACCGCTCCCGCCAATGCACTGCGGCGCGTGGGCGCAGACTTCATTCAGTCAACGCCTTCGCCATCATCTCCGCATGCCCTTCATGCGCCTTGAAAATCTCAAGTCCTTGTTGAAACAAGGCACGCACTTCGTCATTTTCGATGTTCGGGATCATCGTGTTCTCGACAAGGTCGTTGACAGCCCGGTGATAGGCCAGTTCGTTTTCCGCATAGGCTGCGTCAAACTCCGCGCCCCGCAATTGCACAAAGCCGTCGATGATCTTGTCGGCATTCGTGTTGAGGGTCTGGCTGAATTCATTGTCCTGTGCAGACGCCCCCAACTTGTCCAACAGTCCAAGAGCTGCCTCATTCACCGCGGTATGATCGCGGATCATCGTATTGGCGAACTCGTGGATGGCGGGATTTGTCGAGAGCGCAAGCGCAAGATGCGCGTAACGGATGTCGATGTTGTCAGCCGTGTAGGCAATGTGCGCGTATTCCAGATCGTTCATGTCAGCGACGTCCTGAGCGGTTGCAGATGTTGCAAACAGCGCGGCGGCGCAGGCCATGGCAGTAAGGAAGGATTTCATTTCATTTGCTCCTGTAGCGTTTCAAGTTCCTCCAAATTATGGAGCATGGACGGATTATCCATGTGAGATAATCCGCGATCACGTGCAGATCGTTCAGAAGGCTGTACACAAGGGCGAAACACGGTAAGTTGGGCCATGCTCGATCTGCTCAGTGATATCCTCACCAATCTTTCGATGCGGGGAACGCTGTACTTCCGCACCTCCTTTACCAAACCCTGGGGCGTCGCGGTTCCGGATTATGAAAATGTGGTGCGTTTCCATTTCGCCCACCGCGGTGCCTGCCTGATCAGGGTCAATGGGGCGCCCCTGCCGATCTCGGTTGCGCAGGGCGATTTAGTGATCATCCCGCACGGCGCATCGCATGAGCTTTATTGTGGTCATGACCCGGAAAGAACGATCATGCCGCTTGATACGGTCTTGGCGCGATCCGGATACGACGGGTCCGGTGTGCTGGTTTACGGCGGCGAGGACGACCACAACGAAACCGAACTCATTTGCGGCCACTTCTCATTTGAGCCGCAGGGCCAGCACATCCTCATGAAGCGCCTGCCGCCCTATATCCATGTGAAGAACTATGGTGAGACAGCCGGAAAATGGATGGAAGCGACTCTGCGCATGATCGGTGATGAGGCAGGCACGCATCGTATGGGCGGGGACCTGATCGCGCTGAAACTGTCCGAAGCCATTCTTGCGCAGGCGATCCGTGGCTTCATTGAAAGTGATGCCTCTGCGGAATGGGGGCTAAGCGGGTTTTCCGACAAGAACCTGCACCGCGCGTTGGACGCTTTTCACAAAGCACCCGAAAAGCAGTGGACGATTGAAAAGCTCGCGACACTCGCAGGGATGTCGCGCACCAGCTTTGCCGTCCATTTCCACAAGAAAATGCTCATGACACCGATGCAATATGTCACCAGTTGGCGCATGGAGGTGGCAAAACGGGTGTTGGCCAAGCCGGACACCGCGCTGACGGATGCAGCGGAAATGGCCGGATATGCATCCGATTCCGCCTTTGCACGGGTCTTCAAGAAAGAAACCGGGCTGACACCGGCAGGCTTCAGGAAAGTGCTATCGTCCTGAAAGCCCCTCGAATTTGAACGAAGTGCAAAAAAACTGGAACTATCCAGCATGGATCGGACGAAAACCCACCCTTAGTTTCATTTCATCGACGCCGATAGGGCGTAGCTGAAACAGAAAGGTCCGATCATGCCTCCCCGCTTCATTACAAAATCAATTCACGCTTACCTCGACTATCCCGTGGCCCTCGCGCTTGTCATCCTGCCCATCGTTCTGGGCCTTGGCGACGGAAACGCGCTTGCCTTCTGGCTGTCTGTCGCATCCGGCATCGCGGCTTTCGGCCTTACGGTTCTGACGGACCATCATCTTGGTATCTTCCGGGTGTTGCCCTACGGTTTTCACCTTGCCGTTGATGCCATGGTGGGCGTCGTGTTCATCGTGGCACCATTGGCGCTGGGTTTCGCCGGGACAGCGTTCTGGTACTACCTGTTGCTTGGGTTGTCAGTGCTTGTTGTCGTGGGGCTGCACAAGCCCGAAGCCGCTTCACAGCCGGCCTGAACGGGCGCGAAGATATCGACATGGGGGCGGATTCGCCCCCATCCGTCGGGGGGAATGGCGATGACAGTTCAGACACCATCCGATACGCAATTGATCCGCGAAATCCGTGCCTGCACGCTGTGCAAAGATTTGCCTCTCGGTCCAAAGCCGATCCTGCAATTCAGCCCATGCGCCAGAATTCTGATTGTCGGGCAGGCGCCTGGGCGCATCACCCACGCCAAAGGCATCCCCTTCGATGATCCCTCCGGGGTCAGACTGCGTGCGTGGATGGGATTGGAAACAGCAGCATTCTATGACCCGGACAAAGTGGCAATCCTTCCGATGGGCTTCTGTTTTCCCGGTACAGGGCAAGGTGGGGACATGCCCCCACGAGAGATCTGCGCACGCACCTGGCGCCGGAGAATTCTGGATCAGCTTGGATCGGTCGAATTCACCGTGATCATCGGGCGGTATGCGTTGGACTGGCACCTACCAGCATACAAGGATCGAACGCTTACGCAGGTGGTGCAACACTGGCGCGATCATTGGCCAGACAAGATCGTGCTGCCCCATCCCAGTCCACGCAACAACAGGTGGATCAAATCCAACCCTTGGTTTGAGACGGAAGTCGTACCGGAATTGAGAACGAGAATCGCCAGCCTTCACAGCACCTGAAGGCAGAAGCAAGGCGGGCGCCTATCCATTTTCAATGGGCAGAAGACCGGGCCGTATTTCGTAGCACCAAGGGGTCGAAGCTCTCACGACAGCGCATCACAGGCTCACATCGACCGCCGCAGATTGTGGAAATTTTTTTTCCCGCATTCAAACCGCCACTGCCGATGTCACCACCGCGGGTAGCGGCACGTGCCACACAGGTCCGTCGCCGTGTTTCCTCAACACCTGCGCAACCACTGCCGCGCGGATTGCGGCTGCATTCTTGTCCGGTTGGGGGCGCAAAAGCGCGCCGCCGCGCGCTGTCCCCTCAAGAAACATATCAAAGGGTGCGCCGGGATCGCTTACCTTCCACATGGATGCCACGGTTTCGGATTGCGGGTCTGTAAATCCATTCGCCTCAAGCACGGGGAAGGCCAATGCCGGATCTGCATAATCATTCGCACCGGGTCCCGGTGGCAGCGCGATATCAGGGTGGCCGTGCGTTTCGATCGCCCCAAAGACATAGCCAAGCGCCGTGTCCACCTCCGGCCCACACCAGACGGAAAAGGCCAAACGCCCACCCGGCCGCAGCACCCTGCGCGCCTCTGCCACAACTTTTACGGGGTCGGGCACATGCGGCATTCCGAAACCGATGGTAACGGCATCAAACATCCCGGCGTCAAAGCGCAGGTTCATGGCGTCACCCTCGATGAACTCTGCCTGCGGCGCTGCTGATCGGGCCATTTCCAGCATCGCCGGGGAGAAGTCGAGGCCAGTGACTTTTGCCCCCACCGCAATCAGGCCGGCGGTGACATTGCCGTGCCCGCAGCACAGATCAAGCGCCTCGGTGCCCGATTTGGCCGCCACCGCCGAAACAAGATGTGGCACGACCATATCGGCCGCACGCGCAAAGGCGCGTGCATAGGATTGCGCCGTTTTTGCGTTTGCCCATTCGCGCTTTTCCAAGGCAGCAAAGGTGTCTGGTTCAGTCATGGTAATGGCCCCTCCATCAATCCTATCACAACCGCGGACCCCTGACCCACGGCTTTGAACAACCGTCCAACGCGCTCTGGCGCGGCGACTATTCTTGACTGGAACCGCTACCGGCCACCACCGCATCAACCTCGATCTCCACCAGCCATTCGGGGTTCACGAAACGGCTCACGGCCATGATCGTATCAACGGGGCGGGCATCCAGACAATACGCCTTGCGGGCCTCAATGGCCTCTTTCCAATTGTCGATATCCGTCAGGATGACCCGCGTGCGCACGATATCCTCCAGCCCGGATCCTGCCTGCTCCAGCGCGGCCTTGATGATCTCAAAACACTGAACGGTCTGGGCAAAAACATCGCCAACGCCGACCGTGTTCCCATCCTGATCGACAGGCGCGGTCCCCCCGACTGCGATGAACGACCCCACGCGTACTGCCCTGCTGAACCCGACTGTCTTTTCCATCGGGTTGCCGTTCGAGACGAGCATCCGCTGCCCCGTCATACTGTTGCCTTCACGGCCCAGGCACGCGCGCCCAATTGAATGGGGCCAGTCTCCCCCACTGTCTTTTGCAGTTCTTTTCTTAGCGCTTCACGATGATCCGGCGACAGGCTCATGCAATACCCCGGTGCCGGCCCTGCCCCAAGCGTGAAGGGCTGCCAGAAATCATCAAAGTCGCGGAATTCGGTGGTGATACTGATCGGTGCAATCGTGGCCTCAGTCAGGTTGGCCTGTCCGCAAAGCTCCGACAATCCCTCCGACGTACAGAACGGGAACCGCGCGGCTTCATTCAAACCCGCTGCTTCAGGGTCCAGGGTTGCGGCTGCTTTCCAGAACGCGTCAATAAATCCAATACCACCGCCGGGGTAATCCCAGACATAAAAGGAAAGGATGCCGCCGGGCTTCAACACACGCTGCATCTCTTTCAGCGCGGCAACCCTGTCAGGCAAGAAGTTCACAACGAGAGCCGATGTCACAACGTCCGTGCTTGCCGGTTCGACATCCAGATTCTGGGCATCAACGACTTTGAAGGAGGCGCGCGCGTCGGTGATTGCCGACCGCGCATGACCCACGAAATCCGCCGACGCATCCGTAGCCATGATCCGATTGGGCGATGCGGTTGCCAGGATGGTTTCCGTCAGCGCGCCCGTACCGCATCCAATCTCAAGCCAGTCAGCTCCGTGTGGGGCATCCAGCCATTCAAGAAATCTGGCCGCGATCATCCTGCTCCAGCGTCCCATGTATCTGTCGTAGCTTTGTCCGGCGCTCCACGCATCGAATTTTGCATCTGTCATCACGGCTTCCTTCCGGAGTTTGAATTTCAGCCTGGCCTTGTTGCGGCGGTCAGGATTGCTTTGACGTGGGCCGTCCCCGCATCCAGGAACGTCAAACCCTCAACCTCAAAGACCGGGTAATCTGCGAATTCGGGGAAAGCGCTCGCAAAGTCGGTGCAGGCAAGAATGATCGCGGCATCCGGCTTCGTGGCAGAAACGCGATGGCAGAATGCCAGCAAATCTGCGCGCCCTTCGGGTCCGCGGCCGGAATAAAAGAAAGTCTCCAGCAGCTTCGCGATCTCGTTGATATCGCCCTGAACAAGATCGTCTTGGCAGGCGATGCCAGCCGCGCGCAGGCCATCATGGAACCAGGTACTTTGCATTGTCACAGGTGTGCCAAGCATAATCGCCGACCCAAGGCCCTGATCATGCGCGGCCCCCGTCACAGCATCAAGGATATTCACGACCGGGATCGTCGCACCTGCGGTGATCTCGGCAAACCTTGCATGTGGCGTGACGCTCGCAATCGCCGCGACAGTGCACCCGGCATGTTCAGTCAGCGCCAGCGCGTCCCGAAAAATACGGTCAAACCCCGACCAGCTTCCAGGATCATCGGATTGGCCACGATGGGCAAGCGTTTCACGCATGTCGAGGGATTCGATACAAATGCGCGGTGATCCCCCCGGCAGATACGCCTGCGCGGATTTGCACAACCGTTCATAATACATCAGCGTTGCGGGCCAGCCGACGCCACCCACCAGCCCAATCTTTTCTATCGTCGTCGCCATATGCCAGGCCCAAAGGTTGAAGTCGCCTATCGACATCCTATCATGAATAGGGAAAGAACTATATAGGTTTGTAGCTATATGGCTGATCCATCCGAGCCCACGGCAGCCGCCCTTCGCGCGCTGTCCAACCCCAACCGGTTGACGATCCTGCGCTGGCTCAGGGATCCAACGGCTCACTTTCCGCCGCAAAGGGATGGTGATCTGGTTGAAGATGGCGTTTGCGTGGGATTCATCACCAAGAAGATCGGCCTGAGCCAGCCTGCGGTCAGTGAGCATATGCAGGTGTTGGCGGAAGCTGGATTCGTGAATTCGAAGAAGATCAGGAACTGGGTGTTCTACAAGCTCGATCAAAAAAAGGTCTCAACCTTTCTTGATGATCTGAAAGGGTCCCTCGTTGCGCCGCATGCCGACTAGATTTCCAAGGACATCGGTTCTTTTGCCGAACTGCGGCGTTCAATACACGTGCGCCTGCCCAATCAGCCAGGCGGTGAATGCCTGAAGATGCGGGTTCGGCTTTGGCGTTTCCTGCGACACGACGTAGACCCCCTGTGGCCGTTCAACCTCAACCGGACTAAGCCGGACCAGGCTTCCGGCCGCCACATCCGCGGCGGTCATTCTCAGATCCGCCAGTATCACGGCATGGCCGGAAAGGGCCGCGTCAAACATGAATGCCCGGCTGTCATATTCGGTGATGTGATCCGGATGCGTGATGTCTGATCCGGATGCCTCGGCCCAAGCCACCCAATCCGCACGCCACTGTCGGCCGCAAGCCAACGGCAACGCCAGAATATCCTCAGCCGGGAGCGGCAAAGAACACCCGTCAACCAATTGGGGTGCACAGACCGGGCTGACAGTATCGTTACAAACCAATTCGGCATTCATCCCGTCCCATTCTCCCGCGCCATAACGTACAGCAGCATCAAATCCGGATTTCGCCAGATCCACGTAGTCGAATGACAGCGATGGCCTGACCTCAATACCGGGATGCTGCTTGTGGAATTCGGGCAAGCGCGGCAAAAGCCAGCGATTGCCAAAGAAGGGCGCAATCGTAATCCTGAGCATCGCCGTCAGATCAGCAGGGCGAACCTGCGCAACGGCATATTCAATGGCATCCAGCGCCTTTTCCAGATGTTCGAACAGGCGCCGGCCGTCATCGGTCAGTTCGATCTTGCGGGTCTTGCGCCGAAAAAGATCCGTATTGAGCGCAAGCTCCAGCGCTTTGACCTGATGGCCGACGGCGGCGGGTGTCACACATAATTCGTCAGCACCCATCTTGATGCTCTGATGCCGCGCCGCTGCCTCGAACGCGCGCAATTGGTTCAGCGATGGCAGGCGTCTGGTCATTTTCGATGCCCTAGAAAATTTCAGCCATAGGCGAATTTTTGATCGTTTGTCAGATAGGGCCGGGAAAACCTACGCTTCGTTCACGGATCAATCTTCGCGAAAGGAGTATATCATGGCTCGGACCTCACCACGACTGCCGCATCAGACGGATGACATTTTCCTGACGGATGGCGGGACGGAAACCTGGCTTATGTACAAGCGCGGGTTCGAACTTCCCCATTTCAGCGCGTTTCATCTTTTGAATGACGAACCATCCGCTGCGGCGCTGCAAGAATACTACACCGCCTTCGCGCGGATTGCCGTGGATCTTGGAACGCCCTTCATCTTCGACAGCCTGACCTACCGCGCCAGCAGGGACTGGGGCGCATTGCTTGGGTATTCTCCCCAGGACCTTGCAGAAATGAACCGCAGGTGTTTTGACCTTTACCGCACATGTGCTCAGGCTGCGGGATTGACGGATGAAAACACCGTGATCAGTGGCTGTATCGGACCAAAGGGCGATGCTTATGAAACCAATGATGACATCACCGCACAAAGCGCCGAAGACTATCATCGCGAACAGATCGACACGTTCGCAGATGCGGGTGCCGATATCGTCACCGCGCTGACGCTGAATTCAACCCAGGAGGCGATCGGCATCGCCAAGGCGGCGGACCGGGTTGGCATTCCATCCGTCATCGCATTCACGCTTGAAAAGAACCGCAAACTTCAAAGCGGCGAAACCCTGAAACAGGCAATTGAGACGGTTGATGCAGCAACTGACAGCGCGCCGGCCTATTACATGATCAATTGTTCACACCCCGTCGATTTCGGCCCTGCCCTTGATGCGGCTCCTTGGTCGGATCGGATCCGGGGATTACGGGCCAATGCGTCCACCCTCGATCATGGCACCCTGTGCAAACTGGGTCATCTGGAAGAAGGCAACCCGGATGAATTGGCGGATCAGTACGTCGAACTCCGGACCGCACACCCGAGGATGAACGTGTTTGGCGGTTGTTGCGGCACGGATCATGTTCACGTGGAGAAGATCGGACGCGCGCTGCTGGCTGCGGCATGACCAAAGACGGATACCGGAGGTTGCGGATGAATGTTCAGCAAAGAGCCGGAACCAGTCTAGATACATGTATTTGCTATCTATTTTCGATACTGCGAATTGCCGGTTTTCAGTTCGACGGGTTTCATGCCGACATAGAACCCGTCGAATTTTTCAATTATTGATACCAGATGTCTCAATTTCTTTTACAAGTGCATCACATTGTTGTATCATTAGACGAGCGTAAACCTCCATTTCGCCTCTCGATAAATCCAGTTTGAACCAGCCCTAAGTCCAGTGTAGAATGTGACATGGCCCTTCCCGTCGAAACATTCTTCCTGCACCCGGAGGCGCAGGGCACGCTACAGCAACAGATCCAGCAGATGATTGCGCAAGGGATCCTGTCGGGCCGCTTTCAACGCGGGGAAAAGTTGCCGTCGACGCGGAAACTGGCGCTTCATCTTGGGGTAAGCCGGATCACTGTAACGATCGCCTACACCGAATTGCTGGCCAATGACTACCTCGTTTCCAAGGGTCGCTCAGGCTACTACGTGTCCGAAAACGCCCCCTCTCCACCCAGCTTTTCTCCGCCCCGCGAAGAACACGATGCCGTTGACTGGAACCGCGCCATCGGCCAGCGGTTCAGCGGTGGCGCGGCTTTCACCAAACCCCATGACTGGGCGCGGTTCCGCTATCCATTCATCTACGGGCAGGCCGATCCGTCGCTGTTTGATCATGCCAACTGGCGGCTCTGCGCGCTTCAGGCACTGGGGCAGCGGGACTTTGCGGCGCTGACCACTGACTATTTCGATCAGGACGATCCGCAGCTGGTTGAATTCATTGCCCGGCACACCCTGCCGCGACGCGGGATTTCTGCCCGGCCGGAACAAATCCTGATCACGCTGGGCGCACAAAACGCGCTGTGGCTGACGACACAGGTGTTGCTGACCCAGCGGCGCAGCGCCGCGCTTGAAGATCCCTGTTATCCTGCATTGCGGGACATCCTGTCACAATCCAGATGCCATGTCGCGCCCGTACGCGTTGACGCGGACGGATTGCCACCCGAAGCGATTCCGCCCGGTACAGATGTTGTGTTCACCACGCCCAGCCATCAATGCCCCACAAACGCCACCATGCCCATGGATCGCCGCCGCGCCTTGCTGGACCGCGCGCGTGAAATGGACATGTTGATCGTCGAGGATGATTATGAGTTCGAGATGTCGTTTCTCAAACCCCCCTCACCGGCGCTCAAGTCTCTCGATACCGAAGGGCGCGTGATCTACGTCGGCAGCTTCTCCAAGTCGCTTTTCCCGGGGCTGAGACTTGGATATCTCGTTGGCTCAGAACCCTTCATCCGGGAGGCCCGCGCCCTGCGTGCTTCCGTGCTGCGTCATCCGCCCGGTCACATTCAGCGCACCGCCGCCTACTTTCTGTCTTTGGGCCACTATGATGCGCTGATCCGGCGTATGGGATCAGCCCTGCAGGACCGTCGCGAGGTCATGGAAGCGGCACTGGCGAAGCATGACCTGACCGTTTCGGGGCGCGGCTATTTCGGCGGTTCTTCGTTCTGGATGCGTGCACCCACAAACGTGAACACGGACGAGCTGGCAAAAAGGCTGCAGGCGCGCAGTGTTCTGATTGAACCGGGCCGCCCGTTCTTTGCCCGTGACGCTCAAGCGGCGAACTACTACCGCCTTGCCTACTCCTCCATCCCCACAAGTCGCATTGCCGACGGGGTCGGGCTGCTGGCAGAAGAAATCGCCTTGAGCAAATGACTGGTCTTAATTGGTTTTGATTTTTGGCCCTAACGCCACCGGGAGCGACAGCCTAGGTTGCACCTCAAGGTACGATAGATTCGCAAACCACTCCCCTATTCCAAGGAAGCTCCGCTATGAAAATGACGACCGAAGAGGCCTTTGTAAAAGTTCTCCAGATGCATGGCATCGACAATGCTTTTGGCATTATCGGTTCGGCAATGATGCCGATCTCCGATCTGTTTCCCGCGGCGGGGATCAAGTTCTGGGATTGCGCGCATGAGACCTCCGGCGGCATGATCGCTGATGGCTACACCCGCGCGTCGGGCAAGATGTCGATGGCGATTGCCCAGAACGGCCCCGGCATCACCAACTTCGTGACGCCAATCAAGACCGCCTACTGGAACCACACACCCCTGTTGCTGGTCACACCACAGGCGGCGAACAAGACCATCGGTCAGGGTGGTTTTCAGGAGATCGAACAGATGAAACTGTTCGAAGACATGGTCTGCTATCAGGAAGAGGTGCGCGATCCTTCCCGCATGGCCGAAGTGCTGAACCGGGTGATCGAGAAAGCATGGCGTGGCTCTGCGCCCGCGCAAATCAACATCCCGCGTGATTACTGGACGCAGGTGATCGACATCGAGCTGCCCCAGATCATCCGTCTGGAACGCCCGCAGGGTGGCGAGCAGGCCGTGAAGGACGCCGCCAAGCTGCTGTCCGAGGCGGAATTCCCGGTTATCCTAAACGGTGCCGGTGTGGTGCTGTCCGGTGCCATCGACGCCTCCGCCAAGCTGGCCGAAGCGCTGGATGCGCCTGTCGCGTGCAACTACCAGCACAACGACGCTTTCCCCGGCTCCCACCCGCTGGCAATCGGTCCGCTGGGCTACAACGGCTCCAAGGCGGCGATGGAGATCATTCAGAAAGCTGATGTCGTACTTGCGCTCGGCAACCGTCTGAACCCCTTCTCCACTCTCCCCGGCTATGGCATCAACTACTGGCCACAGGATGCCAAGATCATCCAGGTGGACATCAACTCCGACCGGATTGGCCTAACCAAGAAAGTTGACGTGGCCATTCAGGGCGACGCCAAGCGGGTGGCAGAACAGCTGCTGGAAAACCTCTCTGCCGGGGCCGGCGACAAGGGCCGCAAGGAGCGGACCGATCTGGTCGCCCTGACCAAATCCCGCTGGGCGCAGGAATTGTCTTCGATGGATCACGAGGATGACGAAGACGAAGGCATCGACTGGAACGAGCGGGCGCGCAAAGCCAAGCCCGATCACATGTCCCCCCGTCAGGCATGGCGCGCGATCATGTCCGCGCTTCCCAAAGATGCGATCATCTCCTCCGACATCGGCAACAACTGTGCCATCGGCAACGCCTATCCGTCCTTCGACAAGGGCCGCAAATACCTCGCGCCGGGTCTTTTTGGGCCTTGTGGGTACGGCCTGCCCGCGATCCTGGGTGCCAAGATCGGCTGCCCGGACGTGCCCGTGGTTGGTTTTGCCGGCGACGGTGCCTTCGGCATTTCGATGAACGAGATGACAGCCTGCGGGCGCGGCGACTGGCCTGCGATCACCATGGTGATCTTCCGCAACTACCAATGGGGCGCGGAAAAGCGAAACACCACGCTGTGGTTCGAAGACAACTTCGTCGGCACGGAACTGAACGAAGGGGTGAACTACGCCGAAATCGCCAAAGGCTGCGGCCTGAAGGGCGTGCAGGTCACAGGCATGGAGCAACTTACCGAAGCGCTCAATACGGCGGTGAAGGAGCAGATGAAGGATGGTGTGACCACCTTCATTGAGGTTGTGCTCAACCAGGAACTGGGCGAGCCTTTCCGTCGTGATGCGATGAAAAAGCCGGTCTCCGTTGCGGGTATCAACCGGGACGACATGCGCGAACAGGCGACCGCCTAAGACCACGAGGGAGCAGGCCAGTCCATGCTGCAAGAGTTACGCACCCGCGCAGCGGCCCGGCCTGCCCATATCGTCATGAGCGAAGGCCACGATCCCCGGATCGTGGCCGGCGCCGTTGCAGCGGTACGCGCCGGGATTGCGCGCGTCACCCTGATCGGCAAGGCCGCTGACGTCCAGGCACAACTGGCGGATGCCGGTGCCGCAGACATGTCAGAGATCCGCATCGAAGACCCGGCAACATCTGCCTTGACGGCAGACCTGTCAGACGCGCTGCACCAACATCGCAAGCACAAGGGAATGAGCGCCGAGGGGGCCGCAAGCGCAGTGCAGAACCCGCTTGTTTTCGCCGCGATGATGGTCCGGCAGGGGCTGGCCGACGGGACCGTCGGTGGTGCCGTTCATACCACGTCCGACACCGTGCGCGCAGCCTTGCAAGTCATCGGCAAAGCCAAGGATGCCCCCCTTGTTTCCAGTTTCTTCCTGATGGCCCTGCCGCAAGACCACCCCTCGGGCCGTTCGGCGATGATCTTTGCGGATTGCGGGTTGGTCATTGATCCCGATGCCGAAGAACTGGCCGCCATCGCCGTTGAATCCGCACGCTCCTGCGCGCAACTGCTGAGCGAAAAACCAAAGGTTGCGCTCTTGTCCTTTTCCACCAAGGGCAGCGCGAAACACCCCTCAGTCACGAAGGTGACGGATGCCGTCGCATTGCTCAAAACCAATCATCCCGATCTTGATGCGGACGGAGAGCTGCAGTTCGACGCGGCATTCGTGCCCTCTGTTGCGGCTTCAAAGGCCCCCGGATCACCTTTGGCGGGCCAGGCCAACGTCATGGTCTTCCCCAATCTCGACGCGGGCAACATCGGCTACAAGATCGCCCAACGTATCGGCGGTTGCGATGCCATTGGCCCGATCCTGCAAGGCTTGGCCAAGCCCGCCAATGACCTGTCGCGGGGCTGCACCGCAGAGGACGTGACCAACATGATCGCCGTTACCGCCCTTCAGGCCGGAGATGACTGAGCTATGGCAGGCCCTTGCATTCACCCCGACACAGGCAGCGACACTTGCGCTGGTGATCTTCTGCGCGGCGGTCGTGCGCGGGTTCGCGGGGTTTGCCCAATCGGCACTGGTGATCGCGACGGCAGCAACAATCGTCCCTCCGGTCCAGCTGATCCCGATGCTCTGGTTTCAGGAAATGGCAGCCAGCCTGTTGATGGCACGCGGTGGCTGGCGGGACGCCGATCGCGGGACCACCGCCTTGCTGGTGGCGGGCAACTGGGTCGGCTGGCCGGTGGGCCTTGCCCTGACCACCACCCTCCCTACAGAAGCCTCCAGCCTGACCGCCCTTCTGATTATCCTCGCGCTGGCCGCGCTGCAACTGGTGCGGCTGCGCATTCCCGGCTTAGAAACCCGCACGGGCACGGTTGCATCGGGCTTTGTCGCGGGCGTGGTGTCCGGCCTTGCGCATGTCGGCGGCATGGTTGTGGCGCTCTACGTGCTCAGCCAGGACCGCGCGGCCCGTTCCATGCGCGGTACGCTGGTGCTCTATCTTTTCGTCGGGGCACTTGGATCACTGATTTATCTCGCAGTCTTCGGCCTAATGACGCAAGCTGCATTGATGCGCGGGCTGCTTTTTGTCCCTATCACCCTGATTGGCGTCTGGCTGGGTACCCGGCTTTTCAGCCCGCGATGGGAACCCTATTACAGGCCGTTCTGCCTGTGTCTGCTGATGGGTCTGGCCGCTTTTGGCCTCTCGCGCATGGCACTGGCGGGATGACCTGCCCGAACGGAGGAATGTAACGAATGGCCGCACCGCAACCTGAACTTGATCTCAGCCCCAAAGTATCAGACGAGGTCCGCAAGACCACCTGTTACATGTGCGCCTGCCGGTGCGGGATCAACGTCCACATAAAGGACGGCAAGGTCGCCTATATCGAAGGCAACCGCTACCATCCGGTCAATCAGGGCGTCCTTTGCGCCAAAGGCAGCGCGGGCGTCATGCAGCACAACGCCCCATCCCGACTGCGCAGCCCCTTGAAGCGCGTCGGTCCGCGCGGATCGGGGGAGTTTGAAGAGATCAGCTGGGACGAAGCCTACCAGATCGCCGCCGACTGGCTGCAACCGATCCGGCAGGAAAACCCTGAAAAGCTGGCGTTCTTCACAGGCCGTGATCAGTCGCAGTCCTTCACCTCCCTCTGGGCGCAGGCCTTTGGCACACCGAATTACGCGGCACACGGCGGCTTCTGCTCGGTCAACATGGCCGCCGCTGGCATCTACACGATGGGCGGCGCGTTCTGGGAATTTGGGCAACCCGATTGGGACCACACCAAGCTTTTCATGCTCTTCGGCGTGGCCGAAGATCACGACAGCAATCCGATCAAGATGGGGATCGGCAAGATCAAGGCGCGCGGCGCGCGGGTTATTGGCGTGAACCCCATCCGCACCGGTTACAATGCCGTCGCCGATGATTGGGTCGGCATCACCCCCGGCACCGATGGTCTGTTCATCCTGTCGATGATCCATTGCCTGATGAAGGCGGGCAAGATGGACCTGACCTACCTCGCGCAATACACAGACGCGCCTGTGCTGGTGAACGGGGATGAGAAATCACCGGAATTCGGTCTCTACCTGCGTGACGAAGACGGCAAGCAACTGGTCATCGACCGCAACACCGGCAAGCTGACACCCTTCGACAAACCCGGTGTGAAGCCCGATCTCGCAGCCAGCCACCGCGCCAAGGGTGTCACGCACCGGCCCGTGTTCCACAAGATGGCAGAGATGTATCTGAGCGAGGAATACGCCCCCGAAGCCGTCGCCGAGCGTTGCGGCATCCCGGCGGGCCGCATCCGCGCCATCGCTGCCGAACTGGCGCGCGTGGCCTTTGACGAAGCGTTCGAGTTGGACCACGCATGGACCGATTTCCGCGGCGAAAAGCACGACAAGATGATCGGCCGCCCGGTCTCCTTCCACGCCATGCGCGGGATTTCGGCACACGCCAACGGCTTCCAGACCTGCCGCGCGCTGCACACGCTCCAGATCATCCTCGGCAGCGTCGAGGTTCCCGGCGGCTTCCGTTTCAAACCACCCTACCCCAAACCCGCCACCGCACACCCCAAGCCCCACGTCGGCATGACCCCCGGTGGCCCGCTGAACGGCCCGCACCTGGGTTTCGTGCACGGCCCCGAAGATCTGGCGCTGAAAGAAGACGGCACCCCCGCGCGCATCGACAAGGCGTTCACCTGGGAAAACCCGATGTCATCGCACGGCCTCATGCACATGGTGATCTCGAATGCCCACGCGGGCGACCCTTACAAGATCGACACGCTATTCATGTACATGGCGAACATGTCGTGGAATTCCTCGATGAACACCGGCGGCGTGATGGAGATGCTGACCGACACGGATGAGAACGGCGATTACGTGATCCCGCATATCATCTACTCAGACGCCTATAGCTCCGAAATGGTCGCCTACTCCGACCTGATCCTGCCCGATACCACGTACCTTGAACGCCACGATTGCATCTCGCTCTTGGACCGCCCGATCTGTGAAGCGGACGCTGCCGCCGACGCGATCCGCTGGCCGGTGGTGGAACCTGACCGCAACGTCAAAGGCTTCCAATCCGCGCTCTGCGATCTGGGTGCGAAACTGGGCCTGCCGGGTTTCGTCAACGACGACGGCAGCCAGAAATACGCCGACTACGCCGATTACATCACCAACCACCAGCGCCGTCCGGGCATCGGCCCCCTCGCAGGTTGGCGTATGGGCGAAAACGGTCTGCAACACGGGCGCGGTGACGCGAACGAAGGGCAGCTGCAAAGCTACATCAACAACGGCGGCTTCTTTGTCGAACACATCCCCGACGGTGCCAACTACTACAAACCGTGGAACCGCGCGTATCAGGAATGGGCCGTCGGCATGGGCCTCTATGACAGCCCGCAACCTTACCTCTTTACCCTCTACGTTGAGCCCATGCGCAAGTTCCAGCTTGCCGCCGAAGGCCACGGTGACCGCCAGCCACCTGACCACCTGCGCGCGCGGATCAAGGACACGATGTCGCCGCTGCCAATCTGGTACGAGACCGATCAGCAGGGCAACGACGGCTACACCGTCAACGCGCTGACCCAGCGGCCCATGGCGATGTACCACTCGTGGGGCAGCCAAAACGCCTGGCTGCGCCAGTTGCACGGCCACAACCCGCTCTACCTGCCGACCAAGCTGATGCGCGAACATGACCTCAGCGATGGCGACTGGGCGCGGGTCTCCTCCCCACACGGCGAAATCACTGTGCCCGTTATGGAAATGGCCGCGCTCAACGACAACACCGTCTGGACATGGAACGCCATCGGCAAACGCAAGGGCGCATGGGCGCTGGACAAGGACGCGCCCGAAGCCACCAAAGGGTTCCTTTTGAACCACCTGATCCACGAACTCATGCCGCCCAAAGGCGACGGGATGCGCTGGGCCAACTCCGATCCCGTCACCGGACAAGCCGCATGGTTCGACCTCAAGGTCAAAATCGAAAAGACCAGCGCGCCTGCGGAATCCCAACCCGCCTATCCGCCCATCAAGGCGCCCGTCGACACCGGCCCCAAGAACATCGCATGGAAGGTGGGCAAATGACCCCCATCTTTTCTCTGAAAATATCCCGGGGTCTGGGGCAGAGCCCCAGCCAACAACAGTAAGGAGCGCGACGCATGACGACTCTCCCACAACAGACCGACAAGAAACTCGGCCTCGTCATCGACCTCGATACCTGCGTCGGCTGCCATGCCTGCGTGATCTCCTGCAAAGGCTGGAACACCGAAAACTACGGCGCGCCGCTGTCAGACCAGGACGCCTATGGCGCCAACCCCTCGGGCACCTTCCTTAACCGCGTACACAGCTACGAGGTGCAGCCAGACCAAGGTCCCGCGCAACTCATCCATTTCCCCAAGTCCTGTCTGCATTGCGAAGACGCGCCTTGCGTCACCGTCTGTCCCACCGGGGCCAGCTACAAACGGGTCGAAGACGGCATCGTGCTGGTGAACGAAAGCGACTGCATCGGTTGCGGGTTGTGTGCCTGGGCCTGCCCCTACGGCGCGCGCGAGATGGACGCCGAAGAAAAGGTGATGAAGAAATGCACCCTCTGCGTGGACCGCATCTATAACGAAAACCTGCCGGAGGTGGACCGCGAACCTGCTTGCGTGCGGACCTGTCCGGCGGGGGCACGGCATTTCGGCGACCTCGGTGATCCCGACAGCGATGTCAGTCAGCTGGTGGCTGAACGTGGCGGCGTGGATCTGATGCCGGAACAGGGCACCAGGCCCGTGAACAAATACCTGCCACCGCGTCCCAAGGACGCGCTGCCGGAATTCGACGTGCTGGCCCCCTATCTCGAACCCGTGGTGGCAGAGCCGAAAGGCTTCATCGGCTGGCTCGACAAAGCGCTGGAGAAACTCTGATGCATCCCGCCCCCTCCGTCATCATCTTCACCACCTTCAGCGGTCTGGGCTTTGGCCTGATGTTCTGGCTCGGCCTCGGATTTCCGACGGTAACGGGCTGGTCCGCATTTGCATTCTTCGCAATCGCCTACACCATGGCCGTCGGTGGGCTGATCGCCTCCACCTTCCACCTCGGCCATCCGGAACGGGCGCTCAAGGCGTTCACACAATGGCGCTCAAGCTGGCTCAGCCGGGAGGCATGGTGTGCTGTTTTCGCGCTGGTTCTCATGGGCCTTTACGGCGCCGGGCTGGTGTTTCTGGACGCGCGGTGGGGCCTGCTGGGTTTGCTTGGCGCGCTCTTCAGCATGGCGACGGTGTTCACCACCTCAATGATATACACCCAGCTGAAGACGATCCCGCGCTGGAACATGCCGTTGACTCCTGCAAATTTCCTGTCGCTCAGCCTTGCGGGCGGCGCGCTGCTGGCCGGGCAGATCGGCACCGCGGTGATCCTGCTGCTGGCCGCTGGCGTGATCCAGTTCTTCACGTGGAAGATCGGTGACCAGCGGCTTGAGCAAAGCGGCACGGACCTGGCCAGCGCGACCCAATTGGGTGACATCGGCACCGTCCGCGCGTTTGAGCCCCCGCACACCGGCACCAACTACCTGTTGCGCGAATTCGTGCATGTCGTGGGTCGCAAGCACGCCGACAAGCTGCGCATGATTGCGCTTGGCCTGATGACCGCGCTGCCGGTGATCTTGCTGGTGCTACCCTTCAATCACTGGATTGCGGGCATCGCGGTGATTGCCCATATCGCGGGCGTGATCTGCACCCGCTGGCTGTTCTTCGCGCAGGCCGAACATGTCGTGGGTCTGTACTACGGCAAGCGATGACAGCCGTTACCATCCGTCCGGCGCGGGCCGCAGATGCGGGGGCGCTGACGGCGCTCAGCATGGCCTCGAAGCAATCGGCGGGTGACTATGACGCGGCTTTCATGGCGGCCTGTGCGGATGAACTTCTGGTCACGCCGGCGATATTGGCCGCGCATGCGACATGGGTGGCCGAAACCGATCACCCGGTCGGATGCGTGCGGCTGCAGATCCAAGGCACCAAAGCGGAAGTACACGCATTCTTCGTCGACCCCACCTGCAAGCGGCAGGGCATCGGGCGCACCCTTTGGGATGTCACGCACAAGGCCGCGCGCGCAGCGGGGGTGACCCGGATAGACCTTGATGCCGACCCGACAGCGGTTCCGTTCTATGAAGCGATGGGGTTTGCCGTCACCGGACAAAGCCCTTCAGGGTCGATCCCCGGACGGTTTCTGCCCAGACTGTCGCTGGCGCTGACCTAGCCCTCCAGCGGCAGCCGCCGTTCGACAACCCGCGCCATCACCGATGCCCCGATCGGAAGCACCGATGGATCAAGCATGAATTCAGGGTTGTGCAGCGGCATCGTCCCCGCATGCCCCACCGTGCAATAGGCCCCGGGGATCACCCGCAGCATGTCGGCAAAATCCTCCGATCCCGTGACCGGTGCGGCATTGGGCTCGGTATTCTCGACGCCTACGATATCCCCTGCTGCCTGCATGTAGACGTCTGACAATTCATCATCGTTGATCAGCACGTCGAAGACATTCCGCAGGTCGAGCGAGATATCAACCCCATGCATCACCGCCATCCCATCGCAGATGGCCTGTATCCGTTCGGCCGCCAGCCTGTACATCTCATCGCTGAAATAGCGAATGGTGCCCGCCAGATGAGACGTTTCGGGCACAACGTTATAGGCCGCACCTGCATGGATTTGCGTGACCGAGATGACCACCACATCGTGCGCGGGGACATTCCGGCTCAGGATCGTCTGCAATTCGCTTGCAAGCGATGCCGCGATGATCAGCGCGTCCTTGCTGTCGGACGGGCGTGCGGCATGGCTGCCACGTCCCCGCACGTGAATATCGAAGAACGCCGCACCGGCCATGGCCTCTCCCTTGCAGATGGCGACGGTGCCGGGTTTGCCGTTGGGCGTATTGTGCATCCCGAAAATCTCGTCACAGGGGAATTGCTGGAACAACCCGTCCGCCAGCATCTGCCGCGCACCGCCAAGCCCTTCTTCGGCGGGCTGGAAAACGATCACCGCAGTGCCGTCAAAATCGCGGGTGGCCGCAAGGTGCTTGGCTGCCCCCAGCAGCATGGTGGTGTGGCTGTCATGCCCACAGGCATGCATGACGCCCGGATTGGTGGACGCATAGTCAAGCCCGGTTGTTTCGTGGATCGGCAGCGCGTCCATGTCGGCGCGCAGGCCAACGCGCCGGTTGCCTTGCCCCTTGCCCTTGATCAGGGCGACGACGCCGGTCTTGCCCAGCCCGGTATGCACTTCATCCACGCCATATTCGCGCAGCTTGTCGGCGACAATCGCGCTGGTACGGGTCTCGGTGAAACCGATCTCGGGATGGGCGTGCAGGTCGCGGAAAATCGCTTCCAGCTCATCTTTGCTTTCAGCGATGGTGGGCAGGATATTCATGTGACGGCCTCCGGTTGGGTGGATGCGCGTAAGGTGGGGCGAACCCCACCCTACTTCAAGCCGAAAACCGGAATTGACTAATTCAAAAGACCCGCGTGGCGCAGGCCATTGTCGACCAGTGCCTTGGTGGCATCCGACAGCCCCGTCAACGGCAGGCGCACTTCATCGGAACACAGATCAAGGCGCGACATCGCGTATTTGACGCCGACCAAGCCGGGTTCGGTAAAGATCGCACGGTGCAGCGGCATCAGCCGGTCCTGAATCTCCAGCGCGGCGGCGTAATCGCCAGCTGCGCAATGCGCCTGCATCTGGCTCAGCATCTTGGGCGCCACGTTGGCGGTCACGGAAATACATCCCACACCGCCCTGCGCGTTGAAACCATGCGCCGTGGGGTCTTCGCCTGACAGCTGGATGAAATCCTTGCCGCAGGTGATGCGTTGCGCGCTGACCCGGCTCAGGTCCGCCGTGGCGTCCTTGACGCCAACGATGCGGGGCAGCTTTGCCAGCTCCCCCATGGTTTCCGGTGTCATGTCGATCACGGACCGGGGCGGAATGTTGTAGATGATGATCGGCAAATCGCAGGCATCATGCACGGCGGTGAAATGCGCGATCAGCCCGCGCTGCGTGGGCTTGTTGTAATAGGGTGTGACCACCAGGATCGCATCCGCGCCCACCGCTTCGGCGTGGCGGGCAAGGCGGATCGCCTCGACCGTGTTGTTTGAACCTGCACCGGCGATCACCGGCACCCGGCCCGCGGCGGCCTTTACGACCTCCTCAACCACGGTTTCATGTTCACGGTGGGTCAGCGTGGGCGATTCGCCGGTGGTGCCTACGGGAACGAACCCATTCGTGCCTTCGCCGATGTGCCACTCCACCAGTTTTTTCAGCGTCTCCAGATCCAGCTCGCCGCCCTGAAACGGCGTGACGAGTGCAGGCATAGAACCCTTGAACATGTGCACGCTCCCTTGTGTGCTGGCCGACAGGATGTCGGACTGTGAGACGCCTTGCGCAGAAGTGAATTGAAACCCCCCTGCTGCGCCGTATGTTGAGAGGCTGTAGCCTTTGAGGGATGGGAAATGCAAGCGATCACACGGATTCTGACCGGCCTGGTCGTGGTTTTTGCGCTGGCCCTGCCTGCACATGCTGAACGGCCGCGCCCTCTTAGCTGGGCGATGGATGCGATGCGCGCGGGCAATTGGGAAAGTGCGGCCCGCATCGCCGAACGGGACGGGCCGGTTGCGGCGGACGTGATCGAATGGCACCGCCTGCGCGCCGGGCGCGGGACCTTCGCCGATGTGCGTGCATTCCTTGATCGTCGCCAGGACTGGCCCGGTGAAGCCTATCTGCGCAAACAGGCCGAAGAACTGGTTCTGCGACAAAGCGATACCGATATCCTTGCCTTCTTTGCCCAAATGGGGCCGCAGACGCCGCGGGGCGTTCTGGCCCACGCTGCTGCCCTGACCCGCGCCGGACAGGAAGGTGAGGCGCAGGCAAATGTCGTGCTTCATTGGCGGACCAAGCCCATGGACGCGACCATGCAGGCGCTGTTTCTGGCCGAGCATGAAGCATTGCTGAAACCCCACCACAGCGCACGGCTTGATGCCATGCTGTGGGAACGCGCGCATACGGCCGCGCGGCAGATGTTCGATCTGGTGGACAAGGATGACATTCTGCTGGCCGAAACCCGCATCGCGCTGCAACGCCGCAAGGGTGATGTGAACAAACTGATCGACACCCTGCCAGCGACCAAGGCCGCAAACCCCGGCCTGCAACACGACCGGTTTGAATGGCGCATCGCAAAGAACCTCGTGGATGACGCCAAGGCGCTTTTACTTGATCGCTCCATCTCCGCTGATGCGCTGGGGCGGCCGGAAGCGTGGGCAAATCGGCGTCGCAGTCTGGCGCGCGGTGAAATGCGGTCAGGCAACAAGAAACGCGCGTATCAGATCGCATCACAGCACTTCCTGGCAAGCGGTTCGAACTATGCGGATCTGGAATGGTTGTCCGGCTACATCGCGCTGCGGTTTCTGAAAGATCCGAAGGCCGCCTATCAGCACTTTCTGAACCACGACAGCGCGGTGCAATCTCCGATCTCCCAGGGGCGCGCCGGATACTGGCAGGGCCGCGCGCTTGAGGCGATGGGGCTGGAAGAAGACGCCGCTAAGGCCTACGCGATGGGGGCAGAATACCAGACATCGTTTTACGGTCTCTTGGCTGCCGAACGAGCGGGTGTGGCTTTTGACGCGACCCTTGCCGGGTCAGTTCCTGAAGAGGATTGGCGCTTCTCACCCGTCGGCAAGGCGCCCCTTTTCGAAGCCGGAATGCTGTTGCAGGCCTCGGGCGAATTGTCCCTGGCAGAACGGTTCTGGACCCATCTGGCGGAGCAATTGGTGACAGATGATCTGGCCTTGCTGGGACAGGCCGCCATTGATGTGGGCCAGCCGCATCTGGCCGTGATGATCGGCAAGCGTGCCGCACGCCGGGGCCTCACGGTCGCCGCGCCCTATTATGCGCTGCACCCGCTGGCCGAAGCCGACCTGCCCATGGCGCCCGAGATGAACCTGGCCATTGCGCGTCGGGAAAGCGAATTCGACCCGGTGGTGCGCAGCGGGGCAGGCGCGCTGGGGTTGATGCAGTTGATGCCCGGCACCGCGCGGGACATGGCCAGCAATCTGGGTGTGCGCGCCTTGCATACCAACGCGCGATTGACCGCTGATCCGGAATATAATGCGCAACTGGGCGCGCAGTACCTGTCCCTGATGGCCGATCGGTTCGACGGCAACGTGTCGATGATGGCGGCGGCCTACAACGCCGGGCCCAGCCGCCCGATCCGCTGGATGGAGCTTTACGGTGATCCGCGCGCGGGCGACATCGACATTGTCGACTGGATCGAGATGATCCCGTTTCGCGAGACCCAGAACTATGTCATGCGGGTGACGGAAAGCCTGCCGGTCTACCGCGCACGGCTGGGCAAGGACCCGTTGCCGATCCCGTTCTCCCAAGAACTAGTCGGCGACACGCTGAAGGCGTTCGCGCCAAAAGGTGAATAGGCCCGCCGCCACGATCAGGCCTGCGCCAATTGCCACATTTGTCTGAATCGTCTCGCCAAAGATGCTGATCCCGATGATGGCGGCAAAGACCAGCTGCAGATAGGCAAAGGGCTGCACTGCGCTGGCCTCTGCCACCTCGTAACACCGGATCAGCAACCAATGCCCCGTGACACCCGTCACACAAAGGCATCCCATGTAAATCCAATCCGCCGCGATCATCGGCTCCCAGAACCACAGGCCCGTCGCGGTCATCGCAACCGCCCCCATGGTGCCGGTCCAGAAAAAGCTGGTTGCGGTGGTGTCCTGCCGGGCAACGAACCGCGTCAGCAGGCCGTAGACCGCGAACATCGCCGCAGCCAGCAACGGGATCGCGGCGGCGGGATCAAAAACGGCAAACCCCGGTTGCAGGATCACCAGAACGCCGATGAACCCGACCCCGATGGCCGCCCAGCGCCGCCAGCCGACCTGTTCACCCAGCACAGGCCCCGACAGCGCGGCCACCAGCAAAGGATAGCAGGTAAAGACCGCATGACTTTCGACCAACCCCAAAAGGGTGAAGGCCGCGACCATGACACAGATCTCCGCCGCAAGCAGCAACCCGCGCGTGGCCTGCAAGATCGGTTGTCTGGTCCGGGCGGCGGCGCGGATGCCCCCCGCGTGACGGCGGGCGAGGGCAATGACAAAGGCTGCAAAGAACCAATAGCGGATCATCACCACCATCAGCACATTGTATTCCGCTGCCAGATGTCTGGACAAACCGTCCTGAACCGCGAAAATGAAGGTCGTCAACACCATCAGGACGATGCCGAGCGGGATGTTCGATTGCTGGTTCACGCGGCAAGGACCGCCTGTGTCATGTGGCGCTTGCGGCCATAACCCGGCACCCTTTGAACGGTGAAACCGGCCGCGGCCAGACCACGGCGCACCTCCCCCGCGGCGGTATAGGTGGCGGCGGTCCCGTTGGGCTGGGTGTGCGCGGCAACGCCAGCCATCAATGCGGGCGACCACATTTCAGGGTTCCTTGCCGGTGCGAAGCCGTCCAGAAACCACGCATCCGCCTTTGCGCCCCACAGGGGCAACATATCACGCGCATCCCCGATGATAATCTCCGCATCCAGTCCCGGCAAAGCGAATTGCCCGCCCGTCGGCGTCCAGCTTTCACACAGCATATCCCGTCGCCCTCCAAAAGAAGGGAAGGCCCGGTGCGCACGAGCCATGTCGGATTGGGTCAGGGGAAAGGCCTCGAATGAGGTGAAGCGCAAGGGCCCCTTGTGTCCTGCCCGCATCCACGCATCCCACGCCACCAGCATGTTCAGACCCGTACCGAACCCCAGCTCCGCGATGTGAAACCCTGCAGTAAAACGCGCCGGCAGATCATTGCCCCGCAAAAAGACATGCCCGGTCTCCGCCACGCCATCATCGAGGCTGAAATACGGATCGTCGAACCGGGTGGAGACAGGCACATCACCCCCGCGCCATTCGATCTGTTCTGTCTGGTCCTGCACCGGCGCACCTTGTAGGGAAGTGCGCGTAAAGTGCGCAAATGGGGGGCGCTTGGCAATGGTCGAAATCACGGTGCGCGGGGCGGGAATATTTGGGCTTTCAGTCGCCTGGGCCTGCGTACGGCGCGGCGCGCGCGTGCAAGTCGTCGACCCCCACGGCCCCGCCGCAGGAAGCAGCGGCGGGCTGGTCGGCGCGCTTGCCCCCCATGTGCCGGAGAACTGGAACGCCAAGAAAGCCTTTCAGCTTGAAAGCCTGCTGATGGCAGCACGTTTCTGGGAGGAGGTCGAAGGGGCGGGCGGCGGCCTGTCCGGCTACAAGCGCAGCGGGCGGCTGCAACCCATCGCGGATGAAGCAGGCCTGTCATTGGCATTGGGCCGGTCGGAAACCGCGAAGGATCTGTGGCAAGACCATGCAACTTGGGAAGTGACGCCCGCTCCAAAGACCACTTGGGTGCCAAACTCCCCTTCCGGCTTGGTGATCCGCGATACGCTAAGCGCCTTGATCCATCCCCGACACGCCTGTGACGCGCTCGTGCGGGCCTTGGCGGTGCGGGGCGTGACCGTGACATCAGACGCCCCGGACCGGGGCAGAACCCTATGGGCAACCGGGGTGGCAGGGTTGGAGGAAATGACGGCGGCGCATCACCGCAGCATCGGCAACGGTGTGAAGGGGCAGGCAGCGCTGCTGCAACATGATGCGCGCGGCGCACCACAGATTTTTGCAGGCGGTGTGCACATCATACCGCATCTGGACGGGACCGTCGGCGTCGGCTCCACGTCCGAACGGGAATATGACGCACCTGACACCACCGATGCGCTGCTTGATGAGGTGATTGCGCAGGCGCATGCAGCCGTGCCCGCATTGAAGGAGGCGCCGGTCATCACGCGCTGGGCAGGGGTGCGTCCGCGGTCCCGCAGCCGGGCCCCGATGCTGGGCGCATGGCCTGACCGTCAGGATCACTTCATCGCCAACGGCGGCTTCAAGATCGGCTTTGGCATGGCCCCGAAGGTGGCAGAGGTCATGGCCGATCTGATGCTGGAGGGCAAAGACGCCATCCCTGACGGTTTCAGGGTGGAAGACAACCTCTAGTTGACTTCTGCCTCGGCCGTCATGCACAGCCGCGCGTCCGGCCCCTCCACCCACAGATCGGTGCCGTGCTGACACAGCACTGCGGCTTCATGATGCATCAAAGGCGCAGTGGCCCGAAACCTGAAGGCGTTGAGCGGGCCAAGGTTCTCCGTCGCCAACACCATCAGCAATTGCGCCAGCAGCGGACCATGCACCACAAGGCCATCGTACCCTTCGACGTCGCGTGCATAGGCTTCGTCATAATGAATGCGATGACCGTTGAAAGTCAGCGCGGAGTAACGGAACAGCAGTGTCTGGTTGAACCGCACGTCCTGACGGTGCGCCCCCTTGCGGGTGACTGTCGGCGCGATGGGTCGCGGTGCCTGCGGGTCGGGGTCTTCGCGATAAACGAGGTCTTGATGTTCCACCACACAAAGTGTTTCGCCCTGCCGGACGTCGTGCCGCAACGTGACAAAGGCCAATGGCCCCGTGCGTCCTTCCTTGCGGGTATGGCTTTCGCAGATGCTTGTCCGTGTCGCTGAATGGCCCGCCACAAGCGGCGCGTGAAACGTCAACCGGCCCCCTGCCCACATGCGGCGCGGCAGGCCCAGATCAGGGATCAGACCGCCCACCTTGGGATGCCCATCCCGACCAAGCCCGTCAGGGGGTTGAGGAGACCAGAAATAGAGCTGATGAAAGAACGGCGGCAGCGGATCGCCGGCCTTCAGAACCGGGTCGCGCCCAAGGCTGACCAGCAAGGCATTGGCGCGTGCCACATCCAGCGGATCGCTTTGACACTCTGTCCGGGGGGCCGCATCATCCATGCCCACGAGATACCGGAGGATCGACCGATGCCGCAAGACACAACAAACATCGCGGTGCATGCGTTGGACCATCTGGTGCTGACCGTAAAGGATATTCCGACGACCGTGCAATTCTATCAAGACGTTCTGGGCATGCAGGCTGAGAGTTTCATCACGGCAGCCGGTGAGGTGCGTCAGGCCCTTCGGTTTGGACAGGCCAAGATCAACCTGCATCAAAAGGGTCAGGAGTTTGAACCCAAGGCAGCATCGCCCATGCCCGGCAGCGCTGATCTGTGCTTTCTGACGAACGTCCCTTTGCCCCGCTGGCAACAGAAGTTTGCCACACAGGGGATCGAGGTCGAAGAAGGCCCTGTGCCGCGCACCGGGGCGACGGGGCCGCTGATGTCACTCTACATCCGCGACCCTGACGGCAATCTGATCGAGGTCAGCACAAGCTAGATCAAGCCGCGCAGCGCCTGCATAAGCTCGGTCAGTTCCTTGACATATATCTCGCCCGTCAATCGCCCGTTTTCATCGAAACCGTCCCGGCTCCCCGCAAGGTGAATTTCCGGTCCCTGAAGGATCACTGGACGAAAAGGCACCATGAAACCGCGCAGGATCATCTGCGCGCGTTCCCCGCCTGCGCGTCCCGCAGCCGCCGACATCACCGCGACCGGCTTGCCGTTCCAGGGCTTCACCTCCGCCCTGCTGATCCAGTCGAGCGCGTTTTTCAGCACACCAGAAGGGCCCTTGTTGTACTCGGGTGTAGAGATGATCACCGCATCCGCATCGGCGATCAGCCGGGCCGCTGTGGTGACGGCGGCAGGCACACCCGTTGCTGCTTCATCGTCACCATCATAAAGCGGAAAATTGATGTCAGCGCGGCTGTAGTCGCAATCACCGAACAGGCGCGCGGCCTCGGCAAGCAGTTTGGTGTTTGTCGCGCCGCTGCGCAGGGAGCCGGAGATGCCGACCAGTTTGGGGGTACTCATGTTGATAACGTCCAATCTTTATCTTGTTTGGACATAAGGTTGCGCGGCTTGGCCAAAAGGCAAGAAACCCCCGGCAGATACCGGAGGTTTCATTAGTTTCTTCGGTAAATTTCAGATCACGCTGCGTTTGGCAGGATGACAATGTCCACGCGGCGGTTTTGTGCCTTGCCTTCAGGTGTCAGGTTGGTCGCAACAGGCTGGCTTTCACCGCGCCCGATGGCCTGCAAGCGGCTTTGCGGAACCCCATTTGCCACCAGGATGTTGGACACGACGAACGCACGTTCTTCGCTAAGTTGCTGGTTATACGCCGCTTCGCCGTCACTGTCGGTGTGGCCAACGATCTGGAGCGTCGAATTGGCATAGACCTGCACGTTGTTGGCCAGCGCCTGCAAATCATCGCGAATGCCGGGCTGTACGGTTGTGCTGTCTGTGGCAAAGGTGATGTTTTGCGGCAGCGATACGATCAGACGGTCGCCGGTGTTGGTGATGGTCACATCGCTGTCCAACTGGCGGCGCAGGTCCGCTTCCTGACGGTCAAGCGCGTAACCCGCACCTGCACCAAGCGCGCCGCCGATGACAGCACCTTTCAATGCGCCATCGCCGCGGTCGCCATCGGAGGACGTCAATGCGCCCAGCAGGGCACCGGCGCCCGCCCCGATCAATGCGCCGTTCTTGGTTTTCTGGTTCGGATCGCCGGGCTGCGCGACAAGCTGGCCGGGTTCTGTACACGCGCTCAGCGTCAACGTGCCAGCGGTCAGGAGTGCGAGGGTAAATCTGGATGAAATCATGGCTCTGCCTTCGTGAATTGTGGCCCCGTTCGGGCGGGGCGTCTTGGTGTAGGCTTGGTATATAAGCACGCTGCGTGAAGAATCAGGGGGAAAATCGCATCGGCGATATCCCGCCTGTGCGTTTCGTGCTGTTTCTGCGCGTCACCGCGTCGGCAGGTGAGTCACGAAGTGATGTTTTGGACAGATGAAGCGTAAGGCGCGCCGTTCCCCAATTCCGCTGCCTTCACGCTTCGGCGCGGGCGGCTTCATAGGCAAGTAAGGCGCGTTTCACCGGCAGACCCCAATGATAGCCACCCAAGGCGCCCGATTTGCGCAGCGCCCGGTGACACGGGATCAGCCAACTGACCGGATTGCGCCCCACCGCCGTGCCCACGGCGCGCACCGCCTTGGGGCTGCCGATGGCCGTCGCGATATCGGAATAGGTGGTGACTTCACCCGACGGGATGCGCAGCAGCGCCTCCCACACCTTGATCTGGAACGGCGCGCCGATAAGGTACAATGGCGCTTTTTCCTGCGCATCATCCTGCGCACCGAAGGCGATCTGCACCCAGGGGCGCAACATTTCTGCATCCTCGACAAACGTCGCCTCCGGCCAGCGGTCCTTCAGGTCCTGCATTGCTGCCGCTTCCCCCATCTCGGCGGCCAGCGCCAATCCGCAGATGCCCTTTTCGGTGCCCATCACCAGCGCAGGACCGAACGGGCTTTCGAACCTGCCCCAACAGATCGTCAGGCCCGCACCCTTTTGCGCAAAAGTACCGGGGCTCATCGCTTCCCACCGCAGGAACAGATCATGAAGGCGGCCCGTGCCGGACAAGCCGACCTCATGCGCCGCCTCAAGCGTGGTCGCGTGGTTCTGCAGCATCTCCTTGGCCTGCCCCAACATCAGATACTGCTGATACCGCTTGGGAGACACGCCAACCCAGCGTGAAAACAATCGCTGGAAATGGGCGGGCGACATGTCCATCTGCCGGGCGACGTCATCCAGCGCAAGCGGGTCTTCGGCCCGGTCCAGAAGGTCGATGGCGCGGCGCATGACGGCATAGTGATAACCGCCGTCTGAAGTGGGGTCGGGAATGGGTGTGTGATCTGTCATGCTGCCAATCTAGGCGGCGGCACGACATCGCGCGACCCGAAACTTGCGCCTTCTTGCCGGGCGGCTGCTGCGGGGCGTCGATACGAGGACAAGCGCAGACTTTCAGGCTTGGCAATCA
Source organism: Sulfitobacter rhodophyticola (assembly GCF_041281685.2). Lineage (GTDB taxonomy): Bacteria > Pseudomonadota > Alphaproteobacteria > Rhodobacterales > Rhodobacteraceae > Sulfitobacter. The sequence goes on along the minus strand of NZ_CP166251.2, from coordinate 1,753,562 downwards.
CAGCAGACGGAGCCGCCGCCACGGGGGGCGGCGGGATGAGGGTTTTCCACCCTCATACTCCCGAGGTTTCTTGAACCATTTGGAAGGGGTCAGGGGTGCGCCGCTGTCGGGGCAGACGGCGGAGGGTCTTGCCCCCTGTCGCCAAGTTGCGCATACCCACGCCATGGCAAAACAGCTCGACTATCATACCATCCGCGAGATTTTCACCCGCTTTCATGCCGCCGACCCCGAACCCAAGGGGGAATTGGAGCATGTGAACGTCTATACCCTTGTGGTTGCTGTCGCGCTCAGCGCTCAGGCGACGGACGCAGGCGTGAACAAGGCGACGCGGGCGTTGTTTCAGGTGGCGGATACGCCACAAAAGATGCTCGACCTCGGCGTTGACGGGCTGATTGAGCATATCAAGACCATCGGACTTTACCGCCAGAAGGCCAAGAACGTCATGAAGCTCAGCCAGATTCTGGTCGATGAGTATGACGGCGTCGTGCCCAATTCGCGCGCGGCGCTGCAATCCCTGCCCGGCGTCGGGCGCAAGACGGCGAACGTGGTGCTGAACATGTGGTGGCACCAGCCTGCGCAAGCGGTGGATACGCATATCTTTCGCGTTGGCAACCGCACGGGGATCGCGCCCGGAAAGACCGTCGATGCCGTGGAGCGCGCGATTGAAGATAATATCCCGGCGGATTTCCAACTGCACGCGCATCACTGGCTGATCCTGCACGGCCGCTATCACTGCAAGGCGCGCAAACCCCTGTGCAGGACCTGCATCATCAAAGATCTCTGCCCTTTTGAGGATAAGACCGAATGAAGACCTATGACCTGGTGGGCATCGGCAACGCTGTTGTCGATGTGATCACCCAATGCGACGACAGCTTTCTTGACCTGATGGGGATCGAGAAAGGGATCATGCAACTGATCGAACAGGACCGGGGCGAGACGCTCTATGCCGCGATGAACGACCGCACACAGACCCCCGGCGGGGCGGTGGCGAATACCATTGCGGGCGCAGGTGCGTTGGGCATGGAAGCGGCCTTTATCGGACGCGTGCGCGACGACGCACTGGGGCGTTTTTATGCCGACGCGATGACCGATCACGGCATCGGCTTTCCCAACCCACCTGTGGCACAGGCTGATGTGCCCACCTCGCGCAGCATGATTTTTGTCACGCCCGATGGGGAACGGTCGATGAACACCTATCTGGGTGTCTCAACCGGGTTGAGTTCGCAAGACGTGCCGCAGGATGTCGCATCACGCGCCAAACTGATGTTTCTCGAAGGGTATCTTTTTGATCAGGACGCGGGCAAAACCGCGTTCCGCGAAGCGGCAAGGGCGGCCACCGCTGGCGGTGGTATGGCGGGCATCGCCATTTCCGATCCCTTTTGCGTCGAACGGCACCGCGACGATTTCCTGTCGCTGATCAAGAACGACCTTGGATTTGTCATCGGGAACGAGGCCGAAGTCAGATCGCTTTATGAGACCGACGATCTGGAACACGCGCTTTCCAAAACCGCGGACATCTGCCCGATTGTCGTCTGCACCCGCTCTGGGGACGGTGTGACGCTGATCCGCGACGGCGAACGGGTCGAAGTGGCGGTCAGCAAGGTCACCCCGGTGGATGCAACCGGCGCTGGCGACCAATTCGCCGCCGGGTTCCTGTTCGGTCTGTCACATGGCGCTGATCTTGAGACCTGTGGCCGCATGGGCAATCTATGCGCAGGTGAGGTAATCAGCCACATCGGCCCGCGCCCGCAACGCGATATGCGCGCCGCGTTCCAGGCAGAAGGGTTGATCTGAGCCATGCTGGAAGATGGTGCCCACGACGTGCCGAAAGGCAAGGTTGCGGCGATTGTCACCCATCTTGAAATGACGACGCGGGCCGCAACCCAAGGCAGGCCCCTGCCGTCCGGCATCACCTTTGAGCCCATGGCACCCGATCTTGCGTGGTACCGTGATATCTTTGATCGCGTGGGTCGCCCGTGGATGTGGTTTGGCAGGCGGCTTTTGTCGGATGATACGCTGATGGATGTTATCAGTGACCCCAAAGTCGCACTTTATACGCTGCGCAGGGAGGGCCGGGACGAGGCCCTGCTGGAACTGGATTTCCGGCAGGTCGGTGAATGCGAGCTTGCCTATTTCGGACTGACGCCCGCCTTGATCGGCACGGGGGCCGGGCGGTTCCTGATGGATCAGGCCATTGGGCTGGCCTGGGCGCAGGACATCAGGCGATTCCACGTGCACACCTGCAACTTCGACAGTCAGGATGCGCTGGCCTTCTACATCCGCAGTGGCTTCACACCCTACAAACAACAGGTCGAGATCGAAGATGATCCCCGCCTGTCGGGCCTGTTGCCCCGTGATGTAGGGCCGCATATTGCAATGCTGGAAGGGTCAGCTTCCTAACACAACTTTAACGGGTTACCCATGGGTAACCCGGTCTGCTCAACCAAGCCTGTCCGCAAAAGCCTTGAGCACACCTTCGTAGACGCTGCGTTTGAACGGCACGATGTTCTCCACCAGTTCGTTCACGGGCATCCAGCACCAGGTCGAAAACTCCTGATGCTCCGTCTCGATATTTACCTCGTCATCCGTTCCCTGATACCGCAGCAGGAACCATTTCTGCTCCTGTCCGCGAAAGCGGCCCTTCCAGAGCTTTGCAACCAGATCATGCGGCAGGTCATAGGGCAGCCATTCCTCCGTCTCTGCCACGACCTCTACCATATCGGGGCTGATGCCGGTCTCTTCTCCCAACTCGCGCAAGGCCGCTTCGACAGGTGTTTCACCCGGATCAACGCCGCCCTGTGGCATCTGCCAGGCGTCATAGTTGCGATCAATGCGCTGCCCGACAAAAACGTGCCCCTCTGCGTTCAGCACCATCAGACCCACGCAGCGGCGGTACGGCAGTTTGGCGATCTCTTCCGGGGTCATGGCGCATCTCCTTCGCTCGATCTTGCGTCGCCTAGCATGAAAGACCCACGCTCAAAAGGTGGCGGATGCAGGTTGCGGTTTTATCTGGGGTTTGAAGCCCGCGTGACGCGGCGTTTTGCGTGACTTAGGATAAGACCTGCGGTCATGTCGCGCAAACCCCATCCGGCAGACGAAGGAACCTGATCCATGTCCACCTACCCCCATATGCTTGCCCCCCTTGATCTGGGCTTCACCACCCTGAAGAACCGCGTGTTGATGGGGTCGATGCACACCGGGTTGGAGGAAACGCAGGACTGGAACCGGGTCGCGGAGTTTTATGCCACCCGTGCGCGCGGCGAAGTCGGATTGATGGTAACCGGCGGCATCGGGCCGAACCCGGAAGGGTCGGTTGCACATGGTGCGGCGATGATGGTCAGCGATGAGGATGTGAAGAACCATTCGGTGATCACAAACCGTGTGCACGAGGCGGGCGGCAAGATCGCCATGCAGATCCTGCACGCGGGCCGCTATGCGTTTTCGCCTGAGTGCGTGGCACCGTCGGCCATCAAATCCCCCATCTCCATGTTCGCACCGAAGGAATTGGACGAGGAAGGGATTGAAAAGCAGATCGCGGATATCGCGGCCTGCGCGGGTCGGGCCAAGGCAGCGGGCTATGACGGGGTGGAGGTGATGGGGTCGGAAGGGTACTTCATCAACCAGTTCCTTGTCACCCACACCAACAAGCGCACCGACCGCTGGGGCGGGTCGTATGAAAACCGGATGCGCCTGCCGATCGAGATCGTCAAGCGTGTGCGGGAGACAGTGGGCCAGGATTTCATCATCATCTACCGTCTGTCGATGATCGACCTCATTCCAAACGGATCCACCTATGAAGAGGTCGCGCAACTGGCGGTGGAGATCGAAAAAGCGGGTGCCACGATCATCAACACCGGCATCGGCTGGCACGAGGCGCGTATTCCGACCATCGCCACATCCGTCCCGCGTGCGGCATTTGCATGGGTTACGAAAAAGCTGATGGGCAAGGTGGGCATTCCGCTGATCACCTCCAACCGGATCAACACGCCCGAGGTCGCCGAAGACGTTCTGGCCGATGGCTGCGCCGATATGGTCAGCCTTGCGCGGCCGATGCTGGCGGATGCGGATTTCGTGAAGAAGGCGATGGAGGGCAAATCCAGGCAGATCGCGCCCTGTATCGCATGCAATCAGGCCTGTCTGGATCACACGTTTGGCGGGAAGATCTCAAGCTGTCTGGTGAACCCGCGCGCCTGCTATGAAACCGAATTGAAGCTGGAACCGGTGGACACCCCCAAGACCATCGCCGTTGTCGGCGCGGGGCCTGCGGGTCTGTCCTCCGCCCTTGCGGCTGCGGAGCGGGGTCACAAGGTCACCGTCTTTGACCGCGCGTCAGAGATCGGCGGGCAGCTCAACCTGGCCAAGCAGGTCGCGGGCAAGGAGGAATTCTTTGGCTTTGTCGATTGGTATCGCACCATGGTCGATGAAATGGGCGTGACGGTGAAGTTGAACACCGAAGTGTCTGCCAATGATCTGGATGATTTTGACGAGGTGATCATTGCCACGGGTGTGGTGCCGCGTGATCCGCAGATCCCCGGTCAGAACAGCGGCAATGTCGTCAGCTATATCGACGTGCTGAACGGAACGGCGGAAGTCGGGCAGCGCGTGGCGGTGATTGGTGCGGGGGGTATTGGGTTCGATGTGTCCGAACATCTGGTGCATGACGGCGACAGCACGACACTGAACCTGCCGGAGTGGATGAAGGAATGGGGCGTGACCGACCCGGCGGAACACCGCGCGGGCCTCGCCCCCGAGGGCCCGCAGCCTCATATGCCCGCACGCGCAGTGACCATGCTGCAGCGCAAGACCTCAAAGGTGGGCAAGGGGCTGGGTAAAACCACCGGCTGGATTCACCGCGCGTCGTTGACCATGAAGCACGTCAAGATGATCGCGGGCGTGAACTATGAAAAGATCGATGCCGACGGGCTGCATATCTCCTTCGGAGAGACGCGCGAGAACCCGACGCTGATCGAAGCCGATACCATCGTGATGTGTGCTGGCCAGTTGTCCGACCGTTCACTGGCGGACGCGCTGGAAGCCAAGGGCAAGACCTGCCACGTGATCGGTGGTGCCGATGTCGCTGCCGAACTGGACGCCAAACGCGCGATTGATCAGGGCACACGTCTGGCCGCGACGCTCTGACAGGCGGGACTTGCGGCGATCTGCCTGTGGATGCACTGTCAGGCCATGATGCCAACAGGACCGATCCATGCCCATCTGCGTCTTTGACATTGCCAAGGACGGCACGACACATGTGCCGTCCGATACCCATCTGACGGGTGCCGCCCGCTATCGGTGGTGGCATTTCGACGCGTCCGACCCGATGTTGCCGGATTGGCTGGCAACGCATTTGCCCGACATCCCCGCCGGTGCACTGATGCAGGCCGAAACCCGGCCGCGGTGTGATGCCTATGTGGACGGCATGATGCTGAACCTGCGGGGCATCAACCTCAATACCGGTCAACCTGCCGATCAGATGGTTTCGATCCGGATGTGGGTGGCCGATGCGGTGGTCATCACCGTGCGGGTGCGCCGGGTCTTCGCGGTCGAAGACCTGCGCCAGACCGCAATCGCCCAGCAGGCCCCGCCATCGCCCTCCGCCTTCATTACCGCACTGGTCACATTGTTGACCGGACGGATCGAGGGCGAAGTATCACAGATCGAGAAGCTGACGGAATTCTTCGAAGCGGACCTTGAAGACGACAGAACCCCGCCCCCTGTGCAACTGCCCGCCACGCGCCGCAGCGTGATCCGCCTGCGCCGTTATCTTGAACCGCAACGTGACGCCCTTGCGGCACTTGCGGTATTCGGCGCCCCCCTGATCCCGGAACCCGAAGGGTTGGTCCTGCGCGAACTGGCGAACCGCACGACAATCGTGGTCGAGGAACTGGATGCGCTGCGTGAAAGGCTGATCACCGTGCAGGATGATCACGACCTCGATGTCGCGCGCAAGCAGGCCCGCCACGGGTACGTCCTGTCGATTGCCGCCGGTGTGTTCTTGCCCCTGGGGTTTCTGACCGGGCTCTTTGGGGTCAATGTTGCGGGGTTGCCCGGCCTCGAAGATCCGCGTGCCTTTATTATCCTGTGTCTGTCGATGGTTGCGCTGGCCGTGGCGACGCTGGGACTGCTGCGGTGGTTCCGCTGGCTCTGAAAAGCGCTGTCATGTAAGATGGAAACAGATCGTTGCGATGTTTCCATGCCATGAACGATCCCTTCAATTACCTTGCAACTGTCTTATGCCTGCCCCCTTCTCGCCTGAATTGGCTCCGATACCTGATCCTCGAACGAAGTTGTGAAGGGACCACTGATGGACCGCCTTACGGAAATGGAAGCATTCGCCACTGTGGTGGATCAGGGGGGCTTTACCGATGCCGCCAAAAAGATGGGTATCTCCAAGTCGGCCGTGTCCAAGCACGTGTCTTCCCTTGAAGCCCGTCTGGGCGCGCGCCTGCTTAACAGGACGACGCGCAGGGTGTCTCCGACAGAGATCGGGTTGGCCTATTATGACCGTGCCCGCCGGGTACTGAATGATGCGGGCGAAGCGGATGCCTTGGTCACGTCGATGCAATCGGCGCCTTCAGGTCTGCTGCGTATCTCGGTGGCGACGGATTTCGGTGTGAACCACCTTTCCCCCGCGCTGTCGGATTTCCTGAGCGATTTCCCGGATATCACGGTCAACATGGTGCTGAACAACCGGTACGTCGAGCTGATCTCGGAAGGGTTCGACATGGCCGTGCGCATCGGGGAGCTGGAAGACAGCACCCTGCGTGCCCGCAAGCTGACTGAGACAACAAAGCGCATGATCGCCAGCCCGAAGTATTTCGAAGAATACGGGCGGCCGGAAAAGATCGACGATCTGAACGATCACAAGCTGCTGCATTATTCCAACCAATCCAGCGGCAATGTCTGGAAGCTGACCGCTCCTTCGGGTGAAAAGCGTCAGGTTCGCACCGCCGGTTGGCTTTCCGTGAATGACGGGCAATCGCTGCTGAATGCCGCCATATCCGGCCTTGGCATCGCCTATCTGCCCAGCTTTCTTTATGCCGACGCGATGGAAAAGGGTCTGGTCGAGGATGCGATCCCCGATCTCCCGCTTGAAACGCAAGGCATCTACGCTGTCTATCCACCGGGCCGGTTCACCCAGCCCAAAGTGCGCGCGTTCATCGACTTTCTGGTCCATGCCTTTGCAGACAAGGGCCCCAGCGATTGGTAACGAGTGTTTCTCCCATGGATGGGGCCATTGGTTCATGACCCCTCTTGCCCGGCATCTTTCCGATGTCGGGCATTTTTTATTCCTCGGTGCGCAGGACCACGACTTCTACGCGCCGGTTGGCATCGCGGCCCGCGGCGTCAAGATTGCTGGCAAGCGGGGCGAGGTATCCCATGCCTTCCGCTTCCATCTGTGCGGCAGGCACGCCGTAGACCTCGATCAGATGTTGCCGTACTGCCTGTGCGCGGCGTCGTGACAGGCTGATGTTGCCGTCCAGACTGCCAACGCTGTCGGTGTGACCCACAAGGGCCACCTGCAGATCGGGGCGCGACTTGAGGAAATCCGCGAGCCTGCGCAACGTATCAAACGGTCCCGGACCCAATTCCGCTGCCCCGGTTTCAAAATCAAGCGCATCGAGCACCAGGTGACCCCGCGCCAAAAGCGTATCGCCCATGTTGCCACTGGACAGAGGTGCCCCCGTCACTGTCGTCGGAGAGGCGGTGACACTTTTCGTGGGCGTATCCCCCGTGCCCTTTGACGCCGCATGAATGATCTGCACGTAGGCCACCCCGGCCGATGTACTGGCCATGACGGAAACCACGTCATTTCCGCCACGCCGCGCCGTGATGACGTGATAGGCGCGGATGTTGACGTACATATGCGGCGCTGGCAGCACCTCCGTCGCGAAGCGAAAATCAAAGCCCCCACAAGCTTCAGCCGCGCAGTCCAGCACGATGTCGTAGTCCGCTGCCTGCAACTGGTCGCGCAGCGGTGCAATGACCTCCAGCGGGGTCTGCCCCTCCGCATCCAGCCGCCAGGCGGCGCGGCGTATTGTGCCCTCGATATCACGGGTTTCGACAGCGCCGTCGGCGAACGGGCCGATTGGCGCGGCATAGCGATCCAGTGTGCTGTTCCGTTCCGCCAGCAACAGGGCAGGCGCAGGCAAGGACAGTTCAAGCGCCGCCAAAGGGGAGGCGGCCAGCATCATCCAACCAAGCGCGAGCCCCGTGCGGTTCATCGCGCCTGCGCGTGATATTCAGGGTTGGGGCGCATATCAGTGCCGCTGGCCACGCGGTTGGTCATGTTGAAAAAGCCCGTCACGCTGGCGATGTCCCAGATGTCCCGATCAGAAAAACCGTGATCGCGCAGGATCTGCCGGTCCGCTTCTTCGACGTTGGCGCTTTCACGGGTCAGTTTCAGCGCGAAATCCAGCATGGCACGCTGGCGGGCATCGATCGGTGCGACCTTGTAGTTCATCACCAGCGCCTCTCCCAAGGCCGGGTTGCCGGACAGTTGCCGCACCGCCGCGCCGTGGGCCACAAGGCAATAGTGGCATTTGTTGTGCGAGGACACCGCCACCGCGATCATCTCCCGCTCCAGCTTGCTGAGGGCGCTGTCGCCCAGCATGAGATCGTTATACATCGCCGTGAACGCGTTCAGTTTCTCGATATCGAAGGCATAGGCGCGCAGCACGTTCGGGATTATGCCCAGCTTGTCCTGACAGACGTCGAAGTATTTCTGCGTGTCCGCAGGCAACGGGTCGACTTGTGGCAGGTTCAGGGCGGTGGGCATGTCGTTGGCCATCGGGCTCTCCTTACGTTGGCGGCAGCACACGGTAATGATACTGCCCCGCTTCGGCAAAGCCCAGCGCGCGGTAGAGCGCATTGGCAGGCGCGTTTTCAGCGACGCACAGCACCGACATGATGCGCGCGCCCTGTTCGCGCCCCCAGAAGGCCGCGCGCCGCATCATCCATTCCGCAACGCCCTGACGCCGCTGGAAAGGCAACACAACAAGGCCATGTACCATGCAAACATCACCATCAAGCGCGACAAAGGCCGCGCCTGCGGGCTTTTCGTTCCAGCGCGCGAAAATGGCCGTTTTGACCGCCGTTCGCGCCATCACCGCCAGACGGCTGGGCCCGATGCCGTCGGTTGCCCAGATTTCTTTCATGATGGCCAGCGGTTCCCATATGGTGAACGCTGTCACCGGGGGGATCGGACGGTCTGTCAGCGCCTCGATCGGTATCTGGTACATCACGGTTTTATCCCGCTGGACGTACCCCCGCGCAGCCAGCATCGCGTCAAGGGCGTCATCCCCCGGATGCAGTTTGAACAGAGCGGTCTGGCCCTTGTCCAGCATCGCCTTTTCAGCCGCTGCGACCTGTGCCTCATTCACAGTCCCCAGCGCGGTTGCGGCAGACACGCGTTGCCCCCCGCCCTGACCGTCCCGGAGCCGAAAGCCATCTGCATCCCACATCGCCGCGGCGGGCCAAGTCGCGTCCGTCGCTTGCATGATCCGGGCGGCGTTCACGCGAGCGCGGCCCGCAGGTCAGCCATTGCAGCTTCGATCATGGACGTGTCATGCCCCCGCACCACCAGATGGGCCCCAAAGATGCCGTCCTTCTGAAAGGGATAGGACCCCAATGACAACAGGGGGTAACGCTGTGCCACGAGGCCCAGGGGACCCGCGAGATCGCCCTCGCCCCGTTCCACCCGCAGGGTCTGACTGATCAACGGATCCCCTCCGGTCAGGGTCGGCAGGACCGAGGCGACCATGGCCTCGAAAACGGCGGGCACACCCGCCATGACGTGCACATTCTCCAGCGTGAAGCCGGGGGCGGCGGAGACCGGATTGTCGATCAGGGTCGCCCCGTCGGGAATACGCGCCATGCGCAATCGCGCCGCGTTCAGTTCGGTTCCCGCCCGGTCGTAATGCGCTTGCAGCATGGCGCGGGCATCTTCGCGCACATCAATGTCACGGTCAAAGGCGGCAGCGATGCAATCGGCCGTGATATCGTCGTGGGTCGGGCCGATCCCGCCGCTGGTGAAGACATTGTCATAAACCTTGGACAGCGCCTGAACGGCCGCGATGATCGTCCCCCGCTCATCCCCGACGACGCGCGCTTCTTTCAGGTCGATCCCTGCCGCCGTCAGGGCCTTGGCCAGATGGTTCATGTTGGAATCCCGCGTGCGCCCGGACAGGATTTCATCCCCGATCACAAGCATGGCGGCGGTGGGATTTGGCATGGTGTTCTCCTTGAGCGTGCGCAAGCTTGGGTATAGGCCGGGACCCATGCGCTTTCAAACCGAACTTGTGCCCGCCCGGCTGATCCGCCGCTACAAACGCTTCCTTGCGGATTGCACGCTGGAAGACGGGCGCGAGGTGGTGGCCCATTGCGCCAATCCAGGCTCCATGATGGGGCTGGCGGCGGAGGGCACGAAAATCTGGCTGGAGCCCAATGACGATCCGAAGAAAAAGCTGAAATACGGCTGGCGGCTGGTCGATCACGAGAACGGTCATTTCACCGGCGTCGATACCGCCTTGCCCAACCGCGCCGTGCGCGCCGCGCTGGAGGCGGGGCAGATCGCACTGCTGCGCGATTACGGCGCTGTCCGGGCCGAAGTCAGATACGCGGAAAACTCCCGCATTGATTTCCTGCTGAGCGGCGACGGTCTGCCCGATGCTTACGTTGAGGTCAAAAGCGTCACGCTTTCCCGCCAACATGGTCTGGCGGAATTTCCCGACAGCGTGACGGCACGCGGCGCCAAACACCTGGCTGCTTTGGCGGAAATGGCGCAGGCAGGGCATCGCGCCGTGCTGCTTTACCTTGTGCAGCGCACCGATTGCACGCATGTGGACATGGCAAGCGACATCGATCCTGCCTATGCCGCCGCGCATCAGGCGGCGACGCGCGCGGGGGTGGAAACCCTTTGCCTTGGTACCAATATAACCCCCCACGGCGTGGACATAGCGGCCCCCCTAGCCCTTGGCCGCCCCGCAGGATAAAGAAGGGCAACGAAAAATGGAGAACCCGGTGAACGATCTGCATCCCGCCCGCACGACAAAGGATGGCATCCGTATCTACGACCCTGCGGATTTTGCAGGCATGCATGCCGCTGGCCAGCTGGCAGCGCGCATCCTTGATGAAGTCGCCTCCCATGTGGTGCCCGGCGTCACGACCGGTGCGCTTGATCAGATGATCGAGGACAAGGTCAACGCGGCGGGCGCAAAATCCGCGACCATCGGGTACAAGGGTTACAAACACGCCTCCTGCATTTCAGTAAACCATGTGGTGTGTCACGGCATCCCCAGTGACAAGAAGCTGAAGGACGGTGATATCCTGAACATCGACGTCACGGTGATTGTGGACGGCTGGTTCGGCGATACATCACGGATGTATGTGGCCGGTAAGCTGGCGCGGAAGGCGGAACGCCTGATCAACGTGACCCACGACAGCCTGATGCGCGGCATTGCAGCAGTGAAACCGGGCAACACGTTTGGTGACATCGGTCATGCGATCCAGACCTTCGTGGAAAGCCACCGTATGTCCGTGGTCACCGATTTCTGCGGGCATGGGTTGGGTCGCGTCTTTCACGCACCGCCCAATGTGCTGCACTATGGCAAGCCCGGTGTGGGTGCCGTGCTGGAACCGGGAATGTTCTTTACGATCGAACCGATGGTGAACCTGGGCCGGGCGGAAACAAAGACCCTTGCAGACGACTGGACCGCTGTGACCCGTGACAAAAGCCTGTCCGCCCAGTTCGAACATTCGGTTGGCGTGACCGAGGACGGGGTCGAGATTTTCACCCTGTCCCCCGGCGATCTGTTTCACCCGACCTACGAGCGCTGATCGTCGTCATCCCCCTGCATCATCCGTTTCATCAGCAAGGATAGCAGCGTCTCTCCGCCCAGGGGCGTGACGCAATCGCTGATCAGCACCGGAACACCCAGTGGCTGCGGCTTTGGCAGGCGGCCGATCCTTTGACGGGGTGCACGGGAAATACGCGGAATGTCACTGTAGGCAGCATCGGTCATGGTCCGGATGATAGGCATGCAGGGTCGGCTCATAAAGGGAATTCGCCATTGCTGAATAGGTAAGAACTATTGTCATAAAGCGCGAATCGTGCTTCCACTGGTACGTCAGGGAGGTTGACCTATGGAGTGGCACGAAATCTTCGCGACCCGCATGGACCGTATGAAGGCAAGCGAAATCCGCGAGTTGCTCAAGTTGCTGGAGCAGCCGGATATCATATCCTTTGCGGGGGGGATCCCTGATCCGGCGCTTTTTCCTGCACAGGCTTTCCGGGATGCAATGACCCGCGCCCTTTCGCCTGAACATCAGGCCACAGCGCTGCAGTATTCCGTTTCAGAGGGGTATGCGCCCCTGCGCGACTGGATCGCAGGGCAGATGGCAGCAATTGGTGTGCCTTGCGACCGCGACAACATCCTGATCACCTCCGGCTCCCAACAGGCGCTGGATTATCTGGGCAAGCTGATGCTGTCGCCTGGTGACACGGCGCTGGTAGGCTGGCCGACCTATCTGGGTGCCTTGGGTGCCTTCAATGCCTATGAACCAAACTTCGACCGCCTTGATCCCGGCAGCAACCGCACGGCGCAGGATTATGCCAATACCGCTGCTGCACATGGCGGCCGCGTGAAATTCGCCTATGCCTCCGTTGATTTTGCCAATCCTACGGGCCGGACGCTGGATCTGGGCGCACGCAACAGCATCCTTGATCTGGCTGAAACCCTCGACATCGCAGTGATCGAGGACGCCGCCTATCAGGCGCTGCGCTATGACAGTGCGCCGATCCCACCGATGCTGGCGCTGGAGACCGCGCGGAAAGGGAGTATCGAGAGTTGTCGAACGCTGTATTGCGGCAGCTTTTCCAAGACGCTGGCACCGGGTCTGCGACTGGGCTGGGTTTGTGGGGCGCGGGACGTCATCGGCCGGTTGGTCCTGATGAAGCAGGCCTCTGATCTGCATACTGCGACGCTTAATCAGATGGCCGTGGCGGAGGTTGCCGCGTCAGGCTTCGACGCCCACACCGCCAAACTGCGAAGAACCTACGCTGCCCGCCGGGACGCCATGCTGGCGGCATTGGAGACCCACATGCCTGAAGGGGTAACATGGACAAGGCCCGAAGGCGGTATGTTCATCTGGCTGACCCTGCCGCGTGAGATGGACGGGGCGACCCTGCTGGACCGGGCGGTGCGGGATCACAAGGTGGCCTTTGTCCCCGGTCAGGCGTTCTTTGCCGATCGGTCGGGTGCGAATTCGCTGCGGCTCAGCTTTTCGCTGGCGGATGATGCGCAGATTGCGGAAGGCATCGAACGACTTGGCGCGGCAATCAGGGCGGTCTAGGCGCGTTCCAACAGCGTCACATGGGTGTCGCCGTATTTGCGGGTATCGACGCAGGCAAATCCTTCGGGTGCGGTTTGCGGCGCGCTTTCTTCCCAGACGATCAACGCGCCTTCGGCGATCCAACCGCCAGCCACTATCGCAGCCAGCGCCTTCTGTCCCATCTCCTTGCCGTAGGGGGGATCAAGGAAGACCAGATCAAAGTGTGCCATCGGCCATGCACCCAGACGGGTTGCATCATTGCGCATGATCCGTGTCCGGGCTTCCATGCGCAGCTTGGCGATGTTTTCTGCAAGCAGGCGCTGCCCGACGCGTCCGTTTTCGACAAAGACGGCCTCCGATGCGCCGCGCGACAGTGCCTCAAGCCCCAACGCGCCAGTGCCTGCAAACAGGTCCAGAACCCGCGCACCGTCGATAGCGTCCCGGTGCGTCAGCACTGAAAACAGGCTTTCGCGCACACGGTCAGATGTCGGGCGCAGATGCGCGCCTGCATCGCCTTTGCCAACCGCCGCCAGTGCAGTGCCTCGATGGGTGCCCGCGATAATCCTCACTCGCGCAGCAGCGCTTTGAGGTCGGTCTCCGGGTCGGCAATCACCGCCGGATCGGGTGATTTTCCCGCCTCGATCAGCCGTTTGCCCACCATGTACCCGCGTGGATCGTTCATAGCATCGACCGCCAGCAGGGTGTCACCCCGGTAGTACCAGAACCCGACCGAATCCGCGTCCACCTTGCGCGTCACCACCCGGTCATAGCCGGTGTTCAGCCCGGCGATCTGCAGCTTCACGTCATACTGGTCGGACCAGAACCATGGCTTGGCAACGTATTCCTGCCCGGCGCCCATGATGTTGTCCGCCACGCATTCCGCCTGATCAATCGCGTGGGGCACTGATTCCAGACGAATGCGCCCGCCGCGATAGGGAAAAGAAGTACAATCCCCCGCAGCCCAGACGTGGGCTGCGGATGTGCGCCCCTGTTCATCAACCTTGATCCCGTTTTCGATCGTGATCCCGGCCGCTTCGGCCACATCCGTGCCGGGATGAATGCCCACACCGACGATGACAAAATCAACGTCAATTTCCGATCCGTCGCTCAGTCGCGCGCCTGTCACGGACCCTTCGCCCAGCAGGGTCTTCAGCCCTACGCCTTCTCGGATATCAACGCCGTGCGCCCGGTGCAGCGCGCGAAAGAAATCGCTGGTTTCGGGCGCGGCGACCCGCTGCAAAATCCGCTCCGACATCTCAACCACGGTCACGTTCAGGCCCAGCTTCGCAGCCACGGCCGCGGCCTCAAGCCCGATATAGCCGCCCCCGACGATCAGCACCCGCGCGCCACTGGCGAAACGCGGCGAAATAGCGTCCACATTCGCCAGATCACGGACGACATGCACGCCTTCCAACGCGCCGCCGATTGCATCAGGCAGACGATTTGGAACAGACCCTGTGGTCAGGACGAGTTCGTCATAACGCAACACGTCATCGCCCAGATCAACCGTCTGCGCGCCAATGTCGATGGACTGTACCCGTTCGCCCAGCCGCAGATCGATGTCCTGCTCGGAATAGAAACTCTCCGGGCGCAGATAGAGGCGTTCCAGAGCCATTTCGCCCATCAGGTACGCCTTGCTGAGCGGTGGGCGCTGGTAGGGGGGCCAGCTTTCCGCACCGATCAGCGTCACGCGTCCGTCAAACCCCTTGTTGCGCAGCCGCGCGACACAGGACGACCCCGCCTGCCCTGCGCCTATCACAACCACATGCCCCATGCTCCCGCCCCTCTAATCGCTGGTCTTGCCCTGCACGCGACCCTATATGGTGCACAGCGGCAAACGCAATCAGATGAAAGGCGCATCAAATGACAATTTCACAAGGCGATACCCTGCCTGACGCAACACTGGTCCAGATGGGTGACGAGGGGCCGGCGCCCGTGCAGATGGCAGACAAGCTTAAAGGTCGCAAAGTGGTGATCTTTGCCGTGCCGGGAGCGTTCACACCCACATGCCACTCCGCCCATGTGCCCAGCTTTGTGCGCACCAAGGACGACTTCATGAACAAGGGTGTGGATGAGATCATCTGCGTGTCGTGCAACGATCCCTTCGTGATGAAGGCATGGGGTGAGGCGACAGGCGCGGAGGCTGCGGGCATCACGATGCTGGCGGATGCGGCATCCGAGTTCACCAAGGCCATCGGCATGGATTTCGACGCGCCGCCTGCGGGTCTGGTCGCGCGGTCCAAACGCTATGCGATGATCGTTGATGACGGCAAGGTGTCTGTCCTGCAGGCCGAGGAGAACCCCGGCGTCTGCGAAACATCCGGCGGTGAGGCGCTGCTGGAAAACCTCTGAAAATCAAGGGCTGAGCTTTGTGAAACGAAGCTCAGCCTGCACAAAGGGCATCGGAAATTTTCAGAATTTCCGACCGCTTTCTTTCAAGGAAAGCGACGCCCCATCACCCCGAAAACAACCCGTCCATCTTCCGCGCCAGCTTTGCATCCAGCGCGCTCAACCCGTCCACATCATGCGTGGTCAGCGTCACGTTCACGGTCTTGTAGACGTTGTCCCATTCGGGATGGTGGTTCCACTTTTCCGCCCAGATCGCCGCGCGGGTCATCCAGCCAAAGGCCTCCACAAAATCGGAAAACACGAAGGTCTTGTGGATTGCATCACGCCCTTCGACCATTGCCCAACCGGTATTGAACAGAGGTTGCAGAACGGTCTTGCGGGTCTCGTCACTCAGTTTCTCGTTCATTCCTGTTCCTCCACTTGGATGCGTTTGAACGGTCCGTAGTCTGTCAAAATCTCGATTTCTTCGTCGACGGCATCGCGTTCTGCCTGCAAATAATCCTCTACCGCATTCGCAAAACCCGCGTCGCGCATGTAATGCAGCGACCAGGTCGGTGTCGGCATATACCCGCGCGCCAGCTTGTGTTCGCCCTGCGCGCCAGCCTCGACCGTGGACAAGCCGCGCGCGATGGCCAGATCAATCGCCTGATAATAGCACAGTTCAAAATGCAGGCAGGCATGGTGTTCGATACAGCCCCAATAGCGCCCATAAAGCGCGTCGACCCCGATGAAGTTCAGCGCCCCGGCGACCCAACGGCCATTCCGTTCGGCCAGCACCAGCGCCATGTCATCGCGCAGCGTCTCCTGTGCGATGTCAAAGAAGCGGCGCGTCAGATAGGGCGTGCCCCATTTGCGCGCGCCTGTGTCCTGGTAGAACGTCCAGAAGGCATCCCAGTGTTCGGGCTGCAGGTCATCGCCCGTAAAGGTCTGGATCGTACCGCCAAAGGCTTGTGCCTGCGCGCGTTCTTTTCGCAGGTTCTTGCGCTTGCGTGAATTGAGACTGGAAAGGAATTCATCGAAGTCGGCGTATCCGTCATTGCGCCAGTGAAACTGCTGGCCCTTGCGCACAAGCAGGCCCACTTGCCGCCCGCGTTCCGCTTCGTCGGGTGTGCAGAACGTGACATGCAAGGATGACAGGGCGTTGTTCTGGGTCAGCTGCACCGCGCCTTGAACAAGCGCCGAAAATCCGGCGTCTTCGAACCCCGGACGGATCAGAAACCGGCGTCCCGTGGCCGGGGTATGGGGCACCGCGATCTGCAACTTGGGATAATACCGCCCGCCTGCCCGTTCAAAGGCATGGGCCCAGTTGTGGTCGAAGACATATTCGCCCTGGCTGTGCGACTTGGCGTACATGGGCGCCACCGCGATCACCTGTCCAGCCAATGTTGCCGTCAGGTATTGCGCTTGCCAGCCCGTGCCGGGGCCGATGCTGCCACTTTCCTCAAGTGCCGACATGAAACGATAGGTCGTAAAGGGGTCGATCGCGGGCGCGCCCGTTTGGGTTTCCGGGCAGGCACATGCGTCCCAAGCCGATTGGCCAATCTCCGCCAGCCGCGATACCACCCTGATTTCAACGGAATGTTCTGTCATGTCATGCTCGCCTGCCATGGCCGTAATGTGTGGCGCAGCCTGTGCGGTTCAAGTCGGCAAAGCGGCCAGATAGCCTTCGAAGGTAATATTGTCCGCAATCCTGCGCGCCTGCGCTTCCTGTGTTGCAGATCGCACCGTCCAGCAGCAGACAAGCGCGCCTTGTGCCTTCAATTCCGCAACGCGCGGTCGGTCCAGATCATCGACCTCATGGCTGATGAACGTGGCACCAACACGGGCGTAGTCCGGGATTTCCCGCAGGGTATCACAAACGGCCTGCGATAGCGGCCATTCTTCCTTGCGGTAAGCGCTTGTCACCAGCCCGCGCGGCACGTTCGGGCAAAGATCCCCCATCACGGCCACCGTATGCGGATTAAACGACATGATTGCCAGCGGGCCCGCGTACCCTTCGATATCCCGCGCAACAGCCTGTTCCAATAGCCCGATGTTCGGGCCCATGCCGCCATCCTGATCCTTGATTTCTACCAGCAGCGGTACCTGACCTGCGACAATTGCCAGCACTTCAGGCAGTCCGGGAATGCCTTCTGCACCGCCCGTCAACGCCGTGCCTTCCAGCGTGGCGCGGTCGCATAGCCGCACCGCGCCCGTTGCCCCGGTCAGGCGGTCCAGGGCGTAGTCGTGGAACACCATCGCCGCGCCATCCGCGCTCAATTGCAGGTCAATCTCGATCCCATAACCGGCTGCAATCGCCGCCCTGATCGCAGCGCGGCTGTTTTCGGGACGGCCGTCCGACACGTCATGCAGGGCGCGATGGGCAAAGGGCAGGCGGGCAAAGACTTCCGGCAACATCACTTGATCTCAAAAATGCCTTCGATCTCTACCGCGACACCCAGGGGCAGCGATGCCGCCGACACGGCAGAGCGCGCATGTCGGCCCTTGTCGCCCAGTGCTTCGACCAGAAAGTCCGACGCGCCGTTGATGACCTTGGGCTGGTCGGTGAAATCGGCGGTGGAGTTCACGAACCCCACAAGCTTCACCACCCGCACCAACCTGTCGATGTCACCATCGCAGGCGGCTTTCAACTGTGCCAACAGGCTGATCGCGCAGGTCTTGGCGGCGGCTGCACCTGCTTCCACTTCCATATCGGCACCCAGTTTGCCGATGATCAATCCATCCGGCCCCATTGAAATCTGGCCAGAGACATAGACCGTGTTCCCTGTCTTTACGAAGGGTACATAGTTGGCCGCAGGGGCTGGGGCGTCGGGCAAGGTCACGCCCAGTTCAGACAAACGTTCCGTGATGCTCATGATGGAATTCCTTTGCGCGGGATTGTGGTTTCAGCGCGACGCTAAACGGGTTAAGGCAGGGCGAAAACCCCAGAACGGATTTCGCAGGAGGTGCAGGCGAAAGAATCGGCGGACGGCGCTTTGCACTGGTCCGCGGATGCGCCACGGATTTGCCGTCCAGCACGAACCGGCAAGGCCGCAGTAGGCCCGTCATTCGCGTTCTGATCCCTTTTGTGATCACGCAGCCGTGCACTGCGCAATTTCCGCTATGCGTGATGCGCGATTCACCGTACTGGATTGATTATTGGAATGCTTGACCTTGGCCTGTCACGGGCCATTTTCCAGTGTACTTCACGTTCAGTGTGGGAAGGAATTGCCGTTGTCTGCCACTTTGTCTGCCCCTATCCGTCTACGCCTTTTGGCCGCTGCTGCCGGATTTGGATTGCTGGGCGCGTGCGCCAGCACGACCGCGCCCCTTTCAGGATCGCAGGCCACGAATGATCCCTATGAGGTGCAGAACCGCAAGACCTTTGCGGTCAATCAAAAGCTGACCTCGCAGGGGTCTGGCGGCGGTGTGGCGTCGGTCATTCCTGAGCCGTTTCAGGACCTGATCCACAACGTGTCTGAGAACCTGTCGATGCCACAGGTTGCGGTCAACAGCTTGCTTCAGGGGGATCTGCGCGGCACGGGATTGGCGTTGCACCGTTTTTCCGTCAATTCCGTGCTGGGCATGGGCGGCCTTGTGGACGCAGCCAGTGAATTCGGCGTGCCGGAGCATGATACCGATTTTGGCGAAACCCTGCATGTGTGGGGCGTGGGCGAAGGGGCATTCGTGATGCTGCCCATTCTGGGCGCATCGACCCAACGGGACGTCGCGGGGCGTGTTGTGGACCTTTTCACCGATCCGCTGTCCTACCGCTTGCCAGAGCCTGAACGGTATGTCGGGACCGGGATCGGCCTTGCCGACGGTGTGATACAAGGCAGCCGTCGCGCCAAGCCTGCAACCTATGAGGCCGCACGCGCGGAATACCTTGAACGCCGCCGTGCCGACGTCAGCAGCCGCCGCCGCTAACGGTCGCCGCCCGTGGTCTGCGGGCGGTTGCCGCTGCTGTCGCCGCCCCCGAAGATATCGTTCAGAACCTGATCAATGATGTTCCCGGGCCGGTTGCCACCGCCGTTGGCGTCACCCAACGGAATTGGCAGTCCCTGATCAGAGGTGTCCCCCAGCCCACTTGGCGGTGCCGGCAAGGCCATCGGCAACTCCCGAAGCGGCAATCCCTCGTGGACGCGGCTCATCGTTTCGCGCCAGATGTCTGTTGGCAGGCCGCCGCCGGTCACCCCACGCAATGGGGTGTTGTCGTCGTATCCCATCCAGACACCCGCCACATAATCTGCCGAAAACCCGATAAACCACGCATCCTTCGCGGCAGAGGTCGTGCCGGTCTTGCCCGCAAGCTGCCGCCCGCCAAACTGTCCCCGTGCACCGGTTCCTTCGGAGATTACCTTCTCCATCATGTACACAAGCTGCTGTGCCGCGCTTTCCTGAATGACCCGCTCCCCGATGCCGCCCCCGGTGCCCATCAGCGGTTGATCATCGCCCAGCAAACGCAGGTCGATCAGCCCATAAGGCGTCACCGATGACCCGCCGTTCAGGATACCCGCATAGGCGCCTGTCATTTCGATCAAGGTGCTTTCGGACGCGCCAAGCGCCAGCGCGGGGCCTGCGGCCAGATCGTTCTTGATCCCGAATTGGGTTGCCACTTGGTGCACGGCGGCGCGGCCGACGCTTTCTGATATCTTGACCGCCGGGATATTCAGCGAGTTGGCCAGAGCACTGGTCAGGGTCACCATCCCCTTGAAGCTGTTGGTGTAGTTCTTGGGGCACCATTCCCCGGAGCCGGGAATATTCAGGCAATAGGGGGCGTCTTCGATCAAATCGTTCGGCGAATAGCCCAGTTCAAGTGCAGCGGCAAAGACGAAGGGCTTGAACGCTGACCCGGTCTGGCGGAGCGCTTGGGTGGCACGGTTGAACGCGCCGGCAACCTTGGTCTTTCGCCCCCCCCACCATGGCGCGGACCGCACCGTCGGCGGACATGACGATCACGGCTGCTTGTGCTTCGGAACCTTCACGCACCTTGTTTTCGAATACCCATTTCAGCCCGTCTTCGGCAGCTTTCTGGATCCGCTGGTCAAGCGTCGTCTTGATGATCACGTCTTCGGTGGTGTTCCGGGTAAAGAATTCGGGTCCGGTCGACATGACCCAATCGGCAAAATAGCCGCCCGCCCGTGCCTCTGCCGCCTCTGACAGTTCCGCGGGGTTGTTCTGCGCCGCCTGCGCCTCTTGCTCCGTAAGGTATCCCTGATCACGCATCAGGCGCACCACGGTCGCCGCGCGGTTTTGTGACCGGTTCAGGTTCGAGGTGGGTGACAGGCTGCTTGGTGCGGTCAGCAGTCCCGCCAGCATCGCGCCTTCGGCCGCATTCACCGCAGCGGCGGGTTTGCCGAAGAACCGTTGCGCCGCCGCTTCCGCGCCATAGGCACCGCCGCCCATGTAGGCCCGGTTGAGGTAGATCGACAGGATGTCATCCTTGGAGTACTTCAGCTCCATCGCCATGGCGTAAAGCGCTTCCTTGGCTTTGCGTTGCACGTTTCCTGCGCGGCACCCGGCCTCATATTCGCGCTCCGTCATGCCAGAGGACGCATCATAGGGTTCGCCAAGGCAAATGAGCTTGGCCACCTGCTGTGTGATGGTGGAGCCCCCATGCCCCGATAGCGGCCCGCGCCCTTCGCGCAGGTTGATGCGCACGGCAGAGGCGATACCGCGCGGACTTACGCCGAAATGCCTGTAAAACCGCTTGTCCTCCGTGGCGATAACGGCGTGGCGCAGGTGCTTGGACACACTTTGCGCGGTCACCACACCGCCGAACTGATCCCCCCGCCAGGCGAAAACCTCGCCGTTGCGATCCAGCAGGGTGACAGACCCCCGCGCACGGCCATCCAGCAGCGCCTCAAGCGGTGGCAGCGTGGTGTAGAAATAGCCGACCGCAAGGCCCAGAAGCAGAACGCCCAAGGCTGTCACGCGCCAGGTGATCTTCCAGATCAACCGCAGGAACCATCCGATAATACCGGAGAAAAACCCGATGATGCCGCCGCGCCGAGGCCGGGCCGCTTTACGCGCCCTGCGTTTCGCCGGTGCCGCCTTGCGTGCCGTCGGTTTTGCCTTCTTCTTGACTGCGGCTTTGCTTTTGGACGTGTAACGCTTGTCCGCCACCAGTGGCTTTCGCCTGGATGAATCACTCATGAATGCTGCCTGCCCGGCTTTGGTTTTTCATGGATCATACGCGCCTTGGTCAGGATTGTTTAGCGTTTGAATATGCAAAGCCCGTTAAATTGGTGATGATTTTTTAGGCATATTTTCTCCGCAGCACAAATTTTGTGCATTTACACCGTCCGATACTCTCTGATTTCTCCCTCCAATCTTCCACATGCCCCGCTTTTGTCGGTTTTCTGCACCTGCATTCAGGGCTGCCCTGACAACCGGAAGAGGGAAAATCGGTGAAACTCATCATTGCAACAATCAAACCATTCAAGCTTGAGGAAGTGCGTGAGGCACTGACCGAAGCGGGTGTCCGCGGCTTGATGGTAACAGAGATCAAGGGCTTCGGCGCACAGTCGGGTCACACGGAAATCTACCGGGGCGCGGAATACGTCGTGAACTTCGTGCCCAAGGTAAAGCTGGAGCTTGTCGTGGCCGATGCCGTTGCCGACCAGATGGTCGAGACGATCTCGCGCACGGCACAAACCGGCAAGATCGGCGACGGCAAGATCTTTGTCCTCGACGTCGAACAAGCGGTGCGGGTGCGCACCGGTGAAACCGGCGAAGACGCCATCTAACCCAAGGATATAATGATGAAAAAGACATATCTCATTTCAACGCTTGCCGTCGCAGCCGCGCTGCTGCCGACGCTTGCGTTTGCACAGGACGCCGACGCCGCGCCAAGCTTCGATGAAGTCGGACCCTATATCATGACCACCCTGCTGTTCTGTATGGCGGGCTTTCTGGTGTTCTTCATGGCCGCAGGATTTGCCATGCTCGAAGGCGGTCTGGTCCGGTCCAAGAACGTAACGATGCAGATGACAAAGAACATCGGGCTCTACTCCATTGCGGCGATCATGTATTGGTTGATTGGCTTCAACCTGATGTATCCGGGTGATTTCAATGGCTACGTCGGGAGCTTCTTTGTACCCACCGTACTTGACCCGGTCGGCGTTGCAGCAGCGGATGCTGCATTGGATTACGCATCCGTCGGATCCGATTTCTTCTTCCAGTTGGTCTTTGTCGCGGCGACAGCCTCCATTGTGTCGGGCGCATTGGCCGAACGGATCAAGCTTTGGCCCTTCCTGATCTTCGTGGTGCTGTTGACGGGCGTCATGTACCCGATCTCCGGCTCATGGAAATGGGGTGGCGGCTGGCTTGATGCGATGGGCTTCCAGGACTTTGCGGGATCGACTGTTGTCCATTCCGTCGGGGGTTGGGCAGCTTTGGCCGGGGCCATCGTACTGGGCCCGCGTCTGGGCAAATACAAAGACGGGCGTGTCAACCCGATGCCGGGCTCCAACCTTGCGCTGGCCACACTGGGTACGTTCATCCTGTGGCTGGGCTGGTTTGGCTTCAATGGCGGTTCACAGTTGGCCATGGGCACAGTTGGTGATGTATCTGACGTCAGCCGTATCTTCGCCAACACCAACATGGCGGCTGCCGCAGGCGCCGTGACCGCGCTGATATTGACGCAGTTGCTCTACAAAAAGCCCGACCTGACCATGGTGCTCAACGGTGCGCTTGCGGGCCTAGTGTCAATTACCGCGGAACCGCTTGCACCCACCCTGTTCGGTGCGCTGTGGATCGGTGCCATCGGTGGTGTGATCGTGGTCTTTGCCGTGCCCATGCTGGACAAGTTCAAGATCGACGACGTGGTAGGTGCGATCCCGGTTCACCTGCTGGCAGGCATCTGGGGCACCATTGCGGTGATCTTTTACAACAGCGATGCAACCCTCATCAATCAGCTGACCGGTATTGTGGCCTATGGCGTCTTTACCTTCGTCGTCTCATTGGTGATCTGGTTCATCCTCAAGGCCGTGGTAGGCATCCGCGTCAGTGAAGAAGCCGAAATCAACGGCCTTGATACATCTGAATTGGGCATGGAAGCCTATCCCGACTTCTCCAAGGGCTGATCCTCTCTTCAGTCCTGAACTCAAACCCGGCCTTTCGAGGCCGGGTTTTTTTTGCTCAAGCTTCAGTGGCGCGCCAGAATATAGATGTCCATGATCCAGCCATGCGCTGCGCGCGCCTCTGCGCGCATTGTGATGATCTGGTCTGTCACATCTGCCACCGGCCCGGCGCAAATGATCTGCTCTGCCATTCCGACATAAGCGCCCCACCAGATGTGCAAGCCCGCCGGGTCCAGCGTCTGAAACGCGCAAGCCCCGTCCAGCATCACCGCGACGCGGTCCGCGCCCGCCGGCCAACCGTGATCGCGCAACTGTCGCCCGGTGGTGACGACAAAAGGCGCGCCGATGTCATTGATCGGTATGCCATGCGCTGCCGTCAGCGCCTGAAGCGAGGTGATACCGGGCACCACCTCAATCACCGGGGCAGGCTCCAGCCGTTCCGCAATGCGCAGTGTGCTGTCGTAAAGGGATGGATCACCCCACACGAGAAGTCCGATACGGCCTTGTGCCCCGTCCATTGCAGCCACCCAGGTTGCAGCGATGGCGTCATGCCAATCACGCACCCGCTGCTGATAGTCTGGCGTCGCCTCGTCTCGTACGGGCAGGTCGAACTCCACCACTTGCGTGTCCGGATTGGTCAGCACCTGCGCACAGATGTCGCGCCGCAGCACGGCCAGATCAGCTTTGCCTTCCCCCTTGCGCGGGATCAGTATCATGTCCTGCGCATTGATCGCACGCACGGCCTGCAGGGTCAGATGTTCAGGGTTTCCAGTGCCAATACCGATGAGCGTCAGAATCATGCCGGTATCCGTGCAATCGCCTTGGTGCGTAGATCCCCCAACACACGTGCGTCCTTGAAGGTGCCATCAACAGACGCGTCGTAGAGACGTGCGAAATTCCGTAAATCTTCCATGTCGCCAGCAGTCATATCCCCAAACAGATAGGCCACCTTGCCGGAACTTCGGAATGCCACCGTTTGCGCCCGCGTGCAGCCCGACATGCAGTCGATCCCCTCGACCTCGCAGTCGGGCAATCCCGCGCGCACCACGTCGAGGAATGAACCATCCTCTGTGCAGGTCGTGCAGACAAACACTTTCACTCCACCATCTCCGCCAACGCGCCATACAGGATCAATGCAGGTGTGCTGCTGGTCACTTCGCCCAGATGCGCGGCAAGGCTCTCAATCGTAAACCGGGTGACCTTCTGCGCAGGCGTTGACACCGCTTCTGCCAGCAGTGCGGGCGTATCCGCCGACAATCCGTATGCCATCAAACGCGCTGCCAGAGCCGGAAACGTCCGTTTGCCCATGTAGACGACGGTTGTCGCCAGCGGGTCGGCCAAAGCGGCCATGTTCACATCTTCCGGCAATCCGCCTGTCACATCGGCACCGGTGATGAACTGCACCCGTCGCGCTGTCAGCCTGCGCGTCAACGGAATACCCACAGCTGCCGCCGCCGCAGACGCGGAAGTCACGCCGGGAATGATCTCAAACCCGATCCCCGCCTCCTGCAGGGCGGCGGTCTCTTCCTCCAATCGCCCGAACAAGCCGCTGTCACCTGATTTCAAACGCACCACCCGCAGCCCGGTCTGTGCATGCTCTACCAGCAGCTGGCTGACATGATGCTGCTTGGGTGACGCCCGTCCGGCGCGTTTGCCGACCCCGATCAGATCCGCCTCCGGTCCCGCATGTTCCAATATCGGACCTGCGCTCAGGTCATCGAAAAGCACGACTTCAGCGCGCGCCAGCCGATCGACTGCCTTGACGGTCAGCAGTTCAGGATCGCCGGGGCCGGATGAAACGAAAGAGACAAAGCCGCTCATACCCCCTCCGCAATCATGTGGAAGAACGTGCCTGTCGCACATCCCCCGCCTTCGTACCGGCGCAGAGACCCGGTTTCCGGCACGGGCTGATCATTGGCGTCCGTGATGTGCGCAAGCGGTTCGTCCGGTTCCTCCAGAATGGTCGCATAATGAAACTCATGCCCCGTCAGGCGCGCCCGCACTGCATGACCCGGCAAGGGCGCGTTCAGATCGGCCTTTCGGTAGCCAAGGTGAAACTTTCGCTTGGCAAAGGATGTTTCAAGCCCCAGCAAACCTGTCATCTGGTGGCGGGTGCCATCCTTGTCGATCAGCCCTGCGCCCATCGCCATATAGCCACCGCATTCCCCGTGCACGGGGCGGGCTTGTGCAAACTTCTGCAATCCGGCACGAAACCTTTCTGCCGCCGCCAGGGTGCCTGCATGCAATTCCGGATATCCGCCGGGAAGCCAGCACACATCCGCACTGTCGTCAGGCGCTTCGTCGGCAAGGGGAGAGAACGGCAGAACCTCAGCCCCGGCGGCGCGCCAACCGGCCAGCAGGTGCGGATAGACAAAGGCAAAGGCGCTGTCTTGGGCCAGGGCGATGCGCTGACCCGGTGGAATGACCTTTGCAGGGTCCTTGATGGCATCCGTCGCCCCGCCTGCAGCGGCACGCAATGCCTGCAGGTCCACATGCTCCGCCACGAAAGCTGCTGCATCGGCAAGAAGGTCAGGCAGGTTTTCCTGCTCCCCCGCCTGAACCAGCCCCAGATGCCGTTCCGGTAGTTCAATCTCGCTCCGGCGCGGCAAGGAGCCGAGCACCTTGACGCCGACCTGCTCCATACCGACGCGCACCAGCGTCTCGTGCCGGGGGGAGGCAACGCGGTTCAGCACCACGCCAGCAAATGGCATTTCGGGCCGCATTTTCGAGAATCCCAGTGCCGTCGCCGCAACCGACTGCGCGGCGCCCGACACATCCAGCACCAGCACGACAGGCCATCCCATCAGCGTGGCGATATCCGCGCTCGCACCATTCCCGCAGCCACCGGGCCGCGCCACGCCGTCAAACAGACCCATGGACCCCTCGGCCAGAATCAGATCTGCACCCGCAGCATTTCCAGCCAAACCGTCAATCCGCGCCCGATCCATCGACCAGCTGTCGAGGTTGAACGACGCCCGACCAGACGCTGCCGTATGGAATGCAGGGTCAATGTAGTCAGGTCCGCTCTTGAACGGTTGCACCTCTATGCCCTGCGCTCGGAAAGCGGCCAGCAAGCCCAACATCAGCGTGGTCTTGCCCGTGCCGGAGGCTGGCGCGGAGATCATCAGGCCGGGAGGGATCATTCCGCCGTCTCCGGAAACCGTGGGTCGGTGCCAACAGGTCGGAACCGTCGATCGTAGTCGCCCGCGTACAAACGGCTTTCCCCGAAGTCCTCCGCGCCGATCGCATGACCCACGAGGATCAGCGCCGTACGCTCCATCTCGGCTCCGATAGCGGTCTGAAGTGTGGAAAGCGTCGCGCGCACCACCCGTTCATCCGGCCAGCTTGCGCGCCAGACCACGGCGACAGGGCAATCCGCCCCGTAATGCGGGGTCAGTTCCTCGACCACGTTGTCCAGCACATGGACGCTGAGATGAATGGCCAACGTCGCGCCCGTAGCCGCAAAGTTCGCCAGCGTCTCCCCCTCGGGCATAGCCGTCGCGCGACCGGAAGTCCGCGTCAGGATCACCGATTGCACCACACCCGGCAGTGTCAGTTCCGCACCAAGCGTCGCCGCAGCCGCAGCAAATGACGGTACTCCCGGCGTTACGTCGTAGGGGATGTCCAGCGCACGCAATCGCCGCAACTGTTCGCCCATCGCGGACCAGACCGACAAATCCCCCGAATGCAGCCGCGCCACATCCTGATCCGCGTCATGCGCGGCGGAGATTTCCGCCATGATCTCGTCCAGCGACATGCGCGCGGTGTTCACGATCCGCGCGCCGTCGGGGCAGTGGCTCAGCAGAGCCTCCGGCACCAGCGAGCCCGCATAGAGGCAAACCGGACTTGCCGCGATCAGATCGCGACCGCGCAAGGTAATCAGATCAGCCGCACCCGGCCCTGCCCCGATGAAATGAACCGTCATCGTATTTCCCTACCTTTCCGCCAAAGCCGCAGTGGCCATACCATCGCCCGAGACGACACGCCCCGCAACCAGCCGCCCATCCGTCCCCACAGCCGCCAAAGCCGCCGCTTCGCACAGGGACCCGGTCCCGAACCTGTCGATGATCCGCGCGGATTGTGTGGGGGTGATCATCTGTCCAAGGTCCGATACGGCAACGCCCAACCCCGGTACGTCCAAGGCCTGCGCCAGATCCCGAAAGGCGACCGCGCGGGCCTTGCCGCTTTCCGTGACAATCGCGTCAATGCTGCCGCCTGCGTCCGCCAATACCCGCGTCAGCGCGTCCTGCAGGCTTGCCATGTCCGCGCCGCCGCGGAATCCCAGGCCCACGACCCTCATAGTACCACGCTCCATTGGACGACTGGCCGCGCTGGTTGCCAACCGCGCATCGTGCCCAGCGATCCGGCCTGCGCCAGTTCGATCCGCATCAGATTGCCGCCCTTTTCGCGATGTGCCAGTGCAAGCAGCGCCTCCGTCTCCAGGGTTACCCCATTCGCGACCAACCGTGTGCCGCTGGGCAAAACCGCATAGAGCTGATCAAGAAGCGCCTGCGACGCGCCGCCGCCGATGAAGACAGCGTCCGGCAAGGGCGCATCGGGGATCAGCACCGCCGCATCCCCTTCATGCACTTTGATCCTGTGATCCAGACCGAAGTCAGCAGCGTTCCTCAAGATGTTCGCCACACGACTTGCGTGCTGCTCAAACGCCAGCGCATGCCCGCCTGCCAGACACCATTCCACCGCGATCGTGCCAGACCCTGAACCAATGTCCCAAAGCCGCTCGCTCTTGCGCGGTGCGAGCGCGCTTAGGGTCAATGCCCGTACGGGCCGCTTGGTGAGTTGTCCGTCGCTTGCGAATAATGTGTCGGGCAAACCAGACGCCCCCGTATGGCCAACATCCTTCGGCAACGCCACGGCAACCGCCACAGGTGCTGCGACGCCTTTCAGATCGAACCCGGATGCGGTCGTTTCCCTGATCCGCTGCTGCGGACCGCCCATCGCTTCGCACACCGTCAAACGTGCGGCGCCTGCACCTTGGGTGACCAACCATGCCGCCAAAGCCGCAGGCGCATCGCCATCGCGCACCAGACAGATCATCCGCCCTTTCGGTGCCAAGGTCGCCCGCAGTCGTTCAAACGGCGCGGCGTGCAGCCCGTGGCATGTCACGTCTTCCATTCGCCAGCCCAGCGCCGCCGCCACAAGCGAGAACGTCGATGGCGCCGGGAAGACCTGCCATTCACCGGGCTCCAGCGCCGTTGACAGGCTGCCGCCCACGCCGAACCAGAACGGATCGCCAGAAGCCAGCACCACCACGCGTCTGCCGCGCGCAGAAAGCACGGGCGCCACGGAAAAAGGCACCGTCCAGGCCTGTCCCCGGTCGCCTGCACCAACACGTTCCAGATGGCGCGGCCCGCCAAAGATTATCTCGGCCGCATCAATCGCGCTTCGGCTTGCAGGCGTCAAAGCCGTCAGGCTATCGTCCGGCATTCCAACGATACTGACCCAGGGATCAGACATGACGCACATCCTCCTGCTGGGCGGTACGACAGAAGCCAGCCAGATGGCCCGCGTGCTTGCTGACGCGGGAATGCGTGCGGTTTTCTCCTATGCGGGGCGGACCCATGATCCGGTGTCCCAGCCCTTGCCCCTGCGGGTGGGTGGCTTTGGGGGTGTTGCGGGTCTGAAAGATTATCTGCGCACAGGGGCGATCACTCATGTGATCGACGCCACCCATCCCTTCGCCGCCCAAATGAGCCGAAACGCCCATGCCGCCTGTACCGCGTGCGGCACGCCGCTTGTCCGGCTGGAACGTCCGCCATGGACCCCCGAACCAACCGATACCTGGCAGATTGTCCCGAACATGGACGCCCTGCCCAACGCGCTGTCTGATACGCCCGCCCGCGTCTTTCTTGCCATTGGCAAGCAAAACCTTGATCTGTTTGCCTGCAAGCCCCAGCACCACTATCTTCTGCGGCTTGTTGATCCGCCAACTGTGCCGATCCCGTTGCCCCATCATACCATCACGCTGGCGCGCGGCCCCTTCGACGTGGCGGGCGATACTGCCCTGCTGCAACAGCACAAGATCACGCATATCGTCGCCAAGAATGCTGGTGGCACGGGGGCTGCTGCAAAGCTCATCGCTGCGCGCAATCTGGGGCTGGCTGTGATCCTTGCCCAACGTCCTGTTCTGCCCGTGGTGCCCACGGCCAACAGCACCGAAGATGTGATGCGCTGGTTGTCTCACGAGGCTGACCGGGGCGTGTAAACGTACCGTCCGACCCGCCGTGTCGCGGAATTTCCGACAAGGACAACCGTCCGCATATCCGCCATCTCTGGCGTCGCCTCTCCCAGTGTCACGGTGTTGAGAACCTCGTCCGGCGTACTGACCGCGCGCGCAAAGGTGATCAGCACATCCGGCCCTTGTTCCTGTCGCAAAATCTCAAGTGTCCGACCAAACTGATGGGGCCGCGACCTGGAGCGTGGGTTGTAGAAGGCCATGGCAAAATCCGCTTGCGCCGCCAGCCGCAACCGCCGTTCCACCGTCTCCCATGGTTTGAGGTTGTCGCTGAGGTTGATTGCACAGAAATCATGCCCCAAGGGCGCGCCCGCCCGTGCCGCTGCCGCCAGCATCGCGGTGATGCCGGGCAATACATTGATCTGGGTCTGCGCGAACTCCGGATGCGCTTCGACCGCCTCGAACAGGGCCGACGCCATCGCAAATACCCCCGGATCGCCCGAAGATACGATCACCACGCGTGCGCCTTCCGTTGCCAGTTGCAAGGCATGCAGCGCGCGGTCCAGCTCCACCCGGTTGTCACTTGGATGAAGGGATAGTCCCTTTCGCGGGGCCACCCGGGCCACGTAGGGAATATATCCGATCACATCGGTTGCCTGCGCCAGAACATCCGTCACCTGTGGCGTGACCATGCGGTCATCCCCCGGCCCAAGGCCCGCGACGGCGATCCAGCCGCTCATCCCTCGGCCTCCGGTCTGCGGCCCTGTCCGTGGACCAGAACCAATGCGAAATAGGGGCAATCGTTTTCGTCCGTCTCTGCCAGTTTGGCGATCCGTTCACCCGGCATCGTGCCCTTTTCCACCAGCCACGCGTCATTAAGCCTTCCGGCCTGCGCCAGCGCACGCTTCACCCTTGGCAGGTTGCGCCCGGTTTTCATGACCACCAGCGCATCTGCGCGGGTCATATGATCGACGAGTTCCCCTTCCGGCAATGTTCCCATCAGGATTGTGACAACATCATCGCCCCAAGTGAACGGGGTATCGAGGGCATTCCAACACCCCACCATGCCGGGAATGGCGGGCAGCACCTCCACCTCCGCGCGGCCTTGAAGCCGCGTGTGCAGATGCATGAAGGAGCCATAGAAAAACGGGTCACCCTCGCACAGCACCACAACTTCCTCGCGTTGGGCAAGATCAGCCAGCGTGTCGGCCCACTCCGCGTAGAAATCTACCATGAGCTGGCGGTATTCGGGGCTGTCGAACTGCAATTCCGTCGTGACCGGGTATTCCATCGGGTATTCGATCACATCCTCGCGCAGCATGTCCTTGACGATACTTCGCGCCTGCCCCGCGCGGCCCTTCTTGCGAAAAAAGGCCAGATGCCTTGCCCCGCGGATGGTCCGGTCGGACTTGACGCTCAGCAGGTCGGGGTCACCCGGTCCGAGGCCCGCACAAATCACCTTGCCCATGTCATTCCACCCTGCTGGCCAGCGCGTTCACGGCGGCCACCGTGATGGCCGACCCCCCCAGCCGTCCCTGAACGATCATCGACGGCACCGGAAGGTCCTGCATCAGCGCTTCCTTGCTTTCCGCAGCACCGATGAACCCCACCGGGCAGCCGATGATTGCCGCAGGGCGGGGACACGCAGGGTCTTGGAGCATATTGAGCAGATGGAACAACGCCGTTGGTGCATTCCCGATCGCCACCAGCGCACCATCCAGATGCGGGCGCCAAAGTTCCAGCGCCGCGGCCGAGCGGGTGTTGGCCATCTGTGTTGCCAGCTTCGGCACACTGGGGTCGCGCAGGGTGCAGATCACGGCATTCTCGCGCGGCAACCGCTTGCGGGTTATCCCTTCGCTGACCATGTAGGCGTCACACAGGATCGGCGCGCCATTCTCCAACGCGGCTCGCGCGGCAATTGCCATGCCTTCGGAAAAGCGCACATGATCTTCCAGGCCGACCATGCCTGCGGCGTGGATCATCCGCACCGCGACGATCTCCTCCTCTGGCGTGAAACGGTCCAGCGCGGCTTCGGCCCGGATCGTGGCAAAGGACTGGCGGTAAATCTCCGCGCCATCGGTGATGTAGGTGTGGGGCATTCAAAGCGCCTTGATGATGTCGTCAGGTGTCAGGTTTGTTTCCTGCGGGGCGTCATCCGCGCGCCCGTCGCGGATCAGCGACAGACCTTCCGGTGTTGCGGTGACGGTCAGGGGGGCAGGCTTGGGATGCGCGCAGCCCTTGGCACAGCCCGAAACATGCAAAAGCTGATCCGCGCCCAGATAGGGGGCAAGTGTTCGCGCCAGATCGCGGGTCACGGCATGTCCTTGCGGACAGCGCGGCGCGCCGGTGCAGGCGATCACGCGCAAGAGCGGATCGGCAGGGTCGGTGATCAACCCTTCCACCCCAGGCAATTCCCGCGCGTTTTCCACCAGCAACATCCGCCACGGCGTCATGCGCAGGCCACCATGTTTGGCGATGCTTGCCAGCGTTTCCACCGACATCTGTCCAAAGGCCAGACCCACCAATGCGCCCAGCGGCGACCGCCCCGGAGCGGGCACATAACTTTGCCCTTGGCGCGGGACGAAGAACTCATCTGGCAAGGCTGCTCCGGACGCCAGCAAACCGGCCATCCGCTTGTCATCTGCGCGTGTGTTCATGAACCATTGCGCCAACGCCATCGCTTCGGGAATGATGGTTTCGGTTGTGACCGGCTTTCCGGTCTGCGCGCCGTCCGCGCACAAGATCAAGCCACCACCTGCATCCCGCTCCAGCCGAATATCGGCCGAAGCCGTCTGCAAAACCGGTGCACGCCCTGTGTCTACCGCGAAACCAAACTTCGCGGGCAGCGCCGGTGCGTCCTGCGACGTCAGGGCTTCGCACAGCGACGCGGCGAATGCTTCGGTTTCCTCTCCGGTCTGCCAGAACGGCGTGACAAGAATGTTGCGGCGGCTTTCGACCTCTGCACTTGGATCGATCAGGCCCATGCGACGCAGCCCTTCTATGAGCGGTCCATGGCTCTGCTCGGTCACGCCGCGGATCTGCACGTTGCCCCTGCTCGACAGATCTATGCGCCCGTTGCCGTGGGCGGCGGCCAGTGTTGCGATGCCGTCCGCCTGCGCCCGGCGCAGCCGCCCGCCAAAGGGGCGCACCCGCACCACGAGCCCGTCACCGGACATCATCGGGCGCAGGGCACCGGGGCAGGAGCCCTTGATCTGTGGCACGCTGGTCATTCCGCGGCGGCCATCTGGCTCAGGATCGAATTGCGCCGCGTCACCCACAGGCCCGCCTCGCGCAGTGCCGCGAAACGGTCACGCATGGCGTCGAGCGCCTGTGGGTTTTCCCGTTCCATGAAGTCCACCAGATCAGCCCGCCCCAGCGTTGCGTCATAATAAAGGTCAAACAGATGCCCCGGTACATCGCGGGTCAGATGCGCGAATGCAGCCAGATTGTCCAGCGTTGCCGCGACTTCCGCCGCCCCCCTGAACCCGTGGCGCATCATGCCGTTGGCCCAATCCGGATTTGCCGCGCGGCCCCGTACAACACGCGCGATTTCTTCGGCCATGGACCGGGCGCGGGGGCGGTCCGGCGTTGCGCTGTCGATATGATAAAGCGCAGGGGTCGCAGCACCCAGATGCGCCATTGCGGCAGCAAAACCGCCTTCGTGGCTTGCATAATCCGAGGATAGCAAAACATCGCTTTCCATCAGGTCCTGCACATGGGCAAATCCATCCACCGTTTCCAACTGGGCCTCCAAAGCGGCGCGATCCTGATGCACCTCACCCTTGGCATCAATCGCCCATTCGGAGGCGCGCAACCACGCTTCCCCCGCCGCGGCCCGGCCTGCGTCGGAATAATCCAGCATCGCCGTTTCCATGTTCATCCCGTAAAGCCCCGGCTTGGGGCCAAAGACGCGCGGCGTGCGCGTCTTGTAAGGGTTCATATCCGCCGCTTCTTCCCGCTCCGCCAGTGCGGTGGCACCTGTTTCGAACAGCTGTGCCAGACCGGGGAAGACATCGCGGAACAGTCCGGACACCCGAAGTGTCACGTCGATGCGGGGACGCCCCAGCAATGTCAGCGGGACCACCTCAACGCCGGACACCCGTTCGCTGCCTTCATCCCAGACAGGCGCCAGCCCTGCCAAATGCAGCGCCATGGCAATCTCTTCCCCGGCCGTGCGCATCGTCGCAGACCCCCAGAGATCGACGACCAGGCCGCGCGGATAATCTCCCTCATCCTGCAAGTGGCGCCGGATCAGTTCTTCGGCCAGTTTTACCCCCTGCGCATGGGCAGACCGGGTCGGCACCGAACGTGGGTCAACGGCGAACAGGTTGCGCCCCGTCGGCAGTACATCTGACCGCCCGCGATAGGGTGAGCCACTTGGCCCTGCATCCACGCGCTTGGCATCCAGCGCGCGCAGCAGGCCGTTCATCTCCCCTTCGCCCGCGCCATAGATATGCAGCCCGTCGCCGTACTGGCTCTCCTTGATGTCACAGACAAACCGGTCAATCCGGGTGATTGCCTCCGCCGGGCAGGCATCTGGCGCAAGACCCAGATCATCCTCCACCCCCGCCGCCTGTGCCTCATCCCGGATCGTTTCGATCAGCCGGTCGCGGCGCGCCGGGTCAAGCCCGTCCGCGGTAGAGTATTCATCCAGCAGCCGTTCCAGCCGAACCAGCCCGTCCGGCGTCGCGCCTTCCTTCAGCGGCGGTGGCAGATGCCCCAGCGTGAGCGCGCCAATCCGCCGCTTGGCCTGCGCGGCTTCACCGGGATCGTTGACGATGAATGGATAGATTACCGGCATCGCCCCGGTCAGCACTTCTGGCCAGCAGTCGCCCGACAGCGCCACCGCCTTGCCCGGCAGCCATTCCAGTGTCCCATGCGCGCCGATATGCACCATCGCATCGATGCCCTGCGCGCGCAGCCAGAGGTAAAACGCCACATAGGAATGGCGCGGGATGCGGGCCAGATCGTGATAATCGGTATCGCGGGCGTCAATGCTGCCCCGTTCGGGTTGCAGGGTCACACGCACTTTTCCATACGCCACCGTAGGGAAACGAAATGCGCCATCTATACACAGCGGATCATCCTCCGCTGCGTCCCAAGCGGTGTGCAAATCGTCCTGCATCTGCTGCGGCAGGTCGCGCAGCGCCGCGCGGTAGTCCGACACCGCAAACGCCATCGTCTGAGACGCCAGTGCACCGGCCAGCCCATCCGCCTGCGTCACGTCATAACCCGCTTTGCCCAAGTCACCCAACATCGCCTCGGCAGAAGCCAGCGCATCCAGCCCCACAGCATGGGCCATCTGATCAGCCCGCCCCGGATAGGTTGACAACACCAGCGCCAGCGATCGTTGCGCGGCAGGTGTTTGACCCAGGTTGAACCACCCTTCGACACGGTCAACCACTGCGTCTATCCGGTCCTCAGCGGCCCGGTGAGAAAACCGCGAAAACTGCAGGTCGGGGTCTTTCTTCTCCGGTGCCTTGAAACTGACAACGCCAGTGAAAATCCGCCCGTCCACTTCTGGCAACACGACGTGCATGGCCAGATCCGCGGGTGACAATCCCCGCTCCGCCGCCGCCCATTCCTTGCGGCGGGCAGTGGACAAAGCCACCTGATACACCGGACATCCGGGCGCATCCAAGGGCGACACACCATCGCCGCCCCGCCCCGAAAACGCCGTTGCGTTGACAATCGCCACAGGCTCCAACTGAGCAAGTGCTTCGGTCAGAAACGCGCGACCTGACTCCGCTTTCAAGGACGGCACGAAAAGCCCCACGGCCCCAAATCCCCTCGCGCGCAGGCGTTGGATCAGCGCATCCACCGGCGCGGTATCCGCTGCCGTCAAATAGCTGCGGTAAAACGTCACCACGACCGTTGGCCCCTTGGCGCCTGCGTCCAGCATCACGCCCTTGTCGGGATCGTAGTATCCGCAGGTCGGCACGGTCTTTGCGCCCGTCACCGGCCCTGCATAGAACCCCGCCGCAAGCGCCAGTTGCGCCAGCGCGGCCTGCGCGGCAACCGCTCCTCCCGCATCGCAAAGATGAGACAACCTGCGCAGGGTCGAAACCGGCAGGGTCGAATGCCCATCCAGCGCCGGGTCCTCGCGACCATCGGCCGGCAATACGGCCAAGGCAATATCGTGACGTCGTGCGAAATCCTGCACTTGCATGATCCCGTAGGGCCAGTAATTCTCTCCTCCGATCAGGCGGATCAGAATGCCCTTCGCCCCTGTCAGCGTCTGCTCAACGTAGTTGTCCACCGACGCCGGATGCCGCAGCGCAACCAGATTGCACAGGCGCAGCGAAGGCAGCTTTCCTTCCTTGCCGCCGCCCCGATGCCAGCCCGCCGCGAAAGCGCCAAGGTCACTGTCGGAGAACGACAGCACAACCAGATCAGCAGGGGTTTGCCCCGGATCAAACGGTGCCTCGTTATCTTCCAGCCCGTGGCTTTCGCGAAAGACGACGTGCATGGATCAGGCCCCCAATGCCGTCCGGATGGCGGCGGTGTCGATGTGATCATGCTCCGCAATCACGACCAGATGTCCTTGGCGCGGCGTGTCGCCCCAAGGCCGGTCGAACTGATGGCGCACCCGCGCGCCGACGGCCTGCACCAGCAGGCGCATCGGTTTGCCCGTGACGGCAACGTATCCCTTTACCCGCAGGATGTGCTGCTCCCGCGCCATGCCTTCGATGGCAGTGACCAAAGCCTCCACATCATCGACCTCCGGCATCGGCACCACGATCGTTTCGAAATCGTCATGCTCGTGATCGTCATGTCCGTCGTGATGCGAGGGGCGCGCGTCCAGATCGTCTTCGGCCGCTGCGTTCAGGCCCAGCACGACATTCACATCGATCACCCCTTCCGACATCGGCAGGATCGGTACCGACCGGGGGCTTTCGGCCTGGATCACACCGCGCGCCTTGTCGAGCCCCGCGTCACCCGCCAGATCTGCCTTCGACATCAGGACAATATCCGCGCAGGAGATCTGATCCTCGAACACCTCCGACAGCGGCGTTTCGTGGTCCAAACTCTCATCCGCGCGGCGCTGTTCATCCACCGCATGTTCATCGGCCGCAAAGCGACCGGCGGCCACCGCTTCGGCATCCGCGAGTGCAATCACCCCGTCCACCGTGATCTTGGAGCGGATCGCAGGCCAGTCAAACGCCTTCAACAGCGGTTTGGGCAACGCCAAACCGGACGTCTCGATCAGGATATGATCAGGCCGCGTCGGCAGCTCCATCAGCGCTTCGATGGTGGGGATGAAGTCATCAGCCACTGTGCAGCAGATGCAACCGTTGGCGAGTTCCACGATGTTCTCCGCCGGACAATCGGGAATGGCGCAGGATTTCAGAATGTCGCCATCCACGCCCACCGTGCCGAATTCATTAACCAGCACGGCCAGCTTGCGCCCGCCTGCGTTGCTCATCAAATGTCGGATCAAGGTGGTCTTCCCCGAACCCAGAAAGCCGGTGATCACGGTGACGGGAATTTTGCTCAAATCGTTCATGCCGCTGGCTCCTTGGGCAGGGTGAATGGTGGAATGCGCGCAAGGCTTTGCTTGCGGAAAATAACTGGGCGTTCGCGCCAGGTGACAAGGCCATCGTCCGTAGCGGCATAGGCTGCAGCACCTTGCAGAATGTCGGCTGCGTCTTCCGCGCTCAGACGGCCATAGACATAGGTCCATTTGCCCGGCTCCGACAAAGCGACTGCGGCACCCTGCTTGCAGGCGGAAAGGCATTCAACACCGACGATTTCAACACCCTCTGGCGCGCCTGCCGCCGTCAAGGCGCGATGCAGCACCGCACCGGGGCGCTGCGCGTCATCCTCATGCACCTCATCCGCCTTGCAGGTGGTGCAGACATACAAAGTTGTGCTCATTCGACCACCACCTTGGTGCTTGCCTCGATCACTTTGCCATTCACCGCCAGCGGCTGATGGTTGTTGCTGTTGAGCGTGACCAGAACCTCGTTCTCCCCGACAGGCAGCGTGTCGATGTGATACCACGCGCCATAGAGCCGCCCGAGCTTTTCACCATTCACATAGACATGCGCGTGCCCTTCGCCGGGGACATCGGCGCCGCTGGCGTTCTGGGGGGAGAACGCGAAATTCTGCACCATTACGTGCAGGTTGTAGCCCGCCATCGGATCGGCACTGACCATGATGGCCAGTTCGGGCGCTTGCATGGCGTCCACTTCCAGAGGGGTGTCGTGCATCATCGCATGGTCGCCGTCATCCGCATGTCCCATGGCTGCATGATCCATGCCTGCGTGCTGCGCAGGGTCACTGTGATCATGTCCGTCGAAGGTGACGCCATTAGCCGCAGCAATGGCAAAACCGATGCCCCCGCCGAAAACAAGACCGATGATGAAAAGCCCGAGCGAACGGTCCATCACGCGCCCCTCACACCTTGGCGGAGGACGCCTGATGCGCCCCCTCGCGTTGCCAGAAATAGCCCGCGAAGACGCCCAGCAGGACCCAGGCCGCCAGCCCGACACCAAAGGCGCGGGCGGCGTAAAGGGCTGCAATCTCCGTCGGGACGGGGCCTGCGAAGGTGTCCGGTTCCGGTGCGCCGATTACATGTGGTGCCAGCAACAGGATCACCGCCGCCCCCCACATCATCCAGTTCTGCCCGAAAGCCAGCAACCACATGGCCACGGCCGCCGCACCAACGGTTGCAAACCACCAGATCTGCCGCGCGCCGACATCCCCCGCGGCCACGCCGGGCACTTCAGGGGCAAGGGTAAAGCCAGGGGCCAGATGGAAGGCCACGAAACCCGCAACACCCCAAAGGATGCCCCAGCGCCCGTCGATCGTCGCACCGCGTTCCTCCGCCAATCCCATGGCTGCGACCATCAGCAGCGCATAACCGGTGTAGATCAGCATGGTGAACACGAATGTCAGCCCGTCGCGCATCGCGTCAAATCCGGGCAGTTCAGGATGCGCGGACACCGGATCAGCCCCGAAGTGGACCAGCGTTCCGCTTTCGTACAATTCTGCATGCAGCAGAACGGGCTGCACAAAAAGATATTGCAAAAGACCCGCAGTCAATCCGGCGCAGGCACCGGCAAACAGGGCAGATATCAGAAATCGAGAGGTCATCGTTTTCTCCTCGCGAGATCGGCACAGTCTGGGCAGTACGCCGATCAAGAATGAACCACCGCCACAACAAGGCGCGCCACCGGTGTCCGGCAGCGCGTGAAGGGCGAAAGATGATGCTGTCAGGCGCTTTATTGTGGGGGGAGTGCGGTCAGATCAACGAAAACAACGCTGCTCCGCGCTGCGCATCGCTTGCGGCACCCACCCTCACAAACAGAAACCCTTGCCTTCAGTGGCAGGGAAATCCTGTGGCGTGGCGCACATCATGTGCCGCATCATGCAGCGCTGCGGCTTGCACGTGGCCGGTCAGCGTGATCACCGCAACACCCAGAATCGCGGCAAACAGCGCGGGGGCGAAACGGCTACGCGAAAGGGCGCGTGTCTTGGTCAGTGTTGTCATCTTCGTTCTCCTCACCGTCACACCCGACGGCTTGTTAAAGTTCCACGTGCCTGGCAGGTCTCCTGGCTCACGGGTCGATGCCCTTGCCCGCCTTCCCTGACCCGATTGGATCAAGTGGCAATTTGGGCGCAGGCTCTCCGCTTACAGTCGCGGGGGCGGCTTCCGATTTGGGCCTTGCGGCCTGCACGGAATTCCCTGTTAGGTTCCACGCCCCGAAAGGGGCGCTGATGGGAACACCAAGCGCAAACTTTGTCGCACCTCGCCTGCGCAAACACAAGGTTGATTTGCGACGCAGCAGGGACCGTTAACGCATCCTTGCTGGCTTATTTGCCGTTTGTCGCGCATAGAGGCTGGGTATCCGCCCCGCGGTGCCTCTTCCCCGTCGGAGCGTTCATGCCTACAGACCGCACTACCCTTGCGATTCTCTACATGCTGCTGTCGATTCTGCTGTTTGATGGCATGGGGCTGATCATCAAATTTCTCTCGCCTTCCTATGGCGCAGCAGAACTGTCAGCCTACCGCAATCTTGTGGGTCTGATCCCGGCAGGAATCGTGCTTTGGCGGTCGACGGCGTGGCATACGGCAGGACGTCAGATTGGTATGCGGCAATGGCGGCTGGGGCTGCTTCGGGGCGTCATACTGACCTTTGCGCAGTATTTCTTCTATCTCTCACTCGGTTTGCTCAGCTTTGCGACCACCACATCCATTTCCTATTCGAACGCTCTTTTCGCGGTCGCGCTCGCCGTGCCGTTGCTGGGTGAGAAGGTCGGCTATGTCCGGTGGGCCGCCGTTGGGATCGGCTTTGTCGGCGTGGTGATGATCACCGGCCCGACCCGCGACGGTTTTACCCTTGCAGCACTGCTGCCGCTTGGGGCGGCGTTCTGCTATGCGCTGGTGGCCGTCACGGCGCGCATGGTGGACGACGACGTGCCGACCCCTTTGATCAATCTCTATTCCTCCGGGGTGGCGGCGATCGGTGCGCTGATCCTTGCGCTGTCCACCACCGGCTTCACGCCGCTGCACGCCGCCACCGACCTGCTGTGGATCGCCGCGATGGGCACGCTTGGCGGCTCTGCCGTGCTGATCCTGATCACCGCCTACCGCATGGCCGATCAAAGCGATCTGGCCCCGTTTACCTATTTCGGCATCCCGATTGCCTTCGTGCTGGGTTGGGTCTTCTTCGACGAAGCGCCGTGGGGCGAACTGTTCCCCGGTGTGCTGCTGATCATAGCGGGGGGACTGCTGATCATCTGGCGGGAGCGGCGGCTGCGGGTTCGCGCCTAGCTGCACTGCGCCCGAAACTGCCGCCTGTAATCAGAGGGTGTCGTTCTGATCTGGCGCAGGAACGCGCGCCGCATCCGCTCATCATCCTGAAATCCAAAATCCAATGCGACCGTCTTCAACGCCTTGTCCGTGGTGGCCAGCATCTCCCGCGCGGCCTCGACCCTCATGCGTTCGACTGCCTTGGCCGGGGGCACCCCCATCGTTTCGGTATACCGCCTTGAGAAATTGCGCGGGCTCATCCCGCATTCGCGGGCCATATCCTCCACCGATATGCGGCGGTAAATGTTTTGCGTGATCCACCTGTGCAACGACGTGAACCGCTCCTCCGCGTCGCGCAGCTGCCGATCCAGCGCCGTACTGAATTGCGATTGCCCGCCCGACCGCACCATCGGCGTTACCAGCGACCGCGCCATCGCCATGGCAGCGGGCTTTCCCAAATCCTCTTCGATGATCGCCAGCGCCATGTCGATGCCTGCGGTAATGCCTGCGGAGGTCCAGATCTTGCCATCCTTGATGAAAATCGGATCAACTTCGACGTTCACCACCGGGTAATGTGCCGCAAGGTAATCGCAGTCTTCCCAATGTGTCACCGCGCGGCGTCCATCCAACAGGCCCGCCGCCGCAAGAACCAACGCGCCAGAACACACTGAACACACCCGCGCGGACCGGTCCGCCAGTTGTCTGACTTGATCCACGAACACCGCGTCAGCAGAGGCCGGAATGGCCCCATCCCCACCCACCACGATAAGCGTATGAATCGCCACATCACGGCGCGGGACGAGCCAGTCGGAAAGCGGATCGCTGTCGATCTGAAGGATCGTGTTGGTCGCCGTCGCACCGCCAGCGACAGACGCCACATGGGTTCGATATGCAGGCCCGTGGTCCGCGTTGCGGCACGCATGGGTGAACACCTGCAACGGCCCCGCAAGATCAAGCAGCACAATGTCAGGGTACACGACAAACAATACGTTCATCGGTTCAGGTGCATTCGGTTTGGCATAAAAAGAGGTCATCTTGTCATTTGTGCCAGAGCGTTCCCGGTTATGCTACCCCAGACCCTGCCACTCAAAGGACGATGACATGCTGACACTGAAACCCAATTGCGAATGCTGCGATGTTGACCTCCCTCCAGACAGCAGGGACGCGCGCACGTGTTCATTTGAATGCACCTTCTGCAAGAGTTGCGCCGAAACCCGATTTGGCAACACCTGCCCCAACTGTGGCGGCGAACTGCTGCGCCGTCCGATCCGCCCGACCACACACCTTGCCAGATTTCCGGCATCAACGGAGCGTTTCGTCAAGGCGCACGCCGAATGCGCTGACCTTTGATCCATCCCATCAGGACATGACATGAAAACTCTCGCCGCTTTCGTCTTTCCCGGATTTGAAACCCTCGATTATTTTGGCCCTATCGAAATGCTTGGTGGCTACGGACAGGAAACGGAGATCATCACCGTCGCCCGCACCCTTGATCCTGTCGCCAGCGTCCACGGCCAGCGCATCGTGCCTGACCGCGCCATCACTGAGACCGACAGGTACGACCTTCTGCTTATTCCCGGCGGCGACGCCGCACTTGAGGCGGCCAAGGATCCTGCTTTGATGGACTGGATACGCAACGTCAGCGCCACCGCTGAACGTGTCATGGCCGTCTGCACCGGCACTGTCCTGCTGGGAATGACCGGCGTCCTCGATGGGCACCGCGCGACCACCAACAAGATGGATTTCACTGCTACGGTCCCGCTGGCGCCGAATGTCGACTGGGTGAAGGAAGCCCGCTGGGTACAAGACGGCAAGTTCTACACGTCATCCGGCGTTTCAGCGGGCATGGATATGGCTCTGGCTGTGATGGCGGATCTGTTCGGCATGGAAATGGCCGACCGAATCGCGTTGGGATCGGAATATGAGTGGCACAAGGAGCCCTCACGAGACCCTTTTGCGGCTTTGGCGGGGTTGGTGTGAGGGCGCTACCCCCTCAAACCACCACATCCTCCGCGACCTGTTCGCCCACACCAAATACCCGCTTGTACCGCGTGATCTGATCCTCCGGCCCCATCGCTTTGCGCGGGTTGTCCGACAGTTTCACCGTCGGATTGCCATTGGCCGAGACCGCCTTGCACACCAGAGAGAACGGTGCGAGCGCATCCCCTGGCACCAGCCCGCGAAAGTCATTGGTCAGCAATGTGCCCCAGCCGAAGGAGATCTTCACCTTCCCGGCAAACTGCGCATGCAGATCGCGTATCTTGTTGACGTCCAGCCCGTCGCTGAAGATGACCCGCTTTTCGGTAGGATCCTCCCCCCGCGCACGCCACCAGTCTATGGCAATATTGGCCGCTGTTACCGGATCCCCGGAATCCACACGAATACCCGTCCACCCCGCCAACCAGTCGGGTGCATTGTCCAGAAAACCCCTGGTCCCGTAGGTATCGGGCAGGATGATCCGCAGATTTCCTTCATGCTCTTCATGCCAGTCCTCCAGCACGTCATAGGGGGCCTTCGCCAGCGCTGTGTCATCCTTTGCCAAGGCGGCATAGACCATCGGCAATTCATGCGCATTGGTGCCAATGGCCTCCAGTTCCCGCTTCATGGCGATCTTGCAATTCGACGTACCAGTAAAGGCGCCACCCAGACCTTCGTTCATCGCCTGAACGCACCAGTCCTGCCACAGGAACGAGTGGCGCCGTCGCGTCCCGAAATCCGCAATCGACAGGTCCGGCACATCGCGCAGCGCCTCGACCTTTTCCCAGACGCGGGTCATCGCGCGGGCATAAAGCACCTGAAGTTCGAACTTCTCCATCCCGTTCAGCAC
The DNA here is from genome assembly GCF_041281685.2 of Sulfitobacter rhodophyticola. Lineage (GTDB taxonomy): Bacteria > Pseudomonadota > Alphaproteobacteria > Rhodobacterales > Rhodobacteraceae > Sulfitobacter. The sequence continues at coordinate 1,710,036 of NZ_CP166251.2, read as the reverse complement.
GGTACGGCCGCGCAGTTCCATCAGTACCGCGAGCGCCGGGATCTCCCACAGCATGACCTCGTGCCATTTGCCCTCGAACGTCAGTTCGTACTGATCGCCCTTGCGCTCCAGGTGATAGGGCGGCAGGCGCAGCCCCTCGAACCATTCCATGAAATCAGGGCGGAACATCTGCCGCTTGCCGTAGAACGTGTTGCCGCGCAGCCATGTCGATTCTCCCCGGCTGAGGCTGAGTGACCGCACGTGATCCAATTGTTCGCGCAGTTCGCCTTCGTCGATCAGCTTGGCCAGCGGCACGTGGGTGGATCGGTTGATTAGGCTGAAGGTGACTTGGGTATCCGGCTTGTTGCGGAAAATAGACTGACACATCAAAAGCTTATAGAAATCCGTGTCAATGAGCGACCGTACGATAGGGTCGATCTTCCACTTGTGGTTCCAGACGCGGGTGGCAATGTCGACCATGGGGTATTCCTCAAAACAATCGCACCTTTGTGGCAAAGACTGGCACACAGGGGCAAGACGAAAGCGTCAGACCCCGGTTGCGCGCGAAAGGAGGCCGAATGACCGCCCAGACCCTGCTTACCGTCGTTGTGCTGGTGCTGGCCTTTGTCGGCTACATCGCCTGCGTGATGCGCGCACGCTGGATCACGCTTGGCCTGACCCTTGGTGTGGCGCTGCTGATCTGGGACCTGTCGCCCCCCGGCGGCGATACCGCGTTTCAGTGGCTGGGCGCAGGCATTGTGTTGATGATCGGCTTTTGGGTGGCACACTTGCCAATCTTGCAAAGTGGGTCCGCGCCGAAGCCCGGCCGCCCTCCCGCACCCGAAACGGGCAACCGCATCGTGGTCGACGGCACCAACGTCATCTACTGGGACGGCGATGCGGACCTGCAAAGCCTTGTCCTTGTCACCGACGCCCTGTGCAGACGCGGCTTTGAGCCGATCGTTTTCCTTGACGCCTCAACCCGGCATCACCTCAAGGAGCCTTCCCTTGACCAACACGCGTTCGCTGACGCCCTCGGCCTGCCGCCCGATCAGATCACCCTGTGCCCCGCCGGGACCGAAGCCGATGAATTCCTGATCAATTACGCCCGCGCCGAATCCCTCCCCATCGTGTCAAACGACCGTTTCGGCGACCGCGCGCAACAGGTCAAAGGCATCAAGCGGATCAGGGGCGTCATCGCGCATGGAAAGGCTGTTTTTGAGGGATTTTAGGCCAACCCGACCCCCGCATCCCCCATCCGCACCCGTGCGGCATCCAGCGACCCGTCCATGTCAATCGCGCGGCACAAATCCTGGCGTACGTCCACGCCAAATCCGAGCCGCGCCGCGTCCACCGCCGAATACTGCACGCAGAAATCCAACGCCAGACCGACGCAGGTCAGCCGCGTGATCCCGCGCGTTCGCAGATACCCTTCCAGCCCGGTAGGCGTTTCGTGATCATTCTCGAAGAACGCCGAATAGCTGTCGATGGCAGGCCGGTATCCTTTTCGGATGATAAGATCAGCCCGGTCCGCGTCCAGCCCGCCGTGAAACGCCGCACCTTGCGTCCCTTGCACACAATGATCCGGCCACAGGACCTGCGGGCCATACGGCATCTCCATCAGGTCATAGGGGCTGTGCCCCTTGTGCGAGGATGCAAACGAAGAATGCCCCGCCGGGTGCCAGTCCTGCGTCAGGATCACCGCATCGGCCTTTGCCATCAGCGCGTTGATCCCCGGTACGATCTCATCCCCGCCCGGCACGGCCAGCGCGCCGCCGGGGCAGAAATCGTTCTGAACGTCGATTACAAGAAGGGCGTGCATGGGGAACCTCGCGTTGTGAAACCGGTTGTGCGCCATTTTACCCCAGCCGTCCCTTGCACAACAGCCCCCCGGCGGCGTAATTGGCGTGCCATGTACACCATCGCTGCCCTTTATCACTTCACCCGATTTGACGATCCGGTCACGCTTAAGCCGCCGCTGCTGGACTTGTGCCACGAGCACGACGTCAAAGGCACGCTGTTGTTGGCGCAAGAAGGTGTGAACGGCACGATCGCGGGGTCACGCGCAGGGATCGATGCTGTCATTGCCCACCTGCGCGGTCTGCCCGGGTGCGACACGCTCGAATGGAAAGAAGCGACGTCTGAAACGCCGCCCTTCCACCGCATGAAGGTCCGCCTCAAACGGGAAATCGTCACTATGGGCCAGCCCGATGTCGACCCGCGCGCGGGGACCGGCCACTATGTCGCGCCTGCCGACTGGAACGACCTGATCGCGCAACCGGACGTCGCCGTGATCGACACCCGCAACGATTATGAGGTCGAAATCGGCACTTTCGACGGTGCCATCGACCCGCACACCGCCAGTTTCGGAGAATTCCCCGCGTGGTGGGAGGCGAACAAGCACCGCTTCCACAACAAGAAAATCGCCATGTTCTGCACCGGTGGCATCCGCTGTGAGAAATCCACCAACTACCTGCTGGGCCAGGGGGTCGAGGACGTGTTCCACCTCAAGGGCGGCATTCTGAAATACCTTGAAGACGTGCCGCAAGAAGACAGCACCTGGCAGGGAGAGTGTTTTGTCTTCGACGCCCGGGTCAGCGTCGGCCATGGCTTGCGCGAGGGTCCGCACCTTTTGTGTCACGGCTGCCGTCAGCCGATACTGCCCAAAGATATGGAACTGCCTGAATTCGAACGGGGGGTATCGTGCCACAAATGCTTCGCGCGCACCTCGGACGAGGACAAGGCGCGCTTTCGCGAACGACAAAAGCAGATCAGGCTGGCAAACGAACGCGGCGAAATCTGATTTAGCTCGGTTGAAGGTAGGTTGCGCGCGCGTAACGAGACCATATTCACGAGTTGATCAAAGCGGACATTGGTATCGGCCTGCTCGATTTGATTTGTGGGGGCCAAGGCCGAAATCCATCTTTCCGTTGTATGTGCGCCGCGTATTCGCGCCCTCAGGGGCTTTTTGCAGGGAACTCTTTCTGCAAACGAAAAACTGCTTTCAGGCAAGCGCGCAAGCTGACGGGTTTTGCCGCCCCCACGGGAGGCACAAGAGAAATGGAGGTATGGATCGTCAGAAACGAACCGCCGCTTCACCGACCATCGAAATCTTCGCGCCGATTATCACCGATCCCGAAACTGTGCCTCGCGCTTCTCCACGAATGCCGCCATGCCTTCCTTCTGATCTTCTGTTGCAAACAGCGAATGAAACGCGCGGCGTTCGAACAGCAGGCCTTCGCGCAGCGGCACTTCATATGCACGGTTCACGGCTTCTTTGACGACCATGACCGTGATCATCGACTTCTCCGCGATCTTGGCTGCGGCTCCCATCGCTTCGTCCATCAGCTTCTTGACCGGCACGACGCGGCTGACCAACCCTGCGCGCTCAGCCTCTTCGGCGTCCATGAAGCGGCCCGTCAGGTTCATGTCCATCGCCTTGGATTTACCCACCAGCCGCGTCAGGCGCTGGGTGCCGCCGATGCCTGCGACGACGCCCAGATTGATCTCCGGCTGACCGAACTTCGCGGTTTCCGATGCGATGATGAAATCACACATCATCGCCAATTCGCACCCGCCGCCCAGCGCATAACCAGACACCGCCGCGATGATCGGCTTGCGCACGCGCATGATCTGATCAGTCTCGGGCGTGAAAAGATCCCCCGAGAAGACATCGACAAAGCTCTTGTCCTTCATCATGGAAATGTCGGCACCTGCGGCAAAAGCCTTTTCGGATCCGGTGATCACGATGCAGCGCACCTTTTCGTTTTCCTGCGCTCCCTTCAGCGCATCCGCAAGTTCACCCATCAACACGTCATTGAGCGCATTCAGCGCATCCGGTCGGTTTAGGGTGATCAGGGCAATATGGTCATCTACGTCAAGATTGATCGTTTCATAAGCCATGCAAGAATGCTCTCGTTTGTTGCGCTCAGACCCTTGTGCATATCACGGGGGATGCGCGGTTCAAGTTATCTTTGACATGTCGGACAGTAGAAGGATGACCGCCCGGACTGCACGATACGTCTTATGACATAGCTGCAACCGGGGCTGCGGCAGGGCGCGCCTTCGCGGCCGTAGACATCGAATGTGTGCTGGAAATAGCCCAGTTCGCCATCCGCCTGTCGGAAGTCGCGCAAGGATGAACCACCCGCCTCTATCGCTTCGGCCAGCACCTGGCGGATGATCGGTACCAGCGATGCAACGCGCGTGGCGGAGATACGTCCCGCTTTGCGCGCCGGATGGATTCCGGCCCGGAAAAGCGCTTCGCACACATAGATATTACCAAGACCCGCCACGATTTTCTGGTCTAACAACGCGGACTTGATGGGCATCATGCGGCCTTTCAGGGCTGCGATCAGATGCGCTTCGTGAAAGTCGTTGCCCAAGGGCTCCGGCCCCAGGACCGCAAGCAGCTTGTGTGCGTCGGCATGGACCGTTTCCATCAAGTCCATTGCCCCGAACCTGCGGGGATCGTTGAAGGTGATGCGTGCGCCGTTGGCCATGTGCAGGACGACGTGATCATGCTTTTCAGGTGCGGGGTGATCATGCACGAATTGGCCAAGTGGATCACCTGATACCAGCATACGACCTGACATACCCAGATGGATCAGCAGCGACTCCCCTGACGCAAGGTCAGCAAGGATGTATTTCGACCTCCGCCGCAATTGGTTGACCTTCTGGCCAGTCAGCCGTCCCGCCATATCAACCGGGAATGGCCAACGCAGATCGGGACGATTGACGTCAGCGCGGACAATCATCGCACCGGTCATGGCGGGGGCCAGACCGCGCATGACAGTCTCTACTTCGGGGAGTTCGGGCATCTGACGTTCCTTATCTGGACAGACGTCATAACCGCAAGGTCGGGGGTGTTGAAAGACCTTCGGGGGCCCGCGCGACAAAGTCACGCCAACGCAGCCCGTGACGTTCCTGCGCATTGTAGTTGGATGCACAACGCCTATAACAAGCACCAACACGCTGGAAAGAAAAGCAACATGACCGACAAGACAACCCATTTCGGTGCGCGCCAAGTGCCGGAGGATGAAAAGGCCGGCATGGTCCGGGATCTGTTCTCCGACGTGGCGAACAAATACGACATCATGAATGATGTGATGAGCGTCGGAATCCACCGCATCTGGAAAGAGGCGATGATGGACTGGCTGGCACCGCGGGCAGGCCAGAAGCTGTTGGATGTGGCCGGGGGCACGGGAGATGTGTCGTTCAAGTTTCTCAAGCGGGCGGGACACGGCCATGCAACCGTCTGCGACCTGACCGAAGGGATGCTGGTGGAGGGGCGCAAACGTGCCGAAGCCGCCGCCATGGCCGATCAGCTTGACTGGGTCGTAGGCGATGCCATGGCGCTCCCGTTCGAGGACAACACCTTTGACGTTTACACAATCAGCTTTGGCATCCGGAACGTGACCCGCCCGCAGGAAGCGCTGAACGAAGCGTATCGTGTGCTGCGTCCCGGGGGCCGCCTGATGGTGCTGGAGTTCAGCCAGCTGCCCAATCCGATGATGCAGAAGGCCTATGATCTATACAGTTTCAACGTGATTCCGCGCATGGGGCAGCTGATTGCGAATGACCGTGACAGCTATCAGTACCTGGTCGAATCGATCCGCAACTTCCCCGATCAGGAAACATTTCTGGGCATGGTGCGCGCCGCCGGGTTCGAGAATGCCAGCTACCGAAATCTGACCATGGGCATCGCAGCCCTGCATTCGGGCTGGAAGATTTGAAGGGACCGCACAACATATGGAGGCTGGTCCGGACCGGCGCCACGCTGGAGCGGACCGGCGCGATGAACGTCGTGCTGGATGCCTTTGAGGCACCGCCCGCGCTGCGTTTCGTGGCCCGCGCGCTGGGGCTGCCGTTCAAATGGCTGGGATACAAGGGCGATCCGTCCATGCCACCCGCCACCCGCGCACTAACCGCGCTTGGGCCGGCCTATATCAAGTTCGGTCAGGTCCTGTCGACCCGTCCGGACGTGGTGGGTGATGACATGGCGCTGCAATTGCGCGTGCTGCAAGACAAGCTGCCACCATTCTCGACCGAGGAAGCCAAGCAGGAGGTGGAGCGTGCGCTGGGGCGGCCCGTGGGCACGATGTTCTCCGAATTCAGCGATTCCGTCGCGGCGGCCTCCATCGCGCAGGTGCACAAGGCGCGCCTGACGGAGACTGGTCAGGAAGTCGCTGTTAAAGTCTTGCGCCCGGGGATCGAGAAAGCCTTTCGCAAGGATGTGGACGCTTTCTACCTCGCGGCGAGCATGGTCGAACTTTTTTCTCCCGGCTCCCGACGCTTGCGGCCCACGGATGTCATCGAACACTTTGATGGCGTTGTTCGAGGCGAACTTGATCTGCGGCTCGAAAGCGCCTCCGCTTCGGAATTCGCGGCCAACACCGAAAAGGACGAGGGCTTTCAACTGCCCCAGATCAAGTGGGATTATTCCGCGCGCCGGGTGATGACGCTGGGTTGGGCGGATGGTGTGTCGATGGGCGATAATGCCGCGATTGACGCTGCCGGGCATGATCGCAAGGTGCTGGGCGACCGGGTGCTGCACCTGTTTCTGAGCCATGCACTGCGCGACGGGTACTTTCACGCCGACATGCACCAGGGCAACCTCAAGGTCGCGCCGAACGGGGACATCATCGCCTACGATTTCGGCATAATGGGGCACATCGACGAATATACCCGTCGCGTTTACGCGGAAATCCTCTACGGCTTCATCCGCCGCGATTATAAACGCGTGGCCGAGGTTCATTTCGAGGCCGGCTATGTGCCCGCCGACAAGGATGTCGATGAATTTGCCCGCGCCCTGCGCGCCGTGGGAGAGCCGATTTTCGGCATGGATGCAACGCGCATCTCAATGGCGCGCCTGCTGACTTATCTGTTTGAAGTGACCGAACGCTTCGGGATGGAAACGCGCACCGAACTGATCCTGTTGCAACGCACCATGGTCGTGGTCGAAGGCGTCGCCCGTTCCCTCAATCCCAGCATCAACATCTGGGAAGTCGCCAGCCCCATTGTCACCAGTTACATCACCAAATCCATCGGCCCGCGCGCCGCTCTGAATGATCTGGCCAAGACCGTGACCGTGCTTGCCCGATTTGGCCCACGGCTTCCGGAACTGGTTGAAGATGCGCTGCTGCGTCAAAGCAATCCAACCCCGCCGCCACGCCAGCCCTTCTGGCGCTGGATTGTGCTGGCAAGTGCCGGGGGTGCCGTCGGCGGCGCCCTTGTTCTTTGGATGCTTGCACGACTTTTCTGAGGAAAACAGTGAACATTCGCTCCACTCCGGCGTTTTCCGGGCATGATCAAGAGAATCCTGCATGCCGTAACCTGGCGCATTGAAAAGCTGATCGACCGTGTCGCCCTCCGGCGGAACAGGCGTGCCGTGATAGACCCTTACATGGGGTATGCCACGCCGGAGCACCTTGTTGTGCGGGGAAGGGTGTTGACCGATCTGCGGCGTACCAATGCGAAGAAAGGGCAATCCCGTTGGGCCAGTTTTCGTCAGATGGTGTCCCTTTTTGCGACCGATGAGGTCGCTCATGTCCCGGTCAAGGCGCAGGGCGTTACAGCGCAGGCGGACGAAGAGGGGTATTTCACCCTATTAATGCCACGTGGGCCACAAAAGGGCTGGACGAACGTTGCGGTTGGGATCGACGGGCAGGATGGGACGACCCATTGCCCCGTCCTGATACCACCACTTGAAGCGGAATGCGCGGTGATCTCGGACATTGATGATACGATGCTTGTGACCGGTGCGTATCAACTCTGGCGGAACCTATGGACGTCGATGACAGGCAGCGTTCTGACCCGGCGCGTCTACCCCGACGCCGTTCGCTTCATTCGGGCGATATCAGAAGATGGCCGCAACCCGATCTACTACGTCAGTTCGAGCCCATGGAACCTGCACGGATTTATTGCCGCCATTTTCGATCGGGCCGGATTGCCAAGAGGTCCGAAATTTCTGCGCGATCTGGGTGTCAGTGAGACGCAGTTCATCACCGGCACGCATGGTGACCACAAAGGGAGCAGTATCGATGTTCTGCTGAACGCAAATCCCGGTCTGCTGTACATTCTTGTCGGCGACACCGGACAGCATGATGCGTTTGTTTATCGCGACGCGGTAGAGCGGCACAAAGGCCGAATCGGTGCCGTTGTCCTGCGCACACCCGGACCCGGTCCCGACGACAAAAGCCTTGCCGCCATGAAAGAGATCGAAGCCAAGGGCATTCCCGTCCTGAGCGGCAAGACCTTTGACGGGTTTGCGGAACAGCTGGAACGGAGCGGCCCCGGTCCGGCGGCCCTCAGGGGCTAAGCGCGACGCGACCTTTCCGTGTCAACGTCCAGCAATCCGCCCCTTCAAATACCGCTGCCGTCAGCGGCTTGCCATAGCCCGCGCCGCTATCGAGGTTGATACGATTACCATAATGCTGCGCACGATCCACGGGCGTGTGGCCATGTACAACTAATTTGGGGTGGGCATACCGCACTGCGTGAAAGTCTTTCCTGATCCACAGCAGGTCTTCGACGTCCTGCTTGTCCAGCGGAACGCCCGGCCGGATGCCCGCATGCGCAAAAAAAAGGTCTGCTGTCTCAAAACTGGTGTCCAAGCTGTCCAGCAGATCGAGGTGTGACGGCGGCACGGCATTCACAGCATCGGCATGCACCGCGAGTTGACGGCTGCGTTCCGTGAAGGTGACACCGTAGGAGGCCAGCGTGGTGTTACCGCCAAGGCGCGGATGCAGCCACGAAAGCTCAATCGGAAGATAGGCGTCGTGCTGTGGATATTTGCGCATGAACCATGAAAACATCCGGTCGTGGTTGCCCTGCAAAAGGGTCCAGTTGCGCCCTTCGGCGCGCGCCTGCACCAGCAGATCAAGCACCCCTTTGCTGTCCGGTCCGCGGTCCGTGTAGTCGCCCAGAAAAACGATTCTGGCATCCCTGCCGCCATCCGCCTCGATCAGCGCCAGAACGCGCTGCAATTCGGCGAGCTGGCCGTGAATATCACCGATGGCATAAAGGGATTGTGTCATGGCCGCAGGCTTATCTTGCAGAGTGTACAATGAAAAGGGGCGGCCCGCCTGACAAGCTGCCCGCCCCCTTTGTCGGCTGGCAATACCTCAGGCCACGTCGAATTGCAGTGGTTTGACTTGCGTGAAAAGCCCCGTGTCTTCCAGCTTCTTGATGACCGGCGCAGGTACGGGTTCATCGACGTAAAGCAAGGCAATCGCCTCCCCCTTCACGGCCGCGCGGCCAAGGGTAAAGTTCGCGATGTTCACGCCGTTTTCGCCCATGGTATGACCCAAAGTGCCGATGATGCCCGGCACGTCCTCGTTGGTGGTATAGACCATATGCGCGCCGATCTCCGCGTCGATCTGGATGCCCTTGATCTGGATAAAGCGCGGCTTGCCGTCGGAGAAAACCGTGCCGGCGACGGACCGTTCGCGTTTGTCGGTGACAACCGTTGCTTTGATATAACCGTCGAAAACGCCGGATTTGTCCTGATTTGTCGTGCTGATCTGGATGCCCTTTTCGCGCGCGACAACGGGGGCGGAAACCATGTTCACATCCGGGTTGGCGCGTTTCATGATGCCTGCGACAACGCCGCAATTCAGCGCCTCGTGGTTCATCTCAGCGACCGTGCCATCATAAAGAATGTTGATCGCCTTGATCGGTTCATCGGTCATCTGGCCGATGAAAGCACCAAGGTGACCGGCAAGGTTGATCCACGGTGTCATGACCTTGGCTTCTTCCGCCGTCACCGACGGCATGTTGAGCGCGTTGGTGACGGCACCGGTCAGCAGGTAGTCGGACATCTGTTCTGCCACCTGCAGTGCAACGTTTTCCTGCGCTTCCGTGGTGGCGGCACCGAGGTGGGGCGTGCAGACCACGTTAGGCAGGTTGAAGAGCGGATTGTCGGTGGCGGGTTCGACTTTGAACACATCAAACGCTGCGCCCGCGATGTGACCGGATTTCAACAGATCGGCCAGCGCTTCTTCGTCCACCAGACCACCGCGGGCGCAGTTGATGATGTGCACGCCTTTCTTGGTTTTCTCCAGATTCTCGCGGCTGAGGATATTCGCCGTCTGATCAGTGAAGGGGACATGAAGGGTGATGAAATCCGCGCGCTTGAGCAGCTCATCCAACTCGACCTTCTCGACGCCCATCTTCTCGGCCTTTTCTTCGCCCAGGAAGGGGTCATAGGCGACAACCTTCATTTTCAGCCCACGCGCCCGGTCGCAGACGATGCCGCCGATGTTGCCAGCGCCGATCACACCCAGGGTCTTGCCGGTGAGTTCCACACCCATGAATTTCGATTTCTCCCACTTGCCTGCGTGGGTGGAAGCGGAGGCTTCGGGGATTTGCCGTGCAACCGCGAACATCATGGCGATGGCATGTTCAGCGGTGGTGATCATGTTCCCGAACGGCGTGTTCATCACGATCACGCCCTTTTTCGAAGACGCATCCTTGTCGATGTTGTCAGTGCCGATGCCTGCCCGGCCGATGACCTTGAGATTGTCCGCAGCAGCAAGGATTTTCTCCGTTACCTTGGTGGCAGAGCGGATGGCGAGGCCGTCATAGTTGCCGATGATCTGCGCCAGTTTTTCCTTGTCCTTGCCCACATCGGGCTGGAAGTCCACGTCGATGCCGCGATCCTTGAAGATCTGCACGGCGGCGTCAGAGAGTTTGTCGGAGATGAGTACTTTGGGGGCCATGATTTTGGTCCTTTATTGGAATGTCGTGATGGGTGTGGACGTTTGGTGCGCAATGAATGCGCACCCTACGGGACACCGGAATTATGTGGAGATTTCGGCCTCGAACGCCCAGGCGAGCCAGGGCAGCATCGCGGCGATGTCGGTGGTTTCGACCGTGCCACCGCACCAGATGCGCAGACCGGGAGGCGCATCGCGATAGGCCCCGATGTCCAGTGCGACGTCCTCATCTGCCAGCCGTGTGGCGACTGCCTTGGCAAAGGCTGCCCCATCCGTGATGCGGTCGTCGGTGAACTTCAGACAGACAGAGGTGTTGGACCGCGTCGCGGCATCACTTGCCAGAAAGTCGATCCAGTCGTGCGTGTCCACAAAGTCCGCAATGGCTTTTGCGTTGGCATCAGCGCGGGCGATCAGACCTTGAAGCCCGCCAACCGATTTGGCCCATTTGAGGGTCTGCAGATAATCCTCGACACACAGCATCGATGGCGTGTTAATCGTCTCGCCCCGGAAGATGCCTTCGTTCAGCTTGCCCGCTTTGGTCAGACGGAAGATCTTCGGCAAGGGCCAAGCGGGTGTGTAAGTCTCCAACCGCTTCACCGCACGCGGTGACAGGATCAGCATCCCATGCGCTGCTTCGCCGCCCAGCACTTTCTGCCAGGAGAACGTTGTTACATCCAGCTTGTCCCACGGCAGGTCCATCGCAAACGCGGCAGAGGTCGCATCGCACAGTGTCAGGCCTGCACGGTCGGCCGGGATCACATCGCCAGAAGCAACGCGGACACCCGATGTCGTGCCGTTCCAGGTAAAACACACGTCATTGTCGTAGTTCAGCGCGGCCATGTCGACGATTTCACCATAATCGGCGGTGTGGGTCGTTGCCTCGATCTTCAGCTGTTTGATCACATCCGTGACCCAGCCTGCGCCAAAGCTTTCCCAGGCGACCATTTCGGCTGGGCGCTCTCCCAGCATGGTCCACATCGCCATCTCATACGCACCGGTATCAGAGGCGGGCACGATACCGATCCTGTAATCAGCGGGCACGCCGAGGATCTCACGCGTTGTCTCTATCGCTTCTAGCAGCTTTGCCTTGCCGACAGCCGCCCGATGGCTGCGCCCCAAAGGCGCGTCCGACAGGTTGTTCAGATCAAAAACGGGAGGTTTGGCACAGGGGCCAGATGAAAAACGCGGATTTGCCGGCCGCGTTGCCGGTTGTGAAATAGCCATTACTGCTACCCTCTCAGATATGCGCCCTTCGTTGGGGAAGGGTGTCCCACCGCCGGAAGTACGGGCGACAGCCCACTGGCGCAAGCCGCTATTTCACGCTAGAGCCCCGGAAACAGACTATTTCCGGCGGCAATTGTCGCGGATCGGAAACTTTGCCCAGTGAGAAAGCCCGGAGAACCAGATGTTTACGACGATCCTGCTGACAAACCCGGGCACCGCCGCGCCGCTTGCGCCCGAAATGGTCACAGCGCTGCGCAACGCCTGGGGTGGCAGCGATCTGCGCTGGCTGGCGCCGGGTGAGGCGGTGGAATTCGACATGCTGGAAACGCCAAGCAACCGGTGGGATGTGTGGGCGGATGTGCAGCGGCAAGGTGTCGATCTGATTGTCGTCCCCTCCGTTGGGAGGCGCAAGAAGATGCTGCTTGCTGATATGGACAGCACGATGATCCAGCAGGAATGCATCGATGAACTCGCCGATGAAGCAGGCGTGGGCGAAAGGGTCAAGGACATCACCGCGCGCGCGATGAACGGGGAACTGGATTTCGACGATGCCCTGCGCGAACGTGTCGGGCTTTTGCGCGGGCTGGATGCCGGTGTGATCGACCATGTGCTCAGGACGCGGATCAGCTACATGCCCGGCGGCAGGACGCTCCTGTCCACCATGAAAGGGGATGATGCACATGCGGTCCTTGTCTCTGGCGGGTTCACCGCCTTTACGGCGCAGGTTGCCGCACACCTCGGATTTGACGAAAACCGCGCGAATACGCTGATGATCGAAGCGGGTAAGCTGACCGGGAAGGTCGGCATGCCGATCCTGGGACGTCAGGCCAAGGTCGACGCATTGGAACAGATCACAAAGCGGCTTGGAATTGCAGAAACGGACGTGATCGCGGTGGGCGACGGGGCCAACGATCTGGGAATGCTCACCCGCGCAGGACTTGGCGTGGCCCTGCATGCCAAGCCATCGGTTGCGGCCAAATGTGACGTGCGGATCAACTTCGGTGATTTGATGGCGTTGCTTTATATTCAAGGCTACTCCAAGGCCGACTTCATCGCCTGATGGGTCACGCAGCCCGCGATGGTCGCGAAATGCGCCAGAATCTGCTATCTTCCTCCGATCAACAAAATGTGGGGAGAAGACAGATGCCTGATTTCATGTTGGCCTATCACGGCGGAAAAATGCCTGAAACGCCGGAGGAAGGGGCCAAAGCCATGGCCGCTTGGCAGGCTTGGTACGAAGACATGGGCGACAAGGTCGTTCATCCCGGCAATCCGGTTGGCATGTCAAAAACCGTCAGCGCTTCCGGCGTAGAGAACAACGGCGGGGCCAATCCGCTTTCCGGGTTCACGATTATCCGCGCGACGGATATCGACGCCGCTTGCAAGGTTGCGTCCGCCTGCCCGATGGTCGCTGACGGCAGCGGCACGGCAGAGGTCGCGCCCATCGTCGAAATGTAGCGCCTTCAGATCAGCCCCGCCGCGGGCTTGAGTGTTCCCGTCCGGAGACCACGCCGGTTCTTGATCGGGGCATTCATGCGCTTCAGCGTGGCGGGGTGTTCAGCATCCAGCACCCCCAACCGCACCAGCAGTGCCACGATCGCGCATTCCGCGGCGCGTGTTGTGCCGCAGGCGGCTTTCAGCGCAATACCGATCTTCTGCTCGGGTATGATGGCGATGAAATATCCCTCTGCACCGGTCTTCAGCGCGACCTTGCCATCCGTCGCGCGCATCAATTCCGTACACGCGCGCCCTTCCCCGGCGACCAGTTCGGGATGCAGCCGCATCGCCTCGTGCAACTGCGCCTCGGGTGATCCTGCAGGCGCGCAGGCGAAATGCGCCATCGCGCGCGCCATTCCCGTCAGAGTACAGGCGAAGTTCGGGGCAGAGCATCCGTCGATGCCATAGCCCGGAGACGTTTCACCAGTGACGCGTTCAAAGGCTTCAAGGCAGGCCCGCTGCACCGGATGGTCGATCTCCACATATTCCGGGCCTGCGCCGAGATGCTGCGCCAACGTCAGGAAACCCGCGTGTTTACCGGAGCAATTGTTGTGACACTGGCAGGGTTCTTCATAGTCGCGGATCAGCGCGTAACGCGCGTCTTTGTCGGCTGGCGTTTGCGGCCCGCATCGCAGCGCATCATCGGTCAGCCCAAGTGTCGCAAGCCATGCATTTACCCTCTCGGTATGAATGGCCGCGCCCTCATGGGATGCACAGGCCAATGCGAGGTGTTCCGCCACCAGCCCGGCCGCTTCGGCGGCACCAGACTGGATCAATGGAAGCGCCTGGATCATCTTCGATGACGACCGCGGCAGCATCACCAGATCGGCATCGCCCCAGCTTTCCACAACCTGCCCGTTGCCCGCACAGATCACCGCGTGACCCGAATGCACGCTTTCCAGAAAATCGCCACGCCAGATTTCGGCGAACGGGGCCGGGTTGCTCATGAAATTGTGTCCTTTTTCTGGGCAAAAAGCCGCCAATCGGCTCTTTCGCCTGTCGCCTCTTTTACGTTAGTATGTTTGATGAACGAAAGAAAACAGACCTATGCAGCAGAGCGGTGCGAAATCCGCCGAAGGGTTTGCATCGGTATTGAGGTTTGGGAAGTCTGGAGGCTGAACAGATGAGAATTGCGAAATCAATGGCCGCAGCTGCGGGTCTGGCTGCACTGATCGGGACGGGCGCTGCAGCGCAGGACCAAAGCACAAACCGCGTGGCGGCCAAGACCGACTGGAGCGTTTTCGTCGAGGATAATCCGACGGAATGCTGGGGTGTGTCCACGCCGAAGGAAACCGTGAACTCCCGTGATGGGCGTGTTGTTGCGGTGAACCGGGGTCAGACCTTATTGATGGTGTTCTACCGCCCTTCCGCCGGGGCGAAGGGGCAGGTTGCGTTCACCGGCGGGTATCCGTTCGCGGACGGCTCGACAGTGAATTTGAACATCTCCGGCAACAGCTTTGAGCTTTTCACGGATGGAGAGTGGGCATGGCCCGCCACCACCGAAGATGACGCGCGTATCATCACTGCGATGAAGCGCGGTGCGGATGCTATTGTTACCGGACAATCCGGACGCGGAACCAACACCAAGGACACGTTTTCCCTGTTGGGCTTCACGGCTGCGATCGAGGATGCTGCGAAACGCTGCGGCGGCTAGGCCGCAGCACTGGTGTCAGGCAACCCGCATCATCAGAAGCATAGAGAGCAAGGCGAAGCCTATGCCGAACAATTCACGCGGGTACAGCACCTCTCCGAAGTAGGCGACACCGATGCCGCAGAGCGCCAGAAGGGTCAGCATCGAATAGGCTACGCCCGCCTGTGACAGCGTGACATGGTGCAGCGCATAGAACCACATCAATGCGGACACGGCATAAAGGATGCAGCCGGACATGACCAAACCGGACATGACACCATGCCCCCTGTCGGCTGCAATCTTGATCAGGTAGTCGCCGAAGATCACCAGAATTGCGGTGCAGAATGTGAAGGTCAAACCAAGAGTGATAGGCATAATCGTCTTCCTCTCTATTGAATGTGTGCGGGCCCCCTTGACGTCCGTCATCCAACAAATCTGGAACAGCGGACACTGACCTGCGCTAAATGTATTGGTCTTAATAATGGTTAATATCTTCAACCAAGCCGCGAATATTTGCAAGTAAGGGTTCCCATACCTTCCGGCCCTTTTTGCATTTCCCGTGCCACCCTATATAGAGGCGCATCACCTTGAACCTGCGAGTCGTCCCCATGTCTGCCAATGCTCCGATCACGCAAGACGTCCATACCATCCCGCGCAAGCTGCCCGATGGGCCACAGAACCTTGTCGGGCTAACCCGCGACGCCATGCGCGATGTGCTTGTCGCGAACGGCACGCCGGAAAAGCAGGCGAAGATGCGTGTAGGTCAGATCTGGCAGTGGATTTACCAATGGGGCGTGCGCGACTTTGCGGAAATGACGAACCTTGCCAAAGCCTACCGCGCGGAACTGGCGGAGAAATTCGTGATTGACGTGCCCGAGGTCGTGACCCGTCAGGTCAGCGAGGATGGCACCCGCAAGTATCTCGTGCGCATCGCGGGCGGGCACGAGGTCGAGGTTGTCTATATCCCCGAAGAAGGGCGCGGCACGCTTTGTGTGTCGTCTCAGGTCGGGTGCACCCTGACCTGTTCATTCTGTCACACCGGAACGCAGAAACTGGTGCGCAACTTGACCGCGGCTGAGATCATCGGTCAGGTCATGGTGGCCCGCGATGATCTGGGCGAATGGCCCAAGATTGGCGCGCCCAAGGACGAAACACGGCTTTTGTCCAACATCGTCCTGATGGGCATGGGGGAGCCGCTTTACAATTTCGAGAACGTGCGCGACGCGATGAAGATCGCGATGGACGAAGAAGGCATTCAGCTTTCGCGACGGCGGATCACGCTGTCCACCTCCGGCGTCGTGCCGGAGATTGAGCGCACGGCGGATGAGATCGGCTGTCAGTTGGCGGTCAGTTTCCACGCCACCACAGATGAAGTTCGCAATACATTGGTGCCGATCAACAAGCGCTGGAACATCGAGACGCTGCTTCAATCCCTGCGCACCTATCCAAGGGGCCGCAATTCTGAGCGGATCACCTTTGAATACGTGATGCTCGACGGGATCAACGACAGCGACGATGACGCGCGCCGCCTGATCAAACTGATCGAAGGCATTCCCGCCAAGATCAATCTGATTCCCTTCAACGAATGGCCCGGCGCGCCCTACAAGCGGTCGTCCAACAACCGCATCCGACGCTTTGCCGACATCATCTACAAGGCCGGCTATGCCAGCCCCATTCGCACTCCGCGGGGCGAGGATATCATGGCGGCCTGTGGACAGTTGAAG
The DNA here is from genome assembly GCF_041281685.2 of Sulfitobacter rhodophyticola. Taxonomy (GTDB): domain Bacteria; phylum Pseudomonadota; class Alphaproteobacteria; order Rhodobacterales; family Rhodobacteraceae; genus Sulfitobacter. The sequence goes on along the minus strand of NZ_CP166251.2, from coordinate 1,693,264 downwards.
TCCGCAACCGAGCGTGCGCGCAAATCGCGCAAGCAGATCGAAGCAGAGGCAGGTTTGGGCGGCCAGGGCTGACCCAAGGTAGTGGATGAGAGTGCCGGGGTTGTTGAAATACGACTTGGCCCCGGATGGTGTCGATGTCTGCTGGATCGGGGTAAAGGCGTGCCGCATCGAAGGAAAACCGGCCATCTTCCCCCTTTTCCAAGGACCCTGACCGCCACGAAATGACCTTTTTGCCGCCGCGAAGCCGAATAACTTCTGCCACGGCCGAACCGCAGGCTCCCCCCATTGAATAACGTGGTGAGGAGCCAAGTAATGTCTGCCCCTTTGAAAAACGATCCCTTTATTATCGCGCAAGTTATGGACCTGGTGCTGCGCGAACGTGCCGTTGCGCTGTCCACGCGTGAATGGCAACACCGTTTAGCCGGGTATGGCTATGCCGTCCGGGAGACGGAGCGCGGCCAAATAGTCGAGACTTTGCCCCATCATATCGAGATTGGCGTTTTGCCTGACGGCCCCTCCGCCAGCCACTGATCTGATTTTCAGCGACCCGGCACTTTCTGCCGGGCAGGACCGGTTTCCCATTTGGCAATTTCGGCCATGGCCTCCTCCGCTGTCTCGACAAAGCGAAACAAATCCAGATCTTCGGCTGAAATCGTCCCGGCATCCGCCAGCGCGTCCCAGTTGATGATCTTCTTCCAGAAATCTGTCCCAAACAACAGGAAGGGCAACGGCTCCATCCGGCCGGTCTGGATCAGGGTGAGCGATTCAAACAACTCATCCATGGTGCCGAAGCCACCCGGAAAGACACAGATCGCTTTTGCCCGCATCAGAAAGTGCATCTTGCGAATGGCGAAATAGTGGAAGTTGAAGCACAGCTCCGGCGTGACATATTCATTCGGGGCCTGTTCAAACGGCAGCACGATGTTCAATCCGACAGACCGCCCGCCCGCATCCAGCGCACCAAGATTGCCCGCCTCCATCACGCCGGGACCGCCACCGGTGACGATCACATCCTCGGTCCCGTCACTTTCCATGGACTTGAGCGTCATCAACCGCGAGAATTCGCGCGTTTCATCATAAAAACGCGACAGGTCGGCAAGCGTCTCAGTCCGGGCGGAGGCCTTGTTTTCCGGCGAGGGAATACGCGCGCCGCCAAACAGCACAATCGTGGACCGGATCCCCTCTTCGTCCAGCATCATCTGTGGTTTCAGCAATTCCAGTTGCAGCCGGACCGGGCGCAACTCCTCACGCAGCATGAATTCGCTGTCTGTGAACGCCAGCTGATAGGCCGACGAACGGGTCTGGGCCGTGTCCGGCGTTACCTGTACGGCTTGCCGGTCGGCAATGGCGTCCCGCAAGGGATGGCGGCGGTTCTTCTTGGTCATCGTGGTCTCCGGCTGATGCAGGCAAGGCCTTGCCAGCCGCCAACATGCACCGCTGGCGAACGATTGACCACCGTCTTTTGCACCCGCACTATGTGCTGCGTATCCCGGACAAAAGGACCGACCCATGCTGCTTGAATCCAAGATCTGCGATTTTGATTGGCGCGCACCTGACTTCAATCTTGCTACGGCCGATGGTGTACACCACAGCCGCGACAGCGTGATGGGGGACAAGGGGCTGCTGGTGGCCTTCATCTGCAATCATTGTCCTTACGTCATTGCACTGATCGACCGTCTGGCAAGCGACATGCAGGCGCTTGAGAAGATCGGCATCGGTTGCGTGGCGATCATGTCCAACGATTACCGGGACTACCCTGCGGATGCCCCTGACCGTATGGTCGCATTTGCCAAGACCCATGGGCTGAAAGCGCCTTATCTGGTGGACGAGGATCAATCGGTCGGCAGGGCCTATGGTGCGGTCTGCACGCCGGATTTCTTTGGCTTCAACGCAGAGGGTGGTTTGCAATACCGGGGCCGTCTGGATGACATCGGCATGCGGGATGATCCGGCAAGCCGGACGCCAGAACTCCTTAATGCGATGACGCAGGTCGCTGAAACGGGGCGCGGACCTGACATGCAAACAGCGTCGATGGGGTGTTCCATCAAATGGCGTTGAACGATTGCGCAGGGCGGCGCACAACGGTATAGCCCGCCAAACCCTTCCATCAGGAGCGCAGCCCCATGTCGAATGCCCAACTTGAGACCGCCATCGAAGCCGCATGGGACACCCGTGACCAGATCACTTCATCCACTACGGGCGAGACGCGCGATGCCATCGAAGACACGCTCAATGCGCTGGATTCAGGCAAGCTGCGGGTGGCGGAAAAGCAGGACGACGGCAACTGGCACGTGAACCAATGGGCCAAGAAGGCCGTGCTGCTGGGTTTTCGCATCAAGGACATGGAACATCAGGAAGGCGGCCCGCAGGGTGCTGGCTGGTGGGACAAGGTCGACAGCAAGTTCAAGGGCTGGGGCGATGCGCAGTGGAAAGACGCAGGCTTTCGCGCTGTTCCGAACTGCGTCGTGCGCCGCTCCGCCTTCATCGCGCCCGGCGTGGTGCTGATGCCGTCCTTCGTGAACATCGGTGCCTACGTCGATTCAGGCACGATGGTTGATACATGGGCCACCGTTGGTTCCTGCGCGCAGATCGGCAAGAACGTGCACCTATCGGGTGGCGTGGGCATCGGTGGTGTGTTGGAACCCATGCAGGCGGGACCAACCATCATCGAAGACAACTGCTTCATCGGTGCGCGTTCGGAAGTGGTCGAAGGCTGCATCGTGCGCGAAGGCTCCGTGCTGGGCATGGGCGTGTTTATCGGCCAGTCCACCAAGATCGTGGATCGGGAGACAGGTGAGGTCATGTACGGCGAAGTGCCTGCCGGATCGGTCGTGGTCGCAGGTTCCATGCCTTCGAAGAACGGTGTGAACCTCTATTGCGCGGTCATCGTGAAGCGCGTGGATGAACGCACGCGCTCCAAGACATCGATCAACGAGCTTTTGCGCGACTGATCCCACTTTCCAAATCAACCTGATCACGCTAGGGCTGCCTTTCATGCGCAAAGGCGGCCCTTTTCATGTCTGACCCCAAGAAGCAAAAGAAGCCCTCGCGCCAGCAGGTCTATACACTGCTGGTCCAGATTGGCCGCAAGGAAGGCGATGGTCTGCCAGAAAAGGCGACGGGTGCCGCGCTGATGTGCTTTGCCTCTGGCGTGGACGAGGCCGAGGCGGTGCGTGAAACGGTGGCGATCCTCAAACAGGCCGATACCGCGCCGCTGGATGTGACGGGCTACGGCACGCTTGCGGAGCGTGAGGCCGACGGTCAGGAGATCGATACCGAAGAACGCGCCTTGATGGAGCGTGCCCTGGCCGAGAATGCCGTGATCGTCGCGCAGATGACCCCGTTCTTCGATTAGCTCAGGCGGCGCGGCGGCGCGCCAGATGAATGGCATCATACCAGCGCAGCACATGGTGCGCAGGACGGTCATGTTCCGGCAACAGGGACCGTTCCAGATGGTGCAGAACCGAACTGTTCAGTTTTTGACCATCCCGGCGGATTTGCCCGATATAGAGACTTTCCAGCGCGGTTCCCGCTGCCAGAACCGTGTCATGGTTGGGTAGCAACAACTGGCCATAGGTTATCACCGGCCCGCAAGTTTCTTCCAGCGCGGCAAAGCCATTCACCAGATGTCGCGCAGGGACCAGCACAGCTTCCTGACTGAACAGGTACTCCACCTCTGGCCCGTCAATGATCAGCCGCTGCTCGGGTGAGACGATGATGTCCTGCTGCAACCCGAAATAAGGCGCGCGCAGCCGGATCGGTCTGAAACTGCCGCGCGCAGGCACGGTGCGGCCCACACGGTGCAGCACAGGCACCGTGCCGGTATCGCGGGTCAGCACCGTATCACCTCGGCGCAAATCGCGCAGCGGCTTGTACCCCCACGGCGTCGCAAGTGGCGTGCTCGGCAGCAGCGTCGGCAGCGGCCCCACCGCTTCGATTTGATCCGAAAGCGCGGCAAAGATCATGTCCTGCGCAAAGGTATGATCCCCCCGGCCCAGCATCAGTTCCCGAATGTCCTCCACTGACAAGGGCTGCGGGTTGTCGATATAGACGGAGGTTACGTGATGCTCTTCCGGCTGCTCCAGCGACATCCGCGCCCAGTTCATCTTGCAGTCCCACGAATAGGTGATGCGCGCCACGTCCGTCCGCCCGGCATCTTCGCGCTGGATGGCGGCATGGGTGATCGCATCGCCCTGCACCTGCACCATTGCGATCCCACCGCCGGGAATGGCCTGGAAGGTCAGACTGCGCATCTGCGGATAAGGGGTTTTGTAGGCAAACAGCTTCTGCGGCCGCCCGTCAGGGGACAAGCGCGTCTCGAACAGGATCGTCCCGCGCGTCAACCGGGTGGCCGGATCATCCAGCAGCAGCACTTCATCTTTCTTGTCCGACCCGAGGCCCCGCAACGACATGCGGCGGTTGTCATGATCTGTCAGAGCAAGCCACGTCATATCAAGCCACCTTGCCCGCGCGCAGCAGGTCCGCTTCGTATCGTTTCAGGGTGCGCCGCGCGGCTGGCGAATACCCCGTTCCGGTTTCGGCATCCAATTCCGGGAAGATCGCGCATATTTCGTCCACGACTTCACGCTCAAGGCTTTTGGTTGTCTGCGGACCGGGCAGGAAGCTTTCCGTCTCCAACCCTTCGGAAAATACAACCTGATGCCGGTCAAATAGCAGGTGAACATAGGTCACCTCTCCCCCTTCGCGGCGTCGCACGGACCGGTCGTTCACCAGATCACGCGCCGCCACCAGAACTTCGGCTTCTCCGAACAACAGCTCCGCCATGTTGTCGCGGATCAGGACCCGATGCAGCGGCGATACCAGCAAATCGCGATGGCGGCCGAAAGTGTTCGCGCGGATGTGGATCGGGGCAAAGTCCCCCGTTGCGGCAACCTTCCGTGTCCCGATCCAGCGCAGGGGCTGCGGCCCGTCATCCTGCGTTTGTACCAGATCACCGGGGCGCAGGGTCTCCGCCGCGCGCTCTCCCGTCGGCGTGGCGATCAGCGTGCCCGCCACGAAACATGGCACGCCCGTCGCGTTGACAAAACCGACATCCGTCTCGGTCCCGTCAGTGACGGTATAGGTAAAGTTGAAATCCTCGACATCGCCGTCCCCTGTCACCGTGAAAGTGCCATCGGGGTTCAGCTTGACTGTCTGGCCGGTGGGCAGGGTGATGGTATCCCCCGCGATCACATCCTGCCCATTGATCTGCGTGATGGTCAGCGTACCAGGGCCATTGTTGATGTCGTTCGCCAGAACGTCGATCACCTTGTCGCCATCGGGGAACAGATCGATGTCATCCGAAACGGCAACAAGGTCGGTCTGAACAGAATCCGCCGCAATCAGCACGTTTGAATCGTAGCTTGAATCCGCCACATCCGCGATGGCCACGCGCATGGAGTTCACCACACCGGGATTGACGTTCATGGTCAGCGTCAGCGTGATGGTAAAGCCGTCCATCTCTGTGTTGAAATCGTCGTTCTGATTGTCGACGAACATGTTGATGTTGTTCGTGGTGTTGACGTTACCGGGATCGGTATCGCCGTTGCCCACGTCCATCGGCACCAACGTGCCGTTGATCCAGACACCAAAGAAATCCTGATAGATGGAGTTCTGGAATTCGGGATATTCCTCGGAAGAGAAGATGAATTTCATCGTCATCACGCTGGCATCGGGGATGAAATCGACGTCCAGCGTTGCTGCGTCATAGGTCCGCGCACCCGCCACTGCGTTGTACTGGGAAGAGTTGTTCTGCCCGGAGGTGTTGGTGGAGGTGTTGGTGCTTTGGTTTGCCTGACCACTTGAATTGGTGAAGTCTTCTGCATCGCCCGTTGAAAGGATGATCCCCGTATCGCCGGGTGTCACGCCGGGTGATGTGCTGTCTCCGCCTGAATAGGTTCCGGCACTGTCCCGATCACCGCGAAACGAAGCGCCCGTGACCGTCACGCCGCTCCCGAATATTGTCTGCGCCATATCAAGGGCAGAAGTGCCCTCGCGCACTGTTTCAATTTCAAGCTCTGATGCGGGTACTGGCATGCCTCGTCTCACCTTTTTATCCAAAGGCGGACGGCGCAGCCGAGTTTGGGAACAAGTCCCGTAACGGATAATCAGATGCAGCTATGGCCCTGTTTTCAGGTGCTCATCTCTGCGGTACTGCTGCGAATGCCCTGCCTCGGGTCATTTTTATTGCGGCAAAGTTAACACGGAAGACGGGAAACTGTTAAGCATTTCTTCACGCCAACCCCTTCACACCGCGCTTTTTTCGCCACAAGAAAGGGCACATACGCCGAACCCCACCATGAAGGAGACGTGAATGCCCGGTCTGGACCCTGCTGAACTGACCGCCACACTGGTGCGCTGCCCTTCGGTGACGCCTGTGGATGCGGGCGCTTTGGACGTCTTGCACAAGGTACTTGGCGATGCGGGATTTGAATGTAGCTGGGCGGACCGGGGCGGGATCAGGAACCTCTTTGCGCGCTGGGGCGCCAAGGGCCACGCGCGTAGTTTTGGCTTCAATGGCCACACGGACGTGGTGCCCATCGGAGATGAGGCCGATTGGTCCATGCCACCCTTCGGTGCAGAGGTAAATGACGGCATCATGTACGGGCGCGGCACGACCGACATGAAATCCGGCGTCGCTGCCTTCGCCGCCGCTGCCGTGGATTTCGTCCAGCACACCCCGCCCGATGGGGCGATCATCATTGCCATCACCGGCGACGAAGAAGGCGATGCACAGGACGGCACGCTTGCACTGCTCGACCACATGAAGACCACGGGCGAAAGGATGGACGTCTGTCTGGTGGGGGAGCCGACTTGCCCTGAAAAGATGGGCGACATGATCAAGATCGGGCGGCGCGGATCAATGAATGCCCATGTACGTGTGACCGGAACGCAGGGCCACGCCGCCTATCCCCACCGCGCCAACAACCCGCTGCCTGCGATGCTGCGTTTGATGGACAAGCTGTCCAGTCACACCCTTGATGAAGGCAGCGACCACTTCGATGCCTCCACACTTGCCGTGGTGACGGTGGACACAGGCAATCCCGCGACAAACGTGATCCCCGCCAGCTGCTCTGCCGCACTGAACATCCGTTTCAATGATCACCACTCCGGTGCCAGCCTGTCCGCATGGCTGGAAGATGAAATCGCGCAGGTGCGCGATGCCTTCGGGGTTGAGATTGATCTGAAGATCAAGATCTCCGGTGAAAGTTTCATCACCCCGCCCGGCGCGCTGTCGGATCTGGTGGCCAAGGCGGTGGCACGGGAAACCGGGGTGACACCCGTGCTGTCCACATCGGGCGGCACGTCCGACGCGCGTTTCGTCAAGGCGCATTGCCCGGTTGTGGAATTCGGGCTGGTCGGCCAGTCGATGCATCAGGTGGATGAACATGTGCGCGTCGATCACATCCATCAGCTGAAGGCGATCTATGGCCGCATATTGCACGACTATTTTGCATGAGCGTGGCTGTTGCCCTGACCGATGATCTGGAAACCTGCCTTGCCTTGCGGCGGGTGGTCTTCATCGACGAACAGGACGTGCCGGAGGCGGATGAACTCGACGGGCACGATCCGTCCTGCCTGCATCTGCTGGCCATGGACGGGCAATTGCCCGTGGGCACCCTCCGTATCCTGATCGAAGGGGATCTGGCAAAGATCGGTCGGGTCTGCGTGCTGAAATCGCATCGCGGGAAGGGCCTTGGCAGGACACTGATCCGCGCGGCACTGCAAGCCGCGCATGGCAAGGCATCCAGCGCCAGGCTTGGCGCACAGATCCATGCCCTCGGGTTCTACGAAAAACTGGGGTTCGAGGCGGTCGGACCGGTCTACGACGATGCTGGTATCCCCCACCGCGACATGGTTCGGCCGTTGTGACCCGAACTTTGATCGTCATGCTGAAGGAACCACGTGCAGGACGGGTGAAGACCCGGCTGGGTCGCGACATCGGCATGCCTGCCGCCGCGCGGTGGTTCCGCCACCAGACGCGACAGTTACTGCGGCGTATCGCGGACCCGCGGTGGCAGGTTGTGCTGGCGGTGGCCCCGGACCATGCGGGGCTGCAAAGCCGGGTCTGGCCTGCGCACTTGGCGCGCTTGCCGCAGGGGGACGGCGACCTTGGCGACCGTATGGCGCGGATGCTGAGGGCCACGGCCCCCGGCCCCTCCTGCGTGATCGGCGGCGATATCCCCGGCGTCACACCTGCGCACATCACGCGCGCCTTCAGGGCGCTGGGGGATCACGACGCCGTCTTTGGCCCGGCACCCGATGGCGGCTACTGGTTGATCGGTCTCAAGCATCCGGCGCGACAGCGGCACGGGTTTCTACAGCACGTCCGCTGGTCCACGGAACACGCGCTGGCCGATAGTCGGGCCAGCCTGCCGGGTCAGCGGATTGCCACCGTCGATACCCTGCGCGACGTCGATACAGCTGACGATTTGCCATGACGCGGGCCGGGGTGCGTGCTACCTCCCCCATATGAGCAAAATCCCCACCAAATCCGAAATCCTCGACTGGATCAGCGCGCACCCGACGCAGGCCGCCAAGCGTGATATCGCCAAGGCGTTCGGCATCAAGGGTGCGGCGCGGATCGACCTCAAGCGCGTGTTGAAAGAGCTTGAAGCCGAAGGGCACCTTGAAAAGCGCAAACGCAGCTACCGGGACCCCGACCGCCTGCCGCCGGTGTCCGTGCTGGTGGTGACCGGCCCGGACAGCGACGGTGATCTTTTCGCCAAGCCGATGGAATGGGAAGGCAAAGGGGTGGAGCCTGTTGTTCTGGTCATCCCCCGTGCGTCCGATCCGGCGCTGGGCGAAGGCGACCGCATCCTGGCGCGCCTGACAGAGGTGAGAGACGAAAACCATCATTACGAGGCACGCCTGATCCGGCGCATCGGGACAAACCCGCGCCGGGTGATCGGCATCTTCCGCAAGAAGGCCGAAGGCGGGCGAATCCTGCCGATTGACAAGGGGTCGGACAAGGAATGGGTTGTCGGCAGCGACGCGACCTATGGCGCCAAGGATGGTGAGTTGGTCGAGGCGGAACAGGCTGGACCAAAGGGCCGCATGGGCCTGCCCCGCGCGCGGATCGTGGAAAGGCTGGGCGACCCTTCCGCGCCGAAGGCGGTATCGCTTATCGCCATCCATGAACACGGCATCCCGGATGCCTTTCCAGATGATGTGATCGCCGAAGCCGATGCCGCCAAACCGCTGGGACTTAAAGGACGCGAAGACCTGCGGGACATGCCGTTGATCACCATCGACCCCTCCGACGCGCGGGATCATGACGACGCCTGTTATGCTCATGCCGATGAGGATCCCAAGAACGAAGGCGGTCATGTGATCTGGGTCGCGATCGCGGATGTGGCAGCCTATGTGAAGCCCGGCTCCGCCCTTGATCGAGAGGCGCGGAAGCGCGGCAATTCCACCTATTTCCCGGATCGCGTCGTGCCGATGCTGCCGGATCGTTTATCGGGTGATTTGTGTTCGCTGCACGAAGGGGTGCCGCGCGCCTGTATCGCCGTGCGGATGGTCCTGAACGCCAAGGGTGCCAAGCTGAGCCACAGCTTTCACCGTGGCCTGATGCGGTCACCGGCGTCATTGCATTACGAAGAGGTTCAGGCGGCCATGGATGGCGCGCCCAATGAGCGGACTGAAGGTTTTCTCGAACCGGTTCTCAAGCCGCTCTATGCTGCCTACGAAGCGCTGAAAAAGGCGCGCGCAGAACGCCAGCCGCTTGAGCTTGACCTGCCGGAGCGGCGGATCGAACTGTCCGAGGACGGTACGGTGAAGTCGGTCAATTTCAAGGAACGGCTGGATGCCCACCGCCTGATTGAGGAATTCATGGTGCTGGCCAATGTGGCCGCTGCGGAGACCTTGATTGCCAAGCGGGTGCCACAGCTTTTCCGCATCCACGAGGAACCGACCAAGGAAAAGCTCGACAGTTTGCGCGAAACGGCACAGGCGGCGGGGCTGACACTGGCCAAGGGTCAGGTGCTCAAGACCGCACACCTCAATCGGTTGTTGAATGATGCGGCGGGCACTGAAGATGCGGAACTGATCAACCTGTCGACCCTGCGGTCCATGACGCAAGCCTATTACGGGCCGGAGCATATCGGGCATTTCGGCCTTGCCTTGGCGTCCTACGCGCATTTCACCTCGCCCATCCGGCGCTATTCCGACCTGATCGTGCACCGGGCGCTGATCACGGCACATGGCTGGGGCAAGGACGGGCTGCAGCCGGAGGACATCGACCGCCTTGAACAGATCGGCGCGCATATCTCCGACACCGAACGGCGTTCGATGATGGCCGAACGCGACACCACGGACCGCTATCTTGCATCCTATCTGTCCGAACGGGTTGGCAACAGCTTTACCGGGCGGATCAGCGGCATAGCCCGGTTTGGTGTCTTCGTGAAGCTGGACGAAACAGGCGCGGACGGGTTGCTGCCCATGCGCGCGCTGGGCAATGAATACTTTCATTATGACGGTGACAGCCAGACCCTGATGGGTGCCGACACCGGCATGGTGATCAGCATCGGTCAGCGTGTGACCGTGAAGCTGACGGAGGCGGTGCCGGTGACCGGTGGCCTGTCGCTGGAGCTTTTGGAGATCGACAATCAGAAGGTAGTGCAGGGGCGTGGCTCTCCGGCGGGGCGCAGTGGTCCCCGCCGGAAATCGCACAAGGCAAACCGCAAGAAAGGCGGAGCTAAGCGCAAAGTCTCTCGGGTGCGGCGCTAGGGTTTCCCATCGCATCGGCACAGCGGTCGATGTAGCGACACAGGATTTCATCCTCCGCGATGCGGGTCTTGAGCAATGTCTTGCCGGGTGTGGCGCGCATGTTTGCCAGCATCGCACCAACAGAAGCATCCGCCGCCGTTGGTCGTTCGCCAAACAGGAAGGGTCCGTGCCACAAGCGCGTCGCAATCGCACTGAGGTCATCTTCCAGCCGCGCCAGCCGTTCTTCAGGCGTGAACCGCCCCAACCCCTGCCGATCCATTCCCTGCAGGCAGGCCTTGCGCAGTTTGTTGGTCACGACACTCCGCAACAGCTTCGGAATCGCATTGAAGTATTCATCCCGAATGATGGGCCAGACAGTATCATCGCCCCACCGGTCAAGGACGATGTGGAAGTACATATGCTCCTCTGCCATGCGGATGAACGCGCGGGAGGTGGACTTCTCCATGTCTGAAAGACCTGCGTCGAAGTCAGCGCCTTGCGCTTCGAGGTAGGTGCGGATGTTCTCACTGTCGGGAATGATTTGCCCATCGGCGCGGATGGCGGGGAGCTTTTGTTTGGGCATCTTGCGGGGGTCTGCGATATCCTCGCGTTGCCAGGGCAGGCCGGAGAGGTTCAGAAGCCAGATCGCCTTGACGCAGAACGGGCTGGCGGCGGGCTGGCCAAAGGCGGGGGCAAAGGTGATGAGGGTGATCATGGTGGTTCCTTTCAGGTATGCCCATGGGTAGCACGCAATGCTGTCAATTACTGTCAGCATTGGGTATGTGCGATACATGACCCGCACGCACCGCCTGTTTCAGATGATGACCACCCTCCGCCAATTGCCCGCACCAGTGCGCGCGATGCAATTGGCGGATGCGCTGCAAATCTCGCTGCGCACCGTGTACCGCGATATCGAGGCACTGCGCGGGTTGGGAGCGGTGATCGATGGGGAAGCCGGGTTTGGCTACACCCTGATCGAAGATGCGGCCCTGCCGCCGCTGGGGTTCAAGGACGACGAACTGGAAGCATTGGTTCTGGGCCTGCGCGACGTTACGATGATCGGTGACCCCGCGCTGGCAAAGGCGGCAGAGAGTGCGCTGGCAAAGATCACCGCCCGCGTCCCGCCCCGGCAGGCACACCGTCTGCAACATGCCATTCTTGATGCGCGGCGGTTCTTTCGGCCTGATCCACCACGGATCGATGTGGCCGCGTTGCGCGCCGCAACATGGGCCGAGGAAACGGTGGCTTTCGCCTATACCGACGCGAAAGGGGCGCAAACCCACAGGAAGGTCGATCCGCTGGGGATCGTCTATATGCAGGAGACAAACATGCTGATGTCATGGTGTCACTTGCGGCAGGACTTTCGCGCATTTCGTTTGGACCGGATGGATGACCTGCATCTGACCGGAGACAGTTTCCGCCCCCGCCGCGTGCCGATGCTGCGCGACTACACCGCGCGGCTGCGCGAAGATGCGCTGGCACGGGCAAAAGACCGCCCGCCCGACGCATGATCCCTTTCCCGGCGACACTTTCGGGTCTACGCTTGGCCCAAAACGAGCAGGGTGACGCAGTATGAAACAGGTTCTTTTGAGTGTTCTGGGCATTTTACTGTTGAATGTGCCTGAAGCTTGGGCTGTCGGTCCGGATGCGTCCGCCCGTCCCCCGATGCGGGTGGTGCTTGCCACCGCGCAGGTCGACGACGGCGCCGCCACAGGGTTCCAACAATGGATTGCCGATTTCCGTCCGCGCGCCTTGCAACAGGGGATCACCAGACAGACCTTTGACGCTGCCATGCGGGGTCTTCGCTATGATGCGGAGATCATCCGCCGTGACCGAAACCAGTCCGAATTCACCAAGACCATCTGGGATTACCTCGATACTGCGGCGTCCGATCTGCGCATTAGCAATGGCAAGGCGGCCTTGGCAAAATGGGAAGGCACCCTGACCCGGATCGAGGCGCAATATGGCGTCGAAAAGGAAGTGGTCACCGCGATCTGGGGGCTGGAAAGCGCCTATGGCACCTTTAGAGGCGGCACGCAGGTGATCAATGCATTGGCAACGCTGGCCTATGACGCCCGACGGGCCGCGTTCTTTGAGGGGGAACTGCTTGATGCGCTGCGCATCCTGCAAAGCGGCGATACAACCCCTGACCGGATGCTGGGCAGTTGGGCCGGGGCGATGGGGCACACACAGTTCATGCCATCCTCTTTTCAGCGGTATGCCGTCGACCATACCGGCGACGGCAAACGAGATATCTGGGGCGAGGACCCTACAGATGCGCTTGCTTCCACGGCGGCCTACCTGAAGCATTTCGGCTGGACCCAAGGGCAACCCTGGGGGGTCGAGGTACAATTGCCTGAAGGGTTTGATTATCTGCAGGCGCGCCGTGACCTTTTGAAATCCCCTGCGGAATGGGCGGCGCTGGGGGTGCTGGACCCTCAAGGCAATACCGTACCGGATCATGGACAGGCGGCGATCCTGATGCCGGGTGGGGCGCATGGCGCAGCGTTCATGATCTTCGATAATTTCGAAGTGCTTGAACGGTACAATACCGCTGATGCCTATGTGATTGGCGTCGGACATCTGAGCGACAGGATCGGTGGAGCGGGCCCCATCAAAGGGGCGTGGCCGCGTGATGATCGGGCGCTGAGTTTCGAGGAGCGAATAGAATTGCAGGAGCGCCTGACCGCCGCCGGGTTCGATACCGAGAAGATCGACGCCAAGATCGGCCCGCTGACGATCAATGCCGTGCGGCGGTTCCAGCAGGCGCAGGGTATCGTGCCCGATGGGTACGCTTCACTACGGCTGTTGGAGCGGTTGCGGGCCTTGTGACCTGAGATTTCGTGCCTCCGGCGGGGTTTTTTGAACCATTTGGAAGAGGCAGGAGGCTCAGGACGCGGCCTTGAGCATGTCCTTGTCCTTGAGATCCTTGTAGGTTGCGTCGAGGGCTTTTTTCGCACGGTTGGCGAAAACCTCGATCTCTTCGGGGGTGATCACGAGGGGCGGCGAGATGATCATCCGGTCGCCCACATGCCGCATCACCAGGTTGTTGGCAAAGCAGTGTTCCCGGCACATGTAGCCGACGGTTCCTGCGTCGCCTGCGAATTTGGCGCGACTTTCCTTGTGGGGGGTCAGCGGCAGGGAAGCCATCATGCCGGATATGTTCACAGTCCCGACCAGCGGATGATCCGCCAGCCCGTCGAGGGCGGATTTCAGGGCGGGGGCAGCAACCTCGCGCACGTGGGTGAGGATATCTTCCTCCTGCATGATGCGGAGGTTCTCCTGGGCCACGGCGGCGCATACCGGGTGGCCGGAGTAGGTGTAGCCATGGTTGAATTCGCAGGCGTTGATGACTGCGGCGATGTCGTCACTGACGATGGAACCGCCGATGGGTGCATAGCCCGAGCTGAGCCCTTTCGCGATGGTCATGATATCGGGCGTGATGCCCATGGTTTCAGAGCCGAACCAATTGCCGGTGCGACCGAACCCGCAGATCACCTCATCCGCGATCAGCAGCACGTCGTATTTCGTGCAGATGCGCTGGATTTCGGGCCAGTAGGTGCTGGGCGGGATAATGACGCCGCCAGCGCCCTGCACCGGTTCGCCAATGAAAGCCGCGACGTTTTCCGCGCCGAGTTCGAGAATTTTCGCCTCGAGTTCCTGTGCCCGGGCGAGACCAAAGGCGTCGGGGGTGTGATCCCCGCCTTCGGCCCACCAGTCGGGCTGGCCGATGTGGTGGATGCCAGGGATGGGCATACCGCCCTGTGCGTGCATGTAGGCCATTCCGCCCAGCGACCCCGATCCGACGGAGGACCCGTGATAGGCGTTCTTGCGACTGATCACGTGGCTTTTTTCCGGCTGGCCCTTTTCGGCCCAATAGGTGCGGACCATGCGCAGGTTGGTGTCGTTCGCTTCCGACCCCGATCCGGCGAAAAACACGTGGTTCAGGTGGGTCGGGGCCAGATCGGCAAGCGATTTGGCCAGCGCGATGCCCGGCACATGGGTCGTCTGAAAGAAGGTGTTGTAATAGGGCAGTTCGGACATCTGGCGTTGCGCCACCTCCCCCATCTCGGGACGGCCATAGCCCAGGTTCACGCACCAGAGGCCCGCCATGGCATCGAGGATCTCGTTGCCTTCGCTGTCGGTCAGGAAGACGCCCTTTGCACGGGTGATCACTCGCGCACCCTTCGCGGCCAATTCGTCGCCGGTGGTGAAGGGATGCATGTGGTGGGCCGCATCAAGTGCCTGAAGTTCGGCAGTGGGCAGATGGTTGGTGATCGAAGCCATGACAAAGCGCCTTCCGGGTGGGGAAACTCTGCGCGTCAGAATATGATCAAATTATTCGAAGTCAATCGAATCGGAGCAGTCAGGCGCTTTCATCCAGTGCGGACGCAATTTGATGCATGCCCTGCGCGACATCTTCGGCCATTGCCTGGGCCGCTGCATCGGCATCCCGAGACTGCAGCGCATCAAGCAGCGCCTTATGCTTGTCGGGCAGGTTGCTGGTGCCGAAGCGGCCGCATACCACGCGGAGCGAAGGCCCGAAGCGGAGCCATAGCCGGTCGACGGTTTCGGCCATGATCGGCGCGTTTGCCTCTTCGTAGATCATCGTGTGGAAGCGGTAGTTATGCATCAGATATCCACCCACATCGCCGGTGCTGATCGCATGATTGAGGTCTTCATCACAAGTTGTGAGGGCGGCTAGAAAGTCTCTGTTGGCGCGCAAAACTGCACGGCGGGTCAGTTCCGGTTCCAGTGTTTTACGCATGAAACCAAGCTCTTCCACGCCATCGGCATCCAGTTCCGGCACGCTGACACGGCGATTGCCCTGGTGGGTCAGGGCCCCTTGTGCGATCAGGCGGCGCAGCGCCTCGCGCACGGGGGTCATGCCTGCATCGAGTTCCTCTGTCAGGCCCTGGATGGTGACGGGCTGGCCGGGGGCGAGATCACCGAACAGGATCTTGCGGCGCAATTGCTGATAGACCCGCTGATGGGCCGGTGTCTTGACCGGTAACGGGTCCGCTACCGGAGTGGGCGAAGACACCAAGTCAGATTTCATAGGACCTTGCCTCTTATTTGCGCAGTCAGCGGTTGCTTGCGTGCTGGGGTGACCCGTGAAAGCATAAGACATCTTGCCGCAGGAGGCAAAATTTGATCAAATCATGAGAACGGCGGGAGCAACCTGCCGAATCTATGGGAGTAGAACATGACATACAGAGTGATGTGCAGTCTTGCTGTTAGCGCGCTTTTGGCGACAGCCGCAACTGCCGACGAAGTGCGGGTCTACAATTGGTCCGACTATATCGACGAAAGTCTGCTGGAGAAGTTCGAAGAAGAAACCGGTATTGAACTGATCTATGACGTTTTTGACAGCAACGAGGTTCTGGAAACCAAGCTGCTTGCAGGCGGATCCGGATATGACGTGGTGGTGCCATCGGGTACATTCCTGCAACGTCAGATCACCGCAGGTGCCTTTCAGAAACTTGATGCGTCGCAATTGCCCAACAGGGAAAATCTGTGGGATGTGATCGAGGATCGTCTGAAGAAGTATGACCCCGAAGCGGCCTATGCCGTGAATTACATGTGGGGGACCACGGGGATCGGTGTGAACATCAACAAGGTCAAGGAAGTGCTGGGCGACGACGCGCCGGTTGAATCGCTTGCGCTGATCTTTGAGCCTTCGAACATGGAGAAACTGGCGAGCTGCGGTGTGCATCTGCTGGACGCCCCCGCCGAAGTGATCCCGGCCGCGCTTGCCTACATGGGGGAAGACCCCGACAGCCAGGACCCCGAAGTCATCAAGACGGTGGAACCGATGCTGACCGCAATCGCGCCACATGTGCTGAAGTTCCACAGCTCCGAATATATCAACGCCTTGGCAAACGGCGACATTTGCGTGGCTTTCGGTTGGTCCGGCGACATCCTGCAAGCCCGCGACCGTGCCGCTGAAGCGGACAACGGTGTGGAAATCGAATATTATGCGCCCAAGGAAGGTGCGCTGATGTGGTTCGACAACCTGGCCATTCCGGTTGACGCGCCAAACCCTGAAGCTGCGCACAAGTTCATCAACTTCATCATGGACGCGCAGAACATGGCGACGGCGTCGAACTACGTCTATTACGCCAACGGCAACCTTGCGTCGCAGGAATTCCTTGAAGAAGACGTGATCGGCGACACGGCGATCTATCCGGATGCTGCAACGCTGGAAAACCTTTATACCACTTCGCCCTATGGCCCCAAAGTGCAGCGGACCGTGACGCGGATGTGGACCAAGATCAAATCAGGGACCTGACCTGCACCTGACGCCAAACCGGGCGGGGCCGCGATTGGCCCCGTCCAGACTGCCATGATTGCGCAAGGATCGCCGCACGTGAGCCAGAACGTTTTCGCCCCATGGGACGACCCTGACGCCAAACCGCTGATCCGGTTCCAGAACGTCACCAAACGCTACGGCGAATTCATTGCCATCGACGATCTGACCCTCGACATATTCGAACAGGAATTCTTTGCGCTGCTGGGTCCGTCGGGATGCGGCAAGACCACGATGATGCGAATGCTGGCGGGATTTGAAAGCATCACGGATGGCCGGATCGAACTTTCCGGTCAGGACATCGGCCCGGTGCCGCCCAACAAGCGCGCAGTCAACATGATGTTCCAGTCCTACGCGCTGTTTCCCCATCTGACGGTCTGGGACAACATCGCCTTTGGGCTGCGCCGCGACAGGCAATCCAAGGCGCAGGTTGATGCGCGCGTGGATGAGATGCTGAAGCTCACCCGGTTGGAGAAATTTGCCCGTCGCAAACCGCATCAGATTTCCGGGGGGCAGCGACAGCGGGTGGCGTTGGCCCGGTCTTTGGCGAAGGCGCCCAAGTTGCTGCTTCTCGATGAACCGCTGGGCGCGCTTGACAAGAAGCTGCGGCAGGACACGCAGTTTGAACTGATGGACATTCAGGAAACCACCGGGACCACGTTCGTGATCGTGACGCACGATCAGGAAGAGGCGATGACCGTCGCCAGCCGCGTCGCGGTGATGGACGAGGGGCGGCTGATACAGGTGGCCACGCCTGCCGCGATTTATGAATACCCCAATTCGGTCTACGTGGCCGATTTCATTGGCGATGTGAACATCATCGAAGGCACCGCCAAGCCCAATGGTCAGGATCTCTACCAGATCAACTGGAGCGATGATCGCGCGCCCATCAATGCGGCTTCGGAAGCGACCCATGCTGCGGGCCAGACGTTGCATCTGGCCATTCGACCTGAAAAGATCGCCATCACTGCCAAGAAACCATCCGGTGCGGTCAATGCGATGCAGGGCAAGGTGCTGGACATCGCCTATCTCGGCAATCTCAGCACCTATCACGTTGAGCTGCCCAATGGTCAGATCATCAAGGCCCAGACCGCCAATACCAAGCGACTGGCCCGCCGCGACATCACGTGGGAAGATGCGGTATGGGTAAGCTGGAGCCCGACCGCTGGCGTGTTGCTGGAGCAGTGAGGATGCGTTCGGTACTCTCACACCCACAGCCGATGATGCGCCCGGCCCCCTTTCGTCCTTTCAAAAATACCTCTGTACGGTCCGTGCCACATGCGCTCCGCCAAATAGGGGAGTTACGATAGATGCGGCGCGCGGCCCTCATAGCAGTGCCTTATGCCTGGCTGCTGGTGCTGTTTCTGGTGCCCTTTCTGATCGTCTTCAAGATTTCGCTGTCGGATGCGGCACTGGCGATCCCGCCGTATACCCCGACCCTGAAAGATGGCCTTGCTGCCCTTTTGGCCGAGCTGGATTTCGAGAACTTCGTCTTCCTGACTGAAGACGATCTGTATTGGAAAGCCTACCTCAGTTCCCTGCGGATTGCGGTGCTGTCGACCCTGCTGACGTTGCTGGTGGGGTATCCTATGGCCTATGCGATGGCCCGTGCACCGGAGGAATGGCGCCCGACACTGATGATGCTGGTGATCCTGCCTTTCTGGACCTCTTTCCTGATCCGCGTTTATGCGTGGATGGGGATACTCAGCAATGAAGGGCTGTTGAACCAGTTGCTTCTGTCATTGGGTCTGATCTCTGAACCGCTCACGATCCTGAACACCACGACTGCCGTCTACATCGGCATCGTCTATACCTATCTGCCATTCATGATCCTGCCGATCTATGCCGCGTTGGATCGGCTGGATGGATCGCTTATCGAAGCGGCCGAGGACCTTGGATGTTCCCGGTTGCAGGCCTTCTGGCTGGTGACAATCCCACTGTCAAAAAATGGCATCATCGCCGGCAGCTTTCTGGTGTTCATTCCGGCGCTGGGCGAATTCGTGATCCCGTCCTTGCTGGGGGGCTCCGGCACGCTGATGATCGGGAAGGTTCTGTGGGAGGAATTCTTCAACAACCGTGATTGGCCGGTGGCTTCGGCGGTGGCAATCATCCTGCTGCTGATCCTTGTCGTCCCGATCGTGCTGTTCCAGCGGAACCAGCAGAAACAGGCGGAGGCAGAGCAATGAACCGTCTCAGCTGGTTCAATGTCACGTCGCTGACGCTGGGGTTTGCGTTCCTGTATCTGCCGATGATCATCCTGGTGGTCTACAGCTTCAACGCCTCCAAGCTCGTGACGGTCTGGGCGGGGTTTTCAACCAGATGGTACGGTGAACTCCTCCAGAACGAGGCGTTTCTGGATGCGGCTTGGGTGACGCTGAAGGTCGCTGTGATCTCTTCGACCTTTGCTACGGTGCTGGGCACGATGGCCGCCTATGTGCTGGTGCGTGGCGGGCGTTTTTTGGG
The DNA here is from genome assembly GCF_041281685.2 of Sulfitobacter rhodophyticola. Taxonomy (GTDB): domain Bacteria; phylum Pseudomonadota; class Alphaproteobacteria; order Rhodobacterales; family Rhodobacteraceae; genus Sulfitobacter. The sequence continues at coordinate 1,673,781 of NZ_CP166251.2, read as the reverse complement.
GCGGACTTTGTTTTCCGGCATGGTCTATGCACCGCTGGTCATGCCCGAAGTGATCACCGGCCTGTCGCTGTTGCTGTTGTTCATTGGGATCGGGTTGGACCGGGGCGTGCTGACGATTGTGTTGGCCCATACGACGTTTTCCATGTGCTATGTGTCTGTGGTGGTTTCTTCCCGCCTGGTGTCGTTCGACCGCGCGTTGGAGGAAGCCGCGCTTGATCTGGGGGCCTCCCCATGGGAGGCGTTCCGACTTGTGACGCTGCCCATCATTGCGCCTGCGGTCATTTCCGGCTGGTTGCTGGCGTTTACCCTGTCGTTGGATGATCTGGTCATCGCGTCATTCACATCCGGTCCTTCCGCCACGACGCTGCCGATCAAGATTTTTTCCGCCGTTCGGCTGGGCGTATCGCCCGAGATCAACGCCCTGTCGACGATCATGATCGGCATCGTCACGGTGGGTGTGATCAGTGCATCGCTCATCAGCAAGCGCAGCGCGATCAAGGCGCAGGCTGATGCACAGGCGGCCGAACGCGCAGGCGCATGAACCGGATCTATCCCGCCTTTGCCTATGGCGACGGTCCGCGCATGGGATGCTGGTGGGACCAAACATGCGATGCGCCCGATCGCGCCGCGCTGCAAGGAGATCTGCGTTGCGATGTGGCGGTGATCGGCGGGGGATTCACCGGGATCAGCGCGGCCCTGCATCTGGCCGATGCAGGCGTTTCAGTAGCGGTGCTGGAGGAGCGCTATGTCGGCTTCGGTGCGTCGGGCAGAAATGGCGGGTTTTGCTGCTTGGGCGGCGGCATGCTGGATGATGCAGCACTGGATTCCCAATTTGGCCGCAACGAACGCCTCGCGTGGCGTCATGCCGAACGCGATGCCATTGCGCTCGTCGAAGATATCCTGATCCGGTACGGCATCGATGTGGATCGACACTCTGCCGGGGAAACCCAGCTTGCGCATCGTCCGCGCGGCTATGACGCCATGAAGGGTCAGGTGGCGCAATACGCGGAAAACTACGGGATCGAAGCCCGCCTCATGCCGCCTGACGCGCTGGAGGAAGAGGGCATGCAGGCGGGGTTTCATGGTGCGATCACCGTTTCCGTCGGTTTTGGCATGAACCCCCGGAAATACATCACCGGGCTGGCATCAGCGGCCGAAGCTGCCGGGGCGGTAATCTATCACGAAAGCGGGGTTCAGACGATTTCGGGCGGGGCGAATGGCTATACGCTTGAAACACCCAAGGGACGGGTGACCGCTGACCGCGTGATCATCGGTACAAATGGCTACTCCTCCGAAGACCTGCCGCGCTGGTTGGCGGGGCGCTATATGCCGACACAGTCCAGCATCATCGTTTCGAGGCCGCTGACACAGTCAGAATTGGGCGCGCAGGGCTGGACCTCTGGGCAGGCGTGCTATGACACCCGGCACCTGCTGCACTATTTCCGGTTGATGCCGGACAACCGTATGCTGTTTGGTGTGCGCGGCGGTTTGTTGGCGACGGCTGGTTCCGAAGCCCGCGCGCTGCAACGGGCGCGGGCGGATTTCGACCGGATGTTTCCGGCATGGCACGACGTTGAAACACCATACGGCTGGTCCGGAATGGTCTGCATCGCGCGCAACCGCATGCCATTTGTGGGCGAGGTGCCCGATCAGCCCGGTATGTTTGCTGGCCTGTGTTATCACGGAAACGGCGTTGCCATGGCCAGCTATTCCGGCGCGCTGCTGGCGGATCTGGCACAGGGCAAAACCCCGCGCTATGGCTATCCGCAAGCCATGCAGCGCCCGCTTGCAAAGTTTGAGCTTGGCCGTTTTCGTCGTGCGGTGATGCCCGTGGCCTACGCCGGGTTCGCCCTGTCAGACAGGTGAGGCCCCCGGCGCGCGCAACCCGGTCACATCATCGGTGCGCAAGGTGCCCCCCCCTTCGGTAATCAACACGGTCTCCCCCTGCTCGATCCGGGCTTCGGTGATGCGGGCGTAGGTTTGGGCGGGCGCGGTGCCGATCACTTCGCCGGCACGGCGGCTTTCAATGGCAAAACTGTACTGCCCAGCGGGGAACGGCGCGCCATCCGATGACACACCGGCCCAGACGACTTCCTGTGCGGCGACGGGCAGCGCGTTGCGCTGCACCTCCGTGCCGCGGGAATCGGTGACCACCAGCACGACCTCGTCTGCATTTGGCGCGGGCTTGGAAGCCACACTGATCGGGTTCCCGTCGAAGAAAGCGGGTGTGGTGCTGCGCGCTTCCATCCCGATCCAGCTTGCAAGCTGGGCCATATTGCCCGCGCCCAGCTGGGTGCTAAGAGCGGTCAGAATGTCGTTGGATTTTACCTGCTGTTCCACCATCGAGAACTGCGCAAGTTGCGCGGCATATTCGGTGGCGTCAATCGGTTCGAGCGGATCCTGGTTTTCCGCCTGCGTGGTCAGCAGTTTGATGAAGGTTTCGAAATCAGACGACAGATTGATCCCGGTTTGCGCAGGGCGTACGGCAGCAGTGGGTGCGGGTGACGGGGTGATTTCCATGGTTCTGCTCCTTTACAGCCGTATGTCGACGCCGGTCGCGGCACCAGTGGCCAGCGCAATCTCCAGCGGTGGGGTATCTGTTTCTTCCAGCGCGGGGCGTTGCGCGTCGTCATGCAGGTCTTGTTCCTGCGATGTTTGCGCATCAGATCCGCCAGAGAATGAGAACGCGATGTTTTCGTACCCGAGCGATTGAAGCTGTTGCCCGAGCTGACCGATATGCCTGCGCAACAAATCAACCGTTTCAGGTCGCTCCGCCACGATGTTCAGTACGATACCTGCATCTTGTGTGGACACGGAAAGCCGCACGCGCCCCAGTTCTTCGGGGCTGAGTGTGATTTCGACCGGCCGGGCAGGCATGTGGTGCGCCACGTCCGCGATCTGGCGCGCCATGTGCATGGCCAGGTCCGCACGTGGAGGCAATGGTGTGACCCCGCTTGCAGGGGCGCCGGATCCCGGACCCTCACTACGACCCAGCGCGAATACCTCGCCGTGTGCGCTGCTAGACCTCTCGACTGCTTCGGGGCGCATTTGATGTGGTACGCCCGAAGATAGGATGCGCAATGTCGCGATTTGTGGATTTGTTTGCGCCATCGGTGTTGGTGTTGCGGTATTGGCCGGGGTTGGAGGGACGGCGGGGACGTCCGCACCCTGCGCTTTCAGGGAGCGTTTCGGAGGCGCTATCGCTGCTTGCTGGATCACCTGCCCCGGTGGTTGTTGGGTCGGAGGGATCACGCCAGTCGGCGGCGGTGTATGGATTGGACCTGTGTCGGCCCGGCTGGTCTTGAACAACGGATTTTGCAGATCTGCTTGTGCTGTTGATGGCAGCTCAACCGGCGGAGTGGCGGCAGGGCGCCCCAATCCTTCAGAAGGTTCCACAGCCGACATTTGCAGTAATTGCATGCGCCCCGGCGTCAAAGCGAAAGCCGCCTTTGCAGGCGTAGCTGCAGGTTCAACATCGGGTGTCCCAAGACCCACGTTCCTGCCGTTTGCGATATCTTGCGGTGGCTCTTTTTCCAGACCGGGAGGCGATGCAACGAAGGTATCGGGCGTTTCAGCTTCCGCCGCCAGTGTCATTTCCGGTGCGCGATCCACCGCTGACTGATCAACAGGATCAGCATCTGGAACGGGTAAATTCGCCACCAAGTCTTTTGGTGAGCCGGGTGTCTGGTCAGTTGTCAGGTCTGCGGCAAACACATCGGCAAATTCCGGTAAATCGGAATCCGCTTGCAGAACTGTTGCGATACTTTCCGCGCTCTCTCCCGGCTGGGTCGGCGTCGAAGCGCCCGTGGCAGTGGGGACAGCAGCGGGGGTGCCCCCGGTGGATTGAGGTATCAGAAAGGACTGCATCGGGATCTCCGTGGCTTTGTTGAGCACGCAAGTCCTTATCCTCGTCGGGCCTTACCACTTGTTTACCGACTTGAGCGCATGCTGGTCAAAAGTACGCTGCAATTTAAGGACCCAACCATGGACATACCGCCAGTCTTGCCGGTGCCCGTCGATCCTGCCGCAAAGGATGCTGCGCTGCGCCGCGCCGCGCAGGCGCTTGAGGCGACCTTTCTTGCCGAAATGCTCAACGCTGCCGGCCTTGGCGCTGCGCGGGAAGGGTTGGGTGGTGGCGGTGCGGGGGAAGACCACTTTGCCTCTTTCCTGTCGCGCGAACACGCCCGGATCATGGTCGAAGGCGGCGGAATTGGCCTGAGCGAATCAATTTTCAACGCCCTGAAGGAGCAAGCAGATGACAGATGACAAAACCAAGAACACAGAACGCGACGGGGTTGTCGCCCTGAACACGCTGCTGGATGCAGAGCGGGAAGCCTTGTTGCAGGGAGATCTGGAAAGCCTTGCGGACATGCTGCCGACCAAGGAGGCGCTGATCGAAGACATGAACGAAGCACCGCCTGCCGATATCGCGGCGGTGCAGGCGTTGGGTGGCAAGGTGCGCCGAAACCAATTGCTTTTGGACGGCGCGTTGGAAGGCATTCGTGCCGCAGTCAAGCGCATGGCCGAAATGCGAGAGATTCGCGCCGGGCTGGAAACCTACGGCGCCGATGGACAAAAACGTCAGATCGCCACTGACGCTACAAATTCGGTCGAAAAGCGCGCCTGACGCTTTGATTCAAATCCGGCCCAAGGCGGCGGACCGGATTCACCCAGTGTTAACGCAAGACAACGCATGTTTCTGCTGCATCCGAGGTCGGATGGCGCATCGCGTGACGTTCAAGGCGCATGCAAAGGTCAGAATGGCATTTCCGTCCAACCCTAGGGGGGTGGGACAAAACGGGCGCAAAGCGTCAATGACTGAAGGAACATGCTTATGTCGAGCATTCTTACGAACAACAGCGCAATGGTGGCGCTGCAAACTCTCAAGTCCATCAACGCCAATCTGGCCGGAACACAGAACGAGATTTCGACCGGCAAGGCCGTTTCGAACGCCAAGGACAATTCGACGGTCTGGATCACCTTGGCGTTTGATGAATACGCACGCTGTGTCTGGATCATGGATGTGAGCTCCCCCGCGACATCGGTGGCCGATTCCTCAAGCGAGAAGGCGACGATATCGCCCGTTGGTCCGTCAGAGGCATCCCATAAAAAGAACGACCCACTTTCGACGGAGGGCTGGTAAATCTGCTGATCCAGCGCCTGCATTCCGTTGGGATTGGGCAAATCGACAAGCGGAACCTGATAGATGGTGCGGGTAATGCCAGTATCGAAATAGGCGTATACATAGCCATTCGGATCGACCTCGACCGAGGTCATGTTACCAACCGGAGAGCCGTCCTTGGAAATGGAGACAGGCGCGAAATTGTCAGACAACTGGGTAATCCCGTCGCTGTCGCCGGTGCGCCCAATATCGATTTCAATCGGCCCTCCGGCGACGTCGACGATCAGGCGGCCCGTCGCGGGATCATAAGCGCCGCCCGGTGCGCCGGGCGATTGGGTGACAGTGGCCATTGTCCCACCCGCGGTCCGGTCATCCGCAAAGGTCAACTGGTACTCGCCGATGGTCACCCCGGGCGAGGCGCTGTCGGTCATCGTGACGGTCCAGGTATTTGATGACCCGGTGGCCGGAACCGTAGGGGAAAAGACGATGTTGATGTTCTCGGACGTGCCAAGATTGTCATAATATTCGACCGACAGTTCCTGTAGGTCCCCGGCAGCACCGGCATCCGTTTCTGTTGCGGGCAGGTTGATGCCCAGCGTCAGGCTGGTTGTCGGTTCGCCAGAGAACTGGTTGACGTTGATCTGCACGGGTTCCAACCCATCGGCAGTGTCACGTGGATAGCTGGGAATACTCCCGTCCGGCAGGGCAGGCCAGCCCATCAGAACAAGGCCCGATGATGTGCGCAAATACCCTTCCGCATCGGTACGGAAAGACCCGGTCGTTGTCAGAAACATCTCCGTATCGCCGTTCGCGACTTCCACATCAGTCGCCTGCGACACTGGCAGGAACCCGCGTCCGCGCACCGCCAGATCCGTGGCATTTGAGGTCGACACAAGCGGCCCGCGCTGGTCGATCAGGCGTTCGGACGTGGCCCGTACACCGCCCGCCGAATAGGTGCCTCCGCGCGAAGAGATCACCAGCGATTGAAAATCTGCTTCGACCCGTTTGTAGCCATAGGTCGAAGAATTCGCGATGTTGTCCGAAATCGTCGCAAGCCGCGTTGCGTTTGCCTGCAATCCTGCCACCCCGGCGTTGAGCGAGGAAGAAATTGTCATTGAGAGGCCTTTCTGCTGTATCAACTGAACCCGCCCCTCCCTTAGCCCCTTCCGGTTTAAGGCGGCGCTAACAGATAAAATGCCGTCTATTCCGCTTTCTCGGCATACCGGTTCAGTTTCGGGGAATGTTGCGCAGCAGGATTATCTCAAGCCTGTTGTTGCGCGCGCTCATGGGATTGTTGACCACGGGTTTGCGGTCAGCATGCCCGGTCACGCGCTGGACCCGCTGTGGAGTGACCCCTGCGCCTTCCAAAAGCACACGCATGGACGTGGCGCGCGCCGCAGACAGTTCCCACACCGGGCTTTCCGCCAGAACGACAGGGTTGGCGCGGACGTGGCCGCCGATTGCAATCTCATTTGTAACGGAACGTGCAGCCTGGGTAATTACCGCCGCAAGATCACGCAGTAATTGCATCGGCTCGGCGCTGGCTTCCTCAAACAGGGGAATGCCTTCAAGATCATAAATCTCGATCACCAGCCCCTCGTCCGTGATCCGGGTCACGATATGGCGCAGAGTATTCTCCATCACCTGGCTTTCGCCCCCGCCTCCTGACAGAAGCGCTTCGATTTCTTCCAGTTTGGCCTGTTCAGCTTCCGCCTTGACGGAGTTGGTCCCGGTGGTGCCCCGCGCCTGCACCTCGCGGGAGGAAAACTGTGCGCTGGAACCGGTACCGTTCTGTGCAAGTGCTTCTTCTGAAAAGATGCTGTCCCCGCCAAAGGCACCATTCCCGCCGCCGGACACCCGGTTGATCGGTATCGTCGGGGAGAAATAGTCGGCAATCCCCTTGCGTTGCTGTTCCGTCGTCGCATTCAGCAGCCACATCAACATGAAGAATGCCATCATCGCGGTTACAAAATCCGCATAGGCAACTTTCCAGGCACCACCATGATGCCCGCCGCCGCCGACGACCTTCTTGCGTTTGATGATGACTGGTGCCGCATTTGCTTGCGCACCCATCTACACCACCTTCTATCTCACCCGGAGAGAGGTCTATCTGCACAGCCGTTGCGGTTGCCTTAACAGATAAACTTGTCAGCTATTTCCCTTTCGATGCTGGTTTCGCTTGCGCAGGGCAGCACCCTGATCGCAGATGAGGCATGACCCTTCTGCACCCTGAAACCGACAGCCCCTATGCCTGGGGCCGCCTTGTCCTGACAATGCTCGTCGCACTGATCGCTAATGCCGGTATGTGGGCGATTATCGTGATCATGCCGGCAGTCGAGGCAGAGTTCGGGACGGATCGCGCCGCATCTTCAATGCCGTATACGCTCACGATGATTGGTTTTGCGCTGGGCAATTATTTCCTGGGTCAGGCCGTGGATCGCTTCGGCGTGGTCTGGTCACTGGTCTGTGCGGCGCTGGCGCTGACACTCGGGTTTGCGCTGGCGGTCCTGTCACAGTCGATTGCGATGCTGTCGCTGGCACAACTGGTCATTGGTCTGGCGTCCGCCGTGGGCTTCGGGCCGTTGATTGCGGACATCTCCCATTGGTTCGTGCGCAAGCGTGGCATCGCTGTGGCGCTGGTGGCCAGCGGCAACTACCTCAGCGGGGCGTTCTGGCCGTTGGTGCTGGCGGGCGTACTGCAGGAGGATGGTTGGCGCGCCTGTTACACCATTCTTGGCGCGGCGACGTTCTTCGGTGTCATTCCGATGGCCTTCACCCTGCGTCGCAAGGTGTCGGAGGCAAGCCGGGAAGCAGCACAACATGCCTCAACACTCAATGCACAATCTTCGGGACTAAGCCCGCGTGGTCTGCAAATCCTGCTGGGGATCGCGGGGATCGGCTGCTGCGTGGCCATGTCCATGCCGCAGGTACACATCGTGGCATTGTGCGTCGACATGGGCTTTGGCCCCGCTGTAGGGGCGGAAATGCTGGCGCTGATGCTGATGGCCGGGGTCGGCTCCCGGATTGTATCAGGCCTGTTGGCGGATCGGCTGGGCGGGGTGCGGACGTTGCTGATTGGTTCCGTTCTGCAGTGCATCGCGTTGTTCCTGTACCTGCCCGCTGGCGGGATTGTATCGCTCTATCTGGTGAGCCTGATCTTCGGGTTGAGCCAGGGAGGCATCGTGCCGTCCTACGCGTTGATCGTGCGGGAATATCTGCCCGCGCGCGAAGCAGGCGCACGGGTTGGCTTCGTGATGATGGCGACGATCCTAGGCATGGCGCTGGGCGGATGGCTGTCGGGGCTGATCTACGACCTGAGCGGGTCGTATCAGCTGGCCTTCGTCAACGGGATTGTCTGGAACGGCATGAACATCGCAATCATGGTCTGGCTGCTGTTGCGCAGCCGACCACGTGGCACACCCGCAGCCGAAGCAACAGCGGCGGCGTGACAAATCGGGCTAGCGACAGCTCCGGATGCGCTGCGGCGATGAAGGTTCTTTATGCAGGGCACCACTTGCGAAGTTTTTCGGGCTCTGGTGCGGTCGTGGTTGCGGATTTCGGGACGCAACTCCCCTTCGCAGATTGTACCCACGCCCGGTTTGCGGTTTGGCCAGTCACGCCACGATAACAACCTGTCCAGTCAAAGCGCCTTCTACGCACTTTGCATATGCCAATCCGACCTCATGGGACGGCACCGGCTTGTGACCATGGAACCACGCACCGTATCGCGGCACCGACACGTCCAGCAATCCGGGGCTGACCACATTGAGACGCACGCCACGCGTCATCTCTATCGCGGCGCTCTTGACGAAACCCGCAAGCGCTCCGTTCGCCGTCGCCGCATTTGTTCCCATGCGGATTGGGTCGCGATCAAGAACACCGCTTGTCAGGGTGAACGATCCGCCATCCGCGATGACATTCAATCCAGCAAGGACAAGGTTCACCTGCCCCATCACCTTTTGCCGAAGACCGACCATGAATGCGTCTTGATCCATTTCTGCCAGAGGTGCGAACGTCGCGTCGCCCGCACAGGACACGACCGCATCGAAACGGCCAACCGTTTCATACAGCGCCTTGATCGCTCTCAGGTCAGTTGCATCGAGCTGAAAATCTCCACCCGAGCGGCCGACGGTAATGATCTCATGTCTTTGCCCGAGTTCATTGCAAGCGGCCTTCCCAATATCACCGGCCGCGCCAACCACGATTATCTTCATGTCAGATCCTTCATTGGCTCATCATATCTTAGCAATTTCAGATCGAGGATTGTGCGGCACTGATCCAGCTCCGCTTGTCGATCCTCAAGGCTTTGTCTGTGTGCCAGCAGCGCAGTCCTGCGCTCAGGGATCGTGTCATCGGCGGAAGCATATAGGCCCGCAAAGGCGCGCATCCGGGATATCGGCATTCCGGTTGTTCGCAAGGAAGCCAGCAACACCAGCCAATCCGTATCGGCACTTGAGAATTGTCGTTTCCCGTCGGGTCCACGTTTAATTCTCGGGCAAAGCCCTGATTTCTCATAAAAGCGGATTGTGGAAATACTGAGTCCCGTGCGTTCGGCAATTTCTGAAATCTTCATGGCTGCTCAACCTTTTCAATCAGGTTCATACCTGCCTGAAGCAACTTTAGGTCAAGCAAAACATTCGAGAGGAGCGACAAAGGCCGCTCCTTTTTGCAACTGCGTCAGATCAGTTGGCCGCCGTGCTTTCCACGCCTTCAGGCTGGCCGACAACAACGAAATGCAACCCGTCAGGATCCAGTAATTCGCTGGCCACACGTGAAATATCCTCCGGCGACACCGCCATCACCCGATCGTTTCGCGTGGCGATGTAGTCGATCGGCAGGTCCAGCATCTGCATGCCAACAAGGATGTTCGCAATCGTCGCATTACCGTCAAATCGCAGGGGATACGCCCCAGTGATATAAGTCTTGGCCGCGTCGATCTCTTCCACCGTCAAACCTTCGGTGGCGGCCTTGCGCCATTCGTCACGAATGACCGCTATCGCCTCAGCGATCCGGTCGTTGGATGAACTGACGGACCCCTGATACGTCTCCGCCAGATCACGCGGCGCAAGATAGGAATAGACGCCATAGGTCAGGCCCCGCTTTTCACGCACCTCTTCCATCAGACGACTTTCGAACGATCCGCCGCCAAGGGCATGATTGAGGATGACGGCGGCAAAATAATCCGGATCGCTTTGCTTGATACCCCGCTGGCCAAAAATGGCGACCGATTGCGGTGTCGCGAAGTCGACTACTGTCACACCGGGCGGAATGTCCACCTCCACCCGCTCGGGCCTGGGGGCACCGGTTTCAGGCAGATCGCCCAACAGATCATCCATCAACACGCCCAGTTCGTCCGGCGTGATGTCACCCACCGCACTGATATAGACCCGGTCCTGCGCCAGCACCGCGCGGTGGGCCGCCAGGAGATCGTCACGCGTCAACGCCGCAACGCTCGCCTCTGTGCCATTGAGGGACGACCCATAGGGATGATCCCCGAAGACCAGTTCCCGAAATGTCTGGCGCGCGATGTCGTTGGGGTCCTTCAGATCGGAGCTGATGATCGACTGCACTTGTCCGCGCACCCGCTCAATCGCTTCCGGGTCAAAGCGGGGTTGGGTCAGGGCCGCTTTCAGCAGCGCCATCGATTCAGCGCGGTTCTCGGTCAGGAAACGTGCAGAAACGGAAACCGCGTCGTTTGACGCATCAAACGACAGCGTCGTCGCGAGTTCCTCCTTGGCGCGTACAAAGGCGCGTGCATCCATATCGCCAGCACCTTCTTCCAGCAAAGCCGTCATCAGATTGATGGCGCCGCGTTTGCCCGGGGCATCAAGCGATGCTCCGCCGCGAAACCGTATCTCCACTGCCGCAAAGGGGATGGAAGGTTCTTCCACCAGCCATGCGGTCAGGCCACCAATACTGGTTACTTCCTGAATATCGACTTCGGCCCGTGCAGGCAAAGCCAGCGCGACGGTCATGATCAGGGCAAGGAACACTCTCATTGGTCAGTCTCCGCTTTCATCAACCATCCCGTGACGGACGTGCGGCGATCAAAGACCTCCCGCGCGGCCTGCATGATGTCTTCCGCCGTCACGGCATCAAGAATGCCCGGCCAGTCTTGCACGTCCTCAACGCTCAGCCCGATGGCCAGCGCCCTGCCATAGCGGTTGGCGACCCGCTCCGCATCGTCGCGGGCATAGATTTGCTCGGCCCGGATCTGCAGTTTGATCCGGTCCAGTTGTTCGGGGTCCACGCCATCCTGCAGGAATGCTTCCAACGCCGCATCCATTGCCGCTTCACCTTCTTCGAGGCTGATACCGGCGGCCGGAACGACCACCACGTCAAAGGTGGTATCATCCAGCGTCGCCCCCCGATAAAAAGCGCCGGTATAGGTGGCGATCTGTTGGTCAAACTGCAGTTTCTCCGCGAGATACGATGTGGTCCCGCCTCCCAGAATGTCCGCCAGCAACGTCAGCGCCGCGGCTTTCTCCTGTTCACCGGGGTCGCGTTCCTGTGCAAGGTAGGACCGGCTGACATAAGGCTGCGCCACCCGTGCGTCGCGGAACGTCAGGCGCCGTTCTGCGGTCTGTGGCGGCTCTTGCGAACGGACCCTTTCGGGCAGTTCGGGATTGGCAGGGATGACGCCATAGTACATCTCTGCCAGCCGCCTGACCTCATCGGGTTCAACGTCGCCGGACACCACCAGGATCGCGTTGTTGGGTGAATAATAGGTCTCGTAGAATGACAGCGCGTCTTCCAGATCCAACTGCTCCATCTCATGCCGCCAGCCAATGATCGGCACACCATAGCGGTGATTGAGGTACTGTGCTGCGTTGACCTGTTCGTTGAAAAGCGCGCCGGGGGAATTGTCGGTCCGCTGGTTGCGCTCTTCCAGGATCACGTTACGTTCGGTGCGGATGTTTTCCGGCGTCAGGCGGATGTTGCGCATCCGGTCGCTCTCCATCTGCATCATCAACTCAAGCCTGTCGGCGGCAACACGCTGGAAATACGCGGTGTAGTCATAGCTGGTGAAGGCGTTATCACGCCCGCCATTCGCCGCCACTGTGGCAGAAAACTCGCCCGCTTCCATCTTGTCGGTTGCCTTGAACAACAGGTGCTCAAGGAAATGCGCCACACCGGACGAACCAATCGGCTCATCCGCCGAACCGGCGCGGTACCAGACCATCTGCTGAACGGCAGGGGCGCGGTGATCTTCGACCACGACCACATCCATACCATTATCAAGCGTGAAGCTTGTAACGGCTTCATTCCCGGTTGGATCACTTGCCTGCAAGGGCAAGGAAGACAGAAACAACGCCATAACGGCGGCGGCGAAGGGCAATCGGATCATCAAGGTCCTCACGAACTGCGGGTTTCGCTTTAGGTACGTGGGTTGCGCCCACAATCAAGTCGACCCGCGCAAAAGTGAGCGATCATGCCGCAATGGCGGCGGCAAAGCTCAGATCGCAGTCGGTATCAGAATATGGAAGCACGTACCGGCGGGGGTGCGGACGGCGTGCGCGCACCCGCTCTGCGCCAGCGCTGTGCCTCTGCCTCAGCATCCAGCGCTTGGCGCCGATAGGCTTGATTATAACGATCCACCGGCACGATGCGAATTTGCGTCAGGCGCTGCTTGCGCTTGCGGAACTGGGCGTCCTTTTCTGCAAGGTCTGCGCGAATGTCGGGGTCTACGCCGCTCCGGCTGACATGCTGGACCAAGGCACCATCGCTTGCCGGGATACCGCCATCCGCCGAGTCGAGCCGACCACCGAAGGCAGCTGCCCCTTCAGCCAGGGCAGAACGATCCGTGATGCTGACCTGCCCCGGTGTGGGTGCTGGCAGTTCGGCATAGCTGGGCGGTGCCTCCAGCGGCTTGACCGGTTGGATCAGGAATTCGTCAGGTCCGTTGGAATCCGTGCGCAGATCGCGAAGACCCTTGTTGGCACAGGCCGAAAGGGCCATTGGGATCAGGATCAGTATGACGAGTGCGCGCATGGCGGTCTCCTTTGGTCTGCCTCTTCAATATCGCAGGCAAGCAGGCAATGTCACTGGCGTTTTTTATCCGGACTTCCAGCCGTTGCGCCCTTTCCATCATCGGCAAGAAACACAAGCCCGATCGCCCCGGCAAATATAAAGATGTCGGCCACGTTGAAAACGAAGGGGTTATTGATCCCGCAGCACGACATATTCAGGAAATCAAGCACATAGCCGTACAGGAGCCGATCAAACACATTTGCCACCGCGCCCCCGACCAGCAAGCCGGCGCTGATCTGTGCAATCCGTGGCTGGTTTGAACGCCTGATCCAGATCACTACCGCAGCGGAAATCGCCAGCGCCAAGACGACCAGAAACCACCGGCTTGCCTCCGACCCGTCGCCAAACAGCCCAAAGTTGATGCCCCGGTTCTCGCCATAGCGGAAATTCAAGATCGGCGGCAGCACATCAATCGAACGGATGCGTGCCAGTTCCCACATGTGGATGACCACATATTTGCTGATCTGGTCGATCAGAAACGCCGCAAGGGCTGCAAGGGACAGCGCGCGCATATCAGTGCCTGAAGTGGCGCATGTTGGTGAACACCATCGCCAGCCCCAATTCGTCTGCCGCCGCGATCACTTCTTCATCGCGCATTGAGCCGCCTGGCTGGACAAGCGCGGTCGCCCCCGCTTCCGCCGCAGTGACAAGGCCATCGGCAAAGGGAAAAAATGCGTCCGATGCCACGACTGAGCCTTGCGTCAGTGGCGCGGGCAACCCCATCACCTCCGCCATATCCTGCGCCTTGCGCGCAGCGATCCGCGTGCTGTCCACCCGGCTCATCTGCCCTGCGCCAACGCCGACGGTGGCGCCGTCCTTCACGTAGATGATCGCGTTCGATTTGACATGTTTCGCCACCGTCCAGGCAAAAAGCATATCCGCCAGTTCCTGGGCTGAGGGCTGGCGCTTGGTCACGACCTTCAGGTCATCTGCGCTGACACGGCCCACATCCCGGTCCTGCACCAACCAGCCACCTGACACCTGCCGCACGGCAAGCCCCGCTGCTGTCGGATCGGCAAGCCCGTCCGTGGTCAACAGCCGCAACCGCTCCTTCCTGGCAAAGACCGCGCGTGCGTCGTCATTTGCTCCAGGGGCAATCACCACTTCAGTGAAAATGCCCGAGATGGCCTCTGCCGTAGGGCCATCCAACGGCTGGTTGACCGCGATGATCCCACCAAAAGCAGAGGTCCGGTCACAATCAAACGCCCGTTCATAAGCCGCCGCAAGGGTATCCGCGCGCGCCACGCCGCACGGGTTGGCATGCTTGATGATCGCACAAGCCGGACCCTCTTCGGGCCGAAACTCACTGACCAAAGCAAAGGCCGCGTCCGTGTCGTTGATGTTGTTATAGCTCAGTTCCTTGCCCTGATGTTGCGTGGCACTCGCCAACCCCGCAACCCCAGACCCATCGCTGTAAAAAGACGCGCTCTGATGCGGGTTCTCGCCGTATCGCAAGCTCTGCACCAAAGTTCCGCCGAACGTCCGCCGACGCGGTGTGCCTTCAACCGCCCCCGCCATCCATGTGCTGACCGCCATGTCATAGGCGCTCGTCCGCGCGTACGCCGTCTGCGCCAACCGCTGCCGCAACGCATAGGTCGTTTGGCCCGCGTTCGCATCCATCTCAGCCACAAAAGCGGCGTAATCCTCCGTATCGACGATCACACTCACAAACCCGTGGTTCTTCGCGGCCGAACGGATCATCGCAGGCCCGCCGATATCGATATTCTCGATCACCTCGTCATACGGGGCTCCCTTCGCGACCGTTTCCTCAAACGGATACAAATTCACCACCACCAAATCGATCGCCGCAATTCCGTGGCTCTCCATCGCCGCTACGTGATCATCATTATCCCGCAGCGCCAGCAAGCCGCCATGCACCGCCGGATGCAGCGTTTTGACCCGCCCGTCCATCATCTCGGGGAACCCGGTGACATCTGCCACATCACGCACCTCCAGTCCCGCATCGCGCAGGGCCTTTGCGGTGCCACCTGTCGACAGCAACTCAACCCCATGGCGCGCCAGCGCCTGCCCCAAATCGATCAGGCCGGTCTTGTCGGAAACAGAAAGCAGCGCGCGTTTGACGGGGGAAAGATCGGGCATGTCACATCCTTGTGGTCAGTCTGGGTCGGTATAAAGATCATCCGTCTGGAGATCACGCAGGCCAATCGCAGTTTCCTGCGCCTTGGACAAGGACCACCTGACCCGTGTGTTGTAGTTGAAGGTCGTCCCTGACAACACGATCTGTTGCGCCGCCCGCGGCTTCAAGCGATTACTTTCGAGGTAAACCCCCGGTTCCAAACGCAAATCGTGGGCACCATCATGCCGGAACACCCATATTTCCCCGCTGCGCAGCGCCATCGACACCGCAGCCCCGCCCAGATCAAGCGTCGCATCCACATCCGGATGCAAATGGAAGCGGATGTTGAAGCCCAGCCCTTGCAACTTGCCCGCGTCAAGTGCGCGGTCAAATCGGCGCTTGTCCGCCTCCGCGAGGGCCAGCATCATGTCTTCCCCCGCCAGCCCGCGCCCATCCTGTGTCAATTCCAACCGCCGCGCATGGGTGATCCCGTGGCTGACCAGGTACCCATCGTGCCCGCCCTGAAAACAGATGCCATCAGACACCGGTGTGATCTCCACCGGGACATGTCGCGGCCCCTCGATCAGCGCCTCTTCTCCGGTATACCGATCCGGATCGGCCAGCCGGGCGCTGGACCGATTACCAAGACACAACGTCGAATGCGACGGCGTCGCGCGTCCCGCCCGTCGCCAGTCCAGACCGAAAGCCGCGCCGGATCCGCAGTTCACGATCAACGGCCGCCGTCCAGACGTCAGTTCAAACGCAAGTGTGGATGCATGGGCTTTGGCGGAGCCTTCACCGGTCGGCGGCGGATCGGCATCGATGATCACACTGGTGCGCCCTGCCGACAGACGTGCAAAACCCATTGCCAATCCGTCAGGCTGAAGCGTCTTCACCATGGAAGCGGCCAGCGCGTGATCCAGCCAACCTTCTGCCCCGCGCCCGCCGCCATGAAACCGGGCAAGGCCGCCATCGGCATGGCGCAGGCTGCGCAAAGTGGGGGCAATGCGCTGGATCGCCTCCAGGTGCGGCTTCGGTGTACCACGCCCGGCATCGCTCAAGGCGGCTGCCGCCCAGGTCAGCAGCGTGAAGACCCCGAGCAGTTCTTCGGGATTGCGCGTTGGTACACCGCCCTGTTCATCGATCTGCGTGGCACATTCGCGGGCCAGCGCCTGAATCGCAGGTTCCGCCAGCGCCTCCTGCCCTTCAAGCGCAAGGCCCGCGTAAATCAATCCGGTCAAAGCCTCGAACCTGGGTAAACCGGGCGCCGCCGCCTTCCACCGCCGCGACAGGAAAACCGTTTGCTGTTCGAGCGAACGATAAAAGGACCTGCTTTCGTCCGATTCCACCCCGCGCAGCACGAAAATCGCATGATTGATCCAGCGGATCAGCCGCCTGCCTGTCAGGTTCGGGGTCCAACCCGGCCCGTTGCCCTTCCCGTAAGTATCGATCCAGCCCCAAAGCCACGCCTGCGCCGCCTCCCGCGCGGGCAGATCGCCAACCGCCGCGAGATCATCCATCCAGGCAAATCCATGCAGTTCCGCCGCATATGCCGCGTTCGGCACATCAACCTGCCACAGTGTCTTTTCCGGCGCGTTGATCAATGTCCCTGAAAAAAGATAGTTCCCGGCGATCAACTGGCGTCCCCGGGCAAACGATCCGATCGTGCGGGGTTCCGGGGAAGACACGAAACCCTTCACATGCGCGCGGGTGCGGACCGCAGCACGGGCGTGCCACAGATCAAGAAGGCGCGTTCCGCGCGCTTTCAGTCTGGTCATCGAAGTCATTTGTCGCTGCCCTTGACGCTCTGTCGGCGTTTCGCAGCAGTCTAGCCCGAGTAAGCCGGGGAGTCACCGTCTTTCAGCACGGCCTCCGGCAATCGGCGAAATCAGCCTGCCTTGCGCAGCAACGCGATGTAGAAGCCATCCATGCCACCCTTGTCCGCCCAATAGTCGGGGCGCAAGCGAACCCCTCCTTCGGCGCTGCGCCACGCGGGGTCCACGCCCGGCAGGTCTATAGTTTCAACATGCATGTCGTCATGCCGTACCAATGCCTCTTCGACCTGCACTTCGCCTTCATCTGGCAGCAGGCTACAGGTACAAAACACCATGCGTCCGCCGGGCTTTAACAGTGTCCACGCATGATCCAGCAGCTCCGTCTGCAACGCGATCAGCGCGCCGAAGTCATCACCGTTCTTTGCGAAGGGAAGATCGGGGTGGCGCCGTATCGTGCCCGTCGCAGAACAGGGGGCATCCAGCAATATCGCATCAAAGCTATCTTTGACCTGCCGCGCATCCATCACCCTCAAATCGGCCTGCAACCCGGTCCTTTTGAGGTTCTCCCGCACCCGCGCCATGCGCCCGTCCGACGTATCAACCGCTGTCACGCGCGCACCCGCCGCCGCCATTTGCATGGTCTTGCCGCCTGGTGCGGCGCACAGATCAAGCGCGGACTCGTCCTTTTGCGGATTTAGCATCCGCACCGGCAAGGCCGCTGCAGCATCCTGCACCCACCAGTCCCCTGTATCGTACCCCGGCAGGGCCGAAACCTGACCAGCCTGCGCCAACCGCACAGTGCCTGTGGGCAGCAGCACGCCGCCCAGCGTTTCCGCCAGCGCCCCGGCGTCCCCTTTCGCGGTCAGATCAAGCGGCGCGCCTGCGAAGTGCGCTTGTTCCATCGCCGCCATCGCATCAGCACCCCATGCCTCCACCAAAGGCCCCCGCAGCCACTTCGGCAACCTTGGTGCGCGCAAAATGCCCCATGCCTCTGGTCCGCTTGCCGCGATCTTGCGCAATACCGCATTCACCAGCCCCTTGAGGTGCCCCAGGCGCTTGTGCTGCGACACAATCGTGACCATCGCATTCACCACCCCATGCGCAGCACCGCCTTGGCACAGCTCGACTGTGCCCAGACGCAGCACATTGCGCACAGTCAATGGCGGCTGCTTTTTGAGGTGCTTTTGCAAGAGCCGATCGGCACGCTCCATTCCACGCAAGGTTTCCAACGCCAACCTCTGTGCGCGCGCCCGATCATCGGGCGGCAGTTTATCCAGCGCCCTCGCTGCCAACAGTTCCGACATGAGGCGCGGGTCATCTCCCGTGATCTGGTCAAGCAACCAGACGGCCGATCTGCGGGCCTGAACGCCGGTATCGGCCATTGTGCTGTCCTTTGGGTTGTTCTGCGGTATCGGCGGCGTATATCAAAGGCACCAGCCGCTCAAGAGGACAGATATGACGGATGATCAGGCGCCAGACCCCAAGCCTCAGGCCACGCGCGACTTGCCTCCGGCCGCAAAGCGGGCGTTGGCCGAAGCGGCAGAGCGACGCAAAAAGGCGGCAGACCTGAACCTGCCACCTGAAAAAGGCGGGCGCGACGGGCCGGAACCAGTCCGCTATGGTGATTGGGAAAAGAAGGGTATCGCGATCGACTTTTAACGCAGTCGGAAATCTGCGGATTGACCCGTGCCACGGTCAGACGTGATCCGCACCTGCGCGCCATTCGCTTTGACTTCCTGGCAATTGTACCCCATATCATCGCCGCCCCATTCAAGCGTGCGGCAAAGATAACCATCCTTCCACTGCCATTGGCCACTGACGGGCCAAGTTGCCCCCTTGCCGGAGATCTGACCGTTTGGGCTGACCTGCAGTTTAACCAAGGGCCGTGTGAGTGTCTTCCCACTGACCAAGGCGATGAAGTCTGCTCGGCTTTCTACCCTTTGAAAGTCCGCAAGGGCAGGCGCACCGCATATGACTGTCGCGAAAATTGCAGTAATAAAAATCTTCATGGCGCACCTCGTCTGGCGTGAGAACACAATAAATACGCGCGATGACAGGCTTTGGTTTCATTTCAGTTGAAGAAAAATAACCGATGCGTGATTTTCCGCCTAGCTGTCGGACAGTCCCAGCACATCCAGCATGTTATAATGCCCCGGTGCGCGCCCCTGGCCCCACAGCGCCGCCTTCAAGGCGCCACGCGCAAAAACGGTCCTGTCCGATGCGACATGACGCAGGATGATCCGTTCACCTGTGGCGGCAAACATCACGTCATGCTCTCCCACGATATCGCCGCCGCGTATGGCGGTAAAACCGATATCACCTTGCTTGCGCGCACCGGTGATCCCGTCGCGTCCCCGGTCCGATACGTCCTTCAAAGCCACCCCGCGCCCTTCCGCGGCCGCCTCACCCAGCATCAATGCCGTGCCAGATGGTGCATCCACCTTCTGATTGTGGTGCGCTTCGATGATTTCGATGTCGTAATCGGCATCCAGCGCCGCCGCGACCCGCTTGGTCAACTGCGTCAGCAGGTTGACGCCCAGGCTCATGTTGCCCGCCCGCACGATGACTGTCTCGGATGCCGGTCCTTCAAGCGAGGCGATATCAGCCTCCGACATCCCCGTGGTCCCGATCACATGAACGGCACCCTCCCGTGCGGCAATCGGTGCAAATCCGCAGGTCGCGGCGGGCGCTGTGAAATCAATGACCGCCTGCGCCCCGGCAATCGCGGCCTCCGGATCATCGGTCACTGCAATGCCAAGCGCGGCGCCACCCATAGCTTCGCCGACATCGCGGCCCACCCAGTCGTGGCCTTCACGCTCCAGCACGGCATGAAGGTGGACGCGGTCCGACGCGATCACCTGCGAAATCAACATCTGCCCCATCCGGCCAGAAGCCCCCGTAATGGTTATTCCCGGTGTCTGGGTCATGATCTGCTCCTGTCAAACGCCATCTTGCGCGGTGGTGTAGCCTGCGCAGCCCCCATTGGCAAAGCGCTTGATATTCCCTAGATGGGGGGCATGGCAAAGAACAAGTTTCATGATGGCCCCGGCCCGTCTCAGCGACAACTGCGTGTGGGCGAAACCATTCGCCGCGCGCTGTCTGAAGTGCTGGCGCGGGGCGATGTGCACGACCCGGACCTGAACCGGATGTCGATCACCGTCGGAGAAGTACGCACCTCTCCCGATCTCAAGATCGCGACCGCCTATGTGCTGCCCCTGGGCGGCGAAGGGCAGGACGAAGTGCTGCAGCTTCTGGCCCGCAACAAGGGTGAACTGCGACGGATGCTGTCAAGGAAGCTGACGCTGAAATTTGCCCCTGACCTGCGGTTTCGCCTCGACGAAACCTTTGACCAGATGGACCAGACCCGCCGGATGCTTTCAGAGGAGCGGGTTCGGCGCGATGCCGATGCCCCCGATGAGGTGCCGGAGGAATGAAATGGTTCGCCGCCCTTCCGGTGGCGCTGCTGTTCGCCACACCTGCACTGGCGGTGGAGTGTCGTGTCGACACGTTCGAAAGCGACCCCTACACCATTTGCGAGGTCGACGTGACCCGCGATGCACTCATGCTTTTTCTGGACAATGAGGCGGGCGAAAATTTCGGCTATTTCAGCACTATTGATGACGCGCTGGCGATGCATGGAAAACGGCTCGGCTTTGCGATGAACGCTGGCATGTACCATGATGATCGCGCGCCCGTGGGTCTCTACATCGAGAACGGCGTGCAGGTGCAGCGCCTGATCACCTCCGAAGGGCCTGGAAACTTCGGCCTCCTGCCGAATGGTGTTCTTTGCTTGCGCAAGGGCCGCGCAGACGTCTTTGAAACCCGGCGCTTCGCCGCCGAGCAACCGCAGTGCCATTCCGCGACGCAATCCGGCCCGATGTTGGTGATCGACGGTGCGCTGCATCCGCGCTTTCTGCCCGACAGCACCTCACGCTTCATCCGCAACGGCGTCGGAA
Source organism: Sulfitobacter rhodophyticola (assembly GCF_041281685.2). Classification (GTDB taxonomy): domain Bacteria; phylum Pseudomonadota; class Alphaproteobacteria; order Rhodobacterales; family Rhodobacteraceae; genus Sulfitobacter. Next base: position 1,652,820 of record NZ_CP166251.2, on the reverse strand, counting down.
CCAGCACGGATGGAACGCGCGCAGTCTTCGCCATTTCCAACACCACCGTGAATTTTGACAGCTTCGGCCGTCTGTTTCGCGACCACCTGAAGATCGACAACGCGCTTTATTTCGATGGCAAGGTCTCTCGCATCCGCGCGCCCGACCTTGGCCGCGACGATACGGGCTGGACACCACTTGGCCCGATCATCGGAGTGGTGGAGCCCGCCGAATAAGGATTGCGCCCCGGCGCATCTTTGATAGGACGCCGCGAAACCGCAGGGGGACATTCCATGGCACGCAAACGCAAGGGCCGCGATATTTCGGGCTGGCTGATCGTCGACAAACCTGCCGGGCTTACCTCGACGGCCGTGGTCAACAAGGTCCGCTGGGCCTTGGACGCGAAGAAAGCAGGCCATGCAGGCACGCTTGATCCCGATGCCACCGGCGTGCTTGCCATCGCTTTGGGCGAGGCCACCAAAACCGTGCCCTTCATCACCGACGCGATGAAAGCCTACACCTTTACCATCCGCCTTGGACAGGCCACCAATACTGATGATGCCGAAGGCGAGGTCATCGCCACTTCCGATGCGCGCCCCGATGATGCCACGATCAAGGACGCGCTGGCCGCATTCATAGGAGACATCGAACAGGTTCCGCCCCAGTTTTCTGCGGTCAAGATCGATGGGCAGCGCGCCTACAAGAAGGCCCGCGATGGCGAGGAGATGACCCTCGCCGCGCGACCCCTGTTCGTGGAAAGCCTGTTGCTGACCGATCGCCCCGACGCCGATCATGTGGAACTTGAGATGGTTTGTGGCAAAGGTGGTTATGTCCGCTCCATCGCGCGCGATCTGGGCGCGGCACTGGGGTGTCATGCGCACGTCCGGCAGTTGCGCCGCATCTGGTCCGGGCCCTTCGATGCGGAAGACGGTCTGACGCTGGATCAGATCGACGCGTTGGCGCGCACGCCGGAACTGGACACCCATCTGCGCCCGCTTGAGGAAGGGTTGCAAGACCTGCCGCAAGTCACCGCAACCGCCGAAGGCGCATCCCGCCTGCGCAATGGCAATCCCGGCATGGTCATTGGCAGGGATGTCGAATACGGCGATGAATGTTGGGCGTCATTCGACGGGCACGCCGTGGCAGTCGGGCGTTTCAAGGCGGGGGAATTGCATCCGTCGCGGGTATTTGCGCGACCCCGTTCCTAGGATGGCATCGCTGTGCCAGTGGAAAGGCCGACGGGGCGGCGGTATGACGGTATTCGGCCCCTCATTCACCCGAGGTTTTTAGAACCATTTGGAAGAAGGGCTCACCGACGCCCCATTGTTCGTTTGGTTTTTGGACCAAATGGTTCCGATTCTATGCGGTGGTGTTCCCGGCCGGTATTTCAGTTTGTTTCAAACTGACATTTGCCTCACAGCTATGGCACTGCTGGAGCCGCTTTGTTTCAGAAATTGTTTCAATCAGAGGCCGGGCCGTCATGCCTGCGTGATGCCCCTGTTCACGTGGAGCGGCATGGCCCATCTGGAATGCAACACCACCGCAACCCCAAACGGAGAAACGATAAAATGACACGCACCATCATGACGCTGCTCAGCGCAGGCGCCCTTGCAACAGTTGCCTTTGATGCCTTCGGCCAAGGGATCAGCCCGCTTTTGGGGTATGCAAAACTCGCCCCCGTCGGCTTGGCCAGTTCCACCCTCAAACAGGTTTTCGGCGCGTCGCCGTCCGGCGCGGCCTATCTGGTGCACACGCTGACCGGTCTGATCGCCTACACGTTGGGATATTTCCTGATCGCCCGTCCCGTCCAATGCACCCTGCTGCCGAACCTGCACTGGAGCATCACGGCGGCAGCCTATGGTATCGCATTGTGGGTCTTTGCACTGTTCATCATGGCGCATCTGGTGGCAGGCATGCCCGCCTTTCTGGGTTTCACAGGCATTACCTGGGTCGCGCTTGTTGGCCACGTAATTTTCGCACTGGTCGCCGCCGCAGTGATCGAGGGGCAAGGCGCGCGGTTCGACGTTCCGCGCCGCCGCCAGATCGCGCTGGGCTAAGCCAAGCTGGCAACGACCGCCGCCCGTCAAGCAGGGCGGCGGTTTTCGTTTGCGGGCGAGGAGCTGCAATGGCACCTATGCACCATGATCACCCGGCATCATACCAGCGGCGACACGGTTTCAACCGCGCTCTACTCTGCCTGTGAACAATACCGCTATGGCCTGACCCGGTCATGGGACACCGCAGGCCCGCGCGTGATGTTCGTCATGCTCAACCCCTCCACCGCGACGGAAGAGCGCAACGACCCGACCATCGAACGCTGCGAACGCCGGGCGCGCGCCTTGGGAGCAGGCAGCTTCGAAATTGCCAATCTCTTCGCGTTCCGCGCCACCGACCCGCGCGACCTGCGCCGCGCAGCAGATCCGAATGGCCCGGACAACGACGCGGTCTTGCACCAATCCACGCGGCGCGCGGACCAGATCATCGCCGCCTGGGGCGTGCACGGCACCCACCGCAATCGCGCGCAGGAAGTCCTGTCATTGTTGGCTGCCGGCAAGACGCCGCTTTTTCATCTGGGACTGACCAAACACGGCCACCCGCGACACCCGCTCTACCTGCCCTACAGCCAGCAACCGATGGCCTGGATCGTAAGCCCGCTTTAACTAGTTTACCGAAATCCCTTTGCATCAGATGTTTGCTTGTGGCCCTTTGTTGGTGGTGAACTGCGTGCTGCATTCACATTCACGAAGGGTGTGACGGATGTTTCTTCTGGCAGGTTTGATGGGTCTGATGGCCGTGAGCGCCGTCGCCTACGTGGAGATCACCTCCGAGGAAGAACCGGATGACGATAACGCAGAAGCCCAGCAACAGCTGGCCGAAGAAAGCAGTGACAAACCCGTCATCGACCTGATCACCGGCACTGACATGAACGATGTCCTGTCAGGAAGTGACGGGATGGATCGGATCGCAGGCGGAGAAGGCGATGATCTGCTGAGCGGCGACAAAGGCGATGACGAAGCGCGCGGCGGCACCGGCAACGATGTCCTCGCTGGGGGTGCAGGAAACGACAGCCTGCATGGCGACGATACCCTGCTGGGCGGTGACGCAGATGACTGGCTGGCCGGACACAACGGCGCCGATACGCTGGACGGATCAGCGGGTAACGACACGATGCAAGGTTCAGCCGACGACGATCTGCTGTTCGGTGGCGCAGGCGATGACGCCCTGCAGGGGGGATTGCACGACGATACGCTTTCAGGCGGCCTTGGCGAGGATGTATTGTTCGGAGGTTGGGGGGATGACGTGATCGATGGCCTTTTCTTGGAAGCACCTGATATCGACGCGACCACGGATGCATCCCCGACACCCGATCTTGCCGACATAGATCAGGGGGATTTCCTGAACGGAGGCGGCGGTGCAGACACGATCCTTGCCGGAAACGATGATACGGTGACCGCAGGCACTGGGGCCGATGACATCATACTCGGCGAATGGCTGAACTCCGGCCAGCAAGCACAGATCCTTGACTATGAGCCACAGGAGGATTCAATCCTCTTCGTCTGGGATGACAGCCAGGACGCCGCAGAAGAGCCCGACGTGCGCCTCGCACCGGACCCGGAAAACGCGGGGCAACTGCAAGTCTGGATGGGTGACAGCATGGTGGCACAGATTGGCGGGGACAGCCCGCTTGAGGATGCCAATATCGCCCTGATCCCGCTCAGCGCGATGCAAGGCCTTGGGCTTGCTGCCGCCTGAAAGCGGGCCACGCGGGCCCTATCGGCAATAACCCTTTGCCAAGCCCGGCAGATTTTCCTATACGCCCCCATCGCGGTTGATTCTTTCCGCCACGATGCCTCCACGGGCCTGTGCTGGACGACATCCCGGCCTGCGCCATTCCTTTAACCTTTGTACAGGAGACCCCGATGTCGATTACGCCAGAAGAAAAAGCACGTGTCATGAAGGAATTCGGCACCAAGGAAGGCGACACCGGTTCGCCAGAAGTCCAGGTTGCCGTGCTCAGCTCGCGCATTGCCACGCTGACCGAACACTTCAAGACCCACAAGAAAGACAACCACGGTCGCCGCGGCCTGCTGAAAATGGTCGCCACGCGCCGCAAGCTGCTCGACTATGTCAAAGGCAAGGACGAAGCGCGCTATCAGGACCTGATCAAGCGTCTGGGCCTGCGCCGATAAGCGGCTTTCCAGTTTCGGAACAGATCAAGCCGCGTCCCTTTGGGGCGCGGTTTTTTCGTGCTGGTCGGGCGCACGGTCTTGCCCGCGGGAAGATCATTGCAGAAGGGCGGCTTTGCGGACGGAGTTAGCTTTCGCTGCGGTCGCACCAATGGCGGCTCTAGGTTGGCAGGGCAGAAACGAATGGGTTTTGACCAAACTTCTCGGTGTTTCTAAGGTTGTTCGGCCCAGACCTTGTAGTCGAACAATGCGCCATCGGTTCTAGCGTATTGGACGGCTTCTCGAACATATGCGGCGGACCGACTAGGGTCGAAGTGATGCATCCAGTGATCATCGTCGCCCGGAAAAGGTTGTGGGGTCACACCGTAACCGTGATTAGGCGCGACTGTTCCACTTTCCGCTCGCGCAACTTCCATGCGCGAAACGCCAAAGCCTCGCATAGCAAGGTATTCGTTGAACACAAGAAGCTCGGCTTCGGAAATCCATTCTGTACCGCCACCGGTTTGTGCCTGGGCTATAAGGTCTTCAAATCGCTCGTTCATGTTCACTCCAGTGGCCGAATGATCTCACCGGGATCATTTTCATTATGATTCAGAGGCAAGTTTCGATTGCTCGTCGCAAACACATTGCCGTTTTCGTCTAGTTTGACCCAATGACCATCTGGTCCCGTCAACAGTCTAACATCCTGTCCTTTGAGGCGACCACGACCTTCGATGAAACCGCTCAGATCGGGACGAGGGTTGGCGATGATATCGTCAATCTGCTCAACATCGTGGCCTTTGAGGCCAATGTAGTCTTGCCCGTCTCCTTTGCTGCCATGGGGCAGGATGTTATTGCCGTCAGGTGTCGTTGTGGTCGCAGGTCGAGAATCAACGATATTCGGCCCTGTCTCTTCTGGGATGGGCGTCGAAATGATGTTGTCGGTGGGATCACCGGGAATAGGCGACGCTGTGTTGTTCGGTAGGCCCAGTTCTTCAATCGGGTACGTTTCAAGCCATTGCTCGATCCGTTCCGGAGTGAAGCCCGGCAGTTGCCCCAAGCGGCGTTCATCTTCTGTAAGCTCAGGGAAAACCTCGACCCAGCCCTGCGCCAGTTCACCTTCTTGAAGTCGTAAATCCCCGCGCGCGAACGCTGCCCCGGCGGCCTCAATGAAATCCTGTAAAGCGCGCTGCTTTGCGGGGTCGCCGCCCACGCCCGTTTCGAGAATGGTGCCAGGGTTCATCAACTCGTAAAGCGCAGCGGCCTCGGCTCCGACGCGTGCAAATTCGGGGTTCTTGGGCAGGACTGGATACCCGCCGCTACTAATCCCTTCCTGCACGAGGGCATACGCGGTCGCGGCCAGACGGCCTTCGACAGTTGTCAGATCTACCCCTAGTCGCGTGCCTGCCGCATCCACGCGCCGATCACGCATAGCTTCCGTCCAGTCCTGCAACGCATCAGATGCAAGGAGCGCCGCGCCAACGCCACTCAGAGCGCGCAAGCCACGTATCGCGTCAGTTGAATCGAGAGCAGGGACGCCACCTGCCGTAGGCGCAAAATCAGCGAGTACAACATTGCTCTGAACCCCCGGCAAAACAGGTTCGGCATAGCACCGGCAATTGTGTGCCGTGCCGGGATGCCCGCCTTCTGGAGGATTATCCCACCAGAACACGCGGTCATCATATGCAGCGTGACTGTCACGCACCTTGGCATCATCTTGCGAGCGCCAGATATATTGCTCAATCCCGAGGTTTTCTTGTCGGAGTTGGTTGATCAGCCCAGCAAAGGCCCGCAAAAGGCGTTCTTCCATGGTCGTTCGAAGCGGTCGAAGCCGTTGCGGGTGGTTGTGATAGTCGCTGAATATGCTCTCAAGGCGCGCGTCCCACGCACTGAGCACTTCCGTCTTTGCATCGGACACATCTCGCAAATCGGATGCCGAAACAGTTGGCACTGTGTCAGGCGGCGTCAGCGCGTTCAGGAGCATCCGAGTGTTTTCGGAAGTCACCTTGTCGAGGCGTTCACTGAAATCGGCTCGCAAGGCGGAATAGTTTGGGAAAGTCGATTTGAGCGATAGCCCCGCGCGGCGACCAACGATGCGGCCATCGCGCCGTGCGAGAACATAATGGCCGTTGCTGCCGTGTCTGAGGAAGTCGCTGAAACTGTGTTGCATGGAACCTCCAAACACGTGTGGAACAGGTTCTATTCACAATTGGTAAATAGAGCCTAAGACCACCGTTCGCAACGCTCTTGAGGAAAGCAACTCACCCCTCTCGCGTCAGAACTAGACATTCATGCGTTTCCCAGCATCGGTTGAAAAGGGCTCAAACCGGCCAAATGCACTCGCAGAGATACCGCCAGCAAATGCGCCCCAAGAACGGCCATTTAACGTAATGCTATAATCTCAATGTTGGCGCGGTGCTGACATCTGGGTTTGGAGGGAGGATTGGAGGGGAGACAATGCCAAGATTACAACGTCCCGCAGTCACCCCAAAACGCATAATATGGAACAAAGGACGGATTATTGGCCAAAAACGACCGCTGCTTCCCAAACAAGTGTGGGCAATCCGCGGTCGTCACGAACTTGCGGGCTATCCCCGCGACCTTGCGCTGTTCAACGTTGCAATTGACAGCAAGCTACGCGGTTTTGATCTGGTCAAACTCACCGTCAACGATTTGGTTAAAGAGGGTCGCGTTCGCGAACGGGTTTCGGTGGTTCAGAGCAAAACCAAACGACCGGTTCAGTTTGAACTGGCTGAAAACACGCGAGATTTGGTCTTGGCATGGGTTAAATCGCCTGAGATGTTTGCTTGCCAGTTCATGTTGCCGAGCCGTTTCTACGATCGTCCACACATCTCAACACGGCAACACGGTCGGCTCGTCCGTGATTGGGTGACATCTATTGGGTTGGAGCCTAGTGGTTACGGTACTCATTCGCTTGGCCGAACCAAGGCTGTGGAAATCTACCGCAAGACGGGCAACCTTCGCGCTGTGCAGCTTCTGCTCGGCCATACGAAGGTCGATAGCACAGTGCGTTACCTCGGTGTCGAGTTGGAAGATGCCCTGAGTATCGCAGAGCGGATCGACATCTGAGCCTTATTGGCGAGCGGCCTTTGCCGTTCGCCAATTTGAAAGAGACCTTCGGCCATGCCACGGCGAAAACGACGTGCGAGCCCGAAGTGACAGATGCTGCATGGCGCATGAGCGGCCGCTTTACCCGTCGGCCAAAAGGAATTCTGTAGAGGCTTTGGCCTTTCCCTCAAACTCCTTCGACTTCATCAATGAACGACAGCACACGCGAAAGATAATCCTCGGGGGCGTCTTCCCATGCATAGTGCGCGGCACCGGCGATCAATGCAAAGCGGCTGTTGGGCAAAAGCGCATCCAGCTTCTGCGAGTTCTTGACGGAAACGAAGGTATCATATTCGCCGTGCAGGACTTGCACCGGTGTCTCGATCTTCACCACATCCTGTTCGAGGGCGGGTGTCTCATTTGGATAACTGGCAAGAAATCCCGACTGCGCCCGCAGCTTGGCAAATTGTGTGGATCCAGCACGATAGTCAGCTTTCGTCTTGGATGACGGGCGGGTCAGGCGATATCCAATACTGTTGGCTACTGCGCAATACAGACGTCCCCCAATCGGGCCACCTGCCGACAGGATGGCCAATCGGATAAGCCGCGAATACACGAGAGCCCGAAATAGAAGCGCGCCCTCCACTTTGCCCACGGCACCCGCATCCCCAACGGTCGCGGATTTGATCCGGCCTGGCTGATCAGCCATGAACCGCAGGACGGTGGGAGTACCGACGTCAGGTCCGATAAAATGCGGATGGGACAGGTCAAAGTGGTCCAAGATTTTTTCCAGAAAGCGCGCATGTTGGCTGACGGTTGTCACATGCCGCGCAGGCGCAGACCCGCCATGATTTGGCAGATCAACAGCCACAACGTCAAAGGCCTGCGAAAGGCGCTCCCACCAGTGTTCATATGTAAGGATACTCATGGGTTGCGGCGAGGTCAGCAGAAGCTGAGGCAGACCAGAGTTGCGCGCAGCCGCGTATCTGATCTGAATGCCGTCTATCGAACAGAGCTCTAATTTCATCATATTTTACCGATCCGGAGGAGTTGGTTCAGCGTGGCAGAGAGCGGTTTTGAAGAGTGACTTCTCAACATGGGACTGCTACCTTTTTGAAGCTGATTGTTTCGTCAGTTATGGTGGGTTATATAATTTCGGAACATACCGTCCGAAATTAAACTGTCAATACTCTATGAGGTCATACGTTGGACGCAAAACCTGTCCCACCCAAACGTGGACGACCCAAGTCGATTGATCGTGACCATGTTCTGCACAGCGCCATGCGCACTTATTGGGGTGCATCGACTGGCCATGTGTCAATCGCGGAGGTTTGCCGATGTGCCGATACCTCAAAGGCTGCTTTGTATCGCGAGTTTTCGGGGGAAGATCAGCTTTTGGCAGAAGCACTTGGACTTTACTATGATCGAGTGCTGACCCCTGCTTATCAACTTCTGGAAGCGGACGGACCAGCTCCAAAGGTTCTGAGCACGTTTGTCGATATAGTGATGACGGATAGAGATGCAGCAGGGATGCCAAAAGGATGTCTGCTGACGAAACTACGTCACTCTCAAATGGACGCGGGGCCTAAGCTCAGCAGACAAATTCAAGAATCTGAGGCCGCATTGATCACACGTTGGCAGACCTTCGTTGAACGAAGCATTGCGAACGGCACTGTTGCAACGGATTTGCCGTCCAACTTGCTCGCAATATATCTGGAGGCTCAAATCAGCCTTGCAATGTGGCGTCAATCGCGTGGCTGTGATGATGAGACGACGCGAGAAGTTTTGCAGTTAGGGCTTGCGGCGATCCTACCTTCAGCCGACCAGCATGTGTCTTTGCGAGATTGAGAATGATGTCAGGTTTCACCACGCGAAAAGCGGATTTCTTTCCGTTCGCTGATCGAAAGCAGTATTGGCGCAGTCGCAGCGAATGCTCAGTTTGTCCGCAGCTTGATCCTTCGCCATTGTTTTCGCGCTACACTATGTCTGAATAACCGGCTTTCCCGCTGCGGCGTAACACCGAGATCTACGCAGCTGCAGCAAGTATCGCGCTGCAATAGCGTAAGGCTCTACTCGGCGGCGCGGCATGGGATACGGTCATTCCAATATGCCGCAGAGATCAGAAAGCGCTCAAGGATCAAGTCGCGGGACGAAGCTCCCATAGAGCATAGCTTTGTCAACGTCCGCTTAAACCGGCATCACGGCTTGCAGATAGGCCGTTCGGACCAAGTGCAGCATCAATTTTCGCAGCCGACCAGGTCAGGCGATGACGAGGACGAACATCACAATCGCCATGCCCATCATCATCAGGTTTTCGGTCAGGCTTACGAAACCAAGCGGGACGTTCGAATTGCCGCCCACGCAGGCACATTTCAGTTCTCGCTTGTCGATGTAGACAGCCTTGAATACGCTGATCGCGCCGACAGTGGAGATAAAGAGCGCCGCAGGTGCTGCAAGTGGGGTCAGCAACATACCCGTCATGAGGATGCCTGCCCCCGTCTCAACCCAAGGATAAACATAGGCATATGGCACCCATTTGCGGGCAAGAAGATCGTAGTTCAGAAACATCGTCGTGAAGCTCTCGATGTCGCGGAGCTTCTGCATCCCCAACAGGATCATCGAAACGGAGATGAACCAACCGAGCGTTTGCCATGCGATTGCGCCGAGAAAGCCGATGGACAGTGCCAACGCCGTTGCGGCGGCCACTGCGAAGAGGTAGATCACCGGCCGGTAGGTTGTCGCGTCGGGGTCATAGTCGGTCAGCTTTTGACGCAAAGCGTCGTAACCACCGACCCGCTCGCCTTCGATCCAGACCTGTGGGGTGGTGGGCACGTCATGCGTTTCTTTGAAGGCGTCGACCTCTGATCGCTCTCGAAACAGGCGATCATCGACCTCAAATCCTTTGCTGTCCAAAAGCCAGCGTGCTTTCTGTCCTGCCGGGCACAGATGGTCTGGCAGGGCCATGCGATACAAAACGGCTGTCTTTCCGGTTGCGGAAGTGGCGGGGTCGGTCGTCACATCGGCGACGTCGCGTGTGTCTTTAGGCATTGTGTGTCTCCTTTGTCTCAGGGTTCTGTTCGGGAAGTGCCCGCGGGCGCATCGCCGTTCGCCTCGATGTCCGCGATATACGCCCGCATTTCCGCAATCTCGCCGCGCTGCGCTTCGATGATCGCATCAGCCAGTTCGCGCACACGCGGATCCGATATGTTGGCGCGTTCGCTGGTCAGGATAGCGATGGAATGGTGCGGGATCATCGCTTTCATCCACGCAACATCTCCAACTGTATCTTGCGAGCGCACCAGATAAACGCCCGCCGCAAAGGCTATCGCGGCCCCGGCAAAAATCGCGATGTTCGCCTTGCGGTTGGAATACATGCCGAGCATGAAGGCCAGCATGATCACCGCCATCATTCCGCCCATATAGAGCGCCATCCACATCCGCGTTTGTGAAAAGAAGACGTGATCGAGCACATATGTGTTGAGATACATCAAGCCATACATCACCACCGTAGAGGTGCCGATCATGGCAAAGAACCTGCTGTACCCCCCTGGTTTTCCGGTATGGCTACTGTGATGCGTATTTGTTGAATCCATTGTAGTGTCGCCGTGATGTGCCATGCTCACCCTTTCTAAAATACCCTTATGGGGTATATAACCAGAATGTCAGCCGATGGTTCCGAATGAATGAGGATTTTTGCGTGAAAGCCAACAAAGACAAGACACTGGACCGGCTTTCGCGGCTGGAAGGACAGGTGCGCGGCGTGGCGGGCATGGTCGAGGCCGACCGCTACTGCATGGATATTCTGGCGCAAACAGCGGCGATCCGGTCGGCGATCCTGGGTGTCGAGAAACTGATTCTCGAGAACCATGCCGAGCATTGCGTTGAGACTGCGATTCAGAGCGGCGACCCGGACGAACAACGGGCGAAATTCGACGAGCTTATCGGGCTTTTGCAGAAGGCGTCGAAGTAACTGTTCAGTCGAGGGTTTGTCCGCGCCAAAGGCCATCAGGCCGACACGCGCGTTACCGAGGGCATTACCCGTGATGAACGGTGCCAAAAACGCTAGAAGTTCACCGGAGGCGTGGTGATCGACGTTAGCGTCGCCGTCGTGATCAGAATCAATAGAACAACCACGGCTTCGATCTGGATTGAGCGGCGCAGATGAGGCGCGGCAGTAGGTTCGCCAGAGGCGAGCGCCGGAACGTATCGCCATTTGTTAAGCGCGGCGAGTATCATCAGGCCTGCCACAACGCAGAGCTTGGCGAGCAGCGTCCAACCATAAGCAGTTGTAACCGTAGCGGTGAGTGATCCGGTCATGAGCCACGCAAAGATCAGACCAGCGACGACAAGCAGTGCGACCGTGATACTGGCGACGTTTCCAAAGCGATGAAGCAGAGATGCCCCGGCTGGCTGTCCGACCGCATGACGGAGAGGGGCCAGTGCGCCAATCCAGAACCCCGCCGCCAGCAGATGCAATGTCAACAACAACGCGAGCAGCCAACGGGGATCACCAAGAGAATGGCCGACGAACGCATAGGACACCGCAATCAAGAGCGCCCCGATCAACCCTATTCCGAGGCCGACGACGCCTTTTAACAGAACCGCAACAACCAACAGCTCACCCGCGCCGCGCCAGATCGCAGCCGCCCCAAGGGGGCTGTCCCAAACAAAACCAAGCATCATCGGATCGACGGCCCCCGGAAAACCCATTCCGGATATGCGGGCCGCACGGATGCCAAACCGCAATGCAAGCACCGCAAGCCCGATCAAAGCGGCGATCAGGGCGATTTTCCGGGCCAATTTTTGCACATCAGCGGATGCGCGTGGAAAAGCCAAAATGAACAGCGGCCCGCCCATAGCAAGAAGTGCCGCGCCATAGCCCACCGCCTTCGCAATGATGGCCGCAATGGCCCATCCATCTACCGGTGCCAAACCCTCCACGACGTTCAGTCAGCAACCGAGAAGCCGAAATTGCCTTGCATTGGGTGTCCATCCGAAGACAGACCGCGCCAATCAACCGTATAGGCCCCGTCCGGCAGATCGGCGGGCGGCAGCGCACGGAACTCCGTCACGGCATCCATGCCGGTTTCCCGCTCGATATCCACTTCACCGTCCGGTCCGGTCAGCGTAATCGCGGTCACGCGCATTGGATCATCAAAGCGCATTTCGATGACCTCGACCGATGCCACTGTCGCTTCATTTGCCGGAGTAGTCTCTTCAGCCTTGGAGTGCGCCCAGGCACTGGTCGCGGTTGCGATCAGCGAAAGGATTGCAAAAACGCGTTGTCTCATTGTCGATTTTCCATTTCGTCATGTCGGGCACGGATGTCCTCCGGCCAAGTCGATTTGATGTAGCTGAGAACGGCGATGATCTCTTCATCGCTCAGAACGCCCGCATAGATCGGCATGTTCGAGGCGTAGTCAGGATCACCGATCAAGGCACCGGTGCCGTACTTGGTCAGCCGGAACAGGGTATCCCCGTCATGGTGCCATGTGTGTCCGGTTTCATCATGAGGCGGTGCCGGGAGGCGTCCATCCTCACCTGGAGACCGCCAATCAGCCTGGCCTTCGAGATCAGCACCGTGGCACGAGGCACAGTTCGCCTCATAGACGTCTGCACCCAAAGCAATGGTTGGGGTATCAGTATCGCGCAGGACGGTGCGGTCGGCCTCCTGCCCGACTGTGTAGAGCGCATAGAGAGCGGCCCCGATCAGGACCGCTCCAACACCGGCTATGAGTGCGCGCCGTTTCACAGACCGGCCTGATAAAAGACCTCGCCATCACCCGCATCGCCACCGAACGCGATCACGTCATAGCGTGCGGTCGGATCATTCCCCATGCCGGGCGAACCGCCTGGCATTCCCGGAACTGCGATGCCCGTGATGTCTGGTCGCTCTTCCAGCAGTTTTGCAAGTGCTGCAAACGGCACATGACCTTCGACCACGTAGCCGTCGATCATGGCAGTATGACAGGCCCACATATTCCCGGGGATGTCCGCGTCCAGTTTAACGCGGGTTACGTCAGCGGTATCGGTGATTTCAATGTCGTAACCGTCCTCGCGGGCCAGTGCCACCCATGCACCACAGCAGCCGCAGGTCGGGCTTTTGGTGACATGCATGGTGCCGTGGTCGGCCATGTTTGAATGACTGTCGGCATGGGCCATGCCAGCCCATCCGAAGGACGCCATTCCAAGTGCCAATGCAGCGGCAGGTGTAACAGCGAGCAGTATTTTGATCAGTTTCATGAGATTATCCTCTCGAAAGATGTGCGCCGGAGTATCAGGCCCCGTAGTCAGTGTTTGGGCGAAATCCGGGTTGATGTGATTGCTGGTCTCTTGCTGCGCCACGGATAGGCACAGCAGGCATCACACCGCTCGCGGCGGATCGAGAGGACCGGACGGCTGAATACCGGTCAGCAGCACCCCGGATGCGCAGAATACAGCCTCGCCCGCTAAAGGCGCAGTGCTGGCCGGTTGTACTGTCGGAAGAAGAGCTGGCATGGCATGGCAAGTCTGGGTGCGTTCAGTGCTGTCCTGACAGCACGCAGGCTGTTCATCCGCCATCATCTCAGTGGCAACGTAGTCATGAACGATAGCGTGCATATGTCCCGCGTCCATCGCACCGGAGAGCGATGCGGATAGCGTCAAGATGACAACCATGAAGAAACGAGCCAACGACATGCAGCATACCTACATGGGGTATGTGTGGTTTTGCAAGTCGTAGGTCCGTTACTTGCTGTCGCAGCACATCAGTGCCGATGAGCATCTTCCCCGAGCGCCATCATCAGGTGATGTTCTCGGTGATGATCCTGGCTCGCCATCAGCCCGAAGAAACCAAGGCCTTTGATCCGGGCAACCACGCCGGGATTATCGCTCGTGACGCGCAGCTCCATTCCATCTTCGATTTGCGCGGCTTTCACGGTCCAGCGGTCATCATTCGCGAGCTGCGCTGCATGGGCAGGCACCATCCGCCGAAGCGTCGCGATTGTCTCTGTATCGCCGGTGGCAACGACGATGATACCGTCCGGGAGGTCAGTTTCCGAGACCACCGCATCCAAGACCAGTCGGTCCATGTCGACCAGATGTGATCGCAAGCCAGCCAGATCGACCTTGGCCCAGTCCGTATCGGGATCGGCTTCGAGAACGCGTACGACTTCAGATAATGCCGCGAAAGCGCCTTGGCCCGGTTCCGACAAGACACCGGCAGTCGCTGTCTGATCCTGCCCGTGTGCTGAATGATCCATGCCTTCGCCGTGGCCGCTATGGTTGGTCTGCGCAATCGCCATCGCCACGCCACCAAACAATACCATTGCTGTCAGGATAGTCTTTGCCCGCATGTTCTATTGCCTCTCAAATTGTCATCACAGACTATCCGATACGCGGCATTTATCGTATGATCTTTATCATGTCAGATTGGATTGATATTTTCGACGGCGCACCCGTTCGCATAGTAGCCAAAGACGCAACGGTGTTCCGTCAAGAGGATCGCGTGAGGTCTATGTATCTGGTGCGATCCGGGGCGGTCGCGCTGGAGCGCCCGCTGACCGACGGCGTGCCGCTGACACTACACGTGGCCACACCGGGTATGGCTTTGGCTGAGGCGTCCCTGTTCGCTGAAACCTATCACTGTGACGCAGTTGCGCGTTCAGACGCCGAAGTCGCCAGCCTGCCCCGTGCCAAGTTCTTGACTGCTATCCGCAGCAGGCCGGATGCTGCCCTGAGCCTGATTAAGTCCCATGCAAAGGAGGTGCAGGCGCAGCGGGCACGTATTGAGATCCTACGCCTCCGGCGTGTCTCTGATCGGCTCGACGCTTGGCTGGACCTTCACGGCAAACCGTCCAAGGGTGAATGGATCATGGTAGCGGAGAAGATCGGCGTTTCGCCCGCTGCGCTCTATCGCGAATTGGCAAAAAGGCGGGACCAAACACAAAATCAGGCTGTCAGATGAATGGCAGCTCTAACTTGCCACGCTACAGGTATCGTCGCACTCTTGTTTTGTATCTGTGGTATTGAGCGCCATAGGTGTTCTCCAACCATGGCTCTTCAGCGAGCGGTGCAACGGCCAGACCAATAACGCCGAGACCCGCAACAACTGTGGCCCATCCCGACGCGGAAAGCACCGCCCAACCCAGCAAGATCACCATGTCTGCAAGATACTGTGGGTTGCGGGAATACCCATAAGGCCCATCTGTTTTCAGTTCTGCGACTTCGCCGCTGGTCGCGCCAAAGCCAATTTTTCGGACGCCCATCCAGACAATCGAATTTCCGGCGAGGATCAGCGGAACGCCCACGCCCCACCTGATCGACGCAGGCCAGCCAAATCTGTTCCAATTCACAACCCCCAGCAGGAAGGTTGCACCAAATATCGCAACCGTTGCCATCCACACCCGAACTTTGATGCCCTTTGTCGCTTCTTTCGGCGGCCATACACGACGATCCGGGAAGGCGATGGACCACGCAAATGCGCCCAATAGGTAAAGGCCAACGATCCCACCAGTCACGACCGCACCAGTTTCGATGTCAGTGAGCATGGTCATGCCCGTGGCTTTCTAATGCGCCTATATCTTCGCCTGAACGATATTCTTGCCATGCCTGCACAAGAATGAGTTGCGCAGAACGCAGGAACAGCCCTGCCATGATCATTGCAACAATCAGGTCAGGCCACGCAGAGGCAGTCAGGAACACTGCGAAACTTGCGACCATAACGGCGACATTGCCGATGGCATCATTGCGCGAACACAGCCAGACAGATCGCACATTCGCATCCCCGTCTTTGTAGCGCATCAGAAGCAGAACACTTGCCAGATTCGCTGCAAGGGCAAGCAGGCCGATCAGACCCATAATTTCTGCCCTTGGAACCCCAAGGATGAGAACCTGATAAACGGTCGAGCCGAAAACCCACAATCCCATCAAAAGCAGGCTCAAACCCTTGAGCAGAGCGGCGGTCGAGCGAACTTTCAGGGTCATTCCGATGACAGCAAGGCTCAGACCATAGGTCAGTGCGTCGCCCAGAAAATCGAGTGCATCCGCCTGCAACGCCTGCGATCCGGCGAGCTTGCCCGCCGACATTTCGATGATGAACATGGCCGCGTTGATGAAGATGACGATCCACAACACGCGCTTGTAACCGGGATCAAGGCCATCGAAATAAGGATTGCCTGAACATCCGCAGGCGGCACTCTGAGTTTCTGGTGTGGCGGGGCGTAGCGCCGTTTTGGTGGTCATATCGCTATCCTTGATCTCGACAAGGAAGATATATAATCTCTCTAGTAGCTATAGCTTCAAGAGGAAACTTTCATGTTCTCAATCGGGCAGCTTTCAAAGCAAACCGGGGTTAAAATACCCACGATCCGCTACTACGAACAGATGGGTTTGATTGATGCGCCGGAACGCTCGGAAGGTAATCAGCGCCGATACACCAAAGAAGGCTTGAGCCGCCTGTCGTTCATCCGCCATTCCCGGGACTTAGGCTTCTCGGTTGAAAACATTCGCGAGCTCTTAGAATTGAGCCAGCATCCCGACAAACCGTGCGATGACGCGCACAGCATTGCTATACAGCATCTGAAAGACGTTCAGGACAGGATTGCAAAACTGCGCCGGCTGGAACGCGAACTAAAGCGGATCAGCAAGTGTGACGCTGGCAACGTAGCTGATTGCGCCGTCATCGAAACGCTTGCAGATCACGGGCTTTGCCAGACGGAACACTAGCGGTCACTTGCCAGTTGTCGCGTCGGGAAGGTCTTCTTAACGCCTGGTTCCAGGCAGGGTTTATCGAAGGTTTGCCCTCGCATTATGGCCTTGATGCCCCTGACACAGATTGCCGGAGTGGGTCCGCCGATGATCTCTGTGGTACCCATCCCTGCGAAACCGGACGCGCTCAATGCCTCTATGATCGCATCAATCATATCGCGAAACGATGAGGTGCCATCTGCATCCAGTCTGGGCTGATAGGTGGTCAGACAAGACCCACCCGGAACCAGCGCCCTGGCCACGGCGCGAAAAAAGCCGATCTTGTCTTGTTGAAACTGGATGACGTTCAGCGAGAATACAAAATCAAATGCTTCCGGCCAGTCCGAAAGCCGGTCCATTCCCCCTGCGACCAACTCAACCCTGTCACCGATTCCCAGCTTACGCAGCCGACTACGGGCCTGCCGGATCATCACGTCAGAATGATCCAGTCCAACCAGCCGCCCTGTCTCGATGATCCCAGCACACTTTGACAAAGCCAGCCCCGGACCACACCCTATTTCCAACACGCGGCTGTCTGGCTGAAGCTGCATGAGATCGACAGTCTTTTCATTGCGGAGCTTGTTCGATGGTCGGGCTGCCATGATCCGGCCCGCCAATGCGCCAAGGCTACCCGAAGGCTGCCGAAATTGCGCCACGATGCCGGATTTGAGGGACATCAGGCCTGTGCCTTGCGGGCAATCCACCAAGGCAAGGTGAATAGACCGCCAACCGATAGAACAAGCAGGCAGAGGGCCAATGCATGCCGGAAGGCCATCTCTGGAAAACCCAAAAGGTCCACCGCAAATGTGTTCCACGACCAAAGCGAAGCCACGCCCCACAAAAGCAGGGCCAAGAAAGCGAGACCTACAGATTTGCCGTGCCGGTTTGTTTGTAGCGTCATGTCATTCTCCAGTGATTGTTATGGTTTCGATCATTTCGTTCATCTGCGCCAAAAGTTGCGTGGCGGCGATGATTTCGCGCTCAGGCAGGGCATCTGCCAGCTTGGACATTGGTTCCAGTTCACGTGTCTGGATTTCTGCAAACACGCGCTCACCGCTTGGCGTCGGACGGTAGAAGTCTGATCGTTTATGATCCGGGTTATCCTCGGCATGCACCAGTCCGCTCTTCAGCAAGACATTCATGACTTTCTGAACGTGCTGGCGGGAAACCCCCCTTTCCTTTGCAATCTCTGGAACCGTTTGTGGGGCCTTCGATACCAACGCCTGAAGGACTGCACGCATAGACGGATTGACCTCGAGATCAGCGTGCAGCGCTTCTGCGATAGCTTTAAGTCTGTTGAACGCGGTTCTGATCTCACGGATCAACGCGGTCATTTCTTGCTGCTTTTGCGTCATAGGCATTCCTTGGGACCATCGGGTTGACAACTTGGTTGCCAATATGTCATTACGACAACCAGATTGTCAATCTGGAATGGTGAAATGTTCACGCAAACCCACCTTCTGCTTGGGGCCGCCGTCTATGCCAGACCGGGAAACCGTGCAGTCGCCCTTGCGGGTTTGGTGGGGGCATTGGTGCCAGACACCGACGTCTGGTTGATGTTCATCATCGAGCGGCTGAATGGGTCCAGTGGCTGCGAGGTTTTCCACTATCGCTATTGGGAGCCGCCTTGGACCACGCTTCAGATGGCGCTGAATTCAATCCCGGCCTATCTGGCGCTCATCGCTACGGGCTTGGCCTGCATTGTCTTTCCCGGCAGCAAGCTGCGTGCCTTTGCAATTGTGCTGCTTGCTTTCGCAAGCTCTGCGCTACTGCACGTCTGCATCGACTTTCTGTTGCACCATGACGATGCCCGCGCCCAATGGATGCCATTCTCCGGGTGGGTCTTTCGTTCGCCGGTGTCTTACTGGGATCCGTCCTATTATGGCTCGGCTTTTGTGCCCTTTGAGATTGGGCTGGGGCTTGCATTTGTCACGCTTGTCGGTCGGCGATTTGGGAACAGGCGGATGTGGGTCATTCTTGCGATCCTTCCCCTTGGCTACGTCGGTTCAATCGCGGCTGGCCAAATGTCTGGTGGTGATCACCTGCGCGGGCCCGGTTCGTGCGAGATAATTGCTGACCGCGAAGTTTGACCGGAAATCGCATGAGCAAGCAGATAATCTAATGAGGAGGTGGCTATGTCTTGTTTTCGCTTCGGTCGCTGGCGCATCGGAATGTGGAGCGTATGGAGCCTGTTGGCAATCATATGCCTGGCCTATGGAGCTTTCGCGATCTCTGCCGGTTTCTCGCTTACCGAGACTGAAAAGGTCCGTGCGCTTCCGATTGCCTTCCAACTTCACGCCCTGGCGGGCGGCGTTGTCCTGATCGTCGGCATTTTTCAATTCAACCCATCCATCAAGACCCGCTGGGTGTGGATGCATCGCTGGGGTGGTCAAATTTACGTCGTCAGCGCCCTCGTCGCGAGCATCGCCGCCGTGATCAACGCTGCGTTCTTCAATGTCAATTGGACGGCGCGCCTGTCGTTTTCTCTCCTTGGGATTACTTGGTTTTTGGCGACGGCCAACGCGTACCGATTGATCCGAAAGCGGAAGTTCGCGCAGCACCGGGAGTGGATGTTGCGCAGTTTCTCACTGTCGTTGTTCTTTGTGTCGTTTAGCATTTGGGTTCCTGCGATGGTAGTGAGAGGGCTGGGACAAGATGCGGCATATGTGATCGCAGTGACGCTAAGTTGGGTCTTCAACCTTTTGGGCGCAGAGGCCTGGATTAGACTGACGCGGAAGAGAACCCGAGTGCCAACGATTTCCAAGATGCCGACATAAGAGCCAAAGAGACCGATCACTGGACATAAACGCTCGATTCAGCCGGTGGCAGAGACCAATGAGTTTTGACCGGCAAGCGCACCGTTGCAGACCTTCAGGGGTAGGCTAGTCACTGTTCGCACTGCGGACTTTGCTGCCGTCCGCTAACTCGTTTTGTCGTCGTGCCAAGTTACCGCTTTCGGCTGATCAGATGACTAAGCAAACTTAAGAATTGCAGCAAAAACTTCAGATTGATCAAGTGTCCAAGACCTTGGGTAAGAGTCCGCTTGACCATTTGCCAAGAGGAAAACTTCCGTTTCGCTAGCTTGTTCGCTTCTGTCCGGATTGCGGGAACTGAACCCGGCATCCTCTGGAAAACGCAGGTACATTAGCCAACCGCAATTTTCATTGAGCCGTGCGCTAAGTGACTGCTGGCCTTCATGGGAAATCCAAATTTCAAGATCATCTGTCTGCGCGATACTCGAAAGAAGTCCGTCGATACCGCCGATGCCTTCCGCCTGATGTTCTTTGTTGTTGATGATCATGCGCAACATAATAGGTCCTCTTAACTCTCGCCCACCGGTGATGCACACTGACTCAAGAGTAGCAATAAGGGCTCAAAGCGGCTACTCCCGCAAAGCGCTGCATCAGACAGGAAAGCCCCTGAGCGCCTCAACCGACCACGACGCTCGCCCTCACCCCGGTGTCACCACCTGGACCGCCGGCCCCCGCGCCTCAATCGCCGCAGCGGCGTCCAGCAGGATATCCTCGCGGTACCGCCCCGCGATCAGCTGTGCGCCCAGCGGGGTGTGCCCGGCCTCGCCTTCACCAAAGCCTGTAAACACCGACATCCCCGGCAGACCCATCAGCGGCAAACCCACCTGGGTCAGTTGCGCTTCCATGCAGCGGGGAAAATCCTCAAGGTCCAGAAGGTCAGGAAAGGGAGGCTCCCCAGAAACCGGACAGATCAACAGCGGATAACGGGCCAGAAACGTCTCCCACTCCCGCGCAAAGCCCAGTCGCGCCTGCAGGGCATCAAGCAAACCGTTCAGATCGGGCGGAGCCGTCAGCTTGTACATCTCCGCCAGCACATGAGAGGCATCCGGATCGGCCTCTGCCGCGACGGCCTTCTTTGCGCCACGCTCCATTTCGGCCATCCACAGTTGTGCCTGCAAACGAGCGGGGGCGCGGAAAGGTGGGCTTTCGACTTCATCAATGCGCCATCCTGCATCTATCAGACTTGCCGCGGCGTCGCGCAGCGCGGCTTCTACCAGCGGGTGCGTGTCCAGGCCTTCGGGCCGGACACAAAGCGCTGCGCATTTGTCATATTCCAGTCCGCGCAGGGGCATGGCCATGTGCCATGGATCCTCGACCGACCGGGTCGACATCACCTCCAGCGTCATCGCCACATCCGCGACCGACCGGGCATGCGGGCCAGACACCGCCATCAACTGTGGCCCGATGTGCCGATCCGGCCCGCTGGCATTGCGCGCCGCCACCCGGCCCAGCGTGGGCCGCAGCCCCTGCAACCCGCAGGCATAGGCAGGATACCGGATCGACCCGCCGATATCGGTGCCATGCCCCATCGTGCCAATCCCCGCCGCGGTGGCCGACCCGGCACCGCCCGACGATCCCCCGGGCGTTATCGCCGGGTTGTGCGGGTTGAGCGTGTGCCCGCGCAGCGAATTGCGCGTGAACCACCGCAAAGAAAAGGCGGGGGTGTTCGTACGCCCAATGATAACGGCGCCCGCGTTCTTGAGGTTGGCCACCACGGGGTTATCCGTCTGGGCCATCTGATCCTTTTGCACCCGCAGGCCATTGGTGGTGGGGAACCCTGCCTGATCGACGTTTTCCTTGGTGGTCACAGGCACACCCGCCATCAAACCCAAAGGTTGGCCCGCTGCCCGCGCCTGATCCACCGCATCGGCTGCCGCGCGGGCCGCATCATCATCGCGTGCCACCACCGCATTGATCGCCGGGTTCACCGTGTCCATCCGTGCCAGCGCATCCTCGCAGACCTCTCGCGCTGTCACTTCGCCTGCGCGGATCATGCCCGCGATCTCCGTACCTGTTCGTTCAAACAATGCCATCCGTCACACTCCCCTTTGCGGTCCAAGCTGCCATGAACAAGCACGCTTGCGAAGGGGCCGATTTCGCCATAGTGGATTTGATCAAACAAATTGCGGGAGGGTGCCACCATGGCCAACACAATCGTCAACAGCTGGAATGAATGGGACCCGCTCAAACATGTCATCGTCGGGCGCGCTGATGATTGCCACATCCCGCCCGAAGAACCCGCGCTGGACGCCAAAGTACCTGAAGACAGCGACATGCGAGGCCAATGGGGCCGCCGCCCGCAGGAAACCATCGACCGCGCCAACGCACTCCTCGACACCTTCGCTGGCCAACTGGAAAAGCGTGGCATCCGCGTCGACCGCCCCACGCCCATCGACCATTCATTGCCCGCCACCACGCCGGACTTCCACACGCAAAGCCAGTTTGGCTGCATGCCGCCGCGCGACGTGCTGCTGACGGTCGGCTCGGAGATGCTGGAAGCGACCATGTCCTATCGCTGCCGCTGGTTCGAATACCTCAACTACCGACCGCTGATGCAGCAGTACTTCAACGAAGACCCGAATTTCCGCCACGAAAGCGCACCCAAACCGCGCCTGACGGACGCCGATTACCACCCCGATTACCTGTCGGACAAAATCGGTGACGCCAAACGCCTCGAATGGGCCGCTAAAAAATTCTTCGTCACGACCGAGGAAGAACCGCTGTTCGACGCTGCCGACGTGCTGCGATTTGGTCGCGATCTGGTGGTCCAACACGGCTTCACCACCAACCTTAAAGGCATTGAATGGCTGCGCCGCCATTTCCCCGAACACCGGGTGCATACAGTCAATTTTCCCGGCGACCCCTACCCCATTCACATCGACGCGACGTTCACACCGCTGCGGCCCGGCCTGATCCTGAACAACCCCCAGCGCCGCTTGCCCGAAGACCAGCGCGCGATGTTCAACGACAACGACTGGGAGATTGTCGACGCCGCACAGCCTGCGCACAACACGCCCCCGCCACTGTGCTATTCCTCCACGTGGCTCAGCATGAACGTGCTGGTGCTGGATCCCAAAACGGTGTGTGTCGAGAAATCAGAGGTTTATCAAGCCGAACAGATGGACAAGCTCGGCATGGAGGTGGTGGAGGTTGAACTGCGAGACGCCTATGCCTTTGGCGGCGGGCTGCACTGCTGCACGGCGGATGTGTACCGGGAAGGCCGGTGCGAGGATTATTTTCCCAGCTTGTCAGAGGAGGCGCGTCGCGTGTCTGCGTGAAGCTCGGATTGACGCATTCTGCCGCGTGCATCAGTGTTTGGTAACCTTTTCACGATCCCCTGGACAAAGCGAACTATTGTGAAAGACGACGATTTCATTCCAACCATGGGAAAGGGCAAGGGAACCTGGTGCGCTGGTGTGGCGCGAAGGGGCGGCAAGTTGCTGTATTGCTTTCCCGTCGCGTCGAGCTTTGCAGACCATTGGTTCGAATATAAGATCACCGATGCGCACCTGCGTGTCCTCCAGTCAGACGAAGAACGGTTCTTCCTCCTGTTTGCGGCGATGCACGATACGCACCAGTTGAAACCCCATCCACCCGCCAAAGTGGTCGCACATATATTCGACACCATTCTTCTCGCCAAAAGAGAGGCTGTGTTGGAATTCGTGGCTGATGAAGGTGATAGCCTCAAGGCACATGGGGTACATCGCTCTATCCCAAGTCTCGCCGAAAGGCTCAAGTCAGAGTAGGGATAGGTTGCAGTGTGTGCATGAGTGATCGGGCACAGGCATCATTGGCGCAAGAATTGGCCTTGGTCCGAAAACCAGCAATGCCCCTATTTATACTGTTCCCGCCGATCCGCAAAGGTCCGCACGCGCTTGCGCCACGCCCGGTAACTTCCCGGCTTTAATCGCGCGCGCATCAACCGCTTCACCTGGCTTTCCCCCAACCCATACTCATGCTCAATATCGGCAAAGCGCACTTGATCAGACAGCGCCATCTCGATGATGGCGCTGACATGCGTCTCACTCAATTCGTGCTTCTTGGCCATGGCGCAGCACCTAGCGGCCCGCGGCGCTCCAGCAAGTCAGCCTTCCGTCGAAATCGCTCAGACCGGCATGTTGTCGAAGAAGTCCTCTTCGTCGTCCTGTCCAAAACGGGCTTCGATGCGGCGCAGGGGTGCCGGGATCGGCTGCCCATTATCCTTGAGGGTCTGGATAACGCGCTCTACCCCGGTTCTTGCATGGCTACGTTGCGCCCGCGGCATCTTTTCAAATGCGGCGACCAGCGCACCGACTTGGCGTTGAAAATCGTCGTTGGTCATTTGCATCTCCCCAGTGCAATGATTCCTGCTTCATCATACCACAATCAGGGCGGGAAGTGATTGACGATGCTCAATGCCTATCAAAACGGCAATTTGCCGCCCTTCCCAACTCTCTTAACTTGCTGTACACGCCGTGCATCTGAATGCCGGCGCCCGGACCGCAGCGCCGCCCAAACGAAGATACCGCGGTCAGGGGCAATACGGCCCCTATGCAAATGGCCAGCCCCGGACATGGGGGGCCGAACTCAGGAAACGTAGATGTTTAACGTATCAACAAAATCAATTGAGTGGGGCGAAGAAACGCTAACACTCGAAACCGGCAAGGTGGCCCGTCAGGCAGACGGATCCGTGATTGCCACACTGGGCGAAACCAGCGTGATGGCGAACGTGACGTTCGCGCGCAAGCAAAAGCCCGGTCAGGACTTCTTTCCGCTGACCGTCCACTACCAGGAAAAGTATTATGCCGCGGGCAAGGTTCCCGGTGGTTTCTTCAAGCGCGAAGCGCGCCCCACTGAAAAAGAGACGCTGACAGCCCGCCTGATCGACCGTCCGATCCGCCCGCTGTTCGTCCCCGGCTTCAAGAACGAAGTGCTGGTGATGTGCACCGTGCTCAGCCACGATCTGGTCAATGACCCCGACATGGTCGCGATGATCGCGGCCTCCGCCGCGCTGACCATCTCGGGCGCGCCCTTCATGGGTCCGATTGCCGGTTGTCGTGTGGGTTTCGAGGATGGCGAATACATCCTGAACCCGACAGTTGACGACATGCAGGACCTGCGCCTGAACCCTGACCAGCGCCTTGACCTGGTCGTTGCAGGTACCAAGGACGCCGTGATGATGGTGGAATCCGAAGCCTACGAGCTGACGGAAGAAGAAATGCTGGGTGCGGTGAAATTCGCCCATGAAAGCATCCAGCCCGTGATCGACCTGATCATTGACCTGGCCGAAGACGCCGCGAAAGAGCCGTTTGATTTCCAGCCGGTCGACTATTCCGACCTGTCCAAGGCCGTCGCGAAAGCCGGTGAAAAGGAAATGCGCGCCGCCTTCGCGATTGCCGACAAGCAAGAGCGTACGACGGCCGTCGCCGAGGCCCGTGAAACCATCAAGGCCGCCCTGAGCGAAGAGCAGCTTGAAGATCCGAACCTCGGTTCCGCGATGAAGGGGCTTGAAGCCTCCATCCTGCGCGGTGATGTGGTCAAGACCGGCAAGCGTATCGACGGTCGGAAAACCGACGAAATCCGCGACATCGTGTCCGAGACAGGTATCCTGCCCCGGACGCACGGCTCCGCGCTGTTCACCCGTGGTGAAACGCAGGGCCTTGTCGTGACCACGCTGGGCACCGGCGATGATGAGCAATTCATCGACGCGCTGCACGGCAACTTCAAATCCAACTTCCTGCTGCACTACAACTTCCCTCCCTATTCGGTTGGTGAAGTGGGTCGCGTGGGCCCTCCCGGCCGCCGCGAAGTGGGTCACGGCAAGCTCGCATGGCGCGCCCTTCAGGCTGTTCTGCCTGCTGCCACGGATTTCCCCTACACCATTCGCGTGGTGTCGGAGATCACTGAATCCAACGGCTCAAGCTCCATGGCGTCCGTATGTGGCGGGTCGCTGTCCATGATGGACGCGGGCGTACCGCTCAAGACCGCCGTGGCCGGTGTGGCCATGGGCCTGATCCTCGAAGATGACGGCTCCTACGCGATCCTGTCCGACATTCTGGGTGACGAAGACCACCTGGGCGACATGGACTTCAAGGTCGCAGGCACCAAGGACGGTATCACGTCGTTGCAGATGGACATCAAGGTCGCGGGCATCACGCCCGAGATCATGGAGAAGGCGTTGGCGCAAGCCAAGGACGGCCGGATGCATATCCTTGGTGAGATGAACAAGGCCATCACCGGCGCTGCGGAGTTCTCTGAGCACGCGCCCCGGATTGAAACCATGCAGGTGCCAACGGATAAAATCCGGGAAGTCATCGGTTCGGGCGGCAAGGTCATCCGCGAGATCGTGGAAGTCTCTGGTGCCAAAGTAGACATCAACGACGAAGGCATCATCAAGATCGCATCGCCCAATGGCGACAGCATCAAGAAAGCCTACGACATGATCCACGCCATCGTGGCTGAGCCGGAAGAGGGCGCAGTCTACACCGGTACAGTCGTCAAGATCGTCGACTTCGGTGCCTTCGTGAACTTCTTCGGCAAGCGGGACGGTCTGGTGCATGTGTCCCAGATCGAAAACCGCCGCCTGAACCATCCTTCCGACGTGCTGAAGGAAGGTCAGGAAGTGAAGGTCAAACTGCTGGGCTTTGATGACCGCGGCAAGGTGCGCCTGTCGATGAAAATGGTCGATCAGGAAACCGGAGAAGAGATGAAGAAGGAAGAGAAAGCGGACGGATAATCCCGACCGATCTTTCCTTTTGAGGTGAACGAAAGCCCCGGTGGAAACGCCGGGGCCTTTTTTTTGCCACATTTACCCTAGGTTACCTTAGGTGAGCGACACGCAAGACTGTAACGTCGCTGCAAAATAACCTTTGGGAGGAGGAATCATGTACAAACATCTGGCCGCCGCCGGGTTGGTCGCCGTCATGGCGCTTCCCGCAAGCGCAACGTCGATCACCGATCGTTACACAAGCTTCTACGTCTTTGGGGACAGCCTCAGCGATGACGGCAAGTTCACCCAACTCCCGGCAACTCCGCCTAGCGTCGGAGGTCGTTTCAGCAACGGCGAAGTCTGGGCAGAACATATTGCGGACGATTTCGAAGCCGCAGGCCGCGATACCGGTAACCTGGCCGTAGGTGGTGCAACCGCTGGGGACGGCGGCACACTTACACCGCTTTCCAACTTCAACGGTCAGATCGATGCATTCCTGGGCTCTATCTTCGGGAATACACCTCTGCCCGAACGCCTTGCGCCCGCGCCCACTTTCGGGGATGCGCCACCCAACCCCGGTGAAAACCCGCTTGTCGCCGTGTGGCTTGGCGCGAATGACCTCTTCGCCAGCTTTGCCGAAGCCGATATCGTTGCCGCCGCAAAGGCCGTGACGGATGGTATCACGCGTCTGGCTACTTCGCCGCTGGGTAATTTCGACGATTTCCTCGTGGCCAACCTGCCCGATCTTGGTGCGACCCCGGCAAATACCACGCTTCTGGCCCTGGCCGGAGCCACTCCGGAAGAGATCGCCTTTGCCTCCCGTGCGGCAACCGAAGCTACTGACCTTTTCAATCTGGAACTGAAAAGCAACCTCGAGATGTTGGAAGACGACCTCGGCGTTCGGATTATCGATTATGACGCGAACGCGGTGATCAATGATGTCATCGCCAATCCCGGCAACTACCCTTTTGCCAGCGTCACACAGCCCTGCACTGTCAGCTTGAATGCCGCAAACAATCCCTTCGTCTGCTCCGAAGCTGAAGCGGATCTGCTGCTGTTCACTGATGCTGTGCACCCCAATCGCATCGCGCAGGAAATCACCGCGAACAACATCCGCGTCGTGGTTGCCGCCGTGCCGCTGCCTGCCAGCCTCTGGCTGGCGCTGTTTGCGGTGGGCGGTCTTGCTGCGGTGGGGCGGCGGCGTAAGGCTGCCTGACCCATACGCATGACACGTCAGACAAGGGGCGGTGCCAAGGCGGCACCGCCCCTTGGATTTGCAGGTCCGGTTTTCACGCGCCAATCCCCCCTGTGCTGCTTGCGCAAGCATGATATAGCCTGCACGCAACAAGGGACGCGCCATGCAATCATTGATCATCCACATGACCGGCGCTCAGGCGCGGGCTGGCAATGTTGCAACCCTGCTGGACACCTTGCCCGATGCGCGCATCATCCCCGCGGTAGACGGGCGCAATAAAGCGCTGGAGTACCCCACCGCCCCCGGCACACTGCACCGGCCACATTATCCATTTCCGCTACGCTCCGGTGAACGCGGTTGCTTCCTCAGCCACCGCCGGTGTTGGGAAGAAATTGCAGCGAGCAATGATCCCTATGCGCTGGTCGTGGAGGACGATCTGCACCTCGACCCGATCCTGTGGCACGACACGCTCCGCCTGATTGAACGCAATGCAACCGCGGACAGCTTCATTCGCCTGCCTGCAAAGAACCGCGAACCCGTCACGACGGTACAGGACACCGAAGGCGCGTCAAAACTGTTCATACCGCGGGTAATCGGCCTGCAAACCGTCGCACAGGTCGTGGGCCGCAGCGCCGCGCGCCGCCTTCTGGATACGACGGAAACCATCGACCGTCCTGTCGACACCGTACTGCAAATGCACTGGGTCACCGGACAACCCATCCAAACTATCCTGCCCAACGGCGTCAGCGAATTGCCCGGCCCGTCCACGATCCAAAAGAAAACCCGCACCAGCGGCAAGCTGATGCGGGAAATACGGCGCGCGGTCTACCGCATGCGGGTGGCCAGACGGCCCCAACCCTAAGAGATAGACCTAGGAGGGGTCCTTGGTCGTCCGCAGATAGGGCAGCACGGTGGTGAATTCGCCAAACTTCGCCTTGGCATCCTCGTCCGAAACGGTTGCCGGAATGATCACGTCATCGCCCACGTTCCAGTTCGCCGGTGTCGCCACACCCTTTCCGATAGAGGTCTGCAAACCGTCCAGCGCCCGCAGCACCTCGGCAAAGTTGCGGCCGACCGTCATCGGGTAGGTCATGCTCAGCTTCAACTGCTTGTCAGGTCCAATGATGAAAACCGACCGCACCGTCGCGCTGTCTGCCGGGGTACGCCCATCGGGCAGATAGGCTTCGGCAGGCAGCATGTCGAACGCCTTGGAGACCTCAAGCCCGCTGTCGGCGATGATAGGAAACCCGGCCTTGGCGCCGCCGACCTTTTCGATGTCGCCCTTCCACTTCTTGTGATCCTCCACGCCGTCCACACTGACACCGATCACTTTGGTGCCGCGTTTCTCCCATTCGTTTTTCAATTGAGCCACGGCACCGAATTCCGTGGTGCAAACGGGGGTGAAGTCCTTGGGATGGGAAAACAGAATGGCCCAACTGTCGCCGATCCAATCATGCAGCGAAATGCTGCCCTGGTCGGTTTCAACGTTCAGATCGGGAATTGTGTCGTTGATACGCAAGCCCATGATGTCCTCCGGGATAATGATTGCATGCAGGAAAAGTCTAACCTTTCATTCGCCAAGTTGCACCCCCTTGCCGCAGGTCTGGCAAAGGAACGACTTCGGCTCTGATCCGCGGCAGGGCGGTGTTTCCGGTCAGCCCTTTCGCGCCCATTCCTCCCAGATAAACGGATATTCCCAGACGCAGTCGTGGGTCCTCGACAGCCCCTCCCGGATCGCATCCCGCGCGTCTACCTGCCCTGCATCATAATTGTGAAATTGCACCGTCAACCGATCCACCCGCGCCATCAGGCCGGTGTCAATCAACGCGGGCAGCAGATCATATTCGCCCCCTTCGATGTTCATCTTTATGACCTTGACCTCCGCAAGTTCGAGTTCGTCAAAGACATCCTCTACCGGCAATACCGCCCCGGTTACCTGCGCCCCCGATTGCACCAGCGCGGACGACGCATTCTCATCATCCGACAGCGCCAGCGTCCCCGCCTCCGCCCCTATCGCGAAGTCATGCACATGAACATCAGCGCGCCCCGTGAACCGTTCGGCCATCATCTCAGCGAACCGCGGATGGGGTTCGAACGCATGCACCACTACGCCGTAAAGCTCAGTCATGCGCGCGGCCCAGTCACCGTGATAGCCGCCCACATCCAGAACGACATCGCCCGCATTCAGCCCGTCGTACCGTTCCGGAGTGCCCCGCCCATGGGCCGCCCGAAATGCCTTCACCTGACGCTTGCGCGCACGGAAATCCGGGTCACTTGCCAGTTTCCACAGCTTGTGAAGCTCACTCGACACCGACATGGCGTATCCTTTTCAACTGGCGCAGCCTGCGCAGCACACCTTAGAAAGGAAGCGGGCAGAACAAAAGGCAGGACGCAGAATGATCATCACACGGCTTCATGGCGGGTTGGGCAACCAGATGTTCCAATATGCCGCTGGTGCCACGCTCGCCGCGCGGCTGGACGTGCCGCTGGCGCTGGACCCGCGGCCCGCTGCAGCCAAGGATCAGGGCGACCTGCGGGATATATTCGATTTGCCCCTGACGGAGCCCGACCACCTTCCCCCCGACCGGGACGCACACCCGGTCGCCTATGCCCTTTGGCGTCTGCTGGGGCGCACGCCGATCCTGCGGCGTGAAAAGGCGCTGGGCTACAACCCCGGGTTCGACACATGGTCCGACGGAAGTTACCTGCACGGCTATTGGCAAAGCCAAAAATACTTCGCCCCGATCATGGACCGGCTGCGCCGGGATTTCACGATGGCCCCGCCAATGTCGCCCGCAAACGCGGACATGGCCGCACAGATCGCGCAATCCCCTTGCGTCGCGCTGCACGTCAGGCGGGGTGATTACGTGGCGCTTGGAGCATCGGCGGTTTGTGATCAGGCATACTACGACGCGGCAATGGCTGCCGTAACCGATGGCCTTGATGATACCCCCCGCGTCTTTGTCTTCTCCGACGATCCAGGCTGGGCGCGTGACAACCTGTCGGTCCCGTTCGAGAAGACCGTGGTGGACCTCAATGGCCGCGACACCGCGCACGAAGACATGCGACTGATGGCGCTTTGCACCCATAATGTCATTGCCAATTCCACGTTCAGCTGGTGGTCCGCATGGCTTAACCCCAATCCAGACAAGCGCGTCGCCGCACCCGCCAGATGGTTCGGCAACGACCACCAGCACAACCCCGATATCCTGCCCGAAAGCTGGTTGCGTATTTCACCCTAGAATGGGGCCTTCGTCCGCACCTTGACCGATTTCCCGCCCTGCGGGTGGTTGAACCGCAGTTCCTCCGAATGCAGCATCAGGCGAGGGTACTTTAGCGCCGCACCGGTGGCATAGAACGGATCGCCCAGAATGGGGTGGCCAATCGCCAGCATATGCACGCGCAGTTGATGGCTGCGCCCGGTCTTGGGAAAGAGCCGCAGGCGCGCCGTCTCCCCGTCGTTCTTGATCACCTTCCAGTCGGTCTGGGCGGGCTTTCCCGTCTCATGGCACACCATCTGGCGCGGACGATTTGGCCAATCCACGATCAACGGCAGATCGACGGTGCCCGATTTCTCCGCTGGCTGGCCCCAGACTCGCGCCACATAGGTCTTGCGCGTCATTCGTTTTTCGAACTGCAACCCCAGATGCCGTTGCGCATGCGGCGTCAGCGCAAAGATCATCACGCCCGAGGTGTCCCGGTCCAGCCGATGCACCAGCAGCGCATCAGGAAAAGCCGCCTGCACCCGGGTGATCAGGCAATCAGCCAATTCCGGCCCCTTGCCCGGCACGCTCAGCAAGCCGGAGGGTTTGTCGACCAGCAGCACTTCGGCGTCCTCGTGCAGGATCACCAGCGGGTCTTGTGGCGGGGAATACGTCGCGTCCATACCTGCGCAGATGTCAAAAACCACTGGGCCGCGCAAGGGTCGCGTGGCAAGCTGCGCACAACAGGAGTACCGCCATGCACCCCACGATCCAGACCTTCCATGACCTTGTCCTTGCCAAATCACACGACGGTATCCCCGCCCTGATGGCCGAGGACGTGACCTTCATGCCGCCAACCTACTGGGCCACATGGACCGGGCGTGACGCGGTCTCGGCCGTGCTGGGGCATGTGAACGAGGTGTTCACGGATTTCGAATACCGTCGGGTCTTCGGTGATGGCGTGGATTGGGCGTTGGAGTTTCAGTGCAAGGTAGACGGGCTGGACGCAGTGGGAGTCGATCTGATCACGTTGAACGACGCAGGGTTGATGCAGCATTTCGAGGTCGTCATGCGACCGCATAAAACCATCGGCGCGCTACGGGCAGCGATGAACGAACGGGTCATGAAGGATCCGGCATTCTTGAAACATAAAGCTGCGTTGTCGTAGGGCGGTATTCACGCCGCCACCCATCTACACCCACCGCAACTATACGCCCCGCGCCGCGCGCATCTGCTGCAGCATCGACCACGAATAGATCACCAGCGCCGCCCAGATCATCGGAAAAGCAATCCCGCGCGCCCGCCCGAACGGCTCCTCGAACACAAAGACGGCAACCAGAAAGATCATCGTCGGCGCGATGTATTGCACGATGCCGATTGTCGACAGCCGCAGCCGCTTGGCCGCATTGGCATAGATCATCAACGGCACTGCCGTCACCAGACCACACCCCATCAACAGCCACATGTCCCGTCCGCCCGACAGACTGAAATGCGCGCCCCCCGTTTGCGTCAGCCACGCCAGATACCCCAGACCCGGAAGCGCCAACAGCAGAACTTCCAACGCAAAACCCTGATTGGGCCCGATGGGCAGTTGCTTTTTTGCCAGTGCATAGAATCCCCAACTCAACATCAGTCCAATCGCCACCCACGGCACACCGCCTGCATCCACTGCCAGCACCACCACGGCAACACAGGCAAGCGCGATGGCGACCCATTGGGCGACGCTCAGTCGCTCCCCCAACAGGACCGAGGCCAGAAAAACGCTGAACAGGGGATTGATGTAGTATCCAAGCGCTGCATCCAGCGTTTTGTCGACCGAGATGGCCCAGACATAAATCCCCCAGTTGATCGAGATAAGCACCGCTGTCACGCCGCCCATCAGCAGCATCCGGGGCGTCCGCAGCGCCTGCCGCAGCGCATCCGTTCGACGCAGCACCAGCAGCACGAAAATGGAGATTGGCACCGACCATAGCACCCGATGCGCCACCACCTCGGCGGCAGGCATGTGATCTAGCAGTTTCATGTAAAGCGGCAGAAATCCCCAAAGCCCGTAAGCCGTCAGCGCAAAGGCAAGACCCTGCGGCGTGTCCTCGTTCCCGGTGGGTGGGGTCGTATCGGTGTTGCGCATTCATCCATCCTTTGGAGGAGCGATACGCGACGGTGCGGGTGCAGGAAAGGAACAATTTTGCAGAGGCTGCACCAATAGCGCATGTCCTGACAGATCGCAGATGCGTCGGACCAATCGACATTGGCTCGGGAACAGGCGACGAAGCTGACAGGGCCGCGGACCGAAGGGCGTTCATTTACGCCCCGACACTGTCTGATCGTCTTAAAGCGAATGATGGGCTTTGCACGTTAACAGGATCTTCTGAACTCTCGGCTTATGTCTGAGGTCGCCTGTTTCATTGGAAATTGGATCAAATGGTTACGCGTTCCCTACAAACCTATGATGATGATTTCCTCACTGTCGCATCCGATTCCCCGGTTCTTGCGCCGGGAGATGCGATCTCAAACTTCAACACGTCGGCAAACGGCGCCATTTTCGAATTTCAAGGCGGCGCGCCGGTCACCGTCACCCTTGACGATACCAGTGCCGATCAGGATGTCTTCGAAGACTCGGACTTCGCCAATCACACGGTAACTGACGGTGCCGGGCTTGTGGCCAACGGCAGTGGCGTCGAATCTGAATCCACGCTTCTACTTGTTGAACTGGATGAATTCGGCAATCAGGTTGGGCCGGTCATCACGCTGACCATCTTTTCCCAAGGCGGCGTCAACTCGGATGTCTGGGGGTTTCACAGCGACACGCCGCTTGTCGCCGGAACGCGTTATGAACAAACCAGCGGATCGGCAAGCGGATCGACGCCCTATTCGAGCCTTGACAGCCAACCTGTCTGCTATGGAAAAGGCACCTGGATCGAAACGCCAACCGGCCCGTGCAGGGTGGAAGCCCTGCGTCCCGGAGATCTTGTCATGACCTTGGACAGCGGGCCGCGACCGGTCCGTTGGATCCGGCATCAGGCAGTGACATTTGATCAGCCGGGTGACAATAGAAGGCCCGTGCTCATCAAATGCGACGCCTTGGGAAAGGGCATACCTTCGCGGGATCTGATCGTTTCGTCGAACCATCGTATTCTTGTGGGCGGCGCTGGACAACTGGAGACGATTTTTCCGTCTGAGGCATTTGTTCCTGCAAAATCCTTGACCACCTTGCCAAGCATCCGAACCATGGTCGGGCGGCGCAAGATCACTTGGGTCCACTTCGCCTGTGATCGTCACGAGATCGTCTGTGCCAACGGCTGCCAAACGGAAAGCCTGTTGATGGGACAGATGGTCATAAGGTCGCTCAATGCGCAGGAACGGCATGAAATACAACGGCTTTTTGGCACTCTCGATGCTCGAAAATCGCCGGTAAACGGACCTCCCGCGCGCGCCTGCCTCAGGGTCGGTTCAGTTCGGCGGCACCTTGCGAAAACCGGATCCATGATTGATGGTCTGGCTGGTGGTACGTACAGATCGAAGGCTGGTCAGAACAGCAATCACCCGGGTGAAGGCATGCCTTGTCATGGTGCGCAGCAGGTGGGGTTTCGCTTGCGCTCCAAGCTGGGACATGAAGCGAAGCTTTGGTCGAGCGGCTAACCACCCGCTGCTGTTGACAGCGCATTGAGTACGATCACACCCGCCAATATCAGGCCAATCCCAACATACGCATAACCGTCGAGCGTTTGCCCGAATACCAAGGCGCCAGTCATCACCACACCCGCGATACCGCCGCCCGCCCAGACCGAATAGGCAATCCCGAGGGGCATGGTGCGGACAACAAGTGACATGACGTAGAAAGCCAGCCCGAAGCAGATCAGAGTAAAACCCGCGAACCAAGGGTTGGTAAAGCCGTCCGATAGCTTGAGCGCCGTTGTCGCAAGAAGCTCGATGGCAACTCCAATCGCAAGCAAGATCCAGTGCATTCAGAATTCACTTTCGAAGTTGCTTGAAAACCTTGGGATCGACGCAGGCGGCGCAAAGGATCCCACCCCATAGCGCGCCTTGGATGCCCTGGCTGACCACATCCTGCCCGGAAAGATAGAGCCCTTCGATCGGGGTCTTGGCCTTGAGCGCATCGCTCAAGACGCGCTCAGGCGTGCCGTCCAGCCCGTAAAAGCGCCCTTCGTGGTGACCCGTGATCGACGCCGTTGCCAAAGGTGTCGAAAGCTCACGTAGAACAACAAGCTTTGCCAGATCGGGGAAGTTTGCCTTGAACAGCGCGAACATCTTGTCCTCAACCTGCTGTTTGAAAGCCTTGTAGTCTGCGCCACGCTCCCCCGACGGACGGTCCGCCCATTTGGCAACGCTGCTCCAATCCGTCCAGACAACCATTTCGCCCGCATATTTCTGCTTCGGCCCTGGGTCATGGCTTGGGTCCTTCAGGGAAGCAAACGAGACGAAGAATCCGGGGGGATTTTCCTTTGGCGCCTCCGCCCAGACCGCGTCGATCTTGCCTTGTGGATAGAACCAATGGTTTGAACGTGTGGCGCCGACTTCTTCAATGTCCCCTTCGAAGCCCAGAAACAGGCTGAAATGCGCGATGGAGGCGGGCAGTGACTGTATTTCACTTATCCAGTTTTCGGGGCCGAAACCTGCGGGAAGCAAATCGTTGATCGTCTCGCGGGCGCCAATATTGGAGATCACGACGTCCGAGCGAATGTCCTCACCGTCGGATGTGCGCACGCCCACGACCTTGTCGTTCTCGACCAGCAGTGTTTCAACGCACACGTCGGCACGCGCCTCGCCGCCCGCATTCGTGATTGTCGGGATCATGTGGTCTGCGAAAGCCTTGCCGCCGCCAACCGGATACCAGGCACCGCTCTCCAGATAGCACGCTGTGATCAAGGCATGCATGGCAAAGCTTGCCTTGTGCGGGCGACCCCCATGATCACCCCATTGGGCCGTCAAAGCAGCGGCAAGGTCCGGGTTTTGGGTAATGCTGTCGACTACCTCCTGTGTGGTGCGTTTGCACCACTTATTGATGGCACGGTGGTTCCACCAATCAATCATATCGCCAACAAAATCAGGCAACGCGCGAGTCGACGCGAGCGTGTACATGATTTCACGCCCTTCCCGAAGTGCCGCGATCCATGCCTCGATCGCTTCGGCCTCTTGCGGGAACCTGTCCTTCAGGTCGCGTTCCTGCGCCTCATAGGGGCGCGACAGCGCAAGCGGCGGGGCGTCTGCCAGATGCAGGTTGTCATAGACCGCTCCCATGGATTCAAACTCCATGGGCGTGTGCGTCAGCCAATCGATCAATACCCGTTCCCGGTCGTCGGGAGCGACACAGCCCAGATAGTGGATCCCGACATCCCAGGAAAACCCGTCCCGCGAGAAGCTGTGCGTCAGGCCCCCCAAGGTTTTGTACTGCTCAAGAAGCAATACCTTGTGACCCACTTTCGACAGCGCGGCGGCCGCTGCCATGCCCCCCATGCCAGAGCCGATGATGATGGCGTCCCAGTCTTTGCGATCTGAATTGGTCATGTACTTACCCCTTTTCCAGTTTGGCGGTTTGGCGCGTGGCCTGTGACACGGCATCGACAGCACCAAAATCGTGGGACGGCACGATCCTTAGGCCGGGCAGTCGCTCTGACAGTCGCCTGACAATTGCGAATGAGCTGAGCAGCGACCTCTTGTCCCCCGTTCCGGGGACAATGTCCTGATCGAGCAGGCACGCCTCATATGTCAGATCGCCGACCAGCAGGATCGGGTCCCATCCCTCTTGGCGGATCAGCATGGACATGGAACCAGCGGTGTGTCCGGGTGTCGGTAACAGGATCATCGAACTGTCGCCCTCAATGTCATAAGCCCCGCCAAATCCTTCGAATAACGGGTCGTCTGTTGGTGTGAACGTGATCTGCCGCCACTTTGCAGAGGGGATTTCGATGTGCTCTCGCAGGATCCACTCACGTTCCGGATGCGGCTGGGAAAGGATCGCCCATTCTCGGGCGCTCACCAGAAGTTCGGCCTGCGGCAGTTGTGCGATCCCACCGACGTGATCGAAATGCAGATGCGATATGACCGCCGTTCGGATATCACTGGCAGCGACTCCTGCCGCTTCAAGAACATGGTCGATGCGGTTGCTTGCATTCAGGCGAAACCGGAATATCCGTCGCAACAGAAAGCGTCCAATCGCCTGTCTGATATAGTCCTTGTCGGATAGGATCGCCGGGTCGATGCCCGTATCGAACAAGATCAGCCCGTTTCGGTGGTGGATCAGAAAGCATTGCAATGGCAAAGGCACCCAGCGCGTGCCAAAGAAGACCCACCAAAGCTGCGGCAACCTGCTGCCGTAGCGGTGTTCCGCATGCTGTTCGGCCTCTCCGCATCTGAGAACCTGAACAGCAGAAATCGGGCGTTTGGCGTTTTGGGGTGAAACAGAATTTTCTGGTTGCGCATCTGTCATCGCTGCTATCGAGACTTGTCCATTTCCCTTTCGATCATCTTCTCGGTGACGGCGAAGCGACCCGGAAACACGAAAACCGCGAAGGCGTGAAGCGCCACTGCAACCCCCCAGCCCGTCATTGGCCAGTGGAACCAAATGGTACCGGGTGAGGTCATGAAGTTGATGCCTGCAAGAAACAGAATGACCGCAACGTAGACTGACAGGTGTGTGTAAAAGACCATCTTGGCCTCCACACGTTTTTTGGCTGATTGATATGCTTCAGAATTTTCCATCCGCTTTCTCCATCAAGATTGCCTGGTCAGGCAAATCCTACAAACGTGCTGCGGTCAGGGATTGAGCAAGGTCAATTCGTCTGTGAGGTATCAGCTTTTCGTGGGATGCGGGCGCCACGAAGAAAAAGGAAGCACAACAAGATGTCCGGGAGATCATGAATCTTGATGAAGTCCGGCACACGAAATCGCATGCCATCGGTTGCACCCGGCAAGATAAGCATAATGAATGCTCAGACCTTCGTTAGGGGTGGAACAACAGCGGCGTCACGGTAGGGTATATGATCATCAACGGTTTCGTGCTTGCGCGGCATGGCCAACTCACACGGCAAGGTTCGTAAAAACGGATGGGATGTCCCACGCTTCGACAAATCTGCCTTCAGCGACTCGCCAGACGACTACGACATCAATGGCAATTGGACGCGCGTCGATTTCCATGGTGTCGCGGACATGAACGACAATCAGTTCATCGCCAACAGGGGTCGCTGACATCGGTTCGACATTGAAGGAGCCTTTTGTCCTTCCACCGATCAGCGTGAAAAACTCCTTCAATCCTTCGATACCAACGTAGTCACCTTCAATATCAGGAAGTTTACGATTGAAATAATGCCATACGAAATCGTCGGCAAACAGATCTGCCGAGGCATCCAAGTCGCGTAGGTTCAGTTTGTTGAGAAGAACAATGTTTGGATGTTCAGCCATATTGGGACAATCGGGAATTGAGGCAGGTGATATTTGCACCATCAAACCAGATGCATCGGCAGGTGGTTTTGATTTGTGTCAATTCCGGGAATGCACCGTTGAACCAGAGGTGCTGCAAAATGTCTGTCAGTGATCCGGTGTCTTGCGCCTATCCTTTCAACTTAGGAAACGGGCGGCTTGCAAGCCGCTGGGAGTCCGGCAATCCCTGCCGCGCCCACTCCTCCAACTCCGCCCTTCACCTCACCCCTGAAACAGCAGAATTTACAAAGATATGCGGAACCGGGCAAAGCCGTCTGGTCCATCGCCTGCCTCTTCTATCTGAACGCCGGGCACGTCGGCGGCATACGCTTTGGCCGCCGGGCCCGTGTCGAACAGAACAGTTGTGCCGTCCATCGGTTTGAAGGTCCAGTTTGCATCGGCGCGCGGACTGATTGTGCCCTTCTCGACGATATAGCGCACGATGACATCCCGGTTGGTGTCCGGGCCTTCGAAGATGGTTGTCTCAGGTAAAGCACCGGGAAAAGAGCCGCCTCCGCCCGCACGATAGTTGTTTGTCGCGATGATGAACTCCGCTTCCAGATCCAGCGGTGCGCCGTTGTAGGTCAAATTGACGATGCGGGATGCGTTTTCGTCCAGCAGATTGCCCTTGGTGTCGTATTTCGAGGGTTGCGAAAGGTCGATCTGGTATTCCACGCCGTCGATCACATCGAAGTTGTAGCTGGGAAATCCCGGGTTCAGAAGCACGACGTCCTTTGCGCCGGGTTCCACCTGATTGAATATGCCGGCAGAGCGTTCCAGCCAGTCCTTGACCTGTTGGCCCGTGACCCGGACGGCGCGCGCAGTGTTCGGGTAAAGGTAAAGGTCCGCGACGTTCTTGATCGCCACATCGCCTTTTGGCACATCGGTATAATACTCCGGCCCACCGCGCCCACCGGCCTTGAACGGGGCCGCCGCCGACAGGATCGGCAAGCCTTCATGCTCCGTGCCCTTCAGCATCTGTTCTATGTACCAAAGCTGAGCGATTGATACGATTTGCACGGATGGATCATCTGCCACGAGCGCGAAATAACTGTGCAGGGGTGCGTCCGTCTTGCCGACGGCACGGCGCACATAAGCGAGTGTCTCGTCATGCTCCTTCTGGACGGAAGCAAGGATTTGCGGGTCACTTTCGACCAGGGCCGTGGTGGAACGATCCTCGTTACGTTTGGAGATAGGCCTCGCTTCGGATTCTGCCGAAACCACCCGCCATTCGTTACCGCTTTTTTCAACGAGCAAGTCAATCAGCCCCATATGGCTGCCCCAGAAACCTCCCATCGTGGCGGGTGTCCCCATCAGGGTGCCGGCGCCCACATCTGCGCCAGCGAATTCTGCGTAGGTGGGCGAAGGAAAGACAAGATGGCTGTGCCCGGTCAGGATCGCGTCAACACCGTCCAACCCGGCAAGGGGAACGGACGCGTTTTCCATGCCATCGGTGTGATCTGCGGCCCCGATCCCGGAATGGGACAGCGCCACGATGATGTCCGCGCCCGCTTCTTTCATTTGCGGAATATATGCCTTTGCGGTTTCAATGATATCGCGGGCCTGAACATTGCCTTCGAGATGGCGACGATCCCAGCCCATGATCTGTGGGGGGACAAACCCGATCAAACCGACCTTGATATCATGCTCCTGACCCGTTCCGTCAGTCACCTTGTGGTCGAGAATGACGTAAGGCGGGATTAGGGTCTTGTCCTTGGTAGGGTCACTGCCAAGTTCAAGCGCCACGTTGGCGCTGACAACGGGGAAATTCGCCCCGGCCAGTGATTTGAGCAGGAAATCCAAGCCGTAGTTGAATTCGTGATTGCCCAGGGTCGAGGCATCAAAGCCAAGGGTGTTCATCGCCTGAATGACGGGGTGCACGTCACCCTCTGACATTCCACGCTCGTAGGCGATGTAGTCCCCCATCGGATTGCCTTGCAGGAAGTCACCATTGTCGATCAGCAGCGAATTTGTCGCTTCATCGCGCACGCTCTGGATCAACGCTGCTGTCCGGGCGAGGCCGACCGTGTCACGGGGTTTGTCCGCGTAATAGTCGTAAGGGAAGACATGCACATGAAGGTCCGTGGTTTCCATGATGCGCAAGTGGGCCTGATTGGTTGCCGCATTGGCAGAAAAGGGATGCAGGGCGATCAGCCCGGCAGCACCGGCAATGAAGCCACGGCGATTGATCTCGAATGTCATGGGAAGTCTCCTGTGTCAGGATTCACTGAACACAGTCTAATGCATTGCCGGTATCGAGCAAGATTCGCATCGGAGGGTCGTGGATATTAGAACCGCTGGTTGATCGTAGCGGCCCTTTGCCGGACGCCAAACATCAGTTTTCCTTACAGGAAATTGCACCCATCCTCAGCCACCCAGCCAATCCCACCAACCGCGAAACTGATCCGCTTTTCCTGCGGCTGTTGTCTGACCCACTTAATCATACTGGAAACGTTCCATCAGAATGCGGTCAGCGGAGACACCGCGCTCCATCAGCGCCCGTTCGACGGTGGTCAGCATGATCGGCGGTCCACAAAGTACGAACAACCCGGTTTTGTATGTCGCAAGCGGCACAACACAATCCAGCAACGCGGCATCAATATAACCCGTCTTGCCCGTCCAGTCGTCGGGAGGTTCTGACAAGACATGCACCACTTTCGCCCGCCCGGTCCGGTCGTATTGATCCAGTTCATCACGAAAGACAATTTTTTCGGATGTACGGTTGCCATAGATCAGCGTCGCAATACGCGCATCATCATCCAGCGCCATCTTGCGCAAGATACCCAGCATCGGCGCAATCCCGACGCCGCCCGCAATCAACACGACCTCCGGTTCGGAACGCCCTTCGATGGTCAGGGTTCCATAAGCGCTGTCAATATATGCGCGATCACCGACGGCCACTTGATCCAGCGCGCCGGTGAAATCCCCCAGTTCCTTGATCACGAAACCCATTTCCGGATCATCCGACGGCGCGGAGCTTATCGAAAACGGGTTTTCATACAGCGAAAACGGTGAATGGCCGATGTTTAGCCAAACGAATTGTCCGGCCTGATAATCTGCACCACGATGCCCTTCCGGCACGATCCGAACATCCCATTGGCGGGGTGTGAGGCGTTCCACACGCGACACCCGCCAACGGTGCCGCAACTGGTACATTGGTTTCAGTACATAGACATAGAACAGCGCAAACAGGGCCAGCGCGGTCATGCCCCGCCATGTCCAAACCAGCATCGGCTGCCCGCTATAACGTCCGGCAGTCTGTGCATGAACAAGCAACAGCACCGCAATCACCGCCGCGCCAACCCCGTGCAACAGCCGCCAGCGTTCGTATCTATAGCCTAAAGCATCTTTGTGGATCGACGCCAGCACAAAGGCTGGCAAAAGAACAAAGGCGGCAATTCCCGGCAGCAGCGCCCAAAAATCGCTCGTCACGGACAGCTGGCGCGTGCTGTCCCAGGGCCGTTCAGGTCCCGGCAGATATCTATAAAGAAATGGGTGTAGCAAAGCAAAGGTCAGCGCGATCCGGCCCATGAGCTGATGAAACCGGATCGTGATGTCGAGACCAAGTGTGTTGGAGATGGTCCGAAAGCGCCCGGAAAGCACAAATTCCACCAAGATGATTGCAAAGGCCAACAGGCCCAGCCCTGACGCCAACTCGTTGCGAATTGACCGTGGTGGCATGTCTGCCAGCCAACTCAGGGCAAGCGGCAAGCAAATGACGCAGAGATATGCAAAGGCCCAAAGGATGGGGCGCATCAAGGACACCGTTTCAGCTCACGCTTCGGCATGTGCCATCGGTGAACAGGCCGCCGAGGCCGGTTCTGAATTTCATCGTGCTGGTCTCCTGCGTCGACTCGCTTCGGTGCAGCATCCCACACGCCGTGACAGAGTTCTTGATATCGCTCACTTCGAAGAGGATCGATGACGTTTTGATCTCGCTCAATTGATACGCTGAAATGCCGCTAGAATGTTCCGGACCCCTCTCAGCGGAAAGTCTGACCCATGGCAAACCGGCCGGAACCGCAAAACGGTAACCTTGGAATCCAACAAGTCGTGATCAGCATTGTGCTGTTGGTGCTTGTCTTCGGCATGCTTGTGGTCCCCATGATACAGGATCGGACCGCCACACAGACTGTCCCCTATTCCACATTCAAATCCCGCATCGAGGAAGGCGCGATCCGCGAAGTCACGCTGGCTGACCGAATGATTTCCGGGCCACTCAACTCCGCCGAAGGTGATGTAACCGGCCTGTCAGCGGTACTCCCGGCCCAGAATGACCCTGGCCTGTTGCCGTTGCTTGAGGAGATGGATGTGCCGGTCACGGCGGTCAATTCCGGCGATGGGTCGATCATTTCGATGCTTCTGCCGTGGGTTTTCCTCCTAGGCTTCTATATCTGGCTCATGCGCAGGTTTCGCTCCGGGCAGGCCGGATTGCCGAGTGGCATGGAAAACCTGATGTCAGGACGG
The DNA here is from genome assembly GCF_041281685.2 of Sulfitobacter rhodophyticola. Classification (GTDB taxonomy): domain Bacteria; phylum Pseudomonadota; class Alphaproteobacteria; order Rhodobacterales; family Rhodobacteraceae; genus Sulfitobacter. The sequence goes on along the minus strand of NZ_CP166251.2, from coordinate 1,610,077 downwards.
TTCCTGAAACCAGCTAAGCAGCCGCGCAAGATTACCTTTGATGATGTGGCTGGACAGGATACCGCAAAGCGCGAGGTCTTCGAACTTGTCGAGTTTCTGCGCGACCCGGAGCGGTTTGCGCGGGTGGGAGCTGAGGTGCCGCATGGCGTCTTGCTGATGGGGCCACCCGGTACGGGCAAAACGCTGTTGGCACGGGCGCTCGCCGGTGAGGCGGACGTTCCCTTCTTCTCAACCACGGGGTCGGAGTTTATCGAAGTGTTCGTCGGCGTCGGTGCAGGGCGGGTACGCAAGATGTTCGAAGCGGCCCGCGCCGCCGCACCTGCGATTATCTTCATTGATGAACTGGACAGCATCGGGCGGACGCGCGGCACGGGACTGGGTGGAGGCCATGACGAACGCGAGCAGACGCTGAACCAGATCCTTGCTGAATTGGATGGCTTTTCCGGCAAGGAGGCGGTGGTCGTGCTGGCCGCAACCAACCGACCTGACGTGCTGGATCCTGCTCTTCTGCGACCAGGACGGTTTGACCGGCACGTCACGCTGAACCTGCCGGACAAGGCCGCCCGCCGCGCCATCCTTGATATTCACGCCAAAGACCTGCCGCTGTCCAAGGAGGTTGATCTGGACGAAGTTGCGGCAGGCACCCCCGGTTTTTCGGGTGCTGACCTCAAGAACCTGCTGAACGAGGCCGCGATCACGGCGGCGCGCACATCCGCGCGCGAAATCCGGCCGTCTGACATTGATGAGGCCCGCGACAAGGTGATGATGGGAACGGTGCGCACGCTGGCCATCCAGCCGGAGGAACGTCATCGGCTTGCGGTGCATGAAGCGGGCCACACGGCGGTTGCGCATTTCCTGCCGGACGCGGACCCGCTTTACAAGGTCACGATCATCCCGCGCGGTCAGGCGCTTGGCGGCACACATATGCTGCCGGAGAACGAACGCCACACCTTGCCGGAGCCCTATCTGCGGGCGCAGTTGACGACACTGCTTGGGGGGCGCGCGGCCGAGCAGGTTGTGATGGGATCGCTAAGTTCGGGCGCTGACGACGACATCAAGCGCGCAACCGCGCTGGCGCGGTCGATGGTGGCGCGGTGGGGGATGGACGACACGCTTGGGCCGATGGATCTGCGCGAAAGCGACGATCATCCGTTTCTGGGTCAAAGCATCGCGCGGCCCCGCAATTTCTCCGACGCCACAGCGGGGCAGGTCGATGCAGCCGTACAGAGCCTGCTGAAAGCATCCGAGGCACAGGCAATCGACATCCTGACCGAGCATAAAACCCGCGTGCAGGCCCTTGCAGCCGCACTTATCGCGCAGGAGACGCTGGACGCAGACGCCATTCGCAGTTGTCTGGACAATGGTAATGTCACCCATCTGCCAGAACGGACCAAACCGACCTGAGCGGATATAAGCACGCAGTCAGCCGACCTGTTTCAAGCGCGTCAGGATCTGACTGATGGCGGTCGGATACAGCGTCTCAATCTCATCCGCCGCATAGCTGTGACCATTCAAATCAACAGCCGTCGCCTGTCCGTGCCCCAGACTCAATAGAAGCAAAGGCTGCTTTCGCGCCGCGCCACCCAAGGCTATCCCGGTGGTGTCGAAACCCACGTCGGTTTGCACTATTGCGGCAAAGGTCAGATCGCCAATCTGACGGGGTGAGTCGACCGTCCAGTTCATCGCTTTGCTCCGTATGCGGACCACCCAAACCGCAGAAGCGGTTTTATCAACGTAAAGGGAACGACAGACAGGTTCAGATCGGCACCGCCACGTGAAATTGCCCTATCAAAGATCGGCTCAACGTGAATATGGACGCGGGGCATTGCGGCTGAGCCGTAGATCAGCGGCGCAAGCATGCCATATGCCTGACCGGTCTCCGCCGGATCGCCCAGACCCACTTGCATATCCAGACGCGCCGTGTCGATCCGCACCCGCTGCAGTATATCCAAGACCAATCGCACCGCCGCACGAAGCAGGCGCATAGGATCATGGGATCGCTTGCGGACTTTGGCATCTGTCGGTTTCCCTGACTTTGCGGGTTTCTTCGTTCTGCCGGTCAGGGCGATCCGCGGGCCAATCCGGCCAAATGGACGCACCGCCCCCGAATATTTCCAGACGTCTTTCTTGCGCAGCGACACCTCAAGCCGCAGCGGAAAAGCCAGAGCCATCAGAATGACCGCCAGCGCGCCAATCAGTACCCATGCAAGGACCGACATGATCGCAGACATTGCGCGCCTCTATGCTGACTTGTCTTTCGACGCAGTGGTATCGGTCACCTTGTCAATCGCCTTGCCAGCAGTTGTCCCAAGTACCTCGGCAAATGTCGTCATGGCACCCTGCACCGATTCGACGCGGGCCCCCTGATCATCGATGATGATCGCACCCAGCGGTTTGATACCACCGCCTGCTCCGGTGCCCGCACCGTCACCGGATTTCAAGTTCGCGCTACCACCTGCACCAAAGCCAAATCCATAGCTGACGATGGGAATGACCGTCGCATTTCCCTTCTCAATCGGATCGCCGAGCACGTTCTTGGCATTCAGCAAACGGTCCAGTTCTTCGACAGTTCCCTTGAGCAGTCTTTCGACGTTTTCCATTGCGGGTTCCTTTCGTTGGTCTCATGGAATGGACGTAATGTGACAGCGTGGTTCGGGCGCCTGTTGATCTTCATCAATCAAGGTGCGGTATGCTTGACGCTCACCAATCGCGGCGGACTTTGACGATTTGCACAAAGCAGGCGTCATCGACTGGGAGCCGCTTCAGGAAGAAGCGCGCTTGAAAGTCGGAAAATGCTCATTTTCATGCATGATGCATGCCAATTACTTGACGGTTGTCGCGGGGATACACCCGATCAACCTGTCTGCGACGTACTGCCATTGGTTCCCGCTTGCGAGGTTGTCGAACGGCAGAACCGCGATCGTCGTCAGACGCCATTTCGGAATGGCCGACATAACAGCACCGCTGCAGCTACTGGGTGCCTGGGCTTCTGTTCCGCCCCCACCCTTTACAACACCCCCCAAACCCCTCTATAGCCGCCCGATACATGCGCGTGCAGCCCGCTCAGGCTAGAATCACCGCCCGTTTGAACGGGACTTGGGTTGGCGTGTCGCGCGCTTACGAAATCTTATGAACCCAAAGGTCGATCAGCATGGCAAACACACCCCAGTCCAAGAAACGCGCCCGTCAGAATGAAAAGCGTTTTGCCGTAAACAAGGCACGCCGCTCGCGCATCCGCACTTACCTTCGCAAAGTCGAAGAGGCGATTGAGTCGGGCGATCAGGCTGCCGCTACGGCAGCTTTGAAAGCGGCCCAGCCCGAGCTGATGCGCGGCGTCACCAAGGGGGTGTATCATAAGAACACCGCTTCCAGAAAAATGTCGCGTCTGGCGTCTCGGGTAAAGTCTCTGGCTTGATCCACACCCGGCGATTACTGCGAATCGGGCTAATTGCTTGATTAGAAAGGCACTGCATTGCAGTGCCTTTTTTTGTGGTTCGAGGTCTCAAAATCCGACCTGAGATTCTTCCTTGCCAAAAGATAGAGTCAACAATGAAGATTTGTTGAAGCACCCCCATCAGGCTTGCTAATCAAGCCTAGCGACTCACGTCGCACGGGGGGACAGGCCCTGTCAGGCACAGTTCGGAGAGACATCCGGCCCGCCTTGCAGGAACGCTGAAACGGACGCCGAGACGTCTGGTCTAAAGCTGCAAGCATGGAAACATGTGAGCCCTGTCATATGAGAGCGAGGACGGTTGGAACCGTTGCCTGATGATGTTGGGACACATCAGGGAATTGTGAAGACCATTCTGTGTAGAAGTCCGTAGGACACCAACCGGGCCACTGCTGGTCCCGGAACAATGGCGCGTGTTTTGCGGAGCGGGACCATTCGGCCTTTTGGGAGAGGCCGGATAATAAAACTGGGGCGAGCAAACGCATGATGCATTCAGACTGGGCTGTAATCAGCCAGCGGCTTTTGAAGACAGTAGGGCAGAACAACTTCACGACATGGATAGAACCACTGGTACCGGGGCCGATCGAAGATGGTCTGGCTACCCTTTATGTTCCGACGAATTTCTTTGGAAATTACGTCAGCCAAAACTTCGCCGATCTCATCCTGCACGAGATTACGGTCGAGGGGATCGAAGCGACGCGGCTGTCTTTTGCGCTGCCCCCAAAGCAGGCAATGCAACCGCAAACACGCAAGCCGACACCGTCGGAGACCCCCGCGAAGGCGGCGGCTGCACAAAAAAAGACCAACGGCGAAAGCGTGCTGCACACGGCGCCGCTGGATCCCAAGTTCACCTTTGACACCTTTGTCGTCGGCAAGCCGAACGAGCTGGCCCATGCCGCCGCCCGCCGGGTTGCCGAAGGGGGTCCGGTCGTTTTCAATCCGCTGTTCCTTTACGGTGGTGTCGGACTGGGCAAGACGCACCTGATGCACGCCATCGCCCATGAGCTGCAGCGCAACAAACCACAGATGAATGTACTGTATCTTTCGGCTGAGCAGTTCATGTACCGTTTCGTTCAGGCGCTACGCGATCGCAAGATGCTGGATTTCAAGGAAATCTTCCGCTCTGTCGATGTGTTGATCGTAGATGATGTGCAATTCATCGCGGGCAAGGACAGCACCCAGGAAGAGTTCTTTCACACATTCAATTCCCTTGTTGATCAGCGCAAACAGATCATCCTGTCTGCCGATCGCGCGCCCGGCGACATAAAGGATCTCGAAGAGCGGGTGAAGTCACGTCTGCAATGTGGCCTTGTCGTGGACATGCACCCCACCGATTACGAACTGCGGTTGGGTATTCTGCAAAGCAAGCTGGAAACCCAGCGCGCAACCTATCCGGGGTTGGATGTGGGTGAAGGGGTGCTGGAATTCCTTGCCCATCGCATCACCGCCAATGTGCGCGTACTGGAAGGGGCGCTGACACGACTGTTCGCCTTTGCATCACTGGTGGGGCGCGAGATCGACATGGCGCTGACACAGGACTGCCTGTCGGACGTCTTGCGCGAATCCGAACGGAAGATCTCCGTCGAGGAGATCCAGCGCACCGTCAGTGATCACTACAACATCCGTCTGAGCGACATGCTGGGCCCCAAGCGCCTGCGCAGCTTTGCCCGTCCCCGCCAGGTGGCGATGTATCTGTGCAAGCTGCTGACAAGCCGCTCCTTGCCTGAGATCGGGCGGCGGTTTGGCGGGCGCGACCACACCACCGTCATGCACGGCGTCCGGCGGATCGAGGAGCTGGAGCAATCAGACGAGCAGATCGCCGAGGACCTGCGCCTGCTGCGTCGCGCGCTGGACAAATAGGCGCGGCCTGACGGCAAGGTTCCGTGCCTTTGTGACCACATCTCAAACAGGGATCGGAGGGGGCGCGGCCCCCTCTTGCATTCGTGCGGCTAAAGCAACAAAAGTCTTGTGGAAAAGGGCAGGTCGGGTAACGTGCCCGTCCCGCCCCTAAGTGGAGAAGGCACATGAAAATCAGCATCGAACGCGCAGACCTTCTCAAGGCCGTCAGTCAGGCGCAGTCCGTGGTCGAGCGGCGCAATACCATTCCGATCCTCGCGAACGTCCTGATCGAAGCCGAAGGCAGTGATGTTTCCTTCCGCGCCACCGATCTGGATATCGAGGTTGTCGACAAGGCGCCTGCGATGGTTGAACGCGCGGGTGCGACCACCGTTTCCGCAACGCTGCTGCATGAGATCGTCCGCAAGCTGCCGGACGGGGCGCAGGTGGTGTTGAACGCCGACACCGCTGCAGGCCGTCTGACGGTGGAAGCCGGCAGGTCGAACTTCTCCCTCGCCACGCTGCCGCGGGAGGATTTTCCGGTGATGGCGTCTTCTGAGTACGCCTCCAACTTCAGCGCGCCTGCTCCTGTGCTGCGACGCTTGTTCGACAAGTCCAAATTCGCAATTTCGACTGAAGAAACAAGATATTACCTTAACGGCGTTTACATGCATGTTTCTGAGGCCGAAGGTGGCAAGGTGCTGCGCTGTGTGGCGACGGATGGCCACCGGCTGGCGCGCATTGACGCGGAATTGCCTGACGGGGCGGCGGACATGCCCGGTGTGATCGTTCCGCGCAAGACCGTGGGAGAGTTGCGCAAGCTGCTTGAAGATGACGAGATGAAAATCGCGGTCTCGGTTTCGGAAACCAAAGTGCGCTTTGCCACGCCTGACATCACGCTTACTTCCAAAGTAATTGACGGCACGTTCCCCGACTACACGCGTGTTATCCCGCAGGGGAACACCCGCAAGATGGAAGTGGACGCCGCAGATTTTGCCAAGGCCGTGGACCGGGTGGCAACGGTCAGTTCCGAACGCTCCCGCGCTGTGAAATTGCAACTGGACGAAGATCGCCTGATCCTGTCGGTCAACGCACCCGACAGCGGTGCTGCAGAAGAAGAGCTTGCCGTGGCGTACGGCGACGACAAGCTGGAGATCGGGTTTAATGCGAAATACCTGCTGGAGATCGCCAGTCAGGTGGACCGCGAGAACGCGGTGTTCCTTTTCAACTCCTCCGGCGATCCGACATTGATGCGCGAAGGGAACGACCTGTCGGCGGTCTATGTGGTCATGCCGATGCGTGTCTAAGAGGATTGAAGAGCCCCGGTATTTCCGACTGTTTTCTTTCAATGAGAGCGGGGCAAGCTGATGCCGTGTCTCTTTCTGTCCTCTCTGACGCTTTCCCACTTCCGCTCGCACAAACGTGCCGTCATGGAAATTGATGCACGTCCCGTCGCCATCTTCGGACCGAACGGCGCGGGCAAAACCAACATCATCGAGGCGGTGTCCCTGCTGTCCCCCGGACGCGGACTGCGCCGGTCCAGCGCGCAGGACATGGCACGGCGGCCCGAGGCGCTGGGCTGGAAGATCACCGCACTGCTGCATTCCCTGCATCAGGTCCACGAGATTGAGATCACCTCCGAACAGGGTGCCGCGCGCCAGGTGCGCATCGATGGCAAGCCCGCACCGCAAACCGCGTTGGGGCGTGTCGCAAGGGTGCTTTGGCTTATCCCCGCGATGGACCGTCTGTGGATCGAAGGAGCGGAGGGGCGTCGACGGTTTCTGGACCGGATGACGCTCAGCTTTCTGCCCGATCACGCGGAGCTTTCGCTTCTCTACGAAAAGGCCATGCGGGAGCGTAACAGGTTGCTCAAGGACATGGTGCGGGAACCGGCATGGTACACCGCGCTGGAAGGTCAGATGGCCGAAGCAGGCGCCGCGATCCACGCAAACCGCCTGACGGCACTTAAATCTATCTCAGACGCGCAGACACAGGCCCAGACGGTCTTCCCGGCGGCGACGCTGGAGTTGCTCTGTGAGATGCCCAGCGATGCTGACGGATTACGCGGCGCGTTGGCAGACAACCGGATGCGTGACCTTGCGGCAGGGCGCACCTTGATAGGGCCTCATCGTGCAGATCTTTTTGGTGTGTATGCTGCCAAGGACGTGCCCGCGCGGGACTGCTCCACCGGAGAGCAGAAGGCGTTGCTGGTATCCCTGATCCTTGCCAACGCCCGCGCCTTGGCCGCTGATTTCGGCGCGCCGCCGCTGTTGTTGCTGGATGAGGTCGCCGCGCATCTGGATGCAGACCGTCAGGCTGCCCTTTATGATGAGATTTCGGCCCTCGGCGCGCAAGCTTGGATGACCGGAACGGGGCCGGAAATGTTCGCCGCCCTCGGCGACCGCGCGCAGCGTTTTGAGGTGACCGATACCACCGGAGAATCACAGGTGACACAGGTCGGCTAAGGCGCTGTCCCAAGGCACAAAATCTTGTGTCATTAGCGTGACAATGCAGCGCAAAACGACTATATTTCGGACAAAAGAAGAAGGTTTACCCCCAATGTCCGAAAACGAGCCGCAACCGCAGGAATACGGCGCCGATTCCATCAAAGTTCTCAAAGGGTTGGAAGCTGTACGCAAGCGGCCCGGCATGTATATCGGTGATACCGATGACGGCTCCGGTCTGCACCATATGGTGTACGAGGTTGTCGACAACGGAATTGATGAAGCGCTGGCAGGTCACGCCGACGCTGTAACAGTCACCATTCACGAAGATCACTCCATCTCCGTCAGTGATAACGGACGCGGGATTCCGGTGGGCATCCACGAGGAAGAAGGCGTATCAGCGGCCGAAGTGATCATGACGCAACTGCACGCGGGCGGTAAATTCGACAGCAATTCCTACAAGGTCTCCGGCGGCCTGCATGGCGTTGGTGTGTCCGTGGTCAACGCCCTGTCCGACTGGCTGGAATTGCGCATCTGGCGCGAAGGAAAGGAACATGTCGCGCGTTTTGAGGGGGGGTTTACCACCAAGCACCTCGAAGTCGTGGGCCCGACCGACCGCACAGGTACCGAAGTACGCTTCATGGCGTCCACCGATACCTTTTCGAACCTCGAATATTCGTTCGAGACGTTGGAAAAGCGCCTGCGCGAACTGGCCTTTCTCAATTCCGGCGTTCGTATCATCCTGACGGATGAGCGGCCCGTCGAACCCCTGCGGACAGAGCTTTTCTACGAAGGTGGCGTAAAGGAATTCGTCAAATACCTTGATCGGCACAAATCCTCCGTCATGCCGGAACCGATCTTCGTGCAGGGCGAAAAGGACGACATCGGCGTCGAAGTCGCGATGTGGTGGAACGACAGCTATCACGAGAACGTCCTGCCTTTTACCAACAATATTCCCCAGCGTGATGGCGGTACGCATATGGCGGGATTTCGCGGCGCGTTGACGCGGACGATCAACAACTATGCGCAGTCCAGTGGAATTGCGAAGAAGGAAAAGGTGACCTTCACCGGCGATGACGCGCGCGAAGGGCTGACCTGTGTGTTGTCCGTGAAGGTGCCTGACCCAAAGTTCTCATCCCAGACCAAGGACAAGCTGGTGTCGTCTGAAGTGCGCCCCGCTGTCGAGGGTCTGATGAACGAAAAGCTGGCCGAATGGTTTGAAGAAAACCCCAATGAGGCACGGATCGTTGTCAGCAAGATCATCGAAGCCGCCCACGCCCGCGAAGCGGCGCGCAAAGCGCGGGACCTGACCCGACGCAAGACGGCGATGGATGTGAATTTCCTTGCCGGCAAGCTAAAGGATTGTTCGGAAAAGGACCCCTCCAAGACCGAAGTGTTTCTGGTGGAGGGGGATTCTGCCGGGGGTTCTGCCCAGACGGGGCGTGACCGTCAGACGCAAGCAATCCTGCCGCTCAAGGGCAAGATCCTGAACGTGGAGCGGGCGCGGTTCGACCGCATGCTTGGCAGCCAGGAGATCGGCAATCTTGTCATGGCGCTGGGCACCGGGATCGGGCGGGACGAATTCGACCTCAGCAAGCTGCGTTACCACAAGATCGTCATCATGACAGACGCGGACGTGGACGGTGCGCACATCCGCACACTGCTGCTGACATTCTTTTACCGGCAGATGCCCGAATTGATCGAACACGGCCACCTCTATATCGCGCAACCGCCGCTTTATAAGGTGTCACGCGGGAAATCGGAGGTCTACCTGAAGGATCAGGCCGCGATGGAGGAATACCTGATCAATCAGGGCATTGACGGTGCAATCCTGCGACAGGCCAATGGCGAGGAGATCAGCGGTCAGGATCTGGCGCGCGTGGTCGAAATGGCCCGTCAGATGCGCCGCGTGCTGGAAGCCTTTCCGACGCTATATCCCCGCCACATCCTTGAACAGGCGGCCATCGCAGGGGCCTTCGTGGCCGGTGCCGTGGACCGGGATCTGCAAGGGGTTGCGGACAAAGTGGCAAAACGCCTTGACCTGATCGCGCTGGAATACGAACGCGGCTGGCAGGGTCGGATCACGCAGGACCATGGGATCAAACTCGCCCGTATCCTGCGCGGCGTGGAAGAGGTGCGTACACTGGACGGCAAGATGCTGCGGTCGGGTGAGGCAAAGAAGTCAGGTACCTTTACCGAGCATCTGCAAGATGTCTACGGCCTGCCTGCCACATTGGTCCGCAAGGACCGCACGCAGCTTATCCACGGGCCGATGGATCTGCTGGATGCCATTCTGGCTGAGGGTGAGAAAGGTCTTTCCCTGCAGCGCTACAAGGGCCTTGGGGAAATGAACCCGGATCAGTTGTGGGAAACGACGCTGGATCCCGATGCGCGCACGCTGTTGCAGGTAAAGGTCGAAGACATGGCCGAGGCGGACGATCTGTTCACCAAGCTGATGGGCGATGTGGTAGAACCCCGGCGCGAATTCATTCAGCAAAACGCGCTCAGCGTCGAAAACCTGGATTTCTGAGGGGTCTCCCCTCAGATCATTCCACGCAGGGCTTCCGGCCCGAAAAGCACGAAAACCAGACCGGCGCTGCCGATGCTGAGCCCCAGTGGAAAGCGGCCCTGTTTTTGCAGGCTGCGCCACCGGGTGGGTCGGCCTGCCCTGATTTGGCGGACAAGCATCCACGTACCAACACCAACAAGGATCGAAAGTGACAGCATCATGCTGAAGGCTTGTACCCCTTCAACCGGGATCAGCAGCATCAGCGTGGAAAGCAGTTTCACATCCCCCGCACCCATCATTCGGCGGGCGTACAGGATCAATCCACCACAGAACACGACCGCTGCAATGCCCAAACGCCAAAGCAGTTCCTCCAATCCGATCTGAAACGGTACTGATGCCAGTGCGACCGCGCCAAACAGAACAACCAGTGCATTTGGAATGCGCATGAAGCGCAGGTCATACAGGATCACAGCCAGCAAAAGCGGCACCACAATCCAGGCGACCGGGATTTCAATGCTTGCAAGAAGGCTCAGGTCTGGCACGGGTCGGGGCCTCCGATCAATCGGTGTGCCAGACCTCGCGCCGCATGGTGGTCAAAGCGGGACCTGATTGCGGCGATTTGGGGGAAACTCCTACCGCAACCCTTCGCGTGCGATGAAACGGGACAGATCAAAGATCAACTGGCCCCGCGCGGCGGCAATGGCGGTAGGCCCTGCAGTGGGGTCAAAAGCTACTTCAAGATCGAACAACCCTGAACGTTCGCGCCTGCCATCTTCGACGGCGACGAAATACTGGCCGGAAGCCCGGAACACACCGCTTTCACGCGCAACCAGTTCGGCAAAGCGCACGTCAAGACGCGCATCGGGAAAGGCCTCAAAAGGCCAGGGCTCCGACGCGATACGGCGTCCCGTCAACCGGGCAAGGTTCTGGCTCAATTCCAATGCCACGGCACGTTCCGGTTCATCCGCCCACAGCACGTCTGATGAACTGACCAGGGTGCCGTTGGCCTTTTGCAGGTGGATTTCATCTGACGCGGCGTAGCTGGGCAGGGAGACATCGCGCACTTCAACAGACGCAAAGCTGATCCGCTGCTTTTCGGTGATCGCCGGCGCGCTGACCGCGAACCGCTCAGGCGCGCCGCAAGCAGCCAAAGACAGGCACAATCCGAAAAGCACTGCAGGTGTTCGTGTCATCATGTCTACCGTCCCAGCAATAGCGAATTGGGGTTACGTTCAATTGTGCGCGCCAGTGACGCAAGGGCGTCGGCGGCTTTCTGGATGTCCCGCAAGGTGGTCTGCGCAGAGCGGCTCAATTCATCACCCTTGTTATAGCCTTCGATCGTCCGGCTGGCCTGTGCGAAAAGATCGGTCAGACGGTCCACGATCTGCGGCAAGTCCTTGGAGGATACCGCGATACTGTCGGCTGCGTTGCGGGCGGACGCAAGCGTCTGGTTCACGTTCTCGATTGCGCCACCTTCGCGCAGTTCCTGGAGCGTATAGTTCACTTCGTCGAGCGCGCGTTTCAGTGAGCCGGGCAATTCTGCGGCTTCCGGTGCGCCGACGACGGCATCGGCGGAACGGGTCAGTTCGGTCAGCTCATTAAGCAGTTCATCCAGCGCAAGCGCTTCTGCCTTTGAAGCAAGGCCTTGAATTTGCTCTATCAATTGCGGGACCCCCGCGACGGACGAACTGACTGATTCCGCCGCTTCCGCCGCACCGTCCACCGCAGCCAGCAATCGATCTGCAATGCGCTTTTCCTCCAATTCGGCAACAAGGCCTTCGACGCGCTCAAGCGTGCTGTTTAACGCGACAGGGATGTTCTGCACATCTTCCGACGACACCAACCCTTGCAAATCCGCCAGCAGAACCCGCAGGTCCTGCGGCGTCTCGCGCAGGTCCTCATCCGACACGAACGCTTCGGCACTATCCAGGAAGGTGATCGCGCTGTTCAGCAATTCTTCGATCGGCAGATTGTTGATGCGGGTGAAAACACCTTCCACGGTCGCCGACGCGTCAGAAGTTTCGCTGCGGGTCGTCGGCAGGATCGGGGGGCCACCATCAGCGCTGCGCAACCGGGCGGGCGGCGCGTCTTCGACCACCAGCAATTCCACCTTGAGCCCGCCGGTCAAAAGGCTTGCAGACGTAAGACGGGCGCGCAGCCCATTGGCGACACGGTCTTCCAGAAAAGCCAATGCATTTTCGGCGTTCGCCTCATCCGGCAAACCAAGACGGGCGGGTTGAATGGAAAGGTTCACATTCAGGCGCACCCGGCTGTCACCGAACTGGTTGTAATCCACGATCCCCGAAAGCGCTTCGACTTCGCCGATCTTGAGGCCGCTCAATTCAACCGGCGCACCCACGATCAGACCCGAGATATTATCGTCAAATATCACCGACAGTTTCAGCGGTTCCACTTCTGACGCGTTGAACAGTGAATTGCGGGCCGATTCCTTGTCCGGATAGATTTCAAACACCGTGCCGTCAGGTACCGGACTTCCGCCCGAGATGAACGTATCAAACGTGATCCCACCCCCCACAAGCGTTGCGAGAGAGGAAAAGTCGATCTCCGCGCCGGCGGGGCCGATGTTGACGCTGAAGCCCGACGCATCCCAGAACCGGGTGCTTTCGTTCACCAGCGTGCGGTGTTCATCGAAAATCAGTGCCTCCACGATGGCGAAATTTCCTCGGGGCGGGATGCTGGCGCGGCCCACGCGGCCAACTTCGATACCCTTATAGAGGATGGGCGCATTGTCCGTTAGCTGGCCGTTGGCCACCGTGCGGAATGCAATCTCCAGCCCGGATTGGCCCGGTCGGATCAGGGGTGTTTCAGATGCGCCCGAAAACCGGTCTGCCGCCGGGCCGATCTGTTCATCCCATGAACCTTCGATATAGACACCGCTGAGCACCGTGGAGAGGCCGGTGATGCCCTGAGCGCTGACTTCGGGCTGAACGATCCAGAAAACTGCCGCACTGTCCACATAGGGCGCCACTTCCTTGTCCACACGGATTTCAGCGGTGACCCTTTCAAGGTTCGGGGTGAATCCGACCTTTTCCACCATGCCGACAGTGACATCCCGAAAACGCAGCTCGGTCTCTCCGGCGGTGATCCCGGCACCCTGTTCGAATTCAACGACAATCAACGGACCACGGTCACTATAGCTTTGCCAGGCTACGTACAGCGCCGCGGCCAACGCAAGAAGCGGCAGAACCCAGATGATAGCCGCACCACTCAGGAATGCCTTTCGAACAGGCGAAACCGAAACCTCTGGCAGGTCGTCATTCATGTAGTACCGGACCCCCGCCCTTCACGCCTGTCCCAGATCAGCCGGGGATCAAACGCCTGTGCAGACAACATCGTGAAGATCACCGAAAGCGCAAAGAAAACGGCAGCCGCGCCCGGGTTGATCGTTGCCAGTGCCTTGAGTTGCACCAGTGACGATAGAATCGCAACTACAAAGATATCGATCATCGACCATCGGCCAATGTATTCCACCACCTCGAACATGATCAGCCGCCGCTTGTTGGAAAGCCGCCCCGGCCGCCGCACGCTGAGCGCGAGCAGCGCGACAGCCCAGAACTTGCCCAGCGGGATCACCACGGAGGCAAACAGAATGATCACGGCGATGCCGACGTTGCCGTATTGCGCCAGTTCGACCGCGCCACCGATGATCGTACTTTCATCGTACTGGAACAGCGTCTTGGTCTTCAGCATCGGATAAATATTGGCCGGGATGTAACAGATCACGCCAAGGACCCAGTAGGCCCAGACTCGCTGCAAGCTCAGACGGTCGCGGGAATAGAGCCTGTGCCCACAGCGCCCGCAGACCTTGGTCCCCATGGGCCACGCCTTTGTGCAGCGGGTGCAGGCGACAATGCCCTGTTCCCGCGCGCTCAGGATTTCCTTGGATGTTCCAGCGAGTTCCATACCGACCACTTACACATATAGCTGTCTTGCGCCACGACGAGGATTACCAGCACACCAAACATCCAGAATGCCGGACCAAAGCCGACTTGGGCCAGATCGGTTACCTTTACCAGCGCAACCGCGCATCCGATTGCGAATATTTCCGCCATCGACCAAGGGCGCAGGGCTTCTGAAAGGCGAAAGGCGGGGATGGCATGACGCGCAGGCGGGCGATCCAGCACCACGGGCACCAGCACGTAGATCGTCAATATGACACGCAGCATGGGGATGAAGATGATCAAGGCCGCCGTGACAAGCGCCAGAAAAATCATTGGCCCGTCCGAAAAGGCCAAGGCCGCATCAAGGACCGAAACCGCGTTCTTGTTGCCCGCCGCGTCAATGGTCAGGAAAGGCAGTACCGCCGCCCCGATGATCAGGATCAATACCGCCAAAGCCACGGCAATGATGCGCAGGCCTGCATTCCGGCGGGGGGAGATCAGCACCTTGTGGCATTGCTGACAAATCGCGCGTTCACCGTTCTTGGGCCGCGCCAGACGGTAGGCCGCGTCACAGCGGGGGCAGACGATCAGATGATCCAGCCCCGCGGGCGCTGTATGAGGTGCATTATCCTTCATACCCGCATAGATAGACGATCCGGGCAGGGAAACCATCCCCCGACAAGCAAAGGTGATTATGTCTCTAACCGGGCGATTTCAGCCTCTGTCAGGCCAACCGCGCGCAAAACCGCTTCGGTATCCGCGCCCTTTGCACCGGGCTGGCGCAATTCTCCGGCTGGAGTACGCGAAAACCGTGGTGCGGGTGCGGATTGCAACACGTTATCAGGGGTTTGAAGTGTCTTGCGGGCTGCCATATGCGGATGATCCACCGCTTCCTTGAAGCTGAGCACGGGGGCCACACAGGCATCTGAGCCATCAAAATGTGCCGCCCATTCATCCCGCGTGCGGCTGGCGAAAACCTGCGCAAGTTCAGCCGTTCGCGCGGCCCATGTTTCAGGATCGTTCTGCGATGCCGCATAGGCGTCCGGCAGATCGAGCTTTTGCAGTAGCAGCGCGTAGAACTGCGGTTCCAACGCGCCGACCGCGATGTATTTGCCATCCGCGCAGGTGTAGCACCGATAAAAGGGCGACGCACCGTCCAGCCAGTTGCTTGCGCGGGACGGTGACCACTCACCCCGTGCCAGCATCCCGTGGATAAGTCCCATCATCGCAGGCACGCCGTCCACCATCGCCGCATCCACGACCTGACCCTTGCCGGAAATGCCGCGTTCGAACAGGGCTGACAGAATGCCGAACAGCAGGAACATCGTCCCGCCGCCATAGTCCGCCACCAGATTGAGCGGCGGCAGCGGCGGTTCATTCGCTGCGCCCATTGCATGCAGCGCACCGGTCAGCGCGAGGTAGTTGATGTCGTGCCCCGCAGTATGCGCCATCGGGCCCTGTTGTCCCCATCCGGTCATGCGCGCGTAGACCAGCGTATCGGGGCATTGCTCAGGCCCCAGTCCCAGCCGCTCCATCACGCCGGGGCGGAAGCCTTCGATCAAGACGTCGCTCGCCGCGATCACCTTGTGGGCGGCGTGCAGCCCGGTATCGGATTTGAGGTTCAGCACAATCGACCGTTTGCCACGTCCATTCACATCAGTCTGATCAGCGGGACCCGCCTTGCGGTCAACCACCACCACGTCCGCGCCCAGATCCGCCAGCAACTGCCCGGCCAGCGGCGCGGGCCCCAGACCGGCAAATTCGATCACCTTCAGACTGTTTAGAGGCCCCTTGCTCATGCCGCGCCCGGCACCAGCACTTCGCGCGCCCCTTCGACAAAATGGTCTATCGACAACGGCCAGATCGTGCCGGGCCAGCGCAGCTCCATCTCCTTTTTGCGGGGGCGGTAGACAGCAGTGTAAAGCGTCCCGAACCCATGCGCGAAGGCAGTTGAATAAAGCGGTGGCTTCAAGAACGCGTTGATGAACTTCTCTTCGGGGTCACGATGCAGGCGCAGGCGCTGAAGCAGGTACCGTTCCCGCTCAACCGTTGCGGTGAACCGCGCATGACTGACCCATTCGACGTTTTCCTGATGGTTCGTCGCTACCGCCGCATGGGTGATCTGCGTGGTGCGATCCGGCCCCATCATCGCCGTGGCATAGTTCCGTTTGCGGTCCAGCACGGTGACGTTATAGCTCATGTGCGTCGGCACCCGCGCCAGCACGGCGGTCGCGTCCTCCACGGTCTCGCAAGTCTGCAGGACATAGCGCAGGATCAGCGGAACGCCGAATCCCTGCCCCACCACGCGCCGCCCGCCGAATGTAAGCGAAATCGAAAGACCCGCGTCATTTACACCGTCCACCAGACCCCAAAGACCATCGGAGGTGCCCATCACGCGCCGTCCCTGCCAGCCCGTGTGCAGCACCAGTTGATCGAACGCATTGGGGTTGTAGTCATAATTGCGCACCATGACCGGTTCCTTGCCCGCCCAGATCGCCTGAGAACAACCCGACAGATACGGTGGCGGGTTGTAGAAACTCAGGAACCGCGCGGCCAGGTCACCGCCCCCTGCCAAGGCACACAATTCCTCATAAAGCGGCAGCAGTTCGGGCATGTGATCTTTCAACGCCCGCACACCTTGCGCGTAGGTGGGGCGCACGGATTCACCTTCCTTCAGCCACCAGTCCCGGTAGTCAGGCCAGTATTCGGCGAAAAGCCCGGCCCATTTCGGTCCGGGCGTCTCTTCTTGAAGGGCGCGCCAGTACATACGGGCGCTCTTAAAGGATCTTGAACGCCGGGTCAGCCAGTTCAGGCCCTGCCGTTGCGGTAGGCAGGGGTTGGCCGTCGACGGCCTGCTTGATGCCGTGAATCCACTTCTTCGCGCGTTCGTTCAGTTGGAACCCCTTGGTCATGGACCGCCCGCGCGTCACGAGAATACCGATGTCCGCGCCTTCATAGCGGTAGTCGCCCGGCTGAAGGATACGCAGGAAGAACGCCTCGTTCTCGCTCTCTACCGCGCGGCGGTGATAATCGAAACGGTCATAGACCACCGTGCCGTCTTCCTTCATCCGGTAGATGCCTGTTTCGGGGCTGGCGCTACAGATATCCACACTGTCCTGCGTGTGTTTGATCACCATCTGCGACCAACCGTCGATGTTCGCCGGATCCGCCCAGCGCGCATTCAATTCATCCACATCCAGATTGAATTTCTTCTTGGAGAATTCCAGCAGGTGGAACAGGAACAGCGGCGCATCCGCATGGGCAAAAGCCGCATGGTTCGTCATTGATGAGGCACCCGTGATACGGGGGTTCAATTCACCCAACCACAAATCGCCAGTCTTCTTGTCGATCAGGAAATCCAGCTCGAAATACCCGCGATAGCCCTCTTTGCGAAGCTGTTCGCCGAATTGGAAGGTCAGATCGCGCGCTTGTTTCCGCACCTTGGGCGGGAAGGCTGTAGACAGGATTTCATTCCCGCACCAGCCACCGCGATAGGGGGTCAATTCCTTGAAGCCCACCAATTCCGTCATCAGCGGGCCTACAATCGTGCCCTCTTTGGTGGCACAAGCCTCGATCGCGGCGCCCCGGCAGTTGATCCGCTTCATGATCTTGATCTCGCCCTCACCGACGATCTCGCTTTCGTGGCGGCGGAAGTCGGCTTCGTTCTTGATAAAGAACGTCGTGTGCCCGCTGTCGCCGAACGCGGATTGCAGCACCAAATCGTGACCCAGGTTTTCCTTCTCGCAAATCTTGCGCAGGTGATCGTAGTCCTTCACCTCAGACAGGGCGTTGGGCACCGATGGAACGCCGGCCTTGTTGCCGATGCGCACAGTTTCGATCTTGTTATCCATCGACTGACGCAGCTTGGCTTTGGGAAACCAGACTGACGCGCCCAATTCCTTCGACAAACGTTCAGTTTCCTCATCGAACATCAGGAAGACGAACTTCGGCTTGCCGCCCCGTCGCTTGATGAAGTCGATGACCTCCTTATGCTGCAACAGGTAGTTGTTGATATCCTCGATCGACTGGAATTCCGCATGCGGCTGCTCGGACGGGCAGAAGACGTTGGGGTGCTTGCCGCCGTAGCAGTCAATGTAGCATATGTATTTGAAATTCTTGACCCATTCGTCCAACCCCAGCAGGTTGAAGTTTGTGGCCGAGATGAAATAGACGGGGTCTTCGTTTCGATGAAAGAACCGGCGAATTTCCGAGATATTCTTTAGAACTGTAGCCATGGGTGTGGTCCTTCCTATTTGGGATGGTCTGAAAGATGTTTGGGCTTCACGCTGTCCAATGCGCCCTGCGTGAAGACACGCAGGCCCAGATCAGGCCGATAGCCATGAATTTCGCTCACATCCAATGCGCGCATGAAATCAAGAATTTCTTCGCTAATCACCTGCCCCGGCACCAGGATCGGAAAGCCGGGGGGATAGGGAATGATAAAGCTGGCACTGACCAGCGTCTGGCCCGCCTCCATCGCTGCCTTAAGAGAGCCATCAAGCTCAAGATAGTCGCAGTTGTCGTCATCATAGCTCAGATAATAAGCCGTGCGAATATCGCCTTCCGGCGTGTCCTCAGCCCGGAACGCATCGTGGAAGCGGCTGAAATCCGGGAGCGGCGGGAAGTTTTCCATCAAGTTGGACACGCGTTTTTCGAAGCCCAGACGCTCCATCCGGCTGGCATCGTCCAGACGTTCGTCCAGTGATTTGGCAATCTCCACCAGCACCTCGATCAGATAGGCCACCGATGACCGCGTGGTGCCGATGTTGGTCATGAACAAAACCGTATTGCGCGATGTCTTGTTGATCTGGATGCCGTATTTGTCCATCAGGATATCTGTCTTGAACGTATCCCCATCCCAGCCGGTGCCGCCCACGGCCAGCGTTACGCGCGTCGGGTCGAGCGAGAATTCATCCTGTTCCCAGCAATCCCACATGTCCGTCCAGCCCTGTTCGGTGTCGTAGTAGCTGGTCAGCCCGCTTTCGCGATGCTCCTCGGGGATCATGTCGCCTGCGGTCAGCACCTTGAAGTACTTCTGCAAGAGCGGGTGGTCGGAAATCGCACGGCGCATGGACATCGCCGCTTCGACCTGCCTCTGCACAAATTCGAATCCTTCCAGTTCCACCTGTCTTCGGCCCACATCCAATGATGCGATGATCTGGTAGTTGGGCGAGGTTGACGTGTGGGTCATATAGGCTTCGTGAAAGCTCTGCTCGACCTCGCCTTTGAAGTCCTGATCATTGACGTGGATCATCGACCCCTGCCGGAGTGACGTCAGCGTCTTGTGGGTTGATTGCGTCCCATACACCCGCACCCGCGCAGAGGGAGGCGGGATCAGCCGAGTGCTCAGCAGCAATTCTTCGTCCGCGTCCTTCAACAGGCTCTGTTGTGCATCGTAGAGCCTTGCATGGGACTCAGACTTCAACCGCGCACGTAGCACATTCGCCGCATTCATGGCTGTGCGCTGGCGGTAGGTCGGGCTGAACCGGGCGAATGCAAACCACGCCTCGTCCCAGAGGAAAATCAAGTCGGGTTTGATGGCCAGGCATTCTTCCATCACCCGTTCGACGTTGTAGACCAGGCCGTCGAAGGTGCAATTGGTCAGCAAGAGCATCCGCACCTGATCCAGCTTGCCTGCCGCCTTCAAATCCAGCAGCTGCTTCTTGATCTCCCGCAGCGGCACAGCACCATACATGGAGTATTCATTCAGCGGATAACTGTCGAGGTAACAGACCTGCGCACCGGCCAGCACCATGCCGTAGTGGTGCGATTTGTGACAGTCGCGGTCCACCAGCACGATGTCACCGGGTTTGATCAGTGCCTGCACAACGATCTTGTTGCAGGTCGAGGTGCCGTTGGTTGCAAAAAAGGTCTGTTTGGACCCAAACGCCCGCGCGGCCAGTTCCTGCGCCTCCTTGATGGGCCCGTGGGGTTCCAGCAGGCTGTCAAGGCCGCCGGATGTGGCAGAGGTTTCGGCCAGGAAGATATTGGGTCCGTAAAACGCACCCATGTCCTGTATCCAATGCGACCGGCTGATGGACTTGCCCCGGCTGATCGGCATTGCATGGAATACGCCCGTGGGTTGCTTGGAATACTCCACCAGCGCATTGAAGAAGGGTGTCTTGTTGCGTGCCTGCACACCGCGGAGGATGTTCAGGTGCAGTTCGAGAAAGTCCTCCTGATTGTAAAACACCCGCCGACAGATCCCCAGATCGTGGCCTGCGATGTCTTCTACAGAACGCTCAGTAATCAGATATGCATCCAGTTCCGGGCGCACCTTTGCCACCATCCGGCACAATTCAGGGCCGTAGGTTTCTGGCGCAAGGGCATCAATCTCCTCCCGGCCGCCTGCGCGCGCCAGATAGCGGGTCAGAATATCCTGATCGGTCTTGGATTTCAGGGTCAGACCGGGGCGTACCACGATGGCCTGAATGTTGTGATTGAAAAGCACCGCAATCAGCGCGTCCTCAAGGCTGTGAACGACCACAGGTTCATAAACGAACGGGTCTTCGGGGCGGCGCATGCGGGTCATGTTGGTCCGCAGCCAACGGTCCTGCTGTTCGTTCACGTTGTCGACGATCAGCACTTCGAAATATGGCTTGGACAGCGCACGTGCCTCGGGCGACAGCATTGCCTCATCGTCTTCTTCGTGATCAATGCTGTCCCGCTCCAGCGGGATATGACGGCGGCGGTAAGCCCCTGTTGTCAGCGCGCGCGTCACGCGACCCACGGCAAAAGCCAGATCTTCATAACTGCCATGATCCATCTGGCGGCGCAGGTGATCAAAGGCGGCCATGCCGGGGAAGGCCCAATAGGGTTCGATGATCGATAAGGACTGCAGCAGTTCTTCGATCTTCTTGATCAGCAGCTTTTTCTCACGGGCGACCGGGTCACGGTTCAGCGCGGACGTTGCTTCGCGCAATGCGCTCCACCGGTCCGATCGCAGCTGGATCGCTGAGGAATACTCGTTCATGGAATGCATTCTTCTTCTCCGTAAGGCGGCAGTGGCATGTGCATTCCGGTCCGGGACCCCCCTCGGGCCCAAAAGGTCTGCAACATATCAACCGCTGGATTGCTTTTCTGTTCCGTTTTCCGGCGCAGGCTTTACCGGCGCGTTGGGCATTGCCGCCGGTACGGGCGGGGTGACAGGCTGGGTGTCGCGGGGCAGGTTTGCCGTGCCGGCGGTGGGGTTCGGCATGGGTTCGACCGGAAAGCCCCCCGGCGTGTGCGACATCGCCGGAAGGTCGTCCTGCCCCTTGAAGATCGGTGCATCCGGCACCCGCTGGGCAGGTACGTCGACATGCAGCCCGGCGCGCGTGCCTTGATGCGGGATCTCAAGCGGGCCAAGCGTGTGCAGATAGGCATCCGTTCCACTGGTGCGATCATAGACTGAAAAGTCTGTCGATCGGTCGCGGAAGGATTTGAGCACCTGGCCCAGACCCTTCATGCCCGTTTCGCGCTGGCGGCGGACAACGGACAGGTCAACCTCGATCGGGAACATGTCCTCTTGTCCGGCGGACTGGTGCAGGACCATCGACGTGGGATCGATAACGCAGGATTTGCCAACGCCACCTGCGCCAAGGCCGTTGACATCAAAGATGTAGCACTGGAACTGCGCCGCCGTGGCGCGGGCAATGGCAAGCTCCGCGTCGCGGTCCGTGGTCCCCGTCAGGACCGGGTGCAGCAGCACCTCAACACCTTGGGACGTCAGTTGCCGGGTGGTTTCAGGGAACCACATGTCATAGCAGATCGACAGACCAAAACGGCCGACTTCAGGCACATCGAATACGCAAAATTCAGTGCCTGCGGCGATCCCCGTCTCGTAGGGCCGGAACGGGAACATCTTGGCATATCGGCGGATGACCTCCCCTTCCGGGTTGATCACGATCGAGGTGTTGTAGACACGCCCATCTTCGGGATGCTTGAGGAACATCGACCCGGGGATCAGCCACACGCGATGCTTGACTGCGGCGGCCTGAAATTTCTCAATCGTCTCGTTTTCCGGTGGCAGCGCGAAACGATCCAGCGGACCGTAAGGCGCCAGTTCTGAGAACAGCACCATCTGGGTCCACGGAAAGCGGGCCATCAGGATATCAAGCCGCTGGATCATGCTGTCGACATTCGGGTGCAGGGCGTTGACGTACATCTGCACGCCCGCAATCGCAAAGGGGGTCATATCACTCACTCCAAACAAAATGCGCAGGACGAGGATCGCCCGCAGCACTGGTCAAAGCGGTTCCTACGCCTTTGGCACCGGAAGGTGAACCGATGTTTGAGGTCGCGACGCACCGTCGGTATCGCTTTTCCAAACAAAAGATCCCTACGCCGCTGCTTTCTGAGGGGTCATGCGGCCGGCACGCCCTCTTTGCAGGAAAATCACCAGCCCCAGCAACAACAGCGCCGGAATAAACATCAGGTATTTGCTGGGCTGCGGCACGGGTTTCAGCACGCGCAGCACCTCCTGATCCCAGTCCAGCCCCGCGTTTTGCGCGGCACTGTCGAATGACACATCATCAATGATCATCTTGTCGCCGTCTTCCCGGAATAGCAGACCTGCGGCCTCCAGCTTTTCTTCGCCCGTGGCCCCTTCGCCGATGGGCAGGATGGCCACAAACTCAATCGGGTCGCCCAGATCGTTCATGCCCGCGATGCGCAGTCTCAGGTCTTCGCCGGGCGGCGTATCGCCCGCGGCCTGCACGATCTCTGTCGGGGCAACCTCGTCATAGGGCGGCGACACCATGTCCATCCAGAAGCCCGGACGGAACAGCGTGAAAGCAATCAGCAGCAATGCAAGGGTTTCATAGACCCGGTTCTTGGCAAAGAACCAGCCCTGCGTGGCCGCCGCAAACAGCAGCATCGCGATGGTGGAGACAATGAAGACAAATATCCCCTGCCCCCATCCCACGCCAATCAGCAAAAGTTCCGTGTTGAAGATGAACAGGAAGGGCAGCGCGGCGGTGCGCAGTGAATAGAAGAACGCGACCACACCGGTCTTGATCGGATCACCGCCCGACACCGCCGCAGCCGCAAAGCTGGCAAGGCCCACAGGTGGCGTCACATCCGCCATGATGCCGAAGTAGAACACAAACAGATGCACCGCGATCAGCGGCACGATCAGCCCGTTTTGCTGGCCCAGCGTCACGATCACCGGTGCCAGAAGGGCCGACACCACGATGTAGTTCGCCGTTGTCGGCAGGCCCATCCCAAGGATCAGCGAAAGGATCGCCGTCAGCACAAGAATGGCCAGGATGTTACCACCCGACATGACCTCGACCACATCAGCCAGTGCCGCACCGACACCGGTCTGGCTGACGGCACCCACGATGATACCCGCAGTCGCGGTGGCGATACCAATCCCGATCATGTTCCGCGCACCCGTGACCAGACCGTCAATCAAGTCCAGGAACCCGTCCTTGATGTCAGAACCCAATCTGCTTTCACCCCGGAAGATCGCCATCAGCGGGCGCTGGGTCAGGAGTATGAAGATCATGTATGCCGTCGCCCAGAAGGCCGATAGACCAGGGGACAGACGGTCCACCATCAGCGCCCAGACCAGCACGACAATCGGCAGGATGAAATGCAACCCCGACCGTATCGTCGGCCCGGGAATGGGCAGGCGGGTAACTGGCGCGTTCGGATCGTCCAGTTTCAGCGGCGCCTCGCGCGAGGCGACAAACAGCAACCCCATGTAAACCGCCGTGAGGAAGACAAAGATGATATAGCCCGCCGTTTCCGGAAAGGCGGGCCTGATCCAACCCATGAAGAAGGACACCGCATAGCTCAGCGCGCAGATCACCGCGATGGTGAACGCCAGGCTCATCAACCAGGCGACCCAGGGTTTGGGCTCCACCGGACGGGGCAGCCCCTCCATCCCGGCTTTCAGCGCTTCAAGGTGCACGATGTAAACCAGCGCGATGTAGGAAATTGTTGCAGGCAGGAAGGCGTGTTTGACCACCTCCGGGTACGGGATGCCGACGTATTCGACCATCAGGAAGGCAGCCGCGCCCATGACGGGCGGCATGATCTGGCCGTTGACCGATGACGCCACTTCGACCGCGCCGGCCTTTTCCGAATTGAAGCCCACCTTTTTCATAAGCGGAATGGTGAACGTTCCCGTAGTGACCACGTTGGCGATGGAGGAGCCTGAGATCAGACCCGTCATGGCGGAGGACACAACAGCCGCCTTCGCAGGTCCGCCTTTCATATGGCCCATCAGGCTGAACGCGACCTGAATGAAGTAGTTGCCGGCACCCGCACGGTCCAAAAGCGATCCGAACAGGACAAAGAGGAACACAAAGGACGTCGACACACCCAATGCGATGCCAAAGACCCCTTCGGTGGTGATCCACTGGTGGTTCACGATTTCCGACAGGGAATTACCCTTGTGCGCGATGATGCTGGGCATATTCGGCCCCAGCACGGTGTACAAAAGGAAGACCGACGCCACGATCATCAACGCGGGGCCCAGCGCGCGGCGGGTGGCCTCCAGCAGGATCATGATGCCGATGACCGCGACCACGAAATCCTGCATGATCGGCGCGCCGACGCGGTCCGCGATGTCACGGTAGAAGAAAAACAGATAAAGGGCCGCAAGCGATCCGATGATGCCAAGCGCCCATTCCCAGATCGGAATATGATCCTTGGGCGATCCAAGGACCACTGCGGCTGCCACGGCGATGGCGGGCAGCGGAATCCACCAGACAGCAACGCCATCCTTGGCGGCCACCATGAACAGCGCGGCAAGCGCCAGCGGGACAATCACGCCCAGCGCGATCTGAAACGTCGTGCGGGCCGCCGGGAAGGCGAGGATGCCAAGAAAGACAGCAAATCCAAGGTGGATGGATCGGGCAAGCGTATCGTTGAACAGACCGAAGGGAGAAGCGATATAGAGCTGGAACAGCGACCATGCGAGGGCGACCAGCATCAGCAGCGTTCCAACCGGCCCACCGACATTCCGTCCGCCCGTATCGGAGGAGGCGACAAGTTCGTCGAGTTCCGTCTGGTCCAATCCGCCACGTCCAGCCGCTTCGGCTTCTACGGCGGCGGCTTGTTGCTGGTCTTTATCCGTCATCTGTACATCCCCCTGTTGCCCCGCGTTTTCGCAGGTGCATCAGAACCGCATTTCGCAGTCCCGTACATGAGGGCGGATCTGCTCCGCCCCCAAGGATTTTTCAAACCGCGACGGGTTTATTCGATCCAGCCACGCTCTCTGTAGTATTTGGCCGCACCGTCATGCAAAGGCGCGGACAACCCACCGGAGATCATTTCTTCTTCCGTCAGGTTCTCAAACGCGGGGTGCAGGCGCTTGAAGCGATCGAAGTTGTCAAAGACGGCCTTCACCACCTGATAGATCGTGTCTTCGTCCACGTCCGCAGATGTCACGAAGGTCGCTTTCACGCCGAAGGTGTTCACATCCGCATCCGTGCCCTTGTACATGCCGCCGGGAATGGTCGCGGCTGCATAATAGGGGTTGTCGTTGATCAGACCGTCAATGGCATCGCCGGTAACGGGCACCAGTTCCGCGTCGATGGTGGAGACCGCTTCCTGGATGGAGCCGTTGGGATGGCCGACGGTGTAGATGATCGCATCCACCTTGTTGTCACCCAATGCGGCGGCTTGTTCGGCAGGCTTCAACTCGGACGCCAGCGCAAAGTCATCCAGCGTCCAGCCTTTCGCGTCCATCACGACTTCCATGGTGGCGCGCTGACCGGAACCGGGGTTGCCGATATTCACGCGCTTGCCCTTGAGGTCATCGAAGGACTTGATGCCGCTGTCCTTGCGCGCAATCACGTTGAACGGTTCGCCATGCACGGAAAAGACCGCACGCAGGTTGTCGAACTTGTCACCTTCGAATTTGGAGGTGCCATTGAAGGCGTGGAACTGCCAGTCGGACTGGGCCACGCCCATGTCCATGTCGCCCGCCTTGATCGCGTTGATGTTCGCGATGGAGCCCCCGGTAGAAGGCGCGGTGCACTTCAGCCCGTGATCATCAGAACCGCGATTGACCAACCGGCAAATGGACTGACCCACGACGAAGTAAACGCCGGTCTGACCGCCTGTGCCGATGGTGATGAATTTCTCCTGCGCTGTTGCCACGGTCCCGGCTGTCAGGGCCCCTGCAAGTGCAAGCGTCTTGAAAATTTTCATTTCTATTCTCCCGTTTTTATTACAAGCAAGCCGTCGCCTTTTTCCGGCGTCGGCTGGTCGATTTTCAGGCGCTGCAGACCTCACTGGAAGGGTACGTCAGTGTGTCTTCGCCACCTGCTTTTCCCCATGCGCGATGGCCTGCTTGGCGATTACGCCGGGGAATCCTCAACAGGTTAGGCTGGTTTTGTTAACTTGTACAAGCGAACACTCAGAAGTTGTCGGTTTCGAGGCTAAATATATAATTTTAATGCATTATTTCGACCAACTTTTGGCAAAATCCGCAACGGAGATCAGAACCCGCTCACATGATGCATTGCAGCATCTCAGCATACAAGCGCTTGCGTGGGGAGGCAATAAAGTCAAACTGGTGCGACGCCCAGCTGACGTTTAAACGAGTGGAGCCCGCTTATGCGCGATATTAAAGACCTCGGCCGATTTACAACCTTCGCCGGGGTGGCATTGCTGACCCTGATCAGCCTTGTATTGATGCTCACTTGGTCGGGTTGGTTCGTGTTCCCATTGATCCTGTTTGCGGTGCTGACCGGCATGGGCATCTACGACGTTATGCAAACCCGCCATTCGATCCTGCGAAACTATCCCGTCTTGGGGCATATGCGGTTTTTCTTTGAAGGGATCCGGCCGGAGATCCGGCAATATCTGATCGAATCCGATCAGGATGAAGAACCCTTCAGCCGCGATGACAGATCGCTTGTGTACCAGCGCGCCAAGGGACAGGAAGATGCACGGCCCTTCGGCACACGGGAACGGGTCTATGATGCTGGGTATTCGTGGGTCACCCATTCGGTGCGGCCCGTGCATATCGAAGATTTCGATTTCCGCACAACCATCGGCGGAACGGACTGCAAGCAGCCCTACTCGGCGTCGCTTTACAACATCTCGGCGATGAGTTTCGGGTCGCTTTCCGCCAATGCCATTCAGGCGCTGAACACCGGTGCAAGACTGGGCGGCTTCGCCCATGACACCGGCGAAGGATCGGTCAGCCGCTATCACAAGGCGGGCGGCGGCGACCTGATCTATCAGCTGGCGTCGGGCTATTTCGGTGCACGCGCGCCGGATGGGTCATTCGACCCTGAGAAATTCAAGGCGACCGCGACGCTGGATCAGGTGAAGATGATTGAGTTGAAACTGTCCCAGGGTGCGAAGCCAGGCCACGGCGGCATGCTGCCCGCATCCAAAATCACGCCCGAAATTGCCGAAGCACGGGGCGTGCCGATGGGTATTGATTGCATCTCTCCGGCTGCGCACCCTGCGTTTGATACCCCGATCGAGATGATGCTGTTCATCGACCGTCTGCGCGAACTGTCAGGGGGTAAGCCGGTGGGCTTTAAGCTGTGTATCGGG
Organism: Sulfitobacter rhodophyticola; assembly: GCF_041281685.2. Lineage (GTDB taxonomy): Bacteria > Pseudomonadota > Alphaproteobacteria > Rhodobacterales > Rhodobacteraceae > Sulfitobacter. The sequence continues at coordinate 1,582,426 of NZ_CP166251.2, read as the reverse complement.
CATCGGCGGGAATTCATGTGCATCGTCAAAGCCATGCTTAAGACCGGAATCGTGCCTGACTTCATCGTCGTGGACGGGGCCGAAGGCGGGACGGGCGCCGCGCCGGTGGAGTTTTCCAATCATGTCGGCATGCCGATGATCGAAGGCCTTACTTTTGTGCATAACACGCTGCGCGGTGCAGGGTTGCGTGATCAGGTCAAAGTAGGAGCAGCGGGCAAGATCGTATCCGCTTTCGATATCGCCCGCGCTTTGGCGTTGGGCGCGGATTGGTGCAATTCAGGGCGGGGGTTCATGTTTGCGGTGGGCTGCATACAGGCGCAAGCCTGCCACACCAATCATTGCCCGGTGGGCGTCGCCACACAGGACCCCCTGCGCATGCGCGCGCTGGACCCGGATCACAAGAGCAAGCGTGTCGCGCGGTTCCACAAGAATACGATGGAAGCACTGGGCGAAATGACGGCAGCAGCGGGCCTGACCCATCCCGACGGGTTCCTGCCCTATCATCTGATGTTGCGGCAGGGCGACAAAAGCATGGCAGAGGGGAATGACGTGTATGAGTATCTGCCCGAAGGGTATCTTCTTGACCCCAAGGCAGAGGATCACCGGGGCAACAAGTCACGCTGGGATCGCGCGCGGGCGGAGACGTTTGACCGGGTGGATTAAGGCAACGGAATAGTGGCAAATCAACCGCAAAGGAAAGGGCGCGTCAGTTCACGACGCGCCCCTCATCTTTTTGAACTGGAGGTTACGCGCCTTCGGCAACTGCCTCTACGACAGCCGCTTCAAAGATCGCCATGCCTTCTTCGACAATCGCATCGGACGCCGTCAGCGGCACCATCACCCGCAGCGCGTTGCCGTGCATGCCACAACTCAGCAGCAGCAAGCCACGCTTGAGCGCGTTGGCAATCACACGTTTGGTGAACGCCGCATCGGGTGTGGCGCTGTCGAAGTCGGTCACGAACTCAACCGCGACCATCGCGCCCAGACCACGGATGTCCCAGAAACGGAACGGGGCCGAACGGGCACCGATCTCCGCGAAGCGAGCCTTCAGCATCTCGCCCATTGCGGTGGACCGGGCCAGCAGGTTTTCTTCCTCAATCGCGTCGATGGCGGCAATCGCCGCGGCGCAGGCGACGGGGTTGCCGCCGTATGTCCCACCAAGACCACCGGGTTCCATCGCGTCCATCACTTCGGCACGGCCAATGACGCCCGCAAGGGGATATCCACCTGCCATGCTTTTGGCGACTGTGATCAGATCCGGCACAACGCCGGAATGCTCCACCGCGAACCATGTACCGGTGCGGCCAAAGCCTGCCTGCACTTCGTCAGCGATCAACAGGATGCCATGTTCGTCACAGATGCTGCGCAATTGCTGCATCATTTCGAATGGAACGGGCGTGTAGCCGCCTTCGCCCAGCACGGGCTCGATGATAATCGCGGCAACGCGGGAGGGTTCCGCATCGGTCAAGAACAGGTTCTTCAAGCCAGTGATTGCATCGTCCACCGTGATGCCATCGCGGACAGAGGGGAACGGCGCGCGGAAGACATCCGCAGGGAACGGGCCCACGCCCTTCTTGTAGGGAGAAACCTTGCCGGTCATGCCGAGCGTCAGTAGCGTACGACCGTGGTATCCGCCTGTGAAGGCGATGACGCCGGGGCGGCCTGTGGCGGCGCGGGCGATCTTCACCGCGTTTTCAACCGCTTCAGCACCGGTGGTCACCAGCAGGGTTTTCTTGGGCGCGTCACCGGGCGCAAGTGCGTTCAGGCGTTCGGCCAATTCGATGTAGGGCGCATAGGGCACGACCTGAAAGGACGTGTGCGTGAAATGATCTTCCTGCGCCTTGGCCGCCTCGATCACGCGTGGGTGACGATGGCCTGTGTTCAGCACGCCGATACCGCCACAGAAGTCGATGTAGCGGTTGCCTTCGACATCCCAAAGTTCTGCGTTCTCGGCGTATTTTGCATAGATCGGTGCGGCAGAGGCAACGCCGCGTGGCACGGCCGCGTCCCGGCGCGAGATCAGTTGTGCATTGGTCTGTTCGGCTGCGGTGGCAGCCACGGAGGCCAGCGTTTCAACAGCCGCTTGTGTTTTGGCGGCGGATTTTTTCGGGGCGGCCTTGCGGCGCTGTTTTTTCACGGTATTGGACATCTGAGGGGTTCCTATTCAGCCAATGCGATTGTTGCGTTTAAAATCCTATCATAGCGTTTAATATAATTGTCAATTGCCATTTTGCGCGGTATGCGACTTATATCACCAAAGCGGCACAATCTGGCCAATGTGATCACCCGACTGAAATCGCGGATGTCTTGAACTGAGGAGCTTGCATTGGACATAGGAGCAAAGCTGAAAGCCATCCGCGAAGAACGCGGGATGTCCCAGAGGGAACTTGCCGCCAAGGCAGGGCTGACCAACGGCACGATCTCCCTGATCGAAGCCAACCGTACCAGTCCTTCGGTGGCGTCGCTCAAATCACTGTTGGATGCGATCCCGATCAGCATGGCGGCGTTCTTTTCAACGTTGGAAGATTCCGAAACGCCCAAAGTATTCTACCGGGCACACGAATTTACCGAAATCACGCCCGGCGGCGACGGCGCGGTTTCGCTGCGCCAGCTGGGCAAGGCAGAACATCACGCCCTTCAGGTCCTGCACGAAACCTACCCACCCGGGGCGGACACCGGCCCCGAAGCCATTGCACATGACGGTGAAGAGGCCGGGATCGTGGTGCGTGGTTGCATCGAAGTGACTGTGGACGGGCAAACGTCAAACTTGCAGGCGGGCGACGGTTATCTGTTCGACAGTCGGCTGCCCCACCGTTTTCGCAATATCTCTGACCAGACCTGCGAAGTGGTCAGCGCCTGTACCCCGCCCACCTTCTGAATCAAAGCAGCCTGACCCCGCTATGGGATCAGGCTGTGTGTTTGGCAGACCTAGCGATCTGGCCTTCGGCGTCCTGACGCGGAATTCTTCCTCTTCGCGCGTTCGTCGGGAAAAGATTCGCGACGAGTTGACGTCAACGCGACGATAATAAGCGCCGCAAAGACCAGCGTGCCAAGTCCACCAATAAAGACCTCAGTCGACATGGTTTTTCCTTTCGTGGTCGTCTTTCATTGACCCAACATGCAAGTTTGCGGGTCGGTTCCATCTTTTCTCATGAGGTTGCAAAGCATGGCGGGAAAAGAACACCCCGGCCTTGTCCCGTTCTTAATAATCAAGGACTTGTTTGGACTGCTGCGGGACCGGAAACGCGATGCTGAGCCTGTAGAGGTCGCCATTTTCGCAGACTTCGGTCTGGCCATTCAGTTGGCGCGCGAACGCAAGGATAAGCTTGGACCCAAGGCCCGTTCCTTCCTCCTCGGGAGCGCCGCCAACGGTATTGATGATTTCCAGTTCGGCCTTGTCAGGTGCGCTGGATATCAGCCGTATCGTGAGCTGTTTCTTTGCTTTCCGGTCCTTTGGCAAGTATTTCAGCGCGTTGGTAAGCGCTTCGGATACAAGCAATGTCAACGGAGCAGCATCATCTGCATCAAGGTTGACCTCGGCGTATTCCTGAAAAACCTCAACGTTGGACCCCGGTGCAAGACCGACAGACAGCAACTGGCTCACGACCTCGTGCAAAAGAACTGACGCATCAACCCTTTGCAGATCGTCATTCTGATAAAGGTTCTTGTGCACCGTCGCGAGGCTCAGGATACGGTCCTGCAAACGGCGCAGTACGAATCGCGCATCTTCCGTCTTTGCCTGTCTGATCTGCATGTTCATGATCGACGAAATCAGTTGCAGGTTATTCTTCACCCGGTGATGCACCTCTTTGAGCAGGATATTCTTTTCACGCAGGCTGTCTTCCAATGTCGCCTCGTCGCGCAACAGGGATTCGCCCATCGCGATGAAGGCGGATTCCATATCGACCAACTCGGTCGGCACCCCATAGCCCAACGTCTCTTCAGGCAGCTTGCGGTTAAGCGCAAACCGGCGCATTTGCCGCCCAAGCTTGCGAATGTGCCGAATGGCAAGGCGATTGAGCGCCCAGAAGGCGACAACGAGGCTCGCCGCCCACATCACGATCGGCAACAGCGCCGATGCACGGGATGACAGGGCTGTATCCAGGAAAGGCGTGTCGGCAGGCCAGACTGTCATCGCATAGGCCGCGTCGCGCACGATGGGTTGAATGGCATAGGCGCGTTGCAGCCCGTTCTTGTTCTCTGCCAGGAAGACAGTGCGGTTGTCGCCCGTGAACAGGGACAGCGCAATATTTGGGGGCACCTCTGCTTCATTGATGTCAAGCGCGTGATCTGATGTCAGCACTTCGCCACGTTCATTGAACGTGATGATGGCAACCGGGCTCCTCGGGAGTTGCGGTTTTGACAGATCATCGAAGGCAGTGAAGGGGATCGAAATGAAAACCGCCCCGATGAACTCACGTTCAGAAAAAATCGGCGTGCTGACCACTGTCACAGGCCGCCGAGATACAGAACCCGAGCCGGTCGACGTTGCACGACGCTGCGGGTTTTCCGCCATCGCGATGAACTCTGGATCTTCGGAAAAATCGAAGGGCGCATCGGATGAAGAGCACGTCATCATCCCGGTACTATCTATGAAACCTACCAAGCTGTAGGTGATCGAAGCATCCTTGTAAGCGCGTAAGAACCTCGAACACGCTACTGGATCGTTCCGCATCAGCTTGACGACAGGCCCCAGTGTTTCCGACGCACCGAAGGCCTGCTGCAGGATTTCCGTCTCGGCAAACGTCGCCTGTTCGGTCACCGCCAGAAGGGAAAGTTCAGCGTTGGTCTGGGTTTGTTGGGTAATCTGCTGGGTCTGGACGATCGCAATCAGGCCAATGGGCAACAAAGCGAGCGACAGGAAAAACAAGACCCTGAACGCCAGCCCGCGCAGCACGGCACCCGTAATGAACCCATAGGTCATGCCCTAGAACGAAGAGACTTTTGAAGCGGAGAGAACAGACATCGTCGCATCATCGGTCAATTCCATTGCACCGTCTTCGGAGTGGCCCAACATGTCGGCCAGTTGCGCACGGGCACGATTTGTGCGGCTTTTGATGGTGCCAATCGCAACACCACACATCTGCGCAGCTTCTTCATAGGAAAACCCGGATGCGCCGACCAGCAGCAATGCTTCACGCTGTTCATCCGGCAACGTGTCCAACGCCTTGCGAAAATCGGCCATCTGCATATGACCGTCATGCGCTGGCTTCTCGGCAACATTCTCGGTGAAGGTACCATCGACGTCCGCGACTTCCCGCTTGGATTTGCGGCGTGACGAATAGTAGGTGTTGCGCAGGATCGTGAACAGCCAGGCCCGCATGTTGGTGCCCGCTTGGAACTTGTCGATGTTTGTCCACGCTTTTACAAGCGTGTCCTGAACCATATCGTCAGCCACTGCCCCGTTTCGGGTCAGACTGATCGCAAAGGCCCGCATGGCCGGAAGGTGGTCAACCAGCTCATCACGTGGATCGGAGTGGCTCATTTGCTGCTGCCCCGCTCGTTGTCCTGCTGCTTCAGCTGGCTGAGCAACATCTTGAAACGATCCGGGATGCCTTCTTCCAGTGTCTCATCGAAAACCTTTTTCAGATTTTCGTCGATCACCTGATCTTGACTGTTCTTGTCTGCGTTCTTCACTGAGTTACCTTTTAGTTGTGCCGCCTGCCTTGGTTTATGGTTTCTCGCGCAAAAAAGTGCGCGCGCCTTGGAACCAAACGTACTCAACACGGGTTTGGTTCCCAAGTATGCAAAAAAAAGGACAGCTTAGATGAACGACAGCCCTGAACAACAAGACATCAGCGATGCGCTGGGTGAAAACATTCCCTACTTGCGTCGCTTCGCGCGGGCCATGACAGGAAGCCAGCAAAGCGGGGATACCTTTGCTGCCGCGTCGCTTGAGGCAATTCTGGCGGATCGTTCAATGCTGGATGGTGTCGATGTGCGCACAGGGTTGTTCCGGGTGCTTTACGGTATTTGGGCCAGCGCCGGTGCACCTGTCGAAGAAGGTGAAAGCGGTGCCCGGGCCAAAGCACAGCGCAGGCTTGCAAGCCTGACCAACAACAGCCGCGAGGCGCTGCTGCTTCACACGATTGAAGGGTTCTCTTTCACGGAGATTGCCACGATCATCGGCGTCAGCCAGTCCGAGGCAGAAGATCTGGTCAGCATCGCCCGCCGCGAGATGTCGGACAACACGGCCGGATCCGTCATGATCATCGAAGATGAAGCGATCATCGCCATGGACCTTGAATCCATCGTCGCAGAGATGGGTCATCGGATCACGGGCGTTGCGCGAACAAGGGACGAAGCAGTCGAACTTGCGCGGACAGACCCGCCTGAATTGGTTTTGGCCGATATTCAGCTGGCCGATAACTCCTCGGGCATCGACGCAGTGAATGATATTCTGTCCCAGCTGGGGACGCGCCCCGTGATCTTCATCACCGCCTTCCCCGAACGTCTGCTTACCGGTGACAAGCCGGAGCCCGCGTTTCTGATCTCCAAGCCCTACTCGGTCGATCAGGTCATTTCCGCCGTCTCTCAGGCGATGTTCTTTTCGTCGACGGAGACATTGAACGCCTAGGCAAAGCTGACGATTGGAACAGGGGCTCCGGACATATGTTCGGAGCCCTTTCTCATGTGTCAGTCGTCCTTGGGATGGTCGGTGTGGCGCGCAATCTGCGCATTCAATGAACCCCCAAGCAGCACGAGAAAGGAACTGATCCAGAGCCAGATCAGCATGGCAATCACCGCACCGATGGACCCGTAGACTTCGTTGTAGTTACCGAAATTCGACACGTAGTATGAAAACCCAACGGAGACGACGATCCAAAGTGCAATTGCCACGACCGCACCGGGCGACAGCCATTGAAATCGCTCCCCCCGGCGATTGGCGCCATATCGGTACAGCATGCCCGTCGCCCCCAGCAGGGCGGCAATGGTAATGGCCCAACGCAGGAATTCGATCACGATCGTTCCGAACACGCCAAGCGGAAAAAAGGCCAGCAAGACTGGTGTGATCACCAACGTAATCAGCGCCACGATGCCGACAAAGACAAGGATCACGGTCAGCATAAGCGCCCGCAAATAGTGATGTGGCGCGCTGCGGTTGCTGGTGTTGTAGACGTCATTCAAGCCCATCATAAGCGCACCGACCCCGGCCCGCGCCGACCACAGGGCAAACAGAATGGAAAGCCCCCCGGCCCAGCCCAAAGCGTCGCTTCGGGCATTGACCAACGATGTGACTTGGCGATTGATGATGTCGTAAACGTCCGTCGGCAGCAGCCCCCGGATTTCCTGCAGCTGAGAAATGACCACAACCGGGTCCAGAACCAGCCCGAGAAGCGCAATGAACGCAGCCAGTGCCGGAAACAGGGACAGCATCAGAAAGAACGCCACGCCGGCAGAGACCAGCGAAATGTTGTTATCCGAAATATGGGCCACCGTTGCTTTCACAACCTGCCAATACTGCGCAGTTCGGCTCTGTGACGTGAGGGTCGACATTTTGTTCTTCCTTTTCCGTCCGTTCGCGATGCCGCGATCTGATCCGCCTGTTTATCGACGCGCCTCAGACTTGCAAAGGCTCCCGGCTTGGACAAGGTTGTCCCCATGTCCACAATCCTTTCCCGCATCATAGCCGCCAAACGCGACGACCTCATTGCCCTGACGCAGGATCTTGTCCGAATCCCGACGCTGAATCCACCGGGACAGGACTATCGCCTGATCTGCGAGTACCTTGATACGCGCCTGAGGGCCCGTGGCTTTGAAACACAGCTTGTTCGTGCTTTTGGAACGCCCGGCGACAGTGAGAAGTTCCCACGTTGGAACGTTGTTGCACGTCGCGAGGGGGCGCAGCCCGGAGAATGCGTGCATTTCAACAGTCACACCGATGTGGTCGAAGTGGGGGCAGGTTGGACATTTGATCCATTCGGCGCGGAAATATCGAATGGCAGGATTTATGGCCGTGGCACTTGCGACATGAAGGGCGGACTCGCAGCTTCGATAATCGCTGCAGAAGCCTTTTTAGAGACACATACCGACTTCGCAGGCAGCATCGAGATATCGGGCACGGCTGATGAGGAATCCGGTGGTTATGGCGGGGTCGCCTACCTGGCGGAACAGGGGTTCTTTGATCCCAAGCGCGTTCAACACGTCATCATTCCCGAACCGTTGAACAAGGATCGCATCTGTCTGGGTCATCGTGGCGGTTGGTGGGCTGAGATTGAGACCAAGGGCGAAATTGCGCATGGCTCCATGCCTTTTCTCGGCGACTGCGCGGTGCGGCACATGGGCGCCGTTTTGTCTGAATTCGAGGATAAGCTTTATCCTGCAATGGCATCGCGGTTCACCGAAATGCCGGTCGTTCCGGAAGGCGCACGTCAGTCAACGATGAACATCAACTCCATCCACGGTGGCCAGAAAGAACAGGATGAGGATTTCGACGGGCTGCCCGCCCACTGCGTCCCCGACAGCTGCCGGATCACGATCGACCGTCGTTTTCTGGTGGAGGAATCACTGGAAGATGTAAGGTCAGAGGTATCCAAGCTACTGGAAGGGCTGCGTGAAACCCGCGCTGATTTTGATTACGAACTGACAGAGCTGAATTCCGTCTTGCCCTCAATGACAGACAAGGCCGCGCCTGTAGTGCAGACGGTCCATCGCGCGATTGAGGAAGTGATCGGCAAGCCGCCGGAATATGTCGCCTCCCCCGGATCCTACGACCAAAAGCATATTGACCGAATCGGCAAGCTCAAGAACTGCATTGCCTATGGACCGGGCATTCTGGAACTGGCGCACAAGCCCGATGAATACATCGGGATTGACGATATGGTGGATTCCGCCTGTGTCATGGGGGCGGCGCTGGAAACGCTTCTTCTGCCTGAAACGCCTGATTAGGCTCTATCTGAACGCCTGCTCCGCTGCCAGCGCAAGGCCATCAACCACACCAGTCAGGGCAGACGTCCGGTGGATTTTTGCAGTCGGGAACTGCCGTCCGATGGCATCACCTACAACAGACATCAGGCTTGAGCCGCCCACAAAGACAAGCGTGGTCACGTCATCGCGGCTCAGCCCCGCCTGTGTCACGGTTTCGGCGGCGGCCTGACCAATCCGTTCGGCCCCTTCTGCCAGCGTTGCCGCCATCATCGCGGCGGGCAATGGCAGGCGAGTATCTTTTTCGAGGAAGTCCAGGTTGATCTGGGGCGGGGCCAACGCAGACGGATCGTTGGCCGTCATCTTGCCCGCCTCAACCGCGAAGGCCAGATCGTGGCCCAATTCATCCTCCAAGACCGTTACCAGCCGCTGCAAGCGTCTCACCTCAACCGCGTTGCGCACCAGATCCTGTGCGGCGCGCCGGGTATCGGCCGCGTAAAGGAACGGAATTTTCTGCCACGTCGCCAAATCTGCAAAGATCTTGTTGGGGGCGATGTGGGTCTGATCGCCGAACTCATGGCGGATCGGTGTTCCCCTACCCAGATGCGGCATGACGTGGCTCAGGCTGATCTCCTTGTCAAAATCCGTACCCCCCAGACGCAGACCATTGCTGCGCAGGATCTCGATCTCCTTCAGGCCTTTCTGACGAAACAGCGTGAAGTCGGAGGTGCCGCCACCGATATCAACGACCAATCCCAGATCCCCCGGAGACAGTGCTTCGCGCGCAGCAAGAGCTGCGGCTTCGGGTTCAGGCAGAAATCGCACGTCACTGAAACCCGCGGACGCATAGCACGCCTTGAGGTCGATCAGCGCCTGCGCGTTGCGTCGTTCATCACCGCTGTGAAACAACACCGGGCGACCCGACAGCGCGCGATCAAAGACCTGCCCGGTCGCCTCCTCTGCGCGGCTTTTCAGTTCTGCGAGGAACATGCCGACAATCTCGATGAAGTCTGTCCGCTTTCCCAACAGCATCCGGCTTTCGCGCATCAAACCAGTCCCTAACAGGCTTTTCAGCGCCCGCATGTAGCGCCCTTCGTCCCCGTGGATCAGCGCCTGCTGAGCAGCGGTGCCATAGATGACCTGCTGATCCTCGAAATCAAAGAAGACCGCCGTTGGCAGCGTCTGTTGGCCCGGCTCCATCTCGATCAAATGGGGGCGCCCGTTGACCGAAACGCCCACCGCAGAATTGGAGGTGCCAAAATCGATCCCCAGAACCTGTCCCATGATGCACCTATGACCGGAAAGGTGCCGACATATCGCGCCTGATGGTGCGATACAATTCATGAATTCTATTGCCAGTCACGACACCCGCAGCTGCCGCGCGTTCAGATAGTTGACGCTCATCCGCACCTCTTCCCGGATCGGCCCTACACGCGGCGTATCCCGCAAGGTGCTGAACCAATGTGGTGGCGGGTTCTTGCCCCGTCGGTTCCCATCGAACCGCAGCGCACGCAGCACCGCTTCGGCCTCGGGCGGCAAGTGCTCCGGCGGATCGTATCCGTTCAGAATGCCCCATACCCCTGTCCAAAGACGGCCCACGGACCATGGGTTGTACCCGCCGCCGCCCAGTACCAGCAGCCGGGGCGCCATGCCCATCAATCCGCGCAACACATCCCAATGCGCATTGTTTGAAAGAGAAAGCCGTGACAGCGGATCTTCCTCCACCCCGTCGGCACCGCAGAGGAACACGATGACCTCCGGTGCGAAGGCCTGCACGCGGGGCAGGATCAATTCGTCTCTGACAAAGGCCATTTCGCTGTCATTCAGCGCGCGCGGGACAGGCAGGTTCAGGGCGTTGCCACCGGCGTCATCCTCTATCAGCCCGGTGCGCGGCCATAGTCCGGCCTGATGGGTCGAAATCATCAGGCAATCGGGGTCGCCGCCAAACCCTTGCTCCACGCCGTCCGGGTGATGGGCATCAATGTCGATGTAGGCGATGCGCTGCACCCCGTGGTGGCGCAGGCTGAGCATGGCAAGAACCGGGTCGTTGAGGTAACAGAACCCGTTGGCGCGGTCGGGCATACCGTGGTGCGTTCCGCCGGGAGGGTTATAGATCACACCACCTTCCCGCAGCAGTTCTCCAGCCAGGATTGACCCTCCGGCCGCGGTCGCAGGGCGGCTGAAAATCTCGGGATAAATGGGGTTGGTCACGCTTCCGATGTCGTGCCGCGCGCGATCGGTCTGGGTTGCGGTCTGCGTCCGCTCTATCCGTTGCAATGCCTCAAGATAATCGGGTGTGTGCCAGTTGCGCAGGGCGTTCGGTTTGGCACGAGGGGATGAGATGAATTGCTCTGGCGGCAACCAACCCAACGCCCGACTGAGGTCCATCACGGTAGAGACGCGCGGCACCCGCAGCGGATGCCAGCGGCCATAGCTGGAATGGCGAAATATCTCATGGCCGATGAAACGCGGTTTGGACATGAAGTGCGACCTAAAGCGCCGAAGGGGAATTGCCAATTACCGCACCTGCAGCGCAAGGTACGCGCAGACACGTGAAGGACACCTGCATGACCCCGATCAACCTTGCGCACAAGCTGTCACAGATCAGCACCCATTGGGACCCGCATGTGGTCGCGGATTATAACGATAATGACGTGATGGTGGTGAAGTTTCAGGGGGAATTTCCGTTTCACCTGCACGAGGACACCGATGACTTCTTTCTCGTGCTTAAGGGAGAGATGGTCATGGATCTGGAAGGGGTGTCGCAGCCGGTCAAAACGGGTGAGATATTCATCGTCCCGCGCGGCGTGACCCACCGGCCCCGTGCAGAACAAGAATGCGAGGTCCTGCTGATCGAGCCGAAAGGAGAGCCTAATACAGGTGATCCGGCCACTGCCGCGGCCAAGCCGAGGATGTAACCAGATGACACCCGGTGTCCAAAATCTGATCACTGACGTGCCTGGCATTCTGGTTGGGAACGCACAGGACGATGCCCTCAAATCAGGTACAACCGTCCTGACGTCCGATGCTCCCTTCACCGCTTCGGTGCATGTCATGGGCGGCGCACCCGGCGCGCGGGAAACCGATTTGCTCAGCCCTGACAAAAGCGTTGCGGCGGTTGACGCGCTGGTTCTTTCAGGCGGATCTGCCTTTGGACTGGACGCCTGCTCCGGTGTGGTGGACGGCCTGCGTGCTGCAGGACGCGGATTTGCTGTCGGACCTGCGCAGGTCCCGCTCGTGCCGGGCGCGATTCTGTTCGATCTGCTCAACGGCGGTCAAAAAGACTGGGAGCAGAACCCTTACGCGGCATTGGGCAGGCAGGCTTTCGAAGCGGCGGCGCAAAGTTTCGAGATTGGGACCGCAGGCGCTGGCACCGGTGCCCTGACGGCTATGATGAAAGGCGGGCTGGGGTCGGCATCCCTGACCTTGCCGGATGGCAGTACCGTGGGGGCCCTGGTCGGCGTCAATCCGGTAGGGTCGGTGACCACGCCCGGAGACAGGCATTTCTATGCGGCACCCTTTGAAATGGGCGATGAATTTGGCGCATTGGGGCCCGATACGGCTTCGGGTCTTGGCCTGTCGCTGGACAGCCGCAAGATGCGCGCCACGTCGATGCGCGAAAATACGACCATCGCCATCGTGGCCACCGATGCGACCCTGACAAAGGCCGAATGCAAGCGTATCGCCGTGGCCGCACAGGACGGGATCGGGCGCGCCACAGTGCCTGCGCATACGCCATATGACGGTGATCTGGTGTTTTCTGTTTCAACGGCCCGCGCACCCGCGGGCGACGTGACGTTGATCGGTCATGCCGCAGCGCTTTGCCTGTCACGTGCCATCGCGCGCGGTGTCTATGCCGCCACGCCCGCGCCGGGTGATCTTCTTGAATGCTGGAGCACACTGAATGCCTGAACTCTCCCTTGATGACGTGACACTGCATTACGAGACGGAGGGCAGCGGCCCACCCTTGTTGTTACTTGCCGGAATGCTGAGCGACAGCGCCAGCTGGGAACCCCTTGTGTCACTGATGTCCCGACATACGGTGATAAGGCTGGATAACCGGACGACCGGGCGCACCGTGCCGTGGGATGCCCCGGTTGATGTGGCGCGCATGGTGCGTGATGCGCTGGCCTTGATGGATCATCTGGAATTCAAACGCTTTCACATCGCGGGACATTCGATGGGCGGCCTAATGGGGTTGGAGATTGCCGGTACCGCGCCGGACCGGGTTGCATCCCTGACCATCATGGCGTCAGGGCGGGTCAGGATGCCGCGTATTGCGGGGATTTTCGACGCGCTGGTTGCCGTTCGGGAGGCGCCAGAAGGGGAGCGGCTTTGGCTGCGGGCCTTGTACCCGTTCGTTTTCGGACCGGCTTTTTTCGAAGATCCGGAGACAGCAGACATGGCGGTCGAGGCGGCACTTGCCTATCCCCATGCGCAGACACTGGAGGCAATGAAACACCAGATCGACATGTTTCGAAACATGCGCCTTGTGGCCGACCTGCACAAGCTAACTTTGCCTGTGCAAGTGCTTTATGGGGAAGAAGACATTCTCGTGCCGCCCACCATGGCACAACCGGGGTTTGCGCCGCTTCCCAATCTGACAGAACATTGGCTGAAGGGCGCAGGACATTCCGTTGTCTGGGACGCAACAGAGACTGTTGCAGGCCAATTGAACGCATTTACCGCTACGAACCCCATCTAAAGACGCGCGCCGATTGTCACCTCCAGCGTGCCGATGCCATCGACCCCGCCGGTGATCACATCGCCGGGTGTTACGGCCCCCACACCCGCAGGCGTGCCGGTCATGATGATATCACCTGCTGCCAGCTCCATCGCTCGGGACAGGATGGAAACGTGCTCTCTCACAGACCAGATAAGGTCGGATAGATCGGCGTCCTGCCGCGTTTCGCCATTTACCGCCAACCAGATACGGCCGGTTTCCACGCTGGGTACCTGTTCAATCGGCACGATGGGCGCAATTGGTGCGGATTTGTCGAAGGCCTTCGCCCAATCCCACGGACGCCCCATCTTCTTTGCCTCCGCCTGCAAATCACGACGGGTCAGATCGACGCCGACGGATGCCCCCCATAAGTGTTCCAAGACGTCCTTTTCCGCAATGTCAGAGCCACCTTTGCCAACAGCGAGCACAAGTTCGATTTCATAGTGCAGGTTCTCGGTCAGCGGTGGATAAGGCACCGTGCAGGGCGTATCGAGTGCCGCATCGGCGGGCTTGGTAAAAAAGAAGGGCGCTTCGCGGTCGGGGTCATTGCCCATTTCACGCGCATGTGCGGCATAGTTTCGACCCACGCAAAAGATACGGCGCACGGGAAAACGATCAGCTGATCCCGCAACGGCAAGGCTGGCCTGGGCAGGGGGGGTAAAGACATACATGGCGCGGCTCCTCACATGTGACGGTTACCTGTGCTTGGCGCATTCCGCCACCGCTCGCAACCTCTGTTGGCCCCCGGCGCGCAATGTCCTATCAAGGGGCAAATCGAAGGCAGGACAAATGGCATGAAAAAAGCGCTGATCACCGGGGTAACAGGGCAGGACGGGTCTTACCTGGCTGAATTGCTGCTGGAAAAAGGGTACGAGGTGCACGGGATCAAGCGCCGCGCGTCGCTGTTCAATACCCAGCGGATCGACCACATTTTTCAGGACCCGCATGAACGGAACGTGAATTTCAAGCTGCACTATGGCGATTTGACCGACACCTCCAACCTGACGCGGATCCTGTCTGAAGTGGAGCCCGACGAGGTCTATAACCTCGGGGCGCAAAGCCATGTTGCGGTAAGCTTCGAGGCGCCCGAATATACCGCCGATGTGGATGCCATCGGGGCATTGCGGCTTTTGGAGGCGATCCGGTTTTTGAAGATGGATCAGAAGACACGGTTCTATCAGGCCTCCACCTCCGAGCTTTATGGGCTGGTGCAGGAAACCCCACAGACGGAGACAACACCGTTTCACCCGCGTTCGCCCTATGCGGTTGCCAAGATGTACGCCTATTGGATCACCGTGAATTACCGCGAAGCCTACGGCATGTTCGCCTGCAACGGTATTCTGTTCAATCATGAGAGCCCGCGACGCGGGGAAACATTCGTGACACGCAAAATCACGCGAGGGCTGAGCAACATCGCCCAAGGCCTCGATAAGTGTCTCTACATGGGGAATATCGACGCACTCCGGGACTGGGGGCATACAAAGGATTATGTGCGCATGCAGTGGATGATGTTGCAGGAGGAAAGTCCTGATGACTTTGTAATTGCCACCGGGGTCCAGTATTCCGTGCGGCAATTCATTCAATGGTCGGCACAGGAACTGGGCATAACCTTGCGATTTGAAGGCGAAGGGTTGGACGAGGTCGGGATCGTGGACAAGATCACCGGCAATGACGCGCCCGTTCTGGAGGAGGGCGATGTGATCCTGCGCATCGATCCGCGCTATTTCCGGCCCGCCGAGGTGGAAACGCTGCTGGGTGATCCGTCAAAGGCCAAGGCCAAACTTGGGTGGGAGCCGCAGATCACGGTGCAGGAGATGTGCGCGGAGATGGTTGCGCACGACTTGCACGCCGCCAAGCGGGACCGGGTGCTGAACGAACACGGGTATGAAACCCAGTTATCGCGGGAAGACTGATGGCGTTGGGTCGGCTTTTGATCACCGGCGGCGGCGGCATGGTGGGGAGTAATATCCGCGCGCATGGGGTGGCGGGTGAATGGGAAATCCTCGCGCCACGGTCGGCGGAACTGGATTTGACCGATGCGGCGGCGGTGGACGCCTATTTCGTCTCTAACAAGCCAGATATCGTTGTTCATGCGGCAGGGCGTGTGGGCGGGATTCAGGCAAACATGGCGCACCCCGTAGCCTTTCTGGAAGAAAACATCGCCATCGGGCGTAACGTGATCATGGGCGCGCGCAAGGCAGGGGTCGGCACGCTGATCAATCTTGCCTCGACCTGCATGTATCCGCGGAAGGGGGAAAGCCCCCTGCGCGAAGAGACGATCCTGACGGGACAGTTGGAGCCTACGAACGAGGGATATGCCATTGCCAAGATCATGGCGATGAAGCTGTGTGACTACATCCGGGCGGAAGATGCGAATGCACAGTACAAGACGCTGATCCCCTGCAACCTCTATGGCCCCTACGACAAGTTTGATCCGAAGAATTCACACTTGCTGCCCGCGATCATCCGCAAGGTGGATGACGCGATGAAAAGCGGCTCTGATACGGTGGAAATCTGGGGCGACGGCACCGCGCGGCGGGAGTTCATGTATGCGCCTGATCTGGCGGATGCGGTGTGGAAAGCAGTGTCTAATATCGGCGCTTTGCCCGGTGCGATGAATGTCGGGCTTGGGCATGACCATGCGATCAATGACTATTATGCCGCCGTGGCGGAGGTGATCGGATGGAAAGGTACATTCACCCATGATCTGTCCCGCCCCGTCGGCATGAAGCAAAAGCTGTGCAGTACTCAGCGGCAGACGGCATGGGGCTGGCATGCGCCTACGTCGCTCAAAACCGGCATCGCGCAAACCTATCAATTCTATCTGGAGCATCACGCGACATGAGCTTTACCTACCCCCTTGCCACGTCCTCTTGGGATCAGGCGGAATTCGACGCGCTGGACCGGGTAATCAAGTCCGACATGTTTTCCATGGGGCCGGAGGTGCGGGCGTTTGAGGAGGAATTCGCTGCTTTGTTCGGGGCGAAGCATGCGCTGATGGTCAATTCGGGGTCGTCTGCGAACCTTCTGATGACGGCCGCGCTGTTCTTCACCAAGAACCCCGATTTGAGACTGGCGCGCGGCGATGAGGTGATCGTCCCGGCGGTCAGTTGGTCCACGACCTATTATCCGTTGGGGCAATACGGGCTGCGCATGAAATTCGTCGATATCGATCGGGAGACGCTGAACTACGATCTCGACGCGCTGGAGGCGGCGATTACGGACAAGACCAAGGCGCTGATGGTGGTGAACCTGTTGGGCAATCCGAATGACTTCGATGCACTCAAGCGCCTGACAGAGCCGCGCGGGATCGTGATGATCGAAGACAATTGCGAATCCATGGGAGCCACGTTCGGCGGGAAACAGGCGGGCACCTTCGGCGTGATGGGCACCTATTCGTGCTTCTTCTCGCACCATATCTCCACCATGGAAGGCGGTGTCGTGGTGACCGATGACGAAGAGATTTATCATGTCATGCTGTCTCTGCGCGCCCATGGTTGGACGCGGAACCTGCCCAAGTTCAACCATGTGACGGGAGAGAAAAGCGATGATCCGTTCGAAGAAAGCTTTCGCTTTGTGCTGCCGGGATACAACCTGCGGCCCTTGGAGATGTCAGGGGCGCTGGGGCGGGAGCAGATCAGGAAGCTGCCGGGTCTGATCGACGGACGGCGGGCGAATGGCGCGCTGGTGCAGCAGCATCTGGCGGACCATCCGCGCTTCATGATCCAGCGGGAGATCGGGAAATCCAGCTGGTTCGGGTTTTCGCTGGTGCTGCGCGACGCATACGCGGGCACACGGGCGCAGGTGGTGAAGGACCTCATAGCGGCTGGGTTTGAATGTCGGCCCATCGTGGCGGGGAATTTCGCCAAGAATGAAGTGATGCAATATTTCGATTTCGACATTCACGACACGCTTCGGAATGCCGATTACATCGACGCGAACGGGTTGTTTGTGGGCAATCATCACTATCCACTAGACGAGGCGATTGCCGCTTTGGCCTCTGTTTAGAGCCTATTTCTGCGCCAGATCCTTGAGGATCGGACAATCGGGCCGGTTGTCGCCTGCGCAGGCGTCCACCAATTCACCAAGCGTGTCGCGCATCGCCTGAAGGGCGGTGATCTTGCTGTCAATCTCGGCCAGATGGGTTTGCGCGATGGCCTTCACATCCGCACTCGCGCGATCCTGATCGGTATACAGCGCCAACAGGTCGCGGCAGGCCTCAATCCCGAACCCCAGGGACCGCGCACGGGCAAGGAAGGCCAACTTATGCTGGTCTGTCTCGCGGAAGATGCGGTAGCCGTTCGCCTGCCGCCTCGGGTTGATCAGGCCGATGTCCTCGTAATAGCGGATGGTCTTTGATGGCAGGCCCGTGGCGCGGCTGACGTCGGCGATGTTCATGGCCGTACCCCCAGGCTGCGCAGGCGAAGGGCATTGCCCAGCACAAAGACCGAAGAAAACGCCATCGCCGCGGCGGCGAGAATCGGTGAGAGCAAAAGCCCAAAGGACGGGTAAAGCACCCCGGCCGCAACCGGGATCAGCAGCACGTTATATCCAAAGGCCCAGCCAAGGTTCTGTCGGATGTTGCGCAGCGTCGCGTGCGATACCTCCAGCGCGGTCAGCACGCCCGCAGGATCGCCGGACATCAGAACGACATCCGCTGTTTCAATCGCCACATCGGTGCCCGTCCCGATGGCGATGCCAACATCTGCGCGCGCCAGCACCGGCGCATCGTTGATACCATCACCGACAAAGGCAAGCCGCCCTTCCCCGCGCAGGCTGTCCAGCGCCTGCTGTTTGCCGTCTGGTGACAGACCTGCCATGACACGGGAAATACCAAGCGTATCCGCGACCGCCTGCGCCGTCGGCGCGCTGTCTCCGGTGAGCATGGCAACCTTGATCCCCTGTCTTTCCAGATTTTCGATGGTTGTCTTGCTGGTCTCGCGCACCGGATCAGACACCGCCAGAAGCGCCAGTGGCAAGCCCTTTCTGGCAGCAAAGAAGACTGTTTGGCCCTGTCGCGAGAGCCGCTCCGCCTCCTCCTCAAACGCGGTGATATCGATGTTTTCCGCCTTCATCAGAGACTGATTTCCGATCAGAACGATGCCCCCTTCAACCCGCGCGCGTGCGCCTTGCCCTGTCAGTGCGGTAAATTCCGAAGCCGCCAAAGGCGTGACACCTTCGGCCTTCGCCGCATCGACGATGGCCCTTGCGATGGAGTGTTCTGATTGTGCTTCAGCGCCTGCAATGACGGACAATGCGTCCATCCGGGTGACCCCGGCTGGCGTGCGCAGCGTGGTCAGCGTAGGGCAGCCTTCGGTCAGCGTACCCGTCTTGTCAAAGGCCACCACATCCACATCGCTCAGACCCTGAAGCGCATCGCCCTGACGAAACAACACGCCGCGTTCGGCCGCCGCACCTGTTCCCACCATGATGGATGTCGGCGTGGCCAGGCCCATGGCACAGGGGCATGCAATGATCAGCACCGATACGCCAGCCACAAGGGCCGGGGCCAGACCCGGCCCCAGCATCAACCAGACCGCAACCGTCGCGGCTGCGATAACAAGGACCGTCGGCACAAACCACAATGTGATCTGATCCACCAAGCCCTGAATGGGAAGGCGCGCGCCTTGTGCCTGTCTGACCATGTCGATGATCCGCGCCAATGCGGTATCTGCGCCGATTGCGCGCACTTCAGCTTCCAGCGCGCCAGTCCCGTTGACTGTACCGCCGGTCAGCATGTCACCGCTGGTCTTCGGCACGGCCATCGGTTCGCCGGTCAGCATGCTTTCATCCACGGCACTGCTGCCAGTGACCAGCACAGCATCGGTGGGCACGCGGGCACCGGGCGGGATACGGATGATGTCGCCGGGGGTCAGGTCGGCAATGGGCATCACCAACCACTCCCCGTCGCGCTTGACCGTTGCCGTATCAGGCTGCAATCCGATCAGCGTGCGCAAGGCCGCACCCGTGCGCCCCTTGGCGCGGGCTTCGAACCAGCGGCCCATCAAGATAAGCGTCACGATGACTGCCGCCGCTTCGAAATACACCACGCGAGACGCGACAGGCAGCAGGTCAGGCGCAAGCAGGGCGACGGTGGAATAGCTCCACGCCGCACCGGCGCCCAGCGCCACAAGACTGTTCATGTCAGGTGCCCCGCGCCGCAACGCGCGCAGCCCGTTGCCCAGCATGTCCCGGCCCGGTCCGATCAGCACCATCGATGTAAACGCAAATTGCAGGCCCCAGCTTGCCTCCATACCGATGGTCCGCATGATAAGATGATGCAGCGCAGGGATCATGTGACTGCCCATTTCCAGCACGAAAACCGGCAGCGTCATGATTGCCGCGAACAGGAAACGGATGCGCAGGTCATGCATTGTTTCTTTGCTGCGCGATTGTATGCTTTTTGTATCCTCTGTTTGCGGACAGGCGGGATAGCCAGCCTTTTCCAGTGCCGCCAGAACGCGGGCAAGGGTATCGGGTTCGGTCGCTGTGAATTGTGCCGTTTCATTGGCAAGGTTGACGTTGACATCCTGCGTGCCAGGAATGCCTGTCAGCACCTTGTTCACCCGCCCCACACACGCACCGCAGTGCATATTGGAGACCGGCAGGATAATCGGAGCACTGGTGGCCATGGTAGTATTCCTTTCAACGTCTATGTAGTCCTTCCAGTCACTGGAAGGTCAAGACGTCAATAAGCAATCAGTGCATCATAGTGTTCCCGACCCCGGGCGATCTGTCCCTGAAAGGTGCCTGCATCGATATTGGCACCGCACACGATAATCCCGACGCTTTTCCCGTGCAGCCGATTGCGCAGAGGTTGCAGCACACCGGCAAGCGCGGCGGCAGCGGAGGGTTCAACAGCAAGCTTCGCTTCCTCCGCGAAAGCGACCATTGCAGCACATATCTGGTCGTCGGTCACCGTCACCATGTCATCCACGTAAGCGGCACAAAGCGCATGGCCCAGCGGCAGCGCCATCGGGGGTCCAAGGCTATCCGCGATGGTATCAACCTTGTCCAACGTCACCGGATGACCCGCCGCAAGGGAACGTGACATGCTGTCCGCCCCCACCGGTTCAACCCCATATACCGCGCAGGCCGGGTTCATCAGCTTGACTGCCGCTGCAATGCCCGAAATCAGGCCACCGCCGCCAACGGAAACCACAACCGCGTCCAGATCGGGCAGATCCTGCATCAGTTCAAGTCCGACGCCGGATGTGCCCAGCACTGTCTCGATCCCATCGAAGGGGTGCACGAACGTCCGCCCTTCATCGCGCGCCAGACGCTCTGCTTCGGCAAATGTTGCAGGACCGGGATCGCGCAGGATGATCTCTGCTCCTTCGTCCTGCGCGCGGGCAATGCGAAAGGGGTTGGCGTTGTTCTGCATGACCACCTTGGCCGAAATGCCAGCAGCCCGCGCTGCCCATGCCGCGGCGATGGCGTGGTTGCCTGCGCTGGCCGCGGTGATGCCTGCCGCGCGCTGCGCGTCAGACAGGGTGCGCACATTGGACAACGCGCCGCGTGCCTTGAAAGTCCCCGTATGCTGAAAACACTCCAGTTTCAGTGCCACGTTCTGGACGCCAAGGGTCGCCATCACCAGGGAGCCTTCCATCGGCACAACCGGCGTGCGGCGGATCGCGTCGCGCAGGACATCACTGCGGGCTCTGATGGCCTCAAGCGACAGCGCATTTATGTCGATGCTGTCCATCGGAACCCCTTCCCATTGTTAACCATATGAGAACAATGACCAGTATTTGCGGCAACAATGTCAATAAAATTCCCGGTGAAGCCCTTACGTTTGCACCACTTCTGCTATTCAACCTTGTAACGCAGGGCAAGCGCGGCGTAGGTCGATGCCATCCTGTTTTCGTTGTCGCCGCCAGCAAGAGGACTTCGCATGACCGCTCCCGACATTACCCCGGTGATCCTGTGTGGCGGGTCCGGCACCCGCCTTTGGCCGGTGTCGCGCAAGAGCTTTCCCAAGCAGTTCATCAAGCTGATCGGTGAAGGCAGCCTGTTTCAGCAATCGGGTCAGCGGCTGTCCGGTGCCGGATTTGCAGCGCCGCTTGTCGTCACGAATTCCGATTTCAGATTCATCGCAACGCAGCAGATGGGTGATGCGGGCATTGACCCCGGTGCCGTGCTGATTGAGCCTCTGGCGCGCAATACGGCCCCTGCCCTTTTGGCTGCTGCCCTTTTTCAGGCGCAAACCGACGCGCAGGCGCTGATGCTGGCGGCGCCGTCGGATCACTACATCACGCAGGCAGATGTTTTCCGCGACAGCCTGCAACGCGGTGTGCCGGCGGCACGGGCCGGGCAAATCGTGACATTCGGCATCGCACCAGACAAGCCAGAGACCGGGTACGGATATCTTGAATTGGGCACGGGAGAAGCGGATGGGGCGCTGCCGCTCAAACGGTTTGTTGAAAAACCCGCATTGGCGGAAGCGGAGCGGATGCTTGCCGCGGGCGGCTACCTGTGGAACGCGGGTATCTTCATGTACACCGCACAGGTGATGATCGACGCGTTTGCCGCCCATGCGCCCGATATGCTGGAACATGTGCGGCTGGCAGTGGACAGGGCACAGCCCGATCTGGGGTTCCTGCGCCTTGATCCGGATGCCTGGAGCAGGTGCAAGGACATCTCCATCGACTTTGCGATCATGGAAAGAGTGGATAACCTCAGCGTCATTGCCCATCAGGGAGACTGGTCTGATCTGGGTGGCTGGAACGCGGTTTACGAACATGCGGAAAGCGATGCCAAAGGCGTTGCCCTGCAAGGTACAGCCTATGCGGTCGATTGCGAGGATTCACTGCTTCGATCGGACAACGATTCCCTTCAGCTGGTGGGGCTTGGATTGAAGAACATCATTGCCGTCGCAATGGCTGATGCCGTGCTTGTCGCGGATCGGTCGCGGGTCGCCGAACTGGGTGATGTCGTCAAGGATATGCGCAAGGCGGAGATCAATCAGGCCGACACCTTCCCCAAGGATCATCGCCCCTGGGGATTTTTTGAGACGCTGATATTGAGCGGGCGCTTTCAGGTCAAACGCATCGTCGTGAACCCCGGTGCCGCGCTGAGCCTGCAAAGCCATGTACATCGGTCCGAACACTGGATCGTCGTCGCAGGTACCGCAAAGGTGACCATCGACGACAAGGTGCAATTGGTCTGCGAAAACGAAAGCGTCTATATCCCGTTGGGTGCCATTCACCGGATGGAAAACCCCGGCAAGGTTCCGATGGAATTGATCGAAGTGCAGACCGGCAGCTATCTAGGGGAGGATGACATCACCCGCTACGAGGATGTCTATGCACGGGGGCAAGGGGCCAAGGGTTGAGGTCTGTTCGCGCCAGATCCTGTCGCGTATGGCGCTGGTAACCCGCCCAGTTCTGGCTAGTCTCCACCATGGACCACGATGGAGACCCCTATGAACTTTGGCCTCAGTGATGAGCAGGAGATGATCGTCTCCACCGTTCGGAGCTTTGTCGAGAATGAGATTTACCCCCATGAGGCCGAGGTCGAGCGGACCGGGCAGGTGCCGCATGAACTGGGTGAGGCGATCAAGCAAAAGACCATCGATCTGGGTTTTTATGCCTGCAATTTCCCCGAAGAGGTCGGTGGCGCGGGGTTGAGCCATGTGGATTTCACGCTGGTCGAACGTGAACTTGGGCGCGGGTCGATGGCGCTGACGCATTTCTTCGGGCGGCCGCAGAATATCCTGATGGCGTGCAATGACGATCAGCGCGAACGCTATCTGCTGCCGGCGGTGCGGGGCGAACGGATGGATGCGCTGGCAATGACGGAACCCGATGCAGGGTCGGACGTGCGCGGGATGAAGTGTTCGGCGGTGCGCGACGGGGGCGATTGGGTCGTGAACGGGTCCAAGCATTTCATCTCCGGAGCGGAACACGCGGATTTCTTCATTGTATTCATCGCCACAGGCGTCGATGAAACGCCAAAGGGGCCGAAAAAACGGATCACCACATTCCTTGTCGATCGCGGCACGCCGGGGTTCGAGGTGAGCGATGGGTACAATTCGGTCAGCCACAAGGGCTACAAAAACTGCATTCTCTACTTCGATAATTGCCGCCTGCCCGACGCACAGGTTCTGGGCGAAGTGGACGGCGGGTTTGCGGTGATGAACGAATGGCTTTATGCGACCCGCCTGACCGTGGCCGCCTTCAGCGTCGGGCGGGCGCGGCGATGTTTTGACTATGCGCTGAATTATGCTGCCGAGCGCAAGCAGTTCGGCCAACAGATCGGCAAGTTTCAGGGGGTCAGTTTCCAGATCGCCGATATGATCACGGAGATTGATGCCGCCGACTGGCTGACGCTGGCCGCCGCGTGGCGGCTGGATGAAGGACTGCCCGCAAACCGGGAGATCGCAAGCGCGAAGGTTTACGCTTCCGAATGTCTGGCAAAGGTCACTGACACGACATTGCAGATCTTCGGTGGCATGGGGCTGATGGATGATTTTCCCATCGAACGCTTCTGGCGTGACGCGCGCGTGGAACGTATCTGGGATGGCACGTCGGAGATACAGCGGCACATCATTTCGCGCGATCTTCTGCGCCCGCTGGGGGCATAATGCCCCGCGATCTGGGCCGCTTGCTGCGTCCGCGTTCGATTGCGGTTGTGGGTGGGGGCGCATGGTGCAAGCAGGTGGTCAGGCAATCACGCAAAATCGGTTTTCAAGGTGAGATCTGGCCCGTTCATCCAGATGCTCCGGAAATTTATGGTGTGCCCGCGTTTGCAAGCGTCGATGCCCTGCCCAAGCCACCGGACGCCACATTCATCGGCGTGAATCGACACGTGACGATCGACATTGTCGGCGCTTTGTCCGCGATGGGTGCGGGTGGTGCGGTGTGTTTCGCCTCCGGTTTTCTGGAAGCACAGGCAGAAGATGTCGGGGCAATCGACCTGCAGGCACGGTTGCTGGCTGCGGCGGGTGATATGCCGATCCTCGGGCCGAATTGCTATGGGCTGATCAACTATCTTGATGGTGCCTTGCTGTGGCCGGATCAGCATGGCGGGCAGCGGTGCGAAAAAGGGGTCGCATTGGTACTGCAAAGTTCCAACATCGCGATCAATCTGACCATGCAGAAACGCGGGCTGCCGATTGCCTATGTCGCGACAGTGGGAAATCAGGCGCAGTGCAGTGTGTCGCAGATCGGTGAGGCGCTGCTGGACGACCCGCGCGTGACCGCTTTGGGGTTGTACATCGAAGGCATTGGCGATTTGCGCGCCTTCGAAGCCCTGGCGGCGCGGGCGCGTGATCTGGGTAAGGCAATCGTGGTGCTGAAAATGGGCCGTTCGGATCAGGCACGGCAGGCTGCACTGTCACATACCGCGTCCCTTGCCGGCGGTGATGCCGGGGCGGAGGCGCTGTTGCGCCGCCTTGGCATGCTGCGGGTCACGGACCTGACAGCGTTTCTCGAAACGCTGAAACTGCTCCACGTGGGCGGTCGTCTTGCACAGAACACGCTGGCTTCGATCAGTTGCTCGGGCGGGGAGGCAAGCCTTGCGTCGGACAGTGTCGTGGGCCGGAACCTGTCCTTTCCGCCGCTCACCCCGGGCCAGCAATCCGACCTGCGCGCCGCACTTGGTCCACGGGTCGCGCTGGCTAACCCGCTCGACTATCACACCTACATCTGGCGCGATGTGCCTGCGATGACAGCGGCATTTGCAGCGATGGCAGGGCCGGGGATCGGCATTGTGCTGCTGGTCGTGGATTTTCCCCGGGCGGATCGGTGTGACCCGGACGACTGGGACTGCACCATTGAGGCAACGATTGCCGCTGCGCAGCAGACCGGGGCGCGCTATGGCATGGTGGCGACCCTGCCCGAACTCATGCCCGAAGATGTCGCGGCGCGGCTGATGGAGGCGGATGTGGTTCCTTTCTGCGGGCTGGAAGAAGCGCTTGACGCCTGCGCCATCGCGGCGCGCCCATTGCCAGAGCATGCGGAGCCTGTTCTGCTTCCCACGCCAGTGGAAGCACCCACGTTGGCGACCGAAGCGGAGGCCAAGGCCATGCTGGCCCAACACGGTCTTCGCGTCCCGCGATCTGCGCGTTTCACCGATGCGGCGGGTGTTCCAAAGGCGGCAACATCGGTTGGCTTTCCACAGGTCCTGAAAGGCGAAGGGGTGGCGCACAAGACCGAAGCGGGCGCGGTCCGGTTGAACTTGCAGACCGCGGATCAGACGGTCCACGCCGCCGCTGACATGCCCTGTTCCAGCTTCCTGATCGAAGAAATGGTGACAGGTGGCGTTGCCGAACTGCTGATTGGTGTGCTGCACGATCCAGCGCATGGCTATGTCCTCACGCTTGCCGCCGGCGGGACGCTGACGGAACTCTGGCAGGACAGCGCCAGTCTGATCATCCCTGCGTCGGATACCAATATCGAGGCCGCGCTTCGATCCCTGCGCATTGCACCGCTGCTGACCGGCCACAGGGGTGCTGCACCGGCTGACATGGCAGCGATCCTGCGGGCGGTACGGGCTGTGCAGGACTATGTCCTTGCGCGTGCCGAAGGCTTGGCCGAAATTGAAATCAATCCGCTGATCTGCACCCCCACGGATGCCATCGCGGTCGACGCCTTGCTGCGCCGCTCTGACTAGAAGGACTTTGACATGACCGACAGCCCGATCAAGACCCGCCGCGAGGGCAGCATTCTGGAGGTGACGCTGGACCGACCGAAGGCCAATGCGATCGATTTGCAGACCTCCCGGATCATGGGCGATGTCTTTGCGGAATTCCGCGATGATCCGGAGATGCGGGTGGCCATCCTTACCGGTGCCGGCGACAGGTTCTTTTGCCCCGGCTGGGACCTCAAGGCAGCCGCTGACGGGGATGCGGTCGATGGAGATTACGGTGTTGGCGGGTTCGGCGGGTTGCAGGAACTGCGCGATCTGAACAAGCCGGTGATTGCAGCGGTCAACGGCATCGCCTGCGGCGGCGGTCTGGAACTGGCGCTGAGCGCAGACATGATCCTTGCCGCGGACCACGCCACCTTTGCCCTGCCGGAAATCCGGTCCGGCACAGTGGCCGACGCCGCCAGCATCAAACTGCCCAAGCGCATCCCCTATCATATCGCAATGGAGTTGTTGCTGACCGGTCGATGGTTCGACGCGGAAGAGGGTAGGGGCTGGGGATTGGTGAACGAGGTCGTCCCATCCGATACCCTGATGGACCGCGCGTGGGAGCTGGCCCGGCTGATCGCATCGGGCCCGCCATTGGTCTATGCGGCGATCAAGGAAGTCGTGCGCGACGCGGAGGATTCGAAGTTTCAGGATGCAATGAACCGGATCACCCAACGCAAACTGCGCACCGTCGATATCCTTTATGGTTCCGAAGATCAGCTTGAAGGCGCGCGCGCCTTTGCGGAGAAGCGCGATCCGGTTTGGAAAGGGCGCTGATCCGTTGAAAGGCACGCAAGAGGCCGCGTGGCTGACCGAGTTTCTCAACAACCAGCCGGACGTGACGTCAGCGCGCATTGACGCGCCTTTGCGGATCAGCCCGGGATCCTGGGTGTTCAGCGCGCATGTGAATGATGCACAGGTGGTGGTAAAACGGTTCATCGTTGACGACCCTGTGCATGCAGTGACCCGCCTGCGGGCTGAGTTGTCGCACTTGGAAACCGCTTTCGACAATCCGCAGTATCGGGCAAATCGCTGCCTGATGGCCTGGCCGGAAGATGGCGTTGTCGTGTTGAGCTTCGCTGCCGGGGAGCGGCTGGACGAGATGATCCTGTCGGCAAAGGGTGCTGAGCGCGCGACGCTTTTTGAGCAAAGCGGCGCGTGGCTGCGTCAGTACAGTGCGACCCGCAAGCGACAGGCGACATTCGGACCGCGGTTCTGGGTGAAAAAGCTGGACGCGGTTTCGACCGACCCCGTTACCGATCCAGCGGACCAAGAATTGGCTGGTGATCTTCTACAAAACATACGTGGCCGTATTGAACAGGTCAAAGGCGTTCCCCTGGTTCAGGCAGCGACCCACGGCGACTTCGTCGGGATGAACATGCACATCCATGACGGGATCATTTGCGGCGTCGATATTCAGGGGGAAAGCTGGCTGCCCCTTGCCCGCGATGCGGCTCGGTTTCTCGTTTGGTCCCAAATCCACGATCCCGCACGCCCGTCCACGCGGCGGTATGGCATTGCGGCGCAGGATTTGGCGGCCTTTCTGCGCTCCGATGTACTTGACGCGCGCGAAGTGACCACAACCCTGCCGTTCTTCATTGGCGAACAGCTGTACCTGCGCCTTGTCGAGAACTGTCATCGGCGCGCCCTGCGCGACAACATGCGCGCGGCGATCCATGCCTATCTGACCGGGGGTTAACCGCCGCGCAAAACCTCGATCTCCACGAATGCCATGGGTCCGTCGGTGTCGTTGATAACATCATGCTCCACCCCCGCGGGCCTCGCATAGGAAACGCCCGCCTTCAAAGGGGCCTGCGTCACCGTGCCATCCGCACCCTTGATCGCCAATGTGCCGTCCATCATCGGGACGACGACATAATCATAGGCATGCCTGTGCCATCCGGTGTTTGCCCCTTTGACCGGAAAATCCCAGCGGGTCACTCTGACGACATCACTGTCCACCTGAACAGTCGCGATCGCGGTCCCCTGCGCCTCACCCATGTTCGCCCTCCTGTCCAATCGCATTGAAGAACCGGCTCATCCGGTCCATGGCTTCCTCCAGACGTTCAGCCGTCTGGGAACCGAAGCACACGCGCAAATGCCCCTCCCCCTGTGCGCCATAAAAACTGCCCGCCTCGACCACGACCTGCGCTTCGTTCAATAATCGATCGGCGGCTTCCTGTGCGGTCAACCCCGTGCCGGTGATGTCCGGAAACGCATAGATTGTGCCCTGCGGGGAGGGACAGCGCACACCCGGCATCTGGTTCAGGCGGGACACCACCAGATCGCGGCGCGCCTGATCATCGGCCACCATATCCGCCAGCACCTCGGGCGGACCGGTCAGTGCGGCAAGTGCGCCATGCTGAATGAAGGTGTTTACATGGGTGACCTCGTTGGTCGTGATCTTCATCAACGGACCGATCATCGCGGCATCCGCCACCAGATAGCCCAACCGCCAGCCATCCATCGCATAGGCCTTGGTGAAGGCGAATGTCGTGATTGTCCGCTCTTTCATGCCCGGCAGGCTGGCGATGCTGATGTGCTGCGCCCCGTCAAAGGTGATCTGTTCATAGACCTCGTCCGACAAGACGATCAGATCATGTTCAATTGCCAGATCGGCAAGTACCTGCAGTTCCTCACGGTCGAACATCCGGCCCGTGGGATTGCAGGGGTTTACAAGGCATATCATCTTTGTAGCGGAGGTGACCACAGGTTCGATCAGCGCGCGCTTGATACGGAAGTCGTCATTTGCATCGAGCGGCGCTATCACCGCGCGTGCCCCCGCCAGTTCGATCTTGCCGATATGCTGCGGGTAATAGGGATCAAGCAGGATGGCCTCATCCCCCTCGTCCAGCCACGCCATGAACGCGGCATAGGACGCCTGTGTAAGGCCATTGGTGACGATGATCTCAGACGGGTCGACGGAAAGAGTGTTCACTGTTGCCAGCTTTTGCGCCATCGCCTCCCGCAGCGGCGCGATGCCTTGCAGATCGCTGTAGTGGACGTGCCCCGCACGCAAGGCATCAATGGTTGCTTCCTTGATGTGCGCGGGGGTGTCGTGGACTGGCATACCCAGTTCGAGATGGATCAGGTCGCCCTCCATCGCGACGGCCTTGGCGAACATGCCAAAGTTCTTCGGCGAGGTATCGGTGATGCGGCGGGCGAGTTTGGGCATGGGCAGTCCTTTGATTGTGAGGCCACCTTATGCCAACGCCTGCCGGGGGCAAGGTCACTCCATGCTGACCCAGGCCGCATTGCGCTTGGATGACCGTACGCAAGCATCCACGAATTGCACACCGCGCAACCCGTCATCAATTGTCGGATACAATACGGCAGCGTTCGGCTTCTTCCCTGCCTGATGCGCGCGAATGGCTTCGGCCGCTTCGGAATAGATGTTGGCGAACCCCTCCAGATACCCTTCAGGATGACCAGGCGGCACGCGGGACACGCGCGCGGCGGCATCGCCCGCACCAGCACCGTTGCGGGTGATCAGACGCTTGGGCTCTCCCAGCGGCGTGTACCACAGGTAGTTCGGATCCTCCTGCGCCCATTCCAGACCGCCCTTTTCGCCGTAGATACGGATGCGCAGGGCGTTCTCGTTACCCGGTGCGACTTGGGACGACCAAAGCATCCCCTTCGCGCCCCCCTTGAAGCGCAACATCACGTGGGCGTTGTCATCGTTCTGCCGTCCCGGCACGAAGGCATCCAGATCGGCGGCCAGTGCTTCGACCTCCAGACCGGAGATGAAACACGCAAGATTATGCGCGTGGGTGCCGATGTCACCCGTCGACCCCCCTGCCCCGGAACGCGCCGGATCGGTCCGCCATTCGGCCTGTTTGAAGTCCTGCTCCTCGCTCAGCCAATCCTGCGGGTACTCGACCTGCACGACACGGATCTTGCCGATGTCGCCGTTCGCGACCATCTCGCGGGCTTGGCGCACCATGGGGTAGCCGGTGTAGTTGTGTGTCAGGATGAACAGCGCGTCAGACTGTCCCGCTGCTTTGACCAGCTTCTTGGCATCCGCAAGGGTGGAGGTCAGCGGCTTGTCACAGATCACGTGGATGCCGCGTTTGAGGAATTCGCGTGCTGCGGCGTAATGCACGTGGTTCGGCGTCACGATGGAGACCGCTTCGATCCCCTGCTTCAACCGTGCCTCTCGAATGGCCATCTGCTTGTAATCATCATAGACGCGCGGCAGGCCCAGCGCCTCCCCGCTGGCGCGCGATTTCTCGGGGGTAGAGGACAACGCCCCCGCAACCAACTCATAGCGGTCGTCGATGCGGCTGGCGATGCGGTGCACCCCGCCGATGAATGCATCATTGCCACCGCCGACCATGCCCAGTCGAATTCTGCTCATCATGTCGAAATTCCTTTCAGAAATGGAAACACCCCGCCCTGAAAACAGAACGAGGTGCATCTTCTCTCACGGTCATCGGCAATCCCTGCCTGTACCGCATGTATCAATTTGTAGGTAAGGTCTGAACAAACTGTTAACCGTACCGCGGTTTTCGAGGTCGGATGCCTCCGGCGGGGATATTTGAAGAGAAAAGATGCCAGCGACACTGCATCAACATCGTGCGGCCGGTCTGTTTTGCGATGCCCCATCATCTTTTCTCCAAAAATATCCCCGCCGGAGGCAGCGCGACGTCGCTACCAAGGGCTCCGGTCGACTATGTTCCGATCCCCAGCATCTTGCGGTTCGCCGCTTCATCCGTACCGCCGTCCGCAAAATCATCGAAGGCGCGTTCGGTCACACGGATGATGTGGTCGGACACGAATTGCGCTCCTTCGCGCGCGCCATCCTCGGGATGTTTCAGACAACACTCCCATTCCACCACGGCCCATCCGTCGAAGTCATTCGCCGCCATCTTGGAGAAGACCGCGCCGAAATCGACCTGCCCATCGCCCAGTGACCGGAACCGGCCTGCACGGTCGACCCAAGGCTGGTAGCCCGAATACACGCCCTGGCGGCCCGTCGGATTGAACTCCGCGTCCTTGACGTGGAACATCTTGATGCGCTCGGCGTAGATGTCGATGTTGTCCAGGTAGTCGAGGCATTGCAGCACATAGTGCGAGGGATCGTAGAGCATATTGCAACGGGCGTGGTTGTCGACCCGTTCGAGGAACATCTCGAAGGTCACACCGTCATGCAGGTCTTCGCCGGGGTGGATTTCGTAGCAGATGTTGACGTCGTGCTCCTCCGCATGATCAAGGATCGGACGCCAGCGTTTGGCGAGTTCGTCAAAGGCGGTTTCGATCAGACCGGCAGGGCGCTGGGGCCAAGGGTAGACATAGGGCCAGGCCAATGCGCCGGAGAACGACACGTGGTTCCTGATGCCCATGTTCGCGGAGGCGCTGATCGCCTTCATCACCTGATTCACCGCCCATTCCTGCCGGGCTTTCGGATTACCGTGCACGGACGGATCCGCGAAGCCGTCGAAGGCGGTGTCGTAAGCGGGATGTACCGCGACAAGCTGACCTTGCAAATGCGTTGAAAGCTCAGTCACCTCAACACCGTTTTCCGCGGCCTGCCCCTTGAACGTATCGCAGTAGTCCTTGCTTTCGGCGGCCTTGGCCAGGTCAAACAGGCGCACGTCCCAGCTGGGCACCTGCACCCCTTTGTATCCGCAGTCCGCCGCCCATTTGGTGATCGCGTCCCACGAGTTGAAAGGGGCGTCATCGCCCGCGAACTGCGCAAGGAACAGCGCCGGTCCCTGGATGGTCTTCATTGCTCACTTCTCCCTATTCGGTCTCGTTTATCGGCAGCATGTTTTCTTTCAGGTAGACATCGATTCTGATCCGCTCCTGCGCGGTGTTGATCGGGGTCCGGTCGCTTTTGGCGCGCATGATGCGCACGGCGGAGCGGACAAGATGGCCGCTGTCCTGGCTGATGACTGCATCAAAGAAACCCTCGCTTAACGCATGCCGTGACAGGGGGGTCAATTCATGCGCAATGACCACGGGTTTGATCGCAGGTTGATGCGTGTTGAAGAATTCCAGCAATCCCTCGTTTCCGGCAGCAGAGGAATAGATGCCGATGATCCCGGAATGGCGGGCAAGTGTTTGTGGCAGGAGCCGCGCAATCAACGCCGGATCGTCGCGCCCTTCCAGTGAGGCGAGCACTTCCAAATCGGGGAAGTCGCGTGCCATGACCTCGTCAAATCCCAGCCGCCGTTCCAGATGATCCCGCGCCAGCATCGATCCGGTCATGACCAGGATCTTGCCGCTGCGCCCACCCAGAAACCGGCCCAGCAATTGCCCCGCTGTCCGCCCAGCCGCGATATTGTCCACCCCGATGTAATGATCGCGTTCTGAGCTGGGAATGTCCGCGACCAGCGAGACAACTGTAACGCCATTCGCCTTCAGATGCGCCACGCTGTCCCGTACCGACGGTGTTTCCGGCCCGAAAATCGCCACGCCGTCCACTTCACCGGCATCGATGTCATCAATGGCGCGCGCCAGTGCCACGGGATCAAAGGCCGCGACTTGGACATAGGAAAGCCGCGTGCGTTCATAGCGCAGGCTTCGGCCCAGACGGTTGATCTCTGCCACGATGGAAGACAGGAATTCGTTGCTGTTGGAGGGCAGGATGAAGACGAAGTCATACACCCGCCCGCGCGCGAGGTTGGCTGCTGCCGTGTCGCGGACATAGCCAAGTTGCTCGATCGCTTCATGGACCTTGCGCACCGTCTTGTCCCGAACGCCGGGGCGCGCGTTCAGGACCCGGTCGACCGTGGCAAGACTGACCTCGGCGACACGGGCGATGTCGTTGATGGTCGGGGTCACGGTGATATCGGGAACTTCTTTCATTTCATGTCCGTCGCTGTGGCATCAGGCCTCCGTCAAACCTTCGAACAGGCGCGCAACCGCTTCTGCGCCCGGGTCATTGTGACCGATCAGGTTTTCCTCCGGCACATAGGACGCACGCCCGGCCTTGGCCTTGCCCATCCTGGCGGTCGCATCCGCACCCGCGCGGGCCGCCTTGGCCGCGGCATCGATACCCTTCGGCAATGCATTCAGCGCCGGTTCAAGCGCGTCGATCATCGTGCGGTCCCCGATACTGGCACCGCCCACTTCGCTGATGCGTTTCAGCCCGGCAAGCAATGCCTCCGGCACCGGCTGACCGCTGGCGCAGGCGTCTCCTGCTGCACCAAAGAAGATGGCAAGGATGACACCGGATGAACCGCCCATGGTCTGGCTCAACTCCTCTCCCACGGCACGGAACAATTGCGTGGGGTCGGCCAGCGGAAGGCGATCCAGCGAGGATTTCATCGCGCGGCCTGCCGTGGCAAGGGTACTGCCCGTATCGCCATCGCCGGACTTGGCATCGAGCGTGTTGAGATCCCCCTCTGCCGCGATCAGCAGGTTACAGCAGCGATCCAGCAAGGCGCGTGTCTTGGGATGGGTGGATGGAATGGGCTTGATCGGCGCCAGCCCGTCCGGCAAGGGGCGCGGATCAGCAGCACCAAGCGCCACCATACCGGGCCATGCGGGCAGGTTCACGGGCATTTCGAGATGCGCTTGATTGTCGGCTGTTACGGGCAGGACAGAGACGGAGAAACCGTGCATATCAAGAGAGGTCATCATCGGCGCAGGTCCGATGATGAACGTGATGTTCGTGGCGCTTTCCGCGGTGGCCAGTTCCTGCGCCAGTACGCTCATCTCAAGTGGGGTGGTTGAACCGAGGTTGTTGAGCAGCGCCACATGCGGCCCATCGCCGATCATCGGAGCAAGCTTTTCCAGAACCATGTCCATCGCGTGCTTGGCATCTTTCAGCGCAACTTGCTGCACGCCTGCTTCGCCGTGAATGCCCAGACCAAGCTCTGCCATGCCGGGCGCGATACGGTCTTCCTTGGTTGAGCCGGGCACCGTGCAGGTATCCAGTGATGTCCCGATAGAAGCCATGGCACCAATCGCTTCCTCCGCTGCGGCGGTGATGGCATCAAGATCGGCACCGCTTTCTGCGAGGGCACCTGCGATCTTGTGCACGAACAGCGTTCCCGCCACCCCGCGCGGTTGCGGCAGGTCCGGCAGGGCAATGTCATCGTCCACGATCACCATCGACACCTTCAGACCAAAGGCGCGCGCCCGTTCAGCGGCAAGACCGAAATTCAGCCGGTCCCCGGTGTAATTCTTGACGATCAGCAAACAGCCCGCGTCGCCTGTCACTGCCAGAATCCCGGCCAGTACCGCGTCGACCGAAGGGGAGGCAAAGACCTCTCCACAGACTGCCGCTGTCAGCATGCCCTTGCCCACAAAACCCGCATGCGCCGGTTCATGCCCCGACCCGCCGCCGGAAATAAGCGCGACACGTGACTTGTCCCAATCGGTGCGACAGACGACCTTGATATGCGGATAACCATCCAGCCGCGTGAGCGCGCCACCGGAGGTCAACAGCAGCCCGTCAATGGCGTCGGTGACCAGTGTTTCCTTGGCGTTGATGAATTGAGGCATGGTCGGTCTCCTTCAGCGAATGCGGGCGCCCGTGGCGTCAAAGCATAGCGGGTTCCTTGGGGCGATTTTCAGCACGGCACCGGGTTCATACTCGGTGGCGGGATCTGCGATGGTGATCACGTCATGGCCTTGCAGGTTCAGGTGCAGGCGATTCTGATCCCCTAGATGTTCGACCCGCTGAACACGCGCTTCGATCCCTTCACCCTGCGCGATGTGTTCAGGGCGCATGCCGATTTGCGTGGTCCCCGCAGGCATGCCGCCAAACAGATCGGCGGGCAGAACATTGATACGCGGCTGGCCAAGGCGGCCTGCGACATAAAGCGAATTGGGGTTTTCGTAGATGTCACGCGGGGAGCCGAATTGCGCGAGGCGTCCGTGGTCCAGCACGCCGATGTGGGTGGCCATTGTCATGGCTTCGATCTGGTCATGGGTCACGTAAAGCAGCGTCGCACCAAGGCTCGCGTGGATGCGTTTCAATTCGACCCGCAGGTCGGTGCGCAATTTGGCGTCCAGCGAGCTGAGCGGTTCATCCATCAGGAAGATCGCCGGATCGCGCACCAGAGCGCGTCCGATAGAGACGCGCTGCATTTCGCCACCCGAAAGCTCGGTCGCCTTGTTGTCCAGCTTGTGGCTGATCTGAAGAACGCGTGCGACGTCACCTACCATGCGCTCGATCTCATCAGGTGGGGTTTTCAGCACCGGGGACTTCAACGGGAATGCCAGATTGTCCCGCACCGTCAGATGCGGGTAGAGCGAATACTGCTGGAACACCATCGCCACATCGCGCTGCGCGGGCATCTCTGCGTCGACCTGCCTGCCGCCGATCCAGACCTCTCCGCTGTCGGCTTTGTCCAGGCCTGAGATCAGGCGCAGGGTGGTTGTCTTTCCCGCCCCTGTCGGGCCCAGCAGCACCACGAAAGACCCATCGGGAATGGTCAGGGATACATCATCAATTCCTACCTGATCGCCATAGGACTTGGACAGGTTCTTGAGGATGACCTCAGCCATGGGCAAGCACCTTCTCGTTCAGTTCCGACACAAGGGCGGCCCCCGTCGCATCGTCAAAAAGCGTGATCTTGGGCGCCTCGAAACTCAGTCCGACTTTCTCTCCGACGGTGGCGACTTGGGTGCTGTCGATGCGCGCCTTGATCTCGCCATTGGGGGTGTCCAGCGTGACGATCTGGGTTGTGCCTAGGTACTCGGTGGTGATCACCTCACCCCGGTAATCACCGCTGTCTGACAGTTTCACATGTTCGGGCCGGACCCCGAACACCAGCTTGCCGCTGGCGCCCTGCCGCAGCGATGGCACCCCGGTGCTTTGGCCATGCAGCGTCACGGTCGTTGCCCCCTCGGCCACAGCGCCTTCGAAACGCAGGAAGTTCATCGATGGGGAGCCGATGAAATCTGCCACGAACATCGTGGCGGGCTTGTCATACACCTCCTGCGGGGTGCCGAATTGTTCGACGACCGCATTGTTCATCACGACGATCTTGTCGCCCATCTGCATCGCTTCAAGCTGGTCATGGGTGACATAGACGGTGGTGGCGTTCATGCGGTCATGCAGGGCGCGGAGTTCTTCGGCCATGTGCTCGCGGAATTCAGCATCCAGTGCGCCCAGCGGTTCGTCCATCATGAAGGCCTTCGGATCCCGTACGATCGCACGGCCCAGCGCCACACGCTGGCGGTCGCCGCCTGACAGACCGCCGACGGGTTTGTTCAGCATATCCTGAATGCCGAGGATATTCGCCACCTCTTCCACCTTCGCCTTCACGTCACGGCGGGCCATACCCTGACTGACCAGCGGATAGCTGAGGTTCTTGCGCACGTTCATGTGCGGGTAAAGCGCGAACATCTGGAACACGAAGGCAATGTCGCGCTGGCTTGGGGGGAGTTGGCTGATCTCCTCACCATCGAGATAGATCTCACCACTGGTGGGAAGTTCGAGACCAGCGATCATCCGCAGCGTGGTGGTCTTGCCGCAGCCGGAAGGACCGAGGAGCATGAAGAATTCACCGTCTTCGATGGTGAAACTGCTTTCCTTCACAGCGGTGAAATCTCCGAATTCCTTGCGGATGTTTTTGATCTGGATCTGTGCCATGCGCTATTCTTTGAAGTGGCTGACGATGATGAACATGACGGTGCCCACCAGCGTGACGATGAAGGAATAGGTGTAAAGCCACAGCACGAAGGGTTGCATCAGCATGAATACCCCCAAGCCAATGAGGATCGTGGCCAGCATTTCCCACGGGCCGCGTTTGAGACGGAGAAGGCCGTTGAAGAAATTGCTCATTTGCGTACCGCTCCGAATGTGATGCCGCGCAGGAGGTGCTTGCGCAGAAAGATGGTGAAGATCATCACGGGCAGCAGGAAGATCGTCGCCCCGGCTGCAACAGCGGGCCAATCCAGACCGCCGACGCCGATGATCGTGGGAATGAAGGGCGGTGCGGTTTGCGCCGTGCCGGAGGTCAGAAGGACCGCGAAGGCGTATTCGTTCCATGCAAAGATCAGGCAGAAGATCGCGGTGGAGGCGATGCCGGTGGCGGCCTGCGGCAGGACCACTTTGTAAAACGCCTGAAACCTTGTGTAGCCGTCGATCAGTGCGGCTTCCTCGTACTCGCGCGGGATTTCATCAATGAAGCCTTTGAGGAGCCAGACCGCGAGCGAGATGTTCACGGCTGTGTAGAGGAGGATCATGCCCAGATGCGTGTCAGAAAGGCCCAACTGTCTGTACATCAGGAAGATCGGGATCGCGACGGCGATGGGGGGCATCATTCGGGTGCTGAGGATGAAGAACAGCAGGTCATCCGCGAGCGGGATCTTGAAGCGGGAGAAGGCGTAGGCGGCGAGGGTCCCAAGGACAATACTGAGGAAGGTGGAGCCGAAGCCGATGATGACGGAGTTGAGGAAGCGTTCGCCGAATTTGGAAGGGCCCGCAATGACCATATCGTATTCGCGCACGATCTCATCGTACCATGTCTGAGGCGGGTTGGCGGCGAGGAACTCGTCCGTCTGGCGCGTGCGGGTGGTAAAGAGGTTCACGTAGCCTTCGAGGGTCGGCTCGAACACCACCTTGGGCGGGTAGCTGATGGCGTCGGAGGGGGATTTGAATCCCGTGAGCATGATCCACGCCAGCGGGACCATGGTGATCAGGGCGTAGAGGATCACGAAGAAGCCGGCAAAGTATTTGGTGCGTCTGGTGGGTTCTGTGACGGAGAAGCTCATTTGCGGGCACCTGCGTTTGGAAGAGAGGGCGGGAGGGGGCTGTCTGCCCCCCGGCTGACGCCGTCCCCCGAGGATATTTTCAGAGAAAAGATGAAGAAGGGCGTCGCTGGGGTCATCGTTCTTTGACCTTGTTCAGCGCTTTGACGTAGATGCTGGCGAGGCCGAACACCGTGACAAAGAGAATGATCGCATAGGCCGAGGCGTAGCCGGTGCGCCATTTCTCAAAGGCTTCGCGCTTGAGGTTGATGGAGGTGAGTTCGGTTGTGGACCCCGGACCCCCGCCTGTCAGCTGCACCACCAGATCGAACATCTTGAAGTTTTCGATGCCACGGAAGAGGACCGCGAGCATGAGGAAGGGGAGCACCATTGGGATGGTGATCGTAAAGAACTGTCGCAGTTTGGAGGCGCGGTCGACTTCAGCAGCTTCATAGATGTAATCGGGGATCGACCTGAGCCCGGCCAGACAGATCAGCATCACGAAGGGTGTCCACATCCAGGTGTCCACGATCACGATCGACCACGGGGCGAGGTCGACGGAACCGAGCATCTCAAAGCTCGACGGATCCTTGCCGGTGAAGAAGGCGACGATGTAGTTGAAGAGGCCGATTTGGGGCTGGTAGAGGAATTTCCAGAAGTTGCCGACCACCGCAGGCGAGAGCATCATCGGCAGCACGATGATCGTCGTCCACAGGTCATTGCCCTTGAATTTCTTGTTGATCAGGTAGGCCAGCGTGAAGCCGATCAGCACCTGAAAGAAGATCGTCCAGAACAGGAAATGCGCCGTGGCCTGCATGTTCAGCCAGATGTCGCTGTCGGTGAGGATGCGTTCGTAGTTGCGCAGGCCGATGTTCTTGACCTCGCGCCCCAGACGGTTTGCCTTGTAGTTGGTAAAGCTGAGCTGGATCGTCCAGATCAGCGGAAAGATGTTGATCGCCAGCAGCAAGAAGATCGTCGGACCGACGAAGATCCACGCGATGGCGCGGTCGCTCAAACCTTTGACCTTGCGCGCGACGCGGACAGGCGTGGCAGCGGCAACACGATTTATGGGGGTGTCTGACATGACGTCTCCGGTCGCGCGGGCGCGGTGGGTGAGCGGTTGGTAGAAGGTGGGGTGTAGGGTGCGCAGTGAATGCGCACCCTACGAATGGTTTACAGCTTGCCTTCGTCTTCGAAGACTTCGGTCCAATCCTCGACCAGCTTGTCCAGCGCTTCCTGTGCTGTGCCCTGATCGGCCACGATGTAGTCATGCAGACGCTTTTGCATGGCCAGCAGCAGCTCGGCATAGGCAGGCTCCTGCCAGAAGTCCTGAACCGATCCCATCGCATCCAGGAAATCACCGGCGAACGGTGCGCTGTCCTTGAAGCCCGGGTCGTTCAGCACGGAGTTATGCGCGGAATAGCCGCCCAGTTCCCACCACTTCGCTTGCACGTCAGGTTGTGCAAACCACTTGATGTACTCGAGGGCCGCATCCTGCTTGTCGGAATAGGCCACAACCGAGATCCCCTGACCGCCCAGTGTCGAACCCGCTTGGTTCTGCGGGGGATTGACGAAGAAGTCGATCTTGTCGCCGCCGGTGTTCGGATCGGCATAAAGGCCGGGGAAGAAGGCGAACCAGTTCATCGCCATGGCGACCTGACCGGATTTGAACGCATCCAGCGATTCACCCATGTAGGAGTTGGTGTAACCCGGCGGTGTCGCTGTTTCGTAGAACTCCTTGTAGAATTCCAGCGCCTCGACTGCCTCGGCGGAGTTCACAGCCCCTTCCATGTCATAGGACCCCGGTGTGTTCTCGTATTTGAAACCCCATGGATATAGCGCGGATGTCACGCCCATGGTGATGCCTTCGGATCCCCGCTCGGTAAAGATGGACGCGCCATAGACGGTCTTGCCGTCAATCTCGCGCTCCTGGAAGAATTGCGCGATTTCGAGCAGCTCTTTCTGGGATTTTGGTTCAGCCAGATCGCGGCCTGTCGCTTCTTTGAAGGCCGCTTTGATGTCGTCCCGTTCAAACCAGTCCTTGCGGTAGAACCAGCCATTCGCATCGCCCATCGCGGGCAGCGCGTAGTAGTTCGGCGTGCCTTTGGGCCACGTGGAATAGGCGTAAACCGTTGCTTCGGCGAAATCATCCATGGAGATGCCTTCGGCGTCGAAGAAGTCGTTCAATTTGACGTAATGGCCGTTTTCAGCGCCACCGCCGATCCACTGGCTGTCGCCGATCAGCAGGTCGCAGAGTTTACCGCCGGAGTTCAGCTCATTCAGCATCCGGTCCGCGAAGTTGGGCCATGGGATGAACTCAAAGCTCATGTTGTGGCCGGATTGTGCTTCAAATTCCTTGCTCAGCTCAACCAATGCGTTCGCTGGGTCCCAGGCGGCCCAGCACAGCGTCAGATCTTCGGCGGCAGCGCTGTTTGCAAATGAGGCTGCTGCAATGCTGATGGCACTGACAGATGCCAGTTTCAATTTCTTCATGGATTTTCCTCCCAATGTGCAATCGGCTTTTTATTCGGGGCGCCGATTCGTCGTTTTCACTTCTTCACGCTATTTGAGGTACGCACCTCACGTCTACATTTTTTTTGAGGGGCGTACCTCAGAAATTGGATTTTCCGTGCAACCAGTTGTATTTTATGTATCTTATTCCCCTATCTGCAATCGTGCAGCATCTGCCTCCTTTCCATCCCTTCAAAGGCGCATCGCTTTGCAATCCCCTGCTTTTGCTGCAAACATCCTCCGCGTTACCCCCCACAGGACCGACAGGGATCGTTCATGACCGCCAGAATTGAAATGCTGTGCCATTATCCCGTCAAAGGGCTAAGCGCACAGCAGCTTGATCACGTCACGCTTGCAACCGGACAGGGGTTTCCACTTGACCGCGCCTTCGGATTTGCGCGCCCCGGCAGTGGGTTTGACCCGCAAAACCCCAAACCGCTTCCGAAGGGGAAATTCGTGGTGTTGGCCCGCGATGCGGCCCTAGCGCGGTTGGTGACCCGTTTTGATGAAGACACGCAAATGCTGCACATCGCGGATGAAGCGTTCGACACCCAATCGCCCGAAGGCCGGGACGCCGCCGCCGCATGCATCGCGCAGCACCTTGATTATCCTCCCGATATGCAACCGACACTGCAATCCGCCGGGCCGCACAAGTTCACCGACGTTTCCGTGGTCTCCGAAAAGATGATGAACGCCGTATCGCTGATCAACATCGACAGTGTCGCGGAATTCGCCCGGGCCGTCGGGATGGACATCAGCCCTGCCCGTTTTCGCGCCAATATCCTGTTTTCCGGTACAGCGCCCTTTGATGAATTGAACTGGGAAGCGCGGGAGGTTGCCATCGGAGAGGCCCGTCTGCGTGTCCTGCTGCGCACCCAGCGGTGTCCGGCCACCGAAGTGAACCTTGAAACCGGGGCGCGTGACATCGACCTGCCACGCGCGCTGCAACAACGCTATGGGCACAAGGACATGGGCGTGTATGCCGAGGTTTCGCAAGGCGGGCGGATCGCGCCGGGCGACACACTTGAACTGCTATAACTGCCGCGCAACAGACCGCTTGTCAGATGTGGTTTCAACTCTGCCACCGGCGCGCTAGTGTCGGCGCAAACAACAACCGCTGAGACACTGATGACCGCCCCATTCGACACTGAAAAATCCCAAGCCTCCAACTGGTTCCGACAATTGCGCGATGACATCGTTGCGGAATTTCACGCCCTGGAAGACCGCCACACCGCTGACGCGCCCGCAGGCCGGTTTGAAGTGCGCAAGACCAGCCGCACGTCCGATGATGGATCAGATGCAGGTGGAGGAGAGATGAACGTGATGCGGGGTGGCCGTGTGTTCGAAAAGGTCGGTGTGAACATCTCCACGGTTTACGGCACGCTTGCCCCCCGCGCGCAGGCGGCGATGGCGGCGCGCAAGGGCATCCCCGGCATGGCGGATGATCCGCGGTTCTGGGCCTCCGGCATTTCGTTGGTGGCGCATATGCAAAACCCGCATGCCCCTGCGGTGCACATGAACACCCGCATGTTCTGGACCCCCCATGCGTGGTGGTTCGGGGGCGGGGCCGATCTGAATCCCTGCATTGAATATGATGCGGACACCGCACATTTTCACGACCAGATGAAAGGCGCCTGTGACCCTCATGGTGATGCGCTTTATGATGAACTGAAGGCCTGGGCGGATGAATACTTCTTTATTCCCCACCGCAAGCGTGCGCGCGGCGTGGGCGGTATCTTTTATGATGATCGCAACACCGGCGACTGGTCAGCGGATTTCGCGCTGACAAGGGATGTCGGGTCCGCTTTCCTGCCCTCCTTCGTGCCCTTGGT
Source organism: Sulfitobacter rhodophyticola (assembly GCF_041281685.2). GTDB lineage: Bacteria > Pseudomonadota > Alphaproteobacteria > Rhodobacterales > Rhodobacteraceae > Sulfitobacter. The sequence goes on along the minus strand of NZ_CP166251.2, from coordinate 1,540,207 downwards.
CGACAAACGCCACCCGACCGTCTGGTCGGAAGAGGACAAGGAGACACAATTGCGCCACCGGGGGCTTTATGCTGAATACAACCTTGTCTACGACCGCGGTACCAAGTTCGGGCTGGAAACAGGACATGATCCCGAAGCAGTGCTGATGAGCCTGCCACCCGTTGCGAAATGGTACTGAAACCGCTTCGTTAGAGCCGCATCAGGCCACCTGTCCGCCCATCACCCAGACCCCGTGCACCAGCGGCGCGCGGCCGATCCTGCCGAACCGGATCAGGTCGGCACGCTGCCCGACGGCCAGCGTGCCACGGTCCGCAAGTCGTGCATGCCGCGCCGGAGCGGCCGTGACCGTCGCAATGCCCCGCGCCATATCGCCCCACAAATCGCCCAGCAACAACGCACCCATCAGCAATGCCGCAGGCACGTAGTCAGACGACAGAATATCCAGCATATCCATCTGGGCCAGTTCTGACGCCGCCACATTCCCGGAATGCGACCCGCCCCGCACCAGATTGGGCGCACCGATCATGGTTGCAATGCCGCTTTGTGTGCAGGCCGTCGCGGCCTCCACTGTGGTCGGGAACTCCGCAAGGCTGATGCCATGCGCGTGGCTCTGCGCGACTTGTTCTGCCGTTGTATCATCATGGCTGGCCAGAACCGCGCCATATCGCGCCGCCGCACTTACCGCTGCCGCTTCATTCGCAACGCCATACGTCCGCTGCAAGCCGCGCAGGAAGTCGCAATATTCCGCAAATCCCTCGCGCGGCATGTTGTTTTTGGTGCAGACGTAATCCTCGAACTTTGCCAGATCGCGGAACTGGCGCTGGCCGGGTGTGTGATCCATCAGGGACAGGATTCCAACCCGGTCGCCCGGGCCGAATTCTTCCAGTTCTTCCACCAGTGTCTCCGAACACACTTCGGCGCGCAGGTGGATGTGATGGCTGATCTTGAGCGCGCCCCTGTCGCGCATCTCCAGGATCTCGTCCGCCATGCCGCGCGCATATCTGTTGTAGCGTTTGCGCGCATGGGAATGGATCGAACCCACCCGAATTGCGTCGAACACCGTTGTAATCCCGGTCCCGGCGAGTTCCCGATCATGGCCCACGATCGCCGCGCGGTGGGGCCAATCGACGTTCGGGCGGGGCTTCATGTGCCGTTCCAGATTGTCGGTGTGCAATTCGATCAGACCGGGTGAAAGAAAGTCCCCCTCGCAATCCACTGCCCCCGCAGGCACGTTCGCCCCACTGTCCACCTGCGCAATCCTGCCATCGCGCACGACCACCGCGCCGACGATCACTTCGTCGCGCAGAACCAGTTTTGCATTGGCGAGGATCATTTCTTTTGTCATGTCACTGTCACGCTTTGGGGCCACTGAATGAAGGGCGATTGCAAAGATGTACGACCGATACGCGATCTATTTCACGCCGCAAGGGGATTTGGCCGGGCTTGGCGCAAATTGGCTTGGCTGGGATATCGCCCAAGGCTGCGCGGTGCCATACCCCAACATTGCGGGGCTGGACATCGCCGCGCTGACCGAAACGCCCCGCAAATACGGACTTCACGGCACAATCAAGCCGCCCTTCAAACTTGCGCCGGGTACGACCGTTGACGCCCTTATGGCGGAAACCGAGGTTCTTTGCACGACGCTGGTACCTGTGACGCTGGATGGGCTGGAACTCGCCGCGCTCGGACGCTTTATTGCGCTGATCCCGGTTGGAGATCAAAGTGCGCTGGCGCGCATGGCCGCGACCGTTGTGCGCACCCTCGACCCTTTCCGCGCCACCCCGTCGGAGGCGGAGCTTGCGCACCGCAGGCGGGCCAACCTGTCGCCCGCGCAGAATGCGCATCTGGCGCGCTGGGGCTATCCTTATGTGCTGGATCAGTTCCGGTTTCACATCACGCTGACGTCCAAACTTCCCAAGGCGCAGGTTGTCGGCATGCGGGCAGGTATCCTGCCCATATTCGAACGATTCCTCGGGCAGCCTTTGCAAATCGACAGTCTGACACTGGTGGGCGAGCGAGCGGACGGGATGTTCGAGGAAATCCGTCGCTATGCCCTGACCGGGTAGATCAGGTGGGGCAGTAGTCGTCTGCCGCAGTCGTCAAGTGGGTGGTAATCAGCAGTTGCTTGCGCGCACCAGGCCATGGCCAAAGGTATCATCCCGCCCCGCCGCGCCCAAATCCTGCGCGTTTGCCTTAAGGCGGGCACGGATCTGTGCAAGGCCACGGGCACCGCGGGCGGTCATGCCTGCAACAATCGCCGTCACGATCGGGGCCGCGAAGGATGTCCCGGTGGCGTATCTACCGCCCTGCGCCTTGGCGACATAAAGATCCACACCGGGGGCAGCAAATTCAACCTGCGGGCCGCTGTTTGCCGCGCCAAATCTGCGCAATCTGGAATCGACGGCCGTGACGCCGATCACGTATTCCGATGCGGCGGGCAATGACCCGCCCGGTATACCATCCGTCCCGACTGCGGCAACCATGACCGCCCCGGCGGACGATGCCGCCTCAAGCACGATGCGCAGCACGTTGTTGTTGGGTCCGGTGAACGACATGTTGATAAGTCGGACATCGCGCGCCAACAGGTAGTCAAGCGCGCCGGCGATGCGTTCCACATTGGTGCGTTCGCCGCCCAACCGGCTGGTGAAGATCGCCACTGAAAAAAGCTCCGCGCCCTGCGCAAAGCCGGAGAAATATCCACGCGGGTCCTCGCCCACCATCAAGGCGGCGACACCGGTGCCGTGCGCCGCGCCCACGGAACGTTCCTGCGCGCTGAGCAGGGAATGCGTGCGGATTTTGGCGCCCGCAAGGGCGGGATGCGCAGCGTTGACCGGTCCGTCGATCATCCCGATCCGGACGTTGCGGGGTACGCGGCATCCATTGGGTGCCCCCTGTGCGACAAGGTCAGGGGCATAGGTGCGGGGCGCAAACTGCGCGAATTCGTAGATGTTGTGATAGGCCGCATCCATGTCGGGCGCCGCAGCGCGCAAGGCCTCGTTGATCGCGGTGATCTGGCGGCCCCTTGGATATTCAAAGATCAGCACTTGCAATCCCATGCTGCCCAACTGCTTTGTCCGCAGGAAACGCGCACCGACTTCGGCCAATGCGTCCACCGCCGCCTGTGATTGGCGCGCAGGGCCGATCACGACAACTTCGGGGTTGCCTGATCCACGGACCGTGACAACAGGGCCACCAGTTTCGCGCGTGCTGCGAAACGTCGTTCCGCCCTGAGGCTGCGAAGGTGTCGTACCAGCCCGTCGTCCCGGAAGCCCGGTACTGTCCCCGTTCCCGTCCGCCCCGCCGCCAGCGGAGAAAATCCCCTGTCCAGTATTTCCATCCCCGTTGCCACCTGTGCCATCGCCGTTACCACCGGTGCCGTCTCCATTGCCACCGGTCCCGTCGCCGTTGCCGCCGGTGCCGTCCCCGTTACCACCGGTCCCATCACCGTTACCGTCGGGGCCATCACCGTTCCCGCCGGTGCCATCACCGTTGCCGCCGGTACCATCGCCATTCCCACCGGTGCCGTCTCCGTTGCCACCGGTCCCATCGCCATTGCCGCCAGTGCCGTCGCCATTGCCACCGGTGCCGTCCCCGTTACCACCGGTGCCATCGCCATTCCCACCGGTACCATCACCGTTGCCGCCAGTGCCGTCTCCATTGCCACCGGTGCCGTCCCCATTACCGCCGGTGCCATCGCCATTCCCGCCGGTGCCATCACCGTTCCCGCCGGTGCCATCGCCATTGCCGCCGGTGCCGTCCCCGTTACCACCGGTCCCATCGCCGTTGCCGCCAGTCCCGTCTCCGTTGCCACCGGTGCCGTCTCCGTTGCCACCGGTGCCGTCTCCGTTCCCGCCGGTGCCGTCCCCGTTACCACCGGTCCCATCGCCGTTGCCGCCAGTCCCGTCTCCGTTGCCACCGGTGCCATCGCCGTTCCCGCCGGTGCCGTCCCCATTGCCGCCGGTTCCATCACCGTTACCGCCAGTGCCATCGCCGTTACCGCCGGTGCCGTCACCGTTGCCGCCAGTGCCATCGCCGTTGCCACCGGTGCCATCGCCGTTACCGCCAGTGCCGTCGCCATTACCGCCGGTGCCATCCCCGTTCCCACCGGTCCCATCGCCGTTGCCGCCAGTCCCGTCTCCGCTGCCACCCGTTCCGTCGCCATTACCACCGGTGCCACCGCCACCAGATCCACCACCACCCGACACACGGGCCAAGATCATCGGGGTTTCATCGACGGTGAACTGCGCCTGCGCAACCGTTGGTCCAAACAGCAAAAACGGCCCTGACAGGAAAGTCAGGACCGACAGACAAGCGCCCAAGGCCGCCGTCATGCGTATGGTTGCCCTATTCGGTCGCATTCTCCACGCTTTCAATCACATCATTCCGCGCGGAAAGAGCCTTTTCCCCCGCTTCCGGATCGGCGCTGCTGAGGCGGTAAAGCCCCAAAGAAGACGGGCCAGAAACGATTTGCAGATCCAGATCCAGCAATGTCTGGCGAATCATCTCTTCGGTCGCGTCTGGATTGAACGCTACCAAAAGGTCGCCGCGCGCACCACTTGAAGCAAGCTCGTATCCCGGTGCCTCACTGCCGCGCCACGCATAAAAGCTTTGGCCGACAAGGGCGACAAGCGCCAGAACCGCCACAAGACGCGCCACAGGCCATGGCGCGCGCGTGTTTTGAACGGCCTCTGCGGCGCTGTTCTGCGGGCTTTTGACGATGGCAGACATCAGTCGCTGCTGGGCAAGGGCACCGGCCGTGGGCAGCGGCTCTTCCTGCATTTCAGCGCGCAGCGCCTGTAGCAATGACAGATCATCGGCCAGGTCCGGGTCCCGTGCCATCGCGGTTTCGACTTGCAGGCGCTCCTCGGGGCTGAGGGTTCCGTTGGCGTGAAACACCAACAGCGCGTCGATCTCTTCTTTTTCCAGGAGGGTCATAGGGCTGCTCTCTCAATCCGGCTACGCATGCAGGCAGCCAATAGTTTTTTTGCGTGAAAGACCCTTGATTTCACCGTTCCGGCGGGCACACCAGCCACTTCGGCGATCTCATCGTAGGTCATGTCTTCGAAGTAGGCGAGCGATATCGCAAGCCGCTGTTCTTCTGAAAGCCCGTCAAGACAAGACTGCAAATGCACGGCTTCCTGCCGCGCATTCAACATCGTGTCCGCCCCATCCGCAGGGTCGATCTGTTCGGGCAATTCGTCACGCGTTTCAATCTTCCCGCGCTTGCGGAAAGCATCTACCGTCTTGCGGTAGGCAATGCCAAAGACCCAGGTCCTGACCATTGAACGCCCCTCGAATTTGCCGGCGGATCGCCAAACTTCCATAAACACTTCATGAAGTATGTCGTTGGCTTCGTGCGGATCGTTCATTTTTGAGCGGATAAATCTCAATGTCGGCCCTTCAAGCGCGCGATAAAGCGCGGCAAAAGCCGCCTGATCACCGTTGGCGATCTGGCGCATGAGGAACCCGTGATCTGCGCTCATTCCAATATGCCGAATAAATAGCGTCCAAAAAAAGTCGTATATCAAGACGTTGGGCTATTTAGACCTAAATCGCAAGTTCCCGCCAGAGGGGAAGTGGGGCTACCAAACGTCAGGACCTTTGTCCGCAAAGGCCGCTGCCAGCGCATCAATAAACGCGCGCACCTTCGGTTGCATGAACTGACCCGAGGGATAAAGCACATGGATACCCTGTGGTTTCAGCACCAGATCGGGGAAAAGATCGACCACCTGCCCTGTCTCAAGCGCGCAAGCAAAGACGTAGCTGGGCAGAAAAGCAATACCGAGGCCGTTGATCGCTGCCTCCAGCAAGGTCTGACCGTCGTTTATGGCCAGTGATCCCTTGGGCGGGACGTGGATTGTCTTGCCTTTGGCCTGAACCAACTTCCAACCGCCGATATCCTGATGGCCGATGTGGGTTAGCAGCGTATGGTTGGCCAGATCTTCAATCGTTTCAGGGCGCCCATGCTGTTCTATATAGGTCCGGCTTGCGACAACACGCATCCGCGCATCAGCCAGCTTGCGGGTCAGCAAGGTACTGTCTTTCAGGTCCCCGGTTCGTATCGCAAGGTCAAAGTGGCCCGGAATGAGCGCCGCATCACCCACGTTCAGTTCCATTTCGATGTTGACCTGCGGGTAGGCCGCAAGAAACCGTTCAAGCACTGACATGAGGTGACTTCGGCCCACATCACTGGCGACGCTGATGCGCAACAGGCCAGTGGGTTGAAATTGCATGGATGACACCAGCGCATCTGCCTGGTCCGCATCGCTGAGCACCTGCCGGGCCCGCCGGTAATAGGCAGTGCCAATTTCCGTGGGGCTGACACGGCGGGTTGTGCGATTCAGCAACCGCGCACCAAGGCGCGCCTCAAGGCCGGAGATGTGTTTGGAAACAGCAGATTTGGAGATACCCATTTTCCTGGCGGCATCCGAAAAGCCGCCTTGGTCAACGACCTGCGCAAAAGCCTCCATCTGGATCAGGCGGTCCATATCCTGCGCTTTTACCCCAATCATAACCCGGCCGCCCCACGCGGCCTGAAAGATAACCGGGGAAACAAAGCCAGCGGGTAAACACACACCCGCTGGCCTGAAAGAGATCCCCCGGCACCATCTTTCACTCGTTACAAATATACGTCGCGGCTTTTGGGGAAAAGGTTCAGAATAAACACACGATTTCTGGCAGAAAACTTGTGATTTTTGAATTATCCATTGTTTTCAGACTGTTAAGTTTGGACTTTTTTGAAAGAAACCTGCGTGCATTCCAAATCAAAGGGGTTTTCGGCAAGGTCTTGCGCAAGGGATGGCGGAAACTCGCTGAGGTCTCGGACGGATCAACGGCGCGGTGCCGCGTCAGGATCAAGATACAGGTTATCCGACGTCCGAAAATCGGTAATGTGCTGGGTCGGACGTCTGTTTGTGCCGCAAAACTGTCACCACGGGATTCGTCAGCGGGCTGAATTGCGATCGTGGCACAGCAATACCTCCGCGAATACCATCTTGCGCAATGCCGCGCGCCTACTTCTGCGTAGCAGGCTCAGGTTCTGCAATCTTGCCTGATTTCTCCACCGAAGCGTCATCGACAAGCGTCGCATCTTCAATCTCAACCGGGTCGGCGACCTTGCCCGCGCCGTCCGCGCCGCTCTTATCCTCAACCGCACCGACGATCAGGGGCAGCATCTGAACCCCGCCCGGCATGGCAACTTCGGCGGTGGGCGGCGTTTTCCATTCCAGCGTGTCAAAGCTTTTGCAATTGGAGCATATGGGGCGCCAATCGGCATGGATGTGCTGACAGTTCCCGCAAACCCACTGCGGGCCCCGCGAAACGGTCAGCGCACGCGCAAGCCAGCCTTTGACAATCGTATCCGATGCGCCTTCGCCCCGTTCGATAGCAGCCATGAGCGTGACCGACCGGGCCGTGGGATCCGCTTCGACCAGATCGCCCAAGGCCCGCCGGGCCTGGGGGAAATCCTCGTTCGCGATATGCAGTTCCGACATCAGCATCTTGGTTTCCGGATGGTCGGGCTTTGACTTGACCAGGCCGGAAAATCGCTTGATCCGCGCTGCGGGTTTCTCATCCGGTTCGATCGCGGCAAAGGCAGCGGCCAGATCGGGGTGCGGATGCACGCTCCATGCCTTTGTCAGCAGTCGCGCGGCATAGCGCGGCTTTTTCTGCTCCACATATCCGCGCGCGGCCATCACCGCAGCGGGGATCAGGTCAGGCGACAGGCGGTTTGCCTCAATCGCCGCTTCGCGGGCTTTGATGTCATTGCCCTCGTCGAACACATCGCGCGCTTCGGACAGCGCCAGAACCGCATCGCGGCGCTTGTGGACGTCACGTGGCAAGTGGCCCGCCTTCAATTTCGCGCTGAGCGTCTGACGCGCGCCGGACCAATCCTCTTTCTCCGCCTGAAGCTGCAACAGAACGTCACCCGTCTCAGCGTGCTTGGGTTTCAGCGCAAAGGCTTTCTCCGCCAGCTTCAGGGCCGTTTCGGTATCCCCGTCTGCCAGCTTCTGCTTCATGATCCCGCGCACCCCTACGAAACGGGTCTGATCGTCTTCAACCAACTTGCGATAGGTTTCTTCCGCCTTGCGCCGGTCGCCAGCCAGTTCCGCCGCTTGCGCAGTCAGCAAATTGGTCAGCGCAGGCTTGTTGAGATACTTGTCCGCCTTGGCGGCCTTGGCCATGGCAATGCGCCCTTCACCGCTGGCCAGCGCCATCAGCCCTTCAGACAGCGCTTCGAACCCCTTGCGCTCACGGTTGCGGTCGAAATACCGCGACAGGGCTGTTTCATCGCCGTTGATGAACTTCAGCGTCGCAAACAGCAGGGAGACCAGTTTCAGCAATATCCAAAGCGCGACAAGCAGGACCACAACGGCAATAACCGATTGCAGTGGGCCAAAACTGTATTCCGTGCCCATCAAGGTGATCTGCACACCGCCCTGACTTTCCAGCAGGTAACCGGCACCCCAGGCAATCGCCGCGATCACGCCGACGAAAACAACGATCTTAATCAATGACCACAACATAAATCCCGGTTCCTCAGTTTGCCGTCAGGCGTTCAGACAGGTCTTCGGCAGCATCACGCGCCGCCGCCCGGGACCGCGCATCAGAAAGCCACGATCCCATTGCATCCTGCGCAGCGGCAGGCAGTGTATCCAGTTCGCTCAATGCATCGCCCAGCGCGCCGTCGCGCAATGCGGCTTCGGCGCGGGAAAGCACGGCATCAGGGTCAGACCCTTCGCGGGGTGCCACGGAACGTGCCCCAAGTGAACGGCGCAGAAAGCCGCCAAAGCCTTCTTCGCCCTCCTGTACCCCGGCTGAACGTGCAGCGCCCAAAGCCGCGCGCGCACTGCCGGTAAATCCGGATTGCAGCGCGCTGAGCGTGGGCACGCCTTCCTCCGCCGTGTCGGACAGCGCCGCAGGGATGTCATCAACACCGTTTTCGGACAACACGCCCAGCGCATCGCTGAACGGTGCACCTTCGGTCAGTGCTGCGCCGATATCGGTCAGCGCGCCCTGTATCACCGCAAGGCGCGCGGCCTCCGCCGTGGCCTGTTCTACGCTTTGCGCATTCGCAAGCAGCTGATCCAGTTCTTCCTTCTGCGCCACAACAGAAGCCTGCAGCGCCCCCAACTGGGCTTCATAGGCTGAGACGTCGACGTCTCCCGAGGTGGTCACGATGGGCCGGTTGGCCAGTTCCTCCACCTTCGTCCCAAGCGCGGCGACGGTATCATTCAACGTCCCAAGTTCTGCCTGCAGGGGTGCAACATCGGGCATTTCGGGGGCTGCCGCATTCGCGACCGTGTCTTCCAGCTGCGCAATACGATCCGCCTGCGCCTGCACGGTTGCGGACAGCGTATCGTTCCTCGCGCGCAGACCGAAGACGTTCATCTCTGCTGCAATGAACCCGATCACACCGGCGATAATCCCACCCAGCACCAGCGGCCAGAACGCGCTGCCGCTTTTTTGCGGTGCCGGTGGTGAAGCGGCGGGTTTTGCAGGGGTGGATGTCGCGGGTTTCGATGGCGCACTGGCAGCTTCTTTCGCGGCCGGTTTCGACGTGGCGTCCGATGCTGCGGCTTTTGCCCCGGCTGTTGACGCGGCGGATTTCGCCACGGGCACTTCCTTGGCATCTTTTGCTTTATCTGTCGCCACAGGTGTCGGCTTTGCATCAGTGGGCTTTGACGTGACCGTGTCCTTGGTCGCAGCCGTCACCGTCTTCTTTTCAGCCGCCGTGTCAGCAGGCTTGGTCGGGTCAGGCTTGGCCGAAACGCTTTCCACCTTCGACGCGGGCGTTTGCTTCGTGCCCTTGTCGGCCTTGGGTGCCGTCGCGTTTGCCTTGGCGGAGCCAGCCGTGTCCGACGTCTTTGACGCTGGTTTCTTTGAATTCGCCACGATCCCCACCTTTCCGATTCTGACCCATGGGTCAGATTGACTGCATGATCTTACCCGCCATTCCCGGCGGTCTTCAAGGCAAGCTGGCCTGATACAACAGCTTTTCAACTCCGCGCCGCATCTCAATTCCCGTCGGCGCAGCAGCGATGTGCACGGTGGCGGGGGTACAGGCGCCCAATGCCTCTGCGGCGGCGGTGCTGATGGCCAGCACATGCACCTGCGCCACGCTGCGTGCCTGGGCAGCAAACTGGCCTGCCGTACGGGGGGAGAAAAGGGGAACAACCACCGGTTTGTCCCCTTCAAGCATCCGATGTGCGGCGGCGCTGAGCGGCTCAAGATGCTGCTGGTAAACGACATGGCGCTGGCAAGGGGTACCCCGCACCGTCAGGATGTCGGCAATGTCGCCCCGCTGATGGTGACCGGCCAGATGCACAAGCGGCCCGGTGGCGGTGATGCGGGCAAGCAATTCCTCCGCCGTTTGTGCGGTCAGGCACACCTTCCAACCCTGCGCCCTAGCTGCCTGCGCGGTCTTCTCTCCGACGCAATGCGCCTCGCGGCCTGCGCCGGGTGGTGCGGATTCAACACCCTTCGCAGAGGTAAAGATAACACCCTGCACCCCGGCAAGGTCAGGCAACACGCCGGAACCCTCGATCCGCAACAGCGGTGCAATCAGGATGTCCGTCTGCGCAATCACCTCTTTCGGCAGTTCTGCCACAAAGGCAACGGCATCCTCCCGCGCCCGCGTGATCAGCAGCGACGGCCTGTTCCCTGAATGGTGCACATTGTTTGCCATGGCTTGCGGTGTTACCTGCCACTGAAGGCCCTTGCAACGAAAGAACCCGATGGGGAAGACAACGATCATTCTGGGATTGGAAAGCAGCTGCGATGACACGGCCGCCGCGATTGTCCGGTATGGGCCTGACGGACTCAGCGCAGTTTTGTCTTCGGTGGTCGTGGGACAAACCGATCTGCATGCCGCCTTTGGCGGTGTTGTGCCCGAAATCGCCGCGCGCGCGCATGCTGAAAAGCTTGATCACTGCGTAGAACAGGCTCTAACACAAGCTGAAATGCGCCTTTCTGACGTAGATGCGATTGCCGTGACCGCCGGGCCGGGCCTGATCGGAGGCGTGGTTTCGGGCGTGATGTTCGCCAAGGGTCTGGCCACCGCGACGGGCAAACCACTTTATGGCGTCAATCACCTTGCCGGTCATGCGCTGACGCCTCGACTGACCGACGATGTGACCTATCCCTACCTGATGTTGCTTGTTTCCGGCGGGCATTGTCAGTTCCTGCATGTCCGGGGTCCGGATGACTTTTCCCGCCTTGGCGGCACCATCGATGATGCCCCCGGTGAAGCATTTGACAAGATTGCGCGCCTGATCAGCCTGCCGCAACCGGGTGGGCCATCGATCGAACAGGCCGCGCAGCAAGGGGATCCCACCCGCTTTGCTTTCCCGCGTCCGCTGATGGACCGGGCCGGATGCGACATGTCGTTCTCCGGCCTGAAAACCGCCGTGTTGCGCGCCCGCGACACGCTTGTTGCGGCGCAGGGCGGTCTGTATCCCCAGGACCAGTCTGATCTTGCAGCGGGATTTCAGGCTGCTGTCGTGGAGGTGCTGGCCGAAAAGACCCGGCGCGCCCTGGCACAGGTGCCGGAAACGAAAACCATCTGTGTTGCGGGTGGTGTTGCGGCAAATATGGCCGTTCGTACCGCGTTAGAGACTGTTTCGCGCACCACTGATACGACATTCATCGCACCGCCCTTGGCACTTTGCACGGACAACGCCGCCATGATTGCATTTGCCGCAGCAGAACAGGCCGCAGGCCGTGCACCCGATGACATGACCCTGTCCGCCCGCCCCCGCTGGCCTTTGGACAAGGAGCAACCCGCCATGCTTGGCTCCGGCAAGAAGGGTGCCAAGGCATGACCGTCGCCATCATGGGGGCCGGAGCGTTTGGCACGGCGCTGGCGATTGCGCTGGCGGGCAAGGGGTCCGTCGTCCTTTGGGCCCGTCAACCGGGAAACATGGCGGCGCTGCGGGAGAATACCGCGCGTCTGCCGGGCTGCCGCTTTCCCGACACGCTGGCGGTCACGGATGATCTTGCAGCGGCGGCACAGGCCGACACGCTGTTGCTCGCCGTTCCGATGCAACAGCTGCGTGGCTTCCTGATGGATCATCAGGACGTGTTGACCGGCAAAACCCTTGTCGCCTGCTGCAAGGGAATGGAGCTTGAGACCGGCCTTGGTCCTGTCGCCGTCATAACCGCATGTTTGCCCACTGCCGCGCCCGCCATCCTGACCGGCCCCAGCTTTGCCGTTGATATCGCCCATGGACTGCCCACTGCGCTGACACTGGCCTGCGCGGATGAAGCTGCGGGCAAGGCCTTGCAGGAAACGCTGACCACCCGAAATCTGCGACTTTACCGCACAACAGACACCGTCGGGGCGGAATTGGGCGGCGCTTTGAAGAACGTGATCGCCATTGCCTGCGGGGCGGCTATGGGCGCAGGCCTGGGCGAAAGTGCACGTGCCGCGTTGATGACCCGCGGCTACGCCGAGATGCAGCGCCTTGCCGCGCATCTGAAGGCCGATCCGGCAACGCTGTCCGGCCTCAGCGGGTTTGGTGATCTGACGTTGACCTGTACATCGGAACAGTCTCGCAACTATCGGCTGGGGCTTTCATTGGGCCAAGGCACGCCCTTCGATCCGTCAATCACGGTAGAGGGGGCAGCCACCGCACATGCCGTTCATGCCCTGGCACAGGCAGCGGATCTCGAAATGCCGATAACCGCCGCCGTTGCAGGACTGCTGGACGGCAGGCTAGATGTATCCAGCGCAATGCATTCCCTGCTGGCGCGACCCTTGAAGGAAGAATGACATGCTTGTTGCCCTGATTGCCCATGACAAACCCGACGCGCAGGACGTGCGCGCCGCAAACCGTGCCGACCACCTTGCGCACCTTGGCTCCGAACCTGAGATGATCGCGCAAGCCGGTCCCCTGCTGGACGCGGATGGCGGCATGATCGGATCGCTGATCATCATGGAGGTGCCCGACATGGAAACCGCGCAACGCTGGGCCGATGCGGACCCCTACGCCAAGGCCGGACTGTTCCAGTCCGTCACACTGCGACCCTGGAAGAAGGTCATCGGCTGATGGCACATTGGCTATTCAAATCAGAGCCCAACACATGGGGCTGGCAGGATCAGGTGGCCAAGGGCGACGCCGGAGAGGAATGGGACGGTGTACGCAATTATCAGGCCCGCAATTTCATGCGGGAGATGAAAGTGGGCGACCGGGGCTTTTTCTATCACTCACTCAAGGAAAAATCGGTCGTCGGCATTGTCGAGGTGATCGCAGAGGCGCATCCCGACAGCAAGACAGATGACCCGCGATGGGAGTGCGTGGATATCAAGGCCATCCGCCCGTTCATCAAACCGGTCACGCTGGATCAGATAAAGGCCGACCCCCGGCTTGAAGACATGGTTCTGGTCAAGAACTCCCGCCTGTCCGTACAGCCCGTCACCGCAGAAGAATGGAAGATCATCTGCGCGATGGGACAAACGAAACCTTAGGCCGATGTGACCTTAACGCTGGGAAAATCGCGGTTTTCGACCCATACTGCGCGGATCAACATGCGGAGAATATCGTTATGGGTGTACTTGCAGTGATCGTTGCGGCCATCGCGGGTTTCGGATTTGGCGCGGTGTGGTACATGGTTCTGGCAAAGCCGTGGATGGCGGCGGCGGCGATAAAGACAGGACCCGACGGACGGCCCGAAAACATGTCATCCCTGCCCTATCTCATGGCTGCCATCGCGATGATCGTCGTGGCGGGCATGATGCGCCACACCTTTGCCCTTTCGGGCATCGACACGGTCGGCAAAGGGGTCGTATCCGGATTGGGGGTCGGTCTTTTCTTCATCAGCCCATGGATCATGATCAACAATGGCTATGTCAGCAGACCCTTCCAGCTAACGTTGATCGACGCGGGATATGCCACATTTGGCTGCGCTGTCATCGGCTTGGTGCTGACCCTGTTCTGACGCGGCACTGTCCATCCAAAAAAAGAGGGTTCTGACAGACTGCCAGAACCCTCTCTCACCCCGTGTGCTCCCATAGTCCCACACACGTATTGAAATCCGTTCCGGCCGTCCTGGCCTGAGATACTCTTGTACCGCACCGACGAAGATCTGCATAGAAATCAATGCCTAGAAAGCAGTTCAAAAGGAAAACGCCCACTTAACCAAGCGGGCGCTCCTTTGCGGTTTGATCAGCGGGCGTTCAGCCGTAAACGGATTCCTTGCCGAAATGCTTGGTCAGCATGTAGTAGATCACCGCGCGGTACTTGTTCCGCTCTGACTGACCGTAGGTGTTGATCACGCTGTTGATCGCTTCCATCAAATTCGGTCCATCGGGCAAACCCAGCTTCTTGATCAGGAAATTGTTCTTCACCGTTTCAAGCTCTGCCGGTTGGCTGCCCGCGACGGTTGACGCGTCCGCATTGTAGATCGAGGGGCCGCAGCCGATGGTGACCTTTGTCAGAAGGTCCATATCCGGCGCCATGCCACACTTGATCCTAAGATCGTCTGCGTATTTCTGGATCCACTCGTCGCGTTTGCCCATTTGGAATTCTCCCACCTTGGATAAGTCATTAATCAGCCTTGATAGCTGGGCCGCAGCCTAGTCAGAAATGCGGCACCGACAAAGGGAAAATTTATTCCTTTCTCCCCCTATGGCCGAAGGCTGCCACAAACTGGCGCCTGAGACGCGAATCCGGTCACGACCTTGCCCTTCAATTTCACCGGAAGTGTCACAAAAACGTCCCAGATCCCTTTTGAAATGGGGGTTGAGCAGAGAGAGGATTAAAAACATGTCCCAATACAAGCCAACCTTCGAAGAACGTCTTGCGCGGATTCATCAGACGTCCGCCATTACACCCCGGTGCGCAAAGAAAAAGCCACGCTATCTGATGACAGGCGTGGAACGCGCGCTGAGCATGCAGCAAAGATCACCATCCGGCCTTTACAAGGCGCTGCTGGATGCCAGCCGGTCGGTGCGGTCCTGCCTGATGAGCCTGTAAATGAGAGGTTTTTCAAAGCATCAGCGCGTCAGCGACACAGGCCCCAGCCTGTATGCTGAAGGTGAAAATGATCTGCGTGCAGACGATTATAGTCAGGCCCCAGCGTTACCCGAAACCACCTGCAGGAACTGTCCCGGATGTCGCGCAGGAAAGCTGAACGCGCGTCTTGCGCTGTCCAATGATCGATCAGGCTCACCTGCCGTCCGTCCATCAGCGTAAACCCGGTAATGTCGATCGCATCCGCTGTGGCATGGGTGCTCATCCGTGCGGCACGTCCTGACGTTGTGCGCATGGAACGGCAGTTGTAGCTGGACAAATGCCTTATTTCCCGCACGCCGATGCCAAAATGCGCCTGCGCAGCGGGCTGAATGCCATAGCGATCCCAGGCGGCCAGCCTCAGCGCCGTCTGGCAACGTGTGTTCAGGGGCTGCAACCGGGCTGCCGCCGTTCCGTTCAGGACGACCTGCGGTCGGATATGACACTGCGGGCTTTCATCGAAATCGGGCTTGGCCTCGAAAGTGGCCCCGGTACCGAGTGCGGCAAGACAGGTTTGCGGACTGGCCAGCGCGCGGGTCAGTTTCCAGCCCGTCACAGGCGTCTCAGGCTGGGACAAGTCCAGCGGAAGTGTTGGGTTCCATGCGTCAGGGATCGGGCTGCGGGGATGTACCAACCCCTGCCAGACAACCAGACCCAGCACCAATAAGAACGCCGCCCAGCGCAGAACGGGGCGGCGTTTCCTGTCTGTCTCGGGCGTCATGCGAGATCAGTAGCGGTAATGTTCCGGCTTGAACGGGCCGTCCGCAGACACACCAATATAGGCCGCCTGCTCCGGGTCCATCTTGGTCAGCTTCACGCCGATGCGATCAAGGTGCAGGCGCGCAACTTTCTCGTCCAGATGCTTGGGCAGGATATAGACCTCGTTCTTGTACTCATCACCCTTGGTCCACAATTCGATCTGTGCCAGCACCTGATTGGTGAAGGACGCGGACATCACAAAGGACGGGTGGCCCGTGGCGTTGCCGAGGTTCAGCAGGCGCCCTTCGGACAACAGGATCAGACGATTGCCATTCGGCATCTCGATCATGTCCACCTGTTCCTTGATGTTGGTCCATTTGTGGTTCTTCAGGCTGGCCACCTGGATCTCGTTGTCGAAGTGGCCGATGTTGCCGACGATGGCCATGTCCTTCATCTCGCGCATGTGCTCGATGCGGATCACGTCCTTGTTGCCGGTGGTGGTGATGAAGATGTCGGCGGTGCCGACCACGTCTTCCAGCAGTACAACCTCGAACCCGTCCATGGCGGCCTGAAGCGCGCAAATCGGGTCTACTTCGGTGACTTTGACCCGTGCACCCGCCCCGCGAAGCGACGCCGCCGATCCTTTGCCGACATCGCCATACCCCATCACGACCGCGACCTTGCCCGCCATCATGGTGTCGGTGGCGCGGCGAATGCCGTCCACCAGCGATTCCTTGCAGCCGTATTTGTTATCGAACTTCGACTTGGTGACACTGTCATTCACGTTGATCGCGGGGAAAGGCAATTGTCCCTGCTTGACCAGCTCATAAAGGCGATGAACACCGGTCGTCGTTTCTTCGGAAACACCGACGATCTGATCGCGCATCTTGGTAAACCAGCCGGGGCTTTCCGCCATACGCTTCTTGATCTGGGCCTTGATCGCCTCTTCTTCTTCGGAGGTCGGCACGGAAATGATGTCTTCGCCCGCTTCGGCGCGCGCACCCAACAGGATATAGAGCGTGGCATCACCACCATCGTCCAGGATCAGGTTTGGCCCGTCCGCGAACAAGAAGGATTTATCCAGGTAATCCCAATGCTCTTCCAGCGTTTGACCCTTGATCGCAAAAACCGGCACGCCCGCTTCGGCGATGGCCGCTGCCGCATGATCCTGGGTGGAGAAAATGTTGCACGACGCCCAACGCACATCCGCGCCCAGCGCCACCAGCGTTTCGATCAGGACACCGGTCTGGATGGTCATGTGCAGCGATCCGACGATGCGCGCACCCTTCAGCGGTTTGCTTGCGCCATATTCCTCGCGCAGGGCCATCAGCCCCGGCATCTCGGTTTCTGCGATATCCAGTTCCTTACGGCCATATGCCGCAAGGTTGATGTCTTTCACGATATAGTCGTTGGCCATGGCGCGCACCTTTCAAGAAGAGTTTGCGCGCCTCTAGCACCTTTGGGTTGCCGCCTCAATGCGGCAGATGTTTCGGAATTTCGTGGGTTAATCTGCCAGAGAGGCCAGCAAGGCCGCGCGGGCGGCACCGACCAGCCAATCGTCGCCTTGTGCCAGCACACACGCGGTGCCATTTGCGTCAAAGCGAACCTTGGTCCAGGTGCCGGTCCGGGGAGAGGCCCATATCTGTTGCTGTGCCCTGTTTGGCGCTGCAACGGGCTCTTCCCCGTACCAATCTATCAACGACGCTCTTAACTCAGTGCTTGGCATGCACACGTCTTCGGCCATAACAGATGTGGCCGCACTCAAAAGGGTGCTAACGGTCAGCAGCGATACAAATACGCGTATCATGCCAAGTTCCTTACTCGCTAAATCACTCGTTAAAAAATGTGACTCATTACAGTTTACTTGTCGTCTCAATGTATATGTGTTCGCTTGAGTTCCGAAATTGTTCATTTGAAATCTGGTTAAAGCGAAACGAGGCACAGAAATGGCCAAACAACCGCGCGCTTGGCAACGCATGTTATCAGGCCGCAGGCTGGACCTGCTGGACCCCACGCCGATGGATGTGGAAGTGGAGGATATTGCCCACGGCCTTGCTTTTGTCGCGCGCTGGAACGGCCAGACCCACGGTGATTTCGCCTATTCGGTGGCAGAACATTCCCTGCTGGTTGAGACCCTATTCAGCCGGTTAGAGCCGAAAACGCCGCCCAAATGGCAGCTGGCCGCGCTTTTGCACGATGCACCTGAATATGTGATCGGGGATATGATCTCTCCGGTTAAAGCGGCGGTTGGGCCGGGGTATGGTGCGCTGGATGAGCGTTTGATGACGGCCATTCACATCCGCTTTGGTCTGCCTGCTGTACTGCCCGTGAAGATAAAGCGGCAGATCAAGAAGGCCGACAGGATCAGCGCCTGGATGGAGGCCACCCAGATCGCCGGCTTTGCAGAACCGGAAGCGACCCGGTTTTTCGGCGCGCCTGACCCGGCTGTTATGGAAGGTTTGCAAATCGTGCTGCGTCCACCGGTGGAAACCCGAAACGCCTTTACGGAACGGCACGCCGTGTTGCTTGAGGCCTGCACGTGATCACTGTCCGCCGTCCCATCCCTCTGGATCTGCCCGATATGGCGCGTCTGCTGAATGAAATCATAACGGAGGGCAGTACAACAGCCCTCACCCGCCCCGTCACCGGTGCCGATCTGGGCGACTGGATGGCTTTCGCGCCCGGACGGAATGCGTGGCACGTCGCCCTTGACGATGCGGAAAAGGTGGTCGGGTTTCAATGGATCGAACCCGAAGCCACCCTGCCGCCCGAGGCCGCGAACATCGCCACGTTTGTCCAGATCGGACGTACGGGGCTTGGTATCGGGTCAAAGCTGTTTGATGCGACCCGCAAGGCGGCAAAGGCGCTGGGATATGTCTGGATCAACGCCAACATCCGCGCCGACAACGAGGGCGGGCTGATCTACTACCAAAGCCGTGGGTTTCAGGACTATGGCGTCATCGAAGGTTACCAGATGGCAAATGGCGCAGTGGTGGACAAACGGCTCAAGCGTTTTGACCTGTAGCGGCAAAGTCAGTTTCAGCGTGACCTAACGCGGGCTCCGCTTTGCGAGGATCCGCTGCAAGGTCCGTCGGTGCATGTTCAGCCGCCGCGCCGTTTCCGACACATTGCGATCACACAGCTCATAGACCCGCTGGATATGCTCCCACCGGACGCGGTCCGCGCTCATCGGGTTTTCGGGGGGCGGTGGCATATCATCGCCGTTGGCCAACAGGGCATTGGTGATGTCGTTTGCGTCAGCAGGCTTGGACAGGTAGTCCGTCGCACCAATCTTGACCGCTGCCACGGCAGTGGCAATCGCACCGTATCCCGTCAGCACGACAACGCGGGCGTCCTCGCGCTTTTCGCGCAGGATCTCAACCACATCAAGACCATTGCCGTCTTCCAGTCGCAGATCGATCACCGCATATGCGGGCGGACGCGCCGTTGCGATGGCGCTGCCGCCTGCAACACTGTCAGCTGTTTCCACCTCGAAACCGCGTTTTTCCATGGCCTTGGCCAGACGCCGCAGAAACGGCTCATCGTCATCAACCAAAAGCAGGGTGCGATCCGCACCGATCTCCGCCATGTGCTGCATTCTTTCCACGTCCCTTCAAATCAATCCCTCAGGATACAACCTGTTACATATGGTGCAGGAACGGGTGGGGTCAAATGGAGGTCGATCAAACGTTATCGACAAAGCAGCCAATCTGAGTGGCCAGATCTTCCGGAGGCAAGTCGCGGCGGAAATATTCGACAAACCCTTCTTCGGGCATCACCAGGTAACTGAAGGTCGAATGATCCACCAGATATTCGCCATCCTCCGCCGGATGGGCCTTGTAGTAGGTGCGGTAAGCCTGACTAGCCGCCTTCACCTGTTCGGCAGATCCGGTCAGCCCGATCATGCGCGGGTGCATCACCTCGGCGAATTCACCCACCACCTGCGGCGTATCACGTTCGGGGTCGATGCTGATGAAGACCGGGGTCACGGTTTTCCCGCGTTCTTCGAGGATCTCAATTGCGGCGGCGTTCCGGTCCACGTCCAGCGGACAGACATCCGGGCAATAGGTATAGCCGAAGTAGATCAACGTGGGTTCGGTGATCACGTCCGCGTCCGTCACCGTAGCGCCCGCGGCATTGACCAGTTCAAAAGGCCCCCCCAGATCGCCGGCAACGGTTGACGAACGGCACTGCGCGAATTTGTCATCCCCCTGACCGGAGAGCGATAAAAACGCAATCATACCAAGGAAAACCACGGCAATGGCGGCTGCAAAGATGGCGATGATTTTCATGGGCTCCCCCCTCGCGGTGCTCTTGAACGGGTCATGGTCCAGTCCTACGCTACATCACGGCAGGATCAATGCCGAATAAACAAAAGGTGCGTAGATGACGCAGGCGAACATTCGCCCCCTGTCGGGGCGCACGCGCGCGGGGTGGATCCGTCTGCGCACGATGATCCTGCTCCGCTGGGTGGCGATCATCGGGCAATTGGTGGCGATCACCGTGGCGCAACTGATCTACGGTCTGCAGCTCGAATTGGGTCTGTGTTATCTGGCGGTCGGCGCGTCGGTGATTGCAAATCTGGTGGCCACGTTTGTGTTCCCGGAGAACAAGCGCCTGTCGGAACGGCAGAATTTCGCGCTGGTGTTCTTTGATCTTGTGCAGCTTGCGGCGCTGCTGTTCCTGACGGGAGGTTTGCACAATCCGTTTGCGCTGCTTTTGCTGGGGCCGGTCACGATCACCGCCTCCGCGCTGAGCTTGCGGTCAACGGTGGTGCTTTGTGCCTCTGCGCTGGTGGTGGTGAGCATTCTTGCAGTGGCGCATTTTCCCCTCATGACGCAGGAAGGTGAATTGCTGCGCATTCCGGGTCTGTTCGTGTTTGGTCACTGGGTGGGCCTGATCATCGCAATCCTTTTCACGAGTGCCTATTCGTGGCGCGTGACCTCGGAAATTCATAACATGGGCGATGCGCTTGCCGCCACGCAGATGGCACTGGCGCGGGAACAGAAGCTGACCGATCTGGGCGGTGTGGTTGCTGCAGCTGCGCATGAGCTGGGTACGCCCCTGGCGACCATCAAGCTGACAAGCTCGGAGTTGCTGAATGACTTGTCCGACCAGCCGGATCTGGCAGAGGACGCCGCGCTGATCCGGGATCAGGCCGACAGGTGCCGTGATATCCTCCATAACATGGGGCGGGCCGGTAAGGATGATATCCTGTTGCGACAAGCCCCGTTGGAAGCGGTGATCATGGAAGCTGCGGAACCCCATATGGACCGTGGGAAATCCGTTGTGATCGGTGCGGAAATGGATGCAGACATGCGCAAGCATCAGCCCAGCGTCATGCGCAAACCGGAAATTGTTCATGGTCTGCGCAACCTCGTGCAGAACGCCGTCGATTTCGCAAAAAGCGAGGTGCGGATTGAAACGCAGTGGGCGGGTGATCAGATTTCCGTGCGGATCATTGATGACGGGCCGGGATTTCCCGCTCAGGTCATTGGACGCATCGGCGATCCCTTTGTACGTCAGCGCACCAACGCGCAGCTTTTGGCGAGCAGGCCAGAATATGAAGGCATGGGGCTGGGCCTGTTCATCGCGAAAACCCTGCTTGAACGCTCCGGCGCGCAGCTGCGTTTTGCCAATGGACCCGATGATGCCAAGAACCGCAAGCGCACCGGCGCCGTGGTAGAGGTCATATGGCCGCGCAGCGTCCTTGCAGCACCCGATCATGCAGATCGGCAGGCGATGGGACGCAATCCCGCCTTCAACGCCTGAACGCATTTCGATCCGCGCAGGTCTTAACGACCTGTTAACCATGAGATCGCATTGTAGCCGCAGTGTGTTCATAAGGTTTTTTGGTGCAGATTCTCGCAGATGTTTTTCTTGTCGGTGCCATCGCGATGGTGACCGCGGCGCTGGGCCTTTGGGTGACCGGCGCTTTGTCCGCGCATGCCTCGCCACCGGATACCCCGACAGACCCGCCGGAACCTGCGGCACTCTTGTTTGAAAACGGTATTCTGGAACACGCCACGGATCAGGCTGCCAGGTTGCTGCAATTGCGGCCGGGGACGGACGATTGGCATGACCTGTGCGATGCCATCGCAGACCGTTTTCCCGACTTCCCGCGTATTGTGCCAAGCGGATCAAGGGGAAATCAGACCTTTGATGCGGTTGACGGGCATAGTCCTGCACATGTGCAGATGCGTTGGCGGGGGGATCGGTGCTGGATATCGCTGCCCCAGACCCTGGCTGATCGCACGGGGGGCCACCCCGATTCCATTGCCCATCTGCAACGGGCTCACGCTTTCTCTCCTCATCCTGTCTGGGCGGTGGATCAGGAACAGGCCGTCATCTGGTCAAATCCCGCCTATCAGGCGCTCTCCGGGTCGAACGACCCAACCTGCACCACGGCGAAGGAGCACCCGCTCGGCTCGGTTCAGGCCGGTGACGCCGCTGAGTGGATCGCGGTGGAGACGTCGACGGAAGGAGTCACTGACTGGTTCGAAGTGACGGGCAAGACAATCGCAGGGGTCACGTATTTCCATGGCAAATGCGTCACCGCGCAGCATCACGCCGAGGTGGCGAAACGGAACTTTGTCCAGACGCTCAGCAAGACATTTGCACATCTGCCGATCGGCCTGGCGATCTTCGACAAGAATGGGCAGTTGGCGCTTTTCAATCCCGCACTTGTAGACCTGACGGGACTTTCGGGTGCTTTCCTGTCCGGTCAGCCGACCATGATTTCATTCTTCGATCAACTGCGGGAACATCGCCGGATGCCCGAGCCGAAGAACTATGCCACATGGCGCGAAGAAATCGCCGAGATGATCAGCGCCGCGACGGACGGACGCTATCAGGAAACATGGAGCCTTGAAGGCGGCCAGACCTTCAACGTTCAGGGCCGCCCGCACCCCGATGGGGCGACGGCCTTTCTGATCGAAGACATCAGCGCAGAGGTAATGCTGACCCGCAATTTCCGGGCGGAGCTTGAACTGGGTCAAGCCCTTTTCGATAGTTTTGACCAAGCGCTTGTCGTGTTTTCCCCTGCCGGCGTGCTGACGTTCAGCAATGACGCTTACCGCCAGATGTGGGGGCAGAACCCTGATGTTGCCTTTGCCGACATGACCATCGCCGACGCAATCAGCCTGTGGCAGGACAAATCATCCCCCGGCGCACCCTGGCCCGAGATTGCTGATTTCGTCAGCGGCGCCACACATCAACAACAGCGCGACGTCATGCTGCCACTGATCGATGGCACCCAGTTGCACTGCCGGATGAGAGCGATTGCCACGGGCGCACGGCTGATCCGTTTCGACCCGGTCAGCCAAAGGCACGTGGCGCAACCAGTTCCCGCGACGGCAAACCTGCGGTAACGGCGGTTTGCCCTTGCGGCCCCCGACAGCCCCGGCCACGATGGATGTCATGGCCGCCGATCCCATCATAACAACCCTGTCTTCCGCCGATCAGGCCGCCCAATGCGCAGCGCGTCTTGGGGCATTGCTGCAACCCGGCGATGTGGTCCTGCTCAGCGGGGAGGTCGGCGCCGGGAAAACCCATTTTGCCCGGGCGCTGATCCAATCCGCGCTGGTGACCCCCGAAGACGTCCCTTCCCCCACATTCACGCTTGTCCAGACCTATCAAGCACCGATGGGTGAAATCTGGCACGCGGACCTATACCGGCTTGGCAGCACAACAGAGGTTGAGGAACTGGGCCTGACCGAAGCGTTTGAAACGGCAATCTGCCTTGTGGAATGGCCGGACCGGTTGGGCGATCTTGTGCCTGAAGACGCGCTTGATCTGACGTTCGCACAGATCGAACAGCCAGATGCAAGAACCCTGACATGCAGATGGCGTGCATCAAAATGGGATGAAAGGGTATGCGCGTGGCTCAGCTGACCACAAGAGCGGCCCTGCGCGATGCATTCATCGAAAGGGTCGATTGGGCCGACGCCCGCCAAAGCCCTGTAACAGGCGATGCGTCAAACCGCAGATATGACAGGCTTTCGCGCGAAAACGGGGAAACGGCGATCCTGATGGACGCCCCTCCGGAGCGGGGCGAAGACGTGCGGCCCTTCGCGGAGATGGCGGCATACCTGCGGTCCAACGGCCTGTCCGCGCCGCAGATCTACGCGCAGGATCTCACGCAGGGTTTCTTGCTGTTGGAAGATCTGGGAACCGACCGGTTCGCGGAAGCCATGGCAGATGACCCGGCGCGCATACTGCCGCTGTATCACGCCGCGGCTGACGTTCTGATTGCCCTGCATCGCGCACCCCTTCCCGACCTCCCCCTGTGCGATGAAGCGTGGTTGACCGGGGCTTTGGCGCCTTTCCTCGAATGGTACCCGACCGGAATGAACAAGGCGCAACTAGACACCTTCCTGCACGCCTTCGCCCCCCTCGTCAGAGAGGTCGCTGCCGCCGATCCGGTCGTGATCCTGCGCGATTATCATGCGGAAAACCTGATCTGGCTGCCCCGGCTTCATGGTGTTGCCCGCGTGGGGTTGCTGGATTTTCAGGATGCGCGGCTGGGCCATCCCGCCTACGATCTGGTATCCATTCTTCAAGACGCACGGCGGGACGTAAGCCCTGAGGTGGAAAATCTGGTGAAGTCTCGATTCCGTGTCGATTCCGGCTATTCTGCAGGGGCGTTTGACCGGGCCTACGCCATTCTGGGTGTGCAGCGAAACCTGCGTATTCTGGGCCTTTTCGTGCGGCTGTGCCAACGTGACGGCAAACCGGGATACGTGCGCCTAATCCCACGGGTCTGGGGGTACGTCACGCGCGGTTTGGCGCACCCGGCCCTTGCCCCGGTGGCTGACGTCCTGCGGCCCCACCTGACCGAACCCACACCCTCTTTCCTGAGCAAGCTGAAGTCCGATGGCCGATAATCCCTTCCCCGTGATGCTGTTCGCCGCCGGCTTCGGCACGCGGATGAAGGCGTTGACGCAAGACAAACCCAAACCAATGATCGAGGTTGCGGGCCGCCCGATGATCGACCATGCCCTTGGCCTTGCCGAACAGGCCGGTGCAACCCGACTGGTCGCAAATCTGCACTACAGACCCGACGATCTGCGCCGCCATCTGGAACCGCGCGGCGTTGTCTGTGTGATCGAAACGCCCGATATCCTTGAAACAGGCGGCGGGCTGCGCAATGCCCTGCCGACCCTTGGCGCGGGGCCGGTCATGACCATGAACACCGATGCAATCTGGGCCGGACCCAATCCGCTGACGCTTTTGCAAGCGGCGTGGAGACCTGATGAAATGGATGCGCTGTTGATGGGTATCAGCCCCGCAAACGCAGTCGGCCATCAGGGTGACGGCGATTTCACCCGTGACGCAGACGGGCTGCTGCGCCGGGGACCGGGCCTGATCTATGGCGGCGTCCAGATCATCAAAACGGATCTTCTGGCACAGATCGATGCGCGCGCCTTTTCGCTGAACCTGCTGTGGGATCGGATGCTTGCAGCCAGCCGCCTGCATGGCTTGGAATACCCCGGACGCTGGTGCGATGTCGGCCATCCTGACGGCATCGGCATGGCAGAGCGGCTGCTGGAGGGTGAAGATGTTTGAACCGGCCGCGCATCCACGTGTCTTTGGCCTTGCGCCGGGGGTCGATTTTCCGGCGATGCTGGTCGCTGGCCTGCGGACACGGCTGGCGGGCAAGGACCCTGCACAGATGGCGCGGATCGACCTGATCGTGAACACCCGCCGCATGGCCCGCCGCCTGCGCGACATCTTTGATGCCGGACCCCCGGGCTTGCTGCCGCGCATCCACCTGCTGACGGACCTTGATGCGCTTGCCCCTTTTGCGGATATCCCCGCCGCGACACCCCCGCTGCGCCGTCGCCTTGACTTGATCCAACTGGTGTCGACCCTGCTGGACAGTGACGGGCGTCTTGCCCCACGCGCATCGCTTTATGATCTGTCCGACAGCCTGGCCAAGCTGATTGACGAAATGCAGGGCGAAGGGGTGAGTGTGGATGACATCGCGGCATTGGATGTGACGGACCAATCCGGCCACTGGGAACGCGCTAGAAAATTTTTCGAGATTGCGCACCGCTATCTGAGCCAGACCGACAGCGCCCCGGACGCGGAGACCCGGCAGCGCAAGGTCACACAGGCAATCATAGCAAACTGGACGGCCGCACCCCCGGCGCACCCGGTGATCCTTGCCGGTTCAACCGGGTCACGGGGAACAACCGCGATGTTGATGCAGGCCGTCGCGGCACTGCCGCAAGGTGCGGTGGTACTGCCCGGTTTTGATTTCGACATGCCGACCGCCATCTGGGCCGAACTGGACGATGCGCTTTTGTCCGAAGACCATCCGCAGTACCGCTTTCGCCAGTTGATGACGGCACTGGGTCTGCCAAGAAACGCCATCACGACCTGGCACGATGCCGCCGCCCCTGCCCCGATGCGCAACAAGGTCGTCTCCCTCTCCCTGCGTCCTGCGCCTGTGACCCACGCCTGGCTGAGCGAGGGACCGGAGCTGAAGGAATTGGAAGACGCGACGGCAGAAATGACGCTGGTCGAAGCGGCAAACCCGCGCACCGAGGCACTGACGATCGCGCTGCGCTTACGCAAGGCCGCCGAGGACGGGCAGACAGCGGCGTTGATCACGCCCGACCGCATGCTGACCCGGCAGGTGACTGCCGCGCTCGACCGGTGGAACATCCTTCCGGATGACAGCGCGGGCACGCCGCTTCACCTGTCTCCTCCGGGGCGTTTCCTGCGCCACGTGGCGGGGCTTTTCCGCGGGCGGCTGGACGCAGAAGCCTTGTTGACGCTGCTCAAACACCCGTTGACCCATGCCGGCGCGGGTCGGAATTTGCACCAGTTGCACACCCAGCGCCTGGAGGCGGAGATCAGGCGGCACGGCCTGCCCTATCCCGACCCGGACGGCCTGCACAGGATCGCGGAGAAGGCAGCAGGCAAGCTTGAAGATGCCGAAGGGTTCTTGAATTGGGCTGCATGGGTCGCGCGGGCCTTTTGCCGCCATGACGGAATGGGACAGCAAGAGTTGAGCGATTGGGTCACCCGGCATGTGGATGTGGCGGAAATGATCGTTTCAGGCTCTAATCACGGCGAATTTGCCCCTCTTTGGCACCTTCAGGCAGGGCGGAAGGCGCGCGAGGTCATGGATGATCTGGCCGCGCAAGCCGTCCACGGTGGTGCGATGTCATCGGCGGATTATACCGATCTGGTCGGTGCGCTTCTGTCCAATGCGGAGGTACGTGATCGCGACGCCCCGCATCCGCGCATCATGATCTGGGGTACGTTGGAAGCGCGGGTTCAAGGCGCTGATCTGGTCATCCTTGGTGGCCTGAATGATGGCACCTGGCCCGAAGCGCCACCGCCCGATCCATGGCTCAACCGCAAGATGCGACAGCAGGCGGGGCTTTTGCTGCCGGAGCGGCGCATCGGGTTGTCCGCCCATGATTATCAGCAGGCGGTCGCGGCGCCCGAAGTTTGGCTGACCCGCGCCATCAGATCAGATGAAGCCGAAACCGTACCGTCGCGCTGGCTCAACCGTCTGGAAAACCTGCTCAAGGGCCTGCCAAAACAGGGTGGTGCCGCAGCGTGGGATGGGATGCGCGAACGGGGGAAAACCTGGCTGGAGCAAACAGCGGCGCTTGAGCGTATCGCGCCGACGGCACCTGCCCCGCGCCCTGCCCCGCGCCCACCGGTTGCAGCGCGTCCGCGCAGGCTGTCCGTGACGGAGATCAAGAAGCTGATCCGCGATCCCTATGCCATCTATGCCCGGCACGTTCTTGGTCTGCGCGCGCTTGATCCATTGGTGCCAGAACCGGATGCGCCGATGCGTGGCATCATCGTTCACAGGATCATGGAGGATTTCATCAAATCCGTCGCCGCTGATCCCACCACCCTGACCACCACCCATCTGATGCAGGTTGCCGAAACCGTGCTGGCCGACGAAGTGCCCTGGCCCGCGACCCGCATGCTTTGGCTGGCACGGATTGAACGGATTGCCGATTGGTTCATCACGCATGAGGCGGAGCGTCAGCGATATGCCACGCCCGTCGCCTTCGAAAAGGGGGCAAAGGCCAGTCACGTCTTTGCCGACATCGCGGTCGAGGTCACAGGCTATGCCGACAGGATTGACAGGGCCGATACCGGGGATGCGCTGATCTATGATTACAAGACCGGCAAGCCGCCCAGCACCAAGGAACAAACCTACTTCGACAAACAGCTGCTGATCGAGGCGGCGATGGTCGAGGCGGGCAGTTTTGAAGGCCTGCCGCCTACGCCTGTTGCCGCGGCAATTTTCATCGGTTTAGGGTCGGATCCGGATCATGTTTCTGCCCCGCTGGAGAATGAAACGCCTCGCGAGGTATTGCGCGGCTTGCACGATCTGCTGTCGGCGTATCTGCGACCCGAACAGGGGTTCCTTTCCCGACGCATCGTTCAGAAGGACGCCTTTCGCGGGGAATTTGATCAGCTTGCGCGCTTTGGCGAATGGGACGGCACGGACAAACCGATACCAGAGGATCTGACGTGATGTTCAATGATGCCACGCGCGCCCAGATCGACGCCGCGCGGCCCGATGCCTCGACCTGGCTGGCGGCGAATGCAGGGTCCGGCAAGACACGTGTTCTGACCGACCGGGTTGCGCGGCTTTTGCTTCAAGGTGTCTCTCCGCAGCATATCCTATGCTTGACTTACACGACCGCTGCTGCGTCGGAGATGCAGAACCGTTTGTTCAAACGGCTCGGCGAATGGGCGATGCTGGACGATGCGGCACTGCGCAGCGCCCTGGCTGACCTGGGGATCGAAGCCGCGCTTTCCCCGCCAGACCTGCGGCAGGCCCGGACCCTGTTTGCGCTGGCCATCGAAGCGCCCGGCGGCCTGAAGATACAGACCATCCACTCCTTCTGTGCGGCCCTGTTGCGGCGATTTCCGTTGGAAGCAGGCGTTTCGCCTCAGTTCACAGAGATCGAGGAACGCGCCGGGGAACTGTTGCGCGCGGAGATTGTCGACCAGATGGCCGAGGGGCCCGAAGCAATGCTGGTCCGCGATATGGCCGGGATCAACAGTGGGGAGGATTTCAGCAAGCTGACGCAGGCCATTGCCGGAAAGCGCGATGCCTTCGCCCGTGATGTGACCCTCGCAGAGATCCTGACCGGTCTGGGCCAGAGACCGGATTTGACCGAGGCGGGCGTGGAGAAGATGGCATTTGTCGGCGGTGAAGAGGCTCTAATCCAGCGGATTCTGCCACATCTGACGGCCAAGGGGGGCAATGACGGGAAGGTTGCCAGTATTCTTGGACGGATCGTTGGATACGATTATTCGGCGCTTCCCGCATTTGAAGAAGCGTTCGTGACAAAGGCGGACAGCAAGACGCCCTTTACTGCCAAGGTAGGCACCTTTCCAACCAAACCGACGCAGGCGGTGATCGCTGACGATTTGCCCGCACTGCACGATTTCATGCACCGCATCGAAGCCGCACAGGAGGCCAGACTTGCGCTGTTGGCGGCAGAAAAGACCTTTGCCTTGCACCGTTTTGCGCGCGCGTTTCTGGCCCACTATGCCGATGCCAAGCAGCGGCGCGGATGGCTTGATTTCGACGATCTGATCCTCAAGGCCCGCGCTTTGCTGACGGACAGCGCGACGGCTGCCTGGGTGCTGTACCGGATTGATGGCGGGATCAGTCATGTCCTGGTCGACGAAGCACAGGATACTTCCCCCCGGCAATGGGACGTCATCAAGGCGCTTACGGCAGAATTCCACAGTGGCGACGGGGTCAACGCCGATGCGGATCGGACGTTATTCGTAGTGGGGGACAAGAAACAATCGATCTATTCCTTCCAGGGTGCCGATCCGCGTGAATTCGATCATAAGGCGGATTATTTCGAAGAGAAATTCACAGGTGCCGCGAAAGTTTTCCAGCGCCGCAGCCTTGAGTATTCGTTTCGCTCCTCCAGTGCGATATTGCGCAGTGTAGACACTGCTTTTGATCCACAGCGGCAGGTTCGGTTCAATCGCGATTCCCTGCATAAACCGTTCAAGGACCAGCTGCCGGGCCGCGTGGATCTTTGGCCCCTTGTCGAAGAATCAAAGGATGGGGAGGATGACACACACTGGACCGACCCGGTCGATCGGTTGAGTGCACGCCATCACCATGTCGTGCTCGCGGAACAGGTTGCGGACAGAATTGATGAGCTGACGCGGGGGGAGCATTATATCCCTGATGACACCAAAGGTTCGGATGGTCTGATCAAACGGCGCATCCGGCCGGGCGATTTCCTGATCCTCGTACAGCAACGCAAGCAACTGTTTGCCGAGATCATTCGCGCGTGCAAGGCGCGCAATCTGCCGATAGCCGGTGCTGACCGCTTGAAAGTCGGCGCAGAACTGGCCGTGCGGGACCTGGCGGCATTGCTATCGTTCCTGACGTCACCCGATGATGACCTGTCCCTTGCCACTGCTTTGAAATCTCCCTTGTTCGCGTGGAACGAACAGGCGCTTTTCAATCTTGCGCAGGGCAGGCCGAAAGGGCAGGTACTTTGGCAACGGTTGCGCGTCATGGAAGACACGCATCCAGAAACCCTTGCCGTTCTTAACGATCTTCGGGGGCAGGTGGATTTCCTGCGGCCCTATGACCTGATCGAACGTATCCTCACGCGCCATCGCGGGCGGGCGCAGCTGCTGGCGCGGCTTGGGCCAGAGGCGGAGGATGGGATAGATGCGATGCTTGCGCAGGCGTTGTCCTATGAACGGACTGAAGTGCCCAGCCTGACCGGGTTCATCGAATGGCTGCGCACCGATGATCTGGAGATCAAGCGCAAGATCGACAGCGCGTCGGATCAGATCAGGGTGATGACCGTGCACGGCGCCAAGGGACTTGAGGCGCCCATCGTGATCCTGCCGGATACCACGGCGCGACCCGTCAGGATCAATGATCAGATCGTGATGCTGGATGACATGCCGGTCTGGAAACCGATCAAGGCCGAAAGCCCTGACATCATCCGCGCCCGCACGGACGAAATGCAGGAGGCACAGGCGGAGGAACGGTTGCGGTTGTTGTACGTGGCGATGACGCGCGCCGAAAAATGGCTGATCGTCGCCGCAGCAGGCAAGCTGTCCGACAACGACAATGGCTGGTACAGAATACTGCGCGACACGCTTGGCCACATGAACGCGGTCAAGACCGGACAAAGCGACGTCCTGCGTTTCGAAGAAGGGGATTGGGACGGGTTGCCTGTAACGGACATACCTTCCCCCGCGCAAAATACCCCAATGTTAGAGCCTGTTTTTGAACAATCCCTACCGATCTACGCGCTTGAGATGCCGACCCTGTCACCGTCCGACCTTGGCGGTGCAAAAACGCTGGGCAGCGACGGAGAAGGGGATCAGGAAGCGGCAATGGCGTTTGGCACATTGGTGCATCATCTGCTTGAGGTATTGCCGACCCTGCCTGAAGAACAACGCCAGATTGCCGCCCAGCGCATCGCGCATTCAGCCCTGCCAGCCGAAGCAGACCGCGCCGTCGCGCAAGCGCTCCAGGTGCTGCAGGATGAAACTCTCGCGCCGCTCTTTTCGCCCGAAACCCTTGCGGAGGTTCCCGCCAGCGCGGAAATAGTCGGGCGGAAACTGCATGGCGTGATTGACCGGCTGATGATTGATGGTCCCCGTATCAGGGCCGTGGATTTCAAGTCGAACCGGGTTGTGCCGGCCTCCGCCACCGACTGTCCCGAGGGTATCCTGCGCCAGATGGGGGCCTATACGCTGATGCTGCGCCAGATCTATCCCGGCAAGCAAATCGAAGCGGCGGTGTTGTGGACCCAGACCCGCGAATTGATGGTCCTGCCTGAAGATCTGGTTTTAACAGCGCTGTCTCGCTCTCCCTACCTTGACGCGCCGCTCTCCCATTCCTAGGTATCCCTTCTAACATTTTCGCTGTCAGGAGAGAGCACCATGGCCACTGTCGCAGTCACCGACGACACATTCGACGCAGAAGTGAAGCATTCCGATATCCCCGTAGTGGTGGATTTCTGGGCCGAATGGTGTGGCCCTTGCAAACAGATCGGCCCCTCCCTGGAAGAGCTTTCCAGCGAGATGGACGGCAAGGTTAAGATCGTCAAAGTGAACGTGGACGAGAATCCGAATTCGCCCGCCCAGATGGGTGTGCGGGGCATCCCGGCGCTGTTCCTGTTCAAGGACGGTCAGGTTGTCGCCAACATGGCCGGCGCCAAGCCAAAGGCGGCGCTGCAAAGCTGGATCGAAGAATCGCTCTGATCGTCAGCACGACCTCGTAGGTTCAAGGGCGTCCTGATGGGGCGCCCTTAATCCATGGGCCATCCAAAACGCCGTAGACGTGCGGCAAT
Source organism: Sulfitobacter rhodophyticola (assembly GCF_041281685.2). Classification (GTDB taxonomy): domain Bacteria; phylum Pseudomonadota; class Alphaproteobacteria; order Rhodobacterales; family Rhodobacteraceae; genus Sulfitobacter. The sequence goes on along the minus strand of NZ_CP166251.2, from coordinate 1,508,154 downwards.
CCTGTCGCGCGCATCATCCTTACCGGCGTTGATGCTTTGCGACTGCCAGAACCACCAGATGTAGGCCGCGTAATCGGGTTGATGGATGGCAACCTGATCGAAGCTTTTTTGCAGGTCATCCATGTTTGCCTTGATGGCGATATGGTGGAAATCGATCCCGGCAAACAGAAGGGCGGGCTTTCCGAAGAAAAGCCCGCTGAACGCCGCGCCGGAATTCTGGCTGACCACGAAATCACAGTCCTGCAGATAACGCACCATGTCCCCTTTTGCGATCTCAAGGCGCGGGTTCTGGCGGGCAAGGGTTTCCAACGCGGCAAGCTCCGCGGCACCATACGCCTCCTTGGGGTGCAAGGTGGCGATGATCTGACGGTCAGGGGCGTGGATCAGACAATGACCGATCATGTCCAGCGGGCTGCACTTCTGAAACGACCGTTTTTGCAATAGTCGGCCCTGCAACGGAACATAGATGTATCCGCGTTGCCGGGTTTGCTTCACCGCATCGTCAAATAACCGCCTTTGCCAGAAGCCATAGAACCGCGCAGCGTCGCCGGAGACGCGGGCGGGATCGAACGTCGCCTTTGCTGTATCCCAGTTCCACCGCTCGGACGTTTGTTCGATCTGCCAGAACGGATATTCATAGACCCTGCGAAAGATCAGCGCGCGCGGGATGTCAGGTTTGACCATGTGGCACAACGCATGCACATCAGGCAGCAGAATGGAGGGCGGTAGATCATGAAATTCGACCCTAAACAGGAACTTTTCGACAGTTTCCTGCATCAGTTTGACGAAGGGATGCGCGCCGGATTCTGCGCGTTCGCGCAACGAAGGCTCAAGATAAAACCGCATGGGAAGGTGGTCTGACATGCCCCGAACGCTATCTGCGCGGGACGGGACCCACAAGGCCGGCAACCCTTGTGTGCCCCGCGCCGGAGGGTCATATAGAGCGCGGAGAGACGGAGAATTTTATGTCAGAACACGCCTTCCCCGGATGGCACGGGACCACGATCATCGGCGTCAAGAAAGGCGGCGAGGTCGTGATTGCCGGCGACGGCCAGGTCAGCCTGGGTCAGACCGTGATCAAGGGCACGGCCCGCAAGGTGCGCAGGCTCAGCCCCGGCGGTTTCGAAGTAGTGGCCGGTTTTGCGGGCTCGACCGCGGATGCCTTCACCCTACTGGAACGGCTGGAGGCCAAGCTGGAGGCGACGCCAGGCCAACTGGCACGCGCGTCGGTCGAACTGGCTAAGGACTGGCGGACAGATAAATACCTGCAAAAGCTGGAGGCGATGCTGATCGTGACCGATGGCAGCGATTTGCTGGTGATCACGGGCGCGGGCGATGTGCTGGAACCGGAACACAACGTCGCGGCCATCGGGTCGGGCGGGAATTTTGCACTGGCTGCCGCACGTGGCCTGATCGACAGCGACCGCGACGCCGAAACCGTGGCACGCGACGCGATGGCGATTGCGTCGGACATCTGCGTCTACACCAACGGCAATCTGACCGTGGAGAAAATCTCTAAATGACTGATCTGACACCCCGCGAAATCGTCTCCGAACTGGATCGGTTCATCATCGGGCAAAAGGACGCAAAGCGCGCCGTTGCCGTGGCGTTGCGCAACCGTTGGCGGCGCAAGCAACTGGATGATGACCTGCGGGAGGAAGTCTATCCCAAGAACATCCTGATGATCGGGCCCACCGGTGTCGGCAAGACCGAGATCAGCCGCCGTCTGGCGAAGCTGGCGCGCGCGCCGTTCCTGAAGGTCGAAGCAACGAAGTTTACCGAAGTCGGTTATGTCGGTCGGGACGTGGAGCAAATCATTCGCGATCTGGTCGACTCGTCAATCGCGATGACCCGCGAGCACATGCGCGAAGACGTGAAGGCGGGCGCACACACTGCGGCCGAGGAACGCGTGATTGACGCGATTGCGGGACCGGACGCACGTGAAGGCACGCGGGACATGTTTCGCAAGAAGCTGAAATCTGGCGAGCTGGACGACACCATGATCGATCTGGAAGTCGCCGATACCTCCAACCCGTTTCAGATGATGGATATCCCCGGCCAACCCGGCGCCGGGGCAGGGATGATGAACCTTGGTGACCTGTTCGGCAAAGCGATGGGCGGGCGCACCACCAAGAAAAGGCTGTCTGTCGCGGAAAGCTATGAAGTGCTGATCGGGGAGGAAGCTGACAAACTGCTGGACGACGAAACCGTGACCCGCGCGGCGATTGAGGCGGTGGAGCAAAACGGGATCGTGTTTCTGGATGAGATCGACAAAGTCTGCGCCCGGTCAGATGCGCGCGGCGGCGATGTCAGCCGCGAAGGTGTGCAGCGCGACCTGCTGCCGCTGATCGAAGGCACCACCGTCAGCACCAAGCACGGGCCGGTGAAAACCGATCACGTGTTGTTCATCGCGTCGGGTGCATTTCACATCGCCAAACCGTCCGACCTGTTGCCGGAATTGCAGGGCCGTCTGCCGATCCGCGTCGAACTGCGTGCGCTGACGGAAGAGGATTTCGTGCGCATCCTGACGGAGACGGACAATGCGCTGACCCTGCAATACACCGCGTTGATGGGCACCGAAGACGTCACCGTCAGCTTTACCCCTGAAGGGATCGCCGCGCTGGCCAAGATTGCGGCGGACGTGAACCAATCGATTGAGAACATCGGCGCGCGCAGGCTTTATACCGTGATGGAACGGGTGTTTGAGGAGTTGTCCTTTACCGCACCGGACCGCGCGGGAGAGGCGATAGAGGTGAACGAAGACTTCGTTGACAAGAACCTTGGTGAATTGACCAAATCCACGGACCTCAGCCGCTACGTGCTTTAGACACCGCCATGTTTAGATGGTATGAAGCCTTCGACGAAAGCACGCCTAATGCCCTCGTGAGTGAAAGTCTTTACCACTTCAGCTTCTGTCGCTCCAAACGCCCCAGTTTCCACTAGAAGCTTCAAATGCTCACGCGTCTTATCTGACAAGCTCGGCTGGACTTTTCCTTGGCGTTTCGAATCGCTAACCATCAGAAGAATTTAACATATCGCCATTTTATGATCTAATTATAATCCATTTGAAGTCCATTTAGATGCTATTTGCACTACTTCTTGTAGATTTAGACTTTGACACCCAAAATATAGTATGCAAAATTAAAGGGCAGCGGAGCGATACTCCACTGCCCTTCTTGGCGGGTGCGGTGGGATTCGAACCCACGGGGGCCGGTTATGAAGCAAGCCCCGTCGGATTTTGAGTCCGGTGCAATAGACCGCTCTGCCACGTACCCATAGTGCGGCCCATATTAGTTGGGCCGCACTGCAAGTAAACCCCAATATGTTGTAAGAATTGCCACATCATGTGGATAACTTGTATTTGCTGGGGATTAGTCTTTTCCCTCTCGGTACTTTGACTGAAACGAAAGACCTATGGGCTACCTCAGCTTTCTGCGCATCAACTGGCTTTTTCTGCTGGCGGGCTTTCTGCTTACCTTCACGTCGTCCTATGGGCAGACGTATTTCATTTCCCTCTTCGCCGGAGAGATCAAGACCGACTTCGGGCTTAGCGACGGGCAATGGGGCGGCATCTATACGATCGGGACCACGGCATCGGCGATTGCGATGATCTGGGTGGGTGTCCTGACGGATCGCTTTCGTATCCGTGTGCTTGCGCTTGGGGTGATGCTGGGCCTTGCGATGGCCTGTCTTGCGATGGCGGCGAATACGTCTTGGATCCTGCTGATCGGTGTGATTTTCGCGCTGCGTCTGACGGGGCAGGGGATGATGTCGCAACTGGGGTCCGTTGCGATGGTGCGCTGGTTCGAAGCCACGCGTGGCAAGGCGCTTTCGCTGTCGTCGATGGGTTACGCGGTGGGGCAGGCGGTGCTGCCCGTGGTGTTCGTGGCGCTGTTTGCGGTGATGCACTGGCGCAGCTTGTGGGTACTGGCAGCCGGGCTTGTGGTGGTGACCATCCCCGTTTTGCTGAGCCTTCTACGCCAGGAACGCACGCCGCAAAGCATGGCGGCACAAGCGCAGATCGCAGGCATGCACGGTCGGCATTGGACCCGGAGCGAGGCATTGCGGTCACCGCTGTTTTTTCTGATGATCCCGATGGTGGCCGGGCCGTCTGCCTGGGGCACGGCACTGTTCTTTCAACAGGTGCATCTGGTGGAGGTAAAAGGCTGGGAACTGGTGCAGTTCGTGGCACTGATGCCGGTTTATACCCTGTCGTCCATCGTGGCGACATTCGTGTCCGGCTGGGCCATCGACCGGTTTGGTGTCAGTCGGATCGTCCCGCTTCAGATGCTGCCCTTTGCGCTGTCCTTCATGGTTTTGGCCTTTGCAGACACTATTTTCATGGCCGGGGTCGGATTGGTCATCTTTGGCGTCGGACAGGGGATGCACGCGACAGGTTCAGCCACCTTCTGGGCGGAATATTACGGGACGCGCCATATCGGGGCGATCAAGGCGGCGGCGGCGGCGCTGATGGTTTTCGGGTCCGCCATTGGTCCGGGGGTGACAGGCGCGCTGATCGATTGGGGTGTGGATTTCCCGCAGCAAATGCTGCCGATCGCCGTTTTCTATCTGGCAGCGGCGGCATTAGGGACACTTGGGATTCTCAGATACCGCCCGACACTGGGTCGCTAGCGCTGTCGCCGGAGGTACACGTAGTAGGCACCACTGCCGCCGTGGCTGATATGTGCCTGGGTGACCTGCAACACGACGGATGACAGGGGCGCCATGCCCAGCCATTGCGGCACCTGATGGCGCAGCACCCCGTGACGCACGGGGATGGGTCCACCTTCGTCGCGCATCTTGCCTTTGCCAGTAATCACCAACACCAGCCGCTTGCCGCTCTTATGCGCCGACAGGATGAACCGGCTAAGCGCGGGATGCGCGCGATCCAGCGTCATGCCATGCAGATCAATTCGACCCTCGGGTTTCAGCTTGCCGCGCTTCATCTTGCCAAACGCTTTCTGGTCCATCTGCACGGGCGCGGCGTTGATCTGTTCAGGCAGCGATGGTGTCAGGTTGTGACCCGGCTTTCGTGTCTTGGAAGTGGGTTTGCCAAGCACAATGGTCTTGGCCTTTCGGATGGCGGGCAGGGACGGTTGATCCGTGTCAATCTCGGGCGTGAACAGCGTTTTCAGGTCGAGTTTTTCCGTCCGTTCCGTGACCTTGCGCCAAAGCTCAAGATCATCCTTGTTCAGGCCGCGCCGTTTCACAGGGCGCTTTCAGGCAGCAAGGCATAGGCGCGTTGAATGGGCATCAGTACCAGCATCCGGCCGGGATCCCGCAGCGTACCAGCGGCACGCCCGGCCGCGTCACCTGTTCCAAAGAACACGTCAGCGCGTTGCGCGCCCTTGATCGCAGACCCGGTGTCCTGCGCAATCATTAATCGCCGGAGGGGGTTCGCGCCGTCTTTCTCGATCCAGACGGGCGCGCCGAGGGTGACGTGCGCGGGATCAACGGCGATGGACCGCATCGCCGTCACGGATCGGTTCATTGCGCCCAAGGGCCCTTGATCCGGTGGCACGCGGCTGACTTCACGGAAAAAGACATAGGACGGATTGTGGAACAGCAGTTCCTGCCCGGCATCCGGATTGCGACGAACCCAGTTCTTGATCACTTCCGCACTTACCTGATGCGGCTGGTACACGCCGCGCTGGACCAGTTCGACCCCGATGGACCGGTAGGGATGGCCGTTCGCCCCGCGATAACCCACCCGGATGTAGGACCCGTCAGGTAAACGAATGCGGCCGGAACCCTGGATCTGCAGAAAGAACAGTTCAACCGGGTCATCGACCCACGCAATCTCCAACCCGCGCCCATCCATGACACCGCTGGTCAGGATCTGTCGGCGCGTCAACCAGGGAGAATTCCGCTTTGCCTCCGTCGGCATGGCATACACCGGAAAGCGGTACCTGCTGGAGCGGTATTTGTCGCCCTCAAGCTCTGGTTCAAAATAGCCGGTGAAAAGGGGGTCTTGCCCGTCTTCGATCAATACAGGGCGAAAAAAAAGTTCAAAGAACTGGCGCGGATCCGGGTTTTGCCGGGCATAGGCGCAGACCGCGCGCCAGTCGGGTTGTTTCATGTCACCGCAGGTGCTCAGGAAGACATTGAATGCCGCAGTGTGATCGTCCTTGTCCCATCCTTCAAGCTGGTCGAATTCCAGCACGCTGTAGGAAACATCACTGGCTGCCGCAGGTGTCACCAGAATGCCCCCCGCCGCAGCCAATGCCAAGACTGCATGTCTTAACCGTCTGTAGATACCAACAGCCAATTTGGATCGTCCGAACCCATGATGCGGGCAAATACCCAGGTATCTTTCTGGCGTTTGATCTCTGTCGTGCTGCCTTCGATGATATCACCGGCCTTGTCGCGCACGGCGGAATTCAGCTCGGCCACGAAACGCATCGTGACTTCAGCTTCGTTGGTGTCAGGGTCCAGAGTGGCGTCTTCCAGTTCAAGTTCCCGCACGCCGATGAAATTCGCCTCGATCGTCAGCCCCTGATCTTCTCGCGCGGCCACGCCATCGACAAAACTTTCATAGATTTCCTCGGACAGCAGGGGCTGGATTTCCGCCAGATCGCCGCGCTCATACCCCATGACAATCATCTCATACGCGCCGCGCGCGCCGCTGAGGAAATCACCGACGTTGAAAGACGGCTCAAGCCGCTTCATCGCGGCCAGAGCCTTGCCCTGATCGCTGTCTTCCGGGAAATGATCGGTGATATCGAGGTCGGGACCGCCTTCGATCACTTCGAAGGCCGGCCCTTTCCGCTTGGCCGGTGCCTGATCCACGGCGGGAGGCTTTTCAAAACCTTCGCGGGTGCCCAGCACGTTACGCAGGCGTAGGATCAGAAAAACAGCAATACCGGCAAGAACCAGAAGCTGTAACATAGGAGAGTTCATCGAAACCTCATCAGGCAAAACATGGAAACATCGCGCTTTGGACCTTATGTAGGTGCATGAGCGGGGTGAGTCCACTCCGCCCCCAAGATAAGGACCCCGTCGCCATGTGGCTTTTGATCGCATTTATCGCAGTTCCTCTGATTGAGATCGGACTTTTCATTCAGGTCGGTGGTGCAATCGGGTTGTGGCCAACGCTTTTGATCGTGGTGGTAACCGCCGTTCTGGGCACGTTTCTTGTGCGCACCCAAGGGGCGATGGCGCTGGGACAGTTGCGCAGTTCATTCTCCGATCTGCGCGATCCGACGGAACCGCTGGTGCATGGTGCGATGATCCTGTTTGCCGGCGCTTTATTGCTGACGCCAGGGTTTTTCACGGATGCGGTTGGATTCGCCTTGCTGGTACCAGGGGTGCGGCAAGCAGCCTACAAGGCGCTGCGCGCACGGGTAAACGTGCAGGCCTTTGAAACACACCAACAACAATACGGTCAGCACGATACCGCAGGGCGCGGCGGGCCGACCTCGCGCGGCGGGGACGTGATCGACGGCGAATACCGCGAGATACCAGAGGATGAGGCGCAGCGGCGCGGCCCGTCAGGCTGGACAAAGCATTGAGGGCACGCCGCCAACCTGCTAAGCCCGCGCAATTCTAATTCACCACGAGGGAAAATTCGATGGCAGAGAACGAAGCCGCCAAGCCGACCGCACCGCAGATGCGCGTTCTGGGGCAATACATCCGCGACATGTCCTTTGAAAACATCATGGCGCAAAAAGGCGCAGCGGCAGATGTGCAACCGGATGTGCAGGTGCAGGTCAATCTGGATGCAAAAAAACGCACCGCTGACAAGCAGTACGAATCCGCGATCAAGCTGAACGTGACCTCGAAAGCGAAGGAGGGTGATACAACCCTGTTCCTTCTGGAGATCGATTATGTCGGTATTTTCCACATCGACAATGTGCCGGAAGAGCAGATCCACCCCTTCCTGTTGATCGAATGCCCGCGCATGATCTTTCCGTTTCTGCGCCGTGTCGTCAGCGACATCACACGGGATGGCGGCTTCCCACCGCTGAACCTGGAAAACATCGATTTCATGTCGCTATACCGCAATGAGATTGCGCGGCGTCAGGCCGAAAACCCGCCAAAGGCTGACGCCTAAGCTTTGGACCACAGTGGGTCGTCGCCCAGTTTGCTGATGAATTCGGCATGGGCGGCGGCCTCTTGTTCCGACAACCGGGAGGGCAGAGGCATCGGGCGGGGCTGGGGTTTCCACCCGTTTGTCACCGTTTCGCCGGTGGAGTCAGATCGGTGAGACAGCGCAAAATCCGGCTGCCGCCCGCCGATCAGTTCAAGATACACTTCTGCCAGAATTTCACTGTCCAGCAAGGCCCCGTGCAGGGTACGCGCCCCGTTGTCGATGTTGAAACGGCGGCACAATGCATCCAGTGACGCGGGCGAGCCGGGGAATTTCTTGCGGGCGATGGCAAGGGTATCAATCGCCTGCTCCCACGGGATTTGTGGCAGGTTCATCCACTTCAGCTCCGCATTCAGAAACTTGATGTCAAAGGCGGCATTGTGAATGACCAGCTTGGCATCGCCGATGAAATCCAGAAACGCCTGGCCGACCTGTGCAAACTTCGGCTTGTCACGCAGAAAATCGTCGCCCAGCCCATGCACCTGAAACGCGTCCTCCGGCATGGCACGTTCGGGGTTGATGTACTGGTGATAGGTTTTGCCGGTGGCCACGTGACCCATCAGTTCAACCGCTCCAATTTCAACGATCCGGTCGCCGGTTTCAGGATCAAACCCAGTGGTTTCGGTATCCAGTACGATCTCACGCATCTGCGATCTTTCCCCTTATGTCCAAAAGCACGTCTTGCACCTGTTGGCGCGCGTGTTCCAATGTGTCCGTCTCTATCACATAGTCTGCCCGCGCGCATTTCTCTTCAATCGGCATCTGCTTTGCAAGAATGGTTTCGAACTGCGTCTCGGACATCGTCCCACGGGCCATGACGCGTTCCCGTTGCAGCTTGGAATCGACCCTAACACAGGCAGTTGCGTCCATTTTCGCATCGCCCCCCGTCTCAAACAGCAGCGGGATATCCAGAACGACAATGTCTGCGTCAGTATTTGAAAGGAAATCCGCCCGGTCTTCCGCCACAAGCGGATGCACGATGGCTTCAATGCGCTTCAACGCGGTGGGATCGTTGCCGATGATCTGCTTGAGGCGGTCGCGGGAGACAGCGCCGTCTTCGATCGCGGATGGAAAGGCGCTGCCCATCGGCGCAACGGCTTTGCCACCTTTCGCATAAAGGCGGTGCACCGCGGCGTCCGCATCCCAGACCGAGCAGCCTTCGGCGGCAAACATCTGTGCGGTGGTTGTCTTTCCCATCCCGATGGACCCAGTCAGACCAAGCAGGAACATCAGCGCAGCACAGCCGCGCGCGTGGCGCTGTCGACCGCGGGACGGGTGCCGAACCAGCGTTCAAAGGCCGGCACGGCCTGATGCAGGAGCATGCCAAGGCCATCCACGGTGATGCAGCCCATTTCCTCTGCCGTTTCAAGAAGTTGCGTTCTAAGCGGTGCGTAAACCAGATCCGTGACCACCGCCCCTTTTTGCAACCCGTCCAACGGCACGCGCATTTCATTCTTGCCGATCATGCCAAGCGACGTGGTGTTCACGACAAGCGCTGCGTGGTCAAACATGTTGCCGGCCTGAACCCAATCAAAAACCTGCAGGCGGCTGCCGAAATCCGCCTTCAGTTTTTCTGCCCGGACCCGTGTTCGGTTGGAAAGCAGGATTTGGGGAACGCCCGCATCCAGAAGAGATGCAATGACGGCACGTGCCGCACCGCCTGCGCCCAACACCGCGGCCGGCCCGGAGCGGGGGTTCCAATCGGGCGCCCCGGTCTTGAGGTTTTCCATGAACCCGTAGCCGTCGGTGTTGTCGGCATGGATCTTGCCGTCCTTGCGAAAGATCAGCGTATTCGCCGCTCCGATGAGGATCGCCCGATCCGTGATCAGATCAGCGATGGACAGCACCGCCTCCTTGTGAGGAATGGTGATATTGACGCCCACAAACCCCATCCTGGGAAGCATGCGGATGGCGTCCTGCAGATCATGGGCCCCAATGTCCATCGGGATGTAATGCCCCTTGATCCCATAGGTCTTGAGCCAGTGACCATGCAGTTGTGGCGATTTGGAATGCGCAATGGGTGAACCGATCACGCCGGCCAGTGGGATTTTGGAGGCAGTCATGAAGCGAGGTCTCCGCGCAGGGTCAGATAATTCAGAAGTTCCAGAAGTGGCATACCAAGGACATGAAAGTAATCCCCTTGCACATGAGAGAACAGCCGCACGCCCTCTTCTTCAAGCAGATAACAGCCGACCGCGTGCCGGATGCTGTCCCAATTCCGCTCAACGTAACCCTCCAGATAGGCGTCGCTGGCATCGCGCATGCGCAAACGCACCTGACCGATGTGACGCCAGATGGGTTTGCCACCTTCGTAGAGGACGGCAGCGGAAAGCAGCATGTGCTGGCTGCCACGCAGCGATTTAAGCTGTGCGAGTGCTGCGTCGGGGTCGGCTGCCTTGGACAACAGCGTACCCTTGTGATCCAGAACCTGATCACAGCCCAGCACCAGCGCATCGGGATGCTTTTCGCTGATCTTGCGGGCTTTCATTTCTGCAAGGGTATATGCGATGTCGCGTGGGGGCGCGTCTTCTGACAACAGTGCTGCCTTGATCATCTCTTCATCGACAAGCGGGGGGATGACTTTATGATCCACGCAAGCCTGCCGCAGCAGCTGCGACCGGATTTGTGATCCTGATGCAAGGATGAGGGGCTGAACCATGTGGATATCCTGTGTGGAGTCTTAAGGACTTCTTAAGGGTTTTCCCCGCAGAATCCATCCGGACGACAGAACTGAAATGCTTGACGATGGCACCGCTGGTTTCATAACGATTCCCGCACCTGTGCATGAGGATAAGACCCAGCCGTGGGGGAATCTGTGCAGTGCACAGGTTTCAGGCTTGCTATCCACAGGGGGGGTTGCTGTCATTTACTGTTAACCTGTTGATTTTAAATCAATAAATTCTTCTTGTATCTGATTTATCCCAGCGGGCGTTCGATGATTGTACAGCTGTGTGTCATATCGGGTGAAACCGGATAATCCACAGCGGATCGCGCCCCTACAAACAACATCATCTTTCTTCTTTTCTTTATTTATATAAGAAGGGCCGGGAACGGAGGGTTGCATGTCTGACTTGCTTGCGTCGATCTATCCCTGGATCAAGGCGTTTCATATCATCTCGGTCATTTCGTGGATGGCAGCGCTTTTCTATCTGCCGCGTCTGCTGGTGCACCATACCGAACGCGTGGGGTTGAGCGGGGAGACACATGCGCTTTTCACGATGATGGAAGGTAAGCTTGCGAAGGTGATCATGTCACCGGCGATGGCGGCATCCTGGACATTCGGGTTGCTGCTGGTGGCGACACCCGGGATTGTCGATTGGTCTTTTGTCTGGCCCTGGACCAAATTGGCGGGCATCCTGGCGATGACGGCATTTCACGTGTGGCTGACCCGACGGGTGAAGGGTTTTGCCGCGGGGGAGAACACCCTGACGGGCAGGCAATACCGGATGATGAACGAAGTCCCGACCGTGCTGATGATCGTGATCGTGTTTTCGGTTGTCCTGAAATTCTGACCTGATTGACTCGGGCGACCCGAACGGTCTATATGGCGGCGTTGTCCGTCCGGGTGACGTCTCTGCTTTCCATTTGAATACGACCAGCCATGTGACCTTGGGTTACGGCTGTAAAGGACACTTCATGACAACCGACACGCTGAACCTTGCTGATCTGAAGGCGCAGACCCCCAAGAACCTTCTGGCGATGGCGGAGGATCTTGAGATCGAAAACGCCTCCACCATGCGCAAGGGGGAGATGATGTTCCAGATCCTGCGCGAACGCGCGGATGAAGGATGGGAAATCTCGGGGGATGGTGTGCTGGAGGTGCTGCAGGACGGTTTCGGTTTTCTGCGCTCTCCCGAAGCGAACTATCTGCCGGGCCCGGATGATATCTATGTTTCGCCCGAGATGATCCGACAGTGGTCCTTGCGGACCGGGGACACCATCGAGGGGCTTATCAAGGCACCCGATGACAATGAGCGGTACTTTGCGCTGACGGAAGTCACGAAGATCAATTTTGAGGCGCCGGAAAAGGCCCGCCACAAGGTGGCCTTCGAAAACCTGACGCCGCTTTACCCAGATGAGCGGCTGACGATGGAGGTGGATGATCCGACGCTGAAGGATAGATCGGCCCGGATCATCGATCTGGTATCGCCGATCGGCAAAGGCCAGCGCGCGCTGATCACCGCGCCACCGCGGACCGGCAAGACGGTCCTGTTGCAGAACATCGCCAATTCGATCGAGAAGAACCATCCTGAGTGCTATTTGATCGTGCTGCTGATTGACGAACGTCCCGAAGAGGTGACGGACATGCAGCGATCCGTGAAGGGGGAAGTGGTGTCATCCACCTTTGATGAACCTGCGACGCGGCACGTCGCGGTGTCCGACATGGTGATCGAGAAAGCAAAACGTCTGGTAGAGCATAAACGGGATGTGGTGATCCTGCTCGATTCCATCACCCGTCTGGGGCGTGCGTTCAACACGGTTGTGCCGTCCTCTGGCAAAGTACTGACAGGTGGTGTGGACGCCAATGCACTGCAGCGGCCCAAGCGGTTCTTTGGTGCGGCACGGAACATCGAAGAGGGCGGATCGCTGACGATCATTGCAACGGCGTTGATCGATACCGGGTCACGGATGGATGAAGTGATCTTTGAGGAATTCAAGGGTACCGGTAACTCCGAGATCATCCTGGATCGCAAGATTGCCGACAAACGCGTGTTCCCGGCAATTGATATTCTGAAGTCGGGTACCCGGAAGGAAGACCTGTTGATCGACAAGATCGATCTTCAGAAAACGTTTGTGCTGCGCCGGATCCTGAACCCGATGGGGACGACGGATGCGATTGAATTCCTGATCGGGAAATTGAAGCAGACCAAAACGAACGCGGACTTCTTCGACTCAATGAATACGTAAAAATTTCGCGATAACAACAGGTTATGTGAGATGGAGACGATTTTCGCCCAAGCGACGGCAATGGGCCGGGCGGGTGTTTGCGTGGTTCGGTTATCCGGGCCGCGTGCCTTTGCCATCGCGGAAGATATCAGCGGGACGTTGCCGGAGGCGCGGATGGTCGCGCTGCGCAAGATCAGGGATCGTGAGGGCGGTCTGATCGACACAGGGTTGGTCGTCGCGTTTCCGGGTCCGCACAGCTTTACCGGAGAGGATATTGTCGAGCTGCATCTTCACGGGAGCATCGCGGTTGTTAGGGCGGTGCTTGCGGTGCTGGCGCGCTTTGATGGTGCGCGACTTGCTGAGCCTGGGGAGTTCACCCGTCGCGCATTGGAGAATGAACGGCTTGACCTGACGCAGGTCGAAGGGCTCGCTGATCTGATTGATGCGGAAACGGAGGCACAGCGCAAGCAGGCGCTGCGCGTGGTGTCGGGGCATTTGGGCGAGTTGGTGGAAGGCTGGCGCGCTGATTTGATCAGGGCTGCTGCGCTGCTTGAAGCGACGATTGATTTTGCGGATGAAGACGTACCCGTTGATGTGACGCCCGAAGTGGAGGCGCTGCTGGCGCGGGTACAGGCGCAGTTGCAGGCGGAGATTGCGGGGAGCCATGTTGCTGAGCGGATACGCACGGGGTTTGAAGTTGCCATTCTGGGCGCGCCGAATGCGGGCAAATCGACGCTTCTAAATGCTCTGGCTGGCAGGGAGGCCGCGATCACGTCGGAGATTGCAGGGACCACGCGGGATGTGATCGAAGTCCGGATGGATCTGGGTGGCTTGCCGGTGACATTGCTGGATACTGCCGGGCTGCGCGAAAGTGATGACGCAATTGAAGCGATCGGCGTCAGCCGCGCCCTTGCCCGGGCGGATGAAGCGGATGTGCGGGTCTTTCTGTCGGAAAATCCCGATGATCTGATCGCGCGGCCGCGGGACGGTGATATCGTCCTGTTACCCAAAGCTGATTTGCGTCAGGACGGTGCAGGTATCTCCGGCAAGACGGGGCAAGGTGTGGAATCGCTGATTGCGCAGCTACAAAACGTTCTGGCGTCGCGAACATCTGCCGTCGGCGTTGCGACACATGCCCGTCACAGGTCAGTTATGGAAACAGCGATCAATGGATTGTTGCAGGCAGATTTGGTATTGCAGCGGGGTCCTGATCAATATGAGCTGGCAGCGGAAGAGCTGCGCCATGTGATACGGGCGTTGGAAGGCTTGATCGGGCGCGTTGACGTTGAAGCCTTGCTGGACGAAATCTTTGCCAGCTTCTGCTTGGGGAAATAATGGAGTGTTTCACGTGAAACATTTTGAGGTCATCGTTATCGGGGGTGGGCATGCAGGTGCCGAGGCGGCGCACGCTGCCGCACGGATGGGAGCGGATACCGCGCTTGTCACGATGACGCGGGACGGCATTGGCGTTATGTCCTGTAATCCGGCCATTGGCGGGCTTGGTAAGGGGCATCTGGTCCGGGAAATTGATGCCATGGACGGCGTGATGGGCCGTGTGGCGGACAAGGCGGGGATTCAGTTCCGTCTACTTAACCGCCGCAAGGGCCCCGCGGTCCAGGGTCCACGGGCGCAGGCGGATCGGAAGATTTATCGCAGCGAAATGCTGGCGGCTTGCGAAGCGCAACCCAACCTTACCATTGTGGAAGGCGAAGTTGTTGATTTGTTGATGCGGCAATCCACGGTTGGTGGGGTGGTTCTGGCGTCCGGCGAACAGCTAGAGGCGGGCGCAGTAATCTTGACCACAGGCACATTCTTGCGCGGTGTCATTCATATCGGCGATGTCAGTCGGTCCGGTGGGCGCATGGGAGATAAGGCGACCGTTGATCTCGCAAACCGACTTGATGGTTTCAAATTGCCAATGGGCCGTTTGAAGACCGGTACACCTCCGCGTCTGGATGGACGCACCATCGATTGGTCTGGGCTGGAACAGCAGGCAGGGGATGATAATCCCACGCTCTTTTCGTTCCTTTCCACTTCGATCAGCGCACCGCAAATCAGCTGCGGGATCACGCATACGAATGCGGTCACCCATGATATCATCGCGAAGAACCTTGAGAGATCAGCGATGTATGGTGGCCAGATCGATGGCATCGGGCCAAGGTATTGCCCGTCGATCGAAGATAAGGTGGTGCGCTTTGCTGAGAAAACTTCGCATCAGATTTTTCTTGAGCCAGAGGGGGCGGATGACCACACGATATACCCCAACGGCATTTCCACATCCTTGCCGGAAGATGTGCAGGAAGCCTACGTGAGGTCCATCCGGGGCCTCGAAAATGCGAAGATACTGCAGCCAGGGTATGCAATTGAGTACGACTATATTGATCCCCGCGCGCTGCGCGCCACCCTCGAAGTGCGCAACGTGCCCGGACTGTACCTCGCCGGTCAAATCAATGGCACGACAGGATATGAGGAGGCTGCCGCGCAAGGCTTGGTGGCCGGGTTAAACGCCGCACGAGCTGTAAGGGGCGGCGATGATGTGATTTTCAGTCGGGCTGAAAGCTATATCGGCGTCATGATTGATGACCTCACAACCCGAGGGGTGACAGAGCCATATCGCATGTTCACCTCTAGAGCGGAGTTTCGTTTGTCGCTGCGCGCAGACAACGCAGATCAACGGCTTACGCCGCGCGCCATTGCGCTCGGATGTGCGTCGGATGCGCGGCGGGAGGCCTTTGTGGCGAAGATGGCTGATCTGGAGTTGGCGAAGTCGCTATTGTCGGATCAGGACTTTACGCCGAAGGACGCTGCAAAAGCTGGTATCAAGGTCAGCCAGGACGGCAACCGGCGGACTGCGTTTCAACTGTTGGCATTCCCGGATGTCCGGTTTGAAGACGTCGTTTCCCTCGTCCCGGAGCTGCAGGAGGTATCAGCCAATATTCGGCGCCAAGTGGAGAGGGACGCGCTTTATGCTAATTATCTTGGACGGCAGCAGCGCGATATCGATGTGTTGCGCAAGGACGAGGCGCATCGGATCCCGGAGGGTTTCGACTATGGTGCCCTCGATGGTTTGTCTCATGAATTGAAGGCGAAACTTGTCGCGGCGCGGCCTGAAACGCTTGCGCAGGCATCCCGCATTGATGGGATGACGCCGGCGGCTTTGACCTTGATTCTTACATGGCTCAAGCGTGACGCAGGCAAGAAGACCGCATAATGACGCTGCCGGACCTCGATGTTTCACGTGAAACACTGGCGCGTCTTCAGGTCTTTGCAGATCTGGTGGAAAAATGGACGCAGAAGATCAATCTGGTCTCCAAGGCGAGCGTTTCTGATCTTTGGTCCCGCCATATACTGGATTCCGCACAAATCTTTGATCTGGCCCCTCCCTGCCGTTCCTGGGTGGATCTGGGCAGTGGAGGCGGGTTTCCCGCGATCGTAATCGCAATCATCGCTACGGAGAAACGTCCGGATATAACAGTGACACTCGTTGAAAGTGACCAGCGCAAATGCGCCTTTCTGCGCAGTGCATTGCGGGAAATGTCACTGTCCGGGACAGTCATATCGGAGCGCATCGAAGATCTTGCGCCACTGCAGGCTGAGGTGTTGTCCGCCCGTGCCTTGGCCGATCTTACCACCCTTCTTTCCTTCGCCGAACATCATCTGGCGGCGAAGGGTACATGCATCTTTCCGAAAGGCGAAAATTGGCGGAAAGAGCATGACGCTGCGCAACAGCAGTGGTCATATTCCTGCGAAGCGATTACAAGCAATACCAACCCTGCTGCCGCGGTTTTGAAGATTGAGGATATCAAACGTGTCTGACCCCACGCGGCCCACCGGGCCCAAGATAATCGCGGTGGCAAATCAAAAAGGTGGCGTCGGTAAAACCACAACGACGATCAACCTCGCGGCAGCATTTGTTGAAATGGGCAAGCGTGTTTTGGTGGTCGACCTTGACCCGCAAGGGAACGCATCCACGGGTTTCGGAATCGCCTTGGATGATCGGGAATTTACTACCTATGAACTCCTGCTTGAAGACATATCGCTTGACCGGTTGGTTCAAAATACCCAGCAGGATGGCCTGTTCATCATTCCGGCAACCGTCGACCTCAGTTCTGCGGATATTGAGCTGATTTCCAATGAAAAGCGGAGCTTTTTGCTACATGACGCCCTGCGCCAGCTTCAGATGGATGACTTTGCGCTCGACTACATTCTGATCGATTGTCCGCCATCACTGAACCTTTTGAC
Source organism: Sulfitobacter rhodophyticola (assembly GCF_041281685.2). GTDB lineage: Bacteria > Pseudomonadota > Alphaproteobacteria > Rhodobacterales > Rhodobacteraceae > Sulfitobacter. The sequence continues at coordinate 1,490,936 of NZ_CP166251.2, read as the reverse complement.
CGTGAACGCCATGATTGCAGCGCATTCTGTTCTTGTGCCTTTGCAAAGCGAATTCTTTGCTTTGGAGGGGTTGTCGCAACTCATGATGACCATTCGCGAAGTCCGGCAAAGCGGGAACACCGATTTGCGGATCGAAGGTGTCGTGCTGACAATGTATGACCGCCGCAATAACCTGTCGCAGCAGGTGGAACAGGACGCGCGTAATACACTGGGGGAGGTCGTGTTCAAAACGATGATACCGCGCAACGTGCGTGTGAGCGAAGCGCCCAGCTTTGCCATGCCGGTGCTGAGTTATGACAGTCAATCTAAAGGTGCGATGGCGTATCGCGCACTGGCGCAGGAAATCATGGATAACAACATCAGGTGAGGGGTGGAAATGGCTGAGAAACAGGAACGCAAGCGCGGCCTTGGGCGCGGATTGTCCGCCTTGATGGCGGACGTCACAGAGAATGAAAACGCCGCGTCCAAAGGGCCCTCGGCGGCTGAGCATATCATCCCGATTGAGCGGATTTCCCCCAATCCCGACCAGCCCCGCAAAAGGTTCGCAGCCGAAGATCTTGCCGACCTTGCCGCATCCATCAAGGAAAAAGGCGTCATTCAGCCGCTGATCGTCCGGTCCCGGCAAGGTGGTAGCTTTGAAATCGTCGCAGGCGAACGCCGCTGGCGCGCTGCGCAGATGGCGCAATTGCATGAATTGCCGGTGATCGTGCGCGACTTCACGGATGTCGAAGTGCTTGAAGTGGCCATCATAGAGAACATTCAGCGTGCAGACCTGAACCCCATCGAAGAGGCAACGGGGTATCGGCAGCTGATGGACCGGTTTGGCCATACACAGGAAAAAATGGCAGAAGCCTTGGGCAAGAGCAGAAGCCACATCGCCAATCTGCTGCGTCTGCTGAACCTGCCCGATGGTGTGGTCGACCTGGTTCGCTCAGGCGGGCTCAGCGCGGGTCACGCGCGGGCGCTCATCCCGGCGAAGGATCCTCTGAAACTGGCACAGCAGATCATGAAGGGCGGTTTATCCGTCCGGGCCGCTGAAGCTTTGGTCAAGAAGGAAGCCAGCGGCGATGCGCCCAAGGCCACTGCAAGGGCGTCTGCATCGGAGAAGGACGCCGACACCATCGCGTTGGAACGGGATCTGGCTGCAGCCATCGGGATGAAAGTGTCCCTTGATCACAAACCCGGTCAGGAAAATGGCAAGCTGACCCTGCACTACCGCTCGCTGGAGGAACTGGACGAGCTTTGCAGGGTGCTGGGCGGTGGCTGATCCGGCATCAAGGCTTCGATGACAGCGTTCAGAACCATAAACCCCTGATCTGAAACGATTAATCTGTCTTTCGTGCTGGAAATCATGCCAAGATCGACCAATTCCGCAAGTCTGCGCTCCGACAGGGGCTGCCCGGCGATGGCAGCGTAGCGTGCCGTATCAATGCCCTCCTTCAGGCGCAGCCCCATCAGAAGGAACTCCTGTGCCTGATCTTCCGCAGACAGCACCAGCCGTGGTTTCTCAGTCTCGCCGGTTTGTGTCCCCGACAGCCAGCGATTTGGATTGCTGAAGGCTTCCGTTGCATATTTGCGTGCGGCTTGCGTGACCCGGCCATGTGCCCCCGGCCCAATGCCAAGATAATCGCCATAGCGCCAATAGATCAGGTTGTGTCGCGAAGCGGCGCCGTCGCGGGCGTGGTTCGATACCTCGTAGGCGGGCATCCCGGCGTCGGCGCAGATGTCCTGCGTCGCAACGAACATATCCGCGCCCAGGTCTTCATCCGGCAAGCCGCGCAACCCACCGCGGTTGTAGCGATCGCCAAAAGCCGTGCCTTGCTCGATCGTCAACTGGTACAGCGACAGATGATCAATCGCCAGGTTCAATGCCTGTTTCAATTCCGCTTTCCAGGCCGCAAGCGTCTGGTCCTGCCGACCATAGATCAGGTCAAAGCTCACGCGGTCAAAGGTCTGTCGGGCAATATCAAAGGCAGTCAGCGCCTCTGACGCGGTGTGGATGCGCCCCAACCTACGTAAGTCAGTATCGTTCAGCGCCTGTATGCCCATGGAGATCCGGTTGACCCCCGCCGCGTGGTAGGCTGCAAACCGGCCTGCCTCGACCGAACCGGGATTTGCCTCAAGCGTGATTTCCAGATCGTTCGCAACGGGCCAGCGTGTGCGGATTGCGGTGATCACATCCGCCACGACGTCGGGGTCCATCAGGCTGGGCGTCCCCCCGCCGAAGAAAACCGAATTCAGAACCCGACCAGGCGTCTCATCTGCTGCACGGGCAAGCTCGGCCAGGTAAGCGTCGCCCCAAGCGCGCTGATCAATGCTTCGCGAGACGTGACTGTTGAAATCGCAATAGGGGCACTTCGCCTCGCAAAACGGCCAATGGATATAAAGGCCAAAGCCACCCTGTTGCCAATCGTCAGTCAAAGCAGCCCTTGATCAGCTTGGCAAAGGCGTCCGCCCTGTGGCTGATCGCGTTTTTCTGATCTGCGTCCATTTCGGCAAAGGTGATGTCATGGCCATTGGGCTGGAACATCGGGTCGTACCCATGACCCAGCTTGCCCCGCAGCGGCCAGACCAGCGTGCCCTCAACTGTGCCTGCGAAAACCTCATCATGGCCGTCGGGCCACGCCAGAACCAGGGTCGCGCAAAACCGGGCATGGCGCGGCTGTGGCGCGTCCTTGGTTTCAAGCAAATTATGGGTCTTGGTCATGGCCATCAGGAAATCCCGACCGTCCGGTGTTTCGGCCCAATCTGCGGTATAGACACCGGGCGCACCGTCCAATGCCTCCACCTCGATCCCGGAATCGTCGGCCAGCGCGGGCATCCCTGTCGCCTTCGCGGCGGCGTGCGCCTTGATCCGGGCATTACCGACAAAGGTGCTCTCTGTCTCCTCCGGTTCCGGCAAGTCAAGCGAAGCTGCCCCCACCACCTGCACGCCGCGCGGGGCAAACAGCTGTTCCATCTCTTCCAGCTTGCCCGCGTTGTGGGTCGCGATCAGGATCTGGTCAGAGGTGAACCGGCGTGTCACGCGGTGACGTCTTTCTGAAGGGCGGCCAGTTCCGCAACGCCCTTTTCCGCAAGATCCATCAACGCGTTCATCTGATCGCGGGAATATGTGGATCCCTCGGCGCTCATCTGAACCTCGATCAGCTTGCCGCTGGCCGTCATGATGAAATTGCCGTCAACGCCGGCCTCTGAATCTTCCGGATAGTCCAGATCAAGAACCGGCTGGCCTGCATAGATGCCGCAGCTGACCGCTGACACCGGGTCTTCCAGGGGGTCGGAAATCACGTCTCCGGCTTTCATCAGCTTGTTCACCGCCAGGCGCAGTGCAATCCAGCCGCCGGTGATCGCGGCACACCGCGTGCCGCCGTCGGCCTGCAACACATCGCAATCGATGGAAATCTGACGCTCGCCCAGGGCGACCCTGTCCACACCGGCGCGCAGGGAGCGGCCGATCAGCCGCTGGATTTCCACCGTGCGCCCGCCTTGCTTGCCCATCGCCGCTTCGCGTCGCATCCGGGTATTGGTTGCACGTGGCAGCATGCCGTATTCCGCCGTGACCCAGCCCAGCCCGGATCCCTTGATGAACGGTGGCACGCGATCTTCTACCGTCGCCGTGCACAGCACATGCGTGTCGCCCACCTTGATCAGCGCCGATCCTTCTGCGTGTTTGGTAAAACCCACCTCGACTGAGACAGGGCGCATTTCGTCAAGTTTCCGGCCAGAAGGGCGCATGGGATATCCTTTTTGATTTCCACCGGGGATACCGTCCTGCGCCCCCCGGATGCAAGCAAGATTGACGTTCGCGCTCCGCCTCCCTTTATTGGCAGCAGAGGTGCGCCGATGACCGAGACCGTGAAGCTGCTCAAGGAAATGAACGATCGCTCCCGCGAGGTGTTTCGCCGCGTCGTGGAGGGGTATCTGGATACCGGTGATCCGGTGGGATCGCGTACGCTGACACGGGACTTCAGCGAAAAGGTCAGCGCCGCCACAATCCGCAATGTCATGCAGGATCTTGAACACATCGGCGTTCTTGGGTCCCCCCATGTCAGCGCGGGCCGTATCCCCACGCAGCTTGGGTTGCGGATGTTTGTCGACGGCATGATCGAACTGGGCGATCTTTCCGACACCGACCGCGAAAAGATCGATGCCACAATGGGGGACAATGCCGCTGACGTGGGCAATCTGCTGGACCGTGTCGGATCGGCATTGTCCGGTGTCACCCATGGCGCGTCCCTTGTCCTGACGCCCAAGCACGAAGCGCCGATCAAGCATATCGAATTCGTTTCCCTGTCCCCGGACCGCGCGTTGGTGGTTTTGGTGTTCTCTGACGGACACGTGGAGAACCGCCTGTTCACGCCACCGCCCGGTCAGACGCCGAGTTCCATGCGCGAAGCGGCCAATTTCCTCAATGCTCTGGTCGAAGGCAAGACCATCGGTGAATTGCAACGCAGCGTGAAGCAGGAGATCGCGCAGCGCCGTTCGGAGATCGACACCCTTGCGCGCGAATTGGTCGAAAGTGGTGCCGTTTTGTGGGAAGGGGAAGGTGAGCATGCAGAGCGGCTGATCGTGCGGGGGCGTGCGAATCTGCTTGATGGGGATGCAGAGGCGGAGGATCTGGAGCGGGTCCGCCGCCTGTTTGATGATCTTGAACGCAAGCGTGACATTGCCGAATTCCTTGAACTGGCCGAAAGTGGCGACGGTGTGCGCATCTTTATCGGCTCTGAGAACAAACTTTTCTCACTTTCGGGTTCCTCTCTGGTGGTTTCCCCTTATATGAACGCTGATCGAAAGGTGATTGGTGCGGTCGGTGTGATCGGGCCCACGCGCCTGAATTATGGACGTATTGTGCCGATTGTGAATTACACGGCACAGCTGGTTGGAAAAATGGTGTCCGACCGCAGCTAGAGGTGAAGAATGGCTGACCCGAACGAGAATGAATTTCTGGACGATCTGGAAGCGATGGAAGCGGAAATATATGCCGCCGCCGAAGAAGAGATCGACGATGAAGCCCTGGAACTGGATCAGCTTCGCGCCGAGCGGGATGAATTCAAGGACCGCTTCATGCGGGCCCTTGCGGATGCGGAAAACGCGCGCAAGCGGTCCGAAAAGGACCGCCGGGAAGCGGAGAATTACGGCGGGTCAAAGCTCGCCCGGGACATGCTGCCGGTCTATGACAACATGAAGCGCGCGCTTGAGGCCGCGACCGACGAACAGCGTGAAGTTTCTGGTCCCTTGCTTGAAGGGGTCGAGTTGACCATGCGCGAATTGCTCAACGTGTTCAAAAAGCATGGGATCGAGATCATCGCACCGGAGGTCGGGGACAGGTTTGATCCGCAGGCGCATCAGGCGATGTTCGAAGCACCCGTGCCGGGGACCAAGGCCGGCGATATCATTCAGGTCGCCGCCGAAGGGTTCATGCTGCATGATCGGTTGCTGCGACCCGCGCAGGTTGGCGTTTCGTCGCAGCCTGCGGGATAAGAGATTCCAACGCTCCGCGGGGGTTTTTTGAACCATTTGGAAGAGGCGGTCAGGATTTGGCCGCCTCTTTCAGTTTGTAAAGCATGTCGAGGGCTTCGCGGGGCGTGAGTTCATCGGGAAGCACGTCGGCGAGCGCTTTTTCCACTTTTGATTCTGTCTTGGGTTGGGGTGGTGGCGTTGCGCTGACAGAAAAGAGCGGAAGGTCGTCGATCAGCGTCTTTTGCTTTGCCCCGCCTTCGCGTTCGCCTTTTTCCAGCGCATCCAGCACGACGCGGGCGCGGGCGATGACGCTGTCGGGCAGGCCCGCAAGTTGCGCGACCTGCACGCCGTACGACCGGTCAGCCGCACCTTTGCGGACTTCATGCAGGAAGATGACGTCGCCCTCCCATTCCTTCACGGCAACGGTGGCGTTATCCACGCCGTCCAGCTTGGCGGACAAGGCTGTCATCTCATGATAGTGGGTGGCAAAGAGGGCGCGCGCCCGGTTTACGTCATGCAGGTGTTCCAGGGTCGCCCAGGCGATGGAAAGGCCGTCATAGGTTGCCGTACCGCGCCCGATTTCATCAAGGATGACCAGCGCGCGATCATCGGCCTGGTTGAGGATGGCGGCGGTTTCGACCATTTCCACCATGAAGGTGGAGCGGCCCCGTGCCAGATCATCGGACGCACCCACACGGCTGAAAAGCTGGCTGACAAGGCCGATGTGTGCCGATCGTGCCGGCACATAGCTGCCCATTTGCGCCATCAGGGCAATCAGGGCGTTCTGCCGCAGGAAGGTTGATTTGCCGGCCATGTTCGGACCTGTCAGAAGCCAAATCGCAGCAGCATTACCGTCAGCGGTCAGGTCGCAGTCATTGGCAATGAAAGGTGCGCCCGACTGCTGTTGCAGGGCCCGTTCCACAACGGCGTGTCGGCCGCCTTCGATTTCGAATGCGCGGGTGTCATCGACTTTTGGTCTGGTCCAGTTTTCGTCCTGTGCAAGGGTCGCCAATCCCACGGCCAGATCGATTTCCGCCAATCCAGTGGAAGTGATCGCAATCTCACCCGCGCGGGCCAGAATCGCGCCTTTCAGCCTTTCATAGAGCCGCTTTTCGATCTCCAGCGCTTCGTTACCGGCGTTCAGGATGCGGGTTTCCATCTCTGACAGGTCGACGGTTGTGAAACGGACCTGATTGGCGGTGGTCTGGCGGTGAATGAACGTGTCGGACAGGGGCGGGGACAGCATCTTTTCCGCATGGGTTGCGGTGGTTTCGATGAAATAGCCCAGCACGTTGTTGTGCTTGATCTTGAGCGAGGTGATCCCGGTCCGTGCGATGAAATCCTGTTGCATCCCGGCAATGACGCTGCGCCCCTCGTCGCGCAGTTTGCGGGCCTGATCCAATGCGGCATCATAGCCTTCGGCGATGAACCCCCCATCGCGCATCAGAAGCGGGGGTTCGGCGATAAGCGCTTCTTCGAGCAATCCGATCAGGTCGTCGTGACCGGTCAGCCCATTCGTGGCGTCGCGCAGCAGGTTCGGCAGATCGAGAGGTGACAGCGCAGCGCTGAGCGTTTCGGCCTGTGACAGGCCGTTGCGGATCGCTGCCAGATCACGCGGACCACCCCGGTCCAGTGACAGACGCGACAGCGCACGGTCAAGGTCTGGTACCTTTCGCAGGGTATCGCGCAGGTCCTGGGCAAGGCGGATGTTGTCATATCCGAATGTCACCGCGCCCAGACGCGCGTGCACCACATCCAGCACGCGGGAAGGGCTTGAAATCCGCCGTTCCAGAAGGCGTGCACCCCCGGCAGTGCAGGTCCGGTCCATGATGGCCAGAAGGGAACCGGCGCGGCCGCCCGTCATCGCGTGGGTCAATTCAAGGTTACGGCGGGTTGCCGCGTCGATCTGGACGGTGCGCGCTTCGTTTTCCTTCTGGGGTGGGCGCAGCAGGGGCAGTTTGCCCTTCTGCGTAATCTCAAGGTAATCGATCAGCGCCCCCATGGCCGATACCTCGGCGCGGGTGAAGGTGCCGAAGGCATCAAGCGTGGCAATGTTGAACAAGGCGCACAGCCGTTTTTCGGCACCGGTGCTGTCAAAAGCTGCACGTGGCATTGCGGTCATGGCGAGGGCGAAATCAGAGACTGTAGCGTGCAAATCGGGTTCTTTTGCATCCGATACGATGAGTTCTGACGGGGCGAGCCGTGCCAGTTCAGGGCCAAGCCGCACGGGCGGCAGCGGCATCACGTGGAACGCCCCGGTTGAGATATCGACCCACGCCAGCGCCGCTTTGTCCCGCACCTCGGCGTAGGCCGCGAGGTAATTGTGGCGGCGCGCTTCAAGCAGTGCTTCTTCCGTCAGGGTACCGGGTGTGACCAGGCGCACCACATCGCGTTTGACAACGGATTTGTAGCCGCGTTTTTTCGCTTCCGCCGGGCTTTCCAACTGTTCGCATACGGCGACGCGAAACCCCTTGCGGATCAGGGTCAGCAGGTACCCTTCGGCGGCGTGCACCGGGACACCGCACATCGGGATGTCGGCGCCTTCGTGCTTGCCGCGTTTGGTCAGGGCGATGTCCAGCGCTTCGGCGGCCGCGACCGCATCCTCGAAGAACATCTCGTAAAAATCGCCCATCCGGTAGAACAGCAGGGCATCGGCATATTGCGCCTTCAGCTCAAGATACTGCGCCATCATTGGCGTGACTTTGTCCTGGCTCACCAGCGCCCCCTGCATTCGCGTCAGGTGTATGTACAAAACCACGCTTGTGAGGGAAAGAGCGGCCGCGCGGGTGTTGTGAGTGGACGGCAAAAGAGATGTTGGTAAAATTGCGCCTCTCTCAACGCGGGCAGGAAAGGGGGCAGAGTGCGTGACTTGAACAATCTGACAGCGCCACCCGAGGAGCTGTTTCTGAACCCCTACCGGGATTTTCATGTTCAGGCCCTGCAAAAGGTCAGCGCGGCCTGGCATCCGACAGGTGGCGCGTTGATCGAAGGCTTTGCCGTGTCCGAACACCCGCAGATGTGCGACCGGATCAATGGCACGATCCGGCAGATGACGTCACACAAGAAATTCTCGCAACCGATCCTGACGGCGAGTGTTCCGGTCATGCTGGAAGACGTGACCTGTCACAAATCCTTCATCGCGGCCTGTGGGCAGTACCTGTTGAGCGGGGCCGCCGGGACGCGGATGTTGAACCGGTTTCGCTGGGAGAATGTTGATGTCGGCGCGCCGGATGTCTTGCTGAACCTCTATTTCCAGCAGATGCAATGGCAGAACGAAGGCATGTCATTGCCGGAGTATTATGGCGGGTTAGAGCCTGACACGCCTTTTGTCGTTCCCTGTCGCAACACGTTCAACTACTACCATTTCCTGACGGAATCCCTGCCGCAACTGACATTGCTGGACGGATTGGATTTCAAGGGGGATATCTTTTTCCACTTCCCCAACCCGGAGGAAAAGCAAAGACCCTTTGCGCGGGCATTTGCCGAGGCGCTTTTCCCTGAGTTCAAGGGGCGCATCCATTTCGAACGTGCCCCCAAACATTATCCACGTGCGATGACGGCCTATGACCTGATGGGCGGTCATCTGCATATGCCGCCATCGGTGCAGCGGGGGATTGGCGCGTTGCTGCCGGGTGATCATCAGGACAATGCGACACTTCACACGATCAATGCGCTGCCGATGCTGACGGCGAATTCCGTGCCTGCGCCGTTGGTTGCGCTGCGCAAACGCGCGCTGGCGGCGATTGAGGGCGGTGATTATGGGCATCTGCCGCGCCGCATTTTCGTCGGGCGCGATACCCGTCAGAGCCGCAAGCGCCATATGGCGGGCGAGAATTTGCTGTTTGAGCATCTTCAGCTTTTCGGGTTCGAATACGTCGTTTTCGAAAATATGCCGCCGCTGGAACAGATCGCGATGATGGCGCAGGCGGAAGTCATGGTTTCGTACCACGGTGCGGGGTTTGCCAACATGCTGTTTGCCAATCCGTCAACACAGGTGATCGAGATCGGCACACACCAGACCGCGCAGCACCGCTGGCGGGATTTCTGGCCCGTCGCCAACGCCGCGCAGTGCAAATACATCAGCTTTTTCGCGGACTATAGAAAAGAAAACCCCCTGATAGAGCCTAATTTCAGGTCAGATGGCCTGGTGCCAGCAAGCCTGTCGGATGAGGCCGTGGGGCAGATTATGGCGTTCATCGTGACAGCGCTGGGACATGTGCCGACGTTAAGCAAACCTGAAACACTGGTGTCCCTTTCACGTCAATTGCTGGCAGTGCGGGCGATTGCGCAACTTATGGCGCTTTTCGAGGCGCACGAGGAGATCGTGCAGAAGGACGGAACCCTTTGCCTGCTGCGTGCCGATTGCCACAAGGAACTGGATGAACCGCGGTCAGAGCTTGTGGCCCTTGATCATGCCTACAAGGCTGACCCGTCGCGCTGGCAGACCCTTGTGCGGATGATCTGGTGTGCCAACCGATGCGAACGTCCGCAGGTCATTCGCTGGGCGCTGTCCCAGCTCAAGGCGGATTTTCCGGAACGTTACAGTGCTTTTGTGGGCAATCATGAATGGGTTCGCTACGTCGCCTGATTGTAAGCCCGCGCTTTGAAAGCTATGACCTTTGCAAACAGCAAGGGGCCGATTTCCGTGACCAAAACCCGCATCACCGATCAGGAGGCGCTTGCCTTCCATCTTGAACCCACGCCGGGCAAGTTCGAGATTACCGCAACCGTACCCATGACCACACAGCGGGATCTGAGCCTTGCCTATTCGCCGGGCGTCGCCGTGCCTTGTGAAGCCATCGCGGCCAATCCGGAGACGGCGTATGATTACACCAACAAGGGCAATCTGGTCGCCGTGATCTCCAACGGGACGGCGGTGCTGGGGTTGGGCAATTTGGGCGCGTTGGCGTCCAAGCCGGTGATGGAAGGCAAGGCGGTGCTGTTCAAACGGTTCGCCGACGTGAACTCCATCGATATCGAACTGGATACCGAAGACACGGATGCCTTTATCAACGCCTGCAAGCTGATGGGGCCGACCTTTGGTGGCATCAACCTTGAAGACATCAAGGCGCCGGAGTGTTTCATCATCGAACAGCGCCTGAAGGAGGAGATGGACATTCCCGTCTTCCACGACGATCAGCACGGCACTGCGGTGATCTGTGCGGCGGGTCTGATCAACGCGCTGCATATCTCCGGCAAGAAGATCGAGGACGTGCGGATTGTCCTGAACGGGGCGGGTGCTGCGGGCATTGCCTGTCTTGAACTTCTCAAATCCATGGGGGCCCAGCACAACAATTGCATCATGTGCGACACCAAGGGTGTGATTTATCAGGGGCGCACCGAAGGGATGAACCAGTGGAAGTCTGCCCATGCCGCCACCACCGACATGCGCACGCTGGAGGAGGCGATGAAGGGTGCGGATGTGTTCCTTGGCGTCTCCGTCAAAGGGGCGGTGACGCAGGACATGGTTGCCAGCATGGCCGATAATCCGGTGATCTTCGCCATGGCCAATCCCGATCCGGAAATCACGCCCGAACAGGCCCACGCGGTACGGATGGATGCCATCGTGGCGACCGGGCGCAGTGACTACCCCAATCAGGTGAACAACGTGCTTGGGTTTCCCTATCTTTTCCGTGGCGCGCTGGACATCAATGCGCGGGCGATCAATGACGAGATGAAGATCGCCTGTGCCCATGCGCTTGCCAATCTCGCGCGGGAAGATGTGCCGGATGAAGTCGCGATGGCCTATGGCAAGACGCTCAGCTTTGGGCGCGATTATATCATTCCAACCCCGTTTGACCCGCGTCTGATCCACCGTATTCCACCGGCGGTCGCGCGGGCAGGGATGGACACGGGTGCAGCGCGGCGTCCGATCATCGACATGGATGCCTATGAGCTTGCGCTGAAATCGCGCATGGATCCGACAGCGAATATCCTGCGCGGCATCAACGCACGGGCGCGTGCGAACCAGTCCCGAATGATCTTTGCCGAAGGCGACGACCCGCGCGTGTTGCGGGCGGCTGTGCTGTATCAACGTTCCGGTTTTGGCAAGGCGCTGGTTGTGGGGCGGCCCGACGATGTCCAGCAAAAACTGGAGGGGACCGGCCTTGGTGATGCGGTGCGAGAGTTGGAAATCGTGAATGCCGCCAATACGCAGTATTTGGATACCTACAAGGACTCCCTTTATGATCGGCTGAAGCGTCGGGGGTTCGATCACAAGGATATTCACCGGCTTGCAGCGCGGGACCGTCACGTTTTTGCGTCGCTGATGCTGGCGCATGGGCATGGGGACGGGATGATATCGGGGGCCACACGCAAATCCGCGCATGTGCTTGATCGGCTGAACCACGTCTTTGATGCGGATGCCGAACATGGGGCGGCGGGCTTTACCGCGCTGTTGAACAAGGGGCGGATCGTGTTCATTGCCGACACGCTTGTGCATGAGTGGCCCGACGAAGAAGACCTTGCCAATATTGCCGTGAGCGGCGCGCGCGTCGCGCGGCACCTGGGGCTTGAACCGCGCGTGGCTTTCGTCAGCTTCTCGACCTTCGGGTATCCGGTGTCCGAGCGGGCGGAAAAGATGAGTGCCGCACCAAGGGTTCTCGATGCACGCGGGGTTGATTTCGAGTACGAGGGCGAGATGACCGTTGACGTGGCGCTGAATGCAGCGGCGCAGGCGCAGTATCCGTTTTCGCGTTTGACGGGGCCTGCGAATATCCTTGTCGTGCCCGCGCGCCACTCTGCCAGCATCTCCGTCAAGCTGATGCAGGAGATGGCGGGGGCGACGGTGATCGGGCCGATCCTGACGGGCTTGGACAAATCCATCCAGATCTGTTCCACCACCGCCACGGCGAATGATATTCTGAACATGGCGATTCTTGCCGCCTGCAAGGTCGGCGAATGATCTGGAACCTCGGCTCCATCAACGCGGATTACTTCTATCATCTGCCGCATCTTCCCGCACCGGGAGAGACCATCGCGGCGATGTCCTATGCGCGCGGTCTTGGCGGCAAGGGCGCGAACATGTCCGTTGCCGCCGCGCGTGCCGCTGCGCGCGTTTCACACATCGGTGCCGTTGGCAGTGATGGGCGCTGGGCCGTCACCCGGTTGCTGGAATACGGGGTGGAGACACAGCACATCGCGCAGGTGTCAGCGGCCACGGGTCACGCGATCATCCAGATTGATCCGGCGGGAGAAAACAGCATCGTGCTGTTTCCCGGCGCCAACCACGTCATCAGCGATCAGCTGATCGGCACCGCCCTGACCGAAGCCAGCCCGGGTGATATCCTGCTGATGCAGAATGAAACCAACGGGCAGGTGTTTGCGGCAGAAACCGCACGAACCCTGGGTTTGCGCGTCGTCTATGCCGCCGCACCTTTTTCTGCGGAAGCCGTTGTTGCGCTGTTGGGCAAGTTCGATCTGCTGGTGCTGAACGCTGTGGAGGCTGCGCAATTATTGGAAGCGACGGGAAAGCGTCTTGTGGACCTGCCGGTTGATGACGTTGTCGTCACCTTGGGGTCGAGCGGGTGCAAATGGGTCTCTAACAAAGGGAAAACCGAACAGGAATTCGCCGCTTATCCTGTCACGCCAGTTGACACGACCGGTGCCGGCGACACGTTCACAGGGTATCTTGTTGCAGCGCTTGATCGTGGGTTGCCGATGGCCGAAGCGATTGATCTGGGGATGCGCGCCGGCGCGTTGATGGTCATGCGCGAGGGGACGGCTGACGTGATCCCGGACCTCAAAGATATTCAGGATCACGACTTTGGCTGATCCTATTTCACGAAGGGTGCCGCACTGCCCCAAAGCTCCGCAACCCGTTTGTCCCGGCCGCACCGGTCGCGGTAGCGTTTGTAGGCGACGGACTTTTTCACACCCAGCCCCACGGTGCTGAGCGCCAGACGATCGCTGCTTTTGTAGTAATCCTGATGATAGGCATCGGCGGGGTAGAAAGGGCTGGCCCCCAGAACGGGTGTCACGATATTCTGGCCAAGCGCTGCCTGTGCCTCTGACAAGGCTTTTTGCGCGGCTTCTTTTTGCGCGCTGCCGTCCGCAAAGATTGCTGTGCGGTAGGTGGGACCACGGTCACAGAACTGACCACCTGCGTCCGTCGGGTCAATCGACCGCAGGAACATCGACAGGATCTGGTCACGGCTGATCACATCGGGATCGAACTGGATCTGTACCGCTTCGTAGTGGCCTGTGCCGCCGGCAACGACCTGCTTGTAGGTCGGGTTGGCCACCGTCCCGCCGGCGAAACCTGAAACAACTTCCTTTACGCCGCGGACAGCTTCAAAATCCGCTTCCACGCACCAGAAGCATCCGCCGGCGACCGTCAGCGTTTCGGTGCCTGCCGCCCGTGCGCCGCCGGTTTGCGCGACGATGCCGACCGCGATCAGGGCGGCAAGGGTGATGGTCTTGATCATGCGTAGCTGTTTCATCGGAACCTCCTGCATCTGTCCCAAGGCTGCGCCTGTTGTGGCGATTTCGCAAGCGGTCAGGGCTTGATGTCACGTGCTGGTGATTGATGTTTACCGCGCGCGCGGGATCGGTAACATTTTCGCTGTTGGAAAAGGGGATGGCATGCGACTTGCAGTATGGTCCGGGCCGCGCAATCTGAGCACGGCGATGATGTACAGTTTTGGCGCGCGCGGCGATTTCACTGTCATGGATGAACCGTTCTATGCGGCCTTCCTCAAGGCAACCGGCCTTGATCATCCGATGGCGGAAGAAATCATGCGCACCCATGAAAGCGACCCCAGAGCGGTTGCGCAGCTTTGCCAGCAGGACGGCACGCCGCATCTTTATATGAAACACATGCCCCATCACATGCTGCCTGATTTTCCGCTGGATTGGACAGCGGGATGCGTGCACGTCCATTTGATCCGCCATCCGGCGCGGGTGATCGCCAGCTATGCGGCCAAGCGGGAGGCACCAACGCTGGAGGATATTGGTTTTGCGCAACAGGACGCCTTGTTTGAAAGGCTTGGCGGCATCGTGATCGACAGCACCGATATCCGCGCCCAGCCGGAGATGATGTTGCAGCGGCTTTGCGGGGCGGTGGGCGTGCCGTGGGATCCTGCGATGCTGCATTGGACCGTGGGTGGGCATCCGCAAGACGGGGTTTGGGCAAAACACTGGTATGGGGCGGTGCACGCAAGCACGGGGTTTGCCGGGGCAGAAGGCGCGTTGCCAAAGCTTGACGCGGCGCAGGCTACGTTGTGCGAACAGGCGCTGCCATTCTACGAGCGGCTCTGGAAAATGCGCATCTAGCGGCAAATTTTAGTAATTTTGAAACTTCGTGGTGCTATCTGGCGTTGGGCCAGCAAGAGGTCAGAGCGACGCTGTTGTCGTTCGATGGACCGGTTGATCACGCAAGTTTCGAATAACGAGTGATTTGTAACGAGTACAAGGCCCGAACCATCTGGTTCGGGCCTGTCTGCCCCTTATCTAGCCCTTCAGGCGTTTGTCACGGGCCGCCAGCAGCTTCAGGCGCAGGGCGTTGAGTTGGATAAACCCGGCTGCATCTTTCTGGTCATAGGCGCCGGCGTCATCTTCGAAGGTGACATGTGCTTCGGAATAGAGCGAATGATCAGACCAGCGTCCGACCGTCTGCGCGCTGCCCTTGTACAGCTTCAGACGTACGGTGCCCGTCACATGGGTCTGGCTGGCGTCAATGGCCGCCTGCAACATCGTGCGTTCCGGGCTGAACCAGAAACCGTTGTAGATCAGTTCGGCATAGCGCGGCATCAGCTCGTCCTTGAGGTGCATCGCCCCCCGGTCCAGTGTGATCGATTCGATCCCCCGGTGCGCTTCGAGCAGCAGCGTGCCGCCGGGGGTTTCATAGATGCCCCGCGACTTCATCCCGACAAAGCGGCCCTCGACCAGATCAAGGCGACCGCAGCCATGCTTGCCGCCAAGTTCGTTCAGCTTGGTCAGGATTGTCGCGGGCGACATTGCTTCGCCGTTGATGGAAACCGCATCACCCTTCTCGAACCCGATCTCGACATATTCGGGCGTGTCGGGTGCCTCTTCGGGGTGCACGGTGCGCTGGTAGACGTAATCGGGCGCCTCTACGGCGGGGTCTTCCAGCACCTTGCCTTCGGATGAGGTGTGCAGCAGGTTCGCATCCACGCTGAATGGTGCCTCACCGCGTTTGTCCTTGGCGACGGGGATCTGGTTTTTCTCCGCGAACTCCAGCAGCCTTGTGCGGCTGCTGAGATCCCATTCCCGCCAGGGTGCGATCACCTTGATGTCAGGGTTCAGCGCGTAGGCGGCCAGTTCGAACCGCACCTGATCGTTGCCCTTGCCAGTCGCCCCGTGGGCCACGGCATCCGCGCCGGTTTCCGCCGCAATCTCCACCAGACGTTTGGAGATCAGCGGCCGCGCGATGGAGGTGCCAAGCAGGTACAGACCCTCATAAACGGCATTGGCGCGGAACATCGGGAAGACGAAATCGCGCACGAATTCCTCACGGATATCCTCAATATAGATCTTGGATGCGCCCATCATTTCGGCTTTGGCACGGGCGGGTTCCAATTCCTCCCCCTGGCCCAGATCAGCGGTGAAGGTCACCACCTCGCAGCCGTATTCGGTTTGCAGCCATTTCAGGATGATGGAGGTATCAAGCCCGCCGGAATAGGCGAGCACAACTTTCTTGGGCGCGGACATCTTGGGTTTCCTTTCAGTTCGATCCGCGAGGTAGCGGTTTTTGCAGGAACGGGCAAGATGAACGCCTGCGTTGACCTGTGCCGCCCGCATC
This sequence comes from Sulfitobacter rhodophyticola, assembly GCF_041281685.2. Lineage (GTDB taxonomy): Bacteria > Pseudomonadota > Alphaproteobacteria > Rhodobacterales > Rhodobacteraceae > Sulfitobacter. Next base: position 1,474,714 of record NZ_CP166251.2, on the reverse strand, counting down.
CCTATCGAAGTGGGATGCGCGAAGGAGGCCGTACGAGTGACAGAGAACTTTCAGGCGATGGCGACACTGGCGGCGTCCAAGATGCGCCCGGTGTTTCCCGCCACCCCCTTGATGCGAAACGTTCTGCTGTCGGAGCGATATCAAGCCGATATCTGGCTCAAACGTGAGGATTTGAGCCCGGTCCGGTCCTACAAGCTGCGCGGTGCATTTAATGCAATGCGCAAGGTGATCCCGGAAAAGTCCCTGTTCGTCTGTGCGTCTGCGGGAAACCACGCACAGGGCGTGGCGTTCATGTGCAAGCATTTCGGAGTGAAGGGTGTGATTTTCATGCCCGTCACCACGCCAGAACAGAAGATCCTGAAGACCCGGATGTTTGGCGGGGATTCGGTCGAGGTGCGTTTGATCGGGGACTACTTCGATGCGTCCCTGGCGGCGGCGCAGACGTTCTGCGCGGCTGAAGGCGGGCATTTCCTGTCCCCTTTCGACGATGAAGACGTGATTGAAGGACAGGCCTCCGTCGCGGTGGAGATCGAGCAGGAATTGGGCCGCGTCCCGGATCACATCGTGCTGCCGGTGGGCGGTGGCGGTATTTCGGCGGGCACGCGCGGGTATTTCGGGGACGCCTGCCGCTATACGCTGGTGGAACCGACGGGCGCGCAAAGCCTGGCGCGCGCGCTGGAAGAAGGTGCGCCGGTGGACGTGTCACCGATTGATTCCTTCGTTGACGGTGCGGCGGTTGCCAAGATCGGTGTGCGCACGTTCGAACGGCTCAAATCCGTGGACCCGGCCGACGTGATCGCGCTGGATGAGGACCGGATCTGCTGCACGATCATCGAGATGCTTAATGTCGAAGGCATCGTGCTGGAACCCGCAGGTGCCATGGCGATCGAAGCGCTGGGCGAGGTTGCGGATCAGATCAGGGGCAAGACGGTTGTTTGCATTGCGTCTGGTGGGAATTTCGATTTCGAACGGCTGCCTGAAGTGAAGGAACGGGCGCAGCGGTATGCCGGGTTGAAGAAATATTTCATTCTCAGATTGCCGCAACGTCCCGGTGCGCTGCGCGATTTTCTTGATATGCTGGGACCGCACGACAACATCACCCGGTTCGAATACATGAAGAAATCCGCGCGCAACTTTGGGTCTGTCCTGATCGGGATCGAAACGGATGCGCCTGAGAACTTTCCCGCCATGTTTGAACGTATCGACGGCGCCGGGTTCACCTATACCGACATCACCAATGATGAAACATTGGCGCAATTCGTGATCTGAGGAGATCCCATGCAGTTCAAGGACAGTTCACTGGTCATCACCGGCGCAGGCAGCGGCATCGGTGCGGCACTGGCGCGCGCAGCGGCGTCGAAGGGGGCCAAGGTTTGTGTATCGGACCTTGATCACGACAAGGCGCAGGCCGTTGCGTCAGAAATCGGTGGGATGGCGGTGCAATGTGACGTGCGCGACGAAACCGCCGTTCAGCGCTTGATCGCGGAGGCCGTTGATCAACAGGGTGAGATCGACATTTTCGTCTCTAACGCAGGTATTGGGAAGGGTGATCCGTCCCACGCGGCGTCGCAACCGGATGAAGACTGGATGCTGAACTGGCAGGTGCATGTGATGGCGCATGTCTATGCCAGCCGCGCTTTGCTGCCCCGCATGATGGAACGGCGTTCCGGGCATCTGGTCAATGTCGCCTCCGCAGCCGGGCTGTTGAACCAGATCGGCGATGCGGCCTATTCCGCAACCAAGCATGCTGCGGTCAGCTTTGCGGAATCGCTGGCAATTACCCATGGGTCCGACGGGATCGGCGTTTCGGTTGTGTGTCCGCAATATGTGGCGACGCCGCTTTTGGGGTTGGATGACAGCGACGCGGCCAAGCGTGAAACCCTGCTGACGGCGGCTGATGTGGCCGCCGCGATCATCAAAGGGGTCGAGGCGGAGCGTTTCCTGATCCTGTCCCATCCGCAAGTCGGCCAGTACACGTTGCAGCGGGGACAGGACCATGACCGTTGGGTGAAGGGAATGCAGATGCTGCGCGCCAAGGCGACGGAGGTTTTTGGCAGCGCGAAGCCAGAGACGCTTTACAAGCTGGTCTGATCACCCGTCAGGGTGCCGGGAAGCGCGGACAGGAACGCCTGCTTGGACGTCAGATAGGTTTCTTCGATCTGTTTGGGGTCAACATCATCCGCGGCCCCTTCGGCGGTGCGGCGTTCGGCGTGCTGACAGGCGGCGGTAAATGTCCTGAACCCCATGTTCAACGCGCATCCCTTGAGAAAGTGCATGTCCTCGGCCAGTGTGCCGGGATCAGGGTTGGTGACAATCCGTTGCAGCGTATCTTCGACCTCCTCCAGAAACAGCGCCACGACTTCGTCGAAGTCTTCGGGCCCCACCTCTTCGCGCAATTCCGATACCCGTTGCCAATTGATCATCGCAGTCTCCCTTTGATGGAGTCGCAATAGACAGGTCTGATTGATATTTGGTTTGGTCCAATATCCCGTTTTGCAGGAAATTTTAGCGTTCACAGCCCGTTCAGATTTGCGACGTAAAGCCCGATTATGACACGCGCAGTTTCTCCGACGGATCCGGGTGCCGCGGCACATGCGCCGCGCAAAAACGTGCTGGTCGTTGACGACAGTCGCCTGCAGCGGCGCATCCTGACGGCATCCCTGACCCGCTGGGGGTATGATGTGACGCAGGCCTCCACGGCGGAAGAGGCGCTTGCGATCTGCCAAAGGGAAATGCCTGATCTCGTGCTGAGCGATTGGGTCATGCCGGGCATGTCGGGCATCGAGTTTTGTAGGATTTTCCGCGATCTGTCGGGTGATGAATATTCGTATTTCATCCTGCTGACATCGAAATCCGACAAGGCGGAGGTGGCGCGTGGGCTGGGGTCGGGCGCGGACGATTTTCTATCGAAGCCAGTAAACAACGATGAACTGCGCGCCCGGATTACCGTGGGCGAACGGATCATCGACATGCAGCGCGAACTGACGGAAACCAACCGCCTGATGTCGATGACGCTGGAAGAATTGCAACGGGTGTACGATTCACTCGATCACGATTTGAGACAGGCCAAGGAATTGCAGCAATCCCTGCTGCGGGAACGGCAGAAAACCCTTGATCAGGGTCACATATCGCTTCTTTTGCGATCAAGTGGTCATGTGGGCGGTGACCTGGTCGGGTTCTTTCAAGGAAGCCCCGACAAGCTGGGGCTGTTCGGCATTGACGTGTCCGGGCATGGCATCAGTTCGGCGCTTATGACGGCCCGGCTGGCTGGGTATCTTTCCGGCAGCGCGCCGGATCAGAACGTCGCCCTGAGAAAGACGGAGGCGGGAGGTTTTGAAACGCGCCCCCCGGCGGAAACCATTGCGGAATTGAACGAACTTGTCCTGAGCGAGATGGACACGGAGCATTATTTCACCCTGATGCTGGCCATCGTGGATCTGCACACCGGGCAGGTCACGATTGCGCAGGCCGGTCATCCGCATCCGGTTGTCCTGCGCGCCGATGGCCGGGTTGAACAAACCGGGACGGGCGGGTTTCCGGTCGGATTGCTGGCTGGTGCCACCTTTGAACAGTTCGATATTCAACTGGCACCGGGGGACAGTCTGCTGATCCTGTCGGACGGGGTGACGGAATGCCCCAGTTCAACAGGTGAACTCTTGGAGGAACAGGGGCTGGAGGAGATCCTGCGCAGTCTTGGCGGCATGCGCGGAAGCGCCTTGCTGGAAGGGCTGGTGTGGCGGTTGTCGGAATATGCCGGGGTTCAGGTTTTTCCCGACGATGTCTCTGCCAGCCTTTTTGAATATACCGGACCGCCGACCGACAGGTAGCGTTGCAACAACGTGCGATCCCCGTCATTGCCCAGAACCGCAATCGCTTCATCAGCGGTCAGGACCAAGGTGCGGTGATTGGGTTCCGTCGGCAGGGCAATCTGATGGGTGGGCCGAGCCACGAACACATGGCACAGCTTTTCTGCCCACAGGTCATATTCAGGCATGAACGTGAACCGCCGAAAGGCACCAAGGCGCCGGGGTGCGGTGATGCGCCAGCCGATTTCTTCCAAAACCTCGCGGTGCAAGGCCTGTAGCGGGGATTCGCCCGGATCGATCCCGCCGCCGGGCAGCTGGACGTCGGGCATCGGCTGCATTTCCGCTGTCATCAGGAAACGCCCCTGCAACGGAAGGATCGCGTATGCACCGGGGCGCAGGATGTACTTTCTGCCGCGCTCCGGCGGAGTTCCCACACGTCTGATCATCCTGAACCCCCCTTTATTGCCCGCTTGCCCCGCCTATATAGTCGCGGTATGGCAAGCGCCCCGCGATAAGGAAACCCCATGAGTCTCTCTTCTCTGCCAGGACAACAGATTGCCTGGGACGACAGTGTATTGCCCTTCCAGCTGGATGCCTCTGACATTCGGGGCCGTGTTGCGCGCCTTGATGGTGTGCTGGACGGAATCCTGCGTCAGCACGATTATCCCCCGGTGGTCGAAGCGCTTGTGGCCGAGATGGCCCTGCTGACGGCGCTGATCGGGCAGACGGTGAAGCTGCGCTGGAAACTGCAGTTGCAGGTGCAATCAAAGGGTCCGGTGCGGATGATTGCGACAGACTATTACGGCCCCGATGAGGATGGCAAACCCGCCCAGATCAGGGCCTATGCCAGCTATGACGCGGATCGTCTGACGGACGGTGCGCCGTATGACCAGGTTGGTGACGGGTATTTCGCGATCATGATCGATCAGGGCAAGGGCATGACGCCCTATCAGGGGATCACGCCGCTGGATGGCGCGTCCCTTGCTGCCTGTGCGGAGGCCTATTTCGCGCAGTCCGAACAACTGCCCACCCGCTTTTCGCTCAGCTTTGGGCGTTCTGTCGAAGCAGATACGCCGGAACACTGGCGGGCCGGTGGTGTGATGCTGCAGCATATGCCCAAGGCGTCGCCCTTCGTTGCGCAGGGCGATGGAACGGGCGACGTGTTGAAAGCAACTGATCTTGTCAGCGGGGACGAGGAAGAGAACTGGAACCGGGCGAATATCCTGCTTGATACAGTTGAGGACCTTGAGCTGATCGGGCCAAGCGTGCCGCCGACCGACCTGTTGCTGCGCCTGTTTCATGAGGAAGGACCACGGGTCTTTGATGCGCAAGCGGTTCGGTTCGGCTGTACCTGTTCCGAAGATCGTGTGCGGCAAAGCCTGTCGATCTATTCGGCCAAGGATATTGAGAAGATGACCACGGACGAAGGCCGGGTGACGGCCGATTGCCAATTCTGCGGCGCCCATTACGACCTTGATCCGGCCACGGTCGGATTTGACGCCGAAGCCTGATCTGATGTCGGATCAAATCGAAGGTTTCCGCACCGCACTGGCGCGCACCGGCGTGACCACGTCTGATTTCGATCTGAACCCTGATGTCGTCCTGCCCGATGATCGCGTGTTGCGGCCCGCGGGTGTTCTGGCGCCGATTGTCCTGCAAAACGGGGCGCTGCATCTGTTGCTGACCAAACGGTCCTCCGCGTTGAAGCACCATCCGGGGCAGATCGCCTTTCCCGGTGGCAAGCAGGATGAAGGGGACGCAGATGTTGTCGCCGCCGCCCTGCGCGAAGCCTGGGAGGAGATCGGCCTGCCGCCGGAGGCAGTTGACGTGTTGGGCACCTTGCCCGCGCATGAAACTGTCACCCGGTTTTCGGTGACCCCGGTTATTGCCTTTGTCAGAGACACATTTGAGATCAAGCCAGAGCCGGGCGAAGTTGAGGAAGTGTTTGCCGTGCCGCTGGATCATGTGTTGAATGCGGACAACTACCTGATCCAATCGCGTCGCTGGCGTGGCACACGGCGTCATTATTTCGCGGTACCTTACGGGCCCTATTACATTTGGGGCGCGACCGCGCGTATGTTGCGGGCATGGACCGAACGCATGACCCCCTGATCCCGCCGGAGACCTCCTGGCTGACGGACCCGCAAGCGCAAGCCGTTTGCGATGCGATCACGTCGGGCGGGCATGCGATCTATTTCGTCGGGGGCTGTGTGCGCAACGCGCTCTTGGGCATGCCGGACAGCGACGTGGACATGTCCACTGATGCGCTGCCGGAACAGGTGATGGCGCTTGCCACCGACGCAGGTTTGAAAGCGGTGCCGACCGGGATTGACCATGGCACAGTGACGGTTGTCTCAAACGGGGTTCCATTCGAGGTGACGACGTTCCGGCGCGATGTTGAAACGGACGGCCGCCGGGCCGTAGTCGCGTTTTCCAAAGACATCGCCGATGATGCCCGCCGCCGGGATTTCACGATGAATGCGCTTTATGCAACGCCACAGGGGCAAGTGATCGACCCGCTGGGCGGTTTGCCTGATCTGCGCGCCAGGCGCTTGCGTTTTATCGAGGAGCCGCAGGCGCGCATTCGGGAGGATTACCTGCGGATTTTGCGGTTCTTCCGGTTCAGTGCCTATTTCGGGGACACGTCCGACGGGTTTGATGCGGAAGCACTGGATGCCATCGCGCAGAACATTGATGGATTGAACGGGCTTTCCGCCGAACGCATAGGTCAGGAGATGTCGAAACTGCTGGCAGCGTCTGATCCTGCGCCTGCGCTTGCGGTGATGCGACAGGTGAACGTGCTGCAAGCGATCCTGCCGGGATCGGATGACCGGTGGGTCGGCCCGATGGTCCATCTGGAAGGCGCGCTGGGCATTTCTGCGGATTGGCGCGGCAGGCTGGCGGCGCTGGGTGGGCAGGACGTTGCGGCGCGATTTAGGCTCAGCAAAGCGGATGCCCGGTTTTTGGGCACACTTGGGGACGTCGGTTTTGCCGGGCCTTCCCTGGGCGAAGTCAGCTACCGGCACGGGCGCGATATTGCACTGCAGGTGCTGCTGATGCGATCGGCGCTGGCGGAAGTAATGCCCGATACCACTGTGTTAGAGACGATTTCGAGCGCGGATGCGGCGCAGTTTCCGGTCAAGGCCGCCGATCTGATACCGCGATGGGAAGGTCCCGCGCTGGGGGCGAAACTGGCAGAGTTGGAGCAGATCTGGATCGATGCGGATTTCGGGATGAGCAAGGAGGCGCTGCTGGCGCAGCTTTGACGGGTCGACTTTTTGAGGCTTTGCGGATATCGAAGACGTTCAAAGAAGGAGGATGCAAAGTGTACCGAGGGATCTGGCTAATTTAAAATTGGCATAACAGACTACCCTGACGGCCTGTTTGATGCAGCGCCGTATCGTTTTGCATGACCATCCTCGAAGGCAATTGCCCATGTTCCGCTTCTTTGAAAATCTTGTTGATCCTTATACGCCTTACCGCGAAACCAATCGCCCCCCGCGCAGGCTGTGGCCGTTTCTGCGGGCCTATATGGGGCCGTTCAAAAAGGTCTTCTGGATCACTGGAATGATGTCCATCGTCGTTGCCGCGATCGAGATCTGGCTGATCTATTACATGGGGCGTCTGGTTGATCTGTTGGACACGGATCCTGCACAGATGTGGACTGATTACGGTACGGAACTGATCCTTGTTGCGCTGTTCATCCTGATCGTGCGGCCCTTGTTGCAGGGTCTGGATGTGGCGCTTTTGAACAACGGGATCATGCCGAATGTGGGCACCCTGATCCGGTGGCGTGCGCATCGTCAGGTGCTGCGGCAGTCCGTCGGGTGGTTCGAGAACGATTTCGCGGGCCGCATCGCCAACCGCATCATGCAGACACCGCCCGCCGCAGGAGAGGTCGTGTTTCAGGTGTTTGACGCGATTTCCTATGCGCTGGCCTACATGATCGGCGCGGCGATCCTGCTGTCGACGTCGGACTGGCGGCTGATGATGCCGCTGCTGATCTGGTTCGTCCTTTACGGCGCGCTGGTCCAATGGACGGTGAAGCGGGTCGGGCCTGCGTCCCAAGCGGCGTCTGATGCGCGGTCGGAGGTGACCGGGCGGGTCGTCGATTCCTACACCAACATTCATTCGGTGAAGATGTTCGCCCACCATGATCTGGAAACGGATTTTGCCAAGGAAGCGATAGAGAACGCGCGTCGTACCTTTCAAAAGGAGATGCGGATATTCACCGTGATGGACGTTGTGCTGGTGATGCTGAACGGTGTGCTGATCATCGGTGTCGTCGGCTGGGCGCTTGTGCTCTGGACGGCGGGAGAGGCGAGCGTGGGCGTGGTTGCGGCGGCGGCGGCGCTGACCCTGCGGCTCAACTCCATGACCGGCTGGATCATGTGGGCGCTGTCATCTTTCTTTCGGGAACTGGGTGTCGTGGCCGAAGGGATGGAGACGATTGCCCAGCCCATCGAACTGGTGGATGCACCGGACGCCAAACCGCTGGTGCTGGCTGCGGGCCGGATCGAGATGACCGGGCTGACCCATCATTATGGCCGTGCATCGGGCGGGTTACAGGGACTGGACCTGACCGTCAAACCGGGCGAGAGGATCGGGCTTGTAGGCCGTTCCGGTGCGGGTAAATCGACCCTCGTCAAGCTGCTATTGCGGTTCTACGAGGCGGAAGATGGCCGCATAGAGATTGATGGGCAGGATATCCGGCACGTCACCCAGGACAGTCTGCGGGGGCGGATCGGCATGGTGCAGCAGGACAGTTCGCTGCTGCACCGCTCCGTTCGGGACAACATCCTTTATGGCCGACCGGACGCGACAGATGCGCAGATGATCGCAGCCGCCAAACAGGCACAGGCGCATGAGTTCATCGTTGATCTGACCGATCCCGAAGGACGCAGCGGTTATGATGCGCGCGTTGGTGAACGCGGGGTGAAGCTTTCGGGCGGCCAGCGTCAGCGGATCACGCTGGCGCGGGTGATCCTGAAGGATGCGCCGATCCTTGTGCTGGACGAGGCGACGAGCGCGCTCGACAGTGAGGTGGAAGCGGCGATACAGGAGACGCTTTACGGCATGATGGCGGGCAAGACCGTGATCGCGATTGCCCACCGTCTGTCCACCATTGCCCAGATGGACCGCATCGTGGTGTTGGATCAGGGACATATCGTGGAAGAAGGCACCCATGACGCGCTTTTGGCGCGGGGCGGGCTATATGCTGATTTCTGGGGCCGTCAGTCGGGCGGTTTCCTCAAGCTGGAAGATGAAGAGGCGTGAGTTTTTCTGACTGGATAGACCCTTTTCGGCACGCTGATGGGCCGCCCCCACGGACGCTGGGTGCGTTCATGCGGTGGTGTTTGTCGGGGTCGTGGCCGGTGCTTTGGCTGGCGGCGTTTCTGTCCGCCATCGCTGGCGTGATGGAGGCGGGGACGGCGTGGATCCTTGGCAAGGTCATTGATGCTGCGGTGACGGCCGGGCCGGAGGCGTTCTTTACCCCTGCCAATTTTGGTCTGATTGCCATGGCGCTGGGATTTTTCCTTGTCGCGCGGCCGGTGCTGTTTGGACTGTCGTCGGCTTCCAACGCGATCATGGTGCAGCCCAACGTCAACCCGCTGGTGTTATCGCGCCTGCACCGTTGGACGCTTGGACAGACCGTTGGTTTCTTCGACGATGATTTCGCAGGCCGTATTGCGCAGAAACAGATGCAGGCGGCGCGTGCGGTGACCGACGTCGCGTCGGAAGCGATCAACGTGGTGGCCTTCGCGCTGGCCTCCCTGGCGGGATCGGTGTTGTTGCTTGTTGCGATTGACTGGCGCGTTGCGATCGGATTTGCGGTCTGGCTGGGGTGCTATTTCGCCCTGATCAACTGGTTCTTGCCGCGTGTGCGCACACGGTCTGCGGGGCGGGCAGGGGCGCGGGCGCAGGTATCGGGGCAGGTGGTCGACACGATCACGAATATCAAGACGGTCAAGCTGTTTGCCCATGCCGACCACGAAGACCGGGCCGCCCTTGGCGCAATGGAGACGTTTCGCCAGCGCGCGTTGGAGTTCGGATACCTCGCCGCCGGGTTCCGGCTGGCCTTAATGAGCCTTGCCGGTATCTTGCCTGTGCTTTTGCTGGGCGGGACGATCCTTCTGTGGCAGCGCGGTCTGGCAAGCGAAGGGGATATTGTTGCGGCGGGTGCCGTGGCGATCCGGATTGCGCAGATGACCGGCTGGGTCAGTTTCACGTTGATGGCGATCTATTCCAACATCGGCGAGATCGAGGATGGGATGAAAACGCTGACCCCGCGTATCAGGGTCGAAGATGCGCCGGACGCAGGTGAACTGGACGTGTCCGAGGGCGCGCTTGTGCTGCGCGATGTCAGCTTTGGCTATGGGCGTGATACCGGCGGGATCGAGGGGATCAGCCTGCATGTGAAGCCCGGTGAAAAGCTGGGTATTGTTGGCGCGTCGGGGGCCGGGAAATCCACGTTGGTTTCGCTGATCATGCGGCTCTATGAAGCGGAAAGCGGGGTGATTGAGATCGACGGCGTTGATATCCGGCGGGTCACCCAACAAAGCCTGCGGCGCAACATCGGGATGGTCACGCAGGAAACGGCGATGTTCAACCGCTCCGCGCGGGAGAATATCCTTTACGGTCGGCCGGACGCGAGCGAGGCGGAGATGGTCGCCGCTGCGAAAAAGGCAGAGGCGCACGATTTTATCCTAGACCTTCAGGACCACAAAGGCCGCAAGGGCTATGACGCGCATCTGGGGGAGCGGGGCGTGAAGCTGTCCGGCGGACAACGGCAGCGCATCGCATTGGCGCGGGCGATTGTAAAAGACGCGCCGATCCTTGTGCTGGACGAGGCGACAAGCGCGCTGGACAGCGAGGTAGAGGCGTCCATCCAGACCGCGCTGACCCGCGTGATGGAAGGCAAGACCGTACTGGCGATTGCGCACAGGCTGTCCACGCTGACGGAAATGGACCGGATCATCGTCATGGACAAGGGTCGTATCGTTGAGGCGGGCAGTCACGACGCATTGCTGGCGCAAGACGGGCTTTATGCCCGATATTGGCAGCGCCAGTCGGGCGGCTTCCTGAACCTTGAGGCGGCCGAATAGTCGGGCTTGGGTTGGCTGCCTGCGCGCGCTATGTCGGGCCATGGATGAATTCACGATAGAACGGCTGGGCCTGCACGGCGATGGCATAGCGACGGGGCCGGTTTATGCCGCCGCGACACTGCCGGGGGAGCGTGTCAGTGGCACCCTTGATGGCCAGACGCTGCGCGATGTGCGCATCCTTGAACCTTCGGACCAACGTGTCAGCCCGCCGTGTCGGCATTTCAAATCCTGCGGCGGGTGCCAGTTGCAGCATGCCGCAGATCCATTCGCGGCGGAATGGAAGGTCGACGTGGTGCGGCATGCCCTGAATGCGCACGGGTTAGAGACTGTTTTTCTGCCCATCGTGACGTCCCCGCCAAAATCGCGCAGGCGTGCAACGTTTGCGGCAAAGCGGACGAAAAAGGGGGCGATGGCTGGGTTCTTTGGTCGCGCATCCGATGTTATTGTCGATATCCCCGACTGCCAATTGCTGGAGCCCGACCTGCTGGCAGGGCGCAGCGTGGCGGAAGAGCTGGCCCTTGTCGGGGCAAGCCGCAAGGCGGTGTTGTCGGTGACAATAACCCTGTCGGCGAACGGTCTTGACGTGACCGTGACGGGAGGCAAACCGCTGGACGGTCCCTTGCGGGTGAGCCTGGCGCAACTGGCCGAAAGGCGGGACCTTGCCCGGCTGACATGGGAGGATGAGGTGATTGCCACACGTCTGCCCCCCTTCCAGCGGTTCGGAAAGGCGTTGGTGACACCGCCGCCGGGCGCGTTCCTGCAAGCCACGGCACACGGGGAAGCCAGCCTGCTGGCCGCGGTGCGCGCGGCTGTGGGGTCTGCGGGGTCGGTGGCGGATCTTTTTGCAGGGTGTGGCACCTTCGCGCTTCCCCTGTCGGAAATCGCCGCCGTTCACGCGGTTGAAGGCGACGCAGCGATGACGCAAGCGCTTGATCAGGGGTGGCGCGGGGCGCAGGGGCTCAAGCCGGTCAAGGTGGAGGCGCGCGATCTTTACCGCCGTCCGTTGTTGCCGGATGAGCTGAGGACATTCGATGCTGTTGTGCTGGACCCGCCGCGTGCAGGGGCCGAACGGCAGGTCGCCGAACTGGCTTTGGCGCAGGTGCCGGTGCTTGCCTATGTGTCGTGCAACCCGGTGACCTTCGCGCGGGACGCAGCGGTTCTGGTGGCTGCGGGTTATGTCCTTGACTGGGTTCAGGTCGTTGATCAATTCCGCTGGTCGGCGCATGTCGAACTGGCCGCACGGCTGCATATCCCTGAAAGAAATTGATTTTCGGCCTCTGTTCACTCAATTTTGAATGCGATTCTCTATGTGATATGGTAGCCCGGAACAAAGGTCCGGGACGGGACCAGTCGTGAGGCACGGGACAGCGAACCATGAAACGAAGATCAGTCATTCTGGGGGGCACCGCCCTGGTGGCCCTGGGCGCCTGCAGCAGCAGCAAATTCAAACGCTATGACGGGCCAGAGATTACCTATGTCGTGGTGAACAAGGCCGACCGGCGGATGTACCTGCTGCACCATGATCAGGTTCTGGAAGATTATGACATCCGACTTGGTTTTGCCCCCGTGGGACACAAGGAAATCGAAGGCGACGGGCGCACGCCAGAAGGCCACTACATGATCGACCGGCGCAACCCGAATTCGGCTTTCCATCTGTCACTGGGGATTGATTATCCGCGTCAGCACGATTGGGCAAAGGCAAAGGAAATGGGCAAACCGCCGGGCGGTGACATTTTCATCCACGGTCAGAAGGACCCCTTCAAAAGGGATAAGGGGGACTGGACCTGGGGCTGTATCGCTGTGACGAACAAGGAAATCGAAGACGTCTATGCGATGGTGCGCGACGGCACCCCGATCCTGATCAACGCCTGAGTCTGAAGGGGGCGGTCTCGGCCTATTTCCCCATCACCAGGGTCCACCAGATCTTGCCGTTGCTTTCCTGATGCCAGGAAAAACCCATGTTGCGCGCGTCCGGTGCCATCAGCACACGGCGCGTGTCGGGCTGTTCCATCCAGGCGGCCAGCGTTTCAAGTTCTGATTCATAAGTTTCGGAAATCGTCTCTCCGACCAGTTCGCCGCCGTAGCCGACCCGCCGGATGCGATCAATGGGCGACGATCCGTCAGATCCGAAATGCCAGGGCCGGTTCTGGCGCGCCATATCCTTGGCATGGGTTGCGGCAGCCGCATTCAGGTTCGGGTTCAGTTCCACCGCCTGTGCGCCTGCCGCGCTGCGCAGGGCGTTCACAGAATCAAGCATGCGGAACTGGATTTTACCGGTGTCGCCCGCGCGGATGCGATAGGTTTGCACGCCGGGGGTGCCGCCGCCGGTATCGTCAACCGGAACACAGGCGGTAAGGGCCAGAACAAGGGCCGAAAGAATCGCAAGAATACGGGTCATCGTGTCGCTCCACGAAATATGGGTTTCGCCTCTCCTACAGTGGGACGCGTTGCAGTTCAAACGCACATCGGCGTTACACTGCCAGATGACGTGGGTTTGATTTGAAAATGCGACATTGGCGCAATATATACATGGAAATTCGACTTCTGATGGAGCCAGTAATGTCCGACAAGATTTTCAGAACGCCCAGCCGCCGCGCATTCCTGGCCGGAAGCGCCGCCATGCTCGCGACGCCTGCGCTTGCGCAATCCGCGGCAGATGTGAATTCCGCCTCCACCACCCAGAATGAGCGCGACATCAGCGAGGTGGTGCGCCGCAACATTTCCAGCTTCCGCACGCTGGACTGGCAGCCCTACTTCGACAACCTGCGCAAAGGTGCGATCCTGGTCGATATCGACAGCCGCGCGGTGCATTACTGGTCCGAGGATCAGAGCGTTTACAAGCTGTACCCGTCATCCGTGCCGCTGACCAATGATCTGACCCGCCGGGGCCGGACGCGTGTCATCCTGAAGGATCCCGAACCATCCTGGCGCCCCACGCCTTCCATGCTCAAGCGCAACCCCGAATGGCCTGCCTTTATCGGGCCGGGACCAGACAATCCGCTGGGCACACGTTCCCTGCACCTGAGCTGGACCTACTACCGGATTCACGGCACCCACGACACGCGCAAGATCGGCCGGAAATCATCGAATGGTTGCATCGGTTTGTACAACGAGCACATCGAGGAACTGTATGAAATGGCACAGGTGGGCACGCAGGTGTTGCTTATTTGACGACATTTCCTTGCTTAACGGCGTGAATTGCTGAATCCGGGTTTTCAATTCTCGGGTTATGCTATTTAGACAATCTTACGAGGTAAGTCTTGGGCGCGTGTTTGCACCCATGTGTACACGCCAATACTGGAGGTTATGTTATGAAAAAACTCGTTCTCGCAGCCGCATTTGCTGGTGCAGCATCCGCTGCTTCTGCCGGTTCCCTTGCAGATCCAATCATCGAAGCACCCGTCATTGTTGAAGAAGCTGGTTCTTCTTCCAATGGTATCGTGCTGCCGCTGATCCTGCTGGCGATCATTGCTGCTGCTGTTGCTTCCGACTAATTCGGTAACGACGACACTTACGAAAAAGGCGGTGCTCTGCGCCGCCTTTTTTTGTGTCTGATGTTCAGGTTTGATTGGCCTTCTTCACGGCTGACGGGTTAGTCCAGCCAGCCGCGCAGATTGTCTTCGATGGTATTGGACAAGGCGCGAATATGCGCGTCATCGTCGTTGAGGCAGGGGATATACAGGAATTCCTCACCGCCTGCTTCTTCGAAGCTTTCCTTGATCTCTTCGTTGATCTCTTCCAGCGTTTCGATGCAATCGGCAGAGAACGCAGGTGCGCAAACGGCGATGTTCTTTTTGCCTGCTTCGGCCTGCCGCGCGACTTCTTCGACGGTATAGGGTTGCAGCCATTCCTCGGGGCCGAATTTCGACTGGAACGTGGTCATGATCTGCGTGTCATCCCAGCCCAGACGTTCCTTCAGCAACCGCGTGGTTTTCTGGCACTGGCAGTGATACGGATCCCCCTCCATCAGGTAGCGGATCGGCACGCCGTGGTAGGAACAGATCAGGATATCGGGCCTTTTCTCCGCCGCGGCATAGGCCTTTTCGATGGATTGGGCCAAAGCCTCAATATAGTCGGGGCGGTCGAAATAGGGCTCCACGATCCGCGCGATGGGCTGCCATTTCTCCTTGCCCAGCGCCTGAAAGAACTTGTCGCAGGCCGTGGCGGATGTGGCACCCGCGTAATGCGGATAAAGCGGAAAGAACAGGATCTTGGAACAGCCTGCCTTGGTCATTTCCGCGACTTTCGAAGGGGTCGACGGATTGCCGTAGCGCATGCAGAAATCAACCATGACGTTGTCACCATAGCGTTCGTGCATCATCGCCTTGATCTTGGCGGTCTGCGCCTTTGTGATCGTCATCAGGGGGCTTTCGCCCTCTTCCTCGTTCCAGATGGATTTATAAGCGGCGCCACTGGTAAAGGGGCGTTTGCTGAGAATGATCAACTGCAGCAGCGGTTGCCAAAGCCATGGACTGTAATCAATCACGCGGCGGTCTGACAGGAATTCGCCAAGATACCGGCGCATCGACCAATAGTCATAATTGTCCGGCGTCCCGAGGTTGGCGAGCAGGATACCCACCTTTTGCTGGGGCACGACGGGATGATCGGCGCTGGCGTGTTCCGGGCGGGCGGCCTGCATCTGGATGTCCTTGAGCATATTCATGACAGGTCAAATAGTGAGTTATGCCGCGGGGTCAATCGTGCAGCTTTGTCTCATTTGTACCAAGCGCTTCTGCAAGGCGGTGTTTGGCGCTGCCGGGGCGCAGGGGTTGGGGTTGACTTTCGTCCGGTGCCCAGCCGGTCAGAAAGACCAGTTCAAAGGTCGCGGTTATGCGGCCTGCGCCGTTGCCGAAGTGGGTCTGATAAAGGTCGGCGGCAGCCTCGAACACCGCGCGGCGGGTCGGGCGGCGCAGGCGCGCGGCCAGTGCATTGGCCTCCCCCATCGCCCGCAGATCGCGCATCAGATGCCAGGCATCGCGGTATTCAACGGTCAAGGGCATGGCATCCGCCACGGGCAGGGCAAACCCCGCGCGTTGCAGCAGCGCGCCCTGATCGCGCAGGTCCGCCATCGGGGCGACGCGGGGCGAAAGGCCACCTGTCACGGAGGTTTCGGCCTGACCCAGGCAGGCACGCAGTTCGGTCAGGGTCTGGCCGCCCAGTGATACGCTCAGCAACAGACCGTCCGCCCGCAATGCCCGTCTGCACTGGATCAGCTGGCCGACCGGATCATTCGCCCAATGCAGGGACATGGCGTGGATGATCAGATCGTTGCCCTGTGCGGTCAGGGCAAGCGTTTCGTCGGGGGGCAGCACATCCCGCGCGGCAAAGCGGTTTTGCCACGGGTCTGCAAATCTGGTGATCAGCGCCGTGTCCGTAAACGACTTGTTAACCACCGCCAGCCGATCCTCGATTTCATCCGCCGCGGCGTCATGCAGGAACAGCCCCTGCGCCGTGGCGCGGGACTGTCGCCGGACAAGGGCGTTTGGGTCTGTCATCTGGGGCGGTTTGGTCATGCGGGACAGATATGTCGATATGGGGCGGACTTCAAATCGGGTTGGACACGCTTTACCCCGCGCGGTGTCTGGGGTGTGGCGATGTTGTGGACGGTGACTATGGCCTGTGCGGCCCCTGCTGGCGCGACACGGCGTTCATCGGCGGTGCGCTTTGTGATGGATGCGGCACGCCTTTGCCGGGGAATGCGCCCGATCCGGAGGAGACGCTGCACTGTGATCGCTGCCTTGCCGATCCGCCGCCTTGGGCGCAGGGGCGCGCGGCGCTGATCTATGGCGATACCGGGCGCAAGCTGGTGTTGGCCCTGAAACATGGGGACCGTCAGGAAATCGCGCAGCCAGCAGGGTTGTGGATGGCAAATGCGGTGCGGGATATTGCCCCCCCGCAAAGTTTGATCATTCCTGTGCCGCTGCATTGGCAGCGGATGATCCGGCGGCGGTACAATCAATCGGCGCTGTTGGCCAAGGCGCTTGCGGGGCGGTTGCAGATGTCATGGGCACCAGACGTCTTGCAACGGATCCGGCCGACCCCGTCGCTTGATGGGCTGGACCGGGGTCAGCGGTCAGCAGCCTTGGCGGACGCCATCGCCGTACATCCGCGCAAACGCCACCGCATTGCCGCCCGGCCGGTGCTGTTGGTGGATGATGTCATGACCTCTGGCGCGACACTGCGCGCCTGTACACGCGCCTGCAAGGCGGCCGGATCCGGTCCGGTCCGGGTGGTGACCCTTGCGCGGGTTGACGTAATGGCACTGGCGCGCATGGGCAAAGACACCTAAATCCTTTCCTTGACAGTTTTCTCGAAAGGACCGGGTCATGAAGCCAGTTGAAATCTATACCTCGCCGCTTTGTGGGTTTTGTCATGCGGCCAAGCGTTTGCTGAACCAGAAAGGCGTCAGCTTTGCGGAGGTGGATGTCTGGGCGAATCCTGATCGTAAACCGGAGATGATCCAGCGCGCCAACGGTAGCCGCACGGTGCCGCAAATCTTTATTGACGGCGAACATATCGGCGGTAGCGATGATCTGCATGTGCTTGAACGGGCGGGCAAGCTTGATGCCTTGCTGGCCGCGTGATGCGGGGCGCCCTCCTTCAGCTGAATGTCACTGATGATCCTGTCGCAAATCTGGAGGTTACCCGTGGGTTACTTCGTGAAGCCGTTGCAGACGGCGCGGAATGGGTGCTGACGCCTGAGGTGACCAACTGCATCTCGACCAGCGGTGCGCATCAGCGTGAGGTCTTGCAGACGCAGGAGGAGGATATCACCCTTGCGGGCTTGCGCGCCGAAGCTAAGGCTGCGGGCATCTGGCTGCTTATCGGCTCCCTCGGGCTCAAGACAGGGGACGCGGACGGACGGTTTGCCAACCGCAGCATCCTGATCAACCCGGCGGGCGAGATCGTTGCGACATACGACAAGATCCACATGTTCGACGTGGAGATCAGCCCCGAGGAGACATGGCGCGAATCGGATGCCTACCGTCCCGGCCAGCAGGCTGTTGCTGCGGAAACTGCCTTTGCCACCGTGGGTCTGACCATCTGCTATGACGTGCGGTTTCCGATGCTGCATCAGGCGCTGGCCGATGCGGGGGCGCAGATCATTACGGTGCCTGCCGCGTTCTCTCCGGTGACGGGGGCGGCGCATTGGCATGCGTTGTTGCGGGCGCGGGCCATCGAAACCGGCTGCTTTGTGATCGCACCTGCACAATCCGGCACCCATGCCAGCAAGAACCACAAGACCCGCGATACATATGGTCATTCGCTGGTGATTTCCCCATGGGGGGAGGTGATCCTCGACGCGGGTACCGCGCCGGGCGTTTACAAATTTGATCTGGATATGGGAAAAGTAGCCCAGACAAGGCAGCGGGTGCCAAGCATGGCCCACCGCCGCCCTTTTGAAGGACCCTGATCGGTGCCTCGGGATGAGTGAAGACGGAACAACGCTGGCGATCATGCTGTTCAGCGAAATGCTGGCGGCGGATCAATCCGTGCGGGCGCGTCTTACCCGGGTGTTGCCCAAGGGTATGGAAATTTCGCATTTCAGTGTTCTGAACCACCTCGCCTGGAGCGGTGAGGAAAGTTCCCCCGCGCGACTGGCTGAGAAGTTCAACGTGACCCGCGGGGCGATGACCAACACGCTGAACAAGCTTGAATGGGCCGGGTATGTGCATATCCGCCCCGATTGGGACGATGCGCGGCGCAAGATGGTCGCAATCAGCCCTGCGGGAAGGCGGGCGCGCGACGCTGCGTTTGCAGCGCTGACCCCCATGATTGATCAGGTCGTCGCAGATCTGGGCGAAGACAACGTGCGCGCGGCGCTGCCGATCCTGCGCGAGATGCGCAAACGGCTCAGCTAGGTGGGTTTCAGGCTGGCCGTGACATAGTTCACCGACAGGTCCCGATCAGACAGCCGCCAGGACCATGCAACCGGGTTGAAAACGAACCCCTTGCGGTCCACCGGATCAAGTCCCGCTTCCGAGAGCAGGGAAAACAGTTCATCCGGTGTAATGAACTTCGACCATTCATGCGTGCCTTTGGGCAGCCAGCGCATCACATGCTCCGCCCCGATGATCGCCATCATGTAGGATTTGGGATTGCGGTTGATGGTCGAACAGATGTGCAGTCCGCCGGGTTTCAGCAGGTCATGGCAGGCGCGCAGGTAGTCGATGGGAGAGGCGACATGTTCGACCACTTCCATGTTCAGCACGACGTCGAATTGTTCGCCTGCGGCGGCCATGTCTTCGGCGGTGGTGTGGCGATAGTCGATGGTCAGCCCGGATTGTTCCGCGTGGACCTTGGCCACGGGGATATTCCGCTCCGCCGCGTCTGCGCCGACGACATCGGCGCCCAGGCGCGCCATGGGTTCAGCCAGCAAACCGCCACCGCAACCGATGTCGAGAATACGCAGGCCCGCGAAGGGTTTGTCGGCCTTCAGGTCGCGGTCAAACTCTCCCGCGATCTGGCTGGTGATATAGTCCAGACGACAGGGATTGAGCATGTGCAACGGTTTGAATTTGCCGTTCACATCCCACCATTCGGCGGCCATGGCTTCGAATTTGGCGATCTCTGACGGGTCGACGGTTGTTTGCGCAGATTGCATGTCGCACTCCCTGTTTTCTTCGGTTCCTGTGGGCTATATAGGGCGTTGATGGACAAGTTTCCCGATCAAAAACGCGCAGTTCAATATCTGCATCCCCCTGTGGACCCGTTTGATCAGCGTATGCTGGCCGTGGGGCAGGGTCATCAGGTGTATATGGAACAATGCGGCAACCCCGACGGTATCCCCGTTCTGGTGCTGCATGGGGGTCCCGGTGGCGGGTGCAGCCCGTCGATGCGGCGCTATTTCGATCCGTCGGTGTACCGTGTGATTCTGTTTGATCAGCGCGGTTGTGGAAGGTCGCGGCCGCATGCGTCGGTGACCGACAACACCACGTGGCATCTGGTTGCGGATATCGAGATGATTCGCGCGGAGCTGGGGATCGAACAGTGGATCGTCTTTGGCGGGTCCTGGGGTGCGACGCTGTCGTTGATCTATGCGCAGACGCATCCTGACGCGGTGCGCAATCTGGTGCTGCGCGGCGTTTTCCTGATGACGCAGTCCGAACTGTCGTGGTTTTATGGTGGCGGTGCCGGGCGGTTCTGGCCGGAGGTCTGGAAGCGGTTTACCGACATCATCCCGGAGGATGAGCATGACGATCTGATCGCCGCCTACAACCGCCGCCTGTTTTCCGGCGATATCCCGATGGAACAGCGGTTCGGCAAGGCTTGGGCCGCCTGGGAAAATGCGCTGGCCTCGATTCATTCCGCAGGCGGCGTGCATGAAGGACCTGCCGAATATGCGCGCGCATTTGCGCGACTGGAGAATCACTATTTCTCCAACGCGGGCTTTCTGGAATTCGACGGCCAGATCCTTGCCCACATGAACCGGATCAAGGACATTCCCGGCGTGATCGTACAGGGGCGGTATGACATGATATGCCCGCCTTCCAGCGCCTACGCATTGGCCGAAAAATGGCCAGCGGGTGAATTGAAGATGGTGCGCAACGCGGGGCACGCCCTGTCAGAACCGGGGATCAGTGCGGAACTGGTGCGCGCCATGGACCGGATTGCAGTGCAATGACCCTGCGCCGATCTCAGATGGACCGTCGTGCGCTTTTTACCAGTGCTGCCGCCATGGCGCTTTTGGCAGCGTCGGGCGTATCGGCGGCCGGTGCGCCGCAGCGGGGCGGGCGGTTGCGGATGGCGCTGTCCGGTGGGCTGCGCGACGATACATGGGTGTCGGGCGACGGGTTGTTCATGCAGGTGGCACGTCAGGGGATGGTGTTTGACACGCTGACCGAACGCGCCGCCGATGGTGTCCTGCGGGGGGAGTTGGCCACAGGTTGGCAATCCAGCGACGGGGGCCGCATCTGGCATCTGGAATTGCGTGCGGATGTGTTTTTTCATGACGGGCAACGCTTTGCCTCCAGGGATGTGGTGGAAAGCCTGCAAAACCTGCCGGGTGCAAGGGTCGCGGCGGTCGGACCGCTTGCGGTGAGGATCACGCTTGATCAGCCCAGCGCGGCGCTGCCGCTTGTGTTGGCGGAGCCGGAATACATCATCCGGCCTGCCCATACGCCCGACGCCGGGATCGGTACCGGGATTTATCGGGTGAAACGCTTTCTTCCGGGTCGCCAATTGCTGACCGAACGGGTTGAGACACATTACAAGGACGGGGCCGCCGGATGGTTCGACGAGGTTGAACTGACGTCAATTCCGTCCGAACGCGTGCGGGGAGAGGCGCTGGGCGCCTATTTGGTCGATGCGGTTGATACCCGCGACGCCGACGCGCTTGAGGGGGTGGCGGATGTGGTGCTGTTGCCGGATGCACGGGCCGTGATGCAGGCCGTTTCAACGACCGTCGCCCAACCCGCGCGGGTCAGCGCGCTGCGCCCTCTGGATGATCTGCGCGCGGCAGAACGCTGGTGGTTTGTCTGAGCGGCATCAGGATGGGGCTTGAAGTCTGACGTCTCTGTCCGTATATGCTGCCTAACAGCGGCGCGTTCGGGTCCACACCAAACGCTCCACCGAACGCTACGAACGGGCCGCGCGCCCGTTTTTTTGTGCCTGAAAGGCCCCCGCCCACAATGTCCAACGACCTGATTGCAAAAGCTGCCATTGACCGCCGCATGGCCGAGATCATCACCCCGGTGATTGAGGATCTTGGTTTTGAACTGGTGCGCGTGCGGCTGATGTCGGGAAAGAACACAACCTTGCAGATCATGGCCGACAAGCCCGAAGGCGGGATCGAGGTCGATGATCTGTCAGTGATTACCCAGTCCGTCGGCGCGGTGCTGGACGTTGAAGACCCCATTCTGGACGAATACACGCTTGAGGTATCGTCCCCCGGCATCGACCGCCCTTTGACCCGGCTCAAGGATTTTGAGTTGTTCGAAGGGTATGAGGCCAAGTTGGAGACAACCGAACTGATCGACGGGCGGCGGCGCTTCAAGGGCGAACTGGCCGGTGTTGAGGGTGACGAGGTGCTGATCAATGTGGCGGAAGGCACGCTGGGACTGAAATTCGACTGGCTGTCGGACGCGAAACTGGTGCTGACCGACGAATTGATCACCGAAATGCTGCGCCAGCGCAAAGCGTCCGGTGCAATTGACGAAACGAAGTTTGACGAAATATCCGAAGACAACGCCGAGGGAGAGACCTAATGGCCATTACATCCGCCAACCAGCTTGAACTGCTGCAAACCGCCGAAGCCGTCGCGCGGGAGAAGATGATCGACCCCGGTCTGGTCGTCGAAGCGATGGAAGAATCGCTCGCCCGGGCGGCAAAGTCGCGTTACGGCGCGGAGATGGACATTCGCGTAAGCATCGACCGCAAGACAGGTCGTGCGACATTCACCCGCGTGCGCACGGTGGTCGAGGAAGAAGAGCTTGAGAACTATCAGGCGGAATTCACCGTTGAGCAGGCCAAGCAGTACATGGAAGATCCCAAGATCGGGGATACCTTTGTTGAAGAAGTGCCCCCGGTCGAGATGGGCCGCATCGCGGCGCAATCGGCCAAGCAGGTCATTCTGCAAAAGGTGCGCGAAGCGGAGCGTGATCGCCAGTACGAGGAATTCAAGGATCGCGCAGGTACGATCATCAATGGTCTGGTCAAGCGTGAGGAATACGGCAACGTCATCGTCGACGTGGGTGCCGGTGAAGCAATCCTGCGAAGGAATGAGAAGATCGGCCGCGAAAGCTATCGTCCGAACGACCGTATCCGTGTTTATATCAAGGACGTGCGCCGCGAACAGCGCGGCCCGCAGATTTTCCTGAGCCGCACCGCGCCCGAGTTCATGGCGGAACTGTTCAAAATGGAAGTGCCGGAGATTTACGACGGCATCATCGAGATCAAGGCCGTGGCCCGTGACCCGGGAAGCCGCGCGAAGATCGCGGTGATCAGCTATGACAACTCCATTGATCCGGTCGGTGCTTGCGTGGGTATGCGCGGCAGCCGCGTGCAGGCCGTTGTGAACGAACTGCAGGGTGAAAAGATCGACATCATTCCGTGGAATGAAGACCAGCCGACGTTCCTTGTGAACGCGTTGCAACCTGCCGAGGTGTCCAAAGTGGTTCTGGACGAAGAAGCAGGCAAGATCGAAGTGGTCGTGCCGGAAGAGCAACTGTCCCTCGCCATCGGTCGTCGTGGTCAGAACGTGCGTCTGGCGTCCCAGCTGACCAACCTCGATATCGACATCATGACCGAGGAACAGGAAAGCGCGCGCCGTCAGGCTGAATTCGAACTGCGCACGAAGCTGTTCATGGACACGCTCGATCTGGATGAATTCTTTGCGCAGTTGCTGGTGTCCGAAGGGTTCACCAACCTTGAGGAAGTGGCTTACGTTGAGGTGGACGAACTGCTGGTCATCGACGGCGTGGACGAAGACACGGCGAACGAACTGCAGGCCCGTGCCCGCGACGTGATCGAAGCCAAGAACAAGGCGGCACTGGATGCCGCCCGCGCGCTTGGTGTTGAAGACAGCCTTATTGAATTTGAAGGTCTGACACCCCAAATGATTGAGGCGCTGGCGAATGATGACGTCAAGACGCTTGAAGACTTTGCGACATGTGCGGATTGGGAACTGGCCGGTGGCTGGACCACCGTCGATGGGGAGCGTGTGAAAGACGATGGCGTGTTGGAGCCGTTTGACGTCTCTCTGGAAGAAGCGCAGCAATTGATCATGACAGCGCGCGTGTTGCTGGGTTGGGTTGATCCGGCGGAGCTGGAAGCGCAGGCCGCTGCCGAAGAGGGCGAAGAAGACGCCCTTGAAAGTCAGGAGGCCGAGGCCTGATTTCAGGCCTCGGGGGTCCGATATGGGGCGCGGTGGCGTGACCAAAGACCGCACTGATGGTCCTGAACGGAAGTGCCTCGTTTCAGGTGAGGTGCAACCAAAGCAGGGCTTGGTGCGTTTTGTTATAGGTCCTGAAGCGCAGGTTGTGCCGGATATTCTGGGCAAACTGCCGGGGCGGGGCATGTATGTGACCGCTGATCGCGACATGATCGCACAGGCGGCGAAAAAAAAGCTGTTCTCGCGCGGCGCGAAGACCCAGGTGAGCGTGCCGGAAGACCTTGTAGATGAGGTCGAACGGCAGCTGGCACGGCGGGTGGTCGATCTGATCTCGTTGCAGCGCAAGGGTGGTCGGGCCGTTGCGGGATATGAGAAAGTCAAAGGCTGGCTTCAGTCAGAAGAAGCCGAAGTTCTGATACAGGCTTCCGACGGCTCCGGGCGCGGCAAATCAAAGCTGAGCACGCCGCATTATGGGCATTATATCGGCTGGTTGACAGCCGACGAATTGGGTTTGGCATTCGGTCGTCAAACTGTGATACATGGGGCGCTCGCCTCTGGTGGACTCACCTCTCGTGTTGTAGAGGAAGCCCAACGGTTGAGAGGCCTGCGCGAAAAAGAGGCTGGCAAGGGCCAGTCGAAAGGATAGACGAGCTAAATGAGCGATAGTGACGGCAAGAAAACATTGGGTCTGCGCGGTGCTGCACCGCGTCCTGGCAATGTAAAGCAAAGCTTTAGCCACGGGCGGACCAAGAACGTCGTGGTCGAAACCAAACGCAAGCGCGTTGTGGTACCCAAGCCGGGTGCCGCAAAGCCGGGTTCGGCATCCGCGCCCGTTGGCAATCCTTCCAAGCGCCCGGCGGGCATCAGCGATGCGGAGATGGATCGCCGCCTGAAGGCCGTTCAGGCTGCCAAGGCGCGTGAGGTCGAAGAAAGCGCTGCCCGCGAGGCAGAGGAAAAGGCCCGCGCCGAAGAACGTGAGCGCCGCCGTGCGGAGCAGGAAGCCAAGGAAAAGGCAGAACGCGAGCGCGAGGAAAACCTCAAGGCGAAGGCCGAAGAGGACGAACGCCGCAAGAAAGAAGCGGAGGCCGCCGCACAGGCTGCAGCGGCACCTGCGGAACCCGTTGTCGCGCGCCAGCCCAACACCAAGGCGGCCCCGGCCCCTGGCAACACGCAGCGCAAGACGGATCGCGACCGTGAAGATACCAACAAGAAGAACCGTCAGGGCGACGACAGCCGACGTTCCGGCAAGCTGACGCTGAACCAGGCGCTGCGTGGCGGCGAAGGGGGGCGGCAACGCTCCATGGCGCAGATGAAGCGCCAACAGGAGCGCGCGCGCCAGAAGGCGATGGGCGGCTCGGTTGAGCGGGAAAAGGTTGTACGTGATGTGCAGCTGCCCGAAGCGATTGTCGTGTCGGAACTGGCCAACCGGATGTCCGAAAAGGTCGCCGATGTGGTCAAGGCGCTGATGAACAACGGCATGATGGTCACGCAGACGCAGACGATCGATGCCGACACGGCGGAACTGATCATCGAAGAGTTTGGCCACAAGGTTGTGCGCGTTTCCGACGCGGATGTGGAGGACGTGATCAAGGAGATCGAAGACGACGACAAGGATCTCAAGTCGCGACCACCGGTCATCACGATCATGGGCCACGTGGACCACGGCAAGACATCGCTGCTGGATGCGATCCGTAACGCCCGCGTTGTTGCGGGCGAAGCGGGCGGGATCACGCAGCACATCGGTGCCTACCAGGTGACCACCGATACCGGTGCGGTCCTGTCCTTCCTCGATACGCCCGGCCACGCGGCGTTTACGTCCATGCGGTCGCGCGGTGCGCAGGTCACGGATATTGTGGTGCTGGTTGTGGCGGCGGATGATGCCGTGATGCCGCAGACGATCGAGGCGATCAACCACGCCAAGGCGGCCGAAGTGCCGATGATCGTGGCGATCAACAAGATTGACCGCCCTGCGGCCAACCCCGATAAAGTGCGGACTGATCTGCTGCAGCACGAAGTGATCGTTGAAAAGATGTCCGGCGATGTGCAGGACGTCGAAGTTTCCGCGATCACGGGTGAAGGTCTGGACAAACTGCTTGAGGCGATTGCGCTGCAGGCCGAGATCCTTGAGCTGAAAGCCAACCCGGATCGCGCCGCTATTGGCGCCGTGATCGAAGCGCAGCTTGATGTGGGTCGCGGCCCGGTTGCCACGGTTCTGGTGCAGAACGGTACATTGCGTCAGGGCGATATCTTTGTTGTGGGCGAACAGTACGGCAAAGTCCGTGCATTGGTCGACGACACGGGCAAGCGCGTGAAGGAAGCCGGGCCATCGGTGCCGGTTGAGGTTCTGGGCCTGAACGGCACGCCCGAAGCGGGTGACGTGCTGAACGTGACCGATACCGAAGCGCAGGCGCGTGAAATTGCGGAATACCGTGCGAACGCGGCCAAGGACAAACGCGCCGCGGCAGGTGCGGCGACCACGCTGGAACAGCTGATGGCGAATGCCAAGGCTGATGAAAACGTCAGTGAACTGCCCATTCTGGTCAAAGCGGATGTGCAGGGGTCTGCCGAAGCCATCGTTCAGGCGATGGAGAAGATCGGCAACGACGAAGTCCGCGTGCGTGTCCTTCACTTCGGTGTGGGTGCGATCACGGAAACGGATGTCGGTCTGGCCGAAGCGTCAGGCGCACCGATCCTTGGGTTCAACGTGCGTGCCAATACTTCGGCGCGGAACACCGCGAACCAGAAGGGTGTCGAGATCCGCTATTATTCCGTCATCTATGATCTTGTGGATGATGTAAAAGCGGCAGCTTCCGGTTTGCTGAGCGCGGAGATCAAGGAAAACTTCATTGGCTATGCGACCATCAAGGAGGTCTTCAAGGTCACCGGGGTTGGCAAGGTCGCGGGTTGTCTGGTCACCGAAGGTGTGGCGCGACGGTCTGCCGGGGTGCGCTTGCTGCGTGACAACGTGGTGATCCACGAAGGAACGCTGAAAACCCTCAAGCGCTTCAAGGACGAAGTGCCTGAAGTGCAATCCGGCCAGGAATGCGGCATGGCGTTTGAAAACTACGACGATATCCGTCCTGACGACGTGATCGAGATTTTCGAGCGCGAAGAGGTGACCCGGACGCTGACCTGATCAGCGCGACCGGCTATGCACATGAAGAGCAGCCTGCGAAGGCTGCTCTTTCTTTTTGTCAGTTTTTGCGGATTACAGGTTTTCCGGAGAACATCGTATCGTCGACCTTCACGACGATCCGCCCATCCGGCATGGTCTTGATGAACGTTCCCTGTACCGAGATGCAGGACCCCAGCGTAATTGTGCGTAGCATATGACCTTCCCCCAGAAAGATATGACAATATTAGCTGCGCGTTTTGGAATTTCCAGAAAATTGTTTACCAAAAGTTAACAATACTTTCACAGTTGGAAACAATTAGCATTTGCCGCCCTAAAGCCAGTCCCGCAAGATCGGGATCAGGGGGATGTCCGCCTCTGGCATGGGGTACTCCTTGAGATCCAGAGCGCGGACCCATTTCAGCGTCTGCCCTTCCTTGGGAATGGGCGTTCCTTCCCATTTGCGGCAGGCAAACAGCGGCATGAGCAAGTGGAAGTCGTCATAGCTGTGGCTGGCGAAGGTGAGCGGAGCAAGACAGCTTTGCCATGTATCAATGCCCAGTTCTTCGTGCAGTTCGCGGATCAGGGCCGCCTCGGGTGTTTCGGTGTCTTCCACCTTGCCGCCGGGGAATTCCCACAGGCCCGCCATGGATTTGCCTTCCGGGCGCTGGGCAAGCAACACCCGGCCATCCGCGTCGATCAGTGCCACGGCGGAAACAAGAACCATCTTCATGCCCCGTGCCTCAAGACCGGTAATCCGCGTTGATTTCGATGTATCCATGGGTCAGATCACAGGTCCAGACGGTGGCCTGTCCGTTGCCCAGCCCAAGATCAACGCCGATGCGGATGTCGGTGCCTTTCATATGCGCAGCGGCATCTTCCTCCCGGTAGGTGGGGCTCATAAAGCCCTCGGTGGCCACCAGCGTGTCGCCGAAATGGATCGACAGGCGGTCGCGGTCCGCAGGGGCCCCCGATTTGCCGACGGCCATCACCACGCGGCCCCAATTTGGGTCTTCGCCGGCGATGGCGGTCTTGATCAGGGGAGAGTTTGCGATGGCCATGGCGTGGGTCTTGGCATCTGCATCGTTGGTGGCGCCGGTAACAGTGACTTCGACAAACTTCGTCGCACCTTCGCCGTCTTTAACCACCTGGTGGGCGAGGTTCTGCATCACCTCATGCAATGCAGAACCGAAGGCGGCGTTGGTATCGACCTCTACACCGGACGCACCGGTTGCCGCTACGATCAGACTGTCGGACGTGGAGGTATCGCTGTCGACGGTGATGCAATTGAATGTCGTGTCCGCATGTTTTGCGGCCAATGCCTGCAGCGCGCCCTGTGAAATGGTTGCATCGGTAAAGATATAGACCAGCATCGTTGCCATGTCGGGTGCAATCATGCCGGAACCCTTGGCAATCCCCGAAATAGAGACCGTTTTGCCGTCAACCTTCACCTGGGCGCTGGCACCTTTGGGGAAGGTGTCGGTGGTCATGATGGCGCGCGCGGCATCCGCGATCTTTCCGGCGTCTTGCGTCGCATGAAGTGCATTCAGCACCGCCGTGATCCGTTCAGCCCGGAGCGGTTCACCGATTACACCGGTGGAGGAGGTGAACACGCGGTTCTGATCCACACCACAGGTTCGCGCGACGGCAGCGGTGATCGCCTCCACCGCGGCAACGCCGCCCTTGCCGGTGAACGCATTCGCATTGCCGGAGTTGACGAGGATCGCCGCCCCCCCTTCCGTCTTGCCGCCGAGCTTGGCCTGGCAGTCCAGCACTGGTGCCGCGCGGGTGCTGGACCGGGTGAAGACGCCCGCAACAGACGTGCCCGGGACAAGCTGCGCCAGCATCACATCCGTGCGCCCCTGATATTTCACCCCTGCCGCGGCAGTGGCAAAGGTGACGCCGCTGATTTCCGGCAGGTCAGGAAACGCCTTGGGCGCCAGCGGGGAGACTTTGGTGATCTTCGCCAAGCGACCCTACTCCAGCCAATCGAGGTTCTTAAGGACGGCGGGGTCGATGCCTTCCGAGCCGCTCCGGTCCACGTCTGCGGTTGCTGTCACGTCTTCGATTGCGCCTTGGACGCGGGTCTGACGCAGTTGCAGTTCAAGTTCCTCGCGCACGCTTTCAAGCGACGGGGCCTGGGTCTTGCGGGTTTCGTTCAGTTTGATCACATGCCATCCGAATTGCGTCTGTACGGGGTCGGAAACGGCGCCGGGTTCCATTTCAATCACGGCGGCTTCGAACGTGGGGACCATCATGCCTTTGCCAAACCATCCCAATGATCCACCACCGGGGCCGGAAGGACCCGTGGATTTCTCGCGCGCCAGCGCGGCGAAATCGGCACCGCCATCAAGCTCCTCTTTCAGCGCTTTTGCCTCTTCCTCCGTCTCAACAAGAATGTGGGAGGCGTTGTATTCATCGCCTGCCTCGACATCCGCATATTGCGCATCATAGGCGGCCTGCAGATCTTCGTCGGACACGGGCATGGCCATGTTCCGTTCAATGACTTCACCTGCAGTCAGCGACCGCGCTTCATTCTCAAGCGACAGCGTGACGCGGGCGGGCAGATCACCTTCGTAGGTGTCGGCAAGGGCTGCCTGCTGCACCAACTGATCCAGAATGCCGCTGAACAGCACTTCATCGGGCAGTTGGCGATACTGCTCCGGCAGGCTGGCGCGGGCGATGATCATATGGCCCAGCGTGATGTCCGTTCCGTTCACGGTTGCGACAACAGTATCGACAGATGGGTTATCCTGCGCGGCGACAGGCAGGGCCAAAGTCGCCGAGATCACAACAGAGGCCAGAAAAGTGAGGGGTTTTTGCATGGATTGTCCTATCGTTCACCCCGCCCGGGGGCTGCTACATTGACAGTGTTTCTTGCGGCCCCTACATCGGCTGCAAGGCGCGGAGGAACCGCGCAATCCCCCTCTATCTATGGGGTGACACCGCGCTCGGCAAGCAGATCGGCGCCGTAACAAACACATTCGGCTGGAGAGCACATGCTGGGTATTGGAACAATCGCCAAAAAGGTATTTGGCACCGCAAATGATCGAAAACTCAAGGCGGCACGCCCGCTGGTGGAACAGGTCAACGCGCTAGAACCCGACATGGAAAAACTGACCGATGATGGTCTGAAGGAAAAGACGGCTGAGCTGAAGCAGCGTGCAGAGAGCGGTACGAACCTTGACGATCTGCTGCCCGAAGCCTTTGCCGCCTGTCGTGAAGCGGCCCGGCGCACACTGGGAATCCGCGCGTTCGATACGCAGATGATGGCGGCGATCTTTCTGCATCAAGGCAATATCTCTGAACAGAAGACGGGTGAAGGCAAGACGCTGACGGCAGCACTTGCCGCGTATCTGAATGCGCTGACGGGCAAGGGCGTGCACATCGTGACGGTCAACGAATATCTGGTGAAGCGTGATGCGGACTGGATGGGCAAGGTGTTTTCCGCGCTCGGCATGACCACGGGTGCGGCGGTGTCGATGATGCCCGAGGAAGACAAGCGCGCGGCCTATGAGTGTGACATTACCTATGCCACCAACAATGAGCTTGGGTTTGATTATCTGCGCGACAACATGAAATCGAACCTGGGAGAGATCCTGCAAAAGCACCACAACTTCGCCATCGTGGATGAGGTCGACAGCATTCTGATCGATGAAGCGCGTACGCCGCTGATCATTTCCGGCCCGGCGCAGGACCGCTCGGACCTGTATCTGACGATCGACAAGGTGATCCCTTCCTTGACCGAACAGCATTACGAGCTGGACGAAAAGACCCGTAACGTGACCTTCACGGACGAGGGCAACGAATTCCTGGAACAGCAATTGCGCGCCCGCGAAATGATTGAAGAGGGGCAGTCGCTGTATGATCCGGAAAGCACGACCATCGTTCACCATGTCAATCAGGGTCTGCGGGCACACAAGCTGTTTACCAAGGACAAGGATTATATCGTGCGCGACGATGAGATCATGCTCATCGATGAATTTACCGGACGCATGATGCAGGGCCGTCGGCTTTCAGATGGTCTGCATCAGGCCCTTGAGGCAAAGGAAGGTGTAAAGATCCAGCCGGAGAACGTCACGCTCGCCTCGGTGACGTTCCAGAACTATTTCCGTCTTTATGACAAGCTGGCCGGGATGACCGGCACCGCGCTGACCGAAGCGGAAGAATTCATGCAGATCTACGGGCTGGGCGTGGTCGAAGTGCCCACGAACATGCCTATCGCACGCGAGGATGAAGACGATGCGGTCTACCGTACGGCTGCTGAAAAGTACCATGCGATGATCGAAAAGGTGGCGGAAGCCCATGAAAGGGGACAGCCGTGCCTCGTCGGGACGACGTCCATCGAAAAGTCCGAGCAGTTGAGCAAGATGCTGGAAGCTGCCGGGATCACACACAACGTTCTGAACGCCCGTCAGCACGAGAAGGAAGCGCAAATCATCGCGGATGCGGGCAAGTTGGGTGCGGTGACAATCGCCACCAACATGGCCGGTCGTGGGACGGATATTCAGCTTGGCGGCAACGTCGAGATGAAGGTGCTCGAGGCGATCTCTGCCGATCCAGAGGCCGATCCCGCCGAAGTGCGCGCCCGCATCGAAGCGGAACATGCGGATGAAAAGAAAAAGGTGATCGAAGCAGGCGGGCTGTATGTTCTGGCGTCAGAGCGGCACGAAAGCCGCCGGATCGACAACCAGTTGCGGGGCCGTTCCGGCCGTCAGGGTGACCCCGGCCGCACGTCTTTCTTCTTGTCGCTCGAAGATGACCTGATGCGCATCTTCGGCTCTGAACGGTTGGAGAAAGTGCTCAAGACACTTGGTCTGAAAGAAGGCGAAGCGATTGTCCATCCGTGGGTCAACAAGTCGCTTGAACGCGCGCAGGCAAAGGTCGAAGGCCGCAATTTTGACATCCGAAAGCAGCTGCTCAAGTACGATGACGTGATGAACGAACAGCGCAAGGTCATCTTTGGCCAGCGCCGCGACATCATGGAAGCCGAGGATCTGAGCGAGATTGTCACCGACATGCGCCATCAGGTGATCGACGATCTGATCGACACCTACATGCCGCCCAGGACCTATGCGGACCAATGGGACACACAGGGCTTTTATGCCGCGGTCATCGAACATCTGAACATCGACGTGCCGATCATTGCATGGTGCGAAGAGGATGGGGTCGATGACGAAGTCGTCCGTGAACGCCTGATCGAGGCGACCGACAAGATGATCGCGGAAAAAGCCAAGGGGTTCGGGCCGGAAAACATGCGGCTGATCGAAAAGCAGTTGTTGCTGCAGACGATCGACGCCAAGTGGCGCGAGCATCTTGTTACGCTGGAGCATTTGAGGTCGGTTGTGGGTTTCCGGGGGTACGCGCAACGGGACCCGCTGAATGAATACAAGAACGAATCCTTCCAGCTTTTCGAAGTCATGCTGGACAGCCTGCGTCAGGACGTGACCCAGAAACTGGGCCAGGCCCAGCCGATGACCGAGGAAGAACGCAACGCCATGATGCAGGAAATCGCCGCCCGTCAGGCCGCGATGCAGCAAGCCGCAGATGCTGCCGTAGCAGAGGCGGAAGCGCCCGTTGCCGCAGATGCGGGTGGATTTGTCGAAGATGATCCAAGCACCTGGGGCAATCCCGGGCGCAACGACACATGTCCCTGCGGTTCGGGCAAGAAGTTCAAGCATTGCCACGGGCGGCTGGTCTGACGGCCCCCGGATCTGATGGCTGACAGACAGTTCTGAAAGAGGCGGCAGATCAAGAGGTTGCCGCCCTTTCGCCATATTTCGTCCCCTTACGCGTCATATCGCAGCCCAGATTGTCAGGCATGGGTTAGGCAATTGATTCCGGGGAAGGGATAAATCCGATGTCACGGACGAGGGAAATACTGACTGTAGCGGGTACTTTGGCGTGCGCGGCCGGAATCGGTTTCATCATGCAAAGCTCTGACATTGCAGAGGCGCGTTATGGCAAAAGCGAAGATGACAGCACTGCCGTGAAAGGCGCTTCTGTCAGCGACGCGATCCTCGATGTGCAGGAGATCAAGCTGACGTCGGCCGAGGTCGCCGCCAAGCCAACCTTGCCAGCAACCGATTCAGAAGTGACAACCGCCAATGCGCCGCAAAGCCAGTTGGACGAACCGGAAGTCCCGGAGTTGGCACAGACCGACACACAGCAACCGCTGGCCCCGGCATGCGATATAACCGTAGATGCCCGCCCGGTTGCGGCGGCGATGGTTGATCTGCAGATGACGGCGGCCTGTTTCCCCAACGAACGGGTGACTGTGCACCACAATGGCATGATCTTTACAGAAACAACGGCGGATGACGGCAGTGTTCAACTGGTGGTGCCCGCGCTGTCGGAAGAGGCGGTGTTCATCTTCGCGTTTGCGAATGGCGATGGCGCCGTGGCGCAGACGCAGGTTGAGGAACTTGGAAATTTCGACCGCGCCGTCCTGCAGTGGAAGGGAAACGCCGGTTTCGAAATCCACGCGCGCGAATTTGGCGCTGACTATGGGGAACCTGGCCATCTGTGGCGGGGCGCGCCCGGTGATATCTCCAATGCCGTTGCAGGCAAGGGGGGTGTCCTGATCCAGCTTGGCGACAAGGAGGCCGCTGATCCGTTCCTCGCAGAGGTCTATTCCTTCCCGCGCGATGCAGAGGGGCTTTCAGGTTCCATCGCGCTGAGCGTGGAAACCGAGGTGACTGCGCAAAATTGCGGCGTTGAAATCGAAGCACAATCGCTTGAGGTGCAGGCACAGGGAAAGATCAAGACCCAGAACGTCACATTGCCGGTTCCCGCCTGCGATGCGGTCGGCAGCTTTCTGGTGTTGAATAATCTGCTTCAAGACCTGAAAGTCGCGTCAAGGTAACGCAACACTCGGGGTCATATGGACAACCTGAAACGTGCGGCGATCTTCGCCGCACTTTTTGCATTTGCAGGTCTGCAGGCGCTCGCGCAGGACGTCACGCTGACGTCACGCGATGGCAAGGTGGAACTGATCGGGACGCTGCTGGGGTTCGACGGTGAGTTCTACCGGCTGCAGACCGAATACGGGGAACTGACGGTTGACGGATCGGGTGTGAATTGCGAAGGGCCGGGATGCCCGAATTTGCAGGATTTCGTGGCGGAGATACAGCTATCGGGGTCCGCCACCATGGGTGCGGTGCTGATGCCTGCCTTGATCGATGCCTTTGCGCAGCGCAACGGATACAAGGTCAATCGCGAAACCGTCGATGCCACGCGGTTCGCATACGTGCTGACCCGTGCGGACACCGGAAAGACAGCAGCGCGTTTCTATTTCAGGGCGACCAACACGGACGAAGGGTTTGCCGATCTTCTGGCGGATGAGGCGGACATCGTCTTGGCCTTGCGGGAAGTGCGGCGGGACGAACGGATCAATGCGCGCGATGCAGGCATGGGGGATCTGACGGGGGCCAACCGCAGCCGGGTGCTTGCGCTTGATGCGGTGGTGCCGGTGGCCTCCGCTTCCAACCCGATCAAGGCGATCTCTCCGCTTGATCTGGCGCGGGTGTTTGGCGGACAGATCACCAATTGGCAGGAATTGGGCGGGCCCGATGCGCCGATTGATCTGCACCTGCCCAGTTTGTCCAGCGGGTTGAGCCAGGCGATTGTCGATCAGGTGATGGCCCCGGTGCAGCTTGAATTTGCCGAGGGGATCACGCGCCATGCGCTGCCATCGGAGATTGCCGATGCCGTGGCACGCGATACCTTCGCGCTGGGGATCACCAGCTATGCGGAGCGGCGCAATACGCAGGTTCTGACGCTTGGCGGGACCTGTGGTTTCTTTCTGGACGCAGCACGGCGCACCATCAAGACAGAGGATTATCCCCTGACCGCGCCGATGTTTCTGTATTTTCCCGCCCGGCGGTTGCCCCTGATTGCACGGGAGTTTCTGGCTTTTACCCGTGGCCCCGGTGCGCAGAACGTGATCCGGCGGGCAGGGTTCGTCGACCAGACACCGGAGGAAATTCCGGTGGATGAGCAGGGCAATCGCTTTGCCAATGCGATCACGGTCGCGGGTGGGGAGACATCGCTGGAAGAATTGCAGCGGATGACGGCAACCCTGACACCGATGGCGCGGTTGACCACAAGCTACCGGTTCGAGGCAGGGTCGATCCGGCTGGACGCGCAATCGCGGTCGAATGTACAGCAGTTGGCACGGGCGCTGGAACAAGGGAAATACGACGCGCGGCAATTGCTGTTCGTCGGGTTCAGCGATGGCGACGGGGCGGCGAAGGCAAACCGCGACATCGCCCTGCGGCGCGCGCAGGCGGTGCGCCGCGCGGTCAGTGCCGCAGCGGTGACGGCGAATATGGAACGGGTCAACGTCGGCGTCGATGCCTTTGGAGAGGCGATGCCGATGGCTTGTGATGACACGGCATGGGGGCGTCAGGTCAACCGCCGCGTCGAGGTCTGGGTGCGCTGAAGGTCACAGATAACCGTCCGCCCGAAAGCTGAGTTCGCTGGATTTGCCGATGATCAGATGGTCATGCAGGGTCAGGCCCAGTGCATCACAGGCGCTGGCGATCTGGTTGGTCATGTCGATGTCGGCCTGCGATGGTGTGGGATCACCTGATGGGTGATTGTGCACAAGGATCAGGGCGCTGGCATTCAGTTCAAGCGCACGCTTGGCAACCTCGCGCGGGTAGACGGGGACGTGATCGACCGTACCTTTTGCCTGTTCTTCGTCCGCGATCAGGACATTCTTGCGGTCCAGAAACAGCACGCGAAACTGTTCGGTTTCCCGATGCGCCATGGCGGTGTGGCAATAATCCACCAGCGCGTCCCAGCTTGAAACGACATGTTGTTGCATGACGCGGGCCCGCGCCATGCGTTGTGCTGCGGCTTCGACGATCTTCAGTTCGATGATAACGGCGTCACCCACGCCGGACACATCGCGCAGGCGAGGTTCAGACGCGGTGATGACGCGGTTGAAGTCACCGAAACGGTCCATCAGAGTCCGGGCGAGGGGTTTGACATCCCGGCGGGGGATGGCGCGGAACAGGACGAGTTCCAGCAATTCATACTCCGGCATGGCCGCCGCGCCGCCACCCATGAAACGGGCGCGCAGGCGCTGCCGGTGGTCCTTGATATAAGAAGGTTGCTTGCCCGTCACGGGTGCGGCTTCGGGGGCTTCATCCAGCAGGAAAGGCAGGGCGGATTCGTCAAAACGGCTCATGGCGTAACCGTGGCGCAACGTGGTTACGGAAGGGTTAAGGAAACCGCTTCGGCTCGCCTGCAAATGAAAAAAGCGGCGACTGGTGGCGCCGCCTCTTTGGTAGACCGGTGAAAGACTGTCAGCCTTTCATGCTGTCCCAGAAGCTTTTGACGCTGGAAAAGAAATCCTTGCTTTCTGGATTGTTCTCCGACGAAAGATCTTCAAATTCGCGCAGCAGTTCTTTCTGCTTGGATGTCAGGTTGACCGGTGTTTCCACCGCCAGTTCGATGATCATGTCGCCGATGCCGCCACCGCGCAAAGGGGGCATGCCCTTGCCACGCAGACGCATCTGACGGCCTGACTGGCTGCCTGCAGGGATCTGCACGCGCCCACGGCCACCGTCGATGGTAGGTACTTCAATGGTGCCGCCAAGGGCCGCCGTGCTCATGGAGACGGGGACGCGGCAGAAAAGGTTCGGACCGTCGCGGTCAAACAATTCGTGGTCCGTGACCTCCACAAAGATATAAAGGTCCCCGGATGGACCGCCGCGCATGCCCGCTTCGCCTTCGCCCGCCAGACGGATGCGCGTTCCGGTCTCTACCCCTTGCGGGATGTTAACGCTAAGCGCGCGTTCCTTTTCCACCCGGCCTGCGCCACGGCAGGTGTTGCAGGGGTTCTTGACGATCTGACCCAGACCCGAACAGGTCGGGCAGGTCCGTTCAACCGTGAAAAAGCCCTGTTGCGCCCGGACCTTGCCCATGCCGGAACAGGTGGGGCATGTGGACGGTTCGGCACCGCCTTCCGCACCGGAGCCCGAACAGCTGCTGCAAGCGACGGAGGTGGGAACATTGATGGATTTTTGCAGGCCGGAATAGGCTTCTTCCAGCGTGATACGCAGGTTGTAGCGTAGGTCGGAGCCGCGCGCAGCCCGGCGTCCGCCGCCCTGGCCACCGCCGCGTTGGCCCATGAAATCACCAAAGAGATCATCGAACACGTCCGAGAAGGCAGAGGAGAAATCACCCTGCCCGCCGCCAAATCCACCACCGGGCCGCCCGCCACCCATGCCCCCTTCAAAGGCTGCATGGCCATAGCGATCGTAGGCGGCTTTCTTGTCACCGTCCTTGAGCACCTCGTAGGCTTCGTTGGCTTCCTTGAACTGCGCCTCGGCCTTGGGGTTGTCGGCGTTGCGATCGGGGTGAAGCTCCTTCGCCTTGCTGCGATAGGCCTTCTTGATTTCGTCGGAGGACGCGCCTTTGGCGACACCAAGGATTTCGTAATAGTCACGTTTTGCCATGTACTTATCCTCTTGCGGGAACGTGAAGGGCCGGCCCGTACGTCAGGCCGGCCCAATCAGGGTTCCGCATGCCCGCTTACGCGCGCTTGTCGTCGTCCAGATCTTCGAACTCGGCATCGACGATGTCGTCGTCTGCGCCACCCGCGTCCTGAGGGGCGTCTGTGGCTTCCGCCATATCCTCGCCTTCCTCTTGCGCGGCCTTGTAGATCGCTTCGCCCAGCTTCATCGCCGCTTCGGTCACGTTCTGGATGCCGGATTTGATCTTGTCGGCATTTTCGGTTTCCAGATCGTCATTCAGCGCGGCAATGGCCAGTTCGATGGCTTCGATCGTGGTCGGGTCAACCTTGTCCTTATGCTCTTCCATGGACTTTTCAGTCGAATGGATGAGGCTCTCGGCCTGGTTTTTCGCCTCGATCAGCTCACGGCGCTCCTTATCCGCTTCGGCGTTCTCCTCGGCGTCCTTGACCATCTTTTCGATGTCGTCATCGGACAGACCGCCGGAGGCCTGGATCGTGATCTTCTGTTCCTTGCCCGTACCCTTGTCGAGCGCACCGACGGATACGATGCCGTTGGCGTCGATGTCGAAAGTCACTTCGATCTGGGGCAGGCCGCGGGGGGCCGGCGGGATGTTTTCAAGGTTGAAGGCACCGAGGATCTTGTTGTCGGCTGCCATTTCCCGTTCACCTTGGAACACGCGGATCGTCACGGCGTTCTGGTTGTCTTCGGCGGTCGAGAAAACCTGCGATTTCTTCGTCGGGATCGTGGTGTTGCGATCGATCAGGCGGGTGAAGACACCCCCCAGCGTTTCAATGCCTAGCGACAGCGGCGTCACGTCCAGAAGAACCACGTCTTTGACGTCACCCTGCAGAACGCCGGCCTGAATGGCCGCGCCAAGTGCCACCACTTCGTCCGGGTTCACACCCTTGTGCGGCTCTTTCCCGAAGAACTTGGTGACTTCTTCCACAACGCGCGGCATCCGGGTCATACCACCCACAAGAACAACTTCGTCGATGTCGGAAGCGGACAGGCCTGCATCCTTCAGCGCAGCCTGACAGGGCTTGATGGAGGCCTTGATCAGATCGGACACAAGGCTTTCCAGCTTGGCGCGGGTCAGCTTCATGACCATATGCAGCGGCGCACCATCAGACCCCATCGAGATGAACGGCTGGTTGATTTCCGTCTGGCTGGAGGAGCTGAGCTCGATCTTGGCCTTTTCCGCAGCTTCCTTGAGACGCTGCAGCGCCATCTTGTCCTTGGTCAGGTCGACGCCATGCTCTTTCTTGAACTCATCGGCAAGGTAGTTGACGATGCGCATGTCAAAGTCTTCACCCCCCAGGAACGTGTCGCCGTTGGTGGATTTGACCTCGAAAAGGCCATCGTCGATCTCAAGGATGGTCACGTCGAATGTACCGCCGCCAAGGTCATAGACCGCGATCGTCTGGGTCTGCTCCTTGTCGAGACCGTAAGCTAGCGCCGCCGCTGTGGGTTCGTTGATGATGCGCAGCACCTCAAGGCCCGCGATCTTGCCTGCGTCCTTGGTCGCCTGACGCTGGGCGTCGTTGAAATAGGCCGGGACGGTGATGACCGCTTGGGTCACTTCTTCGCCGAGGTAGCTTTCAGCGGTTTCTTTCATCTTGCCTAGGATGAAGGCGGAGATTTGAGATGGGGAGTATTTCTCACCCTTGGCTTCGACCCATGCGTCGCCGTTGCCGCCATCAATCACATTGAAGGGCAGGTTTTTCTTGTCCTTGGCCAGGTCCGCGTCGTCGTTGCGACGGCCGATCAGGCGCTTGACGCCGAAAATGGTGTTGTCCGGGTTGGTGACGGCCTGGCGTTTTGCCGGCTGGCCTACAAGGCGCTCGTCATCTGTGAAGGCCACGATGGATGGTGTAGTACGCGCGCCTTCGGCGTTCTCCACGACCCGTGGCTGGCTGCCGTCCATGATGGCGATACAGCTGTTTGTCGTTCCAAGGTCAATGCCGATAACTTTAGACATATTTTCGATCCCTCTTTTTTCTTAAGGCGATGTCCCGAGGTTCTGGCCCGTTGTGGCACCAGCGCCCCGATTAGGTGAGGCCGAAAGCGACTGCTTCGCGGCGGTTCGTCGGGTATATAAGGAGCGGATATGCCCCCTGCAACCGCTCCAACGGCCTGTTTGGGGTGAATCTTTGCGGATTTTTCGCCAAACGTGAAAAGAAGGAGGGCTGATGACTGCTTTAACCCTGCGGGGATTCGAAATCTACAAGGGTTTCCTGAAAGCCGATGCGCAGCAGCGGATGGTCGTAGCGCTGCGCGATGTGGTGCGGCAGGCGCCCTTTTTTCAGCCCGATACACCTTATGGCAAACCCATGTCGGTGCGGATCACGGCGGCGGGGCTTTATGGCTGGTATTCTGACCGGAAGGGATACCGCTATGTGCGTGCGCATCCCAGCGGGCGGCCCTGGCCTGCGATCCCGCCTGAGGTGCTGGCGGTCTGGGACGGCGTCACCGGGCTGGACCGGCGGCCGGAGTGTTGTCTGATCAACTATTACGGTGAGGGCGCAAAAATGGGCCTGCATCAGGACCGGGACGAGGCGGATTTCCAGTGGCCGGTCGTGTCGATCTCGCTCGGGGATGATGCGCTGTTCCGGATCGGGAACACCACGCGCGGCGGCAAAACGGAAAGTGTCTGGCTGCAATCAGGCGATGTGGTGGTGATGGGCGGCGACGCGCGGCTGACCTATCATGGGGTGGACCGGGTGCGTGCGGGGTCGTCGTCGCTGCTGGAGAAGGGCGGGCGGATCAATCTGACGCTGCGGGTGGTGGCGTGAGTGATCTTGATGCCGGTCTTGAGCCCATTGTTCCGGCTTCCGTGCGACGTGCGAATGACAACTTACGTCGCGCGGTCTGACATCCGCGCATCAAATGGCCACGCGGTGTGTTCTTGTTTCCAGTTCGCCGCGCTCCATCCAACGTCTCGATCCTGCCGCTGCAAAGATTTGGAGCGATGAAGCAACCTTTTTCTGGCCAGAATAGCAGAACGAGCCGCTTTCAAACTTAAGATGCGTCGCGCTGGCGGACCGTTGAGCGGGATTTCCGAAGATAGGGAGTGGCCGAAAATTCGACTCACTTCGCGTCGCTCAGGCCCTGTCATTCCATTGGTGACCATCGGTCCAAGCAACAGTGATTCAGTCAGGCAGCCATTCGAACAGACCACTTGATGGGTTTCGAAAGCAAAGTGGACCCAGGTCATTTCCCGCTTGCCTCTCATATGTCTGATACCCGGCAGTCCGGTGAGCGATTTCGCAGGTGCCAGGGCTTCGCTTTCGAAAAACGCGCTGAGCTGTCCGCCCCCGACAACGACCCGATGCTGTGGCGAAACAACCAGATCGCTACTTGGACATCCCGGCCCCAATGATCCGGCAGAGATAAGAATTGGCGTGCCATCCTCCGGCGCGCTGTCCAGTTGCTGATCGCTTGTTCGCAGCCAGAGAATGGGTTTGGGGCCATGATCCATTGTCATTACGAGATCACCGGCTTGCAGTTCTTCTACCGCCCGCATCCCATCTATCGTTTCAATCCGGGTTCCTGCAGCAAAGCAAACGATATCGGCATAGGGTTCCACGCTGCTTGAGGTGCCGTCGGCATTGTCCGCGGGCGCACCATCGAGCCCTTGTTGCGCGGTGAATGTCTCTCCCGCCGTTGGCTCTTCGCCAGTCGCATAGGTGAAGCCGACATTTTCGCCGTTGATGCGGACGACGTAGATTTCCTGGCCGCTCGCGTCGATCAGTGAAAATTCGTTCTCGACCACTGAACCGGCAGGATAAAGCGTGCCGTCAATCGTGACATCCTGCACCAATGTCTGCGGGCCACCGGTTTCAACATATCCGTCTTCGAAATTGCCATCGTCGTCGTTGATGTCAATTTGTGTTGGCGCCCCACCATTGAATGTGAAGGTTTCGCCAATCCATGTGGGAGACGTAGAACTGTACCCTGGCGAAGCCGGATCGTTCGGCTGGGTGTCACCGACCAAGTCACCGGCAGGAATACCCGCGGGCGTCGTGTACTGCGACCATGAATATATCCCGAGAAGCGGCATGGCGATCCTTGGCAATGGATCCCTTCAAATTGAAGGAAACTCTTTGACAAATAGGAAAGAAGCCAAAAATGGAGAGAAATAGGGCGGTGATCGCTGTTCTCTGGACAAAAGTGGGGTCCTTTTGTGCGCCAGTCCGCATTCGAGAACAATTAGCCGTTCGTTCTCGAATTGTTTCGCATTGATCTCCAAGCGACGACCTCGGAACTGCAATAAGCCGACATTGGCCTGTCACTATGAAATGACTGCCTTGTCCTGCAAACCGGGCCTTTGTCTAAGGTGCCGTTGACCTACCGCCGCGCATTCCAGCTAAGGGAAACGTGCTTGCGGGTATAGAATTCCCCCATCAGGCCGACCATCAGCAGCACAATGCCAACCCACGCGGCGTATTCCCAGGAGGTGTGGCGCGGCACGTAGTTGATGAAGGCAAACCCGCGCGCCTGATCGATGCAGTGGAACAAAGGGTTCCAGTCGAACATGGCCAGCATGAAACCCGGCAGGGTGTTGGCCACGAACATCTTGCCCGACGCAATCATGTTGGCGCGCTGATACACCGTCTGGAAGATCCCGACAAAGGACGGAAACCACGGCTTGATCGCCAGCAGCACCAGACCCAGCGCGCAGCCCGTGGCCCATGCCAGCAGCAGCATTGAATAGGCCTGAATGGGCTGTTCGATCACCACGGGGTTCCATGACACGTGATAGATGAACAGGATCACGAACAGCGACAGCGATTGCACGTAAAGGCAGCCCAAAGCGGAGGAGGCTATGGAGATCATCGTGTTCATCGGCGCGTGTTGCATCATCGGGCTGGAAGGCCCTTCGGCCCCTGCCACCGCGCCCAGCGCCTTGGTATGGGTCATGTATAGGAACACGCCGGACATCAGGTAAATCAGGAAATCCCCCCGCAACGCGGCACTGCGCATGCCCAGAAGGCTGAACATCGCATAGAAGGCTGCCACGAACATGACCGCCTGCAGCATGTTCAGCAGGATCGCGACAACCGCGTTCCTGTGCTGGCTGCGGATGGAGCGGACGACGTTGTGGTAGATCAGCTCGAGAATCGTTGCCGCCGAGGACAACGCATTGGGTCGTCTTGTGCTTACTTCGAACATGGCGGCTGCCTCATGAAACCAAAACTCTGCCTAACACGGAAATCTTGCCGATCCGTTTGCGCGCCATCATAAGGGGGGCGGGCCGCTTAATCAATAAAAGCAAGGATACCGGTAGGATGGATTACGACAGACTGGTGCAGGTAATGCGCAGGCTCTCCCTGGAAGCGGGTGACAAGATCATGGAAATCTATGGCCGGGACGATTTCGAAGTCACTTCGAAGTCAGACAACAGCCCGGTGACGGCGGCAGACAAGGCGGCGGACAAGATTATTTCCGACGGCCTGCGCGTGGCGTTCCCGGATGTCATGCTGGTGACGGAGGAACAGGCCGCGACCCACAGCGCGCAGGGCGACACCTTTTTGATTGTCGATCCGTTGGATGGCACCAAGGAATTCATTCACCGGCGGGGCGATTTCACCGTGAATATTGCGTTGGTTGAGGGTGGCGCGCCGACGCGTGGGGTTGTTTATGCCCCAGCCAAGGACCGGATGTTCTTTACGCGCGCCGATAGTGCATCGGTCGAAGAAATGGGACCATTTGACAAAGATCAACTGGGAGCCTGCAAACGGATTAATGTGGCTCAGGCGGACAATGCGGCGCTGATGGTCGTCGCTTCCAAATCGCACCGGGATCAGGCGACGGATGACTACATTGGCAAATACGGGGTCAAAGACATGACAAGCGCGGGGTCGTCGTTGAAATTCTGTCTGGTGGCCACAGGGGAGGCGGATCTTTACCCGCGCCTTGGTCGTACGATGGAATGGGACACCGCCGCTGGTGATGCCGTTCTGCGTGGCGCGGGCGGCGCTGTGGTTCGCTTTGACGATCATACGCCGCTGACCTATGGCAAAACCGATTTCGCCAATCCGTTCTTCATCGCCCACGCGCCCAGCGTCACGTTGAAGCCCGCCTGATGTCGGTCCTGATTGTCATTCCCGCGCGATATGCCTCGTCCCGCTATCCCGGAAAGCCCTTGGCGGAACTGACCGGGTCCAGTGGTGTGGCGCGCAGTCTGATCGAGCGTTCCTGGCGTGCTGCATGTGAAGTGCAGGGCGTGGACCGGGTCGTGGTCGCCACGGACGATGACCGAATCAAACATGCGGTCGAAGCGTTCGGAGCAGAGGTTGTGATGACTTCAACCACCTGCATGAACGGCACCGAACGCTGTGCGGAGGCGCATGAGGTTCTGGGTGGCGGGTTTGAGATCGTCGTGAACCTGCAGGGGGACGCGCCGCTGACGCCGCACTGGTTTGTCGAAGGGCTGGTTGAAGGCCTGCGCGCCGCCCCCGCGGCTGAGATCGCGACGCCGGTTCTGCGCTGCGACGGGGCGGCTTTGAATGGCTTGCTGGCCGATCGCAAGGCCGGCCGGGTCGGAGGCACCACGGCGGTTTTCGATGTAGACCACCATGCGATGTATTTCTCCAAGGAAGTCGTGCCGTTCACGTCACAGAGTTACGACAACGCAGAAGCCACGCCCGTGTTTCATCACGTTGGTGTCTATGCCTATCGCCCGGATGCCTTGGCGGCCTACTCTGGCTGGCCTACGGGCCCGCTAGAGACGCTTGAAGGTCTGGAGCAGCTTCGGTTTATTGAGAACGGGCGCAATGTTCTGTGTGTTGAGGTTGAAGCACGGGGGCGCGCATTCTGGGAGCTTAACAACCCCGAAGATGTGCCCAAGATCGAAGCCATGATGCGGCAGATGGGCGTCGAATGACCCAAACGCTCCCGGTCAGTGTCGTGATTGTCAGCCGGGGCCGGGCAGAAGCGTTGATGCGGTGCCTGATTGGCGTGTCGCAGCTGCAGTATGATCCGTTCGAGGTTGTCGTCGTGGCTGATCCGGCGGGCGTGGCGGCGGTGGAAGCGTCCGGTTTTGCCGATCAGGTGAAAGTGGTGCCCTTTGACGCCGCCAATATCTCTGCCGCGCGTAACCTTGGCGTGGCGCAAGCAGCGGGCGAGGTTGTTGCCTTCATTGATGATGATGCCGTGCCGGAACCCACATGGCTGCGCTATCTTTGCGCCCCGGCGCTGCGCGAAGATGTGGCGGCGATGGGCGGGGTGGTTCGCGGGCGCAACGGGATTTCGTTTCAGTGGCGCGGGCAGGGGATTGATGCGCGTGGCGAAGGTTATCCGCTGGATCTGAAAAGCACACAGGCTGTCGTGCTGCATCCGCCGCAAGGGCGCGCGATCAAGACCGAAGGGACCAACATGGCGTTTCGGCGGTCGGTGTTGGTGGCGCTGGGCGGATTTGACCCGGCCTATCGCTATTTTCTGGATGAGACGGACCTGAACATCCGGTTGGCACGGGCGGGCCATGCAACAGCGCTGGTACCGA
The DNA here is from genome assembly GCF_041281685.2 of Sulfitobacter rhodophyticola. Classification (GTDB taxonomy): domain Bacteria; phylum Pseudomonadota; class Alphaproteobacteria; order Rhodobacterales; family Rhodobacteraceae; genus Sulfitobacter. The sequence goes on along the minus strand of NZ_CP166251.2, from coordinate 1,429,867 downwards.
TGGCCGAAGTCCATCACGGGTTTGCGGCAAATGCGCATCGTAGCGCCGCGCGCGTGCCAAGTGACCTGTTTGAGATCGGCGCAAGCTGGGCCGTGCTTCACCGCAAGCATGTGACGGAAGCCATGCAGGCGGATCACTGGAAAGCATTACGCGTGGAACAGCGGCAACGCCTGCTTCGGCACATGGTGGCAGGCACGCTAGAGCCGCGTGATGTCCGGCGTTTGATGAAGCGGCTGGATGCCGGGCATGCGGATGGGATGACGCGTGAGACAGATACGGGGGCCTTGCCCCGGCATCCGGCATCGCCGTTTCAGGAGTTCAAAATACCCCTGCGCCGCTCCATGTTGATGACGACCCGGCCGTGGCATTTCGCACGCGACCACGCCACCGCCGCCGCAAGGGTGAAAAACGGAGAGATTGTCACCCTGTTGTCGCTGTCGTTGACGGGTATGTATCACCACGTAAGGTTTGGTTCTGATGGAGTTTGGGTACAGCGCGGGGGGCTATTCGGGCGATCAGACAGGGATCAGCCCCTGTGGCGATTTGAGACACGCAACCGGCGGATCAAGGCCGAGAGGGCACGTATTGCCCGACAGCGCGGATTGAGTGACCTGTAGTTTTATGGCAAACGCGCTGATACTGGGGTCGAAAACCCCTTTGTGTTTCCAGGTTCCCCATCCCGTTGTACGATGGTGATGCATCATCAGTTTGAATTGAGTGAGTAAAGGAAGACGATGCCCAAGAGAGTGACAAAAGCGATTTTCCCGGTTGCGGGTATGGGAACACGGTTCTTGCCTGCGACGAAATCAGTGCCAAAGGAAATCATGACGCTGGTCGACCGTCCGCTGATCCAATACGCCATCGATGAGGCGCGGGCCGCCGGGATCAAGGAATTCATTTTTGTTACCTCGCGCGGTAAGGGTGCTTTGGAAGACTACTTTGACCACGCGCCGCAGCTTGAGCAGGAATTGCGCAAGAAGGGCAAGACGGAACTGCTGGAGACGCTGCAGAATACCAACATGGAAAGCGGTGCAATTGCCTATATCCGGCAGCACCGCGCGCTGGGTTTGGGCCACGCCGTCTGGTGTGCACGCCGTTTGATTGCCAAGGAACCCTTTGCGGTGATCCTGCCCGATGACGTGATCGCGGCGGAAAAGCCGTGTCTGCAGCAGATGGTCGAAGCCTACGAGGAAACCGGCGGCAACATGGTCGCCGCGATGGAAGTCCCGGCGGAGCAGGCATCGTCCTATGGCATGCTGGATGTGGCCGAAGACATGGGGCAGATGGTCAAGGTCAAAGGCATGGTGGAAAAGCCGAAGTCCGAAGATGCGCCTTCCAACCTCGCGGTGATCGGCCGGTATATTCTGGCGCCCACCGTCTTGCAGAACCTCAACCAGATCAAATCCGGGTCTGGCGGAGAGATCCAATTGACAGATGCGATTGCCAACGAGATCGAGCAGGACCGCAACGTGTATGGCTATCGGTTCAAGGGACAGCGTTTCGATTGCGGCTCTAAATCAGGGTTTTTGCAGGCGACCGTAGCATTCGGCCTGGCGCGGGAAGATCTGCGGGAGGATCTGAGCGCGTATCTGGAAAGCATCTCGGCGGCTGACAAGGCTGCGCAATAGCCCCCTTGGGAACGAACCTCATGCAACATGTTCTGGTCACAGGCGGCGCGGGATACATCGGGTCGCACGCCTGCAAGGCGTTGGCGCAGGCGGGATATGTCCCCGTCACTTTCGACAACTTGGTGACGGGTTGGCAGGACGCGGTAAAGTTCGGTCCGTTTGAAAAGGGGGATCTGCTGGACCGCGCAAGGCTGGATGCGGTGTTTGCCCGGTATCAGCCCGTTGCGGTGATGCATTTCGCGGCGCTGAGCCAGGTCGGGGAAAGCATGGCGGAGCCGGGGCGATATTGGCGCAACAACGTCACCGGGTCATTGAACCTGATCGAAGCTGCGGTGGCGGCGGGCTGTGAGCAGTTCGTTTTCTCCTCCACCTGCGCGACTTATGGCGATCAGGACAACGTGGTGCTGGATGAAACGTCGGAGCAGCACCCGATCAATGCCTATGGCGCGTCCAAGCGCGCCATCGAGGATATTCTGCGCGACTTTGAAGCCGCCCATGGGCTGCGCCATGTGATCTTTCGGTATTTCAACGTGGCAGGTGCCGACCCTGATGGCGAGGTGGGGGAGTTTCACCAACCCGAGACGCATCTGGTGCCGCTGATGCTGGATGCGATCGAAGGAAAGCGGGATGCGTTGACGATCCACGGGACGGATTACGATACGCCGGATGGGACCTGCATTCGCGATTACGTGCATGTGTGTGATCTGGTGGATGCGCATGTGCTGGGGCTGAAATGGCTGGAAGGCGGCAAGGGCAGTCGGGTGTTCAACCTCGGCACCGGGTCCGGGTTTTCCGTACGTGAGGTTCTGGATCACAGCCGTGAGGTGACAAACAAGTCCGTGCCTTGCGTGGACGGGCCGCGCCGGCCGGGCGATTGCACCAAGCTGGTGTCAGGGTCCCAGCGCGCGGAGGACGATTTGGGGTGGCGCCCGCAGCGATCCAACCTGCGGCAGATGATCACCGACGCCTGGAGGTGGCATCAGAACGGCCACTACGACCGCTGAATGGTCCCCGCGCGGCTGCTTGATCTGACGCGCACGCTGCGACGCGCGGGACGGGTGCCGACGGGGGTGGACCGGGTTGAGCGGGCCTATCTGGCGCAGTTTTTGCAAGATGACGTGCCGGTTTTCGGGCTGGTGCGAACGGCGCTGGGCTATATCCTGCTGGACCGGGTTGGCGTGCAGGCGTTCAGTGACCGGGTTCATGGCGATGTGCCGTGGGGTCCGCGCCGGGGATTGGCGCGCTTGTCGCGTGCGCCTGATGCAGTGCGGCGGGCAGAGAGTGACATGCGCAAATTGGCTATCGCGCGGCTAACGCCTGGGCGGCTGGGGGCGGCTCTGGCGCGGTATGTGCCAGCGGGATATGCCTATTACAACGTCGGGCACAGCAACCTGACAGACCGTGTCCTGAGCGGGATCAAAGGGTCATTCGGGACGGTGCACGTACTGGTCCATGATGTAATCCCGCTGGAGTACCCGCAGTTCCAGCGCGCGGGCAGCGTGGCGCCCTTCGAAGTCAAGATGCGGCGGGTCGCGCGTTTCGCGGACAGGATCATTTGCAATTCCAAGGATACCGCAGCACGGTGTGGTGCGGTGATGGCGGATTGGGGACGGGTACCACCGATGGTCGTGGCACACCTGGGCTGCCCTGTATCAGAGCCTGATATGGATGATTTGCCACCAGAAATAGACCCTAATCAGGCCTATTTCGTCACGGTAGGGACGATTGAGCCACGCAAGAACCATGGCTTCCTGCTGGATCTTTGGGACGAACTGGGGCCAGACGCATCCCGGCTTTATATCAGCGGTGCGCGGGGATGGGAAAACGCCAATGTCTTCGCGCGGCTCGACGATTTGGGCCCACAAAGCCGCGTGCAGGAATTGGGCGCCTTGAGCGATGCGGCGCAAACAGCGCTTGTCGCCGGAGCGCGGTGTACACTTTTTCCAACACTTGCCGAGGGCTTTGGATTACCCCTGGTTGAATCCTTGACGTTAGGTACGCCCGTCATATGCAATGATTTACCTGTTTTTAGGGAGTTTTTGGGCAAATATGCCGTTTACGCATCGGTAGAGGAGCGCTATCTGTGGTTGGAGGCAGTAAAGAGTTGGGCGGAAAGCCCGCCCGTTGTGCAAGAACCGGAAGGGTTTGTGGCCCCAACATGGGTCGAGCATTTCAAGATCGTGCTAGGATCAGAATGTTAGCGCAACGCAGAGCGGTCAAGTCCCGAGGATAAAAAGGGCGGTTTTGGGTTTATTTCAGCGATACCGGCTCCGGTTACAGCGAAAGCGATGGCGTATTCGCGCATTCCGCAAACGGCGGGAGCTGAAGCGTATTGCCGATCGCACTGACAACATCCGCCCGGATGACATTCTGCTGTTCAGCACCCAACGCAACGAACTGATCCGGCTGCCGTACTTCTTGCAGTACTACCGCGATATGGGCGTCGGGCATTTCTTCTTCGTTGACAATGACAGCGACGATGGATCGCTGGATTATCTGATGGACCAGCCGGATGTGTCAGTCTGGCTGACCAAGTCGAGCTACAAGCGGGCGCGGTTTGGCGTTGATTGGCTGAACTGGTTGCAGATGAAGTATGCCCACGGGCATTGGTCACTGACCGTCGATCCCGATGAATTCCTGATCTATCCGTTCTGCGACACCCGGCCCCTGAGGGCGCTGACCGATTGGCTTGATGCGTCTTCGATCAAGTCATTCTCCGCCATGCTGCTGGACATGTATCCAAAGGGGCGGCTGGATGAGCAGCCCTATCACGCGGGGCAGGACCCGATTGAAATCGCCACGTGGTTTGACAGCGGCAACTACACCATGTCGCGCAACCATCTGTTCACGAACCTTTGGATACAGGGCGGGCCGCGTGCGCGGGTGTTCTTCAAGGACACGCCGGAGAAAGCGCCAGCACTGAACAAGGTGCCCTTGGTGAAGTGGGACAAGCGGTATGCCTATGCCAGCTCCACGCACATGTTGCTGCCGCGTGGTCTCAATCAGGTCTACGATGAATGGGGCGGAGAGAAAGCTTCGGGCGTGTTGCTGCATGCCAAGTTCCTCGACACGTTCGGCGCCAAGGCAGAAGAGGAACTGGAACGCGCGCAACACTACGCGGGTTCGGTGGAATACAAGGCCTATGCCGCGCAGATGCGTGATGATCCGCAGCTTTGGTGCAAGTGGTCCGAACGCTACATCAATTGGCGACAGTTGGAGATCCTCGGCCTCATGTCGAAGGGCAACTGGGCATGACGGTCGGGATTGTCATGCTGGTGCACACCGCACTGGGCAGGGCGGAGCAGGTCGCGCGCCACTGGGCGGCGGCGGGTTGTCCGGTGGTGATCCACGTCGACAAGGGTGTGCCGCGCAAGACCCATGACGCTTTTCTGGCTGCTCTGTCTGATGTGAAGCATATCAGATTCAGCACGCGCTATCGGTGCGAATGGGGGACCTGGGGGATCGTGGCGGCCAGTCAGGCCGCGTCAGAGACGATGTTGCGGGAATTTGCGCAGGTGCGACATGTCTACCTGGCATCAGGGTCCTGTTTGCCGCTGCGTCCGGTGGAGGAGTTGATCGACTACCTTGCTGCGCGCCCCAAGACAGACTTCATCGAAAGCGCGACCACCGCCGATGTCCCGTGGACGGTGGGTGGTCTGGACGAAGAACGCTTCACCCTGCGGTTCCCGGTGTCGTGGAAGAAGAACCGTTACCTTTTCGACAAGTTCGTTGAGGTGCAACGCCGTTTCAATCTCAAGCGGACAATGCCCAACGGGATTGTGCCGCACATGGGGTCGCAGTGGTGGTGCCTGTCACGGCAGACGTTGTCGGCAATTCTGCAGGACCCGGAGCGGGCGACCTATGACCGGTTTTTCAAGCATGTGTGGATTCCCGACGAATCCTATTTCCAGACGCTTGCGCGTCAATATGCCACCAAGATCGAAAGCCGGTCGCTGACCTTGTCCAAGTTCGACTTTCAGGGCAAGCCGCATATCTTTTATGACGATCACCTACAGCTTTTGCGCCGGTCGGATTGTTTTGTCGCGCGCAAGATCTGGCCCCATGCGAACCGCCTGTACGAAGCGTTCCTGACGGACGTTGCGGGGGCGATGAAAAAGACCGAACCGAACCCCGGCAAGATCGACCGCATCTTTTCCAAGGCGGTCGAACGCCGGACGCGCGGGCGCGCGGGGCTTTACATGCAAAGCCGCTTTCCCAACGAGGATTGGGAGAACGGCGTGACGGCCGCGCCCTATTCGATGTTCCAGGGCTTTACCGAGCTGTTCGAGGATTTCGAGACCTGGCTGGCGCGGGCGACAGGCGCGCGGGTGCATGGGCATCTGTTCGCGCCGGATGGTGTGCATTTCGCCGAAGGCCAGACCGCAATCAACGGCGCGCTTTCAGACAGCCCGATCCTGCGCGATTACAACGCCGAAGCGTTCCTGACCAACCTGATCTGGAACACCCGCGGAGAGCGGCAATGCTTTCAATTCGGCCCGGCAGATAATCAGAAGATCAATTGGCGGGTCGCCAAGGATCCCAATGCGCAGGTGTCGGTGATTACGGGGGCTTGGGCGGTGCCGCTGTTCCGCTCCAACTTCAATTTTGCCGATATCCGGTCGATGGCAGCGGCGTTGCAGAAGCGGGAAAGCGATCACATGGATGTTCTGCGGTCGCCCTATACCAAGGCGCGGGTACGGATCTGGACCATGGCGGAGTTCATTGAGGCACCCATGGAACCCCTGCAGGGGATTCTGGACGAGATCGGGCGGACCAAGTTGCGGCGGCTGTCCGAAGCGCCGCGCATGGTGGATCTGACCGGCTTTGGTCAGTTCCTACAGAACCTCAAGAACCAGGGGATGCATCCCTATCTGATGGGGGATTTCCCGGTAGAGCTTGGCATCGAAGCGCCGCAGAAGCCGCCCCGCAAACCCTATCTGGTAAGGTAGCATGAGCGCGCGCTTTCAAAGTTTCGTGGTCTTTGCCGAGATGCGCACAGGCTCAAACTTTCTTGAAGCGAACCTGAACGCTTTTGACGGCGTGGCCTGTCATGGCGAAGCCTTCAATCCACATTTTATCGGCTATCCGAACAACAAGCCTGTTCTAGGTGTTGATCTGGCCACGCGGGATGCTGATCCGTTGAAATTGCTGGCAGCGCTGCGCGATGACCCTGCGCAGTTGAGCGGATTTCGGTATTTCCATGACCATGATCCGCGCGTCTTCGATGCGATCATCGAAGATCAGACCTGTGCCAAGATCGTTTTGACCCGCAACCCGGTGGAAAGCTATGTCAGCTGGAAAATCGCGCAGGAGACCGGGCAGTGGAAGCTGACGGACGTCAAGGCGCACAAGGCAGCCAAGGCACGCTTTGATGAGCGGGAATTCGAACGCCACCTGGAGGCGCTGCAGCAATTTCAGATCACGCTTTTGAACCGGTTGCAGACCACCGGGCAAACCGCGTTCTATGTCGCTTATGAAGACCTGCAAAGTGTTGAGGTGATGAACGGCCTCGCGCAGTATCTGGGCGTGACCGCCCGGCTGGAAGGCCTTGATCAGAAGCTGAAAAAGCAAAATCCCAGCCCGATCTCCGCCAAGGTTGGCAATTACGAAGAGATGCTGATGGCGCTGGGCCGGATGGATCGGTTTGATTTGACCCGCACGCCGAACTTTGAGCCGCGCCGGGGGCCGAATGTGCCATCCTACGTGGCGGCCCCGACCTCCGGTCTGCTTTATCTGCCGTTGCGCAGCGGGCCGATGGACCGGGTGACCGCGTGGATGGCGGCGGTGGATGGCGTGGCAGAAGATGCCTTGCAGACCAAGATGAACCAGAAGGATTTGCGCCAGTGGAAGCGGCAGCACCCCGGTCATCGAAGCTTCACCGTTCTGCGCCACCCCGTTGCGCGGGCCCATGACGCGTTTTGTCGGCATATCCTTGGCACCGGCAAGGGCAGTTACCTGCAACTGCGCAAAACGTTAATGCGGCGATACAACATGCCGTTGCCTGAAAATGGTCCGGATGCGGCATATGATCTGGCGGCGCATCGGCGGGCCTTTGGCGCGTTTCTGGGGTTCCTGAAGGGTAACCTGTCTGGGCAGACAGCGATCCGTGTTGATCCGTCGTGGTGCACGCAGGCCCAGGCGATCACCGGATTTAGTGAATTGTGCCTGCCTGACCAGTTGGTGCGGGAAGACGAGATGGCCGAAGCCTTGCCCGCACTTGCCCGTCGTGCGAGGTGCGCCACCAGCGCTGCCGTGTCGTCGGTCCCATCTGATATCGGACCTTTTAAGTTGGCAGATTTCTATGATGGCGAAATCGAAAAGCAGGCGCGCGAGGCTTATCAGCGCGACTATATGAGCTTTGGGTTCTCTGACTGGGGATAGGGTTGTCGTCAGGCTGCCTGGTCTGAACGACCTTCGGTGAGGATCGTGAACAAGGTGCTTGGATCACGATTGGCGCGCAGCTTGGTGCAAAAGGACGTATCGCGCAGCGTGCGGGCCACAAGCGCCAGCGCCTTGAGGTGTTCCACCCCGGCATCCTGTGGTGCGAAAAGGGCAAAGGCAAGATCGACCGGCTGACGGTCTACCGAGGAAAAATCAATCGGTTTTTCCATCAGGACGAATGCCCCCACGACATCATCCAGACCGGAAAGCCGGGCATGTGGCAGCGCGACGCCGTGGCCGACACCTGTCGGCCCCAGGGTTTCGCGTTGGGTCAGGGCATCCACAACCATGTCAGCATCAAGATCGTAGGCAGATTGCGCAAGGTCGCCAAAGGCTTGCATCAGCCGCTTCTTGCTGGTCGCAGCGGTCACAACTTTAACCGCCTCCGGTTTGAGGAGTTTCGAAAATTCCATTCGCTTGCTCTGCTCTTGCGCGGGTGGGTGCCCGCAGCCTGTCCCTTAAGGGTCGATCCAGCCGATGTTTCCATCTTCGCGCCGGTACACGACGTTCAACCCGTCTTTGCCTTCGTTCCGAAACACCAGCACCGGCGCGCCTGCCAATTCCATCTGCATGACCGCTTCACCGACAGACAGCGTGGCTATTTTTGTCTGCATCTCCGCGATGATCATCGGTTGGAGGCTGTCAGGTTCCTGTGCATCAGAATCGCTATCTGAGGCGAGGATATACGAGGAGGCACCGAATAATTCAACAGGTTCGGCACGTTCTTTATGATGATCTTTCAACCGACGCTTGTACCGCCTGAGCTGCTTTTCCATTTTTTCCGCGCAGGAATCGAAGGCGGCGTAAATCTCTGGATTGTGGGCCTTGGCGGAGGCGGTCAGCCCCGTCGACAGATGCACAGTGGCTTCGCAAACAAACTCATGCCCGGATTTGGAGAAAACCACCTGTGCGTCTGTCGGACGTTCGGCATATTTCTGCACCGATACATCAAGTTCCTGCTTCACGTGGGTCTGGAGGGCTTCGCCAATGTCGATCTGCTTGCCGCTGATTTGGTACCGCATACTGTCTCCTTGTTATGTATCATCAGACACGTCAGACGCGCCACAAATGTGGCGGGCCAGCGTGCTAGATGCGGAAAATGGTGAAATTGTTCATGTAGTTCTTAACCGTGCCTTGGCAGATAGGCCGATGCGGAGTCCGTCGGGAACGTCGTGTCACCATGCCCCCATGACGCCAAAGAAACGGTTCTGAGTCAATGGGGAAGGCGCGGCAACCCCTTAGAAACAGAAGGCACAGTAATGCCGTATTTCAAGAGATGCGGAAGTTGTCGCCAAGATAGACGCGGCGTACGTTTTCGTTCTGCACAACTTCATCCGGTGTGCCGGACATCAGCACCTTGCCCTCGTGCAGGATATAGGCGCGGTCCACGATTTCGAGCGTTTCGCGCACATTGTGGTCGGTGATCAGCACGCCGATACCACGGTTTTTCAGGTCCGCGACAAGGTGTCGGATGTCCCCGACTGAAATGGGATCGACCCCGGCAAAGGGTTCATCAAGCAGAAGATACTTGGGATCAGCCGCAAGGCAGCGGGCGATTTCGACCCGGCGGCGTTCACCGCCCGACAGGGCCAGCGCAGGCGCGCGGCGCAGGTGTTCGATGGAGAACTCCGACAGCAGTTCTTCCAACCGCTCGCGGCGCTTGTGGCGGTCGCTTTCGGTAATGTCGAGGATGGCGCTGATGTTGTCCTGCACGCTGAGTCCGCGAAAGATGCTCATCTCCTGCGGGAGGTATCCGATGCCAAGTTGCGCGCGGCGATACATCGGCAGGGTGGTTACATCCTTGCCGTCCACCATGACCGTGCCGCCTTCGGGCGTCACCAGCCCCGCCACGGCATAAAACGTTGTTGTCTTGCCCGATCCGTTCGGCCCCAGAAGTGCCACGACTTCGCCCCGCGCCAATTCCATGGAGAAATCGCGGATCACGACTTTCTTGCGGTAGGATTTGCGCAGGTGGTCGATGACCAGCCCGGCAGAGCCTTGTGCGAGCTTCAGGTGCGGCGCGTTCATCAGTTATCAGAGCCTGTCTGTAAAATTGTTCTGACCCGGCCTGACATCTGTGCAGTGCCATCGGCCAGTCGGACGCTCATCCGGTCAGCGGAAAGCGCACTTGCACCTTGCGCCAGCAGGACGTTGCCCGTCATGACGATGGTGCCGTCATCGATGTTGTAGTCGGCACGCTCCGCCTCTGCCGCGTCCGGGCCGGAAACGAGCGTCACGCCGCCTGTCGCCTCAAGCCGCGCGATGCCCTTGTTCTCGGCCCGGTAAACCACCAGAACACGGGCTGCAGACAGACGCATTTCGCCCTGTCCGATGACCACGTTTCCAGTGAAGATTGCGGTGCCGGTGTCCTGGTCAACCTCAAGACTGTCGGCGGTGACCTCAACGGGCTGTCCGGTGTCCTGCCGGATGGTGCCGAACGCCACATTCGCGCCCTGTGCTTCCACGGGAGTGACATGCAGCGCCATGACAAGGCACAGCAAGAGGGATCGCAGGGGGGCAAAATACGTCACTCTTCAGGTCGCTCTTCAATCTGTTTGGGGTCATATACCAGCTTAACGCCATTTTTGAAAACCAATTGGGTCGGCTTTTCGCCTTGCTGGGCAAACAGGTGCATCGCACCCGCGTTCAGTGTGCCGGCAGGCCCTGTTGCGTGGACCGGCCCGGGAGAGGAAATCTCGATTTCAGTCAGCGTTGTGCGTAGCATGTCGCTTTGGATCCGGTAGCCGGTGGAGGTTTCGATCATCACGTCACCGGTAAGTTCGGCGAAATTCTCTGAAAGGTTCAAATGTGCCTCGGCTGCGTTCATTGTCACCCGCGCGCCACTGGCAAGATCCATGGCGACATTGACCTGTTCGGCGCGGTTTGCCCCGGTCTGTCCTTGCGGCGTGGTCAGCACTTCGGCGGAAAAGGCAATCTCATCCCCATCGGCGGTGGCACCGGAGAAGAACGGGCCGGTGACCTGCTGGCCGCGCAGGCGTTCCTGGATCTCCTTATCGGCAAAAGGGATCGCAGTTTCGGGGTCAACCGCGCGGGACAGCAGGAAGAGGGTCGACAGAATGCCCAGTGATGTCAGCGGAAAGAGAACCTTCAGCCAGAACACCATGCGGGTATAACGATCTGCCTCCACCCCGCGTCATCCAAGCCCGACACGCAGGCAGTCATGGATGTGCAAGAGGCCCGCAAGTTTTCCCGGGTGTTCGGGATCAATAACCACCAGACATGTGATCTTGCGGGCGTTCATGATGCCAACGGCCTTTTCGGCCAGCGCATCCGGTTCGATGGTGACAGGGCCAACAGTCATCACATCGCGCGCCTTAAGGGTCGCAAGCCCCTCTATATGGCGGCTGATGTCGCCGTTGGTGATGATGCCGGACAGCAGACCCTTATCATCGGTCACCGCGGTGACGCCAAAACCTTTCGCGCCGATTTGCGAGAGCGCTTCGGTCATTTTTGCATCGGCATGCACCATCGGGATCGCGTCGCCCGTGTGCATAAGGTCGGACACGTGGCTCAGCTTGGCGCCCAATTTGCCACCGGGATGGAAGTTTCGAAAATGTTCGGGCGTGAAGGCGCGGTTTTCCATCAGCGCCACAGCAAGTGCGTCGCCCAGGGCAAGCGTCATGGTGGTGGAAGACGTCGGCACGATGCCCGTGCCGCAGGCCTCTCCCAATGCGGGAAGGGCAAGGATCACGTCAGACTGGCTGCCAAGGCCGCTGTCGGGACGGCTGGTCATCCCTATCAGGGGGATGTCGAAGCGGCGGGAATAGGCAATGAGGTTGGCCAATTCGGGCGCTTCGCCGGAGTTGGAAATGGCAAGCACAACGTCATCGCCCGTGATCATCCCCAGATCACCATGAGACGCCTCAGCGGGGTGTACGAATTGCGCGGGCGTGCCGGTGCTGGCAAGGGTCGCGGCAATCTTGTTGGCGATATGGCCGGACTTACCGATACCCGTCACGATCACGCGCCCCTTCGTGTCACGCATCAAGTCGATTGCGGCGCGGAAGCTGTCATCAAGACTGCTTGCAAGCGTCCGCAGCGCGTCGGCCTCGGTTTCAATCACCCGGCGGGCGGTATCCAGAAAGGGCGTGCTCATGAATGGGCGAAGATGTCAGTGTCGGGCCAGCCTGCCAGATCAAGCTGAGCACGCATTGGCAGGAAGTCGAAGCAGGCTTGCGCCATTTCCATGCGACCCTCGCGCACAAGCATCTGGTTCAGCTTGTCGCGCAATTGGTGCAGGTACAGCACATCAGACGCGGCATAGTCGATCTGCGCTTCGTTCAGGCGTTCGGCACCCCAGTCGCTGGATTGCTGTTGCTTGGAGATGTCGATGCCCAGCAGTTCATGCAGCAGCTTCGCCAACCCGTGCCGGTCGGTGTACGTGCGAATGAGGCGGCTGGCGATCTTGGTGCAATAGACCGGTGCGGTGACCGCGCCGAAGGCGTTCAGCATGGCCGCGATATCAAATCGACCAAAGTGAAAAAGCTTCAGAACATGCGGGTTTTCCAGCAAGGCACAGAGGTTCGGCGCCTCTGTCTGGCCCTTCGCGACCTGCACAAGATGGGCGTTGCCGTCCCCCCCGGAGAGCTGCACGACACACAGCCGGTCGCGGTGGGGATGCAGGCCCATGGTTTCACAGTCGATGGCGACCATCGGGCCCAGATCAAGGCCGTCAGGCAAGTCGTTTTGATACACGTGGTTTGTCATGGCCGCCTCTATACCCCGCTTGGTTGGTTTCGGAAAGCGCTGGTGTGCGGGTGCCTTCAGGCAGCATCGCGCCGTGGCTCAATCTCGCTCAGCGCCGGGCGCGGGAAGCGGTCAAGCAGCGCTGCGATACGGTGGTGACATGGCCGACCAGGCCAGTCGTCGGCGACAAGCGGTTGTGGCAACGGCGGGTGCTTGAGGACCAGCCGCCGCCAATTGTGCACGATCAATCCACGCAGCACCGCAACTTCTAACGGAGACGGCATCGGTTCAGGTGGCAGCATCCCTTCAAACGTCTCTAACACATGCAAAAGGTCGCCATATCCCCGTCGCAGCTGGTCCGGTGCAATCTGTTCTCTAAGCCAGTGCGGCGCAGTGTTGGCCCTCAGGACAAGCGGGCCATCCGGCAGAACCGCATCAGATGGACCCGCAAAAAGGCGCGGCTGTACCTGGATGTATCCCAAGTCGATCATCTGGGCGTTTGTGGTGCTGTCGGAATGCTCCAGCAGAACAAACTGCCAGTCGGTCGGCGCACTGCCGGGATCGGCGTAGATCCGGGGGCTGGCAGCGGCGCATTCCGCCCGACCTTGCGCGGTCAGGCTGTGGCGGCTGATCCTGCCCGCTTTCTTCGACGCGACCCAGCCATCGTTTCGCAGGCGGTGCAGGGCCACGCGCGTCGCCTCGGGTTTGACTTGCAGCAGGGCCATCATGGCAGACAGAACCGGACCGTCGATGGCCTGCCCTTCATCCTGCGCCAGATCGCCAAACAGGGAGATCATCAGCGACCAGACCCGTTGCCCGCCCAGATCACGCAGGCCCGCGGTGGCCTTTATGAAGTCCAGATCAGAGGGCATTCATTGTCAGCAGCTCGTATTCGGCCACTGCCTTGTCGTTCTGGTTTGTCAGGGTGACGTGCCACCGCACCTCGCCGTAGTCGTCATTGCGGGGGGTCTTCTGCTTGACTGTCAGGCGCACCTTGATGCTGTCGCCCGCAACGACGGGTTCCATGAAGCGCAGGTTGTCCAGCCCGGTGTTGGCAAGGACCGGACCGGGATCAGGTTGCACGAACAGACCCGCCGCAAAGGACAGCAGCAGATAGCCGTGCGCCACGCGGCCCGGAAAGAACGGGTTCGCCTTCGCGGCTTCCTCGTCCATGTGTGCATAGAAGGTGTCGCCGGTGAAATGGGCGAAGGTTTCGATGTCTTCCAGTGTGACCGTGCGGGCGGGCGAGTGGAAAGTTTCGCCAAGGTCGACTTGCGCGAACGTCCGGGTGAACGGATGCGCGCGGTCGGTGATCGTAGCGCTGCCCGGCACCCATTGCGTGCTGATCGCGCTAAGGATGTCTGGACTGCCCTGCACCGCGGTCCGCTGCATGTAGTGCATGACGCCGCGGATCCCGCCCAGTTCCTCGCCCCCGCCCGCGCGACCCGGTCCACCATGGACCATGTGCGGCAGCGGAGAGCCGTGGCCGGTGGCTTCGGCCATGGACTGGCGGTTGTTGAAGTAGAGGCGTCCGTGGAAGGCCGCAGCCCCCATCGTGATCTCGCGCGCGGTGTCGGGGTCGTTGGTGATGACCGAAGCGACCAGCGATCCCTTGCCCTTGTTCAGCAGGGCGATGGCATGGGGCAGGTCGCGGTAGGGCATGAGGGTCGAGACGGGGCCAAAAGCTTCGGTATCGTGCACCCGCTCCGCCAGATCGGGGGCGGCGCAATGAAACAGCATCGGCGGCACGAATGCGCCCTTGTCAGGGTCTGCGCCATCAACGTTGAAATCATCCGGATTGCCAAAGACACGTTCGGCTTCGCCCTGTATCAGAGCCGCTTTTTCCAGGACATCGCGCTTTTGGCTGGCTGACACGACCGCCCCCATGCGCGTGGTTTCCAGCCGAGGATCCCCGATGGTCGTCTTGGCCAGACGGGTGGACAGCGCGTCAATCACGGCGTCGATCTGTGGCTGGGGCACCATAATGCGGCGGATGGCTGTGCATTTCTGACCGGCCTTCGCGGTCATCTCGCGCTGGACCTCCTTGATGAACAGATCAAATTCGGGCGTGCCGGGGGTGGCATCGGGACCGAGGACAGAGGCGTTGAGGCTGTCCTGTTCGGAAGCGAAGCGGACGGGGTTTTGCAGGAGCAGGGGATTGCTGCGCAGGGTCATCGCGGTTTCGGCCGAACCGGTGAAGGCAGCCGCATCCTGACAGTCCAGATGGTCGAGCATGTCGCCCAGGCCGCCCGACACCAATTGCAGGGCCCCTTCGGGCAAAAGGCCGGATTGCAGGATCAAGCGCACGCAGGCCTCGGTCACATAGCAGGTCGCGGTGGCGGGTTTCACGATGGCGGGAACACCGGCCAGCAGGGTTGGCGCCAGTTTTTCCAGCATACCCCAGACGGGAAAGTTGAAGGCATTGATGTGCACCGCGACGCCCAGCAGGGGCGTGCAGATGTGACGTCCCAAAAACTGCCCTTCGCGGCCCAGTTGTTCAGGCGCGCCGTCAAGATAGACATGCGCATCCGGCATTTCGCGTCGGCCCTTGGACGCAAAGACCAGCATCGTGCCGATCCCGCCGTCGATGTCGATCTTGTGATCCGACAGGGTCGCCCCGGTGTCATAGCTGAGGTCGTAAAGCGCTTGCTTGTGATCCATCAGGTGCAACGCCACGGCCTTGAGCATCCGTGCGCGGTCATGGAACGTCAGCTTGCGCAGGGCCGGGCCGCCGACCTCGCGCGCATGGGACAGCATGGCCTGCACATCCAGTGAGTCATTGCCGGCATGGGCGATGACCTCGCCGGTGATGGCGCTGGCGATGTTGCGGGCACCTGCGCCGGGGGTGATCCACTGACCGGCGGCGAAACTCTGGACGTCGATCATGGCGGTTCCTTAGTGTGTGTCGTAGTCGATGACGAGTTTATCCGTGAGCGGATAGGACTGGCAGGACAGGACAAAGCCGCGCTCCACCTCATAATCCTCAAGCGCGTGGTTGGAGATCATTTCGACCTCCCCCTCCAGCACCTTGCACATGCAGGTTGAACAGACCCCGGCCTTGCAGGCAAAGGGTGCGTCCTGCCCGTTTTCAAGGGCTGCCTCCAAAACCGACTGGCCTTTAGGCATGGTGAAGGTCCGCTGCGCGCCGTCGATGATTACGGTGACTTCGGTGCCGGACTGCCCTTCGGCGCGCTTGGCCATTTCCTGTCTGGCAAGCTGGCCTTGCTGGCTTTCGCTGAAAAGCTCAAACTTGATCTGATCTGGCTCTAGCCCGTGGGATTTCAGGCTGTCGGAGATGGCGAGCATCATGGGTTCGGGGCCGCAGATGAAGGCGGTATCGATGGTTTTTACGTCGATCCAATGCTCGAAAAGCTGGGAGCACTTTTCCTGATCCACGCGCCCGGTGAACAGATCGATATCCTGCCCGGATTCGAGCATGTGGATGATCGTCAAACGGCCCATGTAGGTGTTCTTGAGATCTTCCAGCTCCTCGCGGAACATGATCGTGTTCACGGCACGGTTGGCATAAACCAGAGTGAACGTCGCCTGCGGTTCGCGCTTCAGCACGGTTTTCAGGATGGAAAGCACAGGCGTGATGCCGGAGCCGCCTGCAAATCCGAGGTAATTTTTGGCGCGATCAGGCTCTAACTTGGTGAAGAACTTCCCCTGGGGTGGCATGGCATGGAGCGTGTCGCCGACTTTGATTTCGGTATTCGCGAAGGTCGAAAACGCACCGCCGTCCACGCGTTTGATGCCGACTTGCAGTTTGCCGTCATCCAGACCCGCGCAGATGGAATAGTTGCGGCGCAACTCCGTTCCGCCGAAGTCCTGCTTGAACGTCAGATACTGGCCTTGGGTGAAATCGAAAGCATCGGGGTCTTTCGGTTCCAGCGTCAGCACCACCGCGTCGCGGATGGTGTGGTGGATATCGGTCACGGTGAGGGGGTGAAATCGGCTCATCTGGGCCTCAGATACATTTGAAATAGTCGAAAGGTTCACGGCAGGACTGGCAGCGCCATTGCGCCTTGCAGGGGGTCGACCCGAATTGGCTGATCTTCTCAACGTCGGTTGATGTGCAATGCGGACAATGTTGCGGCCCGCCTGCGGGTTGAGGGGGCGCGATGCCGTATTTTTCCAGCTTGGCGCGCCCTTCGTCCGTCAGCCAATCGGTGGTCCAGGCAGGGGAGAGTTGGCGCTTGAGGGTCAGATTTTCAATGCCGTGGCCGCGCAGTACCGTTTCGATATCGAGGTTGATGATGCTTGTGGCGGGGCAGCCTGAATAGGTCGGCGTGACCGTCACCTCAAGCGTGTCATCCTGCCATTGCACGTCGCGGATGATGCCCAGATCAGTCAGCGTGATCACCGGGATCTCCGGGTCCGGGATGGCGGAGAGCCATGCCCAAACCGTCTCTAACGCGGGCTTTTCAGCCAGATTTACGGCAGGCACCGCGGCGCGCACCACGCCCGGAACAGGTTGTGGCGCAGGTCTTACCATGTCGCATCCGGATAGGCGCGTTGCAGCCACTGCATCTGGGTCAGCATGTGGCCCAGATGTTCGGTGTGGCGCGTGCCGGTTTTTCCGCCTTTGTGGGCAAAGTCATCCTCTGGTCTGGTCAGGGTTGCCTCGGTCAGCACCTCGTCGAGATGCGCGTCATAAGCGCTGCGGTGGCTGGCAGGGTCGGGGGCGATCCCGGCGTCTAATATCGCCGTATCCACGTCGTCGGACAGGAACATTTCTCCCACAAATGGATAGAGCCTGTTCAGCGCGTTTTGCATGCGGGCGTGGCTTTCTTCGGTGCCGTCGCCAAGGCCGATCACCGTGTCGGTGGAGCGTTCAAGATGATAGGTCACCTCCTTCACCGACTTTTCCGCAATCGCGGCGATCTGGTCGTTGGATGATGTCATCAACCCCTTGAGATGCATCAGATGCCAGCCGTCGAACAGGAACTGGCGCATCATGGTCTGGCCGAAATCGCCGTTGGGCTGCTCAACCAGCAGAAGGTTGCGGAAATCCCAGACGTCGCGGTGATAGGCAAGCTTGTCGGCATCGCGCCCTTTGCCTTCGACCTCACCGGCGAGGCCGAGCCAGAGTTGCGTCTGGCCAATAAGGTCCAGTGCGGTATTGGCCAGTGCGATGTCTTCCTCAATCACCGGGGCGATGCCGCACCATTCCGACACGCGGTGCCCCAGCACCAGCGTGTTGTCGCCCATCCGGCAGAGGTATTCGAACAGCGGATCGCTCACATCGCACCTACTTCGTCGGGAATGTCGAAGAAGGTCGGATGGCGGTACACCTTGTCGTTGGATGGCTCATAGAGCGATCCTTTTTCCTCGGGCGAGGATGCCGCGATGTGGTGTGCTTCAACCGCCCAGATGCTGACCCCTTCGTTGCGGCGGGTATAGACGTCGCGGGCGTTCTTGATCGCCATTTCGGCATCCGGCGCATGAAGGGACCCGACGTGACGGTGGCTTAACCCGTGTTGACCCCGGATGAAAATTTCCCACAGGGGCCATTCGGTGGCGCGGGTTTCGCCGTGGGGGCTGGCGTTGCTGTCTTTGTAGGGACTGGATTCAGGGCTGCTCATGTTCTTACTCCGCTGCCACTTTGGATGCGCGTTTCTTTGCTGCATGGGCCAACAGACCTTCGCGGACCCAGCGGCCTTCGTCCCACGCCTTGTTGCGGGCTTCCAACCGTTCGGTGTTGCAGGGGCCGTTGCCGTTGAGCACGTCAAAGAATTCTTCCCAATCGGGTTCGGAAAAATCGTAGTGGCCGGTTTCCTCGTTCCACTTCAGGTGCTCATCCGGGACGGTCAGGCCAAGGTATTCCGCCTGCGGTACAGTCTGGTCGACGAACTTCTGGCGCAGCTCATCGTTGGTGTTCATCTTGATCTTCCACGCCATGGACTGGGCGGAATGTACGGATTCCTTATCGGACGGGCCGAACATCATCAGCGACGGATACCAGAAACGGTTCAGCGCATCCTGCGCCATCTTGCGCTGTGCTTCGGTGCCGTTGGCCATCTTCATCATGATGTCGAAGCCTTGCCGCTGGTGAAAGGATTCCTCCTTGCAGATGCGGACCATCGCGCGGGCGTAGGGGCCGTAGGACGTGCGCTGCAACGGCACCTGGTTCATAATTGCAGCCCCATCGACCAACCAGCCAACCGCGCCCATATCCGCCCATGTCAGGGTCGGATAATTGAAGATGGAGGAGTATTTCATGCGGCCCGAAAGCAAGTCGCGCGTCAGGTCATCACGGGTCACGCCAAGGGTTTCGGCGGCGCAATAGAGGTAAAGGCCATGGCCCGCCTCGTCCTGCACCTTGGCCAGCAGGATCGCCTTGCGTTCCAGCGTGGGCGCGCGGGTGATCCAGTTGCCTTCGGGCAGCTGGCCGACAATCTCGGAATGGGCGTGCTGGCCGATCTGGCGGATCAGGTTCTTGCGGTAGCCGTCGGGCATCCAGTCCTTGGGTTCGATCTTGCCGCCTGCATTGATCCGCTCCTGAAAGGCGCGTTCGTCCGGATCCATTTCATCAAGGGATTTGACCCCCTGACCGGTAGACTTGATCATCTGTGCGTACATGGTTCAGGTCCTTTCGAGGATAAGAGCAACGCCCTGCCCGACGCCCACACACATGGTGCATAGTGCGTAGCGGCCGCCGGTGCGTTCGAGTTGCAGCGCGGCGGTCATCACCAGCCGCGCGCCGGACATGCCCAGCGGGTGGCCGATGGCGATGGCGCCGCCCTGGGCGTTCACATGGGGGGCATCGTCGGGGACACCCAGCGCGCGCAGGGTGGCGATGCCCTGAGAGGCGAACGCCTCGTTCAGTTCGATCACGTCCATCTGGTCGATGGTCAGGCCCGCGCGCGCAAGCACTTTTTGCGTCGCGGGAACCGGGCCGATGCCCATCACGCGGGGTTCGACACCTGCGGCGGAGATACCGACAACGCGGGCGATGGGGGTGAGGTTGTGATCCTTGGCGGCCTGTTCCGAGGCGATGAGCATCGCAGCCGCACCGTCGTTCACGCCAGAGGCATTACCCGCTGTCACCGTCAGGTCGGGACCGTTGATGGGGCGCAGTTTGGCCAGTTGTTCGGGGGTCGTGCCGGGGCGGGGGTGTTCGTCCGTGTCGACGATGATCGGATCCCCTTTGCGCTGCGGGATCGTGACGGGGGCGATTTCGTCCTTGAAGACCCTTGCGGCATGAGCGGCAGCCCAACGCGCTTGGCTGCGTTTGGCGAAAGCGTCCTGATCGGCGCGGTTGATATCGTGGTCTTCCGCGACGTTGTCGGCGGTTTCCGGCATGGAATCGACGCCGTATTGCGCCTTCATCTTCGGGTTCACGAACCGCCAACCGATGGTGGTGTCATAAACCGCATTGCCGCGCGAAAAGGCGGTTTCGGCCTTGGGCATGACGAACGGCGCGCGGGTCATGCTTTCGACACCACCAGCGATGGCCAGATCCATGTCGCCTGCCCGGATCGCGCGGGCCGCGGCCCCCACGGCGTCCATGCCTGATGCGCAGAGGCGGTTGATGGTGATGCCGGGCACATCCACGGGCAGACCTGCCAGCAATGCGGCCATGCGCGCGACATTGCGGTTGTCTTCACCCGCCTGATTGGCGCAGCCCATGAACACGTCATCGACGCACGACCAATCCAGATCCGGGTGGCGGGCGATCAGCGCGGCAATGGGGGCTGCCGCAAGATCATCTGCGCGTACCGAAGCCAATGCGCCGCCAAACCGTCCGATTGCTGTGCGCTGCGCGTCACAGATGAATGCCTGCATATTCCGAACTCCCGTAGAGGGGGCAGAATACGCAAGGATCAAGGGTGTGGCAAGTAAAACGTTACTGAATTCGACTCGCGTTACTTCATCGGTAACATATTAGGCAATTGCCCTATGGCCATCCTCCGATGGCCGCTCAGGTATCTTATTTGGTACGGTTCTGGCAGCGGCTCGGAAGTGGCCCAGCGCATCATCCAGTGACCGTGCCTCAACGTTGAGCGAGACACTGGCAGCGGTCATCTCTTCAAGCGTGGCAGCGTTGACCTGCGCGGAGGATTCGATGGACTGGATCGCGGTATTCACTTCTTCGATGCCATGAGATTGCTGTTCGACGGCAAGGGCAATTTCGGAAATCTGGCTCGAGACGACCTCAACCTCGGAAATGATGCCTGCAACTGCGGTCTGTGACTGAACAACCTTGGTCACACCTTCTTCGACCGTTTTGTTGTTGCGCTGGATCACATCGTTGATTTCCTGCACCGCGTCCTTGGATCGTTGGGCCAGCGCGCGGACCTCGGATGCAACAACGGAGAAACCGCGGCCTGCCTCGCCCGCGCGCGCGGCTTCGACCCCGGCGTTGAGCGCCAGAAGATTGATCTGGAACGCGATATCCTCGATCACATTGATCACGCGGTTAATCTCGGCGGAGGCTTCGGTCATCTGGTTGATGGAAACCTCCGTCTGATTGGATGCTTCCTGTGTCTTGTAGGCGCTGTCGCGGACCCGAAGTGTGGCTTCCTCCGCGCTCTTTGCACTGCTGACGACCTGTTTGATACTCGCCGTGATTTCTTCCACCGCGGCGGAGGTTTCTTCGACCGATGCCGCACTTGTCTCTGCGCGCTTGGCCATTCCGTGAGAGGATGTTTCAAGCTCTGACGCGGTTGCGCTGACAGTGTGGCCGCTTTGAACGACTGAACTTATTGTTCTTTCCACGGTTTCGAGGGCGGTGTTGAAATTCTCCTGCATGTGCTGGAAGGCGCCAAGACGTCTACCGTCGATCCGAACATTGAGATTGCCGTTTGACAGCTCGCGGATGCCGACCATCATATCGTTGAGATTGCTTTCAGTGACGCCGAGCAGGCGATTGATCACATTCGACAGGTCTTTGAGGTTTTCATCTGCGTGTGCAGTTGGCATCCGGTTTGAGAAGTTTCCGGAGGCCGCCGCGTTCAACACTTGCTCAACCTCTGTCTGGAATTCGCTCAGAACCTTGAGGCGCATGCTTTCAGCGGCGCTTTCCTGTTCCTGTTGCAGGCGCTTTTGCTCCGCGCGACGTGCGGCCGTATTTTGTTCTTCGACCAGCCGCGCCCGTTCTTTCTGTTGAGCCCTATGCATTTCGGCATCGACGCGGCGGGCCTCAAGCGCGTTGTCCCGAAAGACGACAAGCGCATTATTCATTTGTCCGACTTCAGTATTGGCAGGCGAAGGTTCCAGTTCCAGTTCGAGATTCCCGTTCGCAAGATCCTTCATGGTGTTGGTGATCCGGGTCAGGTTCCGGGCGATGGCGCGTCCTGTTAACAAGGCCATGGCCAAGCCGAGGATCACACCGGCGGCGACGATGGCGGTCAGAACTGTGATCGACCGTTCGGCGAGGCCAATCGCAGTGGCGCCCAATACCGCGCGGCGGCTCGCAAGGGCGTCCGAAATCTCTTTCATCCGGGACATTGACGCAGGTCCGAGCTGATCGAGTTCCGTGAACTCATCTGCCACACGCCGCCAATTGTCGGAGACAACTTCAGACACCTCAAGAAACCTGTTCAGCGCGGCGGTTGTTTCGCTGATGTTCGGTGCCAAGTCAGATCCTGCGACACTTCTTTCCAGCGCGGCCAATTCTTCCAAGGCGCTTTGCGTCTCCGTCGTTGCGCGATCGAAATCGGTCATGTCGGAGGATCTCAGAAAACGCTCCATGTAGATGCGACCAAGGAGCAGGTGCACGTTGGATTTGGCCATGCGATAGGTGATGTCGGGCTGGTTGCGCGTGAAAGCGTTTTCCATCGCGGCGGAAAGGCCTTGCCGTGTTTGGGTACCCAGTGTCGCCATCTCTGCCAGCTTTGCTGTCAGCGTGCCGCGTATCTCTCCGACCCGTTCGACCCTTGCGCGGTACTGGCGCAGGTCATCTGCCACGTCGAGGATAATGCGTTGTTCGGGCAGCCCGTCAAGCCGATCAGAAAGCGCGGTTTCGCTTTTCAGCACGGCGTCGAGACGTTGAATAAGGCGCTGTGCCGCTTCGGCAGAACCGTCAAGGCGGAATTGCAGGCTTGCCATCCGGGCTTCGCCAAGGTTTTCGGTCAAGCCGTCGGCCATTGCGGACGTCGCCGCGACGTGGCCATAGCTTGTAAAATTCTGAGACAGTTGAACCGCCTGAAAGATGGCAAAGCCCCCCGCCAAGACGATCAGGGCGACCATTGTGCCCATTCCAAGATAGGTGCGTTTGACGATGGACACGAGCGATTCTCCGAGCAGGGGTATGCGCGGACCGTCGCAGCAAAGCCTTAATCCCAGCTTTATGCCGGCGCTGTTTCCTTGAAGATCCCAAGGGTCAGCCATTCAGCAACCAGTGCGGGCTTTTCCTCTCCCTCGATCTCGATCGTCAGTTCAATTTCGCGCAGCAATTCCGCGTCATTGCGTGCCGTGACATTTCGCAAGGTGAACCGCCCGCGCAGGCGTGCGCCCGATTTGACCGGAGCCAGAAACCGCAGTTTGTTCATGCCGTAGTTCAGGCTCATGACCTGGCCGGGAAACCAGGACAAACAGTCACGTCCAAATCGGCTGGCCAGCGAAAGGCTTAGAAAACCGTGGGCGATTGTAGCGCCATAGGGCGATTCTGCTGCTGCGCGTTGCGGGTCGGTGTGTATCCACTGCGTGTCCTGGGTGGTGTCTGCGAATTGGTCGATCATGGCCTGATCGACGGTGATCCAGTTCGATACACCCAGTTCGCTGCCGATCCGGGACTGGCTTTGTGCAAGGGCGTCCTGAATGAAGGTCATGGCGGGTGTTCCTTTCAACTGGGGTCCGGGCCGACGCGCACCATGCGTTTTCCAGTGTTGTCGCCGGACAGCAGACCGATCAGCGCGGCCGGTGCATTTTCCAACCCTTCGACGATATCTTCGGTAACGGTGATCTGACCGGATTGCACCCAGTGGTTCAGGGCGCGCAGGGCGCGGGCGTCTTCGCGCATATGATCGGTGACGATGAACCCTTCCATACGCAGACGCTTGACCACCACGACACCCGGCAGGTTGCGCGGGCCGCTGGCGGCGTCGGTGTCGTACTGGCTGATCGCGCCGCAGCACACCACACGGCCGCGTTCGTTCATCAGGTTCAGCGCGCGTTCAAGGATCTTGCCGCCGACATTGTCGAAATAGATGTCCACCCCATCGGGACAGGCGGCGGCAAGCGCCTTGCCAAATCCGGGGTCACGGTAGTCAAGACAGGCGTCGAATTTCAGCTTGTCCGTCACATAGGCACATTTTTCCGGTCCCCCGGCAATGCCGACCACCCGGCACCCCATGGCGCGGGCAATCTGGCCGACGTATCCGCCAACCGATCCTGCGGCGGCGGAGACAAGTACCGTCTCACCCGGCATGGGCCGCCCGATGTTCATCAGCCCGTGATAGGCGGTCTTGCCTGCAATCCCGTAGACGGACATATGATGCGAAAGCGTCTCTGACACGGGCATTTTCTGCACATTTCGCGCAGGCGCAGTGATGTAGTCAGACCATGTCGCCTCTGCCGCCACAACGTCACCGGATTTGAAACGGGGGCTGTTGGACGTGATAACCTCGCAGATGGCATAGGTGGGCATCGCATCGCCGACATTTACGGCAGCGCGATAGGTCGCGCCTTTCATCCATGACCGGTTTGCGGCATCAATGGACATCAGAATGACCCGCAGCAAAACGTCCCCATCGCCCGGTTCGGGCATAGGGGTTTCGGTCATCCGGAAATGATCGGGTTCAAGCGCGCCTTCGGGCAGTTGGGCAATCACGATTTGGCGGTTGGTCATAGGGGTCTCCTGTTGGGTCGCATGGGGAAGGATTGGAAATGAATGACGAGGCGCGCCAACACCGGTTTACCCTGCCATCCGGTGCGACCGATATGGTGCTTATCCGTCATGGAGAGACGCAGGCCGCCGTGAAGGGGCAGATGTTCCCCATGGTAGACGGGCAAGGTGATCCGGCGTTGCGCGCGGAAGGGGAGGTCCAGGCGCTGGCAGTGGCCGAGCGGCTGAAAACAGAGCCTATCAACGCGATTTACGTCACCACCATGCAACGTACGCTCCAGACAGCGGCCCCCCTTGCGACGGCGCTGGGCCTGACGCCAGCGGTGGAACCGGACCTGCGGGAGGTCTTTCTGGGAGATTGGGATGGCGGGGAGTACCGGTTTCGGGCGGCGGCGCATGATCCTGCGTTCATCCGGGCGCGCGACGCGGAGGAATGGGGCGAAATCCCCGGCGCAGAGACGACGGCGGCCCTGCACAAGCGCGTGGTGCGCGGGTTGTGGCGCATCGCGGCGGCGCACCCCGATCAGATGGTCGCCGTGGTGGTGCATGGCGGTGTCGTTGGTGCGGCATTGGCGCTGGCCACGGGATCGAGGCCCTTTGCGTTCAACGGTGCCAATAACGGATCGATCAGCCGCCTTGTCGTGGCAAGGGACCGGATGATCCTGCGTGGGTTCAATGACTGCGCGCATCTGCCTGCCTAGTCTACCTCCAGCACGACCTTTCCCAACACCTTGCGATCCTGCATCATTTGCAGTGCCTTTGGTGCATCTTTCAGAGGATACCGGGCCGAAATGCGCGGCTTGATCTGGCCCTTGGCGTACATTTCGAAAAGATCGGCCATGTTCGCGGCGTGTGCCTTGGGGTCGCGCATCACTGACGCGCCCCAGAAGACGCCGACGATCTGATTGACCTTCAACAGGGTCAGGTTCAGCGGGATGCTTGGAATGCCTGCGGGAAAGCCCACGACAAGGAACCGTCCCTCCCATGCCAGCGCGCGCAGCGCGGGTTCGGCATAGTCGCCGCCCACGGCATCATAAACCACGTTCACCCCCTCACCACCTGCGAGTTTCTTGATCTGGGTTGAAAAGGTTTTTTGCGCATCGCGGTCCATTTCCCGGGGATAGACGATGGTTTCATCCGCCCCGCATTCCTTGCAGAACGCTGCTTTTTCTTCCGACGATACGGCGGCGATGACCTTGGCTCCGGCGACCTTCGCCAGTTCGATGGCGGCAACACCCACGCCGCCCGCCGCGCCAAGGATCAGCACGCTTTCACCCGCCTTCAGCGCCGCCCGGTCCTTGAGTGCGTGATAGGACGTGCCATAGGTGAACACGAAACAGGCGGCATCCTCGAAAGGCATGGCATCGGGGATCTTGCTGGCGCTGCCGGCATCTGCGCAAACGTGGGTGGCAAACCCGCCAAACCCCGTCAGGGCCAGCACCCGGTCACCCACGGCAAAACCAGTGACGGCTTCGCCAACGGCCTCCACCTCTCCGGCGACTTCGCCACCGGGGGCAAAAGGGCGGGGCGGACGCATCTGGTAAAGGTCGCGGATGATCAGCGTATCGGGATAATTCAGGCCCGCGGCGCGCACCCGGATGCGGATCTGACGCTTGCCCGGTTCGGGCAGGGGGTGTTCCTTCAGCACGAGTGTTTCGGGTCCGCCGGGGGCTTCGCTGAGCATTGCTTTCACGGGTCTCTCCTGTCGCCTTGGTGCGGGGATAGGGCGGCGGGATGGGTGGCATTGTCAACGCAATAGTGCCGTGCAATCCTGCGTCTTCGCGGGATGACGCAGCGTCCCGCTGGCCAATCGAGGGAGGATGCGCTGTGACTGACACCATGACATCAGATGACTTTCGCAACGACTTGCGTGCATGGCTGGAAGCGCATTGCCCCGCCGAGATGCGCGATGGTGCCACCACAGAAGATGTGATCTGCTGGGGTGGCAAGAACTGGACCTTCGCATCACAGGCGCAGCAGGATTGGCTGAATGCCTGCGCGGCCAAGGGGTACACCGTGCCCACCTGGCCGGTTGAATATGGTGGTGCCGGTCTGACCCGCGACCAACAGAAGATCTTTGACGAGGAAATGGCCCGCATCGGTGCGCGGTCGCCCTTGCAAAGCTTCGGCATCTGGATGCTTGGCCCTGCCTTGCTCCATTTCGGGACGCACGAACAGAAGCTGCACTATCTGCCGCCCATCGCCCGGGGCGAGGTGCGCTGGTGTCAGGGGTATTCAGAGCCCGGTGCAGGGTCTGATCTGGCGTCGGTGCAGACATTCGGTGCGGATGAGGGCGATCACTGGGTCGTCAACGGGCAGAAGATCTGGACCTCCTACGCCGACAAGGCCGACTGGATATTTGCGCTGGTCCGCACGGACCGGGATGCGCCCAAGCACAAGGGCATTTCCTTCCTGCTGATTGATATGAACGCGATGGGCGTGGAGACACGGCCGATCAAGCTGATCTCGGGCGCGTCGCCCTTTTGCGAGACGTTTTTCACGGATGTGAAAGTCCCCAAGGAGCAGATCGTCGGAGAGGAAAACCGCGGGTGGGACGTGGCGAAATATCTGCTGACCCATGAGCGGGAGATGATCTCTGGCTCCGGCATGTTGCAGGCGGGTGGGCGGCCGCTGGGTGCCGTGTTGGCAGAGAGCGACGGCGCGCTGGCAGATGCAACGCTGCGCGCCGCCGCGATGCGATGCGAGGTGGATGCGCTGGCGATGGGTCTGACGCTGGAGCGTTACCGCGACATGGCAGAGGCGGGGCAGGGTGCGGGCGATGCATCTGCGATGCTCAAGTACCTCGGAACGGAACTGAACAAGCAGCGCCATGAGTTGATGATGGCGGCCGGTGGATCGGACGCGTTGGAGTGGGACGGACCGCTGAGCGGGCGACCTTCCGACTGGCTGCGGACCAAGGCCAATTCGATCGAGGGCGGGACGAGTGAGGTGATGCTTTCGATTATCTCCCGACGTGTGCTGGGGCTGCCCGCATGAGCTTGAGTCTGGTTCTGGCCGAAGAGGAAATCATGCTTGCCGATATGGCGCGCGGGTTTCTGGACGATGCCGCCCCGGTATCGCATCTGCGTGCGCTGCGGGACGCAGGCGAGACCCATGACACCGCGTTGTGGGCAGAGATGGCGCGCATGGGCTGGACCGGTGTGCTGGTACCGGAGGCGCAAGGCGGCTCTGACATGGGGTATTCGGCCGCAAATGTGTTGGCGCAGGAAATGGGCAAGACGCTGGTCGTCAGCCCCTTTCTGTCTACGGCCGTGATCGCCGCGACGGCCTTGCGGCAGGTCGGGGACGACAGCGCCAACGCCGCCTTGGCGCGGATCGCTGCGGGGGACGTGACATACGCCCTTGCGGTGGATGAGGGTGCGAAATTCGACCCTGATGCGGTAGAAATGGCTGCTGAAGCGGATGGCAACGGGTTTCGCTTGAATGGGGCCAAGCAATTTGTCGTCGACGGGGCGCTGGCGGATCGTTTGCTGGTGCTGGCCCGCACGGTTGATGGTCTGACGTTGTTCGATCTGGATGCAAATGCGGCAGGTATTGCAAGGGCGCAAGGCCATATGATCGATTCCCGCGATGTGGCACGGATCACCTTCGACAACGTCGAAGCTACAGGCGCGGATGTGCTGGGTCAGGTGGATTGCGCGATGGACGTACTGCGCCCCGCCCTGCAGGCCGGACAGGCCGCGTTGGCGGCGGAGATGACGGGCCTTGCCGCGGGTGCATTTGGCATGACGGTCGATTACCTGAAGGAGCGCAAGCAATTCGGAGTGGAGATCGGGCGGTTTCAAGCATTGCAGCATCGCGCCGCACATCTGTGGTGCGAGGTGGAGGTGACATCCTCGGCAATTCTGAACGCGGGTCGAATGCTGGACACCGCACCGGATGAGGCCGATCTGGCGGTGTCCCTGGCCAAGGCCAAAGCCACGCAGACCGCGCAGCTGGCCGTTCAGGAAGGCGTGCAGATGCACGGCGGCATTGGCATGACGGATGCCTATGACATGGGGTTTTATATGAAACGCGCGCGCGTCGGGGCGGAATGGCTGGGTGACTACAGCTATCACGCGGAACGGGTCGCGCGGCACCGGGGGTTTTGATGGATTTAGAGACGCTTTTTGGCCTTGAAGGCAAAGTTGCGCTGGTTACGGGCGGGGCGACGGGAATTGGACGCATGGCGGCCGAAGGGTTGATGCGGGCAGGTGCGCATGTGTTGTTGGCCAGCCGCAAGGGCGAGGCTTGTATCGCCGTTGCAGAGGAGTTGAACGCGCTGGGTGCCAGCGGCCGCGCGACGGGCTTTGCCGGCGACGTGGGCACCGAGGCGGGTGTTGATGCGCTGGTGGCTTCCGTCCGGGAGCATACAGATACGCTTGATATCCTGATGAACAATGCGGGCACCACATGGGGCGCGCCGATGGGCAAGTTTCCGTTCGAAGCCTGGCAGAAGGTGATGGATGTGAATGTGGCCGGGCTGTTTGATCTGACGCAAAAGCTGCTGCCGATGCTGGCGGCGTCCGGGTCGGTGGATGATCCGGCGCGGGTGATCAATGTTGCCTCTCTCATGGGCGAGCGGGAGATCGGCGATGGGGCCTATAGCTATTCGGCGTCCAAGGCTGCGGTGATCCATCTGAGCAAGATCATGGGCAAGGAGTTGGCCGGGCATTGCATTACCGTCAATGCGCTGGCCCCGGGACCGTTCGTGTCGCGCATGACGGCGTTCGCGACGCAGGCAGAAGACAACCGCGACAAGGTGGGCGCGGTCGTGCCGCTGGGTCGTGTCGGCCGGGATGAGGATATCGCGGGTTGCGTGCTGTTCCTGTGCGGACGGGGCGGGGCGTACATCACCGGGGCGGTCATACCCGTTTCCGGTGGTCTGAACGTGATGGCGGCACCGAATATCTTCGAAGGTCTGAGCGGGTAGCGACCTGGCCTTCCACCTTCTCTATCAAAGGATTTGCAATGCGCGACGACAGCCACCTTCCAGCAGCGCTACAGGGTTTGCGCCTGCCGATGATTGCCTCCCCCCTGTTCATCATTTCAGTCCCTAAACTGGTGATTGCGCAGTGCAAGGCGGGGATTGTCGGCTCCTTCCCGGCGCTCAATGCGCGCGAAGCGGAAGGGGAGCCGCCGCTTCTGGATGCGTGGTTGACCGAGATTGAGGAAGAGCTGGATCGCCACAACCAGGCGAATCCGGACCGGCCTGCCGCGCCCTTTGCGGTGAACCAGATCGTGCATCGGTCCAATGGTCGGCTTGAACGCGATCTGGAAATCTGCGCCCGTCACAAGGTGCCGATCTGGATCACGTCGCTGGGCGCACGGGTCGAGGTAAACGACGCGGCCCATTCCTGCGGGGGGATTGTGTTGCATGACATCATCAACAACACCTTTGCACGCAAGGCGATTGAAAAGGGCGCGGACGGACTTGTTGCCGTCGCTGCCGGTGCGGGAGGTCACGCAGGTCAGCAATCACCCTTCGCTCTTGTGGGTGAGATACGCGAATGGTTTGACGGCCCGATTGCCTTGTCCGGCGCGATTGCGACAGGGGAGGCGTTGCTTGCTGCACGGGCGATGGGGGCCGATCTGGGGTATACCGGATCGCCGTTCATTGCCACGGACGAGGCGAATGCGGATCAGGGTTACAAGGACATGATCGTGGACAGCGGGGCGGATGATATCGTTTATTCGTCCCTGTTCACCGGGGTCTGGGGCAACTACCTGAAAGGGTCGGTGCGCAATGCGGGGATGGACCCCGACAATCTGCCGGAGGCGGACGCATCGTCGATGAACTTCTCGGATGGGTCATCCAAACCAAAGGCATGGAAGACGATCTGGGGGTCCGGACAAGGTATCGGCGCGGTCAAATCGGTGGGGCCTGCGGGTGATATCGTCGATCGGATGGAGCGGGAATATCTGGCGGCGGGACGCAAGTTGGCGGCAGAGTTTTCCTGAGGAGGGATCATGAGCGCGGATACACAGACACTCGATGAAGGCGCGGTTTCGGCCTATTTAGAGACACATCTGCCCGGTTTCGAAGGGCCGATGGAGGCAACGAAGTTCCAGACCGGCCAGTCCAATCCGACGTTTCTTCTGAAGACGCCCGCGCATTCCTATGTGTTGCGCCGCAAACCGCCGGGGGTGTTGCTGAAGTCCGCCCATGCCGTTGACCGTGAATACCGCGTGCAAAAGGCGCTGGCGGGCAGTGACGTGCCCGTCGCGAAAATGCATTTGCTGTGTGAAGACGACGACGTGATCGGGTCGATGTTCTATGTGATGGACCATGTGCCCGGCCGGAATTTTTCCGAACCGTCGATGCCGGGGCTGACGCCGCAGGACCGTGGCGCGGTGATTGATGAGATGAACCGCGTGCTGGCCGCCTTGCACAGGGTCGATATTGATGCCGTTGGCCTGTCTGACTATGGCCCTGAAGGGAATTATTTTGAACGGCAGGTGGGACGCTGGTCCAAGCAGTATCGCGCGTCGGAAACGGTTTCGATCCCCGCGATGGACAAGCTGATGGATGCGCTGGTGGCCGAACGTCCCGAAGATGACGGGCAGCGGACGCTGGTACATGGCGATTACCGGATCGACAACATGATCTTTGATGCGGTGGGCACGCAGTGTCGTGCGGTGCTGGATTGGGAGCTGTCGACGACGGGCCATCCCTTTGCCGATCTGGCGGCGGTGATCATGCAATGGCAGATGCCTGCGGGCGATGAAGGGCGCGGGATGGGCGGTCTGGATCGCGCGGCGCTGGGCCTGCCCACCGATCAGGCATTTATCGAGGCGTATTGCGCGCGGCGCGGGCTGAGGGGTATTGATCACTTTGGCTATTACCTGGGTTTCTGCTTTTTCCGCATGGCGGCGATCATTCAGGGGGTGCTGAAACGCGCGCTGGATGGCAACGCAAGCAATCCCGAACGGGGCAAGCAGCTTGGCCAATACGTGCCGGTCTTTGCGCAGCACGGGCTGGACGCGCTGAAGCGGGGCTGAGTGATGGACAAGGACCGCCTGAGCCGGATCACCACGTGGATGGAAAGCCATGTCGCGGCGCGACGGTTTGCAGGCTGTGCGACGCTGATCCGGCAAGGCGGGTCGGAGGTGTACTACGGTCACTGCGGCCAGCGCGATTTGGCCACGGGTGCGCCGTGGCAGCGGGACACGGTTGCGCGCATCTATTCGATGACCAAACCCATTACCTCGCTTGCCCTGATGATGTTGGTGGAGCGGGGCCTGTTTCATCTGGATGCGCCGGTATCGGAATTCATTCCGGGCTTTGCCGACGCCCGCTGTCTGGTGCTGGATGCGACGGATATCGGACAGACAGCACCGTGCGCTGTGCCGACGCTGCACCAGTTGCTGACGCATACCTCGGGGCTGAGTTATCCGTTCAACCCCGGTGTTCTGGGCAAGGCGATGGCGGAGCAGCGGTTGGTTTTTGGACCCGGCAAGCGTTTGCTGGCCTATCAGGTCGATCAGGTCGCCACGTTGCCGCTGGCGTTTCAGCCGGGCGTGCGCTGGGAGTATTCTGCCGGGATAGATGTCATCGGGCGGGTGATCGAAGTGGTTTCGGGCAAGTCGCTTGAGGCATTTCTGGTTGATGAAATCCTCGGGCCACTGGGTATGGATGAAACGCGCTTTGCCGTGCCGGAGGGGGCAAGGGATCGGTTTGCGGCGCTTTACACACCGCTGGCGGGGGATTCATTTGATCTCAACGGGACCGGATTTGGCGATGATACCTTGCGGCTGGATGATGCGCCGGAAAGTTCGCCCTTCCTGACCACGCAGATGCATTCGGGTGGCGGTGGTCTGGTCGGGACGATTGACGATTACATGCGGTTTGCCGAAGCGCTGCGCAGCGGTGGCGCGGGGCTTGTTTCTCCCTCAACCCTGTCGTTCATGATGCGCAACCATCTGCCGGGGGACATCGCGTCCATGGGGCCGCGCAGTTTTGCGGAACTGCCGATGGACGGCATGGGTTTCGGCATCGGTGGTGCCGTGGTGCTGGATCCGGCGCGCGCACGCTGTCCGGGGTCAATCGGGGATTTCGGCTGGGGCGGGATGGCGTCGACGTTCTTCTGGGTCGATCCGGTCGAAGACCTGAGCGTGGTGTTCTTCACACAGCTGTCGCCCAGCAGTTCCTATCCCAACCGCCCGCAACTGAAGGCGTTGGTGCACGGGGCGCTGATCTAGAAGCTGAAGATGTCGCCGATGTTTTCTATGATTGATACAAGCAGCGCGATACCTGCGATCAGAAGCGCGAGCCACCAGAACATCTGAAACATGATGGCTGCCACGCCGAAGGAGGTTGCATAGATCGCAAAGCGCCGGTTTTCGCGCAGGATCGCTGAGATGACGGAAAGAAAGACAGCGATGATGCCCAGCACGGGTGCGACCATGGCGAAATAGGCCCAGACCGGCGGGTTGACGACCTCCGGTTCCGGTTTGGGCAGACCCAGGAACGTGCGCCAGGCAGACCGTTTGATATCGCCGGCGATTTCACCAATCTGCGATCCGGCGGATGGTTTTGCCTCAAACATCGGAAGTGCCATCTGCGCGAAGACAAGGATCAGCGCCGCGGCACCGAAAAGCAAAGCCCAGAACCCCCATTTATTCAGGAGTTGCGGAGAGCCTTGCATGAGGGGATCTGCGTTTTGTTCCATGAGCGATGGCTTGGCATGGAACTTGGGCAGAATGTTGGTTCAATCCGGACACCATCTGGGCAGGGCGGGATGCCTTAAGCCCACATGCTGGATCCACCGCAAACGGTCAGCGCCTGTCCGGTCATGTAGCGGCTGGCGTCAGAGGCAAGGAAGACGGCGATGCCTTCGAAATCCTCCGCCTCGCCCAGACGGCGCAGGGGGATATCCTTCTTCGCGCGTGCTTCAGCTTCGGGGTTGTCCCACAGGGCGCGGGCAAATTCGGTCCGGACCAGACCGGGGCAAAGCGCGTTGACGCGAATGCCTTGTGGGCCCAATTCGGTGGCAAGGTTGCGCACCAATCCGATCAGGGCGAGTTTCGAGACACCGTAGGTCCCCAGGATTTCAGTGGACTTGAAAGCACCGATGGAGGAGGTGAACACCATCGACCCGCCTCCGCGCTCGATCATGTCCGGGGCGCAAAGCCGGGCCAGCCAGAGGTTGGATTGGACGTTGGCGGACATCGTTTTTTCGTAAGCCACGTCGGGGATATCCATGGTCTTGCCATAGTGAGGGTTCACCCCAGCGTTGCCAAATAGGATGTCGATGGGGCCTGCATGGTTGCGGGCCTTCGTGACCAGTTCTTCAAGTTGCGCCTTTTCGCTGACATTGCAGGCAAAGGCATGGGCCTTGCCCTTGCCCCGCGCATTGATGCCAGCCGCCGCTTCATCCAGCGCCTCTTGTCCGCGGGCGGAGATCACGACCGTCGCGCCGTGATCGGCAAGGGCGGTGGCCATCGCAAGGCCCATGCCCCGCGATGCGCCCGTCAAAAGCGCCGTTTTCCCGGTAAGATCAAACAAGTTCATTGCCCTGCGCGTGGCTTGCCCGTTGATCCTGCCTTGGATCCGCGCGTGTTGGAGGCCTGAAACGCCTGCAATTCGGCGCGGGCGATGACGTGGTGGTGTACCTCGTCCGGGCCATCGGCGTACCGAAGGGTGCGCTGGGCGGTATACATGCCCGACAGGGGCGACCATTGGCTAATGCCCGCGGCGCCAAAGACCTGCATCGCGTCATCGATGATGTTGCAGACCTGTTCGGGCACCTTGGCCTTGATCATCGACACCCAGATGCGCGCCTCCTTGTTGCCCAGCACATCCATTGCCTTGGCCGCCTTAAGGACCATCAGGCGCATCGCCTCAATCTCGATCTTGGCGCGGGAAATGGTTTCCATGTTCTTGCCAAGGGCGACGATCTTTTTGCCGAAGGCTTCCCGCTCCAACCCGCGTTCGATCATCAGGTCCAGCGCCTTTTCCGCCTGCCCGATGGAGCGCATGCAGTGGTGGATGCGGCCAGGGCCAAGACGCACTTGGCTGATTTCAAACCCGCGCCCTTCGCCCCAAAGGATATTGCTTTCGGGGACGCGGACATCTGTGAACCGGATGTGCATATGCCCGTGCGGCGCGTCGTCATGGCCGAAGACGTGCATGGGACCCAGGATTTCCACACCGGGCGCATCCATGGGCACGAGGATCTGGCTTTGCTGACGGAAGGATTCCGCATCGGGAGAGGTTTTCACCATCACGATCATGATCTTGCAGCGCGGATCGCCGGCACCGGAGATATAGAATTTCTCTCCGTTGATGACCCATTCGCCGTTTTCCAGCACGGCGGAGGTGGAGATGTTCTTGGCATCGGATGAGGCCACATCAGGTTCTGTCATGGCGAAAGCGGAGCGGATTTCCCCCGCCAGCAGGGGTTTGAGCCACTTTTCCTTCTGCTCCGGCGTGCCGATGCGTTCAAGGACTTCCATGTTGCCCGTATCCGGTGCGGAGCAATTGAGCGTCTCGGACGCAAGGGGGTTCTTGCCCAACTCGGCGGCAATATAGGCATAATCGAGGTTCGCCAGCCCTTCGCCCGTTTCGGCATTGGGCAGGAAGAAATTCCACAGACCCGCATCGCGCGCCTTCTGCTTGGCACTCTCAAGCAGTTCCAGCTGACCGGGGGCATAGGACCAGCGATCGGCGCGGCCTTCGCCAAGGCGATAGAATTCCTCGGTTATCGGCTCCACGTTGTCGCGCACGTGCTTGATGACGGCGGCCAGCAGGGGCCGGGCTTTCTCCGACATCTGGAGGTTGTTCATTTCCATCGGTGTGGTTTCCGTGCTCATCTTGTGCTCCCGCATATTCTGTTGCGGGCAGAGTAGGCAGGAAAGCACGGCGTGCCAATGGCGCAAGACCCCGGTGGCACAATGCGACGCAGGGTCATGTGTTGGGGGACAAAGGGAACGATGGTCGGGGGGATCACTGATGCCCGGTGCGGTTCATCGGTGCCGCCAAGGACGGACCTGCGCCGCGTCGTTCTTTCAGAGCGACTGGTATCAAATTCCACTGGGTGAAGCTTGCTGTCGCCCTTTTCAGAGCGATTGTGGTGCCCAGGAGAGGACTCGAACCTCCACACCGTTGCCAGTACTAGCACCTGAAGCTAGCGCGTCTACCATTCCGCCACCTGGGCCCGTGAGGGGTGCATTTAAGCGCGCCTTCGTCGGGTGTCAATTGGATATTGGGGCAAAAAGCGGCTGTTGTCACGGTCCCGGAGCGTCAGCGCGCAATAGCGCTTGTTTGGCCGGGGTCGGGAAGGTACATCAGCGGGGTGATCCCGAAGCACATGAGGAATCCCGATATGTCCAGACTTGTGACAATCTATGGCGGTTCCGGCTTTGTTGGCCGGTACATCGCACGGCGCATGGCCAAAGCTGGCTGGCGGGTGCGGGTTGCCGTGCGGCGTCCGAACGAGGCGCTTTTCGTGCGCCCTTACGGTGTTGTCGGTCAGGTTGAGCCGATTCTGTGCAACGTGCGTGACGATGCATCGGTCAAGGCGGCGCTGACGGGGGCGGACGCGGTGGTGAACTGCGTGGGCATTCTGGCGGAAAGCGGCAAGAACAAGTTCGACGCGGTGCAGGCCGAAGGGGCCACGCGCATCGCGCGGCTGGCTGCGGAAAACGGCGTTGCGCGGATGGTGCAGATTTCCGCGATCGGGGCGCATATGGACGCGGCCAGCGATTATGCCTCCAGCAAGGGCGAGGGGGAGGCTGGCGTGCTCAAGCATATGCCGGGTGCGATGATCCTGCGGCCTTCTATCGTGTTCGGCGCTGAGGACGAATTTTTCAACAGATTTGCCGGTATGACACGGCTGAGCCCCTTCCTGCCCGTTGTCGGCGCGGCGACCCGGTTTCAGCCGGTCTATGTCGATGATGTCGCGGCAGCGGCGGAACTGGGTATTACCGGTGCTGCCTCCGGCGGTATCTATGAGTTGGGCGGGCCCGAGATCGACACTTTCCGTGGATTGATGCAGCGGATGCTGGACACGATCATGCGGCGGCGGCTGATCATCAACCTGCCGATGTGGATCGCATGGATCATGGCGTTTGGCTTTGATATGGTGCAGGCGGCGACCTTCGGGTTGATCCCCAACGTCATGATCACGCGGGACCAGGTCAAGAACCTGCGCAACGACAATGTCGTCAGCGAAGGTGCCAAGGGTTTCGGTGATCTGGGTATCACGCCGACAACAATGGAAACGATCCTGCCTGATTATTTGTGGCGTTTCCGTCCCTCAGGTCAGTACGACGCAATCAAGCAATCCGCGCAGAACCTGCGCAACGGCTAATGGATGCCCCGACTACGCTGGTTGCCGCCTTTCTGGGGTTGCTGGAAGGGCTGACGGAGTTCATCCCGGTATCATCAACCGGGCATCTGCTGCTGGCAGGGCATTTTCTTGGGTTTCAAAGCGCTGGCCGGACCTTTGAAGTGGTCATCCAGTTGGGCGCGGTTTTGGCGATTCTGACAGTTTACGCAGGCCGACTTTGGTCCGTTTTCGCGGCGGCACCGCAGGATCCAGCGGCGCGGCGTTTCATCTTTTCGGTCCTGTTGGCGTTCTTGCCGGCGGTGGTGATCGGGGTGATGGCGCATGGGTTCATCAAGCAGGTGCTGTTCGAAACCCCGATGCTGATCGCCGTCATGTTGATACTGGGCGGTTTTGTGCTGCTTGGTGTTGAACGGATTGCCCCCCCACCGCGGCATGAGGATGCCATGCGACTGCCCCTGGTGGTGGCTGTGAAGATCGGGTTCATCCAGTGTCTTGCGATGATACCCGGCACCTCCCGCTCCGGCGCGACAATCGTGGGTGCGTTGATGCTGGGTGTGGGAAAGCGGGCGGCGGCGGAGTTCTCCTTTTTCCTTTCCATGCCGACGATGGCGGGGGCTTTCGCCTATGACCTCTACAAGAACCGCGATGTTCTTGACGCTTCGGCCATGGGAGAAATCGCAATCGGGTTCGCGATGGCCTTTGTGTCGGCGGTATTCGTGGTGCGCTGGCTTTTGAACTATGTCAGCAAGCATGGATACGCGTTGTTCGGTTGGTGGCGAATCGTTGTGGGAAGTGTTGCGCTGGCGGCGCTTTTGATCAGTTAGGTCCGAAACGGACTTAAAATCCACTCCAAAACACTCTGACAATGCCCATGCACGCGAACTTTATCAAAGTTAGGTCAGCATTGCTGACTTTAATGTCCTGTCAAACTGGTTTACTGGGGTCGTTCGAATGGCTTTCGGGAGAGCAGGACCATGGCAAAGCAGCCGATGCTGAAATTTGTGAACATCGCGCGGGACATGCCGGAAAAGCGTCCGCCTGATCTGCGCCGGGAAGACTTCAAAGAGATTTACGCCGAGTACGCCGATGCCAAAGCCAAGGAGCAATCTGCGCGGTGCAGCCAGTGCGGTGTGCCTTATTGCCAGTCGCACTGTCCCTTGCACAACAACATCCCCGATTGGCTGCGTCTGACCGCTGAGGGGCGCTTGCAGGAGGCCTATGAGGTTTCCCAAGCGACCAACACCTTTCCGGAAATCTGCGGCCGCATCTGTCCGCAGGATCGTCTGTGTGAAGGCAACTGCGTGATCGAACAGTCCGGCCACGGCACCGTCACCATCGGATCGGTGGAGAAATACATTACCGATACCGCGTGGGAAGAAGGGTGGGTCAAGCCGATCAAACCCGCGGCTGAGCGAACGGAAAGTGTTGGCATCATCGGCGCGGGTCCCGGTGGGCTGGCGGCGGCGGATGTCCTGCGCCGCGCGGGTGTGCAGGTGACGGTCTATGACCGCTATGACCGTGCGGGCGGATTGCTGACCTACGGCATCCCCGGCTTCAAGCTGGAAAAGGACGTGGTGATGCGCCGCAACGATCAACTTGAACAGGGCGGCGTGACCTTCAAGCTGAACTGCAATGTGGGTGAGGATATCTCCTTTGACGACATTCGCGGCGCGCATGATGCGGTGATCATTGCAACGGGTGTGTACAAAAGCCGTGATTTGCAGGCTCCCGGCGTGGGGGCACAGGGATTGGTGCGGGCGATTGATTTCCTGACCGTAAGCAACCGCAAGAGCTTTGGCGATGAGGTGCCCGCGTTTGACGATGGCAGTCTGAACGCGGAAGGCAAGCGCGTGGTGGTCATCGGCGGCGGGGATACGGCGATGGATTGCGTGCGCACCTCCGTCCGGCAAGGCGCGACAAGCGTCAAATGCCTTTATCGTCGTGACAGGGCGAACATGCCGGGCAGCCAGCGTGAGGTGCAAAACGCCGAAGAAGAGGGCGTGATTTTTGAATGGCTGAGCGCGCCAAAGGGTTTCACCGGCGATCCGATCAAGGGTGTCATGGTGCAGAAAATGCGTCTGGGCGCACCGGATGCGACGGGGCGTCAGGCGCCAGAAGTGATCGAGGGGGCGGATTACGTTGAAGACGCGGATCTGGTGATCATGGCGCTTGGGTTTGAGGCCGAAGACCTGCCAACCTTGTGGGAATGTCCCGACCTTCCGGTGAACCGCTGGGGCACTGTGAAGGCCGATTACGTCACGGGGCGCACGGCGGCTGAAGGCGTATACGCAGTGGGTGACATCGTGCGCGGGGCGTCGCTGGTGGTCTGGGCGATCAAGGACGGTCGCGACTGCGCGGAGGCGATCCTGGAAGGGTTCAATACGCGGGCGGCGGTTGCGGCGGAGTGAGCAAAACCGGCAGGCATCGGCTGTGCACCGCTTTGACGCCGCCCGGCTCTACCCCAACATCTTATCGGTCAGTGAAGCTGAAACAATTGCCAGAGGACGTTAACAATGTCTGAAAAGTTTAAGGGCCACTGCCTGTGTGGAGAATGCCTTGTCTCGGTGACTGGTCTGCTGGGCGATATTTCTGCCTGCCACTGTGACATGTGCACGCGGTGGAGCGGGTCCGTTCAGATGGGTATCGAGGTGCCGCAGGAGCGAGTTGAGATTACAGGGCCGGTCAAAACGCATCAGTCTTCCCCAATCGGCGAGCGGGCATGGTGTGACACTTGCGGCTCGGCTGTTTGGTTCCGGTATCCCGAGGGGCCGGATGTAAGATACTTTGAGCTGGCGCCGGGGCTTTTCGACAACGCGGGCGGCGCCAAACTGGTGCGGATCGTTTATGCAGATCGGCACCCCAACGGCTATGCGCTGGCTGGTGACGTGGAACGGGTCAGCAAGGCAGAATATGAGGCGAAGCACCCCTTTGTGGAGGAACCGTCATGACAGAGAAGATCAAGGGCCAGTGCCTGTGTGGTGCGGTCCGGATCGCTGCCAAGGTGGACAACCCGCGTCTGCGGGCCTGTCATTGCGACATGTGCCGCCAGCATAACTCTGGCATGTTCGTCTCTCTCGAAACGGTGCCGGGGAGCATCACGGTCGATGGCCCCGTGAAGATCTTCAAGTCCTCCGAATGGGCGAATCGCGCGTTCTGTGAAACCTGCGGATCGACGCTCTGGTACGGGATGAACCATGACGGATCGAAGAACCTTGCTGCCGGGCTTTTCCCGAACGCGGGTGGTGGCGTGCTGAAGGTGGAATTCTTCGCTGACAAATGCCCGCAGGGGTATTCCCTTGCAGGGGACCAACGCAAAATGACGACAGAAGAAACAATCGCGCTCTTTGCGCCTGAGGAGGAGTGAACCCGATGACAAAGTATGATGATGCATGGGTGGCACGCGAAGAAGCCAAGCGGACGATGATGGCCGAAAAGGGTCTGTATTCGCCGGAGGAGGAACATTCCTCTTGTGGTGTTGGTCTGGTGGTGAACATCAACGGGGACCGGTCCCGCGCGGTGGTGGAGAACGGGATCAAGGCGCTGAAAGCGATCTGGCACCGGGGTGCGGTGGATGCGGACGGCAAGACCGGCGACGGTGCGGGCATTCACGTGCAGATCCCTGCGAATTTCTTCTACGACCAGGTGCGGCGCACCGGGCATCATCCCAAGACGGATGAACTGATGGCCGTGGGGCAGGTGTTTCTGCCGCGCACGGATTTCGGCGCGCAGGAGATTTGCCGGACCATCGTCGAGACGGAAGTTCTGCGGATGGGGTATTACATCTATGGCTGGCGTCATGTGCCGGTGGATATTTCCATGCTGGGGGAGAAGGCCAATGCGACCCGGCCCGAGATTGAGCAGATCCTGATCTCCAACTCCAAGGGCGTTGACGAGGATACGTTCGAGCGTGAGCTTTATGTTATCCGGCGGCGTATCGAAAAGGCGGCCATCGCGGCACAGGTGCCGACGCTGTATATCGCGTCAATGTCGTGCCGGTCGATCATCTACAAGGGCATGATGCTGGCCGAGCAGGTGGCGGAATTCTATCCCGACCTGAAGGACGAACGGTTTGAGAGCGCGTTCGCGATTTATCACCAGCGGTATTCGACAAATACCTTCCCACAGTGGTGGTTGGCACAGCCGTTTCGGATGCTGGCGCACAACGGGGAGATCAACACCCTCAAGGGCAACATGAACTGGATGAAAAGCCATGAGATCCGCATGGCGTCGTCTGCCTTTGGGGATATGGCCGAGGATATCAAGCCGATTGTGCCCGCAGGATCGTCAGATTCGGCCGCATTGGACTCTGTTTTCGAAGTTCTGGTCCGCGCCGGGCGATCCGCACCCATGGCGAAAACGATGCTGGTGCCGGAATCCTGGTCCAAGCAGGCGGTAGAACTGCCGCAGCCGTGGCGGGACATGTACTCCTACTGTAACTCCGTGATGGAGCCTTGGGATGGCCCGGCGGCGCTGGCGATGACGGACGGGCGTTGGGTTTGCGCGGGTCTGGACCGGAATGGTCTGCGGCCCATGCGGTATGTGGTGACAGGCGACGGGATGCTGATCGCGGGCTCTGAAACCGGGATGGTACCGCTGGATGAGGCAAATGTTGTGGAAAAGGGTGCGCTGGGGCCCGGTCAGATGATCGGGGTGCATATGAAGAAGGGCATCCTGCTGCACGATCAGGAGTTGAAGGACAAGATGGCAGCGGCGCTGCCGTTTGGCGAATGGGTCGGCAAGATCGTCGAGCTGGATGGGCCGTTGGCAGCAGTGGATGAAAAACCATTGTTTGAGGGGAACGAGTTGCGGCGCCGTCAGGTGGCGGCGGGGTATTCGATCGAGGAATTGGAGCAGATCCTGGCCCCCATGGCGGAGGACGGGAAGGAAACGCTGGCGTCGATGGGGGATGATACACCCTCTGCCGTTTTGTCCAAGCAGTACCGTCCGTTGAGCCATTTCTTCAGGCAGAATTTCTCACAGGTCACGAACCCGCCGATTGATAGCTTGCGGGAATTCCGGGTGATGAGCCTCAAGACGCGTTTCGGGAACCTCAAGAACGTCTTGGACGAAGACAGCAGCCAGACGGAAATCCTTGTGCTGGACAGTCCGTTTGTCGGCAATTCGCAGTTTGATGAACTGGCCAACCACTTCAATTCCGATTTGGTGACGATTGATTGCACCTTTGCGCCGGGCGATACCAACCTGAACGCGGGATTGCAGCGGATCAGGGCAGAGGCGGAAGATGCGGTACGATCGGGCGCGGGCCATCTTGTGCTGACCGATCACATGAGCGGTAAGGACAAGGTGGCGATGCCGATGATCCTTGCGACATCCGCGGTGCATTCGCATCTGACGCGCAAGGGGTTGCGGACCTTCTGTTCGCTGAACGTGCGATCTGCGGAATGTGTGGACCCGCATTATTTTGCTGTGTTGATCGGCTGTGGTGCGACGGTGGTGAATGCCTATCTTGCAGAGGATTCGCTGAATGACCGTATCCAGCGCGGGCTGCTG
Source organism: Sulfitobacter rhodophyticola (assembly GCF_041281685.2). GTDB lineage: Bacteria > Pseudomonadota > Alphaproteobacteria > Rhodobacterales > Rhodobacteraceae > Sulfitobacter. Next base: position 1,387,496 of record NZ_CP166251.2, on the reverse strand, counting down.
GATGTGTCCCTAACACAGGCTATTTCGCGGTATCGCGAGGCGATTGATCAGGGTCTGCTGAAGATCATGGCAAAGATGGGGATCAGCGTGATCTCCTCCTACCGGGGTGGTCTGAATTTTGAAGCCGTCGGTCTGAGCCGTGCCATGTGTGCGGAATATTTCCCCGGCATGACCAGCCGGATCAGCGGCATTGGCGTCACCGGCATTCAGCGCAAGGTCGAAGGCGTGCACGAAAAGGGCTGGCGCGGGGACGACGTCGTCATGCCCATCGGCGGTTTTTACAAGGCACGTCAAAGCGGCGAAACCCACGCATGGGAAGCGTCGTCCATGCACATGATGCAGATGGCGTGCAATCGGGCGTCCTATGACATGTGGAAGCAGTATTCGGCCAAGATGCAGGCGAACCCGCCCATTCATTTGCGTGATCTATTGGACATCAAACCGCTGGGCGCGCCCATCGGGTTGGAGGAAGTGGAAAGCATCACCTCCATCCGCAAGCGGTTCGTGACACCGGGCATGTCGCTTGGCGCCTTGAGCCCCGAAGCGCACAAGACGTTGAACGTCGCGATGAACCGGATTGGCGCAAAAAGCGATTCAGGTGAAGGCGGCGAGGATCCGGCGCATTTCGTGCCGGAGCCGAATGGCGATAATCCAAGCGCCAAGATCAAGCAGGTGGCGTCCGGCCGCTTTGGTGTGACGGCAGAATACCTCAACCAGTGTGAAGAGCTGGAGATCAAGGTGGCACAGGGTGCCAAACCCGGAGAAGGCGGGCAGTTGCCGGGGATGAAGGTCACCGACCTGATTGCGCGGCTGCGCCATTCGACCAAGGGCGTGACGCTGATCTCCCCGCCGCCGCACCATGATATCTATTCGATCGAGGACCTGGCGCAGCTGATCTATGACCTCAAGCAGATCAACCCGCGCTGCAAGGTGACGGTAAAACTGGTCGCATCCTCCGGTGTAGGGACGATTGCGGCGGGTGTGGCGAAGGCCAAGGCGGATATCATCCTGATCTCAGGGCATAATGGCGGCACGGGTGCCTCCCCCGCGACATCGATCAAATATGCGGGTCTACCATGGGAGATGGGCCTGACCGAAGCGCATCAGGTGCTGACCATGAACAACCTGCGCGACCGGGTGACACTGCGCACCGATGGCGGTTTGCGCACCGGCCGGGACATTGTCATGGCGGCGATGCTTGGGGCCGAGGAATACGGCATAGGCACGGCGGCACTGATCGCCATGGGCTGCATCATGGTACGTCAGTGCCAGTCCAACACCTGCCCCGTGGGCGTCTGTACGCAGGATGAAGCGCTGCGTGACAAGTTTACGGGGACGGCTGACAAGGTGGTGAACCTGATCACCTTCTATGCGACCGAAGTGCGGGAAATCCTTGCCTCTATCGGGGCGCGGTCGCTGGATGAGGTTGTCGGGCGTGCCGATCTGTTGACGCAGGTCAGCCGTGGGTCGGCGCATCTGGATGATCTGGACCTGAACCCGCTGCTGATCACTGTCGATGGCACGGATGAGACGGTTTATGACCGGTACAAGCCCCGCAATGCGGTGCCGGATACGTTGGATGCGCAGATTGTGAAAGATGCGCACCGCTTCCTTGAGGATGGCGAGAAGATGCAGTTGTCCTATGCGGTGCAGAACACGCACCGGACGGTCGGGACGCGGATTTCCAGCCATATCGTCAAGCGGTTCGGGATGCGCAATTCCTTGCAGCCCGATCACCTGACGGTGAAGCTCACCGGGTCTGCGGGTCAGTCGCTGGGGGCCTTTGCGGCACCGGGACTAAAGCTGGAAGTCTCGGGGGATGCCAATGACTACGTCGGCAAGGGGTTGTCGGGTGGCATGATTGTCGTACGCCCCCCGATGTCGAGCCCGATCGTTGCGGCGGAAAACACGATCATCGGGAACACGGTGCTCTATGGGGCGACGGATGGCTATCTGTTTGCCGCCGGGCGCGCGGGGGAACGGTTTGCGGTGCGCAACTCCGGTGCGAAGGTCGTGATTGAAGGCTGTGGCAGCAACGGGTGCGAATACATGACCGGGGGTGTCGCGGTGATCCTGGGGGAGATCGGTGCGAACTTTGCTGCCGGGATGACAGGTGGGATGGCATACCTGTATGATCCAGATGGTGCAGCGGAGACCTTGATGAACAAGGAAACCATTGTGACCTGCGCTGTCACACAGGCGCATTGGCTGGGTCAGCTTGAAGAACTGATCGAACAGCACCTCGAAGAGACGGGCAGCCGGAAAGCAGCGACGATCATGCAACATTGGGACAACGAAAAGCACAACTTCGTACAGATCTGCCCCAAAGAGATGCTGCCCCACCTGCCCGCCCCGTTGAGCGACGAAGAAACCGCCGTTCCTGCGGAGTGACGGCATCGGTCCGGGCGGCAAGCTGCCCGAGCCTGCACGTTTTAGGGATGAATTTGCCTTAGTTGATGAGGCTTTTGCCATAAATTGAGCAAACTGACCTGACATGTCCCGATTGTCCATCAATCGAGGATTCGGGATGCCTACGGCGTACAAGGACCAGTTTTTCACTGTCGATCCCGGCAATCCACCTGCCGTGGGAACCGCGCTGACTTTCCAGCGGGTTGAATTCATTGACGAAGACGACGATGGCGACATTCGCACCAGTTCCGGCGATACCTGGAACGGGAACGCGATTGAACGGGTCTGGCAGAATGATACGCTGACCATCAACGTGCCGGGCGTCGGGAATGTGACCTATACCGGTGTCACGTTCTATTTCGTCAATGGTGATCCGGCGGTATTCACGCCGACGGACGGTCAGGTCCTGCAAAACGGGACCTTCGTCAGTTCCACCTTCGTGACCACACCGACGCAGACGCCTGTTACCAGTTTTGGGCCGACCTGCTTCACGCCGGGCATGATGATCGACACGCCCGAAGGACCGCGCGCGATAGAGACGCTCGCCATAGGGGATCTTGTGCTGACCATGGATGATGGCGCACGGCCGATCCGCATGATCCTGGACGATACCTTTCGGGCAACCCCCGATGTGGCGCCCGTCCGGTTTGAAACCGGGGCCATTGGAAATGACGCGCCTCTTGTCGTCTCTCCGCAGCATCGGGTGTTGGTCAGTGGATGGCAGGCGGAACTGTTCTATGGCCAAAGCGAAGTTCTGGTTGCCGCCGTGCATCTGGTGAATGGTGACACGATCCGTCGGTGTGCGGGCGGGGTCGTGCGTTACCTTCATCTGGTGTTTGACGGGCATCAGATTGTCTTTGGTCAGGGGGTCCCCTCCGAGAGTTGTTATCCGGCGCATCTGGTGACGGATGGGCAACCGGATTCGGTGGCCGAAGTTGTCGCGCTTTTCCCAAATCGTGATCTGGGCGCCGGCGTGGAGACGCCTTTCGTGCGTCCGGTCGTGCGGCGTGCAGAAGCGGCTGTTCTGGTGCGGTAAGCCATGATCGGGTTGGGCGTTCACAAACAGCACCCTGATCCCTATACGAGGGTGATGGCCCGGACGCGCAGCACATCCAAATCGACCAAGACATCGAAGAAGAAGACCGCTGCTGTTCCCCTTGGCAAGCGGTTGCGGCGGTTTGTGCTGCGTGGAATTGCGGTCGTCTTTCTGGTGGTGGTCGGTTTGGTGGTGCTGGGCACCTTCGTGAACCCGCCGACGAATGCCTACATGTATGCCGAAGGCACGCGGTTGGGGCCGGTCAAGCAGACTTGGGTACCGATGGAGCGGATCGCACCGGTGATGGCGCGCTCTGCCGTGGCGGCGGAGGATGCGAATTATTGCGCGCATTGGGGGTTCGACATGGTCGCCATCCGCAAGGCGATCGAAGACGGATCATCGCGCGGGGCATCGACCATCAGCCAGCAGACGGTCAAGAACGTCTACCTGTGGCATGGGCGCAGCTGGATCCGCAAGGCGATGGAAGCGCTGATCACGCCGCTGGTCGAAGCGGTCTGGACCAAACGGCGTATTCTGGAAGTTTATCTGAACGTGGCAGAGTTTGATGAGGGCGTGTTTGGTGTGGAAGCGGCGGCGCGACACTATTTCGGGGTGTCGGCGGCTGATCTGAACCCGACACAGGCCGCGCGGCTTGCGGCGATTTTGCCCAGTCCCAAGAAACGATCCGCAGCGCAGCCCAGCACTTTCGTGCGCAAGCGGGCACGGCAAGTGCGTGACGGGGCCGCGACAATTGGCCGGGACGGGCGCGCGGATTGCTTCGAGAGTTGAAAAGCGCCCGTTTTAGAGGCATGGAAGGTTACATGCCTATTATTTCCGGACGCTCCTGATGGCCCGCTTGTTTCACGTTCCGCTTTCGCCCTTTTGCCGCAAGGTGCGGTTAAGCCTTGCCGAGAAGAAGATCGAGGTGGAGCTGGTCGAGGAGAAATACTGGGAGCAGGACCCCGATTTCATGCGGCGCAACCCAGCGGGCAAGGTGCCCGTGCTACGGCTGGACGGGATCGTCATGTCCGAAAGCACGCCGATCTGCGAATACATCGAAGAGACCCGTCCTGATCCCAGCCTGTTGCCCAAGGACCCTGCCGAGCGGCTTGAAGTGCGGCGTTTGGTCAGTTGGTTCGATGACAAGTTCCATCAGGAGGTAACCTCCAAGCTGCTGTATGAACGGGTGAACAAGAAGGTGATGAAAGCGGGCTATCCCGACAGCACCAATGTCAAGGCAGGCGCCAAGGCGATCAAATATCATCTGGATTACATGACGTGGTTGCTGGATCACCGCCGTTGGCTGGCGGGGGACGTGATGACGCTGGCGGATTTTGCGGCTGCGGCCCATTTTTCGTCGCTCGACTACATCTCTGATGTGGATTGGAACCGCAGTGAAGCGGTCAGGGATTGGTATGCCAAGATCAAGTCGCGCCCGGCGTTCAGATCGCTGCTGGCAGATCAGGTTCCCGGTTTCCCGCCCCCGCGGCATTACAATGATCTTGATTTCTAGGGGTGTGACCGTTCTGCGCCGATGTGCCCGGTGATTGTCCTGCCCTACGGTATATAAGGCCAAAAAGAGAATGGATCTGAAAGCACGGCTGGTGAAACAGGCTCTGACGGAGGGTTTTGTTGCCTGCCGGGTGTGCAGGCCGTGGGACGTGCCGGAAGTGCCGGAACGGCTGAATGCCTTTGTCAGAGACGGGTTTCACGGTCAGATGGGATGGATGGCGGAGCGGATGGACTGGCGGGGGAATCCTGCGGCACTGTGGCCCGAAGCGCGGTCCGTCATCATGTTGGCCGAAAGTTATGCACCAGAACACGATCCACTGACCGTGCTTGATCATCCTGAGAAAGCGGCGATTTCGGTCTATGCGCAGGGGCGGGATTACCATGATATCGTCAAGAAGCGGCTTAAGCGACTGGCGCGCTGGCTGATCGAACAAGAGCCTTGCGCGGTAAAGGTGTTTGTCGATACGGCACCGGTTCCTGAAAAGGCATTGGCGCAGGCATCAGGGCTGGGTTGGCAGGGTAAACACACGAATGTGCTGAGCCGCGATTGGGGCAATTGGGCCTTTTTAGGGTCTGTTTTCACCACGCTGGACTTGGAGCCAGATCCGCCGGAGGTGGATCATTGCGGGTCTTGCACGGCCTGTCAGGATATCTGTCCGACCGATGCCTTTCCGGCCCCCTATCGGTTGGATGCGCGGCGGTGCATTTCCTATCTCACCATCGAGCATAAGGGGCCTGTAGAGGAGGCATTGCGCAGCAAGATGGGCAACCGCATCTTCGGGTGTGACGACTGTCTGGCGATCTGTCCGTGGAACAAGTTCGCGGTAGGGGCCAGTGACATGCGGTATCACGGTGCGCATGTCGACGCGGCTGATCTGGCGGAGCTTGTGACGCTGGATGACGCCGCATTTCGCGCGCGGTTCAGCGGCTCCCCTGTGAAACGCATTGGGCGGGACAGATTCATTCGCAATGTGCTTTATGCCATCGGAAATTCGGGATTGGCGGCCCTGAGACCCGCTGCCGAGGCGCGATTGGAGGATGCGGATGCGACGGTGGCAGATGCCGCGCGCTGGGCTGTTGCACAGTTGCGCGCATCCTGACGCAATCGGGTTGGACCCGACCGCTTGAAACGCTAAACCGAGGCCGATAGAGGCGAGGAGTTTCAGAATGGCCGTGCTGCTGGGCGTTGATACGGGCGGAACCTATACTGATGCGGTGTTGATCCGGGACGAAACGGAGATCCTTGCCTCTGCCAAGTCGCTGACCACACGGGAAGACCTGGCGATTGGCGTCGGCAACGCGGTGCGTGCCGTGCTGGATTCGAGCGGTGTGGCGCCTGAACAGATCGTGCTGGCGTCGTTGTCCACGACCCTGGCCACCAACGCGCTGGTGGAAGGGCAGGGAGGGCGCGTGGCGCTGATCTTCATCGGGTTCCGGGAACGTGATCTCAAGACGCATGGGTTGGCTGATGCGTTGAACGGCGATCCCTGTCTGATCGTGGCCGGGGGACATACGCATGCGGGATCCGAGGCTGCGGCTTTGGATGAAACCGCGCTTATGGCCTTTTTAGAGACGCATAAGGAAGATGTAAGCGGTTTTGCCATCGCCAGCCAATTCGCCACGCGCAATCCGGCGCACGAAGTGCGGGCGGCGGTGCTGGTGGCGCAGATCACCGGCAAACCGGTATCGTCTTCGCATCAGTTGTCGGCCAAGCTGAACGGACCCAAACGCGCGATGACAGCGGTGCTGAATGCGCGGTTGATCGGCATGATCAACCGGCTGATCGGTCGGGCGGAAGAGACGCTGAAGGATCTGGGCATCACTGCGCCGATGATGGTGGTACGGGGCGATGGCGCACTGATTTCGGCGGGACAGGCGCGCGAGCGCCCGATTGAGACGATCCTGAGCGGTCCTGCGGCTTCCATCGTGGGGGCGCGGTGGCTGACGGGCGCTGATCTTGCGTTGGTCAGCGATATTGGCGGGACAACGACAGACGTCGCGGTTCTGCGCGATGGGCGGCCCAAGATTGACCCGGCAGGGGCGCGCGTCGGCCCTTATCGCACGATGGTGGAAGCCGTCGCGATGCGCACGACCGGATTGGGTGGCGACAGTGAGGTGCACTTCATCGCGGATGGGTTGCAGGGTGGTGTGCGGCTGGGGCCACGGCGGGTGCTGCCGGTCTCCCTTGTTGCGGTGGACGCGCCCGACGTCGTGCACGGGGCCCTTGATGCGCAGTTGCGCAGTTCCACCCCTGGAGAGCATGATGCACGGTTTGTGCGTGCCGTGCCGGGGCAGAGTGATGAGGGGATCGGGGCGCGCGAAGCGGAGGTTTTGGCCCGGATTGGTGAAGGGGTGCAGCCCTTGGGGGCCGTACTGCGGACCCGAATGGAACATGGTGCGCTGAAAAAGCTGGTCGACCGGGGCCTTGTGCAGGTGGCCGGTGTCACGCCATCGGACGCGGCGCATGTGCTTAGACGGGTGATGGAGTGGGACGCAAGTGCGGCACGCAAGGCGCTGCAGCTTTTCGGGCGCAGACGGACTGGATCCGGCAATGTGCTGTCCACAAGCGCAGACGACGTGGCACAGATCATCGTCGACCGATTGACGCATCAGACTGTTTTGGCCTTGTTAGAGACTGCTTTTGCCGAGGAAACAGATGATTATGGACTGGAGCCGGAGGTATTGGCGCAGCACGTGCTGATGCAGCGCGGTTTGGGTGGGCATCATGGCCTTGTGCGTCTGAACACTGGGCTGGAAGTCCCCGTGGTCGGGTTGGGCGCGTCGGCTGCGTGCTATTACCCGGCCGTGGGAGAGCGGTTGGGGACGGAAATGACACTGCCGCAATTTGCCGGCGTGGCAAATGCCATCGGAGCGGTCGTTGGCCGCATTACGATGCGCCAAAGCGGGACAGTCACCGCGCCGAATGACGGAATTTTCAGGGTGCATCTGGCCGATGGGCCACAGGATTTTGCTGATGTCGATACGGCATTGGCGACCCTGGAAGAAGCTTTGACAGCGCGTGCGCAATCAGATGCACAGGCAGCCGGAGCGGCAGACATCCAGTTGCACGTTGCGCGCGATGTGCGCACAGCAGGGGTCGAGGCGCGGGAGGTTTTTGTGGAAGCGACCGTGACCGTCGAGGTGTCCGGGCGACCGCGGGTGGCAGAGGGTTAGACCCTTTCACGACCCGCGAAATCCGGTTTGTGCCGAATGCGCAGTGCTGCCCCGGCGCAGGGCCGGGGCAGTTTCGTGCGTTATTCCGCCGCTGCGCGTTTGGGCAGGACCCAACCCTCACGGGGGAAGTGGCAGGTGTAGCCGTGGGGGATGCGTTCCAGATAGTCCTGATGCTCAGGCTCGGCTTCCCAGAAATCGCCGACGGGTTCGACTTCGGTGACGACTTTGCCGGGCCAAAGGCCGGAGGCTTCGACGTCCTTGATCGTCTCTAACGCGGTCTGTTTCTGCGTCTCATCGACGTAGTAGATGGCGGAGCGATAGCTCATCCCGCGGTCGTTGCCCTGGCGGTTCAGCGTGGTTGGGTCATGGATCTGGAAGAAGAATTCCAGCTGTTCGCGGTAGGTCGTCCTGGAGGGGTCGAAGATCACCTCGATCCCTTCGGCGTGGGTGCCGTGGTTGCGGTAGGTGGCGTTGGGAACGTCACCGCCGGTGTAGCCCACACGGGTTGAGATCACGCCGGGGCGCTTGCGGATCAGATCCTGCATGCCCCAGAAACATCCCCCCGCCAGTACTGCACGTTCAGTGTTGCTCATGCTGCGTCCTCCACTTGATCGATGTATTTGCCATAGCCTTCCGCTTCCATGTCATCGCGGTGGATGAAACGGAGCGAGGCGGAGTTGATGCAATACCGAAGCCCGCCGCGGTCAGCGGGGCCGTCGGGGAAGACATGGCCAAGGTGGCTGTCGCCGTGTTTGGATCGCACTTCGGTGCGGACCATGCCGAGGGACGCATCGCGGTGTTCGGTTACGTTCTCGATCGGTTTGGTGAAGCTTGGCCAGCCGCAGCCGCTTTCGTACTTGTCGGCTGAGGCGAAAAGCGGTTCGCCCGAAACGATGTCGACGTAGATGCCCGGCTCCTTGTTGTGCAACAGCTTTCCGGTGCCGGGGCGTTCGGTGCCGCTTTGCTGGGTGACGTGGTATTCTTCGGGTGACAATGCGGCCACTGCTTCGGGGCGCTTTTCATACTCGGCCATGAAGATCCTCCTTTGGTCGGTCTCGCTGTATTAAATGGGGTGGCTGGCGAAAATTCAAAGTGTTTAGGCGGGCGCGTCACTGGAAGTGAACCGAATGGGGGTCGGATGCGTATCTATCAGGAAAGGGAGTATGTCATGCGATACCTTCTGGCAGCAATGATAAGCGTCTGGGCCGTGATGGCCCTTGCTGGGACGCGGGACGTGGTTTTCAGCAACATCGATGGGGGTCAGCACGACTTCAGCCAGTGGGCCGGTCAGCCGGTGCTGGTGGTGAATACCGCGTCGGAGTGCGGGTTCACGGGGCAATATGCCGGACTTCAGCAGTTGCATGATCAATACAAGGCGCGGGGCTTGGTTGTGCTTGCCGTGCCATCCGATGATTTCCGGCAGGAGTTGGGCACGGCAGCGGAGGTCAAGGAATTCTGCGAGGTGAATTTCGGGCTTGATCTGCCGATGGCGGATATCACCAACGTCAAGGGGCCTGACGCGCATCCGTTCTATCAGGCTGTGCGGGCGGAGACGGGTTTCGTGCCGAACTGGAATTTCAACAAGGTGCTGATTGCGCCGGACGGGCGGGTCGTGGAAACCTGGACATCGTCCGTGCGTCCGATGTCTGGGCAGGTCCGGCGCGCGATCGAGCCGCTTTTGAACTGAAGGTCGTGCCCGGGTGCCATGTCGGGAAATTTCGGAGGCGCTGCCTCCGGACCTCCGGGTTTTTTGAACCATTTGGAAAATCAGGGCGTGGGGCGGTTTCGTTGCCTTGAAAGCTGGACGGCGAGGATGCCGAGCGTGATGATCACGACGCCGAGAATGTCCCGTCCGCCAAGCGGTTCCGACAGCAGAAGAGCGGCGATGGCGACGCCGAAAAACGGGTTGATGAAGTGGAAAGTGGCGGCGCGGGTCGCACCGATGCGATTGACCAGCCAGAACCAGACAAACGTTGCCAGCAGCCCGGGGACAAGGCAGGTGTAGACGAAGGCGAGCGCAAGCGGGAGCGAAAGATCGACGCGTGGCGTTTCAAACAGCAGCGTTGCGAAGCTGAGCACAACGAAGCCAGCAAGCATCTGCAAGCCGACAATCATCAGGAAATTGCCGCCTGACGTGGCCCCCCGGACCATGAGTGTGGCAGCGGTCAGTGCCAGCAATCCGATGAGGCAATAGAACACGCCTTGCAGATCCACGCCGCCGCTGATCCGGGCCGCCATGATCAGATAAACGCCGACAAGGCCCGCCAGTAACCCGGCTACACCAAGGGGCCGCAGCCTTTCCTTGAAAATCAACCAGCTTGCGAAGGCTACGAGAAGCGGCATGGTCGAGGCGATAATGGCGGCCATCGAGGCCTGCACGGTTTGCATGGCGACGAAGTTGAAGCCGAGATAGACCGCGTTTTGCAAGATGCCGAAGATGATCGTTGCGCGCCATTGGACGGGTGTCAGGCGCCAGCTTTGCCCCAATGCGAAGGCGATCCCGACACCGAGCAGACCAGAAACCAGATAGCGCAGTGAAAGGGCGAAAAGCGGCGAAGCATCCGCCACGATGATCCGCGCAGACGTGAATGCGGAGGACCACATGACCGCAAATGCGAGGCCCATGACGATGGCGCGGAAATCCATGATGCGTGCTCAACCCGTTTTCGCAGACCGTTTCGCACATCGGTCAAAGAGGCAAGAGGTCAAATCCGGCTTTGTCGCGCCGGTTTGCCGTCAGTTGGTTTCGGGGATTTCGGTCGGAGCGATGCTGCCAAATTCGATCACCAGGCGGCTGCCGTCGGGTGTCAGGCTTGCGTCGCTGCTTCCTGCAAGGCTGGACACGGCGGCCGAGACGAGGCTGAGGCCGATGCCCTCTGGTTGCGTGGCCGGGCGTTTCTCCGCGTTTTGACCGATGCCGTTGTCAGTGCATTCCAGACGGTATTGACCCGTTCCCTTGTCCGTCAGAAAAGCCGTGATTTTGCCTGCCGTCGCGTTTGGGAAGGCATGTTTGATCGAGTTGGCGACAAATTCGCTGATGATCATGGCAAGGTTCGCCGCCTGATCCGAGCGCAGGACAATCGGGGAAAAGTCGGACCGGAAGGTGATGTGTCTTGGTGCGGTTTGCTGCAGGAGGGTCATGACCCGTCCAAGATAGGCGGCACCGTCAATGGTGTCGTGCCCATCGGTCCATTGCAGTTCCAGGTGCAGGTTCGCCACGGCATCGATGCGGCGCTGGATGGCATCAAGCGCTTCGAGTGCCGCGGGGTCCTTGATGGTGCGGGCGTAGATGCGCACGATTGCAGACATGGATTGCAGTGAATTCTTGACCCGGTGGTCCGCTTCGGCCTGCAGGATGGCCTGATTGCGGAGGGCGACGCGCAAGTCGAGCTGTTTTGTCACCTGCCGGGACAGGACACCCAGCGCCCTGCGTTGAAAATCATTCAGCTTGAACGGTTTCGTATCGAGGACGCAAAGGGTACCCAGCGGCAGTCCGTTGTGCGCGACCAGCGGGGCGCCCGCGTAGTACCGCAAGGGATCTTCGCCGACACAAAGCGGATTGTCAGCCGTCCGTGGGTCCAACTGTGTGTCCTCCACCTCAAATATATCGTCCTGGAGGATGGCGTGGGAACAGATCGATTCCTCGATCGTGGTTTCGTTGCGGTCCAGCCCCACGGCCGCCTTGAACCACTGGCGGTCTTCCTCGACCAATGAGATCAGCGATATGGATGTGCCGCAAATCTCGGAGGCGAGCTGGACCAGTTCGTCGAACTCCGGCTCTTTTTCGCTGTCGAGGATGTCATAATCCGCAAGTGTCTTCAGGCGTTCGGCGTTCAATGGATGAAGATCAGCACGCATATTCGGCGTCCTTTTCAATTTTCTTAAAACATCATCGCTGGATTTGGGACCTAGAACATTGGTTGCAATAATCCAAGAATAGAGTGCCCGTGCTGTGTCTTATTACACACCAAAGGAAAAGGGGCCGCCCGAAGGCAGCCCCTGATCGCGTCAAACGTAAAGGCGTCGGATCAGCCGTTCACGCTGTCCTTGAGGGCCTTTGCGATGGTCATCTTGACCACCTTGTCGGCGTCTTTCTTGAACTGCTCACCGGTGGCAGGGTTGCGCACCATCCGCTCGGGCCGTTCGCGGCAGTAGATCTTGCCGACGCCGGGCAGTGTGACGGCACCGCCGCCGGACACTTCGCGGGTGATCAGGTTGCAGACCGCTTCGAGCGCTGCGCCTGCTGATTTCTTGTCTGAACCCATTTCATCTGCGAGTGCAGCGACGAGCTGAGTCTTTGTCATTGGTTTGGTTGCCATGTTGTTATCTCCTTAGACCGCCCGGTTTAGGGCCTCATGCGCGGAATGTAGCGGTATGTTGTGGGTGAACACAACGAATAGTGGCGCAAAAAGTGTCGATTTCCGCAGTTTTCAAGGGTTTTTTCGCCTTTTCTCCCTTTCAGAGGAAGGCTGTCTCGTCAAAAGAGCGTAATTTCCGGCTGTGGATCCGTTCCAGCGGGGTTGAACGAAGCAGTTCCATCGCGCGAATTCCGATCATCAAGTGGCGTGAAACCTGTGTTCTGTAGAAGTCTGTGGCCATGCCGGGCAGCTTTAATTCGCCATGCAGCGGCTTGTCGGAGACGCACAGGAGCGTGCCGTAGGGGACGCGGAAGCGGTAGCCGTTGGCGGCAATCGTGGCGCTTTCCATGTCCAGTGCGATAGACCGCGATTGGCTGAGGCGTTGAACGGGGCCGGATTGATCGCGCAGTTCCCAGTTGCGGTTGTCGATCGTGGCGACAGTGCCGGTGCGCATGATGCGTTTGAGTTCATAGCCTTCAAGTTGCGTCACCTCGGCCACGGATTTTTCCAGCGCGATCTGGATTTCGGCAAGCGCGGGGATCGGGGTCCAGACGGGAAGGTCGTCATCCAGCACGTGATCTTCGCGCAAATACGCGTGGGCAAGGACGAAGTCGCCGAGCGCCTGAGAATTGCGCAGCCCGGCGCAGTGTCCCACCATCAGCCAGGCGTGCGGGCGCAGGACGGCGATGTGATCCGTAGCCGTTTTGGCGTTTGAAGGACCGACACCGATGTTCACCAGCGTGATGCCGGAACCATCGGCACGCTTGAGATGATAGGTCGGCATTTGCGGCATCTTCGGTGTGGGTGGGATAGGGGTGTCCCCTGACGTGATTTCAATATTGCCGGTGGAGACGAAAGAGGTGTAGCCGCTGTCAGGATCGTCCAGCTGCGCGCGGGCGTATTCCTCGAACTCGGTCACGTAGAATTGGTAGTTGGTGAACATCACGTGGCACTGGAAGTGTTCCGCGTCCGTGGCGGTATAATGAGACAGGCGGGCCAGCGAATAGTCGACGCGCTGGGCGGTGAAGGGGGCCAGTGGGCGGATATCGTCCACGGGTGTAAAGGTGCCGTTGACGATATCATCGTTGGTGGTCGACAGGTCAGGTACATCAAAGACGTCGCGCAAGGTGAAATCGGCGGCCCCATCTTGTGGGATCAGCGCAGCGGCGGCTTCCCCGGCGAGGGCGAAGTGGACGGGGATCGGTGTATCGGATGGTCCGATGATAACGGGCTGGCCATGGTTTTCGATGAGCAGGCCGATCTGCTGGATCAGGTAGTGCCGGAACAGGTCAGGCCGGGTGATGGTTGCGGCGAATTTTCCGGGCGATGACACGTGGCCAAACGACAGGCGGCTGTCCACATGGGCATAGCTGGAGGTCTGAAACCGCACCTCCGGATAGAAAGCGCGCAATCGCACGTCTTCGGGCGGGTCATTCAGCGCTTCGGCAAAAGCGTCGCGCAGGAATTCGGTCGCCTGAGAGTAAAGCGCGGTCAGGCGGTCGACGGCGGCAGTGGGGTCGTCGAAGGATTCTGCGGCTGGAGTGTCGGGGGTCTGGATACGGGTCATGCGAGGGGCTCGATTACGTCTATGAAGTCAAAGGTGCGGACATCGACGAGGCCGAGGTCGGAGATGCGGAGTTCGGGGATGACCACGAGCGCCAGCAGGGAATGCTGCATGTAGGCGTTGTTGAGGGTGCAGCCGCAGTCGCGCATGGCTTGCATCATCTGGTCGGTTGCGGCGGCGACTTCCGACGCGGGGCTGTCGGACATCAGGCCTGCAATGGGCAAGCTGACCGTTGCAAGGGCAGTGCCATCGCGGAAGATCGTGATGCCGCCGCCGGCAGCGCGCAGGTGGTTGGCGGCCAGCGCCATCTGGTCCGCGTCTGTCCCGACGACGATCATGTGGTGGCTGTCATGGGCGACTGTCGAGGCCATAGCCATCGTGCCGGTATAGCCAAAGCCCGAGACGAAGGCATTCACGACGCCGCCTGTGGCGCGGTGGCGTTCGACAAGGGCGATCTGCGCGACGTCTCCTGTCGCCTGCACGCGGCCTTCGGTGACAGGCAGTTCGAATTTCAGCGCGCGGGTGGGGGCTTGGTTTTCGACTACGCCGATGACGTTGGCGGAGACGGCGTTGGCACCTGCGGGGGCGGGGATGGTGAAGTCGTCCGCTGTCAGGTCACGCGCCATGTTGACCGTGGTGCGCGCGTGTTCGGGCCAGTCGTAGTGGGGGCAGTCCACAAGGCAGGCGCCGTCTTGCGCGACGATCTGGCCACGGGCGATCACCGTCTCGATGGGGAGGGTTTTCAGATCAGAAGTCAGGATCACGTCGGCGCGTCGCCCCGGCGTGAGGGAGCCGATTTCACGCTCCAGCCCGAAGTGGGTGGCGGTGTTGATCGTGGCCATTTGCAGCGCGATCAGCGGGTCACAGCCGCAGTCGATGGCGTGGCGGACGACGCGGTTCATGTGGCCTTCGTTCACAAGCGTGCCGGAGTGGCAATCGTCGGTGCACAGGATCATGTTGCGCGGATCGAGACCCTTTTCAGTGATTGCGGTGATCTGGGATTCCACGTCATACCATGCAGAGCCGAGGCGGATCATCGACCGCATGCCCTGCCGCATCCGCGCAATGGCGTCATCCTCGCAGGTGCCTTCGTGATCGTCGGCGGGGCCGCCCGCGACATAGGCCGCAAAAGCGGGGCCGAGGTCGGGGGAAGCGTAGTGGCCGCCGACGGTCTTACCTGCGTTTTGGGTGGCAGCCATTTCAGCGAGCATTTGAGGATCGGCGTTTGAGACACCGGGGAAGTTCATCATCTCACCCAGGCCGATAATGCCGGGCCAGTGCATTGCCTCGGCCACGTCTTCGGCGGTGATCTCGAATCCTGTGGTTTCCATGCCGGGTGCAGACGGCGCGCAGGAGGGCATTTGCGTGAAGATGTTGATGGGCTGCAGGAGCGCTTCGTCGTGCATCATTCGCACGCCTTTCAGGCCCAGTACATTGGCGATCTCATGCGGATCGGTGAACATCGAAGTTGTGCCGTGGGGGATCACCGCGCGGGCGAATTCCGCGGGGGTGAGCATGCCGCTTTCGATATGCATGTGACCATCGCAGAGGCCGGGGACCATGTACCGGCCCCGTGCGTCTATGATCCGGGTATCCGGGCCTTTGCAGTGATCCGCCGATGGGCCGACAAAAGCAATGCGTCCGGCAGTGATGGCAATGTCATGGTCGGGCAGGGTTTCGCGGGTATGGACGTTGACCCAGATGCCACCGGTGATGATCGTATCGGCGTGCGCGCGGCCTGCCGCGGTGTTGACCAGTTGCGCGGCCACATCGGGCCATGTTGGGAAAGTGTCTTGCGTCATGGCGTACGGTGCCACAGGGTTTTGGCAGGTTCAAGCGGGAGCGTGGGTATGGATTTTGAAACGGTGGGTGCTGAGGAGTTCGGCGCCAGCTTGCACGGGATCGGACTGAACCTGCTGGTGCGGGATGTAAGTGCCCAGGTGGCGTTTCTGGAAAAGCTCTTTGGCATGAAAGCGTTTCAGCCGACAGCAGATTTTGCGATCATGCGCTATGGGAAGGACGTGTTTCAGTTGCATGTCGACGGCACGTATCATTCCAACCCCTTGTTGGGGCTGCTGCCCGAAAGCCCCCCGCGTGGTGCGGGAATCGAAATCAGGCTTTACGATACGGATCCGGATGAAGTCTGTGCACGTGCAGAGGCGCTGGGCGGCACGGTTTTGCAAGGGGCAACGGACAAGCCGCATGGGTTAAGGGAGGCGTATGTGTTGTGTGAGAACGGATATGCCTGGGTTGTTAGTCGGGCGTTGTGACGTATCCCGGACGAGCACCTTTGATGTGCTATTTTTTCGCTGGGTTTCGCCATGGGCGTTGTGCATCATAGCGGCAAAGGAGTATCGGCCATGACCGTCACGCAGATGAAACCGAACATGGACCATTGGCAGGAGCGCGTCGATCTGGCCGCTGCCTTTCGCTGGACCGCGCGGCTGAACATGCATGAAGGGGTGGCGAACCACTTCTCGCTCGCGGTGAATGACGATGGCACGCGGTTTCTGATGAACCCTAATCAGGCACATTTCGCGCGGATCAAAGCCAGTGAGATGTTGCTGATTGATGCCAATGATCCCGATACGTTGGAAGGGCCGGATGCGCCGGATCCGACGGCCTGGGGCTTGCATGGCGGGGTACATCGGGCGTGTCCGCATGCGCGTTGCGTGATGCATGTGCATTCGATCCACGCCACGGTCCTGGCCTGCCTGCAGGACAGCCGGTTGCCGCCGATTGATCAGAACTGCTGCACCTTCTTTAACCGCGTGGTCATCGATGAGGATTATGGCGGGCTGGCGTTCGAGGATGAAGGCGCGCGCTGTGCTGCGCTGCTGACCGATCCCAAGCAGAAGGTGATGGTGATGGGAAGCCATGGGGTGCTGGTGATCGGGGATACTGTCGCGGATACGTTCAACCGGCTGTATTATTTCGAGCGCGCTGCGGAGACGTATATCAGGGCATTGCAGACGGGCATGCCGCTGCGGCGGATTTCGGATGAGATTGCCGAAAAAACGGCGCGCGAGCTGGAAGAATACCCCGAACAGGACGCGCGCCATTTGGCAGAGCTGAAGGCCTTGCTCGATGCTGAAGGTTCAGATTACGCTCACTGATCGGGTCAGCTGCCAGATGCACTGCTTGCTGAACTGATCACACCAAAGGCTGATCCGACAAGGCCAATGATGGTGCGGGTGTCCGTCAGCGGGCTTTCAGTGGCAAGTACGAGATCACCGGACTGAATGTGGAAATTACGGGCGGAGAACAGCCCGTCAGACGAAGTCAGATCCAGGGTGAACACCACGCGCGTGTTGCGCGGGCCACGGGTACCAGCCTGCACTGCGCTGGAGGGATATTCACGCAGGATCAGAATGCCTTCAGGATCGGCGCGGCTGTCGTTGACGCCACCAATGATTGCCAGTGCATCAAGGGCCGAAACATCATCGCGGTTGAAGGAATGCTGTGCTTCGCGGCCCGCTGCACCCAGCGACAGGAAATAGCGCCGGTCGGCTTCGACAATGACTTTGTCCCCGCCACGCAAGCGGGTGTCGAGCCGCGGGTTGTCATAGAGGCGGCTGATCGAGGTCGCATAGATGTTGTGACCGCGTACAAGCTTGACCTGCGGGTTCTCCATGGACGGTTCAACACCTCCGCCTGCGGAAATCGCTGCCAGAACCGAAAAATCCTGATCTGGCATGACGATGTTGCCGGGGCTGTTCACGCCCCCCACAAGGTCGATGGAGTTTCCGCGCCCTTCAACCATGGAAAGCTGCACCTGTGCGGACGGAACGATGTCTTCCAATTGCCGTTGCACCAACTGGCGCGCACTGTCTGGTGTGCGGCCCGAGACCTGGATCTTGCCCACGTAGGGGACGAAAATGGCCCCTGCCTCGGTAACGCGCATGTCGGGCAGGCTGGCGACACGCTCATCCGGACCTGTCAGAAGGGAGTTTTCGCCGCTGTCCCAAATCAACAGGTTCAGCCGATCACCGGGACGGATGATCTGTGCATTCGCGCCATGGCTATGGCCGATCCATGAGTAGGAGCGCGACCCGTTGCGTGGCCATTTGGCAACGCTTGGAAGGAAGGCGCGCGTCACGGGGTAAATCGCAATCTCTGGGTTCGGTGCGTCTGCGGCCTGCAATATTTCCTTTTCCACGGCGGCCCCACGGGGCAGGGAGGAGCAAGCGGCCAGCGTCAGACTGAGCACGAGACATAACAAGTGTTTACGAGACATTGCCATCTGGACTGCCGATCATTTCTAGTGGTGCCGACTTGATCAAGTGGCGTATTCCTGCGTTCGTAATCAAGTCTTTTAAGAGGGGTGGAAGCCCCTCCAGTTGGCATTTGCTGTCGCGCAAGATACTGGCACCAAGTATGACGTCAATCGTTTCAGTCAGGGAAGCGGAATTTCGCGGCACAGTGTTGCTTGGCGCCACTGGGCGGTTGGGGCGCATGCTGCGCAGCTTTTGGCCAGATGGCAATCTGGTGGCGGTGGGCCGCACGGCAGGGACCGGTATCGAGCGCTGCGATATCCTGCAGGACAAGGCGGTCCTGCAGGGTCTTTTGGCGGGGCACCGGGCGGTCGTTTGCCTGGCCGGGATCACGGACGCGGCGGCAAGGCGGGGCGCGCCGATGTCGCACAACAGCGATCTTGCGATGGCGGCGATCCATGCGGCGAAAGCAGCCGGTGCGGGGCGGGTCTTTCTGGCGTCTTCCGCAGCCGTCTACGGGCGTCAGTCAGGTCTGTTGACCGAAGATTCGACGCTGGCTCCGCTGGCAGAGTATGGTCGTGCGAAGTGCGAGATGGAGCAGGCGGGCCTCGCGTTGGGCGCGCAGATCGGTCAGGCGGTCACGGTTCTGAGGATTGGCAATGTCGCGGGGGCTGATGCCATACTGGGCGGTTGGCACGAAGGAATGCGGATTGACCAATTGCCAGATGGCAGCACCCCCGCACGAAGCTATATCGGGCCGCAGGCGTTGGCGCGGGTGATTGCTGGATTGGCGACAAAAGCCAAACTGCCATCTGTCCTGAATGTGGCGGGTCCCGGTGTGGTCGAGATGGGCGCATTACTGGATGCGGCCGGTTTGCCGTGGGCGCCGCGCCCCGCGCCGGATGGTGTGATCCGCAAGGTCGCCCTTTCGACACAGGAATTGGCGCGCTATGTGCCCCTGACCGACACGACAGCGCAGGGTCTGGTGGCGGAATGGCTGCGATACAGGGAAATGGCCGGATGACCTGGCGCAAACGTATTTTTGATCTGTTCTTTGCCAGCCTTCTGGTGGTGATCCTCGGGCCTGTTCTGATCGGCTTGCTGATCTGGCTATTGATCAAGGAAGGGCGCCCCCTTTTTTACGTAGCAGAACGCATGAAGGCGCCCGGTGAGCCGTTCAATCTGTGGAAATTGCGCACCATGAACGTTGCATCGGCAGATCGCGGCGTGTCGGGTGGCGACAAGGACGGGCGGATCACCGAAACCGGTGCCTGGTTGCGGGCAAAGAGGCTGGACGAGTTTCCGCAATTATGGAACATCCTGCGAGGAGATCTGAGCTTTGTCGGGCCGCGTCCGCCGCTACGTGAATACGTGGAACGCTTTCCTGATCTTTATGCCGACGTGCTCAGGTCACGTCCCGGCGTCACCGGACTGGCGACGATCAAATTTCATAAACATGAAGACAGATTGTTGGCACGCTGCAAAACGGCAGCGGAAACGGACGATGTTTACGTGCGAATCTGTGTACCGCGAAAGGCGCGCCTTGACCTGATCTATCAAAAGAATCAGTCGACCTGCTACGATTTTGACTTGGTGTTTCAGACAATTGGGAACCTTTTCCGCCGACGTACAGGCCGAAAACCGCCCAATGTGTGAGTTTTTTCGCGCAATGGTTGAGGAATCACAGGACTGAGTGGAAAGAGGTTTGTAGAAATTGCTGCAATTGGCGTAAATTTAAAGGGTTTTGATACGGCTCTCGGGGGATGGTCGAAGCAATAGGCACTTTGCCCACTGCGCAAACGTCCCACGTCAGTTTATGTGGCACGTTTAAAAGGTTACCGGTCGATCATGTTGAATGTCATTAAATCGCTTACCAAGCGCCAGAAGCGCGGCATCATGCTGACTTTGGACTCGGGGCTTATCATACTGGCCATTGTTTTCGCTCTTGCAGCGCAGGGATTGCCGGGCGGCGTGTTGCCACACCTGATCGACTACATGACCGTGCTTCCCTATGTTTTGATTTTTGGCGTGGCCGTTTCACTTTGGCTTGGGGTTTGCACGACACAGCTTAATTCCTATGAGGGCGCGGCGATCGGGACCACCGGTGTTTTTGCCGCGAGCCTGGTCGCGATTTCCATCATAATGTCATGGATTGTTGGTCTGACGCTGCCGACCTCGGTTCATGTGGTCTTTGGTGCTGCGTTCTTTTCGTTGGTGGTTATTGCGCGTACCGTGCTTTTGCAGGTGGTACTTGCCATCTATCGGCGTTCGTCTTCGCGGTGTCGGGTTCTGATCTATGGGGCGGGTACGACTGGTACGCAGATCGTGTCGGCGCTGCGGCGGCATGAAAGCATCGAACCTGTCGCCTTCGTGGATGACAACGCGGCGATCCAAGGGCTCAACGTCGCAAATATCCCCGTTTACAATCCGCTGCGCATAGCAGAGGTGGCGAAGGAGAAGCAGATTGACCGGGTGCTGCTTGCCATTCCTTCGCTCACCCTGCCCAAACAGGCCCAGATCGCCCGGCGGCTTGAGCAGATGGGACTTGAGGTGCAGGCGCTCCCCTCTTTTGCGCAATTGATTGGCGGTGAAGCGCTGCTGGACAAGTTCAAACCGCTACACGCGCACAGTTTTCTCAACCGTGACGAATTCGATCATTCCCTGAATGACGGATCTGCCTGTTACGCAGGCAAGGTTGTGCTGGTATCAGGTGCGGGCGGATCCATTGGCTCTGAACTGAGCCGTCAGGTGCTGGACTGTCGTCCGACCAAGTTGGTCCTGTTCGAATTGAGCGAGCTTGCGCTTTATAATGCGGATCTGGAACTGCGACAGGTAACCGAGGGCGCCAACATCGAGATTGTGCCGGTGCTGGGCTCCATCACCGAAGCGCGTCAGGTGCGCAAGGTACTGATGGAGCATGACGTTGACGTCATCCTTCATGCGGCGGCGTACAAACACGTACCACTGGTGGAGTCCAATCCGCTGGCCGGGCTGGTGAACAATGTGTTCGGCACACAGACGCTGGCGGAGCAAGCGCTGCAGGCCAACGTCGAAAGGTTCATCCTGATTTCATCCGACAAGGCGGTGCGGCCCACAAACGTCATGGGTGCATCCAAGCGGTTGGCGGAACTTGTGATTCAGGATTTGGCCGCAAACAGAAGCGGTGCGGGCGGCACGATTTTCTCGATGGTGCGGTTCGGCAATGTTCTGGGCTCGTCCGGATCGGTGGTGCCGCTGTTTCAGGATCAGTTGCGTCGTGGCGGGCCGCTGACCGTCACAGATCCGGCGGTGGAACGATATTTCATGACCGTGCAAGAGGCGGTCAAACTGGTGCTTCAGGCCGGCGCAATGGCCGAGGGTGGTGAGGTGTTCGTGCTCGACATGGGCAAACCGATCCAGATCTTTCAATTGGCCAAACAGGTGATCGAGAGTGCGGGGTATACTCTGCGCGACGCGGAAAACCCCGATGGCGACATCGAGATTGCCTTTACCGGTTTGCGCCCGGGCGAAAAGATGAGCGAGGAACTCACCCTGTCAGGCGAGTTGATCGGCACCCGCAACCCCAAGATTTTCTCGGCCCGTGAAGAGGGACTTTCGGAGATGGAAGTGGCGCGTGCCTTGCGTCGCCTGCGCGAAGCGATGGTTGCCAGCAACGAGGATATGGCACGGGCGGTCATCATGGGCTGGGTCGAAGGATTTGGCCAGGCGTCCGTCGCGGATGATCTGGATCGCAAGCTTTCCTGACGGGTTAGGGAACGGCGCATCGGATCAAGGAGGTGCGGTAGGAATGTCGCGGCGACGTTCAGATTTGCGCGAGATCGGGCGAAGGTGTTGATTTCGGTGACCTTCGCGTGCACACCCTGAGCGAGAATGCCGAATGGCAAAGGGCAATAGAGTGCAGCAGGCAGCAATGACGGGATCCTTGGTTTCATGAAGGGCGTGGGTTATCTGACCGCTGCGACATGCGGGCTTGTGTTGATGGGCACGGTGCCTGCGGCAGCCCAGCAATTTGACATCTTTGATGTGCCGGACCGTCCGACGCTGAATTTCTTTGGCGCGCCCGGTCTGGTTGACATGCCTACAGCGCAAGCGCTGCCCGACGGCACCTTTGCGATTGGTGTCTCCACCTTCGGGGGCAATACGCGCACCACCTTGACCTTTCAGGTCACCCCTCGGATTTCGGCGAGCTTTCGTTATGTGGGTATCCAGGACTGGAATGCGGATGGGTTTGACACCTATCGTGACCGCAGTTTCGATCTGCGCTTTCAGGCTCTGAAGGAGCGGCGGATCTTGCCTGCTGTGACTGTCGGTCTGCAGGATTTTGCGGGCACGGGCATCTATGCTGGTGAATACGTCGTGGCCACCAAAAGCTTTGACGGCGTTGCACGCCTTCCTGGTCGTATCAACGTTACGGCTGGCCTTGGCTGGGGCCGATTTGGCTCCGCGGGGGCAATCGGTTCGCCTTTTGGTGGCCCCCGCCCCGGATTTGTTTCCACTGACAGGGGCGGCAGTCCTTCAACGGATCAGTGGTTTCGGGGTCCGGCTGCCCCCTTTGGCGGGGTCGAATGGCAGGTGACGGATCGCTGGGGTCTGAAGGCGGAGTACAGCTCTGACGCGTATGTTTCCGAAACCGCCAATGGTGTGTTCGAGCGGAAGTCCCGGCTGAATTTCGGTACGGAATACCAGGTATCTGATCGCATTCGTTTGGGGGCCTATTATCTCTACGGCTCAGAGTTTGGTTTCAATGTTCAGGTGCAATTGAGCCCGAACGCGCCGCTGGCGCCATTGGCAATACGGCCCACGGCACCGATTGATCCGCGCCCGGATCGGGCAATCGCACCCGAGGTGTGGAGCACAGGATGGTCCGAAAGTGCCGAGGCACCTTTGGTTCTGCGCGATCGGTTGATGCCGGTACTGGCCGAAAGCGGGCTGACGCTGGAGGCGCTGGAAGTGACCGCGGACCGGGCAGAGCTGCGTTTCCGCAACAACAGATACCGCGCGACATCTGTCGCCGTCGGCCGTGCAGCACGTGCCTTGGCGCAGGTCATGCCTGCTTCTGTTGAGACGTTTCGTCTTGTGACCATGGAGAACGGGTTGGCGCAATCGGCGGTCACCATCCGCCGTTCGGATCTCGAAGCGTTGGAATTCGCGTCCCAGGGGGCAGACGCCCTTCTGGCTGTTACAGGGATCGGTGAAGCGGCGCCGACGCTTGAGAACGCGGTCTACAGTGATACGCTTTATCCCGATTACACCTGGACAATCGCCCCCTATTTCGAGCCCAACTATTTCGACCCGGATGAGCCCGTGCGGTATGAAGGCGGGGTCAAGTTTGAGCTGACCTATCGGCCGGCCCTTGGTTGGGAGATCGGCGGGCGGCTGAAGTACCGCCTGATTGATACGCTGTCGGATTCAACCCGGACCAGCAATTCGGTGCTGCCACGCGTGCGTACGGACAACATCCTTTATGCCCGCGGCGGTGATACGATACTCGACAATCTTTATATCAGCCGCCAATGGAAGCCTGCCGATGAGATCTATGCCCGTGTGACGGCAGGTTATCTTGAGCGGATGTTCGGTGGTGTGTCGGGAGAGGTGCTGTGGAAGCCCGTTGGCAGCCGGTTGGCGCTGGGGGTTGAGGCAAACTATGTCCAGCAGCGCGACTATTCCGGCCTTGGGTTCCGTGACTACAGTATCGCAACGGGTCATGCCTCTGCCTATTATGAATTTGGCGGTGGGTATCTGGGGCAGGTTGATGTGGGTCGGTACCTTGCAGGCGATCTGGGTGCCACGGTCACGCTGACACGGGAATTCCAGAACGGATGGCGTGTCGGAGGGTTCTTTACCCTGACGGATGTTTCTTCGGCGGACTTTGGTGAGGGATCTTTCGACAAGGGGATACATCTTTCGATCCCGCTGGACTGGTTCCTTGGTACGCCCGGACGACGGTCACTGTCGACCACGATCAGACCCATTCAGCGCGACGGTGGCGCACGTGTCGAAGTGCCGGGGCGGCTTTATGAGCAGGTCAGGCAGGGCCACAAGAACGCGGTTATCGGCAATTGGTCGAGGGTTTGGGAATGATGCGCCGGATGACAGCACTGGCCCTGATCTGCGTGAGCCTTGGCCTTGCGGGTTGCAACGGTGGCACTGGCGAACAGCCGGATGATGCGCTGACGCGGGTCGGCAAGGCAGCGGTCAGTGTGTATCAAAGCTGGAACCAGCCGGAGCCGCAGCCGGTTGTCGTGACCCGGGCTTTGCTGGATCAGACACCGGGGCAGGTCATGCAGGCAATTCCCGACAATACGGGGTTGCAGGATTTCCTCCGCCTGGTGGCGCGGCGCACTGATGATGGGCCCGGCACAATCGAGGTGTGGCAGTCATCGGATAATGCACAGATCATCCTGCGCGACGGTGTGCTTGTCGGAACGCGGGGGCTGGGTGGTGATATGCGGTCTGCGCAGGCAGGTTCGACGCTGGCCGGATTTGACGGGCAAGGCGGTGGTGGCGCACGGTTGATGACGTTGGCGCGTGCAAACGGAATTGCGCAGACGGTGGAGTTTGCCTGCGACATGACGCAACTGGGTCCGGAGACAATCCAGATCGTGGATCAGCGTGTCGCGACCTATCGGATGCGCGAAACCTGCGTGCGCGGCGACGTCAGCTTTACCAATGAATACTGGGTGGAGACTTCGGGCGGGCGCATGCGCAAGTCGCGGCAATGGGCGGGGCCGGTTTTTGGATATATCGCGCTGGAACGGCTGAAAAACTGATCCGTACCTCTTGCCGCGTTGCCTTGGTGCAGGCAGGTTCAGAGGTATGAAAAAGACACTTCTTTCCTTTGGTCACGGGTTCAGTGCGCGGGCACTTGCCGCGCGGTTGGTGCCGCAAGGCTGGCGGATCATCGGTACCACCCGCAGTTCCGAAAAATGCGCAGGTATCGCTGAGACCGGAGTGGAGCCTGTGGTCTGGCCCGGTACTGATATAGCGCCCCTTTTGGCCGGGGTGGATCATGTGTTGCTGTCCGCCGCCCCTGATGGGAACGGGGACCCGGTACTCGGTGCAATGCGCGATCATTTCGTTGCAGCCGCGCCCCGGCTACGCTGGGTCGGGTATTTGTCAACGACGGGCGTCTATGGGGATCATCAGGGGGACTGGGTGGACGAAGACACCGCGCTGACTCCTGCCACAACACGCGGACAGGCGCGGGTGGAGGCAGAGGCGGCATGGCGCGCCATTCCCGATCTGCCGCTGCATATCTTTCGGCTCGCCGGTATCTATGGTCCGGGACGGGGGCCATTTGCAAAGGTCCGCGCGGGCACGGCCCGCAGGATCATCAAGGAAGGCCAGGTGTTTTCGCGCATTCACGTGGAGGACATCGCGCAGGCCCTGGAATTGTCCATCGTGCGGCCTGATCCCGGCGCGATCTACAACCTGTGTGATGACGATCCTGCGCCGCCGCAGGATGTGATCGGTCATGCGGCGGAACTGCTTGGGCTACCGCTCCCTCCGGCCGAAGATTTTGAGACGGCTGAAATGACCCCGATGGCGCGCAGCTTCTATGCAGAGAGCAAGAAGGTGCGGAACGATCGGATCAAGAAAGCGTTGGGGTGGCAGCCGCAATACGCAGATTACCGCAGTGGATTGGCGGCAATGTTGAAAGGTGACAACTGAAAGCAGGGTCGATGCACACAGGGGAGGAGAACACGCTGAGTGGCCTTCTGAATGACGTGTCACAGGCTGCGCGCAACGAAGATGTTTCAGTCCAAGATGTCCGGTCCAAGCTGGGCGACAGGGCGATCACGCCGTTTATCCTGCTTCTTGCCGTGCTACTGGTTTCGCCGCTGTCAGGGATTCCGGGAATGCCAACGGTATCGGCCTTCCTGATCGTGACGATGGCGGTGCAGGCCCTATCGGGGCGTCGCCGCCTGTGGCTGCCGCGGTTTCTTTTGCGCCGGAAGATTGCAGGAAAGAAATTGCGCCGCGCGCTCGATTGGCTTGAGAGACCCTGCGCGTTTCTGGACAAACATTCTCAGCAGCGTCTTGAATTCCTGACACGTGGCATCATGCGGGTTGTGACCTTGTTCATTTGTGTGTTCATTCCGCTTGGCTGGCCATTTCTTGAGGTGCTGCCTTTTGTGACTTCAGTGGGCGCAGGCACCATTGCCCTCATGGTTTACGGTCTTTTCACCCGCGATGGTGTCTATGTGTTTTTGGGTTATTTGATGGTTGGTTTGACCGTCGGTGGTGCGATTTTGCTCTGGACCTGATGGACGAAGGACGAGAGCATCTTGTCCCTGCATTCCCCTGCCGCCATATAGGGCCGAACAGGCAAAGGCGGACCCATGACAGCACGCATCAGATCCCTTCTGGAAACGCCGCAGTTTGGCACTTTCATCATGGGGGTGATCATCTTCAATGCGATCCTGTTGGGGATGGAGACATCCAAACCCATCATGGCGTTCGCCGGTGAATTGATCCTGACGCTGGATCGGATCTGTCTTGCAATCTTCGTAGTCGAACTGACGGCAAAGTTGATCGCCTATCGCGTTCGGTTTTTCCGCGATGGCTGGAACCTGTTTGATTTCGTGATCGTGGGGATATCGCTGGTGCCTGCCGCGGAAGGGTTTTCTGCCCTGCGGGCATTGCGCATCTTGCGTGTTCTGCGCCTGATCTCGACTGCGCCGCGATTGCGCCGGGTGGTCGAAGGCTTCATCACGGCGCTGCCGGGTATGGCGTCTGTCTTTTTGCTGATGGCGCTGATTTTCTACATTGGATCCGTCATCGCGACGAAGCTTTTCTCTGCCAGCTTCCCTGAGTTTTTCGGGACCTTGGGCGACAGCGCCTATTCGCTGTTTCAGATCATGACGCTGGAAAGCTGGTCGATGGGTATCGTGCGCCCGGTGATGGAAGTTTATCCGCTGGCATGGATGTTCTTTGTGCCCTTCATCATGGTCACGACCTTTGCGGTGGTGAACCTGCTTGTCGGCCTGATCGTGAATTCCATGCAGGATGCGCATGCTGAGGAAAGTAATGCAGAGACGACGTCGTATCGTGACAATGTCAACGCGCGCCTGGAATCCATCGAGGATCGGCTGGATCAATTGCTGGAACAGCGGACGCGGAAGTAATCAGGCGCGCCCGGCTTTCAGGGTCGCGATGCCCAACACCTCCAGCACCTTTGCTTCGATGTCTGGCGCGTTCATCCCAGCGACGGCGTACATATCCGCGGGAGAGGCCTGATCGATGAAGATATCGGGCAGGACCATGGAGCGGAATTTTAGCCCGTGGTCGAATACGCCTTCATCGGCAAGCAATTGCGCCACATGGCTGCCAAAACCGCCAACTGCGCCTTCCTCAATCGTGATCAGCGCCTCGTGATCGGCCGCAAGTGACAGGATCAGGTCCCGGTCCAGCGGTTTGGCAAATCGGGCATCGGCAATGGTGGGGGTGATCCCCTTTGCGGTCAGTGCTTCGGCGGCTTTTTCAACTTCTGCCAGCCGGGTGCCGAAAGAAAGCAGCGCAACGCGGCTGCCTTCATGGATCATCCGGCCCTTGCCAATCTGCAGTGGTGTGCCCTGTTCAGGCAGATCGACACCGGTGCCGGAGCCGCGCGGAAAACGGAATGCGATGGGTCCATCATCATGGGCGACAGCGGTGGCAACCATGTGCTTCAACTCTGCTTCATCTGCGGCGGCCATCACGACGAAGCCGGGCAGATTGGCAAGGAATGCCGTATCGAACGCGCCCGCGTGGGTCGCGCCATCCGCGCCCACCAGCCCCGCGCGGTCGATGGCAAAACGTACGGGCAGGCGTTGGATGGCCACGTCGTGCACCACCTGATCATACCCGCGCTGCAGGAACGTGGAATAAAGCGCGCAGAAGGGTTTCATGCCACCCGCCGCCAGACCGGCACTGAATGTCACGCCGTGTTGTTCGGCGATGCCGACGTCGAAACAGCGCGACGGGTAGCGTTCGGCGAAAAGGTTCAGGCCAGTACCATCCGGCATGGCGGCAGTGATCGCGCAAACCTTGTCGTCCTTGGCGGCGGCCTGCAGCAAGGCATTCGCGAACACGGAAGTGTAGCTTGGCGCATTTGAAGGGGCTTTGGATTGTTCGCCCGTGATGACGTTGAACTTGGATACGCCGTGGCCCTTGTCGCGGGCCGCTTCGGCGGGGGCATAGCCCTTGCCCTTTTTCGTCAGGATGTGGATCAGGATTGGTCCTGTAGCACGTTGCTTGACAGTGCGCAGGACGGGCAGCAGTTGGTTCATGTCGTGACCGTCGATGGGACCGACGTAGGAAAACCCGAGTTGTTCGAACAACGTCCCGCCGACCGCCATGCCTTTCAGCACATCCCTGGCCCGCTTGGCACCCTCGCGGAACGGGCCGGGCAGAAGGCTGACGGCGCCCTTCGCCGCTGCCTTGAGATCCTGAAAGGGTTCCTCCGCATAAAGGCGGCTCAGGTAGCTGGACATCGCGCCGACAGGGGGCGCGATGGACATCTCGTTGTCGTTCAGGATCACGATCAGGCGTTTGCCAAGGTGGCCCGCGTTGTTCATCGCTTCGTACGCCATGCCGGCAGACATCGCCCCGTCCCCGATCACGGCAATTGCATCGCCTGCGCCTTCGGGGATGACACCGCCCAGATCACGTGCTGCGGCAAACCCGAGTGCGGCAGAAATGGAGGTGGAACTATGCGCGGCACCAAAAGGATCGTAGGGGGATTCGCTGCGCTTGGTGAAGCCGCTCAGCCCGTCTTTCTGCCGCAGGGTGCGGATGCGGTCGCGGCGTTCCGTCAGGATCTTGTGGGGGTAGCACTGATGGCCCACGTCCCAGACGATCTTGTCGCGGGGTGTGTCAAAAACGGCATGAAGTGCGACGGTAAGTTCGACCACACCCAGACCCGCGCCAAGGTGGCCGCCGGTTTCCGAGACCGCCGAAATCGTCTCTGTCCGGACTTCATGGGCAAGTTGGGTCAGCTCCGCATCGCTGAGATGTTTCATGTCCGCGGGGCGTGCCACTTTGTCCAGCAGCGGTGTCTTGGGTCGGTTGGTCATGTCGTGCCTCTTTGCCGGATCAGCTTTTTCGGGCGATGATGAAGCGCGCCGCTTCCTGAAGTGTCGCGGCGTCGTTGCCATAGACACTGAGCGCATCGCAAGCGGATTGCACAAGGTCATCGGCGCGGCGTTTGGCCTCATCCAGCCCCATCAGGGATACGAAGGTCGCCTTCCCGGCGTCCGCGTCCTTGTGGGTGGCCTTGCCGACGGTGGCGGCGTCGCCTTCGATATCGAGGATGTCATCGGCGATCTGAAATGCAAGCCCGATGGCGTTTGCGTAGGCGCGCAGGGGATGGTCTTCCGAATCGCGGTCGATCATCATCGGACCTACCATACAGGACCAGCAGATCAGTTTGCCGGTCTTGTTGTGCTGAAGCTCCGTCACTTCATCCAATGTCAGGGGGGACTGAGTGGTCTCGGCGGCGATGTCCTGCATCTGGCCGCGCACCATGCCATGCCGCCCGCCCAAACGTGCCAGCATCTTGACGAGCACCTGGCCCCGGGTGCCAAATTTGCTGTGTGCCAAAAGTTCAAACGCAAGCGACTGAAGGGCGTCACCCGCCAGCACGGCAGTCGCTTCGTCCCATTGTTTGTGCACGGTCGGGCGGCCGCGCCGCAGGTCGTCATCGTCCATGCACGGCAGATCATCATGGACCAGCGAATAGGCGTGCATGCATTCGATGGCCAACGCGGGGTCAATCGACAGCGCCGCATCGACGCCATGCAGGCGGCAGGATTCAAATGCAAGAAAACCGCGCAGCATCTTGCCGCCGATCAACGCATGGCCCATCGCCTGACCAAGGATGTCCGGCTGGGGTGTGATTTCCCGAAAGCGTGCGGTGATGGCCGCCTGAGCGCGCGCCATCGCGGCATCCAGCGGCAAGCGGTCCAGCAGGCCTTCGTGACGGGACATGTCCATGTCAGGTATCTTCGACTGGTTTCAGCCCAACGGGATTGCCATCGCCATCCAGCGTGATCGCGGCGACCTTTTCCTCGGCTTCCTTCAATTTGGTCTCGCAGCGTTTTTTCAACGCGGCACCGCGTTCGTAAAGGGCAATGCTTTCTTCGAGCGCAACATCGCCCCTCTCCAACTGACCCAGCACCTTCTCAAGCTCCGCCATGGCGGTTTCAAAGCTCATTTCATCCACGGATGTGTCGGTCATCTCAGGTGCCTCATAAATCTCAATCGGCGCTACACTAGTAGGGAAACGCGGCCTTCGCCAGAGGCGCTTTTGCTTCTCTTTTTGGCCTTAAATCCCGCTGCGCAACCCGTGCCAGACTCATAACGCTGGTTAGTCGGGCGCCAACATGTAACCCGCACCGCGCACAGTCTGCAGATAGCGGGGCTGCTTGGGGTTGTCTTCGATCTTCCGACGAAGCCGGGTGATCTGAACGTCGACGGCGCGTTCTTGCGCCTGTCCACGGTCCCTGCCCAGTTCTTCAACCAATTTGGCCCGGCTGAGCGCCTCACCAGGGCAGGCGGAGAAAATCTTCATCAACTGTATTTCGGTCGCGGTAAGCCGGACAAGCGCATCCTCCTGCCACATCTCTCCGCGTTCCATGTCATAGCGAATGGAGCCCAAAGTCAGGACCTTGGGGGCGGCGTCCTGGGCGCTGGTGTCCGGGACCCGGCGAAGAATGGCGTTGATGCGCAGCAGGAGTTCCTTGGGCTCAAACGGCTTGGGCAGGTAATCATCCGCGCCAGCTTCCAGACCTTCAATGCGGTCGTCGGTGTCAGATTTGGCAGTCAGCAGCAGGATTGGTGTCTGCATGGTCTCGCGCAAGGACCGGGTGAGGCTCAGCCCGTCTTCGCCGGGCATCATCACATCAAGGACGATTAGGTCGAAATCAAGCCCTGAGAGGATGCGCCGCGCATGGGCGGCATCGCGCGCGGATGTGACCAGAAAACCGTTCCGCATCAGGAACTTCTGCAACAACGTCCGAATGCGTTCGTCGTCATCGACGATCAGCAGGTGGGCTTCCATTTCGCTCATGCGCCAGTCTCCTTCAGGCGAATGTAGCTGGCGCGCATCTCCTGGTCCATCATCGCCTCAAGGACGGTGCGAAAACCGGCAACGGCCTCTGGTCCGGCGGTGCGAAATGCGGCGCGCATGCGGGTGCGCTGGGCATCCGACAGGGTTTGTTCCAGCGCGCGGCCTGCCTCCGTCAGATGCAGATGGCGTTCACGTTTGTCGTTGCGCCCCACCCGGCTTTCCACCAGCCCATCGGAAATCAGCGTGCGCAAGACGCGGTTCAGCGATTGCTTGGTGACACCGAGGATCGCCAGAAGATTGTTGACTGTGGTGCCCGGCGCGCGATTGATGAAGTGGATCGCGCGGTGGTGGGCGCGACCATAGGCCATGTCATCCAGAATGCGGTCCGGATCAGCGGTAAAGCCACGATAGGCAAAGAACATCGCCTCGATCCCCTGCCGCAGTTGTTCGTCGGTCAGAAACAGCAGGCTTTCGCCTGATACGGAAGATGCGCTGCGCCCGTCTGCCATGGTGGTCCTCGTATGTTTGGTGTCGTAACAATACGTCAGCCTTGTTGACACTCCAAGTGCGAAAGGCTAGTGAATCGCAGCTTTGGCGACATGATATGTCCGTATCGGGCTTATTCTACGCAACTTTTGAAAAGATAGCTCTGAAATGGGAGAGTAGACGATGTCAGCTGGATATCACGACCGGGACGGTCAGATCTGGATGGATGGCAAGATGGTGGATTGGCGCGACGCCAATGTGCATATCCTGACCCATGCAATGCACTACGCGTCTTCCGTCTTTGAAGGGGAGCGGGCCTATGGCGGGAAAATCTTCAAGAGCCGGGAACATTCGGAGCGGCTGAAGCGCTCAGCGCAGATGATCGATTTCGAGATCCCGTATACCGTTGATGAAATCGAGGCGGCCAAGGTCGAAGTGCTGGCGGCTTCCGGTTTGAAGGACGCCTATGTTCGGGCCATTGCATGGCGCGGCGCGGGCGAGGATATGGGTGTTGCATCGGCCAGAAACCCGGTGCGCATGGCCATCGCGGCGTGGGAATGGGGTGCCTATTACGGTGATGCCAAGATGAAGGGCGCCAAGCTTGATATCTCCAAGTGGAAACGCCCCAGCCCCGAAACGATCCCGAGCCATGCCAAGGCGGCGGGGCTTTACATGATCTGCACCATGTCCAAGCACGCGGCAGAGGCGAAGGGTTGTTCGGACGCTATGATGTTCGACTATCGCGGCTATGTGGCCGAAGCGACGGGGGCGAACATCTTTTTCGTCAAGGACGGCGAGGTGCATACACCGGACCCGGATTGCTTTCTGAACGGGATCACACGCCAGACGGTCGTGGGTATGCTGAAGGAAAAGCAGGTCAAGGTGCATGAACGGCACATCATGCCCGAAGAGCTGGAGAGTTTTGAGCAGTGCTGGCTGACCGGCACTGCGGCGGAGGTCACGCCGGTGGGTCAGATCGGTGATTATAACTTTGACGTTGGCGCACTGACGCGGGACGTGGCGGAAAGCTACGAGAAGTTGGTGCGGGCCTGAGCCGACATTTGGCAGTGCGGTAACCCCTATTCTGTGGGGTTTGCCCCCCTGTCAGATGTTTTGGTCGCGGCGCGGCGGGGTTTTGGGGTCAGGTTGTGTGAAAGGTACGTGTTGAGCATGTTTAGCGTGCTCACGAACCCTTCCACCGAATAGCCGAATATGAAGGAAAGCAGGTAGACCAGCGGCCTGTTCAGATCGACGCCGATTGCCAATACGTTGGACGGCACCAGGAGCATCGACAGGGTCAGTGCCGCCAGCCCGGCGAAGGCCGTGCGCATGATGGCGTAAAGCCCGCCCACCGCCGCCAGGTTCGGGTTCAGCACCCGCCACATGCAGTAGACGATCGACCCCAGCGCGCCATAGATGATCGGCAGCGCCCAGAGGTGCACAACGTTCAGCCATTCGGTCAGGACCTGCATTTGTGACTGCGCTTTTTTGTACGAGGCCACGTAGTTGTTCAGGGGCCGCCTGCCTGCCAGCTCCATCGTCACTTGCTGTAGCTTGTTGATTTCACCGATCTGCTCGCGGAAGCCACTGATTTCAACTTCCGCCCCCTTTGCGCTGAGTGATCGTGTGCGGGACCCGACCATGCTCGAAGGCTGAACGCAGGTGTAAAGCGAGCCGACGATGCGGGTAAGGACGGAGAGATCGGATTTGTCGTCGGCCCGACAATAGGTGACCCGCATGCGCACCAGATTGGAATCCACCACGTTCACTTCTTCAATGAGCTGTCCCATCTTGTGCAGCAGCACGACTTCGTCGTTGTAGTGCTCGGACAGGCTGGTCAGGCCTTCGAGGTACAACAGCTGCGGCTCCATATGATTTCTGGCTTCCCCGGGTTGGGTCAGGTCTTCGAAGTAGGCTTCGAGTTCAACCAGCTTCATCACCCTGTTGAAGTGATCGAAACTGATAAAGTCTTCTGCCTCGCTTATGGTGAACGTCGCGCGGCTGGCCCAGTTGGAATAGAAGAATGCCGTCATCACAAGCACCACGCCCAGCGCGGTCAGGGAGAAACTGCCCAGCGGCGAAGTGCGGTGGGAATAGGGGGAGCGGCCCAACAGGACCTCGTTCAGGGTATAGCCGTCGATGCTGTTCAGCGCGCTGTCGTGCGCCTTCTGAAAGGCGGCGGCAAGGGCCGCGATTTCCTCATCCGTCGTTGGTGTGTTTTCGGCTTTGCCTTCAAAGGGTTGCAGCGCGATGCCCAGTGGCGTGCTGTCCTGTCCTTCCACCCGCAAGAGGTGGTCACGCAGGCGCCGGGCTTCGGACACCAGTTTTTTCAGGCTGTCGGATTCTTCCATAAGGGATCTCCGGACTGACGTAATTTATTGCACGATGCCCGACACGAAAGTGCCATCCGGCATCTCGCATTCGCATGGATCGCCATAACTCAGCGGCGCGATGGGCCAGCACCATTCGCCCGTGGGAAGCATGCATGCGCCGGCTGGGACTTCCTGCGACAGTGCTGCTGTTGCCAGGGCTACAAAACCACCCAAGCCAAGTGCGAGAAATATCTTCGAGGTCTTCATAAAGTCCCCCGTCTCAAATACTTGCGACTCAAATTTCAACCTTGAGTATGCCACGAATTCAACCACAAGTATACGCAGGGGCGTTTTGCACGCTGTGCGGGCGCGATCTCAAGGGTCGGTCTGGGGGTGGAGTAAGGGGCCGGAACGGTGCCTGAAGGCTTAGTTGCGCAAGGCAGGCAAGCCGACACCCGTGCTTTCAAAACCCCCGTCAGACGCGATCACTTGGCCTGTGACATAGCTTGCCTTGTCGGAACACAGGAATGCGATCACCTCTGCAATTTCCTGCTCTGACCCATAGCGGTTCAGGGGGATCGCATCATGATAGGCGTCAATGATATCTTGCGTGTGCACGGCCATGGCCAGTTTGGTGCGCACGGGGCCCGGACAGACACAATTGGCGCGGATGCCGAATTCTCCCAGTTCCGCCGCCTGCTGTTTGGTCAGTTGGATCACCGCGGCCTTCGATGTGCCATAGGCCACGCGCAGGGTGGAGGCGCGCAGGCCGGAGATGGAGGCGATGTTGACGAGGGTGCCTTTGGTTTCCTTAAGCGCCGGGATCGCGGCCTGGGACATCAGGAAAACGCCATCGAGGTTGGTTTCCATCACCCGCCGCCAGCGGGCGAAATCGGTTTCCGCAATGGGTCCGAAGTCGGCAACGCCCGCGTTGTTGACCAGCGCGTCCAGGCGGCCAAACCGGTTCAGGACATCCGGCAGGGCCGCGTTCACCGCATCAGGATCGGAAACGTCATAGACAAATCCGCTGGCTGCCTGTCCAAGGTCAGCCATGGCCTTGGGCAGTTCATCGGCGTCACGGTCCAGCAGCGCCACCAACCAGCCTTCGGCCAGGAGGGTTTTGGCGGTGGCAAGGCCAATACCACGGGCGGCACCTGTGATCAGGGCGACCTTATCAGCCATCAGTAATCAACACCGCGCTGGGCCTTGATGCCGGCTTTGAACGGGTGCTTCACCTCGACCATCTCGGTGACCAGATCGGCGTAGTCACAAAGCTCCGGCTTGGCGTCGCGCCCGGTCAATACGACCCCGGTGCGGGCGTCACGTGCTTCAAGCCCGGCCAGAACGTCTTCGACAGACAGGTAATCATAGCGCATGGCGATGTTGATCTCATCCAGAACGATCAGGTCATAGTCGCCGCTTTCCATCATCTCACGCCCCTTGGCAAAGGCGGCCTGGGCGGCAGCGATATCGCGGTCCTTGTCTTGGGTGTCCCAGGTGAACCCTTCACCCATGGTGTGCCATGTAACCTCGCCCAGACGGTCGAAGAACTGGCGTTCGCCCGTCTTCCATTTGCCCTTGATGAACTGCACCACGCCGACCTTTTGTTTCCAGCCGAGCGCGCGCACGACCATGCCGAAGGCGGAGGAGGATTTGCCTTTTCCGGCACCTGTATGCACCAGAACGAGCCCCTTGTCGGGGTCGCGCAGTTCGGAAACCTTGGCGCGCTGTTCGGTCTGGCGCTTTTGCATCTTTTCTTTGTGTTGGGTCGCGTCTGTCATATGCGGTTCCTTTAGCCGGGAGTGACGGAAGGCGGGCCTTTGCCCTTGGATTTGGTGCGGTCGAGGCCAAGTTGCCGTTCCCGCCAGATGATGAGCACACCACCCGCGATCACAAGGGCCGCGCCCAGCAGGATGGCAGGTGTTGGCACCTCTGAAAAGATCAGCCAGCCGATGAGGCCGGCAAAAATCATCGAGGAATAGTCGAACGGGGCCAGCATGGATGCGGTGCCGAAACGGTAAGACGCGGTGACCATGATCTGGGCCACACCGCCGATGAGGCCTGCGCAGATGATCAATCCCAGGATGTTCATCCCCGGTGCAGTCCACGTCAGGGCAGCCGAAGGAATGACCCATCCCAGCGGGAGCGTCAGAAGCGACAGCACAGTCGCCGTGAGCGAGAAGTAGAAGACGATCGCCGATGTGCTGTCCGTCTGGACAAGTTTGCGAACGTGTATCTGTACGAGCGCGCGCAGAATGGAAGCGACAAGAACCGCCAGCGCGCCCATTGTCGCGGCCTGTCCGTATCCAGTGCCGTCAAGCGAGATGCGCGGCGCGATCACGATCATCACGCCAATCAGGCCGAGTGCCACGGCAGACAGGCGGAACAGGCGCACGCGTTCGCCCAGAAAAATGGCGGCGAACAAGACGGTGAACATCGGGGTGGCATAGCCGATGGCGGTGACCTCGGGCAGGGGCAGCAGGGCAAGGCCTGCGAATGTCAGGCCCATGGCCATGGTACCAAAAAGCCCGCGCCAGACGTGGCCAAATAGGTTGTTCACCTTCAAGCCATCATGCAAGTGCCCCTGTTGCCAGAGCCACAGCATGATGATCGGCATTGCAAACAGGGATCGAAAGAACACTGCCTGCCCTGGCGGCACGGCATTCGAAGCGGCCTTGATCAGCGCTGCCATCACCATGAACAGAAAAACCGCGCAAAGCTTGAGAGCAATTGCGCGGCCGGGTCGGTGCTGTGTCATTGCGGCGGGCATGGGCGCTTCATGCGCTTGCGCCCGGCAAAGATCAATGGGGTCAGTTCAGTTGCGCGACACCCAGTGGGACGGCAAATTTCAGGCACCAGATGTAAAGTTCGTTGTAGTCGTCGATGCTCAATGATGCAGGCACCACATAACTTTGCGCGCCGTCCAGTTTCTTCAGGACACCAAGATCGCTGGCGTTGATGAACGTGCCATCCTTGCCAAAGCCCACGCGGGGATCTGGCGCACCGTCAAGCGAAAAGCTGCTGTCGAAGGTCACTGTGGCCGTGCCATCAGCGTTCTTGGTGATGGTTACGCCGCCCGTTGTGACGTGGTTGCTTGCCCCGGTGAAAGTACCGGATGTGTTCGCGAAGGCGGCGGTTACCGGGCCAACGATGAGGAAGGCGGTTATGGCTGCTGTGATGATGTTTCTCATGGGAGGGTTCCTTTGATGTATCGGTTTATGAATTCATTGCGATGACGGACAGGTATCATTCGGAACTAATCGGTTCAAAACACTAATCCGTGAGTTGTGTAACAATCGGTTCCATACTATATGCTGACCGACAGCAGGAGACGAGCGTGGCGCGGCCCAGAGAATTTGAACCCGATGACGCAATAGAGAAGGCCATGCAGGTTTTCTGGAAGCACGGGTATGAAGAGGCGTCCTTGCCAGATCTGCTTGCGGGCATGGGTCTGACGCGGGGCAGCCTGTACAAAGCGTTCAAGGACAAGAAGAACCTGTTTCTATTGGTGCTTAACCGCTACCAGTCCGAAGTCGTGGAACGGGGTGTCAGGCTGCTGACACATAGCGATATCCCGGATGGAAAGGACCGCATCCTCCAGCTTTTTCAGGGTCTGGTCTCCACGGTTTCGGACGGAGATCAAAGAGGGTGCCTGTTGTGCACCGCGGCAGCCGGTTCTGCAGCAAACGATCCTGATATTGCCGAGGTTGTTCATGGTGGATTGGCCAGGATGCAGGCGGGTTTGGTTCAGGCGCTGGCGGATACGCCTGATTTGGTGTCCTTGTCCGCAACAGAACGGACCCGTTTGGCCGATACGCTTTTGGCCCAATATATCGGTTTGCGGATGATCGCCCGGTCGCAGTTGCCCTTGGGAGTGCTGGATCACGCTGTGCAAGGGGTTGCTGATATTCTCAATGGTGCGGCACGCTGAATGAGATCGGCGGCAACACTCCTATCACCACGGTGACAGGAGGGGTGTGATCAAAGGTTCCTTGTCAGACTATTGGAAAGGGACACTTGATGAAACGCACTGCTTTGAACCCGTGGAACTGGTCGCTCAAGCTTGGCTACAATCAGGCAGAGATTATCGAGCAGACCAAGAGGCAGTTGATCTGCGCGGGTCAGACTTCTGTCGATGAGAACGGCGCGCCGCAGCACGTCGGCGACATGAGGGGTCAGATCGCGCTCGCGCTCGCCAATCTGGAATCGGTGCTGGAGGGGGCGGAGATGGGGCTGGCGAATGTGACGAGGCTGACCATCTATGCGACCGATGTGGATGAGGCGCTGAAGAACTTCGATCTGCTTGGTATGCGTTTTGGTCCTGCGGGTGTCGCCCCACCGATGACGCTTTTGGGGGTGACACGGCTTGCCCTGCCGGACCTGATGTTTGAAATCGAAGCGACTGCAGCGGATTGATCGGTGCGCCGGGGGTTGATCCCCCGGCGGCCTTCCTTGAAGCTGATCGACGGCAAAGGGCAGACATCCACATGAGACGCGCAGAACGGCTGTATCGTTTGGTGAACGAAATGCGGACCCGGCCGATCAGCCGAGCCGAGGACCTTGCCACGTTTTTCGAAGTGAGCGTCAGTACCATCTACCGCGACATTGCGCATTTGCAGGCCTCCGGCACGCCAATCGAAGGGGAGGCAGGTGTGGGGTACATCCTGCGCCCCGGATTTGATTTGCCCAATATGACCTTCACCCATGATCAGCTTGATGCCCTTGCGGTGGGTCTGTCGTACGTAGAGAGCATTGGCGATCCGGTTCTGGCCAGCGCCGCGCAGGAAGTGCGTGCGATGATACAGGCAGGTCTGCCCGCGCCGGAAGAACGGCGATTGGCGGATGCGCCTTATCTTCGGGCACGGGGCGGCAGTCAGGCAGATATGGAAGTTGGCACGCTGCGTTGCGCGATCCGCGAAAGGCGCGTGGTTCGGATCACTTATGAAGATCGCGATGCCGCGCCGTCCGATCGCCGGGTGCGGCCTCTGGTGATCTGGAACATGGACGACGGCTGGATGTTTTCAGGCTGGTGCGAACTGAGACAGGATTTCCGCACATTCCGGCTGGATCGGATTGCGGCGTTGACGCTGAGCGATGACAGGTTCGAGGATGATCCGGAACGCGGCTTGCGCAAGTTCCTGCAGATGGTGCGCGAGGATGCGAGAGGCGGGTGAGATTAGCCTATATGGCCCTGATTTTCGCCGATTTGCCCGCGATGCAACAACAGGTGATCGAGGATGACACAAGCCATCATTGCCTCGCCCACAGGCACCGCGCGGATACCGACGCAGGGGTCGTGACGGCCCTTGGTGATGATCTCCGTTTCTTCGCCTGATTTGGTGATGGTCTTACGGGTCTTGAGGATAGAGGACGTCGGTTTCACCGCAAAGCGTAGGACGATGTCCTGCCCGGTGCTGATGCCGCCAAGGATACCGCCGGCATGGTTGGAGCTGTAGACGGGCTGCCCGTCCGCGCCCATGAAGATTTCATCGGCATTCAACTCTCCCGTCAGCATGGCGGCGGACATGCCTTCGCCGATCTCCACGCCCTTCACGGCATTGATGCTCATCATCGCGGCGGCCAGATCTGTGTCTAGCTTGCCGTAGACGGGCGCGCCAAGGCCTGCTGGTACGCCCCGCGCGGTGACTTCAATGATTGCGCCCACGCTGCTGCCGGATTTGCGCAGTCCATCAAGGTAGTCTGCCCAATCGGTCGCTGCCCTTGCGTCGGGAACCCAGAAGGGATTCTGGTCGATCTGGTCCCAGTCAAAGGCATCGCGGTCGATCTTGTGCGGGCCCATCTGGACCATGTATCCGGTGATCTGCACATTCGGTGCGAGTGCCTTGATCCCCTCGCGCGCCAGCCCACCCGCCGCCACCCGCGCGGCGGTTTCACGGGCAGAGGACCGCCCCCCGCCGCGATAATCTCGCACGCCGTATTTCTGGAAATAGGTGATGTCGGCATGACCGGGGCGGAATTTATCCTTGATGTCGCCGTAGTCCTTGGAGCGTTGATCGGTGTTTTCGATCATCAGCTGTATCGGCGTGCCGGTGGTGACGCCCTCAAAGGTGCCGGAGAGGATGCGCACCGCGTCCGCTTCGCGCCGCTGAGTGGTGTATTTGTTCTGCCCCGGTTTACGTCTGTCGAGCCAGTGCTGGATCATCTCTTCGTCAATTGGCACACCGGGAGGGCAGCCATCAACGGTCGCACCCAAGGCGGGTCCGTGGCTTTCGCCCCAAGTGGTCACGCGGAAGAGGTGGCCGAAGCTGTTGATCGACATGGATGATCTCCTTTCGCACTGCATTAGCGGGGGTGGCAGTTTGCCTCAAGGGGAATCACCTTGCGCTTATCGGCACAGCCCCCTACTTCTTGCTGTACCTCGGGGGGCTCTCCGTTTGCGCGTTAGCGCTTGTGTTGGGCTGAGATTGCGAAAGCTGACCCGTTGAACCTGAACCGGTTAACACCGGCGGAGGGAAGGTCTGGACATCCATCCATAACCTCTCGACGCCGCATAATGGAGGATGCCATGAGACATCTTGCACTTGCTGCACTGACGACGACCCTGACAACCACGGCTGTGCTGGCGGAGACGCCTGTTCTGACCGTTTATGCAGGAGATTATTTTACATCTGAATGGGGTCCCGGCCCGGTGATCGAGGCGGAGTTCGAGAAGGTTTGCGGGTGTGACCTTCAATTCTCCACCGGTGATCTGCTGCCACGCCTCTTGCTGGAAGGGGAGCGGACGAAGGCCGATGTGGTCATCGGTCTGACGTCTGACCTGACAGCAAAGGCACGGGCCACGGACCTCTTTGCGCCGCACGGGCAGGACAACACCGCGCTGACACTGCCGATTGAGTGGACGGATGACACTTTCCTACCGTTCAACTACGGGCATACGGCGTTCATCTATAATGAGACGCTGATGAAGAACCCACCCAGCAGCTTTGACGCGCTGCTGGAGATGCCGGATGATGTGAAGATCGTGATCCAGGACCCGCGCACGTCCCTGTCGGGGCTGGCTTTGGTGCTCTGGGTCGATGCGGTATACGGCGACAAGGCTAAGGAAGCCTGGGGCAAACTGGCGCCGAAGATCCTGACGGTAACGAAGGATTGGTCATCATCCTATGGCATGTTCACGGATGGCGAAGCGGACATGGTGCTGAGCTATACGACGTCTCCGGCGTATCACATGTTCGCCGAAGAGGATTTCACCAAACACGCGGCAATCTTCCCCGAAGGCCATTACTTCATGGTGGAAACCGTGGCGAAGGTTGCAGGGACAGATCGGCCGGAACTGGCGGATCAGTTCATGTCTTTCGTGATGTCAGAGACATTCCAGAGCCAGATCCCGACGGCGAACTGGTCGCTGCCATCGGCGTTGCCGCAGGATCAGTGGCCTGACGGTTGGGAGACGCTTCCGCTGCCTGAGAAGGTGCTGTTCTACGATGAAGCGCAAGCCGCAGCCGTTCAGGACAAGGCGATTGAGGCATGGCGCTCCGCGCTGACACAGTAACGCGGTACGCAGGGATCATCGCCGCCGGAGTGACGGTGGCGGTGGTTCTGGCGGCTTGTGTCGGGATTGCGGCGCGGGCAGAGCCGAGCACAGGTTTCGCCGCCGGAGACTGGCAGGCGGTCCGGTTCACGGTTTTGCAGGCGTTTCTGTCTGCGGTGTTCTCCGTTCTGCTGGCGGTGCCGCTTGCCCGCGCGCTCGCCCGGCGCAGGTTTTTCGGGCACGGCGTTCTGGTCATGTTTCTGGGTGTGCCGTTCATCCTCCCTGTCATTGTCGCGGTCATTGGATTGCTGGCGGTTTTTGGGCGCAACGGCTGGCTAAATGCGGCGCTGGGCGCGGTGGGGTTGCCGGAGGTATCGATTTACGGATTGCATGGTGTGGTGCTGGCCCATGTTTTCTTTAACCTGCCACTGGCAACGCGGCTTTTGCTGCAAGGCTGGCAGGCCGTCCCGGCGGAGCGGTTCAGGCTGGCAGCACAGCTGAACCTGACACCGCGCGCGGTGGCACGCACATTGGAATGGCCGGTGCTCAAGCAGATCGTTCCGGGCGCATTTGCACTGATTTTCGTGATCTGCCTGACCAGCTTTGCCGTGGCCTTGACGCTGGGTGGCGGGCCAAAATCCACGACGATCGAATTGGCGATATATCAGACGTTCCGGTATGATTTCGACCTTGCGCGGGCTGCTTTGCTGTCCGCCGTGCAACTGGTGCTGGCGGGGAGCGCGGCAGTATTGGCGCTGTCGATCATGCCGCAAGTGGTGCTGGGGGGTGGGCTGGATCGGCCAGTGCAACGGTGGGACGCGCGCGGCGGGTGGCAGCGTGTCGGCGACATGACCGTGATTGCCTTGGGGGCCGCCTTCTTGCTGTTGCCGCTTAGTGCGGTTGTGGGACGGGGGGTATTCGGGCTGCCGCAGATGCCAGCGACGGTCTGGGGAGCAGCGGGTATATCGTTGCAGGTGGCAGCGGTGAGCGTGGCGGTGTTGCTGGTGATTGCGCTGCCGATGGCCGGATGGATCGCGTCACGGCGCAGCGGCGGGGTGGAGGCGATTGGGCTTCTGGGCCTGTCGTTTTCCCCGCTCATGATCGGGACGGGGTGGTTCATTCTGCTGAACCCGATTGTTGACCCCGTTTCGCTGGCACTGCCGGTAACCGCGCTGGTCAATGCGCTGATGGCGCTGCCTTTCGCGCTCAGGATCATGGTACCGAGTATGCGCGATACGTTGCAGACGTATGGACGGCTGAGCGAAGGTCTGTCGATGCGGGGCTGGTCGCTTTGGCGCTGGGTGATCCTGCCCCGTTTGCGCCCGCAGATCGGATTTGCGGCAGGGCTGACCGGGGCATTGTCAATCGGAGATCTGGGGGTGATTGCGCTTTTTGCGGACCCGGATCGGGCGACGCTGCCTTTGCAGATGTACCGTTTGATGGGGGCCTACCGGATGGAAGCAGCAGCGGGGGCGGCGCTTTTGTTGCTGGCGTTGGCGCTGGTCTTTTTCTGGCTGTGTGATCAGGGGGGACGATGGCGTGCTGAGACTTGAAGCCGCAGTGATCGCGCAGGGCGATTTTCAGCTCCATGCCGATATGAGACTGGAAATCGGTCGGAAATACGCCGTCATTGGTCCGTCCGGCGCAGGAAAATCCACCCTTCTGGCCGCGCTTTGCGGGTTCCTGCCTTTGGCGGCCGGGCGATTGTTGTTCGACGGTCGGGACATTGCTGATGTGGCTCCCGGCGCGCGGCCGATGACGATGCTGTTTCAGGACAACAATCTATTCCCGCATCTGACCGTGGTGCAGAACGTCGGACTTGGCGTGCGACCGGATCTCAAGCTTGCCGCGACGGACAGGGACAAGGTGGCCAGTGCGCTTGAGAGGGTTGGATTGACGGATCATGCGGACAAGCGGCCC
Source organism: Sulfitobacter rhodophyticola (assembly GCF_041281685.2). Taxonomy (GTDB): domain Bacteria; phylum Pseudomonadota; class Alphaproteobacteria; order Rhodobacterales; family Rhodobacteraceae; genus Sulfitobacter. The sequence continues at coordinate 1,343,968 of NZ_CP166251.2, read as the reverse complement.
GCTGCCTTAAGCGGTGGTCAGCAAAGCCGGGTAGCGCTGGCGCGGGTTCTGGTGCAGGCGCGGCCGTGGTTGTTGCTGGATGAACCCTTTGCGGCGCTGGGGCCCGCGCTCCGGAATGAAATGCTTGATCTCGTGCAGGATCTGGTGGCGGAGACGGGCGCGGGCTTGATCATGGTCACCCATGCGCCGGAAGACGTGCGGCGCATGGCGGATCAGGTGATCTTTGTGGCCGGGGGCTGTGCAGAGGCCCCGCAACCGGCGGCAGCGCTGATGGACAACCCGCCGCCGGAATTGAGGGCCTACTTGGGATAGAATGGCGAATTCTTCGAAGAATTCGGTTCGATCTTTTTGAAAGGGTCGGGATCTATGCCGCGACGGTGAGCTTTGCATCCAAGATGCGCAACGCCGCTTGTGCCGCCTCGCGACCCTTGGTCACGAAATGATCCCGGTAGATCGCGTTGTGATGATCGGTTTCCTGATAGTGGTGCGGCGTGAGTGAGACGGACAGCACCGGCACACCGGTGTCCAATCCCACGCGCATCAAGCCGTCGACCACGGCAGAGGCGACGAAATCATGCCGGTAGATGCCGCCGTCCACGACAAACGCCGCGCAGGCAATCGCGCTGTAGCGGCCCTGTTTGGCAAGGGTTTGCGCCAGAAGTGGCATTTCGAACGCGCCGGGCACGTCAAAAACATCCACCTGTTCGGCGGGTATCACTTCGCAAAACCCCTCCAACGCGCGGTCCACGATGTCCGCGTGCCACTGGGCCTTGATGAATGCGAAGCGGGCGGGAGCAATGTTGCCATGTGTCATGATGATCTCCTTTGGTTCAGACACGTCCACCCAAGGCGATCACGCGCAAGCAAAGGGCCGCAGCCCCCCGTCACGCGCATTCTCTTCCATCCGGACTATGACCGTCGGCTCTGGCGTCTCACCAGATCTGCTGACCAAGCGTCCCGGAACGGGGCGCGTTGCGCTCGCGGGCTCATGGGTCTGGCCCACATACCGCCGGTGGGGAATTTCGCCCCGCCCTGAGAATAGCCCCACGTTGCCAACTCCGGTACAAAGCTGCAAGAGGAACGGCATGTGACGTAAGGACCCGTGATGCACCCGAATCCAATTTTTCATACTGAAGATGCCGTGCGTAACCTTGGCTATGCGCGCGAACGCGGTTTTGGAGTTCTCGTTGTCAGTGGGTTCGATGCGCCGCTATTGGCGCATATCCCCTTCCTGCTGAGCGAGGACGGTGTCTTGGCCGAGTTGCATTTGCTGCGGTCAAACCCCATCGCGAGGACGCTGTCAGAGCCACTGCAGGCGAAGATCGCCGTGTCCGGGCCGGATACATACGTATCGCCGGATTGGTATGGTGTCGTCGATCAGGTGCCGACATGGAATTACGTTGCCGTGCATCTGACAGGTACGCTGTGCCTTCAACCGCATGAGGTTCTGCATGATCTGCTGGAACGCCAATCGGCCGCCTATGAAGCGCGGCTTGCGCCCAAGCCGCCATGGAAAACCGAAAAGATGACGCCGGAAGTCATGGAGCGGATGATGCGCACCATTGTGCCCTGCGCTTTCGAGGTGACCGGTGTTGATGGCACATGGAAACTGAACCAGAACAAGCCGGACGAGGTGCGCCTGCGCGCCGCGGATCATGTGGAGGCACATGGGTTCGGCAGTGAAACGGATATTATCGCCGCGCTGATGCGCGGCGCGGGTGGCGACGGATTGTAGAGATACATTTGCGCGATTGCCCTCCCTTCGGTGCGGAGTGATACTCTCTCCTAAATACTTCTGATGGAGGACACCCCCATGAAACTTGCCTATTCAGCGACATCTCCCTACGTGCGCAAAGTGATGGTGCTGCTGCATGAGACCGGCCAGCTTGACGACGTGGCGCTTACGGAAATCGCAACAACCCCCATGGCCCCGTCTGCCCCGCTTGTGTCGCAGAATCCGTTAGGCAAGGTTCCCGCGCTGGAACGGGATGAGGGTCCTGCGCTTTTTGACAGTCGCGTTATCTGTGCTTTTCTTGATGACCGGGCGCAAGCAGGGCTTTATGGCAAGGGCGCGCGGCACTGGGAGATCCGGACATTGGAAGCAACGGCTGATGGCATTCTCGATGCCGCGCTGTTGATGGTCTATGAAACGCGCCTACGGGATGAGGATGAGAGATCCGAGGCCTGGGTCGAGGCGCAGTGGGCCAAGATCGCACAGGCGGTTGCGGCGCTGAACACGCGCTGGATCAGTCATTTGTCCGGGACACTGGATATGGGGCAAATCGCGGTTGGTTGCGCGCTTGGCTATGTGGATTTTCGACATGACGCGCGCGGATGGCGCAAAGGAAATGAGGCCCTGGCGGACTGGTACAAGACCTTTGATTCGCGCCCGTCAATGCAGGCGACTGCCCCGCCTCAAGGGTAAAATGGCCGATTTGGCCGGGTTTACGGTACATTAAGTAGATACCTGCGACCCTTTGCGCGCCTTTGGCATCTGGACTGACGTGCTGCGTCAAGCTAGATACCCGGGTGAACAGGGCTCTGCCGTTTTGCGGCGGGCCATTTGGCAATGGTCCGGTCGGACCAGAATCAGGAGCTAACCCGTGTCCAATGCAGAAGATCAGGCAGGCACCCGGAGGGATTTCCTCTATTACGCAACCGCTGGCACCGGCGCAGTGGCCGTTGGCGCCGCGGTCTGGCCGCTCGTCAACCAGATGAACCCGTCGGCTGACGTTCTGGCGTTGTCCTCCATCCGTGTGGACGTGGGCGGGCTCGAGCCCGGATCTCAGATGACCGTGAAGTGGCTGGGCAAGCCGGTTTTCATTCGTCGGCGTACCGAAGAAGAGATCGAAGCGGGCCGTGCGGTTGATGTCGCCGATCTGCCCGATCCGGTCGCGCAGAACGAAAACATCACTGGCGCTGTGCCTGCGACCGACGAGAACCGCACGATGGACGAGGCGGGCGAATGGCTGGTCATGATGGGTGTATGTACGCACCTGGGTTGCGTGCCTTTGGGCGATGCAGGTGACTTCGGCGGTTGGTTCTGCCCATGCCACGGTTCACACTACGACACAGCAGGACGTATCCGTAGGGGTCCTGCGCCGACGAACCTGCCGGTTCCACCGGCCGAGTTTGTCGACGAGACAACGATCAAACTGGGTTAAGGGAGACAACAGATGGCTGGAATTCCTCACGACCATTACGAACCGACAACGAACGGTGAAAAGTGGCTACACCGCCGCTTGCCGATCGTGGGTTTGATGTATGACACACTGATGCTCCCCACACCCAAGAACCTCAACTGGATGTGGATCTGGGGTATCGTACTGACGTTCTGTCTGGTGCTGCAGATCATCACTGGCATTGTTCTGGCGATGCATTATACGCCGCATGTTGACGATGCCTTTGCCTCTGTCGAGCACATCATGCGCAATGTGAACGGCGGCTATATGCTGCGTTACATGCACCAGAACGGCGCATCGTTGTTCTTTGTGGCGGTTTACGCCCACATCTTCCGCGGTCTGTACTATGGCTCCTACAAGGCCCCGCGCGAGATTACGTGGATCATCGGGATGCTGATCTATCTGCTGATGATGGGTACGGCGTTCATGGGGTATGTTCTGCCCTGGGGTCAGATGTCCTTCTGGGGCGCGACTGTGATCACTGGCTTGTTCGGCGCGATCCCGTTCGTTGGTGAGAGCCTGCAGACGCTGCTGCTGGGCGGTCCCGCTGTAGATAACGCGACGCTGAACCGCTTCTTCAGCTTGCATTACTTGTTCCCGTTTGTGATTGCAGGCCTTGTGATCATTCACATCTGGGCCTTCCACACGACGGGTAACAACAACCCGACTGGTGTAGAGGTCCGTCGCGGCTCCAAGGAAGAGGCGCAGAAAGACACGCTTCCGTTCTGGCCCTACTTCGTAATCAAGGACCTGTTCGCGCTGGCGGTGATCCTGCTGGTCTTCTTCGCGATTGTCGGCTTCATGCCAAACTATCTGGGCCACCCCGATAACTACATCGAGGCGAACCCGCTGGCGACGCCCGCACACATCGTGCCTGAGTGGTATTTCCTGCCGTTCTACGCGATCCTGCGTGCCTTTACCTCTGACGTGTGGGTCGTGATCATCGCGGAGACGCTGACAGGCGGCATCATCGACGCCAAGTTCTTTGGTGTGCTGGCGATGTTTGGTGCGATTGCCGTGATGGCCTTGGCACCCTGGCTGGATACATCAAGCGTTCGTTCGGGCCGGTATCGTCCGATGTTCAAGTGGTGGTTCTGGCTGCTGGTCGTCGACTTTTTCGTCCTGATGTGGTTGGGCGCGATGCCCGCGGAAGAACCCTACGCGACCTTCTCGCTGATCGCTTCGGCTTACTGGTTTGCCTACTTCCTCGTGATCCTGCCGTTGTTGGGCGTGATCGAGAAACCGCTGCCGCAACCAGCTACCATCCAAGAGGACTACGAGGCGCATTATGCCCCGAAGGTCGGCGGCACGAAGACCATCGTGAACCCGGCGGAGTGAAAGACATGAACATGATAAAGAAACTTGCACTCTCCGCGTTTGTCGCTTTTGGCCTGAGCGCCACGGGCGCCATGGCGGCCGGATCCAACGATACCCACGTGGAAGACTTCGACTTCCCGTTCGAGGGACCTTTTGGGACCTATGATGTCAATCAGCTTCAGCGAGGTTTGCAGGTCTACACCGAGATCTGCGCATCCTGCCATGGTCTGAAGTTTGTCCCGATCCGGACACTTGGCGATGACGGTGGCCCCGGCCTGCCGGAAGAACAGGTGATCGAATACGCAAAGCAGTTCGAGGTCTTCGATCCTGAGATCGATGATTTCCGCGAGGCCAAGCCAACGGACCATTTCCCGCATTCCGCGCTGGAGAACGCACCGGATCTGTCTTTGATGGCGAAAGCGCGCGCCGGTTTCCACGGACCCTATGGTCTGGGGATTAACCAGTTCTTCAAGGGGATTGGCGGGCCTGAGTACATCGCGTCCTTGCTTACCGGTTACACCGGCGAGGAGAAGGAGCAGGCGGGCACAACCTTTTACGAGAATACGGCATTTCCGGGCGGTTGGATTTCGATGGCACCGCCACTTTATGGTGAAGACGTCGATTATGCGGATGGTCACTCCAACGACCTGCACCATATCGCAGAAGACGTTTCCGCGTTCCTGATGTGGACAGCGGAACCCAAGTTGGGTGCACGCAAGCAGGCCGGTTTTGCCGGTGTGCTGTTCCTGACGCTGCTGTCGGTGCTGCTTTACCTTACAAACAAGCGTCTTTGGGCGCCTGTGAAGGGTAAAGAGACAACCTGAGCCTTACCAGATCAAGAGTAATCTTGACGCTCGCCGGTTCATTCCGGCGGGCGTTTTCATTTTCAAAGGCTCCGCAAGACCACTAGCGGTGAAACCCGGCAACCATCTCAAGATGTGTGGCGCCAAAACCCGCTAGTGCACTGCGCAAGTCGTCCTCTGCTGGGCCAAAGACGGTGAAACGCTCTGGCGCGAACGCGGCGAGAAAACGATCCGCGAATTTGGTGCCAAAATTGCCCAGATGGATCATGGCAGCGGTATTATTCTCGTAGCGCTCCAGAACGGTGCACAGGCTGTGATCCGTGTTCATGTAGTATTCGTAGTGCAACGCGCCCGGTTCATCTGCCTGCGTGGCCGCGACCATTTCGTCAAGCAGCGGCTGAACCTTGTCCGCCTGCCCGTCCTGCACGCGCATTTCCAGCACCCATTCGATGATGTCGCTCATGTCGGTTCCTCCCTGTGAAAGGAAGCAACTTAGCTGGGGTAGTCCGTTCCGGCAAAGACAATCTTCAGGCGGCAAGGCTGCCTTTGTGCGCGCCGGTGATCCGGGCTGTCACGATGGCACCTTCGGACTGGGGCTTGTCAAAATGCACTTCGGTGAATTGTTCCGTCCGACCCCTCAGGGGGCTTTCCATCAGTACATTATGGGTTCGCCCCACCTGTGATTTCAGGTGTCGGGCGACCTGCCGCTCTCCTGCGGCGCGCAGACGGGCGGCGCGGGCCTTGATGGTGATTCCGTTCACCTGCGGCATCCGCGCGGCAGGGGTGCCCGGGCGCTTGGAATAGGGAAAGACGTGCAGCCAGGTCAGATCGCAATCTTCCACCAGCGCCAGCGCATTATCGAACATCGCGTCGGTTTCGGTGGGAAAACCTGCGATGATGTCCGCGCCAAACGTCATGTCAGGGCGCAGACGGCGCGCATCGGTGCAGAATTGTATCGCGTCATCGCGCAGGTGCCGACGTTTCATCCGCTTGAGGATCATGTCGTCGCCGTGTTGCAACGACAGATGCAGATGGGGCATCAGGCGCGGTTCGGTGGCGATGGCTTGTATCAGGTTCTCGTCCACCTCGATGCTGTCGATGGAACTGATCCTCAGTCGTGGCAGGTCGGGGACCAGTTTGAGGATCCGCATCACCAGATCGCCCAGACGCGGCGTTGCAGGCAGATCCGCCCCCCAGGAAGTCAGGTCGACACCCGTCAGTACGACTTCGTTGAAACCCTTGTCCACCAGCCGCTTGATCTGATCCACGACAACGCCCGCCGGGACGGATCGGGAATTTCCACGACCGTAAGGAATGATGCAGAACGTACAACGGTGATCGCATCCGTTCTGGACCTGCACATAGGCCCGCGACCGGGTACCAAAGCCATCGATCAGATGGCCCGCCGTCTCTGTTACGGACATGATGTCATCGACCTGAACGCGTTCTGTCTGACCAATGAAATCGGCTGAGAGGCCCGCCCACGTTTCGGGCAACATCTTTTCGGTGTTGCCGATGATGGCGTCCACCTCAGGCATGGCTTGAAACGTCTCCGGCTCCGTCTGCGCGGCGCACCCGGTGACGATCAGGCGTGCATCCGGATGGATCTTGCGCAGTTTGCGGATATCCTGCCGCGCTTTTCGCACAGCCTCTGCGGTGACGGCGCAGGTATTGACGACCACGGCGTTGCCAAGGCCGGACTGCCCGGCCAGATCCTTCATCGCCTCGACCTCATAGGCGTTCAGGCGACAACCGTGGTTGGAAAAGACCGGCGCGCTCATTTGATGCTGTCCAGAAAGGCTTGTGTCAGGGTGCCGGTAAACACATGGCTGCTGGGTCCGGTCATCCAGACGCCGTCATCACGCCAGTCAATTTCGAGCGTTCCACCGTCCAGTTCCATCTGAACCTTCCGACCTGTCAAACCGCGCCGCGCTGCCGCCACGGCCGTTGCGCAGGAGGAGGAGCCAGAGGCCAGCGTGACACCCACCCCACGTTCCCAGACCCGCATGCGGATGTGATCCAGGCCGATGATCTGAGCGAACTGTACGTTCGTGCGCTCAGGAAAAAGCGGGTGATGTTCCAGCTTTGCGCCTTGCGTCGGCAGGTCGATGGCGGCCACATCCTTGACGAAGAATGTACAGTGCGGATTGCCCATCCCCGTCGCTGTCGGTTCTCCCTTGAGGGGCAGGGCAAGTGTGTCCATTTCCTGCGTCAAAGGAACCTCATGCCATTCAAGCTGCGGCATGCCCATATTCACGGCCGTCAGCCCATTGCCCCGATCTTCGGCCGCCAGATCACCCCGAGCAGTGGTCAGATGCAGGACGGTCTTGCGGGATTCGTCCATCAGGTGGCGCGCGATGCAGCGCGTTGCATTGCCGCAGGCCGCTGCCATGGACCCATCCGCGTTGTAGAACGTCAGATGCGCGTCGCCTGCGCCTTCGTTCGTGATGACGGCAAGCTGATCGAATCCCACCCCAAAGTGCCGATGCCCTATTGCCTGAGCCAACCTGGCGGTCAGGGGTTGTTTGTGGACACGCGCATCCACAACGACGAAGTCGTTTCCAAGCCCATGCATCTTCATAAAGGGCAGTCCGTGTGTCGCAGCAGTGTTCATGCTGGCGCATATAACCGGCCCCGTCGCACATATCCAGAAGGAGGCCATGTTTTCGCGACTTTTGGGGCTTGACCCTATGGGGACTCCTTTCTAGATACAGCCCTCGTGGGCCGTTAGCTCAGTTGGTAGAGCAACTGACTTTTAATCAGTGGGTCGCAGGTTCGAACCCTGCACGGCTCACCACTGTTTCTCAGTATTTACAGGATCTTGGCGAGTGCTCATTCGCAAAGAGTGCCGCAGGGTCGAGTGCTGGGGGACATATGGGGGACATTTCACCCAACTTTATGGATTGCTACGAAATTGTTACGGAGACTGGATTTTTCCCTAGTAGCTGGTCTCTGTGATTTGTGGGAAGCGACCAGCTATCAAACTGCCAGAACAAAGTGCTGTTTGAGTATCCCTTGTTTACTGTTCCAGTGTGAAGCGAGCGTGCCATTTCTTGGAAGAATTTTACGGGGCTTTCAGTACTACTATCTCACTCTATCTGGCGCGTCAGATTTCAAATCCGGACATTCGTCCACCTCTTCGGGTGGTGTGCAGCCGAAGCTGAGATGAGCGTGTAAGTCGCCAAGGACAGTTGAGTGCCCACTTCCGAATTGGACGTTGGATAGCACCGGCAACGCACGTATTTCAGACTGAAAATCTCATTTTGTGTCAATAGCAAAAAATGGGATTGAACTGAACACTGGCCTGAGGACCCGTCACCGGGGCACTGCGCCATTTGAGGTAAGAAGTATCAATGGTGGTTCAGCTGGAAACGGCCTTACTTCGAACCATCTGGAGCGGGTTCTACCTAGATTGGCAGTTTCACCCATTCCGATTTGAGGCAAGGTCGCCCGGTGCCGTTGAGCCCGGTCGTAAAGCTGGAGGTTCGATCTCGTTGAGGCCTTACGCATGCGGCTCGGTATTAGTGGCTACCGCAGGGACAAGGCGCCTTGCGTGCGGTCCCACCTAAGGCGCGTAGCTGGTCACTGAAATGATCCGTGCGGGCTCGCAAAGCCGCCAGGGCCGCGGCCTCATCGATGCCGCGCACGGCCCCGTCCTGCATCACAGTCGCCCGCGCCGCGCATCCAACTCTGGGTAACGTCAACAGCGCTGACGCCGGACACCCTTCGCCGCTTCTATCAAGATCAGCTTGTCCAGGGTTAGATCAGAGACCGCACGCTGAAGCCGCAGGTTCTCCTTCTGAAGCTCCTTGAGACGTTTCAGCTGCTCACGCCCCATGCCACCATACAGCTTGCGCCACCGATAATAGATCTGCTGCGTCACGCCAATCTGGCGCACTGCCTCAGAGATCGTGATGCCTTGCCCTTGCAGAACTTTAACTTGCCAAAGGTTCGATACTATCTCTTCCGGCTTCTCTCGTTTCCCAGCCATCACTGATCCTCCAAATTGCGGGATAGTGTATCCCAGTTGGTGGACCACTTTCAGGGAGGTACTCCACTCCTGCAAACTTTAACCATGCGTTAATCAGAATAAACTTTGCCAATTCTTCAAAACATGATTCTTTAACCGCAAACCAAAAAAACATTGGCAGGCAAAATGACAGTTACCTATTCAGCGGCGCGTCGAGCGAAGCTGCTGAATCTTGATGATGAACGTATGCTCATCGAAAGATGGCAAAAGCGCAGGGATTCAGCTGCGCTTGAGACGCTCGTTTTGTCCCATGCCCGGATGGCATTCCAGTTTGCACACCGGTTGGGCAAGGACAGAACGGAACAGGAAGAACTGGTTTCCGAAGGATTGCTGGCCTTGGTCCGTGCCGCTGACATGTTCGATCTGAGCCGCGAGGTGCGGTTTTCGACCTATGCACGCTGGTGGGTCAAGAATGGCGCGATGAAAGCCCTGTCGAGCCTGCGCGCCGTTGTCGAAGTCCCCGCAGGGGCGCGGGCGGACATCCCATGGCCCAAGACCCAGACCCTCGAAGAAGAAGACCTGCAACGCGCCGGGATGACGCAGCTTAATCCCGAAGAACAACTGATCGAGAAATCCAGTCACGACGCCATGCGCAGCCGCGTCGCCTCCTCCATCGCGGGGCTTGATCCGATCGACCGCGAGGTTGTGTTGTGCCGGTCGATGAAATCCCCGCCCGAAGACATTGCAGCCCTTGCAGGCAGGCTCGGCTTTACTGTTGAGAAACTGCGGCAGCTGGAACGACGCGCCATGATGCGGTTGCGCTATGGCTTGGCCGCGGGCGGCGCCCAGACCAGCAGGGTCGAATAAATGCAGCACCTTCAAACGCATTCACTTCTGGACAGCATCAGCCCCAGGGCCGCCGCCGCTGCAAACAAGACCTTGTTGCAAGGCGAGGGGGGCGGCACGACCAAGCGGTTCAATCAATTGCTGGATGCCGTGCAAGCTGCGTCGTCAGAGGAAAGTGCCGCGACGGACATCACCGGCGCAGAGGGTGCAGACGATACGCTTCAGTTTCTGGTCGGAAAGCCAGAGACCCCCGGTGCGGTGACAAGCGGAGAAGATCCAACGCAATCCGCCGGTATTCAGATCACACCAGCAACACCCAATGCCCTGACCACGCTGGTGGCGATTGGGGAAAATGACGCCACGGGAGAGGTAAGCGCAGCCGTGACGCCTGCCGTCAGCGCGGCACCGGGCACGGCCCCCACGCCAGAGCTCGCTTTGGGCAGTGCCATAGCCTCCACCAAACCTGTCGGCGAACAGCCTGTCACGCCTCAACCGGCAATTCTGCAGACCTCAGCACAGACGCTGATCGTGCTGCCTTCCGCAGCGCCCCAGACCGCAGCGGCGCGCGCAAAAACAACCGTTACGCCCGGGCAACCTGCGGTGTCTGCGCCCGCATTGGCACAGGGCGTCACAGCCGTGAAAGACGCACAAACCCCGACGGCACCAACCACCGAACTGCCCGGGCCAGCGAAGGCCGTAACTGCAACGCTCAAACAAGACGTTACGCGCTCCGGACAGCCGACCCAGCAGGTCGCCAATACTTCCTCCGCAGTGGCTGAAAAGCTGCAAGTGGCCAACCTGACACCACAGGCACAGACCGCAACGCCGCAGGCTGCTGCGACCCTTGGGGCTGCAACCCCTGTAGCGGCGCTGCACCCCGATGGTCAGCGCCCGCAGACCACCACCGTCAAGGCACCCGCTGGCGTGATCCAGACCAGCGGGCAGACAAAGGCGGTTGAACAAACGGTTCCATCCATTCGCCCTGCACAGCCGGGTGAAGCCCAGCAAAACACCCTGTCCGGCGCGTTGGACATAACCGTCGATGCCGAGGCTGAGACGGCCGCCGCGCCCAAATCCGTCTGGCAAGCCACCAAGGATGCCCAGCCCACCTTCCTGACCAAACCGGACGCACAGGGTCTGGCGCACGAACCAAAAGCCGGGGTTGTGAATGATCTACCGGGAGCCCTTACCCGCACGCCGACCGAAGCCTTGCAGCCTTTATCGACCGCCAACAAAGACCTGACATCGGTCTCCCCCGCACAGGCCGCAGTCAACAAAGCGCCTGTGTCCAAACCGTTTTCCGAAGCATTGATGATGCAGGTCAAAGCCGCGGAAGTTGTCGATGGCCGGACTTCAGTGCACCTGCACCCGCGCGGCCTTGGCAACATTGATGTCGAGATCATCGCCGGTGACAAAGACCTCGCCTCCAAAGTGATTGTGCGGGTGGAAAACCCGATGATCCTGCAACACCTTCGCGATGACCGGCATCTGTTGGCGCAGACGATCGGCGTCTCTGACGGCACCGTTTTCGAATTCCATGAACGCGGCGCGCAACAGCAGGGCGGCCAGTCCAGCGGCGGCGAGTCTGCGTTCTCAGGTACTTCACAGGACGGGGCTGAAACCGCAGCACCCGTTCAACATGCTGACATTCTTGGCGATGACCGCATCGACATTCTGACCTAGAGGGGACCGACCATGCTGACCAGCCCTGCCTTGCTGAACAACGCAACCGATCAAGTGACAGGTGCGAATTCCCTTTCGCAGTTGGGAGAGGATTATACCAATTTCCTCAACCTGTTGACGGCGCAGGTCAGCAATCAGGACCCGCTGGAACCGGTGGATGCCTCACAATTTGTCACACAACTTGCCCAGCTTTCGCAGGTTGAACAAACCGTCCGCACCAACACCCAGCTTGAAACGCTTACCGCTCAGATCAGCGGCTTGCTGAACGTGGGCGGCACAGACCTGCTTGGCCGTTCGGTCTCCGTCAACTCAGACAAGCTGATGCTGGAAAACGGCACGGCGTCGACCGCATATGAACTGAGCAGTGTAGCACAGGACGTCACCGCGCGGGTGATTGATCCGCTCGGGCGCGTTGTGCGGACGATACATGGGCTTTCGGGGCAAAGCGGCATTGAAACACCCCTGACATGGGACGGTACAGATGATTTCGGCAACCCAATGCTTGCCGGTGAATACCAGATCCTGATCACGGCTACCGACGACAACGGTGATGCAATCCCTGTCAACACCTATCGCGATGCCTCAGTTCAGGAAGTGCGGTTTAAGGAAGGGCAGTTGTTGTTTGAATTGACCGGCGGCGAAACAGTGTCGTCGATCTCTGTCAAATCGGCAAGCTGAACCGCTATTTGACCTTGTCAATCTTCACGACAAAGCTGTTGACCCGTGCCGTGCGGACCTCCGGAAAGCGCACAAAAAGTTTGCGCACCACCTTCTTCGCAAGCGCCGTCTTTCCACTGTCAGCAAGGACCACCTCGGCAAGGCCAACCTCACGCTCCGCCATTTCTGCCATTGCGGTAACGGTCGCATCCCGCAAGCGCGCGCGTCCCAATGCGCCGTTGATGTTCTGAAACGCTACCGCGCCCATGATGTACACGTCGATGTCAAAGACCAGTTGCACCACCTCCTGACCCTTGGGGAGTTTGACGGTAAAGCGGCCCAGCGGCATCTTGAACAGCAGCTCTTTCTCGTCTTTGAGCCGGTCCATCGCCTTGGCTGCCTCCACCGGTCTGAAGAACCGCTCTCCGAAAAAACCAGCGGCGCCCGCTCCCAGAACAACCGTGACGAGGATCAGAATCTTGATCATTGGACTAACGCGTCAGTACGGCAGAACGATCTCAAGCAAATCGTCGCCGTAGCGCGGTTTTTGTACGTTTGAGATCTGGCCACGGCCACCATAGGTGATCCGCGCCTCTGCTATTTTGTCATAGTCGACGGTGTTATCCACGTTGATGTCCGCCTGCCGGATGATGCCCGCAATCCGCAACTCGCGCAGCTCTGCATTGACTTTGACTTCTTGCCGACCGGCCAGGACAAAATTCCCATTGGGGAGCACCCGGATGATCAGGGCGGCGACCCGCAGGCGAATGCTCTCGTTGCGTTGGATGGAACCTTCGCCGCTGCTTGAAGAATCGCTTTCCAATCCCAGCAGGGAACCGGACTCTGTCTGCACATCGAAGTTGAGAACGTCGGGATCCTTGACCTCCCGACTGTTGCTGCGGCTGCGTTCGGATGCGTTTTGCAAACGTGCACGGTCGTTAATGTCAATAAGGACCGTGACCAGATCGCCCACTTTCGCGGCCCGCCGATCCCGGAAAAAGCTGGTGGATCCGCTGTCCCACAGGCTTGATGCCTCTGCCCGTTTTGGGGCGGACGGTGCCTGTTCAAGCGGCATGGGTACGCGGATGCTGTTCACTTCCGTCATCTGGTTGGGGTCCAGCACCACGTTGCTGACGGTTGGATCGCGCATTTCATCGATTTCAGCACAAGCGACAAGCAAGGCTATCGCGCAAAATGCACCGACCGCCTGCAAGAGGCGGCGGGAGTTGGTGCGGTCAGTTTCGGATGTGTTCATTGATCGACCTCTACGATGCCCTGCGATCTGGCAATTGCTGAAATTGTTTTGTTACTGCTCAGATTGACCACCCTGATTTCCTGCCCCAGATGCGCATCCGCCAGGGCGCGCCCCTTGGCGGTCAGACGCAGCCCGCCCTGATTGAGGACGATCTTCACCTTCTCACCGCGTGTAACCAGCTTCGGCGGAATGACCGATTGGCGCGGCACCGGCCTGCCTACTGACAGCATCCTGCGCACTTGCTTGCCGATCACGTCATCCTTGGCGCGCACGGCAAAGGTGCCCAATCGTTGTAACGGCATTTCCACTGTCGTGATATCGCTGACCTGAATGATCTCATCTGGCAGGATTTGTCGCGTTGGCACAGGGACTTCAATTGTCACCACAGCGACCCCCCAGACCCGCTGCGGTACGCCGTATTCGGTCATCACATTCGCGATGAAGTGACCCGTCTTTGGATCCATCCAGAATTCCTGAACAAAGTCACCATTCTGAATCGAACCAGCCGCCAGCCGAACCTCGATCCGGCTGTTGTCGGGGAGGGTCGGTCCCAGTTCAGCCGCGGCACGTTCCTCGATCATGACCGCGACACTGTCCTGAGACGCCTGGGCAAAGTCGCTCCAGAAGGTGAGGCCCAGCAGCAAAACCAGTATGACGGCGATCCATTCAACGATGCGTCGTGTCATCAGGCGGATCATGTCAGCCCTCCTATTTGATCTGGTTAGTCGTGGTCATGATCTGATCTGCGGTCTCAATCGCTTTAGAGCTCATCTCATACGCCCGCTGGGCGGAGATCAGATCGGTGATCTGCTGAATGATGTTGACGTTGGAATTCTCCAGATACCCCTGCCGGGTCACGCCAATGCCGGGGGAACCGGGCGTTGCTTCAACCGCCTCACCGGATGCAGTTGTTGCCTCCAGCAGGTTGTCCCCAATCGGTTTGAGGCCCGCATCATTGACGAAAGTTGCCAGCGTGATCTGACCCAGCTCTGTCGGTTCGGTGCTGTTTTCAACATAGGCCATCACAACGCCAAACTGGTTGATTTCAACCTGCCGGGTCAGCTCCGGCACCACGATTGCTGGTTCGATATCAAAACCGTTGATCGCCACCATCTGCCCCTCAGCGCTGAGCTGAAATGTGCCAGCGCGCGTGTAGGCCTGCGTTCCGTCCGGACGGTTGACGACAAAGTAACCCCGCCCATCGATGGCAAGATCAAGCTGGTTTTCCGTCTGCACCAAGCCGCCTTGGGTGTTATGCCGGATCACACCGGAGGCCTGTACCCCTAGACCGATGTCCGTCCCAACAGGCCGCGCGGTGCCTTCCTCTGATGTCAGCGTGCCTGCACTGCGAACGTTTTGATAGATCAGGTCCTGAAACGCCGCCCGGCCGCTCTTGAAGCCCGTCGTATTGGCATTGGCAATGTTGTTCGCGATGACGTCGACGTTTGTCTGCTGCGCCAGCATGCCTGTTGCTGCAATTCCCAAAGCCTTCATGTCAGGATCTCCTTATCAATTACCTGCTAGGGCCAAGTCTTTCGACAGCGGCGCGGGTCAGTTTATCATCTTCGTTCATCAGCGTGATGGCGTTTTCATAGGCACGCTGGATGTCGATGAGGCGCGTCATTTCCACGACCGCCTGCACATTGCTGGTCTCGACAAAGCCCTGCATGATGTTGGGAATGTCGGAGGGTTCTGGTGCGGGCGTGTCCGGCGGCAAGGCATAGGTGCCGCCACCGAGCGGTGTCATGTCTGCTCCGTCTGGAATATCGAAGACACCGACCGTACCCAGCACCGCGCCACCGTCATCCACGATCGTCCCGTCAGATGCGATAGATACGTTTGATCCTGCTTCTGCCGGCAAGACAATCGGGCCACCACCAGCATCCAGCAGCGTGTGACCCGCAGAGGTTCTGACCTGCCCTTCGGCAACAACAGCCAGTTGACCATGCCGACCATACCCAGTGCCGCCTTGCGCAAGCTGGAAGGAGAACCATCCTTCTCCAGCAATCGCCAGATCAAGCGGATTGCCCGTGGGCAACAAAGTGCCCTTACTCATGTCGAGGTATGACCCGCTGTCATTCACAAAGCTGACATTCTCACCCTGGCTCGGGCTGTCGACGGTTTCCAGCAGCGGCTTCATGGATTTGTACCCGGAGGTAGACGAGTTGGCCAGATTATGCGCCGTCATGTTCATGCTGCGTTCAAGCGCAGTTGCTTTTGACAACGACACATAGCTTACGGAACCCATCTACCTCACCCTGCTCTGATCTTTCTGGAAGCGGATCTTTTATTCTTAAGTTGCAAAATTAAATAGCCACAAATACAAGAATAGAGCAAGTATAAATCTAAATTGGACGAAAAACTCAATGACAGATTATTACCGTTTGGCCTTACTTGCTCTTACTGTTCTTGGCCAATCGCCAACCATGGCCGCTGCCGCAACGGAGGCAAAGGAGGAAAAAGCCGAAAAACATCCCATGTTTGTCGTGCCCCAACCGCCCGTCCCAACACAACGCCAGGCCGCGTGGTCAGAGGTGCTCGATCTGCGCCACTGGCCTGCCAGCACATTTCACAGGGACCTCAAGAAGAACATCGAAACACTGGGCGCCGCCCATGGCCCGGAAAAGCAAAGCGTCATGTTGGATCTGGTCGAGCTGTACCTGACGCACATGCTTGTTTTCGAAGCGGCATCCTTGCTGGATGGCATCACACCGGAAAACCCACCCCAGGAATGGCGGCATGCCGCGCTGACCCATGCAGCGCGACTTCTGGAAGGGATCTCGGTTGAGGATTTTGAAACCTCACCACTGGTTGATCCCGACCGCCCGGATACTGCGTTCTGGCGGACATTGCAGGCAATTGCGGTTGGGGACATCGAAGGTCTGAACGCCAACATCGAACCAAGTTTCCGCGCTCTCCAACGCCAGTCCCGCGCCATGCTGGAAGACATGCTGCCGCTCTTCATCGAAGCAGCAATTGAAACGGATCATCTGGATCATGCGGATGGTGCGATCCAACTGATCGAAGAAATGCCACTCTATAAGGATACGCCGACACGCCACTTCCTGCGCGGCAGTGAGGAAGAGCAGCGCGGCAATGAATCCTCCGCGCTGGATGCTTATATGATCGCGGCGCAGGGCTGGGACAGATATGCGGCACGCGCGCGGTTGAACATCGCCAATATGGCCCTGCGCAATGGCAGCGAAGGGGCCCTGCTGGCGGCACAGGCTGTTCTGGATGCAGGCCAAGAGGACTGGCGCGGCGGTCAGCTTGAGTTGCAATTGCTGCGCAAACAGGCAGAGGTCAGCGTCCTTTTGGGGAATGCAGCGGAGAGCCTGCTGAGCCTTGGTAAAGTCATCACCCGTTTTCCAAAGTCTGGCGAACGCGCGCAGGCAGAGGAGCAAGCCTCCGACCTGCTGGAACGTGTCTACGCACATGGAGAGAGCGGTAGGACATCGCTGTCCAACTGGATGTCATTTCATCTGCGCATCGTCCCCATTTATTCAAACTTGAGCGGATTTGCCCAATACCCCGAACGCCTTGGCGACAAGGTGCTAGAGATGGGCGCTACGGACCTAGCCATGCGCGAATTCGACCGCGCCAAACTGATCGTGCTCGACAGTCCGGAGGATGAGAACACGGCGGAAACGCTTTTTCGCCTGAACTTGAAACTGGCCTCCGCCCAGCATCGGGCGGGTCTTTATTCTGCTGCGCGGGCAACATTAGCCGAGGCCGGATCTGCCCCGGATGATGAGATGAACGAACGGTATCTGCGGTTAAAGGCAGATATTCTTGCTGACGGGGGAGAGAACACCGCGTTTCTTGAGACCAACGTGCCGTCGCCCACGCTCGCTCAGATGAGAAAACGCACGCGTGTCCTTGTAGACGAAGAACAGTGGCAAGATGCGAAGGTGGATCTGGACGCGTTATGGGAGCAGTATCCGCAGAATTTTGATGTCAAGGACGCGACATACCTGCTCATCGCCGCCAAGAAGACCAATGATGATGAAACAATTCAAGAAGTAGTGCGTGCCTTTCCTAGCCTGACAAGCTCAGAAAATCTCATCGCGCTTGCGAAAAGTTTGAGCGAAAAACGCGAAGCGGTCTTGCCGCTGCGCGCAGATGAAGCCGAAAGGCGGCTCAAAGGACTTCAAACCGCCTTTGAAAAGATCAAAAATGCGGGCATCTCACCTTAAGATCCATGGATAGGTGTGACATTTGTCTTACACCATTTCTAAACATCCGCCAAAATAGAAGGATTTCTCAACAATTCACAAAGCGTTAACCCGGCTTAAACCCTGGCTGTGTAAATACTTAAAATCAAAAGCGAACAAAAATAATATGCAGGTGGATTGATGAGCATTTCGAGCGCGCTCCAGACGGGCGTCAGTGGGCTGCAGGCAAACTCTCGGGCGGTGGGCAACATTTCCGAGAATATCGCAAATGCGAACACAGTTGGCTACAAGCGCGGGTTTGCCCAGATGGTGACAACGACCTCCTCTGGCAGCAGCGGGTCAGGCGTTCTATCCGTATCAGCTGTGGGGCAGTTGGACATGCAGACCGCAGGTGGATTGATTTCCACCACCTCCGCAACCGATCTGGCAATTGGTGGTAACGGCTTTTTCGTCGTCAGCCTGAATCCGAACGAAACCGCGCAGAGCAGTTATCTGCTAACCCGCGCCGGGTCGTTCCTGCCTGATGAAAACGGTAACTTGAAGAACTCTGCGGGGTTCTATCTCGCGGGCTATCGCTACAATTTGGACGGTGAACTCGGCTCGGTTGATCGCAGCAACTTCTCCCAGATGGAAACCGTGAACGTCGGCAACATTAGCGTGTCTGCCGCGGGCACCACGCAGATGTCCACCTTTGGTAATCTGCCCTCCCAGGATACGGGCGCCGCGACACCTGGCGCGCCATTTGCATCTTCCTCCGAAGTCTTTACCAGCCTTGGTGAAAGCCAGCGAGTGGGTTTCTCCTGGCAACCCACAACCAGTGCAAATGTGTGGGAACTGTCCCTATCTGATCAAAACGGCGACCCTCTGGGCAGTGTAGAGATCGAATACAACGATTCCGGTGCGATGGCCGGGTCTCCGCTGGCCTACAACAATGCCACATCCACAGCGATTTCCCCTGCGGCCTTCTCCTTTGATACGGCGACCGGCACCGCCTCCATTACCCTCAACAACGGTGTGTCTCCTCAAACCGTCTCAATCGATCTGGGCGCACCGGGCACATTTACAGGTGTCACGCAATTCGCGGGCGATTTCAGTCTGGCGTTTGAGCGAGACGGTACAAGCGTCGGTGAACTGGTCCGCACCGAGATCAACCAAGAGGGCACGCTGTTCGGCGTCTTCGACAATGGCCTGCGCACAGCAATCTTTGATATTCCGGTCGCCACGGTTGCCAACTCCAACGGTCTGATCGAACGCAAGGGCAATGCCTATTCGCTTTCCGGTGAATCCGGTGCGTTCTTTGCCGGTCGTGCAAACACATCCAACACGGGTGCGATAAACGCGCAGGCGCTTGAGGGGTCCAACGTGGATATTGCGCAGGAAATGACAGATCTGATCCGCGCCCAGCGGGCGTTTTCCACAAATGCGCGGGTTATTACTACCGTTGACGACATGATGGATGAAACCACACGGCTGAAACGATAAACAATAGCTGAGCCGGAGTAAGACATGAACCTTACCGGTGCCCTGAATTCCGCGACAAGCGGGCTTTC
The DNA here is from genome assembly GCF_041281685.2 of Sulfitobacter rhodophyticola. Taxonomy (GTDB): domain Bacteria; phylum Pseudomonadota; class Alphaproteobacteria; order Rhodobacterales; family Rhodobacteraceae; genus Sulfitobacter. The sequence continues at coordinate 1,324,530 of NZ_CP166251.2, read as the reverse complement.
CACGACGCAAAGCTTGTCGCGGGTGGCGGCGGATAATGTCGCCAACGCATCGACGCCGGGATATGTCCGGCGGCGGGCGGAACTGGTGACATCTGGTCCCGGTCAGGGCGGTGCTCGGGTCGGCGAAATCCGCCGGGAGGTTGATGATACGCTGGCTAAACTGGCGCGGTTGGAAAATGGCAAGATGGCCCGCCATCAGGCTGTGACCGAGGGCTTGAAAAGCTATACAGTGTTTCTGGGCCAGCCCGGAGATGGAATTTCCCCAGCCGATAAATTCTCAGATTTTCAGAACAGCCTGACGACGCTGATCAACATGCCCTCTTCCACAGGCGCGCAGACAGGTGCCGTGCTGGCTGCGGAACAGGTGGCCAATTCCGTGCGCAGTGCCGCAACGACGCTGGGCACCACCCGCAACGAAGTGGATATGGAGATCCGATATGAGGTCGCTGACCTCAATCAAGCGCTCTATACCTTGCGGGATCTGAACCAACAGCAGCGCAATTTTCAGGCCGGATCGCTGGAATCAGCGCAACTGGATGAGCGCATCGACGGCCTGCTGGACCAGATTTCCGGCACCATTGATATGCGCGTCACAGTCTCTTCGGCAGGGTCGATCAGCCTTTACACAATTGGTGGCGCTGCATTGATGGAAGGCGATCTGATACAGGATGTCTCCTATAGTCCATCCGACGGAACACTGATGGCCGGGGATCAGGACATCACACCGTTCAAGGAGAACGTGCGCGGCCTTCAGCACGGCAGCCTTGTGGGGTTGTTTGAACTCAAACGCGACATCATTCCCCGGTTCAGCAGCCAGTTGGATGAATATGCACGCGGGTTGATTGAGAGCTTTCAGAGTGCGGATGCCAGCCTTGCCCCCGGTCAACCGGGTCTGTTTACAGACAACGGCATGGCCTTTGATCCGGCCAATACCGAAGGGATTGCCAGCCGCATCGCCCTGAATGAAAACATATCCATGTCGGGCGGCGCGGAGGTCTGGCGCATTCGCGATGGTCTGGGCGCGGCAGCACCGGGCAATGGGTCGGACCCGGCGCAAATTTCGGCCTTCATCGACGGGCTGAACACACCGGTTGGCGCCGATCCCGCAACGGGGATACCCGCCTTTGTCACTGTGTCCGACTTCGCCGCTGAATTTGTCACCGCCCAGGCCACGGCACGCGCGCGGGCAGAGAACAGCTTTGACGCTGCCGCTTCTGCCGCGGAACTGGTGATGGCCGCGCGGCGGAATTCCGAAGGGGTCAGCATTGATGACGAGATGCAGCAATTGCTGTTGATCGAACAAAGCTATGCCGCCAACGCCCGTGTTCTGAGCGCGGTTTCAGAGATGATCGACACTCTGATCGCAGCGGTTTGAGAGGGATGTCATGAACTGGTCGATCCGCACAAACTCCAGCTTTCAGCTTAACCTTTTCAGCCGTCAGAACGTGGAACGCACGGCGCAAGCCCTGCAAAAGGCGGGACAGGAAGTCGCGACAGGGCGCAAGGCGGATATATACACCGAATTGGGGTCACGCTCATCCTCTGTGATGAAACTGCGCATTCGAGAAGAAGATACGCAGACCTATATGCAGTCGAACATGCTGATCGCGAACAAGCTTCAATTGACCATCAACTCCATGGACAAGCTGCGCGACACGATCCAGTCGGTGGTGGAAACGACGTTCTTTGACACCTCGCAAGCGGGGTCCGGCGCGTCGCTGTTGCAGACGCAGGCGCGCGCCGCTTTGGATGAACTCATCGGAACGATGAACACCAACTTCAATGGTGAGCATATCTTCGCCGGGCTCGCCTCCGAGGTCAGCCCACTCACTCGGTACACGCAGGCCAATCCTGACACAGGCTTGTCGCCCGAAGATATCATCAACAGTATTGTCGCCAACGGCCCCACAAATGTGGTCGAGGTCAGCACAATTTCTGCAGCACTGGATGTCGTGTTCAACTCAGCAGACATCGGCACCCCTGCCCGCAACTATGAAGAGACGTTCTTTAACGGCACCAAGGAATTCGATGCGGGTGGCACCGAGATCAGGCGTGTCACCGCATGGGTCGCTGCCGGCCAAGAACTGGAATACGGCGTTCAGGCCAATGATGAAGCAATCCGCCAGACCTACAAGGGGCTGACCATGCTGATTGCGGCAGACACGACGAACATGGACACTGCGACGTACCGTGCCTGGGTAGCAGAAGTCAGCGACACGCTTGCAAAGGGTCAGGAAGGGTTGTTGCAGATTTCAGCCCGCACCGGCTTCAATCAGGAAGTTGTTGAAAAAGCGCAGATCCAGCTGAGAGATCTGTCATTGGTCCAACGGAACATGATCACTGATTATGAGAACGTCGATCCCTATGAGGCGATCACCCGGATGACAAACATGGAGCGCCAGCTTGAAGCCACCTACCAGGTGACTGCCCGCCTTTCGGGTTTGTCCATTCTTGGATTTCTTCGCTAAGGTGGCTGCCTATTCTGGCGTGGTAAGCTTGTAACCACGGCCATGCACCGTCTCGATATATTGCCACCCACTGTCTGCCGCCTTGGCAAACTTCTTGCGCAGTTTACAGATGTAGACGTCGATCACCTTGTCAAAGGGCTGATCAATACTTGCGCCATAGATCGCGTCGTAAATCGCGTCTTTCGAAATCACCTTGTTCGAGTTCAGCGCAAGGTGTTGAAAAACCGAATGCTCCCGCTTGGACAGTTTGATACGGCTGCCTGACACGATCGGGTCGCTGCCATCAAAGAAAGCGGTCAACTCACCCACAACAACGCTGTCTGCCGCATGTCCATAGAGCCTGCGAATGATGGAATTAACCCGTGAGTGCACCTCCGCGCCCCGAATGGGGCTGACGATCACATCATCGGCGCCTATGTTCAGAAGCTCCGCCGTGCCTTGCGCATTTCGGAAGTCCTTGAGAACGATCAGAGGATTGGCGCAGCCCCTTTGGCGCAGGGCGCGAATGTGGCGTTGCACTTCGGGATATTCACCCAACAAGATCGCACTTGTATCGATCTTTGCCTCTGAATGCCCCCCCAGACCGGCTGAGAAGAAGTCTTCCGTGATCATCTGGGGCTCAATCCCGCTGCTGCGCAGCTCAACGATCAGGCCGGCCCGACGTTCTTCTCGCGGTTCAAATACAAAAACCCGCATTATTCTGCCTCGCTTCGCTTTTCTTTGGTTTAAGGATTAAATTTTCACTTATCAATAATAAATGTAGATTAGAACTTGTATTATTCATAAAATGTGAAAGATATACAAGTACAGTTTTGTAATACTTGCAAATCGAAGATTATGGATGCCGGTGACATGCGCCCTCTGATGACACGCGTTTCAGCCCTTCTTGTTGTCCTGATGACGCAGGTCATCACAGCCAGCGCGGATGTGCGGATCAAGGACATCGCCACATTTGAAGGCGTCCGTGAAAACCACCTGATCGGCTACGGTCTGGTCGTTGGCCTGCAAGGTACTGGTGACAAGCTGAACTCTAGCCCGTTCACCAGAGAATCCATTCGTGGCATGCTGGAGCGCCTCGGCGTTGCCAATCTTGAAGGCAACTCGCTGAATACCAAAAACACCGCTGCGGTGATGGTCACAGCGAAACTCCCACCCTTCGCGCGGCGCGGCTCTCCGATCGACGTCACTGTATCGTCGCTCGGGGATGCGACCAGTCTGCGCGGCGGGACGCTGTTGGTCAGTCCGCTGACCGGTGCGGATGGTGCCGTGTTCGCTGTTGCGCAAGGGCCCATCGTGTCATCGGGCTTTGCAGTTGAAGGTAATGCGGCAAGTATTACCGAAGGCGTGCCAACGATTGCCAAGATTGAAAACGGCGCGATTGTCGAGCGTGAGGTGGACTTCAACCTCGTCCAGCTCAACAGCGTGCGCATCGCTCTGCGGGATCCCGATTTTACCACCGCCACCCGCATCCGCGACGTGATCGCTGACAAGCTTGGCGCCAGTTCGGTTGAAGTGCTGGATCCCGGCACGGTCGAACTCTGGATTGGCGACAAAAGCGATGTTCCTGCCACCATGGCAGCGGTCGAGAACCTGACGGTGCAGCCCGACGCCATTGCCCGCGTGGTCGTGGATGAAAAGACTGGCACCATCGTGATGGGGGCAAATGTACGCATCGCTCAGGTCGCCATCAGTCAGGGCGGGTTGACCGTGCGCATTCAGGAAAACTACAGGGTCAGCCAACCCGGTCCGGTCAGTGTCGGTGGTTCAACGGGTGTCATCACCGGCGCCCCGATCCAGATCGGCGGGAACACCGTCGTCGTGCCGGAGACAGAGATCGACATCAGCGCCGAAGAACGAAAGTTCACCATCCTTAATGGCGACGTCAGCCTGCAAGAACTGGTGAATGGACTGAACGCCATCGGCGTGGGCGCCCGCCAGACGATTTCCATCCTTCAGGCGATCAAGGCGGTTGGCGCGCTCCATGCAGATCTGGAGATTATTTGATGCAGAACGTTCAAATCACACCAGCAAACGTAGGGACCCTTTTGCAGCAGACCAGAGCCGCAACTGAGGATAGCAAATCTGCCGAAGCCTCGAAGGAGTTTGAAGCCGTGTTTCTGGGGCAATTTGTCGATGAGATGTTGAAGACCGCAGGGGCCACCGCCTTCGGGGATGAGCATCAGGCAGAGATGTGGCGATCTTTCATGTCCGAGGCCGTCGCAAAACATCTGGTGGAGCAAGGGGGCGTTGGGCTTTCCGGCAGTGTCAGTCAGATGATTGGCGCCTACACCGACACCGCATCCGACAAGACATGAAAAACGGCGGAGAGACGATGATATGATCGCGCCCAAGAAGTTCCGCTTTGGTGAACGCCAACTGCTTCCGGCCGCAGATGGCGCTCCAGCTCCTCTTGTCCTGACAGCAGAGGACGAGGCGAACCTCGACACGTATGTCGTCAGGGTTGGCGAAACCATCGAAATCCTGCGTCAGGAAATTGCCGCGATCAAGAAAGGTGAGCTCAAAACCATCACCAACCTGTTCGATGACAAGTCAAGAAGCCTTAAATGGCTGGAACTGCATACCCCACTGATTGAACCGTTTCTGGATCATGCCGCCGCCAAACAGCGGGATTTGCGCATGCATATGGCCAATCTCAAGGAAAGCATCGAAGAAAATGGTGCATTACTGTCACGCATGGCCATTACCGTTAAGACAATCCTCCGAGAACACGAAAAAATCCTTAACCGCAACGGTTTAGGTGGCGTATATGCAGAGACAGGAGAGAAGGTCTCTGTCAACCAGAGACCGGAAATGAAGATAGACCGGGAATTCTAATCCGCAGAATGCGATAAATGCCCGTTTCATTAACCCCGCTTTAACTTTTGCGGTTATCTCTCTCATGCTGGTCGAACCAGCATCTCAGTCAGAAGACTGAAATTCATGAGAAAACAGGAGTACATTAAATGTCATCCATTCTCAATAATACCTCCGCAATGAATGCCCTTTCCACCCTGAAGATGGTGAACCGCGGGCTCAATGAAACCCAGGACCGTGTTTCCACAGGTCTGGCCATTCGTTCCGGCAAAGAAAATGCCGCCTACTTTGCCCTGTCTGAAACAATGGCAAGCGATAGTGGCATGTACAAAGCCATCAACGAAGGCATGACAGCGACAAAGAACTCTGTCTCCACTGCCCGTCTTGGTGCTGAAACCGTCACAGACCTGACCGGCCAGTTCATCGAACGGGTTGCGTTTGCGCAAACCGAAGGCATCGACCGTGCCGACGTTCAGGCCGAACTTGTAGGTTTGGCAAGCCAGATCCAGGGTGTGATCGATCAGTCCACCTTCAACGGCAACGACCTGGTTGGCGGCCCCGCTGCGACAACAACCGTGACCACGGGTATCACCCGTTCCGGCGGTACATTCGCAACGACTTCCATCTCGTTCCAGTCTGTTGACCTTCAGGCCATCCACGATGCGCTCGTGGCCATTGATGTGACTGATACCGGTACAACCATGGGTGCCAAGCTTGCTGTTGCAGAAGCCGAATTGGGCAATGCGATCAACGCGGCAACATCCCTTGGTGTGACGGAAAAGACGCTGGAAGGGCAGATGCAGTTCCTAGACAGCCTGACAGACACGCTGGATTCCGGTGTCAGCTCCCTTGTGGACGCGGACATGGAAGAAGAAGCAGCGCGTTTGCAGGCCTACCAGGTCCAACAGCAGCTGGCGACTCAGTCGCTGTCGATTGCAAACCAGTCTCCACAGAACATCTTGAGCCTGTTCCGTTAAGTCGGACCACGCTGAGTTGAAAACACGTTTCGCCCAATCCCACGATTGGGCGAAACACTGACTGCCCCACCAGAACGCGCAGTCCTTTACGGTGCCGCTTGTTCCAACTCTGGCAAGCCCTCCTCCTTTTCAAAGAATGCGCGCAGAGGGTCTTCGATCCCTGCTTCCAGGATCATGCGGTACATCTCCGCAAAGCTTTCGCTTGTCGTACACATTTCCCCGCGCCGTTGGGACAGGAAGGGACTGGATGCCTTGAAAAACTCAATGGCTTCATCCGTTTCCGTGTCAGATCCGGGTTTATAGGCCCCCAGCCGGATCAGGTCTTCCATGTCTGCGTAGCGACCAAAGGCCTTACGGGCTGTCTTGATGATCGCGAACTCTTCGGGTGAATGGCAATCCGGTAGCATCCGCGACAGCGACCGTTGCAGGTCGATTGCCGGAAACCGACCCTGCTCCGCGATGCGCCGGTCCAGCACCATATGCCCGTCCACGATCCCGCGCACCGCATCTGCAATTGGTTCATTCATGTCATCGCCATCGACCAGCACCGTATAGAGACCGGTGATGTCCCCCTCTCCCTCCGGGCCGGGCCCCGCACGTTCCAGCAGATGCGGCAATTCCGAAAAGACCGACGGCGGATAGCCCCGCAGCGTTGGCGGCTCCCCTCGCGCCAGTCCGATTTCCCGCTGCGCCATGGCAAAGCGGGTCACACTGTCCAGAAGAACAAGAACTTGTTTGCCCTGTTTGCGGAAATGCTCGGCAATGGCTGTGGTTGTCAGGGCCGCTTGCTTGCGCATCAACGGCGCTTCATCCCCGGTTGATACAACGACCACCGCGCGCGCCATCCCTTCTTCACCCAGATCTTCCTGAATGAACTGCTGCACTTCGCGGCCGCGTTCGCCGATCAGCCCAATGACAATCAAATCCGCATCCGTGTTGCGGGCCAGCATGGCCATCATCGTAGATTTTCCGACGCCAGATCCCGCGAACACCCCCATCCGCTGCCCCTGACACAGCGGGGTAAACAGATCGATACATTTGATCTGCGTTTCCAAACGCCTTCCGACCGGCTTGCGATCAAAGGCACGCGGCGGCTGTGGTTTGAAGGACTTCCGCCGATGCGCACGCGGGGCGGAACGGTATTTGGACAGCGGCCGCCCCAAGCCATCAATCACTGTACCGATCCAACTATCATCTGGATGGATCAGGTCATCAAAGAAGATCAATTCAACCTCATCCCCAACGGCAACGCCATCCCATTCCCCAAAAGGCAATATGCACAGGTCATGGCCTTGCAGACCCACGACCTCTCCGGCAACGGCGCCTTTGCGGCCTTTTACTTCGCACCGGCTGCCAATACCCGCCAGCGTTTCCAATCCGCCAACCGTCAGGTTGAGACCAACAATGGACTTCACACTGCCGACAACCCGCGTACTGCGCGCCGAATACATCTGTTCTTGGAGGTTAGAATAGATAGACATATTTTTAATCCTTCACTAACCATTTTATACTTGATATAAGGTAAGAACAAAACACGAGTCCATAATGAACACAGAACCAACATCACTTTTTGATCTTGCACCAAAGCGGCTTCAGTGGCTCGCCAGCCGACAAAAGGCCGTGTCCGAGAACATCGCCAACTCGGATGTCGCCAGCTACCGCGCGAAAGAGGTGGAAAGCTTTGCCAGCTACCTCCACAACGCCAAAGCCTCCGGCTCTCTTCAGGAAGCGAAGACGCAGGAAGCCAAGGTCAGCTGGTCCGAAGATCTGACCGGCAACAACGTCGTTCTTGAAGAGCAACTGATGGAAGCCAGCAGCGCCGCCGGTCAGTTCCGGATCGCCGCGGGCCTGTATCGCAAGGCGTATGAAATGATCGGCGCTGTGGCTGGGCGCCGATAGCAACATGCCGGATAGGAGGGCTGCATGGATCCGCTTAGTTTGATATCAAAGACCGCCGCCAGCGGCATGCGCGCGCAAGGGGAGCGCCTGCGCGTGGTGTCAGAAAACGTGGCCAACGCCAATTCGACGTCCAATAAACCGGGCGGTGACCCCTATCAGCGCAAGATCGTAAATTTTGAGAATAGCGTCGATCCCAGCACAGGCGCCGCCATCGTCCAGCTTGGCGAGGTCGAGGCGGACAAATCCAGCTTCGTGCTGCGTTTTGATCCCTCGCACCCCTCCGCCAATGCAGATGGATACATCAAGCTGCCCAACGTGAACCCCCTAATCGAGATGAGCAACATGCGCGAAGCCGCGCGCAGCTATGAGGCCAATCTATCGATGATGGAAAATGCCCGTTCCATGCGGCGCCTTCTGGTAGATTTGCTGAGCTGAGGAAGAAGACATGACCGACTTTTCAACAATCCGCTCAACCTACATCGAAAGCGCCTATGCCAAATCGGCGCGCCCGAACACCGCAGAGAACCTCCCGCCCAAGGAGCAGACCGAGGATTTTTCCAAAATGGTGTCGAATGCCGCAGCGCAGGCTGTGGACACCGTGCGCACAGGGGACAGCACCGCGATTGCTGCCTTGAATGGGCACGCCGGTTTGCAGCAGGTGGTTGAGGCAACCATGGCCATGGAAAGCACAGTTCAGGTGGCTGTCGCCCTGCGTGACAAGATGGTCGACGCCTATCAGGAAGTGATGCGGATGCCGATCTGACGCTGAATTTGAACAAGGGTCGCCCGTGGACGAGATAACAACATATGAGGTCATTCGCCAAACCATCATGGCAGTCCTGATCGGCTCCGGGCCGGTCTTGATCGTTGCTCTTGGTGTTGGGCTTGTGATCGCATTCTTCCAGGCGCTCACCCAGATTCAGGAAATGACCCTCACTTTCGTCCCAAAGATTGCAGCCATTTTCCTGACGCTTGCAATCTCTCTGCCGTTTGTATTCTCAACTCTTGTGCGCCTCTCTGACCGGGTCTTTGATCTGATCGTCAGCGGAGGGGTTTGACATGGATCGCAAGATCTTCTGGTTCGCAGGCGCTTTGGCGGTTGGGTCGTGGATCATGTATGAACCTGCCGATGCGACGGAACTGGTTTCATGGAAAGGGTTCTATAGCCTTTCGACCCGTCCTGCCCTCGCACCAGATACACCCGAGCACCCCGAAAGGCAGAACATCACGATCGCTCAACCAGACTGCATTGCCGCAATTCTGGCCGCTCAGTCACGCCACCAGATCCCCAACAACCTCCTGCTGGCCATCGGTGTGCAGGAAGCCGGGCGGCAAGTCGACGGCGCGCTGACCATCTGGCCGTGGACCGGCAATTACCACGGCAATGGCGCGTTTTTCCGCAGCAAGGTCGCGTTGGAAAACTGGGTGCGCGGCAAGCAGGCGCAAGGGATCAGTTCTATCGATGTGGGCTGCATGCAGGTGAATCAGAAATGGCACGCGCAGGAGTTTGCATCGCTTGAGCAGGCCACGGACCCGATTGCAAACGCAGATTATGCCGCACGGTTTCTGCGCAGGCTTTACCGCGAAACAGGCGATTGGTGGGAGGCAGCAGGCCGCTATCATTCCTCAAGACCCAAGTTCAAGGAAATCTACCTGACGAAGCTGACCCGCAATCAGCAGGTTGCCAACGCGATGATGGCAAACGGTATCGCCCTGGCCGCAAATGATCCACGTAAGGCATCTGGCCCTGCGTCCGGTTCCGGCAGGCCTAAACCCATCATCGGATGGAGCGCGGATATGACCGGTGCCATACAGGGCCGCCGTTTCAACCAGATTTCGATCTACTCCAACGTGCCGTTGCAGCCCTTACTGCTCCACAACGCAGTAAATAATTGACCGATGAGCAGCCCTGACACCAACCTCCGCAGCCGCCCCATCGTCGGGTTTGCCAAGTTCGGCCAGAACAACCGCGACATCGGGTTTGCGATTGGCGTGATGCTGATCCTGTCGGTGTTGTTTGTTCCGCTGCCGTCGTTCTTTCTGGATATCGGGTTTGCGATCTCCCTGTCGCTCGCCGTGCTGATCCTGATGGTTGCCCTATGGATTGGCGCCCCGTTGGAGTTCAACTCCTTCCCTACCCTTTTACTGGTTGTGACATTGTTAAGGCTCGCCCTGAACGTGGCTTCAACCAGATTGATCCTGTCGGAAGGTCATACCGGACCCGGTGCCGCAGGGGATGTGATCGAGGGCTTCTCACAATTCATGATGGGCGGTGATTTTATCATCGGGATCATCGTGTTCTCGATCCTTGTGATCATCAACTTCATCGTGATCACCAAAGGCTCCACCCGGATTGCGGAGGTTGCGGCGCGTTTCTCCCTCGATGCAATGCCTGGCAAGCAGATGGCGATTGATGCCGACCTTGCAGCAGGCGTGATCAATGACGAAGAGGCCAAGCAACGCCGCAAAACGCTGGAGGAAGAAAGCTCCTTCTTCGGGGCAATGGATGGTGCCTCCAAGTTCGTGCGGGGCGATGCGGTTGCAGGGCTGATCATCACGCTGATCAACATTTTTGGCGGCATTATGATCGGCATGATCAGCCACGGGTTGAGCATTGGTCAGGCTGCGAACAACTACACCGTTCTGACAATCGGCGATGGTCTGGTCACGCAGATCCCTGCGCTGATCGTCTCCCTCTCCGCGGGTCTGCTGGTCACGAAAGGCGGCACAAAGGGGGCCACGAATGAAGCGGTTCTGGGACAGCTCAGCAACTTCCCCAAGGCCCTTTATATGGCGGCAGGATTGACCTTCTGCATGGGGCTGCTGCCCGGCTTCCCGCTGATGATCTTTCTGCCCCTGTCCATCGGAACTGCGATCTTTGGCAACCTGATGCAGCGGCAATTTGCGGCGCGCGAGGCGATGCAACGGGCCGCCGAGATTGAGAAAGACACCAGCAGCAAGGAGGTCGAAGATCCGATCTCTGAAATGCTGAGGGTGGATGATGTGCGCCTCGATATGGGCGCAGGCCTCGTGCCAATGATCAACTCCGTCAACGCAGCGCTGCCCGGCAAGGTCAAAAGCCTGCGGTCCCTGTTTGTCAAGGACTACGGGTTTGTCCTGCCGCCCGTTCGGATCAAGGACGAAGGCGCGCTGCCAACGAATTCCTATGCAATAATTCTGCAAGGTGTTGAAGTTGCGCGGGGTGAAGTGCAACCGATGATGTCCATGGTCATCAACCCAACCGGAGAAGAGCTGGACTTGCACGGCAAGTTCACCAAGGAGCCCACATTTGGCCTTGATGCGATCTGGGTAGATGAAGCCCGCGCCTCCGAAGCGGAACTGATGGGCATGACAGTTGTCGATCCAGAAAGCGTGGTCACCACGCATCTGACCGAAGTGATCAAAGAGCACATGCCGGAGATCCTGACCTATTCGGCAACGCAGGAGTTGATCGAAGGACTGGACAAGGATTATCAAAAACTCCTCTCCGAGAGCGCGACCAACAGCCCGGCCGTGATGCTGCAGCACGTGTTGCAGTCGTTGTTGTCTGAACGTGTCTCCATCCGCAACCTGCCCAAGATCGTGGAAGCCGTCGCCGAAGCCACTGCCACAACCAAAAACATTCGTGCCGTGATCGAACACGCCCGTGGCAAGCTGTCTAAACAGATTTGCCAGTCGCTCGTCGATGAAAAGGGTTTTGTCCCCGTGATCACACTTGGCGCGGATTGGGATCGCGAACTGACCAGCACAATCAGCACCAACAATGGGGAAGAGACGTTCTTGATGCAGCCCTCCCGCGTGCAGGATTTTGTCCTCGCGGTGCGGCAGGAGATCCAGAAATACTCCGCCGTCGATGAATGGCCCGCCATTCTGGTGGCCCCTCAGGTCCGGCCATATGTCCGCTCCATCCTTGAGCGTGTCAGCCCGATGACCCAGGTCATTTCCCACAACGAAGTGCACCGGAAAGTCGCGTTGCGAACTGTTGGCAGCGTCGGGCAATAGCCGGTGTCGCTGGAAACCTACGTCACCTCCCTGTTCTTTTCGTACTTCGTCGTCTTCGCTCGTCTGGGAACCGCATTGATCTTCATGCCCGCCTTTGGAGAGACGCAGATCCCCGTGCGTGTCCGCCTGTCTTTCGCCCTTGTCCTATGCACCGCGCTGATGCCCGCCACACCTGTGCGGGACGTATTGCCGAGTGACCCGCTGACCATCGCGCTGATGGTCGGGACCGAAGCCACCATCGGCCTCTGGATCGGGCTGACAGCACGGATCCTTTTGTCTGCCTTGCAGTTCGCGGGCTATCAGGTTGGGCAAGTGTCTGGTCTGGCCAACGCCTTTGGCCCTTCATTTGGTGCGTTCGAGGGGGCAACAATGGTCGCGACCTTGCTGCTGGTCAGTGCCGTAGCAATGATTTTCGTCACAGACACCCACCACATCATCCTGCGCGCGCTGCTATCGAGCTATGACCTGTTTGTCCCCGGCCAACCATTGATGGTCGAAGACATGGCGCAGCAGATCATCAAAGCCGGCGCAAAGAGTCTGTACATCGGTACAGCCATTTCAGCGCCGTTCTTTGTGATGGGTGTCGTGTTGAACCTCGGCATGGGTCTGGCCAACAGAATGATGCCACAGCTGCCCGTCTTCTTTGTCGCAGCGTCACTGCTGATTGCAGCGGGCCTGTACATCCTCGCGGTTGCCATCCCATCAATCCTTGATTTCTATCTCATGGAGACGCGGGAATGGCTAATGATGTTTAGGTTCTGATCATGGCAGAGGACAACGACAGTACCGAAAAGACGTTAGAGCCGACTGAGAAGAAGTTGGCCGACGCACGCAAGAAAGGTGACACACCGTCTTCCAAAGAAGCCGGCACAATGGTGGTTGTCATCAGCATGCTGGCCATTGTTGCCTTTGTCCTGCCCCTGCAAGCGCCCAAGATCGCCAATGCCCTTGCCGCACTGATCGAACATGCGGGTGGGTTAGACGTGGCCACGGGGAATCCCGGTCTGACCCGGCTGGGGCAGATCATCAACGAGTTCGCCATCAGTACCGTCCTCGCCATCGCGCCGATCTTTGGCGCGTTGTTGTTGGGCGGGATGATCGGGGCGGTTCTTCAGGGCGAAACCGTCATCGCGTTTGAGCGGATCAAACCGAAGCTGTCTAAAATCTCGCTTAAGGAGGGGTTCAAACGCCTGTTCTCTGCCAATTCCGTGGTCGAGTTCGTCAAAAGTATCATCAAGGTCTTCGCCATCGGTGCGCTAGCCATCTGGTTCACCAAAGTCGCGGTTGAGGCGATCTGGCAGACAACAGGGTTTCTACCCGAGGCGCTTCCTGAATACCTCGTAACCTCTGCCAACAGATTGCTTATCGCAGCGTCGATCTTTGTTGTCCCCATCGCCATCGCCGACATCCTGTGGCGCCGGTTCGAATGGCGCAAAAAACTGCGAATGAGCCAAAAAGACGTCCGCGATGAACAAAAGGAAAGCGAAGGCTCCCCCGAGATACGTGGCAAACGGGCGCAGCGGCGGCGTGAGCTGTCCCAGCAACGCACCATTGCCGTGGTGCCGATCGCGGATGTGATCCTGACCAACCCTTCCCATTTTGCCATCGCGCTGAAATATGACCCGGAGAAGGACATGGCCCCAGTTTGCATCGCCAAAGGCGTCGACGCAGTGGCCCGCCGCATTCGGGAGATCGCGTTTGAACACGAGGTGCCGGTGATTGAGAACAAACCGCTCACCCGGCTGCTCTATGATCTGGTTGAAGTCGATCAGATCGTCCCCGGCGAACATTGGGAGATTATCGCTGAGATCATCAGCTTCGTCTTCGATCTGAAGAACAATAAACTGCGTCAAGCTCCTGCTGGATCAGTCCTGCGGACAGAACTTGATTGATCCCTATTACTTCAGCTTGATACCAACCAAATCCTGATCGCCTGGAAGTTGGGAGCGTTCAAAGATAATCTTTGACACCGCCCTTGCCCGCACCGGAGAGATCTTGGCGAGGATGGGTGCCGCGGTGCGGGGGTTCATCGTGCCAAAGATCATGATCGTTGTCTCAATATCCAGATCATCCATGATACGCGCCGCGTCGGCGGGCTTCATGTTGCTATAAAAGTCGATCAGCCGGTCAAGGTCTTCCGTCTGCGCGGCTTCAACGCGCGCCAGCATGTCCTCGATGGAACTATAAAGTTCTGTGAGGGAGGCCTTTTCGATTTCCAGTCGCTCACGGGCAAGAGCGATCTCCGCTTTGCGCTCCTCAAGCTCCTGTTGCTGTCGATAGACCAGATCACGTTCCCGCACCAAAGACCGCAGGACATCTTCGGGTGCTTCACATTGCCCGATGATCTCTGGCAGACCAGCGACCAGCGGGGGAACATCTTCTGGCTCTTCTTCATTTTCCTTGGGCTTTGTATCTGCGGCTTGAACGACCATCGCATCCTGCGGTGTCTCCGGATCATTGAACAACGGCAAGATGGGCAGCGACATGGCCGCTTTGGTGAAGACGGTCAAAGCCAACCCACCCAGGATCACTCTGCTGCTGAGCAATTTTAGCACTGATCAGACCCTCGATGTTGCGGGTGAGTTGTCAAAGAACTTGCGCACCAGATCTTCTTTGTCGCGCATCACCACAAGGCCGGGCCGCTCAACAGGTTGATCTGCTGCAGAATGCGCCACAGCAGCTGGACGACGGCCAGAGGAGAACGCCGCTTGCGGTGCGTGCTCTTCCTCCTGCTGGCGCTGCTTTTGCGGCAATGTCTCTGCCACTTTGATGTTCTCGCGCATCTGGTAGACAGAATGCTCCGACTTCTCCACCGCGCTGGAGAATTGCACCACCAGCGTTTCCATGTCCTTCAACGCGTTCATCAGGTACCGAACCTTGCGAGAGACGGTGTACCCATAGCCAATGCTGCCGATCAGCAGCACAATAATCACGACATCAATCAGTGTTGTCAGCATCTTCACCCACCTCCAGGTCCTGTAGTTTTTCCGTTATCTGAATGGCGACGTAGCCGTTCGTGCGCTTGCCCAAGGCAGCCTTGAACATCGGCTTGTACGCGCCCATCACTGTCGCGTCCGCACCCTCTTCGATGCACAGATCCACGATATCACCAGCCGACCACCCCATGATGGTCTGGATCGGCACTTCGATCTCGTTCAGCACAACCTCAAGATCCATATGCGCCATTTCGATCTGATCGGTCAGCAGATCCTTCCACCCATTGGACCCTTCACTCCGGTCCCCGAAATAGATCTTGCCCAGATGCGGGCGGATCGGCTCAAGCGCGTCATAAGGAATGACGACCTCAAACGCGCAAGCCTGCCCTGCAATGGCGACAGAAAACCGCATCCGTGCGCAAAGACTGTTGCTGTTGGCAACACTGGCGGCATCTGGATCCGTCTCTACCCTGTCCAATTCCAGTTCAGCGGAGCCAACGACAGACAGGCTGCGCTGCAATTCAAACAACGCGGCTTCGGCCAGACGCTGCCCAAACCGAAGTTCGATGGAGGTGAATTCGTCAGCCTCTTCAATAGTCAGCTGATTGGCTTTTCCGCCCAGCATCAACTCCATCGATGTAACCACCAGAGGCCGGTCGATCACCAGCAGAATTTCCCCCTCGAACGGATGGCCCGTCGCGACCGCAAGAACGGCTGGTGATGGAAGCCCTTCGATCACCTGCGCCATGGGCAGATAGTCCAACTGCTGAAACGAAGCTTCGCAAACTGCATAGGTCATGTCAGGCAGCATCACGGACAGATTAGCCACCAACCGCTCCCCGATGATATCGAGCATCGGCAAACGGTCAAAAGTGAAATCCGACAGACGAATGATCTCATCAATTAGACTGACGTTTTCCAGGTTGATACTCTGAGCAGAGAGGCGCTTGTTCACAACATCAATCCCTATTGCAAAATCAGTTCTTTGATCAGGATTTCTTGTGGCAGGTCATTCCCAACCGCAGCGCGTGCGCGTTTTAGCAGTTCAGCCTTGATGTAGAGGATGCCCGCCATCCCCTGCACATCAGACGCCGTCAGGCCGCGCAGATAAGCATTGAACAGATCCCGCATGAAAGGCTCGCGCTGCTCGATCAGCTCACTTGCACCGGGCTCTGTCCGGTAGGCCATGACGATGTTTACCTTTAGGAAGGATTTGATCGGCCTGCCGAAACTGTCAAAGCCGTCAACATTGGTGATCAGATCACCAAACTCCATCAACCCCTTCTCACCATCGTTCTTACCTTTGGCCTTGTCGTCCTTTTTGCCGTGACCATCATCCTTGTCCGCCTTTGCAAGGTCATCTCCGCCGCCATGGCCATCATCGGCGTAGTCGTCCTTGGCCTTGTGCTTGCCACCATGGTCATCACCGTGACCGTCGTCAGCCATCTTCTCCGTTTGCTCTTCGCCGTCCTTATATTCGACCTCAAAGGCCTCGCTGTCTTCGACGTAGGCCATGCGCGCCAAGAAAAAGCCGCCGCCAAGGGAAGCAATACACAGGCCAACAGCCATCAGGATCATCTTGCGGGAGCCGCCGGACTTCTTTTCCGCGTCGTCGCCATCGTCCTTGTTGGGTTTTGGATTCGCCTTGGGTTTCTTGGCCATGTCTCTACCGAAATGATCACCGAAGAATAATCCGCAAAAAAGGAAGAAAACGCAAGATTAGTTTTGATTAATACTTGCGTTTCTTCTTCCAAATGTGATGTATTGATTCAAATATCGGAAAGCACGGTGCAAGAATTGTTTGAGAACTTCAAGAATCTTGGGCGGCAAAGGTTACTTATCCTTGGCGGGACCACGTTCGGGGTCCTTCTGGCGATGTTGCTGGGGATTGGCGCGGTCACGCGTCCGGACTATGCGCCGATCTATTCGAACCTCTCCGTCTCCTCCGCCTCCTCGATTGAAGCCGCACTGACCTCTGCCGGATTCAATGTGCTGGTGGGGCCGGACGGCACCACCATTTCGGTCCCACAATCTGACAAGGCACGCGCGCGCATGGTTCTGGCGGAAACCGGGATGCCCATCGATGGCGATCCGGGTTGGGAACTGTTTGACCAACAGGGCGGGATGGCGATGAATTCCTTCCTGCAAAAGATCAACCGGGTCCGCGCCATGGAGGGCGAGCTTGCCCGGTCGATCCAGACGCTGGATGGGATTGCTTCCGCCCGCGTGCATCTGGTCCTGCCGGATCGGGAGCCGTTCACACGAGAAGCGCCGACGCCCCGCGCATCTGTCATCCTGCGCCCGCAGGCTGGCCGTGCTGTCAGCCGCAAGGAAGCGATTGCCGTGCGCAATCTGGTTGCTTCAGCCGTTGCCGAACTGGATCTGACCCGCGTGACCGTTCTGTCAGCCAGCGGAGAAACGATCCTGTCAGAAGACCCCGGCGGTCCGGGTCAGGGCAACATGCAGACCGCCAAATCCGCAATCGAAGACCGCCTCTCCCGCGAGATCGAGAACATCCTGACCGCCCGCGTTGGGGCGGGCAACGCGCGGGTGCACGTCAACGTCGAGTTGACCACACAGCGCGAAGTTATTGTGGAACAATCCTTCAACCCCGATCAGCAGGTTGTCCGCTCCACAGAAACCAAGACCGAGGATCAGACCGACACAGGTGAACAAGGCAATGTCGGCGTCGAAAACAACATTCCCGCCGCACTTGCCGATCCGGAGGGTGGATCCACCTCAAACCGCAGCGAAGCGGACGAAATCGTTCAATATGAGATCGGCAACACCCGCCGGGAAATCGTGCGGGAGGCAGGTGAAGTCCGCCGCATGACGGTCGCCGTTCTGGTGAACGGGATCTACGCCGTTGAGGATACCGCCGTAAACTATTCCGAGCGTACACCAGAAGAAATGGATCGGCTTGCGGAGCTGGTAAAATCCGCAGTCGGCTTTCAGGAATCACGCGGTGATACCATCTCTGTCGATAGCATGCGGTTCATGGATTACTCCATGGATTTGGGCAGCCCCATTGAGCAGAGCATGACAGACCGGCTGGCAGAAAGCGCCGTGCCCATCATCCGTGGCCTGCTGGCATTGCTGATTGTTGGTCTGGTGATGATCCTGGGCGTGCGCCCGCTGCTGAAGCGTTTGAACGAACCTGCCGCGATTGCGCAAGATGATGAGCCACCCGCACCGGCGCTGCCTGATGGCGAAACACCACCCGCCATCCCGCAACCTATGGGCCAGCCCTCTGAGCCTATGCCTGCGCCCCTCCCCGCAAGCACCTTCGCCCCGAACCAGCCCCCGATGTTCGAAGCAGAGGAGGTTGAATACATCCAGAAGCAGGGCATTCGCGGCAACCTGCACAAACGCAAGATCGACAACATTCAACAACTTGCAGATGACAAGCCGGATGAAGTTCTGCGCGTCCTGCGGTCCTGGCTTCGGGTTGAGGCAGAAGCATGACCGATCTGTTCCAGCGTAACTTTGACGCAGAACTGAATGGCCTTGTCAGTCACGTAGATACACCTTCCGCACGTTCAGATGTCGAGCTTCAGTTCTTGATCGAAGAAGCCCGCCGCGAAGGCGTGGAAATCGGCAAAGCCGAAGGGCGCCGGGAGGCCGAAGCCGCCTTTCAACAGACCCTGGCAACAAGCGCATCCCAGGAACGCGCCGCCATTCAGGAACAGCTGAAAATCCTGCTAAGCGAGGAAACATACACCCGCGCCCAGATGGAACGCGACATCATTGAGATGTTTCTTGGCATCTCTGAACGCCTGATCCCGGAACTTCTGGACCGCTACGGGCCCGATCTGGCGGTTGAGACCATTCGGCAGAGCATCGAACGCACGCGCAGCGCACAGGTTCTTACTGTGCGCGCCAGTCCTGAAGTCACAGACGTTCTGGCGCGGGAGAAGGTCGATTGGCTCTACGAGGATGCACGCGGTGTCGACATCAACATCGTCAGCGACACCAGCATGGTTCGTGGCGCCGTGGAGGTCGCATGGGATGGCGGGCGCCTTGAGTACAACCTTGAAGCCGCCTGCGATGCCATTTTCGAAGCTCTCCAGGATGCGGCTGATGCTTTGAACGAAACCCACAGTGAGGCGAAATAGATGGACGAAGCAAAACATGACGTCGCGGACGCTGATCAGGAACAGATGATCCCCGCCGGCAGTGCACCTGTGCCAAAGGACCCAAAGCAAGAAGCATCCGCCAAAGCAACCGGCACCGATGCCAAGAGTATGGATGCGATCTTTGGTGTCAAACTCAATGTGCGCGTCGTGCTAGGCACAAGCCGCATGCAGATCTCTGATCTGCTGAACCTAACCAAAGGTTCGGTAATTGAGCTGGACCGTCGCGTGGGCGAACCGGTTGAGATTATGATCAACGACCGTACCGTCGCCCGCGGCGATCTTGTTCGCGTTCAGGAAGACATGCTGGGCGTTGCCCTGCGCGAAATCATCAAAGACTTCGTTTCCGAAAGCTGAACCAGAATGCTGCGCCGTCCCCTTTTCCGGATTGCGGTATGGCTGCCTGTCGTGGCTGGGGTGTTGGTGCTGACCGCACAACCCGGTGTGGCGCAGGATCTGGATGTCGGCGGGCTGATCCGGGACCTGTCTTCGCAGTTTGGCGATGTAGAACCCGGAAGTGACGAAAGCGCGACGCTCTCCAGTCGGCTGATCCAGCTTTTTGCGATCATCACACTGCTCGGCGTGGCGCCGGGACTGTTGGTGGTGATGACCAGCTTCACCCGCTTTGTCATTGTCTTCTCCATGCTGCGCCTTGCGTTGGGATTGAACCAGACGCCGCCAAACATTGTGCTGAACGCGATGGCGATCTTCATGACGTTCTTTGTGATGCAACCGGTGTTTGAGGATGCGTGGGGTTCTGGCGTGAAGCCGTTGATGGACAATTCCATCACGGAAGAGCAGGCCGTCACGGCAATTTCCGAACCTTTCCGTACATTCATGTTGGTCAATACCCGCGATAAGGACCTGCAACTGTTCCAGGATATCGCCGCAGAAACCGATGCAACCCCGGCCGAAGCAGATGCCGAACCCAGCTGGCGCGTGCTGGTGCCTGCCTTCATGATCTCCGAACTGCGCCGGGCCTTCACAATTGGCTTCTTGATCTACCTGCCTTTTGTTGCAATCGACCTGATCGTCGCATCCGTTTTGATGAGCGCCGGTATGATGATGTTGCCGCCTGTTCTGGTGTCTTTGCCATTCAAAGTGATCTTCTTTGTGTTGATCGACGGCTGGTACATGCTGGCCGGATCGCTCATTCAATCCTATCTTTCGGGATAAAGGTCCAAATGGCGATATTCTTGTATTAACACAGCATAAAACAATCTATCCTTGCTAGCATAAACCCATAGGCAAATCACACCGCAATCCATGAACCAATTCGTTCCCTTCAAGAAGAACCGCCGCCTGACCGGCGCGCAGAAGTCAGCAATCCTGTTTCTGTGTATCGGAGAAGAGCGTGGCGGTGCGCTGATGCAGCAGTTGGACGTTGCGGAAATCCGCAAAATTACCTCTGCCATCACCACCATGGGCGAAATCGACGCTAAGGTTGTCGAAGACATCATGGAAGAATTCGACATCAAGGTGAATTCGCCCAGCGGCGTTTTCGGCAACATCGAAGCTGCAAAAGGGTTGCTTCAGAAGTTCCTGCCGGAAGAACGGGTGACAGAAATCCTCGCCGAAATTGACGGTCATACCACGGACAACGTTTGGGACGACGTTTCGAAACTGGACGAAAAACAACTGACAGAAATCCTGCGCAAGGAACGCAATCAAACCGTTGCGGTTATCCTTGCGCGCATCAGTTCAGACGCAGCCGCAAAAGTGCTCCCGCTTTTGGGGCCGGAACGTGCAGCCGAAGTTGTGGCGCGCGTGATGGAGATTGAGAGCCTGCCTACTGACGCGATCAGCAACATCGAAAACTCCCTGCGGGACGATGTCCTTGGCAAAGTTGGGCGCGGGTCCGAAGGGCGTGTCGAGGGGCAATTGGTTTCGATCTTCAACAAGTTGGATGAGGATCTGTTCACCAGCATCTCCCGCGATCTGGAACAACGCGATCCAGAGCGGTTCGGTGCAATCAAGCAAAAGATGTTCGTCTTTGATGATCTGATGAAATTCAAGGAAAACATGCTCGCCAAGATCATGCGCGAAGTGGGCGGCACTACCCTGCCTCTGGCGTTGAGAGGCGCAAAAAAGGAGGTGCGGGAGCATTTCCTCGGCTCCCTACCCTCCCGATCCCGTGACATGTTGCAGGAAGAGATGGATCAGATGGGGCCGGTCCGGTCGAAGGACGTCAGACAAGCACAATCCGAACTGGTCGAAGCCGCATTGCGACTGCTCGCTGATGGTACTGTCGAACTGCCTCTGGAAGATGAGGATCTACTTGAGGACTAGGCGTCAGCGGTAGAGTGATGCCGCTGAAAACATGACCGAGGGCACATTCAATGCAATCGGAACGAATTGGGCGCCGAAACTTGCAGAGCTCAGAATGTTCAGCGCAGCACTTGATGCCAGCGCCTGCTGCGGGTTCTGAACCTCCGACAACGCGATAAACCGAGAGACCAGGTTCTCCCGCACTTCCGGATCAGACAGTGTTTCAAGGTCGAACTTCTCTGCCATGCGGCGTTGTTGAACTTCAACGTCCAGACCCGACAATTCCGACGGCAGCCCCAGGGCAATCTGAAAAAACTGCGTCAATTCAGGGTTCCGCAGAACCTGAAACCAGTTCTCAAGGTCTTCGGCTGCATCCCGAAATTCCAAAACGCGACCCACGGCAACGTTCTCGGCCTCATATCCGGAAATGAATTGGCGGTTATAGAAACGGTTAACGATGTCTTCGGTAAACTCTTCGGTCGTAAAATCAGGCGTTTGCGGACCTTCGGTTGTGGTGAACCCCAGGGCCAGGTGCATCTCGCGAAAACGAATGTCTGTAAGCCGGTTCAGCAAGGACGATGGCTCTTCGGGATCACTTTCAAGGATTTTCCGGATCATGCCCTTGCCAAATATCTGGTCTTCAAGATCGAAGGCGCGCATCACAAAGCTGTAGACTTCGAAGTCAGCGATCAGTTCTTCGGGCGTGGTGATGCTGCCAATCCGCTCGCGGAAGGCTTCCTCACCACGCTGATTCTGGGCATCATTGCGCAGCAGGTCCATCTGGCGGTCCCGCGTTGCATCGACAACGCGCAACGCAAGTTGCCCACCAAGTCCCGATACACTGATCATCGCCCTGCTCCTTACTCCGCAGCTGTTACGACCTGCCGGCTGTTGAGCATGTCAAACAGCTTGCCTTCGTAATCCATCAACGGCCGCAGGGCCCGCATCGCCTTGTAAAAGTCTTCATGCGACACGTGAGACGCGGCTTCGAAGATGTGCTGAGACATTTCATCATGAAAAATGGGAACAAGCTGCCCGAGTTTTTTCTGAATGATCGGAATAAGCTTCTCTCTGACATGACTGTCGAGGAGTGCTGTCTGAATGAAAAAGTAGACTTCCTTACAAGGGGTACGCGCTTCTGAATCGTTCAGAAGATCGCGCTGGCGCACAATGTCGCCTTGGCTTTCGATCAGAATGGTCTGGCGTCGATCAGAATTTCGGATTACGCACCCGTTGATCAAAACCACTTCGTTGGGTTTTAGCGTAAGATTAAGTGGCATATCGAACTACTCCACCGCGCTGTAGGCTTGACCAGCAAGCCCATCAATAATGCTCCGGTTGACGTCAATCAGCGGGCGGATGTTCTTGCCCCCTGACATGACACCTTGCGAGTGGTTCTCTACCCAGAATGCCAAAGACACCAACGCACTGCGCAGTGTTTCTGGCAAGCCATTCTCTGTTTCAAGGAGATCGGATTTGAAGGTCATCCAGACCATCTGGTTTTTCCAGACAGTGTGGCGCAATCCATTCGCCAAAAACTCCAGCCGCTCAATCCGGCGGTCGCTTTTGTCAAATTCTTCGAACTTCTGTTCGAGTTCGGCCGTCACTTGCACAAGAATGCGACGCTCAATCTGTCTTGGCGCCTCCGTGTGCGAGATCGTCCGCTTGTACGCGGTTACGCTCATTCTTGTCACCTGTATGTTTTTTCTGCCTCGCAGCAGACATTACAGAGACCCGGTTAACGCTCGTTTAACGATTCTTAATAAAGGGATAATGAGAGCAAATTCGGTCGCTTCACACGTAAGAGTTGCCAAAGCGCAACATACCGCATCGCTAGATTAGGTTATAACACCCTGATCTTACTAAATATTACAGAAATCGATTCTTTTGAAATAATTGCGTCAGTTGATTGTGGGTTGTTGAAGGGGGCGGCCTGTTGCTGTCGCCGAAATTAAGGGTTTAGGAAGGTCACCAGACGTTTTGGTTCCTGAATTCATCATCGAAAGCTCAAGCAGGATACGGCCAACGGCCCGTCCCAACTCTTCTGTGGATCCTCGCGTTTCAACGGGGCTGCTGTTGCGTTCAACTAAGACCACAGTCGTCTCGTCGATCTCAATTCCCATTTCTTCCAATAGTACGTCAGCTAGGCTGGCACCGGGGAGGACTTCATATCCTCCGTAGCTGACAAAAGGCTCGGATGCTGCGGTAGAGGACGTATCATCCAGAGACAAAACCGGAACAGAAAGCAAAGACGTCAACAGATACGAAATCGGGGACCCGTTAAGATTGGTCCGCTCTTCCAGAACGTCACTCCATATCCGCTCAAGTAGGGTATCCATTGTCTGATAGTCCTTTCTTTTTTGATTCCTTAGCGCGCGTATAGCCCGCCCCTTACAATCACAGGTTAGTAACTGGTTAAGCTAAGGGAAACGAAAGAATTGTTAATTATTGGATTCCTCCCAATGTTCGCGAGGATAGGCCTCTGCTCAGCTACTACGGGTGGCCTGAGCCAATCCGCGCCGTAACTTCCCGGTATTTATGTCAATTTTAAGGCAACATCTTGTGGTAAGGAGAATTCTTTTTTCATTATGTTGTTGTGTGCCCGAGATGTGGGGAAGTTATCCACCGCGCGCGTTTACAAAACTGCGATTAGGTCAACGATCTAAACGAATCGTGTTTTTGCTACCCGTGGTAGGCCAATGCGGAATCACAGGTAGTTGGGGATCTAGCGGAAAGCTGGATCAGTCATCCACGGAAGCGAACAGATCGGAACCGTTCGTCGACAGGCGATACCCACGCGATCGAATGGTTGAAACCGTCAGGTTTGATCCAAACGCAGCAAGCAGTTTCTTGCGAATACTCGCCATATGGACATCGAATTTCCGATCACCATGCCGCCAGGGGCGCGCGTCCAGCGCCAAGCTCAGGTCATCCCGCGTCACGATACGGCCGTCATTTGCCATCAGGATACGGACAATCTGTGCTTCGGCCGTCGTCAAATCCGCGATGTCCGCTACAAAAGACTCGGCTTCCCAATCGGTAGACAAATCGATTGTCGAGGATGAATCCCACATATGGCATAGATGGTGCCGCAACCTCAGCGCGATCTCTTTTAGGTCGGTCGGCCAATGTACGACGTCCGCGGCGCCAGCCTCATACATCTGTGCGCCAAGACTTGGAAGATCCTTTAGCACGGCAATGACGAGCGTCGGCAACCCTTTGTTCCGCGCAACCGACACTTGCGACAACGCAGATTGATTGTGAGGATCGGCATAGACGAAAAAAACATCTGGCACGGTTGCGAAATACGGCTCCACATCCACAAATGCATTGTCTGTTTCCGTGACAACCTGGCATTCAAACTGCAACACCACCCTCAACAAGTAGCCTAGCGACGTCACAACCGCCGAATCATGCGATAGAATCACACAAGAACACTTACAAGGATTCACAGACATAATACTGGCCAAACAAGGAGGCTCTTTTCAGAGAATTCTAACATGAGACACTCAGAATTAATCAAAGATCAGACATCCGCAGCCAAAGGATATCCATGACTATAATGTTTACCAACTAGTTTAAAATGATAAATTTATTGGCTAATGTCCAATACTTCTGTGACCTACCCGCAATCCCTCCCAAAGAGCCACGCCTTTGCCCATTCGTTTACAAAAATTTAAACTTGCTCGGCTATCTATGGTTTTGAGTAAAGCAGAAAGCTTGACCAAGTATAAATTGAGTTAGCAGACAAAATGGCATCTACAAACCACTCGAACACATCACGAAAAATCGCCTTTGAAGCAGCAGTTCGGCTCGATACGCTCGTGCGTCAGGAGGCACTCGATCCCTACTCCCGCGCAATTTTGGAAAGTGCTCATTCTTTCCTTCAGGAGATAGACTTAATCGGACGGCCCGAAGAACCACGCGGCGACCAAGACAAGAGCGCAAAGGGTCAGTTCTGCAAATTTCTGTCGTGACAAAATCAAGGGCCCGTCCAACGCGGGAACCATCGATCTTGGCAAATGGAAGCGCTTTTCCGCTAAACATGCGCGTCATGGTCGAATTTTCGCCGATACAACAACTAACAAGCCTTTCTTCTTGTCATTGAGGATTATAGTTCCAATAATCGGCTGAATACATGGATAGCGCATATCTTATGGTGCTCTTGTTTGTGTTTCGCACTTGCAGTTGAACGAGGAAGTCTTATGAGAAGTATTGCTCAGCCAGCGATGTCAGATGCGATGATACGTATTGTATCCGCCTATGCGTCTCGGGAAAGCGCGACAGTCAAGGATATCCTCGACCTCATCCGAAGCCTCGATGGACATGTTGATCAGGATACCGGCAGTCCCACGTTGATCGACATTGCAGCTGGGGCGCAGTCCGCAAAACCCCTTACCATTATACCCGCTGTCCCGATTGAGGATTCTGTCACGGATGAAACCGTGGTTTGCCTGTGCTGCGGTCGGTCATTCACCATGTTGAAACGACACCTGAAAGCGGAACATGGGCTCACGGAAGAACAATATCGCCTAAATTTTGGTCTTCCCGAAGATCACCCGCTTGTTGCCCCCAACTATTCTGTCCGTAAGGCAGAATATGCCAAACGTATCGGTCTGGGCCGATACTCCCGCGCTGATGGCGTGACCGAAACGGACAGTTCCTCCGCCTGAAGAGCGTGTCACACTAAAATCACAATCCAGCCCTCCAACAAACGCAATCCATCGCAATAAGTTGCCCAAACCGGTGCTGCAGAAGCGCGCCGAATGAACGATCGATAAATTCGACGGACATGAGGCAGAGCAGATGGCAGCAGCAGAGCAGCCGAAGATTTTCAAGAAGGTCGAAGTCATTGAGGGCGGCGGTCACCATGGTGGTGGCTGGAAAGTTGCCTATGCGGACTTCATGACCGCGATGATGGCGTTCTTCCTCTTGATGTGGATTCTGGCCAGCTCTGACGAGCAGGCGCTGAAGGGGATCGCACAATACTTTACCGATGCAACGCTTCCTGGCGGCAGTGGCGTCCTTGATGGCGCAACCATCGGACCGCCGGGCACCCTCTCTGCGTCCAATGGATCTATCGTGGCGCGCGGCTCAGAGCTGGGCGCGATTGACGATCCGACGCCTGCAACCTGGGAAATTCGCGACGTCACACCAGATGATGAGCCAAATGATGCAGCAGCGACCAGCCATGATGGCGTAAAACAGGCACCGTCCGCTGGTAGCACGCAGGAAATAGACGAAAAGATCGAAGACGCGATTGAAGGCATGTCCGGTTCCGCCGCGGGCCAGTCAGAGGACAGCATTGATGGTGCAGAATCGCTTCATGCCGCCGATGACGCCAAGTTCGAAGAGCTTCAGAACGAGATTTTGCAAGCCATTCAGGCCAGCCCTGAGCTGGATCAATTGCAGCAAAGCGTGATTTTTGAGGAAACCCCCGAAGGCCTGCATATCCAGATCATCGATCAGGAAGGGCAGCCAATGTTCCAGAGCGGGCGCGCCGAAATGATTAGCAGCACAGAAGAACTGATGACCAATCTTGGTGAATCGCTCGCCGATCTGCAAAACAAGATCGTCATTTCAGGCCACACTGACGCCGTCCCATTCGCCGACAGCACCGCCTATGACAACTGGGATCTGTCGTCAGACCGGGCAAATGCGACGCGCCGGGTGTTTCTGGGGACCGGCGTTACGCAAGACCGCATTGTGCGCGTGTCTGGCCTTGCCGATACTGATTTGCTGGTACCAGACGACCCAAAAGACCCGTCAAACCGCCGCATCTCCATCATGGTGCAGTACAACACTCCTGAAAACATCGGTACGGTGGCTGATGAAGGTTCAACGATGGGAACAGAAGAACCGGCAGCCGCTACTGAAGCGCGGCCAGTTGATACAATACCGGAAAAGGTGGTCTTGGCTGAGCCTTACGTGAAAAACGAAACCGCTCCCGCTGTCATACCGACCGCAGACAAGGAGGTCTTTATTAACCTCCGAAACGCGCTCCGCTAAGCGAAAGGTTATCCAGTTAATGCTGCAAAGGCCACCTTCCGCACAGATGCGAACTTCGCACGCTTTGCATTCTCGGCAGAGCGGCGCAGGAAGTCTGGTACAACCGGTTGGCGACCGGTTTTGCTCAACACCTCCCGAACTTCATCGCTCGGTGGTGCGTCTACCGAAGGCGCGTCATTGCCAAGCATCCGCAGCGGGTCCAACCCTTCCTCTAGCGCATAGGTGTAGTTCACCGTGTAATCATGCGCCTCTTCCAGGATGTCGGGATTGCAGCTTACCAAGGCCATTAACCGGCGTTCATCCGAATAGAGGAACTGCCGCGTTTCAAATCCGTCAACGCGAGGGACAAAAAGCGTCTGCTCCGTTGGCCAGCCGAGCACAGCAGTCAGATCTCTGGCAATGGCGGGACGTTCCTGCCGGTGAAACACCACCATGGAACAATCGCCGGACGGGTCTAGACAGACAGCAAGACAGATATCTTGGGGCCAGGAAGCGAAGATGTGCTTCACGTCCGTACCGTCCACCAAAACAACGAGCCTACTACCTGACTTATCCATGTTGTCACGCCCCCAAACCAACATCTGATTGCATTTTAGTCCCAAATACCAAAATTAGAAGCGGTTTTTCATTTGCAAGTTGATTTTTATGCTTCAGCTACACAAGATTACCGAAAAACGAGCAGAAAAAGCAAGAGTAGCAGGAAACACCGAAGATGACGATTCTTATTGGATTTGCCGTCGTAATGGGCATGGTTTTTGGCGGCTATATGCTGTCAGGCGGCGAGATGGGCATCATCATGCACGCCTTGCCTTTCGAAGGTATGATGATCGGCGGCGCGGCCCTTGGTTCCTTCATCGCAGCGAACTCCTTTGCCAATATTCTGGGCGCAGGCAAGTCGTTGCTAAAGGCTTTCAAAGGCCCCAAGTGGAAAAGCAATGACTACATTGATCTGCTAAACCTGATGTTCACTCTGGCAAAGATTTACCGGACAGACGGTATGCTCGCCTTGGATGAACATATTGAAAATCCGTCGGAAAGCTCGCTCTTTTCTGAGTATCCGAGGATTCAGAAAGACCACTTTGCAATCGATCTGATCACCGACAGCTTCCGTCTGCTGGCGCTGCAGTTTGACGACCCCTACCAATTCGAGGACGTGATCAACCGCAAGCTCAAAAAGCACCACCACGAAGCACTGGTCGCCCCGCATGGTCTGACCGTTGTGGGTGACGCACTTCCGGCAATCGGAATTGTTGCGGCCGTTTTGGGCGTGATTAAAACTATGGCCTCCATCGACAAACCCCCTGCCGTTCTGGGTCTGATGATCGGCGGCGCGCTGGTGGGGACTTTCCTTGGCGTTTTCCTTGCCTATCTTTTCGTCGCACCCATTGCGAACCGGCTGGAGGCCATTGAGGAGCAGGACGGTATTTTCTACGCTGTCATTCGCGACATCTTTATTGCGATCCTGCACGACCACTCGCCCGCGATCTGTACAGAGATCGGGCGCGGCTCTATCCCAACGCTGTTGCAGCCTTCTTTCTATGAAATGGAAGAAGCACGGCAGTCCATACCTCAGGCGGCGTAACCTATGTCTTCAACCCGACGGCTCGCATCTCTCAATCTGGTCCACCGGGTGAAAACCCATACGCTTGAAACCATCGGTGCCGAACTGTCTGAGCTGCGCGCCCAGCAGGCGGATATTTCGGCAGAGCAATCCTTCTTGTCAAAGCAAGTGGCTTTCGAGGTGGCAAACACCAGCTCGGAGAGCTACGCCTTCCTGTCCGGCTACCTCCAATCAGCGGACAATCGCCAGCAACACCTTGCAGCACAGCTCGCTGAGCTGGAGGACCGGGCAAGCGCGATAGAGGGACAGCTCCTTGACGCTTTCAGAGACGTCAAGACGAATGAAGCCGTGAAAAGCCAGACCGTTCGGGAGATCAAGCAACACTCGGAACGGAGCGACGTTCAGGAGTTGGATGACGCGAACCGCGCGCTCTATCTGCTTAAAGTCAGGCCCCATTAATCCTGCGGGCGCATGTTTGACGCGATCTCAGTGGCGTGCGCCGCTTGCAAACAGATCCACTGTTCGCAGCACGGCCTAAACCACTGATATTTAGTGAAGTTTGCGCTGACGATGCAGGATTAATGTGTCCTGGCTCTAAGAAATCCGGCAAGACCTGAAGCAGCGGGCCCGCAACAGAACCATCGCATTCTCTGGCTTGTGTGTGAACCTACCGTAATGGGTATGGCCAGCAGCCTTGTCTGATCTGTGGTGTCAGAACGCACGACGCACGCTGCGTCCTGCGCTACTTGAGAATTTCGATACCACACCGGCAGCGGAGTTTGCGGCCTCATGACGTTGAACGAATACCGTCAGCGGCCAGCTTTCGGGGAAACCGCCGCCCTTTATCGGTGCAAGCAGTGTGACAGACGCATCGTTCATCACGCCATACTTCGCGATAGCATCTGCCTTTTGGGCCATCCCAACATCTTTTGAAAAGACATGGTTCGCCACCGCACGTTTGTTCTGCTTTTTCAGAATCTCTGCCAATTCATAGTCATCCGTCACACTCAGCACTGACATCTTTTCAGCGCGCTTGCTCACGATCAGATCGTCGCAATCCGCGATCCAGGCTTCAAGCACATCAGACGCGGTGATAAACGCCCCCTTCGGCCCTTTAGGATTGGACATCTCCACAATCGCGATTTCACTATTCTCCATTTCGCCGTTTTCAAGCAGTTGGGACAAAAGTCCCCGATCCTTGATGTTGATCCAGTTGAGCACAGAGGAATTGCCCATCACACCTTTCCCGTTTGCGACGTGCTGCGCGGTGATGTTGTTCTGCTCTACCTTAACGCCGGCAGCTGTATCACCCAGCTTTGCAACCAGACGATCAATCGCTGCCTTCGGAATGGTAGACGCTGCACGAACCTCCTCGGGCACCATCTGAACCGCGTTTGTCGAAGGCAGGATATCACCGTTGGCTGTGCGTGGGATCGGGATCACCTCGTCGCCGTCTACTTTTGGCAGATCCACAAAGAACTCTGACCCTTCGCCTTCAACACTATCGAAGTGCACATCGCCTTGATGGTTCTCGACGATCAAT
Organism: Sulfitobacter rhodophyticola; assembly: GCF_041281685.2. Taxonomy (GTDB): domain Bacteria; phylum Pseudomonadota; class Alphaproteobacteria; order Rhodobacterales; family Rhodobacteraceae; genus Sulfitobacter. The sequence goes on along the minus strand of NZ_CP166251.2, from coordinate 1,293,920 downwards.
TTGACGATGGACAGGCCCAGACCGGTACCGCCTTTTGCCCGTGTGTCAGAGCTGTCGGCCTGCGTGAATTTATCGAAAATCTGCGCCTGTGCGGCTTCTGGAATGCCACTGCCGGTATCTCGGATGCTGATCCGCAACCTGTCTTCCATTTCTTCCAGCCCAACATAGACAACTTCGCCCTTCTCCGAAAATTTCGCGGCGTTCGACATCAGGTTGTCCAACACCTGCGTCAGACGCATCCGATCCCCGAACGTGATGTAGTTTGTCCCACCGGGTTTTTCCGCGCGCGCAACCGTGACGCCAAGCGTGTCGGCATAGTACTGGTTGGATTCCAGCGCCGTTTCCACAAGTTCGCTCAGGTCAAAGTTGGCCATCGTGAATGTCATCTTGCCTGCTTCGATCTTTTCAAGGTCCAGAATGTCGTTGATCAGCGTTATCAAGCGGTCGCAATTGGTGGATGCGATGCCCACCAGCCCTTTCATCTTTTCCGGAACATCCCCAACCATGCCAGATGTCACCAGGCCAAATGCACCTTTCATAGAGGTCAGCGGCGTGCGCAGCTCATGGCTGATGGTTGCGATGAACTCCGACTTGGCCTTTTCGATCAACTTGCGCTCAGATATGTCGCGATAGATCGCAATCAGCCGTGGTTCGTCATCTTCGGGCTGGACGTATTCAAGGCTGATCTCAAACGTCACATCGTTCTTGGCTTCGGCTTCCCACGTCACGCGCCGCTGCGGCCCTTCGATCACCGCTTCACAGCAAAGCGTCAGCGACTCGTAGTCTTGCGCAGTTATGAAGTCTTTGGCGGTCTTGCCCTTCCAGTCGATCCCGAACCGATTCCAGAACAAGGTGTTGGATGCCGCGACATTTGCATAGAGGATTTCCAGCGTCTCGGGCCGCAGAACAACAACCTGATCCTTCGACAACTCCAGCGCATTGTTGAACCGCTCCTCCGAAACACCTGAACGGGTTTCAGTGACATCGGAGGCAACGATTGCGATCTCGCTCAATTTGTCAGAGGCGCTGGTGACAGGGATAAAGGTACACTGAACCCAAGCGGCACTGCCATCACCTTTGGTCAGCTGCAACGCCCCTTGCCACGGTACACAGGCATGCATCGATTTCATGATCTCTTTGTCAAGCTGCTCATGTTCTGATTCCCGCAGGATTTCCGTCAGCGGCTGTTTCACCAGCCCCGTCCGATCACGGCCCAGCGTATCCAGCATCCTTTGATTTACATGAGAGATACTGCCGTCCTGCGTCAGCATGCAAAAGACCGTATGGTCTTCTACCGCATTGCGGTAAAACTGCTTTGAGCGAACCTCGGACTTCAGAACATCCTTGCGCGCTTCGGCCAGTTTCGCATTGCGGCGCAGTTCAAACACGAGGAACGCCATTGAGAACGCCAGCGCGCCACCAAGGCCAATGAACGGCCATCTGTAGGCGTTGAAAATCCGCGTTGCCGCCTGGCGCAGATGGTTCTCATAAGGACGTGCGCGCAATGAGATCAGCAACTCATGCACGGCCTGATAGTTTTGCGGGGCTTGCCAGACCTTTCCGCCCGTCGATTGCACTTCGGGGCTTGAGACATCCAGATCAAGGTAGGTGTTGATGACATGGGCCAAAGCCTCTTCCGGCACATTTGGCATCGCGGCCAGAGCCCAATCGGGATAAAGCGGCGTGCTGACCATGAACGGGTAATCGACATGGGACATCGGCGCGATAGCGCGGAATTTCGCCAGGTCGACGACACCAGTTGCCGCGAGCCGTTCCAGCAGACCTGCGCGGATAACACCTGCATCCACCAAGCCTTCTTGCACGGCATAAACAACTTCCCGCTGGTTCCCGCCGGAGAACATCAAATCAGACAAGGCATTTGACGGCTCCATCCGGTACTTGCGAAATTCCTGTTTGGCGACTTTCCAACCCGTGAGTTCATTCTCATCTACGGCCATCAAACTCTTGCCGCGAAGATCTTCGACGGACCGGATAGCGCTGTCAGCGCGGGTGAAGATCAGCGCACCGGTCTGATCATAACTCCGCCCTTCCCACATGTGCGCCATGGACAGAATGGCCCGCACCCCTTCTTCGACCTCAGCGGCAACAAAAGATGCGGGATCTCCCACAAAGATATCGATCCGGCCATCCGATAGATATTCCAGAAACGCGGTATCCGCGATCGGCGTCATGCTGAAGCGGTATGGCACACCTTGAGCGGCGGCGCTTTCATTCAGGACCGCCACCATAGGCAACCAATCCTCCAGCGTCCGGGTCACACCTTCTTCTGACATGATGCCGAACTGGATGTTCTCAACCGTCTGCGTCTCAGTGGTTTGGGCCATCGGTAACGTCACAAAGAACGCTGTCGCGACAACTTGCAAAAGCAATCGCGGCAACCACTCTGCCGACGTACTTATGATGGACCGGGACAACATTTCAGATTAGGCAGCCGCCAGTCTTTCCTCGATCTGGTCGAGTAGAAGCACAAGGTACGCTTCAACGTTTTCGGTATCCAGCGGACCCTTGGCCTCGATCACCAGATCTGCCTGCTCTTCAAGTTTTGCCGCAATCTGCCCAAGCTCCGCAAATCCAAAACAGCCGGCCTGACCATGCAGCTTGTGCGCAATATTGCGGATGCCGGTCACGGGCTCTTTTGAATCCTCATTCTCGTACAGATTGTCCAGCAATCCATCGAGTTCGGACACACGTTCGGGCAGCTGCTCAATAAACTTGTCGCGGATGCGCGCAATTCCGGCTTCCAACGACTGTGCGGCTTCGTCACTCTTGGCGAATTCACTCATTTTAGTTTCCAACCTCATGTCTTCAGATTTTCAGCCGTTGGCCCGACTTTTGTTCTTTTTGAAATTCCTGCATCAGGGGGATTGGCGCTTCGCCAGCCCCCCTTTGCCGCAGCTTGTCTTCGGTGTCTGTATCCTCTGCCAAAGCCCGCGCCGCTTGGTCGGCGTCGCAGGGGTCAGAGGGGGTTTGCTAAACTGCATCACAAACAGCTTCGACAACTTGGCTGATCTCTCACCATACTGCTTTTTCATCTTTTGTAGGGCGCGGTCAGCGAATTGCGGATCACCCGCCAGCGAACGAAGCTTTAGCGTTTCATAGGGATGAACTTCAACAAGCCCCTCACGGCGTAGGCCCCGCTGCCAGAGCCGATCCCCCATGCGCAGCGCATCTGCCAGCTCACTTTGCAGGACCTCAGGCGCAAGGGCGCGTTGGGCGTCACACAGACACAGGAACTGCCCATCCCCAAGGTAGGAGACAACGGCCTGTGTCCCGATCAGGGATTCAAAAAGGATCTCCGCCACATCGCCCAGGGCTGTTTCGAAGTCCGCTGGTGGCAGCCGATCAAACAGGTCGCGCAACACGCCTACTTTGATCGCCACAGCGATCGCCGAAAACGCGCCTTGGGCCTGTACCACTCTGGCATAGTTCAGCAGCGCCTGCCGGTCGACAAACCCGCTGATCTTGCGGTTGAGGATCTTGGGGTCTCCGAATGTCCGCGCGACGGGTGCAGGGACTTTGCCAGTGGTGGGGAGAACCGTGGCAGGCTGTTCCGCGCGGCGCACTTGCGCGATAAGCGCCCGAACATCAAAGGGTTTTGTCGTATAGTCGGTCGCGCCCGCAACAAACGCAGATTCGATATACGTCTTGTCGGTCATGGCGGTGATCATGATGATCGGCGTCTTCGCATACCCCGGCAAGGCACGCACCTGACGGCACAGCTCAATCCCGTCCAGCACAGGCATCTGCACATCCAGCAGCAGAAAATCAAACCGCTGCGGGCTTTTCTCAATCGCACGCAGGGCTTCCGCGCCATTGGACGTAAGAACAATATCCTCGAAGCCGTAGGCCACGAAAATCTCAACCAACAGATCAAGAATGATCGGATCGTCGTCCGCGATCAGCAGTTTCATGGATGCTCCGGCCTCTTGCCGAAAATACCCCTGCCGAAAACTCTGGCGAGGTACGTTACGTTCGCCTTCTGGCGAAAGTGCCGCAGCGCAAAAGCGGCGGACTTCGGACTTTTTCCATCCCCATGGGTACGCGACCAATTAGATTTGTTCAACAAATCCTTCTGACTGCCTGCGTTTTGTTTCCCAAATGCAGACAATGCTGCAACACTCAGGGTCAAAGGTCCTTTAATAAAGGCCTTTCAGTTCTTGCTAAACCTTCAGGGCCTTGATCATCTTCTTGGCCTCCTTGCGCCCGCTGTTCAAGGCCCCATCCACCAATGCAGACCGTGATCTCCCCATCGCTTCACCAGCGAAAAAGAGCTTCTCTGCGACCGGTCTTGCCAGTTTCTTGTGTACTCCATGCGTGCCGGGGCGGATCGCGGCATGGGCGCCATGATTCAGCGGATTCGTCGCCCAATCCGTGGCAAACCCTTTGATGAAGTGCTTGCGCACAGAGCTGTCGACTTGTTTCATCATCACGTTCAGCGCGAAGGAAACCGTTGCATCCGACCTGTCCCGCGACAGCTCGCACCCAAAGGCCCCGCCGATGTTGACAAGAACGTAGTCATACCCGAAGGGCCAGGAGATCAGGAAACACGCCTGTGTCGGAGAGCTATCCGGGATGTCATAACTCAAGCTGCTACGCGGTAAACGGTCTGATCCGATCCAGCCCATTTTGAAACACCCGAACGACATCATTCTGGAAACCGAGCGGCGCTTCGGCGATGAGCTATCCGTCGGTTGGTCATCGGGACGATTACCCATGCCGCACGTGCAACAGCCCGCTTCGTCCTGTGTGGATGGCGTCTGCCTTGCAAGGAAAAAATGTGTTGATTGCGCGGTTGGTCAGTACAGTCCTGTGTCCGGCCTTTGATCGCGGTTTCGATATTTACCGCTGGCCTTGATGGGTTCCGCTAACCTGCTCCCAATCGGCGACGCGAACCGGTGAGTTCAGGACAAAGCACGGGATTTCAGGTTTTCGGATGACCGCACAGGCCATCATGACATTCCTCTTGCAATTCGGTTTTGTTCGGTTCCTTCTATGCCGCTGCTTGGCGGTAGTAGGTATCTTTGGTGAGGATCGCCCAAATGATCCTGGCCGCCTTGTTCGCCATAGCAATCGTTGCGAGGCGGACGGGTTTGCATTCAAGAAGCTGCATGATCCAAGGATGTGCACGCTCTGGGTATCCACAGGCACGCTGAACTTGAGAGGTCATGCCGATCACGAGCAATCGTCGAAGGTATCTGTCTCCCTTCTTGCCGATGCGGCCTAGGCGCTCTTTGCTCCCGCTCGACTTGCTCAGCGGCGTAAGTCCCAACCAAGCGGCAAACTCGCGTCCATTCTTGAACTGCTTGCCGTCGCCGATGGTGGCTACAATGGCCGAGGCGGTGATGGGGCCGACGCCGGGCACCGTTCTTATCCGTTTGGCGCGTTCATCAATCCGGGAATGATACTCGATCAGCTTGTCATAGAAGGTCACACGCTCATCGAGAGCAATGACCTGTTCGCAGAGCGTCTTGAGCATGCTCTTGGCCACATCAGGCATTCCCAGGCAGTGATCCGTCTGGAACGTCTTGATGAAGCGCATTGCGGCGACTGGTCCATTCCCGATCACATGACCAAACTCACGAAGAAGACACGAATCACATTCAACATTTGTGTTTTCTGGCGGACGATAAGCTGGCGTACCCGATGGATCGTCAGTAGGGCCTGCTGTTCCTTCGACTTCACAGCAACAAATCGCATGGTCGGTCGCGTGACGGCTTCACATATCGCCTCTGCATCAACAGCGTCTGTCTTGCCGCATTTCACGTATGGCTTAACGTAGGTGGCAGGCATCAACCGCACATCATGACCGATCGCAGTCAGCTCACGCGCCCAATGACGCGCAGATCCGCAGGCCTCAATACCAACCAGACAACTCGGCAGCGTTTCGAAGAACTTGAGCAATTGTCGCCGCCGGATCGAACGATTGAAGGCAACTGTGCCGTCACCGGTGATACCGTGAACTTGGAAAACGTCCTTCCCAAGATCCAATCCTATTGTCGTAACTTCCATGGTGGAGCTCGATTCCTAGCTGATGAAAACATCTGTACTATGCCGCATTGCGCGGCAGTTGGGTGCAGACGCCATCCACTACATCCGCGTTGCAGTCATTGGGTCAGCCCAAAATGCTGCACCTCGCATGAATGGAAGCTTCCGGGAAGATGGGCGTATCGGTTTGCCAGTAGCCTAATGTCCGGTTAGGGTCGAAAGCCATTACATTTCAGTGGGAAAGTGGCGCCTCAAGAGGAGCTCGAACCCCCGACCTCGTCCTTACGAAGGGCCTGCTCTATCAGCTGTGCTCTTGAGGCTTTCAGGTCCCACAATTCTATGTCTTTGCCGTGAACCCCTTGGTTTTGATAATCATTCTCGTGGGGACCCGCCAATTACGAATGACGTGCTTTACCATCTGAGCTGCCGTGGGTTCCTGGTTTCAGCTTTGGTGGAAACCTTCCGCCTCGCAGTTGGCTACTCCTCTTTCGCCGCTGCGCGACGTGCCTCCAGCACTGCGATCCGGTCGCGGATGAGATCGCGATCCATGCCTTTCACCTTCTCAGAGTTAATCGCATCGTCATCCAGTGGATCAACACGGCGGCCAGGCCGGTTCTCGAAGGCCTCTTGGGTAATGCGCGGGTTGGTTTTCCCCCAAGTCTCTGGAAAGCGGGTTTCGAGGATCTTGATCAAAACTGAAGGTGGGCGGCCGACGCCGATGATACTCTCGCGGACTTGTGTACTCCAGTAGGCGCGTAGGAGATACCAGGCTTGGTGCATCGCATCCTCAAACTCTGGATGACGGTTGGCCCAGTTGTAGAGCGTCGACATTGTAACTCCGATGGCAGCGCACCATTCTTCCACAAACATGCCCTGCTGCGCCAATTCACGCACAGTCCAGCAATACTCTGGGTCGTACTTGTTGGCCGGGCCGTTTGCCACGGTGTTGGGGATTATTCTGAGGCTTGAGAAACGAGTTCTGGCCATCTTCATTGCTCCTATTAGCTAAGTTAATCTAAGACGCTGAGGACAACCTCTTTCAGGGCAGGGGAGGCGTCATATGTCATCCAACCGCGTCGGATGAGGCTACTTCTTATTTCGCGTGCATTAGAGCTCGTGGTGGCGATTGCATCGCGAATGCACCGGGCAACTGATAAACTGGACTGGCGCGCTGAAAGGGACAGCATGATGGTTATTCGCTGGGAGACCCGTGACAGGGCGGAAGGCATTGGGCATTAGACCGACGTTTGGCTGGGCGTTGTCCTTGCCCAATCCGCAGATCTTCTCATGCTTCCAAAAGTAGATCGAGAGCTTCTGGACAATTGCCTCGGCGACCGCGGCATCCGCGTAACCAAAGATGGCGCGACCTTCTTCGGTGAAGAGGGGGCGCATGTTCGGCGCCATCGGGGGCTCGTCCTGTGCGGTGTTGTCGGTTGCGGTGGGATCATTGCTCATTGGTCGGCCTCCTGATTGTTGGGTAGCGGTTTGTTGGTCACATTGCGGCAAAGCTAGTCAGCCCCAGTTTGATCTGCGTCATTTGTAGTTCTCCGAGATCTTCTTCCAACGATCCATTGCGCTCTCGCTATCCGGCAAATGGTCTCTTTTCTTTTCGGGGTACACATCCTGCCACCCGTTGCGGATGGCCCGCTTAGCTTCGTCTTCGGCATTGGGAATTTCCGCCAGACGGTCGCGCATCAACTTTGCAGCGAAAACTGTCATTGGCTTTTTCATCGCTTTGCGGCTCACCACAAATGCTTCGGCTGTTTCTGTGCTGAGAACCTGAGAAAGATAACCGACTTGGTCCGGCTCGGCTCTTACTGGTTCCTTTACTGGTTCTCTTACAGAGTTACTGTCCGATTTTAGGACACGGCTTTGCTCGTTTTCCGGACACGGCTTTTGCTCACTTCCGGACACGGCTTTAGGGGTGTCTGTCCGGTTTTCGGACACGGCTTTGAAACACTTCTCAAAGGCCAATTCGTATCTTGTAGGGCGCTGCCGATTGTTGCCTTCATCGCGGGATTTGTGCCGTTTGATGAGGTTCGCTTTTTCCAGTTTCTTGAGGTGCACATTGAGCGTCGAGCGGCTCATCTCGCAATCCTTGGCCAGCGTCTCTTGCATCGGAAAACAGCCGTAGTCAGGATTGTGGCGATCACACAAATGCCACAAGACGATCTTTGTCGCTGGCTTAAGGCCCTTCTGCTTAATGGCCCAGTTTGTCGCGGCGTGGCTCATTTTAGCGCTCCCAGATACGGTTCACAGCGGGGTCGAACATCACATGCGCGGTTGCGATCCGGCCTTGGCGCTGTTTGGCCACGATGATCTCCAGATGGCTCTTCGCTGCCTCTAGCGCAGCGCTCCAGGCCGCATGTTTGTCGAGCTTCTCGATGGAGGGCTCTTCGCGCTCGAGGTAGTATTCGTGTCTGAAGCAGAACATGACACCGTCTGCGTCCTGTTCGAGCTGCCCGGATTCGCGGAGATCAGACATCAATGGGCGCTTATCGTCACGCTGTTCCAAAGTCCGGGAAAGCTGTGAAAGGGCTACGACCGGGACGCCCAAGTCCATCGCGAGGCCCTTCAGCGCAAGGCTGATTTCCGTCACTTGCTCGTAGCGGGTACGGGCTTTTGTCTTCAAAAGTTGAGCGTAATCGACCAGGACAAGTGGCGTCTTTTCTCCGGCCATCTGACGCAACGACTGTTTCACGCCAACTTGCAGGAGGCTGGTGTCTTGGTACTGACGGGGAAGGAACGTGATTGGCAGTTCCGCTACTTGGCGGGCGGCGTTAAAAAGCGCTTCTTCCTGGTTGTCGTCATAATGCCCGCGGCGGATATCGGAGTACGGAGTTGGGCGGTTGATACGGGCAGTCTGCTCTGAAAGGGCGCGCAGTGCCATGGCTTCGGGCGTCATCTCCAACGAGGCAATGACGACCGGGTGACCTGCACGCGCTGCATTCAGCCCCATAGACAAGGCGACTGCGGTTTTGCCCATGGACGGACGTCCGCCAAGAAGCCAGAGTTCGCCTACACCAAAGCCGGGAATGATCTGATCCAGAGCATTGATCCCGCTGGCAACACTGTCGACGCGTTCTCCCTTGTGGGCGTTGTTTGCTTGCTTCATTGCGCCGGTGACTGCCGCCATCATGGACGTTGGTTTCACGGCCGTCTCGGATTGGCTGAGAGCGCCAAACGCACCCTCCATCTGCGCGGCAATGTCAGATGCCAGCAGATCTCCTTGGGAGATGCCGTCGCGGGCCCGGTCCATGATTGCGATGAGGTCGCGTTTGGCTTTGGCTTCGGCAAGAATTTTCGCGTATTCGGCAGCCATTGAGCTAGCCACAGATGCACCAGTAAGGCGAGCTAGGTAACCCTTCCCGCCCAGTTCGCCAAGGCGTTCCAGAAGGCTGTCAGATAGGGACGCTGCCACTGTGACAGGCGAAACTGTCCGGCCGTTTTTCTCCAACCCAAGGCAGACTTGGAAAAGTTCGGCATGAACTGGATCGTAGAAGATATCGGCACCGCCGACAGCAGTTACAGCAGTCGTGCTGAAGCCTACCATGATTGCTCCGAGAAGCTGTTGCTCGGCTTCAATCGAATGCGGAGGCGCCTCGTTGGTGGGTTGGATGTGGTTGACCTGGTTCATTTGTTCCGCCGCGGAACGAACGGGGCGATGAGCGATCCGATAGGTTGCCAGTTGCCCACTTGCTTCGGTTGATCGGAGGCAATCGCCTGATCTTCTTCGCCGACCGGCTGGGCCTTATCTGAGGGAGAATCCTTCATCAGGCCGAAACCTCAGCGGTTTCGTTGATCCAGCGATCAAGCTCGGCCAGTTCAACACGGGTCGAGCCAAGGATCTTAGTGAATTTGAGGCGGCCGAGCTTCTCTTGAGCGTAAAGCGTCGAGCGGGACATGCCGGTATAGGCAGCCGCATCTTTGAGAGGAAGCAGACGGCGCTGCTCGAGGGGGATATGCACTGTGTTTTACTCCTGTCCGAGATGGTTCAGGAGCGATTTAAATGAAGGCTAGCTCGTAAGGATAACGGAGGAATCCATTTATTTTTTCTTACGATCCTCCGCGTCGCGCCGTTCTTGAAAGCGCTTGCCAGAATGTCTTGCTTGATCTTCAGCGCTGGCAGTTATTCCAACTGTTCGAAAAGCAGCTTCTAAGAAGTCTTCGAACTTCCTGTCGTAATCATAATTTCTGCTGCCCCGACCCGGAATGCGGCCAGTGTATTGGTGGTAGATATCGCCGCAAGCATCGGTGAAGGATTCTGCTGCATGGTTCTTGTGCTTTTTTCTTGAAACATCAATCGGCTGCGGAGCGATTTTTCCCCCTGCACTCTTAAGAATAGCCTCCAATAGGCGAATGGTTCTTGGAATATCGTTGTACTCTGCAAGAGGATCTAGAGTGCCGAGTGGGAATTCGAAGTCCTTAAGCTCTTGGTATTCTTGTAGGTCTGATTGAACGGCTTCGCGTCCTATTCTACCTAGCGCGTTCATCTTCTTTTCTGCCTTGCTGAGAGCTTTGCAAATCTCTTCCAAGCAGGTGATGTCCTTTTTGGGCTGCTGTTGGATAACGGAAATCTGATACGCATGATCGGCTATCGTTAAGCAAATTTGCAAGTTCTCTACGTGGTTGCTGGCGGCTGACGACGGCATTTTCGATAGGTGTCGTTGAAGCACTTTCATCAACTCCGACTCAAACTCATCGGACATCACTTCATCTCCAACTTGATCACATCAGCGCTTTCACCGGTCACGAGCGCCGCCCAACGATCAAGCGCTGCCGCACGTTGATCCAGCATCTTTGCCTTGCCGTAGACGCGTGCAACGGCGCTAGGAGCGGAGCTAACCGCTGAGTGATTGAGCACCCTGTCCGCAACGCTTTCAGGCACTCCCGCCTCAACCATTGATGTGGCAAACGACGTGCGCAGATCATGCAAGCGCCATGGGGCGACCTTGTCGCTAAGAAGCTTATCCAGTCGCGCCTTTGCCTTGCTCACGCCGGAAATTGGCGTCTTGCCAGTTGTGGTGAAAATCAAACCGGTAGACGTTCCACGGTCTGCTTCTGCACTCTCTTTGAGCGCCTCGAGTTCTGCCAATGCTGGCTCTGACAGGTGCGTGACATGCTCTTTCCCGTTCTTTGTAATGGATCCCGGTTTGGTGATGGTTGCGCGCTCCAAGTCAATCTCGGACCAATCCAATCCCAAGATTTCATGGCGCCGCTGCGCCGTCAGGATCAGGAGCCGGAAAGCTGGGCCCCAAAGCTCTCCCATCTCAAAGGTGGACGCCCAGATGTACCGCACTTCCTCGACGGACGGCTCCCGCTCTCTGCTGCTTTCTTTGGTTGGTTTTGTGAGGCGCTCCCCAATATCATCTTTGAGGTGGTCGCGGCCTGCGGCCCATTTGGTGAAAGCCATGAGAGCTGATCGGATGCGATTGGCATATACACCCCGTCCGGCGCTAGCCTTTTCGTCTATCGGCCGTTGGAGGTCAGCCTTGGTTAGGTCGCCCATTGGACCGGCCAGCTTTGGTTCGAGTGACTGCTCGATCTGACGTCTGCGCTCAGTACCTCGGCGTAAACCTGACAGATGCAGCTTGTCGTAGAGGCCAATGACCTGCTGGACGCTCAGTGCTGCGGACTTCGCGGCCTCGTTCGCCAACTTGTCAGCCTCTGCGATTGCTACACGGTCGATGCCCTTTACCGCCTCAGCTTCAATCTCCAATGCCATTGTCCGGGCCTCTGATAGTGTGGTGGGTTCAGGCCAAGCGCCCAGTGTGTGTTTGCGCTTTGGGCCGCCCTTGACCCGCTTCTCAAACATCCACGTTGCCCGACCGGATGAGGAAAGGCGAAAGCGCAGTCCGACGCGCTTGGTGTCGGACACCTCCAACCTCCCGGACGCCGGTGGCTTCAGTGACTTCAAGAATCGGTCTGTTAGGTCGCGCTTCATCTGGCCTCTGGGGGACAACTGGGGGACAAAAGGCGCTAGATTTGCGTGGACGCCTACGGACAGTGATAGACGGATAATGATTGGGGGACAAGGCCAATAACCTATATTTATATGTTAAGAGTCAGCGTTTTGGCAACGCAATTGGACGCTGATGGACGATCAAGGACGACTTCAACAAATAGAGGGCCCGTTGACTTTTAATCAGTGGGTCGCAGGTTCGAACCCTGCACGGCTCACCACTGTTTTCCGAAAAACCAATCAAGCGAAACCGCCGTGGCGGGTTCAACAATGGCATCGGGGCTACCTTCGATCTGGCCTTACGCACGGCAAGGTCTTGCCATTCGGCGCGGAGTGGCAAAGACTGCTGCGGTATCACGATAAAAAACCAACACAAAAAGACAGGGAATTACCATGAAGACGACATTTGCTCTTTCCATGATCGGCGTATTGCTGGCCACAACCGTGCCACTGTCTGCCGAAACCCTTCGCTGGGCGCGTTCCGGCGATGCGCTTACGCTTGATCCGCATTCACAGAACGAAGGACCGACGCACACCATTCGGCATCAGATGTACGAACCGCTGATCATTCGCGATGTGACCGGCGCGTTCGAACCCGCACTGGCAACCGAATGGGCGCCTTCGGCCGATGATCCGAACGTCTGGGTGTTCAAACTGCGTGAAGGTGTGAAGTTCCACGGTGGTGAGGATTTCACGGCGGAGGACGTGGTGTTCAGCTTTGAGCGTGCCAAGCAGCCGAACTCGGACATGAAAGAACTGATCGGTTCGATCACCGAAGTCCGCGCCGTCGATGACTACACGGTCGAGATCGTGACCGATGGGCCGAACCCGATCCTGCCCAGCAACCTGACCAACCTGTTCATGATGGACAAGGGCTGGACCGAGGCGAACAATACCGTCAACGTGCAGGATTTCGAGGGCGGCGAGATCACCTTTGCCACCACCAACGCCAACGGTACCGGGCCATATATGCTGCAAAGCCGTGAGCCGGACGTCAAGACGGTGATGACTCGAAATGACAACTACTGGGGCATCGACCAGTTTCCGATGGAAGTGACCGAGATCGTCTATACCCCGATCCAGAACGCCGCCACGCGGGTTGCGGCGATGCTGTCTGGAGAGGTCGATTTCCTTCAGGACATGCCGGTGCAGGACCTTGAGCGGGTGAACAGTGCCGATGGCCTCGTGGTCAAGCAGGCCCCGCAGAACCGGGTGATCTTCTTTGGCATGAACCAGGGTGCGGATGACATCGAAGCGGATAACGTCGATGGCAAGAACCCCCTGGCGGACGCGCGTGTGCGTAAGGCGATGTCCATGGCGATCAACCGCGACGCCATCCGGCAGGTCGTCATGCGTGGACAGTCGCAGCCTGCGGGCATGATCGCGCCGCCCTTCGTGAACGGCTGGACCGCCGAGATGGACGCGGAATCCAGCACGGATATCGCAGGGGCCAAAGCGCTGATGGCGGAAGCCGGGTACGGCGACGGGTTTTCGATCCGGTTGGATTGCCCGAACGACCGCTATGTCAACGACGAGGGCATTTGTCAGGCCGCCGTTGGTATGCTGGGCCAGATCGGCGTGACCGTGAACCTCGATGCCAAGCCGAAGGCGCAGCATTTCCCGCTGATCACCGATGGCAAGACCGACTTCTACATGTTGGGCTGGGGCGTGCCGACCTACGATTCCGAGTATATCTTCAACTTCCTCGTTCACGGGCGGGAATCCGATATCGGAACGTGGAACGGCACCGGTTTCGACAACGATGATCTGGATACGAAGATCAAGTCGCTGGCGTCCAACACAGATCTGGATGCACGCAACGCAGACATTGCCGCGATCTGGCGCGTGGTGCAGGACGAGGCGCTGTATATCCCCATTCACCATCAGGTGTTGAACTGGGGCATGGCGGAGAATGTCGGGATCGAGGTTGACCCCGAAGACCAGCCGAAGGTCAAATACTTCACCATGAACTGACCGGATGGGGCGCGCCGGTCGGGCGTGCCCGCTTCCTGTGCCTTGATCTGCGCAAAGAACAGCGGCGTTCCGGTTCTCGGGGCGCCCCACCCCTTCAGTGGAGGATACTCCGTGCAACGTCTTTTCCAAATTGCAGCGCTCACCCTGGGTCTCGCTTCCTCCGCACAGGCGGCTGAATTTACATGGAGCGTCACAACCGATCCACAGACCATGGACCCACATGCGGTCAACTCCGCCCCGGTGCTGGGCTTTCTGAACAACATTTATGAAGGGCTGGTCCGGCGCGGAAAGGACATGGCGATCGAACCTGCGCTTGCGACGTCCTGGGAGCCCATCGGAGAGGGGGAGGGATGGCGGTTCAACCTTCGGGAAGGCGTGACCTTCCATGATGGCAGTCCCTTTACGGCGGAGGATGTGCTTTTTTCCTACCAGCGCGCGTCGGACGAAGCATCCGATACGCGCAGCTGGTTCGCGCCGGTGTCCGATGTCGTCGTCGTGGATGAATTCACCGTCGATATCATGACAAGCGCCCCGAACCCGATTTTCCCGAGCTCCATCGCCAACTGGATGATCATGGACAGCGGATGGGCTGAGGCGAACAACGCGGGTCTGCCGGACAAGGAGAACGGCAACCACGCGACGCTGAACACCAACGGCACGGGTGCCTTTCGTGTGACCGCGCGGGAGCCAGGCTTGCGCACGGTATTGGAGCCTTTCGATGGTTGGTGGGGCGATGCAGAACACAATATCACCCGCGCTGAGTTGAAGCCGATCCAGAACCCGGCAACGGCGCTGGCCGCGCTGCTTTCGGGCGATGTGGATTTCATCAATCCCGTGCCCATCCAGGACGTGGCTCGATTGAAGGAAAATCCGGAAGTGGAGGTCATTCAGGGCATCGAAGCGCGGGTGATCATGCTTGGCTTTTCGCATGAAGCGAGCGCGCTGAAGTATTCAGCGGAGACGACGGACGCCAATCCCTTTGCGGATGTGCGCGTGAGGCAGGCGGTGGCCCATGCCATCAACGTACCGGCCATCCTGCAAACCATCATGCGCGGCAATGCCGAAGAAGTCAGCCAGTTGGTCAGCCCCGCAATGAACGGGTATTCGCAAGCACGCGCAGATCGTTCCGGTTATGATCCTGATCGCGCCCGCGCCCTGCTGGCCGATGCGGGGTATGCGGACGGATTCAGCTTTGGCCTGAAATGCCCCAATGACCGCTACCTCAATGATGAAAGCGTGTGTCAGGCGGTGACCGGCATGTTGGCACAGGTCGGGATGCGCGCGACGCTGGATGCGATGCCGGTGCAGAATTATTGGCCCGAACTGCGCGCAGACAATTATGACATGTACCTGCTGGGCTGGTCGCCGGGCACGTTTGACGCCGAACATCCGATCCGTTTCCTTGCCTCCACGCCGAACGAGGAAAAGAAGCTGGGAAGCTGGAATTTCGGCGGCTATTCGAATGCGCGGGTGGATGCGCTGTTGCCGATGATCCAGTCGGAGATCGACGCGACCAAACGGCAGGCGATGATTGACGAGGTGACCCAGATCCTTCAGGACGAGGCCGCTTATGTCCCGCTTTATGTGCAGCCGCTGGTCTGGGGGACGCGCAGCAACATCGCGCTGACCCAACGCCCCGACAACTTCTTCATCCTCCGCTGGGTGACCGTCAACTGATCCTGGGCGTGGTCGGTATTCGGCCCTGACACCAGCTAAACCGGGGGCGCAATGCTCGCATTCATCATTCGGCGTTTCGGTCAGTCCGCGCTTGTCCTGCTTGTCGTGGGGCTGGTGGCGTTTTCGATGTTCAATTTCGTGGGCGATCCCATCGACAACATGCTGGGGCAGGAACGCACGGCTGAAGATATCGAACGCCTGCGGGAGCAGCTTGGCCTCGATCAACCTTTCCCGGTGCAGTATTTCCGGTTCCTGCAAGAAGCGGTGCAGGGCAATTTCGGTGTCAGCTATAGACAGGGACGTCCGGTGGCGGAAATCCTGCTGGAACGCGCCCCGGCGACGCTGGAACTGGCTGCGGTTTCCGGCGTGTTGGCGGTGCTGTTCGGTATTGCGCTGGGGGTTTTCACGGCGATCCGGCGCAATGGATGGCTGGCCAACACGATCATGTCCGCCTCTCTCATCGGGGTGTCGTTGCCGACGTTCCTTATTGGCATTTTGTTGATCTATGTGTTTTCGGTTGAATTGGGCTGGTTGCCCAGTTTTGGCCGTGGCGATGTTGTTGATCTGGGCGGTTGGCGAACCGGGTTTCTGACCGAAAGTGGGCTGAAGGCGCTGATCCTGCCGTCGATTACCCTGGGTCTGTATCAAATGACCCTGATCATGCGGCTTGTGCGGTCCGAGATGCTGGAGGTCTTGCGGCAGGACTATATCCGCTTTGCCCGGGCGCGCGGATTGCGCGACCGTACGGTACATTTCCGCCATGCCCTGAAGAACACGATGGTGCCGGTGATCACGGTGATCGGTCTGCAACTGGGTGCCATCATCGCCTTCGCGATCATCACCGAAACCGTGTTCCAATGGCCCGGTGTGGGTTTGCTTTTCATCAACGCGATCCAGTTTGTGGACATACCCGTCATGGCTGCGTATCTGATGCTGATCTCGGTCATGTTCGTCGGGATCAATCTGATTGTGGATATTCTGTACTTCATGATCGACCCGCGTCTGCGGGTGGATCGGGCCGGGGGGCACTGATGACCGATACACCGACACCCGTGCCCGTAAAATCGCGCCTGCGTCTCGCCCTGGAAAGCGATGTGTTTTATTCCTTCCGCCGCTCGCCGGTGGCTGTGGTTTCTGCGGTTGTGGTGCTGGTCCTTGTCTTGTCCGCGATCTTTGCGCCGCTTATCGCGACGACAGACCCGTTCGATCCGGCATCGCTGAACCTGATGAACGGATTCACCCCACCGATGGAGCCGAACGCCTTTACCGGGGAAAGATTTGTGCTGGGCACCGATGATCAGGGGCGGGATGTCTATTCGACCATTCTGTACGGCATGCGGATTTCGCTTTTCGTAGGGGTTGCGGCGGTTGCCTTTGCGATGGTGCTGGGAATCACGCTGGGGCTGGTTTCCGGCTATGTCGGTGGCTGGACGGAGACGATCATCATGCGCACAGCCGATGTGCAGCTTACCTTTCCGTCCATTCTTGTCGCGATGCTGATCTTTGGCATTGCCAAGGGCATCACCCCGGTAGAGTACCGTGATCAGATGGCCATCTGGGTGCTGATCCTGGCGATCGGTTTGTCGGATTGGGTACAGTTTGCGCGCGTGGTGCGCGGGGCAACACTGGTGGAAAAGAACAAGGAATATGTGCAGGCGGCGCGTCTGATTGGTCGTACACCGGGTGCCATCATGCTGCGCCATATCCTGCCCAACGTGCTGTCGCCGGTACTGGTGATTGCGACGATTTCGTTGGCGCTTGCGATTATCGCGGAGGCCACGCTCAGTTTTCTGGGCGTCGGTGCGCCGCCCACGCAGCCCTCACTGGGTACGCTGATCCGCATCGGGCAAGGCTTCCTGTTCTCCGGTGAATGGTGGATCCTGTTCTTCCCGGCCGTGACGCTGCTGGTGCTTGCCTTGTCGGTCAACTTGCTGGGTGACTGGCTGCGCGACGCGCTGAACCCAAGGCTGCGGTGATGGGAGTTCCGGTTCTTTCGATCCGCGACCTTTGTGTCGAAATTCCGACGCGCCACGGTATCGTGCGGCCTGTGGATGGGGTCAGCTATGATATCGGCGCGGGCGAAATCCTCGGAATAGTCGGTGAAAGCGGGGCAGGCAAATCGATGGCAGGAAATGCCGTCATCGGATTGCTGAGCCCCCCCGCCCATATTGCATCGGGCGAGATTTGGGTGAACGGCGCGCGAATTGACCAGTTGACCGGAGACGCCATGCGACGGCTGCGCGGCAAGGAGATCGGCATGGTGTTCCAGGACCCGCTGACCTCGCTCAATCCGCTTCTGCGGATTGGAGATCAGTTGGTAGAGACGATGCTGACCCATCTCGACCTGACCCAGTCCGAAGCTGAGAAACGCGCCGTGGCCGCGTTGGAAGAGGTCGGGATTCCGGGTGCAGCGGACCGGGTCAACAGCTATCCGCACGAGTTTTCGGGCGGGATGCGGCAGCGTGTGGTGATCGCCTTGGCGCTTTGTGCGGAGCCGTCGCTGATCATCGCGGATGAACCCACCACGGCGCTGGATGTGTCGGTGCAGGCGCAGATCATTGCCTTGCTGAAGCGGCTATGCCGGGAACGTGGCACGGCGGTCATGCTGATTACGCATGACATGGGCGTTATCGCTGAGGCGACAGACCGTGTTGCGGTAATGTACGCAGGCCGCCTGGCGGAACTTGGCCCGGTGCGTGATGTGCTGACCCGGCCGCAGCATCCCTATACCCACGGGCTGATGGCGTCGACCCCACTGGCATCTGCGGGTAAGGACCGCTTGCACCAGATCCCCGGTGCCATGCCGCGCCTTGATGCGGTGCCGCCGGGGTGTGCCTTCAACCCGCGCTGCCCCCGCGCCAGTGAACGCTGTCGCGCCGCACCCGCACCGAAAGTCGAAAACGGCCACGCCGCCTGCTGGCACCCGTTGGCGGAAGCAGAAAAAAAGGTGTCCTGATGGCGTTGGTCCGGGTCAAGTCTCTTACCCGTCTGTTTGACGTGTCGAAGCCTTTGTTGAACCGTATCCTCGAACGGCGCGGCAAGGCGTATCTGACCGCAGTCTCTGACGTCGATTTCGAGGTGAAAGAACGCAGCACCTATGCGCTTGTCGGGGAAAGTGGCTCGGGTAAGTCGACCATCGGGCGAATGTTGGTCGGGCTGCTGACACCGACGGAAGGCACGGTGGAGATTGAAGGCGTGGACCTTGCGAATGAAACGGACGCAGCCAAGGTGGATGCCATCCGTTCGGATATCCAGATGATCTTTCAGGACCCTTTCGCATCGCTCAATCCGCGTTGGCGGGTGCGCGACATCATCGCGGAGCCCGTTGCCGCGCGGGGCGGGGACACCGCCGGTCTGGCGGAACGCCTGTTGGAGCAGGTGGGGCTTTCGGTGCTGGATGCGGGCAAGTTCCCGCATGAGTTCTCCGGCGGTCAGCGTCAGCGCATCTGCATTGCCCGCGCATTGGCGTCCGAGCCGCGCCTGATCGTGTGTGACGAACCGACTTCAGCGCTGGACGTGTCGGTGCAGGCGCAGGTTTTGAACCTGATGAGTGATCTCAAGGATGACTTTGGCCTGACCTATGTGCTGATCAGCCATGACTTGACCGTTGTGCGGCACATGGCGGATCGCATCGGGGTGCTTTACCTGGGTCGCTTGGTCGAAGAAG
This sequence comes from Sulfitobacter rhodophyticola, assembly GCF_041281685.2. Classification (GTDB taxonomy): domain Bacteria; phylum Pseudomonadota; class Alphaproteobacteria; order Rhodobacterales; family Rhodobacteraceae; genus Sulfitobacter. The sequence continues at coordinate 1,274,634 of NZ_CP166251.2, read as the reverse complement.
CCGACCCGCAAAGCCTGTTTGAAGACCCCAAGCATCCCTACACCCAGATGCTGTTGGAAGCGGCGCCGCGCATGGATGGGTTTGGCCGTGAAATTCAACCGCCCGAAGGCGAAATCCCCGACCCGATCAATCCGCCACCCGGCTGCGCATTTCACCCGCGTTGCCCGATCGCGCAGGATGTGTGCACGCGAGAGAGACCCCGGATGCGGGAGTTGGGTGCAGCGCGGGTGGCGTGCCATCTGGCGGAATGATCCGCTGACAAGGCGCGGCGCAGGCACGTGATCAAGATGTCAGGGATGTTCAAGCAAGGGAGGTCTCCGACCTCATTCGAACATGATGCGAAGGCGATATCAGCGCTCGACGGTCGTTTTGCTCGATCGCGTGGATTTGCGTTAGATCAAAGTACCAAAACCGGATCTGGCGTAGAAAACAGCATGAAAATCGCGCAGGGAGGAGTGAAACCCATGCTGAAAGGTCTTTTCGAAGAGACGATCAGCGCATTTGAAGAACGGATGGAGCTTCGGCGGAAAATGCTGAAAGCCACGGGAGTTAAGGTCAAGAAACGCCGCGTAGACAAGGACCTTGAAAACCGTATCCGCGAGAGCATCATCACGTGCCATGAGTGCAACAGCAGCGACACGTGTCATGCATGGCTTGAACATGCGCAGGAGGGTGCAGTCCCGCCTCATTTCTGTCCCAACCATGATCTGATCCTTCAGTTGAAAGAGGAAGGTCACACACAGAAAGTCGTGAAATAGCTCTTGTTCAGGTGCTGTAACTCGGGTCGAAGATGGCAATGCAGTTGTCGTCAGGAATTGCGCTGTGATCCAGGCCGAGGCGAATCGAAGGCGCTGCGGCTTAGGATATTACCTGCCTCATCAACAGTGAGGCGCAGCGCCCGTCCGTTGAAATAGATCGTAATCCGCCATCGCCCCGCATCTGCATCTATGCCGGTTTCACAGCGGCTGGTCATCTTTCCGCCGCGCATCAGGTCTGGCACCTGTGCCGGCTCGATATCAAATGCGGCTCCAATCAGTTCGGCGGGCACGACGAAATTGTTGCCATCACGCTCCACCATATCATTCGACTTGGTCAATTGTGCCCTCTTACGTGGTTTGCGTTTGCGGCAACGCGATGTCGGCCAGTGTGCTGCGATCCAGTTCGGTCAGAAAGGCCCTTTCTGCGGTGCGCAGCCGTGTTTTCAGCTTGCAGCGCCCGTCCAACGTGCAGCTGTTGGATCCGGGCGCAAGGCATTCGACCATTGGCTGATCTTCTTCCAGAAGCCGGATGACAGCGCCCAGACGGATCTGGGTCGCAGGGTATGCAAGCACGGCGCCGCCACCCCCACCGCGCCGCGTTTCGACGAAACCTCCACGTGCAAGGCGCTGCATGATCTTGCTGAGGTGATGACGCGACAATTGAAACTCCTCTGCTAATTCAGCGGTCGAATAGGCACGCCCAGGCGTACTTGCCAGCCGCATCAACATGCGCAGGCCATAATCGGTAAACGAAGTCAGACGCATGAATGCCGCTCTATGAATAGGTATTTACAATACCAATTAATAGGGCTTAAGATAGATGAGATCAAGTGACATTGCGATCTGATCCGCGCGGCCGGACGGGCTGCCGCAATCCGTTCGCATCCGGTAACTTGACCAATCTGAAGGACAAACGGATTGATACGAACGGCGCGAGATCGGACAGACTGACATCCGACCGGACTGCGCGCTTAAGAAGTGAGGATGTGACATGAGCAGCACCGCAGAACAAATGCGAGCCTGGACCGGCCCCGCGATACTCACCTATGGTTTCAGACCGTTCTTCCTGGGCGCTGCGCTGTGGGCGGCGTTTGCGATGATTGTCTGGGTGGCGACATTATCAGGGTTGTTCACGCTTCCCACGGCTTTTGATCCCGTCAGCTGGCATGCGCATGAGTTTCTGTTCGGCTATGTCACCGCCGTCGTTGCGGGGTTCCTGCTGACAGCAGTGCCGAACTGGACCGGACGACTACCGATTGTCGGATGGCCCCTGGGCGGCCTGTTCGCACTTTGGCTTGCAGGGCGCGTCGCGGTCGGTTTTTCTGGGTTCATCCCGCCTTTGGTCGTTGCACTTGTGGACCTTGCGATGCCTGTTGCGCTGGGAGTTGTCATCGCCAGAGAGATCGTTGCCGGGAAGAATTGGCGTAATCTGGTTGTGCTTGGGATGCTGAGTGTTCTGGCCCTCGGGAATGCGATCTTTCACTTTGAAGCTGCACGCGGCGACTATGCGGCGCAGGGTTTCGGACTGCGGATCGGGCTTGGCGCAGCCCTGATGATGGTGGCGGTAATCGGTGGGCGCATCGTGCCGTCTTTCACGCGCAACTGGCTGGTAAAGCGGCAGGCATCGCGCCTGCCTACGCCCCCGATGCAGCGGTTTGACAAGCTCGCGTTGCTTGGGTTGCTCGTGGCGCTTGTGCTTTGGGTTAGAGCGCCTGCGTCCAACCTGACGGCAGTGGCGCTGTTCTTGGCGGGCCTGATGCATCTGGTGCGCTTGGCCCGCTGGGCCGGATTGCACACCAGCGCAGAGCCGCTTGTCCTTGTGCTGCATGTGGCATACGCCTTTTTGCCTTTCGGCGCTTTGGCGGTTGCTGCTGAAATCATCTTTCCGGACTTTGGTGGTCTTGGTGCCTCACAACACCTCTGGATGGGCGGTGCGATTGGTCTGATGACACTTGCCGTCATGAGCCGCGCGACTTTGGGGCATACGGGTCAGGCCCTTACGGCAGGGGGTGGGACGAACCTGCTGTTCACGGCATTGATCGCCGCTGTATGCGCCCGCGTGGCTGCCGGTTTCTGGCCTGCCGGGGCGTCGCAGTTGTATGCAACGTCTGGCGTGTTCTGGATTGCCTGCTTCGGGGGTTTCGCGGTTTTGTATGGCGCACTGTTGCTGCGCGCGCCTCCTGGAAAGAAAGCGTAGCCGCTTCAGGAGTTGCCAATACCTTACTCAGACTGGCAAATTCAGGTGGTCTCGTCCTCGATCCAGGTCTTGGCGGCGACCGCGCGAGGCAGGCCAAGTGGTCCGATGGCCAACAGGGCGACCTGCTGCAGGGCTTCTTCTTCCAGACCCTCGGACCGGGCACGGCGGACATGTGAATGAACGGCCCCTTCCGAACTGGCGCCAATTGCCAAGGCCAGCTTGACCAGCCGTTTCTCCCGATCGCTCAAAGGGCCTGCTTCCGCGCAAGCCTTGCCGAGCGCGGCATAGGCGTTCCAGAGGTCGGGATGTTGCTGTGCAAGGTCACCGGCAGCACCGGGCATTGGTTTGGTCATTCTACGCTCCTCAAACTGAAAAATCGTCGATCAGCGGATTTGGCTTGGCAAACCGGGTAAGATCATCAAGGTCGGTGATCACGATGTGGTTGCCTGTCACCTTTACACCATAGGCTTCGAGCCCCTTGAATGAACGGCTGAGGTTTTCGGGGGTCATCCCCAGAAAGGAAGCCAGCCGCCGCTTTTCCAATGCCAGATCAAATGCCAAAGAGCCGCTCCGCTCTTTTTGGCGCAAAAGGTAGTTCGCAAGCCGTTCACGTGATGTGCGTAACTTCAGATCCTTGGTGTTCTTCACCACGGACCGATAGCACTGCGCAAGCTCCAGCACGATGGCCTTGGCAAAGCTGCTGCTTTCCTCAAACGCAGCGCGAACATCCTGCGAGGGGATCAGAACCAGCCTGCTTTTCTCAAGTGTCCTTGCCGACATCAGATAGGCAGCGTCCTTGATGCTTGCCGCAAGGATGAAGGTCGAGACGGGGCGCACCGTTGCCATGCTGGTATCGCGCCCGTTCCAGGAGGAAAACAATTCGATCGCGCCCGATACCACGATGTGCAGAAAGTCACTTGGATCCCCCTCGGTGATCAGCTCGATCTGCGGTGGAAAATTCTGGACATAGGCACCCCGCATGAGGGCACCGAATTGCGCGTCCTCCATCTGCGAAAAAAGGTGGAGCTTGCGAACTTCCGAATAGTCCGAATCGGGCATGCGTTGTTGGACCTCAATCTGCTTTGATGCGGGTATCTGCCATTTGCTTGATAAATGTCAATCAAGCAATTGACCTGTGATTGCAGCCTTCTTGACGGTGCGGGAAATCCGGAATGACCGACTTTGACGGGCCAATTATTTCGCTCTCTCCTTGCGGGTTTCTTGACCCAGATCAAACGATTTGGGCGCGTAACCGGCGATTCTTCTTCCAGCCCGTTTTGGGACCTTCTCCAAAACCATTCCTTGGAAGGACAGCACATGCACACACTCGACAGCGTCTCACGCCCGGACCAACACCGGGCTCTGGGCCTCAGCACCGTTGCGTTCACGGCCTGTTTCGCAGTCTGGACCATTTTCTCCATTATCGGCGTCGGGATCAAATCCGAACTGGGCCTCAACGAAGCGCAGTTCGGTCTATTGGTTGCCACGCCTATTCTGACAGGTTCGATCACGCGTCTGTTTCTAGGCGTCTGGACCGAGAAATATGGTGGTCGGCTGGTATTCACAGCGCAAATGCTGCTTACCGCGTTGGCGACCTGGGCGCTGACGTTTGCGTCAACCTACACCATGTATCTGATCGCGGCCCTCGGGATCGGTTTGGCTGGCGGTTCCTTCATCATTGGGGTCGCCTATGTTTCGCGCTTCTACGACGCAGGCCACCAGGGAACAGCCCTTGGGATATTTGGGGCGGGCAACGTCGGTGCAGCTGTCACCAAATTCGTCGCCCCATTTGTCATGGTGGCATACGGATGGCAGGGCGTTGCGCATGTCTGGGCGGTCGGGCTGGCCCTTATGGCTGTCATTTTCTATGTGTTTGCAAAGGATGATCCCGAACTGATCGCGCGCCGCAAGTCAGGCGTTCAAGCACCCAGCTTTTCGCAACAGTTCGCGCCGCTTCGCAACATTCAAGTCTGGCGCTTCTCGCTTTACTACTTCTTCGTTTTCGGTGCTTTTGTGGCTTTGGCGCTCTGGATGCCGCACTATCTGATTGACGTCTACGGTCTGGACGTGCGCGCGGCGGGGATGTCAGCGGCCGCATTCTCCCTTTCGGCATCACTGTTTCGCGCTTATGGCGGCCACTTGTCCGATAGATTTGGTGCCCGAAAAGTCATGTACTGGACATTCGGCTTCAGTCTGGTGTTGCTCTTCATGCTGTCCTACCCGCCCACGGATTATGTGATCCAGGGCAAGGATGGCCCAATCACCTTCTCAACTGAAATGGCTTTGTGGCCCTTTGTCATCACGCTGTTTGTGCTGGGTTTTTTCATGAGCCTCGGCAAGGCAGCCGTGTTCAAGCATATCCCGGTCTACTACCCTCACCACGTCGGCGCAGTTGGTGGTCTTGTAGGGATGATCGGCGGTCTGGGTGGCTTCGTCCTGCCGATTGGCTTCGGGGCCTTGCTGGAACTGACCGGCATTTACACAAGCTGTTTCGCGCTTCTGTTCGCACTTGTGGCGATAGCGCTTGGTTGGATGCACCTGTCGGTGCGCATGATGGAACGAGCAGCACATGGCCCGGCGCTGGACGAGCTTCCGGAACTGCCGGAGATGCAGCCCATCCACTTGCCCGAACGGACTACCATGCCACGCACATTGACCGAGTGGCAGCCGGAAGATCAATCCTTCTGGTCTGACACGGGTAGGGCAGTTGCGAGGCGCAACCTGTGGATTTCGATCCCGGCATTGCTTCTGGCCTTCTCTGTCTGGATGGTTTGGTCGATGGTGGTGGCGCGTTTGCCTGCCATCGGGTTCGACTTCACTTCGTCACAACTGTTCTGGCTGGCTGCCTTGCCTGGCTTGTCCGGGGCGACACTGCGCATATTTTACAGCTTTATGGTGCCGATTTTCGGCGGAAGGCTCTGGACCACACTCTCGACGGGTTCACTGCTATTCCCGGCTTTGGGCATCGGGTACGCCGTTCAGAATCCTGACACCCCTTATCTGATCTTTCTGGCACTTGCGCTTCTATGCGGGCTTGGCGGCGGTAACTTCGCATCCTCCATGGCGAATATCGCCTACTTCTTCCCGAAAGCGGAAAAGGGCAATGCGCTTGCGCTCAATGCGGGGCTTGGCAACCTGGGTGTTTCGGTCATGCAGTTCCTTGTGCCAATTGTCATCACCGCCGGTGTGTTCGGCGCGATGGGCGGCGCACCGGTTACACTTGATGACGGAAGCCAATTGTGGATGCAGAACGCCGGCTTCGTCTGGGTGCCCTTCATCCTGATCGCCACTGCCGCGGCATGGCTGGGCATGAACGATATCGCCGACGCCAAAGCCAGCTTCCGGGATCAGGCGATCATTTTCAGCCGCTTCCACAACTGGGTAATGTGCGTTCTTTATACCGGCACCTTCGGCAGCTTCATCGGCTACTCCGCAGGCTTCCCATTGCTGACCCGCTTGATGTTCCCTGAAGTGAATGCGCTGCAGTACGTGTTCCTTGGACCCCTTGTCGGCGCGCTCAGCCGTGCCGGAACGGGTTGGGTCTCTGACAAGTTCGGTGGAGGGAGGGTCACCTTCTGGACCTTCGCAGGCATGATCATCGCAGTCTATGGTGTGATCTTCTTCCTGCCGTCGGACGGGCAGGGTGGCAGCTTCATGGGCTTTTTCGCCTGCTTCATGGCGCTGTTCCTGCTGACAGGTATCGGCAATGCGTCGACCTTCCAGATGATCCCGGCGATCATGGGTCGCGAAATCCCGCGACTGATGCCCAACCTCGACGCAGGCGCGCGCCGTAAACAGGCAGAGCGTGAAAGTGCGGCAATCATCGCCTTCACCTCGGCGATTGCAGCTTACGGTGCGTTCTTCATCCCCAAGCTCTACGGCACCTCAATTGCCATGACCGGGGCTCCGAACGGTGCGCTTTGGGCTTTCATGGGCTTCTACGCGATCTGCCTGATCGGGACCTGGGTTTTCTACACCCGACCCGGTGGGCTTCTCCATGACATCGAACGCGGTCGCGGTGCGAACACCGCCGCCCAACCTGCTGAATAAGAAAGGACGCCAGATGAGCCACCTTCTCGACAGATTGAACTTCCTGCAATCCAAGGAACTTGAGCAGTTCTCCAACGGCCATGGGCAAGTCACCCGTGAGAACCGGGATTGGGAGGATACGTATCGCAACCGTTGGAGGCACGACAAGGTCGTGCGTTCCACCCACGGGGTGAACTGCACCGGATCCTGTTCCTGGAAGATCTATGTCAAATCCGGGATCGTCACCTGGGAAACCCAGCAGACCGATTACCCGCGCACCCGTGCTGATCTGCCCAACCATGAACCACGCGGCTGCGCCCGTGGCGCATCCTACAGCTGGTACCTGTATAGTGCGAACCGGGTGAAGAACCCGCTTGTGCGGGGACGGTTGATGAAAGTCTGGCGCAAGATGCGGGAGACAATGAACCCGATTGAGGCCTGGACCAAGCTCCAGTCCGACCCGATCTTGCGCGCCTCCTATGTTGAAACACGTGGCAAGGGCGGTTTCGTGCGCGCCACCTGGGACGAAGCGACCGAGATTACCGCGGCTGCGAACGCCTATACCGCCAAGACCTATGGCCCTGACCGCGTTTTCGGCTTTTCGCCCATCCCGGCCATGTCCATGGTCTCATACGCTGCGGGGTCACGGTATCTTAGCCTGATGGGCGGCGTTTGCATGTCGTTTTATGATTGGTATTGCGATTTGCCGCCTGCATCGCCGATGACCTGGGGTGAACAGACCGACGTTCCCGAAAGCGCGGATTGGTACAACGCCGGCTACCTGCTGCTGTGGGGATCGAACGTTCCACAGACCCGGACGCCTGACGCACACTTCTATACCGAAGCGCGGTACAAGGGGACGAAGTCCGCCGTGATCTGCCCCGACTATTCGGAGGCAGCCAAGTTTGGTGATGTCTGGCTAAACGCCAAGCAGGGGACCGATGCCGCACTGGCGATGGCCTTTGGCCACGTGATCCTGCGCGAATTCCACCTTGATCGACAGACGGAGTATTTTGAGGACTACACACGCAAGTATTCGGACTTCCCGATGCTGGTGAAGCTGGAAGAGAAAGATGGCAAGCTGATCCCGGGGCGCTTCCTTCGTGCTGACGATCTGGACGGCAAGCTGGGGGAATCCAACAATCCGGAATGGAAGACCGTTGCCTATGACGAACTTTCGAGCAGTCTTGTCGCGCCCAACGGATCCATCGGATACCGCTGGGGTGAAGACGGCGAATGGAACCTTGAAGAACGGGCCTGCGACAGCAAGACCCGGCTCAAGATGTCGTTGGTTCTTGAGGAGGATCAGGACGCAGTTGTGGGCGTTGATTTCCCCTATTTCGGAGGTGAAGCTTATGGCCAGTTTGCTACCGACGCGGATCACCCTGACGTCCTGACCCGCAATGTCCCGGTCAAGAAAGTACAGACCAAGGACGGGGAGATTGCAGTTGCAACCGTGTTCGACCTGTTCTGCGCCAACTATGGTCTTGATCGCGGGCTGGGCGGTGAATGGGTCACCAGTGATTACGCTGACCCGATGCCCGGCACACCTGCCTGGGCTGAAAAGATCACCGGTGTACCTGCGGACAAGATCATCCACGTGGCGCGCGAGTTCGCGGACAACGCCGAAAAGACCCAAGGCAAATCGATGATCATCATCGGCGCTGCGATGAACCACTGGTTCCATATGGACATGAACTATCGCGGTGTCATCAACATGCTGGTCATGTGTGGGTGTGTCGGCCAATCCGGTGGTGGTTGGGCGCACTACGTGGGGCAGGAGAAACTGCGGCCGCAGACTGGCTGGCAGCCGCTGGCCTTCGCGCTCGACTGGAACCGCCCGCCACGTCACATGAATTCGACATCCGCCTGGTATGCGCATACGGATCAGTGGCGCTATGAGACCCTGACGGCGGATGAAATCCTGTCGCCCACGGCCCCCGAAGGCGATTGGGATATCAGCCTGATCGACTACAACATCCGGGCGGAGCGGATGGGCTGGCTGCCGTCTGCCCCACAACTCAAGACCAATCCGTTCGATGTCGCAAAGGCGGCGAAAGCGGCAGGCAAGGAAATCCCGGCCTATGTGGCCGAGAACCTCAAGTCAGGCGATCTGGAGATGTCTTGCGAAGACCCGGACAATCCAGCCAACTGGCCGCGCAACCTGTTTGTGTGGCGGTCGAACCTGCTGGGGTCATCGGGCAAGGGGCACGAATATTTCCTCAAGCACCTTCTGGGCACGGACAATGGTGTCATGGGCAAGGATCTGGGCGAGGAAGGACGCCAGTTGCCCAAGGAGGCCAAATGGCACGAGGAAGGCCCGCGTGGCAAACTTGATCTGCTGGTGACCATCGACTTCCGCATGTCCACCACGGCAGTCTATTCAGACATCGTTCTGCCAACTGCAAGCTGGTACGAAAAGGACGACATGAACACGTCGGACATGCACCCTTTCATCCACCCGCTGCAAGCGGCGGTGGACCCGGCATATGAAAGCAAGTCGGACTGGGAGATCTTCAAATCCATTGCGAAGAAATTCCAGGAAATTGCACCCGGTTATCTGGACAAGGAAACCGATATCGTCGCGCTTCCCATCCTGCACGATACCCCTGCCGAGATCGCGCAGGATCAGGTGAAGGACTGGAAGAAGGGCGAATGTGATCTGATCCCGGGCAAGACCGCCCCCGCCTACATCGCGGTAGAGCGGGATTATACCGCGATCTATGATCGCTTTACTGCGCTTGGTCCGCTCATGGATAAGCTGGGTAACGGCGGCAAAGGCATAAGCTGGAATACCCAGGACGAGATCGACAATCTGTCAGCGCTGAATGGTGTGCAGCTTGATGGTCCGGCGGCCGGGCGGCCCAAGATCGAAACCGCCATTGATGCCTGCGAGGTGATCCTGATGCTGGCACCCGAAACCAACGGCGAGGTTGCGGTGAAGGCCTGGGAAGCGCTCAGCAAGGCAACCGGGCGCGCACATGCGCACCTGGCCGAAGGGGAGCATCACAACAAGATCCGCTTCCGCGATATTGCGGCTCAACCGCGCAAGATCATCTCTTCGCCCACATGGTCGGGCATCGAGAGCGAGAAGGTCAGCTACAACGCCGGTTACACCAATGTGCATGAGCTTATTCCCTGGCGCACCCTGACAGGGCGACAACAGCTTTATCAGGATCACCTTTGGATGCTGGCCTTTGGTGAAGGCTTCATGTCCTACCGCCCGCCTGTTGATCTCAAGACGATCAATGCGGACGTGCAGGACGATGGCGACAACCTTGTGTTGAACTTCATCACACCGCACCAGAAGTGGGGCATTCACTCGACCTATACTGACAACCTGCTGATGCTCACGCTCAACCGAGGCGGGCCGGTGATCTGGATCAGCGAGAACGACGCGAAATCGGCAGGTATCGTCGATAACGACTGGGTTGAGCTTTACAACACCAATGGCGCCTTGACCGCGCGGGCGGTGGTTTCCCAACGGATCAAGGACGGGACCACGTTCATGTATCACGCCCAGGAAAAGATCGTGAACACGCCCGGTTCCGAAAAGACAGGTCATCGCGGGGGCATCCACAACTCCGTCACCCGCGCGGTTCTGAAACCCACGCACATGATCGGCGGCTATGCCCAGCAGTCCTACGGCTTCAACTACTACGGCACCGTGGGATCGAACCGGGATGAGTTCGTCGTCGTTCGCAAGATGAAGAAAGTGGACTGGCTCGACAAAGAGAAAAGCTGGGAAGCACCTGCACAGGAGGCAGCGGAATGAGAGTACGTGCACAAATCGGCATGGTGCTGAACCTCGACAAATGTATCGGGTGCCACACCTGCTCCGTCACCTGCAAGAACGTCTGGACTAGCCGCGATGGTGTCGAATACGCCTGGTTCAACAACGTCGAAACCAAACCGGGTACCGGCTACCCGACCGACTGGGAAAATCAGGCACGCTGGAACGGCGGCTGGGAGCGGACGAAGGCGGGCAAACTGCAGCCCAAACAGGGCTCGAAATGGCGGATATTGGCAAACATGTTTGCCAACCCCGACCTGCCAGAGATCGACGATTACTACGAACCGTTCGACTTCGATTACGACCACCTGAAATCGGCACCCGAGATGGAGGCATTTCCGACGGCGCGCCCCCGGTCCAAGATCACCGGTGAACGGATAGAGAAGATTGAAAAAGGCCCCAACTGGGAGGAAATCCTGGGCGGCGAATTCTCCAAGCGGTCCGAAGACTATAACTTCGAAGGGATCCAGAAGGAGATCTACGGGGAATACGAGAACACCTTCATGATGTATCTCCCCCGGCTTTGCGAACACTGTTTGAACCCCGCTTGTGCCGCGTCCTGCCCATCCGGAGCGATCTACAAGCGCGAGGAAGACGGCATTGTCCTGATTGATCAGGAGAAATGTCGCGGCTGGCGCATGTGCGTTTCGGGCTGCCCTTACAAGAAGGTGTATTACAACTGGTCCACCGGAAAATCCGAGAAATGCACGTTGTGTTATCCGCGGATTGAAAGCGGCAACCCGACGGTCTGTTCGGAAACTTGCGTGGGTCGCATCCGGTATCTTGGTGTGATGCTTTACGATGCTGACAAGATCGACCAGGCGGCCGGCGTGGCGGATGAAAAGCAGCTTTATGATGCGCAGCTTGACGTCTTCCTTGACCCCAATGACCCGGTGGTGATTGAAACGGCACGTGCCGATGGCATCCCCGAAGACTGGATCAAGGCCGCGCAGGAAAGCCCCGTCTGGAAAATGGCGATGGAATGGAAGGTCGCCTTCCCGTTGCACCCTGAATACCGGACCTTGCCGATGGTGTGGTACATCCCGCCCCTGTCACCCATCCAGAACGCGGCGGAGGCCGGTGCGATTGGTATGGATGGGGCCATGCCCGATGTGCGTAACCTGCGAATCCCGGTGCGATATCTTGCCAACATGCTGACCGCCGGGGATGAGGAACCCGTGGTTCACGCATTGGAACGGATGCTGGCCATGCGGTCCTATATGCGGTCCAAAACCGTTGAGGGTGTCGTCGACGAGGCGATTGCCGCCCGTGTGGGGCTAAGCGGCCGCGTGATCGAGGACATGTACAAGATCATGGCCTTGGCCGATTACGAGGACCGTTTCGTGATCCCGACCACACACCGTGAACAGGTTGAAGAAGCCTATGACCTGCGCGGTGGCTGCGGATTTACCGACAGCAACGGATGCTCCACCGGTACGTCCAAGGGCTCGCTCTTTGGTGGGGCCAAGAAACCCCTGAAAATGCCTACGGAGGTGATGTGAGATGGACCGCACACTTAAAGCTCTATCGCTTATCCTGAGTTACCCGACGCGTGAGCTGCAGCATGCCATGCCCGAAATCGGAGCCGTCCTGGCGTCTGATACACGGCTGACGGCGGCAGCCCGTCGGGCGTTGCGCCCGCTGCTGGAGGAGTTGGGCGGGCGCGACATCTATGACCTCGAGGAGCAGTTCGTGCTGCTTTTCGACAGGTCGCGGACCTTGTCGCTGAACCTGTTTGAACACGTTCATGGCGAAAGCCGGGACCGGGGCGGCGCAATGGTGTCGCTGATCGAAACCTACCGGGAGGGAGGGTTTGATCCCGTAACCTCGGAATTGCCGGATCACCTTCCGGTGCTGTTGGAGTTTCTGGCAACGCGTCCTTTCGACGAAGCGCGTGAAACGCTGGCAGATGCGGCGCATATCTTCAGTGCGCTGGTCGAACGACTGGAACGCCGCGAAAGCAATTATGCACCTGTCTTTGCCGCACTTGTGCAGTTGGCGGGGATCAAGGCTGACAGGGACGTGGTTGCCGAAATGCTGGCACAGCCAGACGACGACCCCACCGATCTGGAGGCGCTCGACGAGGTTTGGGAGGAGAGCGAAGTGCTGTTCGGCCCGGACCCGAACGCGGGGTGTCCGCAGGTGCGCGACATGCTCGCGCGGATGGATGTGCCTGCAGGTCCAACTCCAACCGTCAATCCCAATCCGCAGCACGCGGCAGAATAGGGAACCAGAACCATGTTTCTTGACCTTGACTACTTCATCTTCGGGATAATGCCATACATCGCACTGACCGTGTTGATTGTAGGCTGCATTGCGCGCTACGAACGCGATCCCTTCACTTGGAAATCGTCCTCAAGCCAGCTTTTGCGTCGCAAGCAGCTGTTCTGGGGGTCGGTCCTTTTTCACGTGGGTATCATCACTGTCTTCGGGGGGCATCTGATCGGGCTGTTCACGCCGGTTTGGGTGCTGGACGCGTTTGGCATTCCCTATGCGCTCAAGCAGTGGATGGCGGTTCTGCTTGGTGGGACAGCGGGTATTGCGGCCCTGATCGGCGCGTCGCTGTTGATCCATCGACGGGTCATGGACCCACGCATCTGGCAGACCACCAGTTTTGCCGACATTGGCATCCTCATCCTGATCTGGCTTCAGCTGTTTATCGGGTTGGGCACGATCTTTCTGACGCTGCAGCACATGGACGGCGCCGAGATGGTCCGCTTCATGACCTGGTCGCAAAGCGTGATCCTGCTGAACCTGAATGCATGGGCGATGGTTGTGGATGTGCACTGGCTTTACAAGGCGCATATCTTTCTGGGTCTTCTGATCACCATCCTGTTTCCGTTCACACGTCTGGTGCACATGGTGTCAGGCTTCGCAGCACCTTTCCGCTTCCTGTTACGGCCTGGTTATCAGCTGGTTCGATCACGCCGGACGACCGCCTTGCCCACACGTAGCGGCGCCTTGGCTTCTGCGGCGGCGAAGAAATCCGGGGCGCCGCAGGCCCCCAGACCAGCGGAGTGAGTGCCATGAATACAGCGCTTTTTCCTAATCTCATCGTAAACGGTGAACAGGTGCCACATGCGGTCGTTGCCGCCGAAACCCAGAACCAGGATGCCCCCAAGGGCAAACCGGGCATAGCTTGGCGGAAGGCGGCGAATGCCGTCGCCATTCGCACGCTTTTGCTGCAGGAGGCCCGGTCAAGGGGCATAGTTGCAGACAGGCTTGAAGTGGGTCCGGGACGTTTTGAAACCGATGAGGAAGCCCTGATTAGGGGTCTCCTTGAGGTGGCCGTCGATGTCTCACCGCCCAGCGTTGCGGACATACGTGCGGAATGGGAACGCGATCCGACGCGCTTCAGGTCACCCCCGCTTTGGGAAGTTTCGCACATGCTGTGCGCATGTGATCCCCGCAATGAAGAGCATCGCGGCGAGGCGCTGGCGCGCGCGCAGGCACTTGCGGCCGCTGTGCGTGACGATCCAAAGGCGTTTCCAGTGCTTGCTGCACGTGAAAGCGACTGCGATTCAAAGGCATCCGGCGGGACATTGGGTCAATTGAACCCCGGTGACACCGTGCCGGAGTTCGAAGCCGCCCTGCGCGGACTTGTTGAGGGGGAAATCACCTTAGAACCGGTGCTGACCCGCTACGGCTATCACGTCATCAAGCTTGACGCTTTGGCAGAAGGGCAGGTCCTGCCTTTCGAGGCAGTGCGGCCCAAGATCGGCGAAGCGCTGGAAAAGGCAGCATGGGTGCGGCAGGCGCGGGCATATGTTGATCAATTGGTGCAGACCGCTGAAATCGAAGGGGCGGACCTGCGACCCGTCTGATGGGGAGGGAGGACGATGACACATGAGAATTCCCCACACACAGGACATATCCGTGGTGAGCGTGCCGGTGATCACACAATGGATAATCCGCTGGACGTCATTGCCGAAGATCACATGCGCGAGCGGGAGGTTTGTGCGCTGATCGAGGGGTTCGTGTCGGGAACGGCGCTTTCTGGCAGTGATCTTGAGATGATGACGCGTTTCCTTTGGACCGAGCTGCCCAAGCATCTGGAAGATGAAGAGGAGGACCTTTTTCCCTTGTTGTTGAAGCGATGTGCGCCAGAGGATGAGATCGGCAAGGTGGTAGAGAAACTCCTGTCAGATCACGAACACGCCTTTAATGACGGTACCGGTATTGGTTCGCTCCTTGAGAGCCATTGCCACGCCCCCGAAAGGCTTTCGGCGCGGGAACGGGCGCAGTTGACTGACTTTGCCAATCATGCCCGCCGTCATCTTATTCTGGAAAACGCGGTGGTGCTTCCCATCGCCCGTGTTCGCCTGACATCCGATGATCTGCAGGGCATGTGGCAGCGCATGCAAGCGCGGCGCGGTGGGAGCATTTCTTCGGAGGGACGGACATGTTGAATGATCTGCTTGTCCGGAACGCAAGGTGGTCTGCGCACAAGACAGCAGAGGAACCGGGATACTTCCCGCGTTTGGCGACAAGGCAGTCTCCTGACTATTTCTGGATCGGTTGCTCTGACAGCAGGGTGCCCGCGAATGTGGTGGCGGGCCTTGATCCCGGTGAGGTCTTTGTGCATCGCAATGTCGCCAACGTGATCCATTCTTCCGACCTGAACATGCTTTCCGCTTTGGAATTCGCAGTTGAGGCTTTGGAGATCCGTGAAATCATCGTTTGCGGTCATTACGGTTGTGGTGGGGTGAAGGCGGCGGTCGAAGACCTGTCGCATGGTCTTGCGGATCACTGGTTGGAACCGATCCGGCGTCTGGCACGGGCCTATGCCGTGGATCTGGCGCAGCAGGACGGTGGGGAAGAACGTCAGAACAAACTGGCAGAACTGAACGTGATCGAAGGCGTCCGCCGTGTCGCTGAGACACCGATCTTGCAACGCGCCTGGCAAAGCGGGGTCGGCATTCGGGTTCACGGGCTGATCTATGGGCTGAAGGATGGGCGGTTGCGGGATCTGGACTGCACCATCGGGCCGGGACATTTTCAAAGTGAGGCAGCACAATGACCGTTATCCAAAGAATTGAAAAACCAGCCTGCGGGTGTGGGATCGAGGCGGGTCACAAGAACCTGATCAGCATTGATGAGGCGTTTGCACGTATTGCAGCAACGGTTCGTCCCATCGATGGCGCCGAAGACGTTCCTGTAGGCGCTGCAAAAGGCCGGATCCTAGCCCATTCTGTCCGGTCGCTGGGGATGGTTCCACCCTTTGATAACGCTGCGATGGATGGCTATGCGATCAGATCATCGGATCTGGTGGGGCCCGGCCCTTGGCGGCTGCAAGTCACAGACCGTGTTGCAGCCGGACAGGTTCGAAATCAAAGTCTCGCATCCAATACTGCCATTCAGGTCTTCACCGGCGCGCCGGTGCCCGATGGTGCAGATGCAGTCGTTATGCAGGAAAATGTCATCCGAACGGGCGACTACATCATGCTTCCAAGCAAGGTCAGCCCGAGGACGAACATCAGGTCGGTCGGTGAAGATATGCCAGCGGGCAAGATCATCGGGACTGCTGGTCAGGCACTGACGGTACGCAGCATTGCGGCATTCGCGGCCGCCGGGCATGCGACCGTGCCGGTGCATCGCCGGGTCCGTGTCGCGCTTTTGATTACTGGAGATGAAGTGCATCAGGCCGGGCAGGCGCGGGGACCAGCAGGGATCTGGGACGTGAATACCCCGATGCTGAGCGCAGCCTTGCAGTCGCCCGAGATTGACCTGCGCATCGTCCAGACAGCAAAGGACAGCCGCCCGGAGTTGCAGAGCCAATTGTCCGACATGGCCAAATGTGTCGATCTGTTGATCACGACAGGAGGGATTTCTGTTGGTGAGGCCGATCATGTGAAACCCGCGCTGGCTGCACTGGGAGCCGAGACGATCTTTAGCGGCGTTGCGCTCAAGCCCGGCAAACCAGTGTCTTTCGGCAGGATCGGGTCGACGCTCTGGCTGGGGCTGCCGGGTAATCCGCTTTCGGCTCTGGTGACCTGGATGATGTTTGGCAAGACGATTTGCGACGCGCTTTCAGGGCGCGCGCAGGATCAGGTTTTGCGCCGGAACGTCGTTCTGTCCGAGCCGCTTCGGCATACGCCGGGTCGGTGTGAAATGCGGCTGGCACGCTTGTGCGGATTTGACGGCATGGGACGTGAGGTCGTGGAGTTTGCGCCTGTCACTCATTCTGCGCGGGTTGGCGATCTGTCACCGATGGACGGCCTGCTATTGGTGCCGGGTGAGGCCGCAACCCTGCCCGGCGGTGCGATCGTCGAATTCTTGCCATTTTAGCAAAAGGTCATCCGTGATGAAAATCGCATATACAATGGCACCCGGTAGAGGGGATACGGATTTGCTGCTTTGCCGGGTGGCACAAAGACTGGCCTCCGACGGGTTCAGATGCTGTGGCACTGTGCAAACAAACACCGATTGCGCCGATGGTCCTTGCGACATGGACGTGATGGTATTGCCGGATGGTCCCGTCTTCCGGATATCCCAGAGCCTTGGACGGCATGCCAGGGGTTGCCGGTTGGACCCAGCCGCCCTCGAAAGTGCTGTCGCGGAGGTTTCGGCGCATCTGGATACTCAACCGGATGTGCTGATCATCAACAAATTCGGCAAACACGAGGCGGACGGACGTGGCTTCCGCTCCGTCATTGCTGATGGGCTGTCACGGGATATTCCGGTTTTGGTCGGCGTGAATACACTGAACAGCGACGCGTTCATAACCTTCGCCGGACCGGAGGCCGTAAAGTTGGACCACGACGATGACGTATTGATCAATTGGGTCGCTGCAAACACGAAACGCGCGCTGCAACCGGCGTGATCAGCAAACTGTCCGGCGCTGAAGGTCCGGTCGTGCTGGGCCCAAGGAGAACGACATGAATTTTGACTATTCCGAAAAAAGTCTCGCGCTTCAGGCAAGGTTGTCCGCGTTCATGGAAGACCACGTCATCCCCCGCCATGCTGCGTTTGTTCAGGAGACGACCGCCGGGTCACATGTTGTCAGTTTCATGGAAGACCTCAAGGCGCTCGCACGTGAAGAGGGGTTGTGGAATTTCTTTCTTTCGGACTTGCAGGAGGACGAACCCGGTACGCCGCTGAGCAATGTTGATTATGCCCCTCTTGCAGAAATCATGGGCCAATTGCCTTGGGCCTCAGAGGTGTTCAACTGCTCCGCCCCGGATACCGGGAACATGGAAATACTCCATATGTTCGGGACACCCGAGCAGAAGGAACGCTGGCTCAACCCACTGCTGAATGGACAGATCAGGTCGTGTTTTTCGATGACCGAACCGGATGTTGCCAGTTCCGATGCGACGAATATCGAGACTGTCATTCGCCGCGATGGGGATGAGTATGTCATCAACGGGCGCAAATGGTTTTCGACCGGTGCGGCATCGCCCCGTTGCAAGGTGGCCATTCTGATGGGCAAGACCGCACCCGATAATGCGAACCGCCATGAGCAGCAAAGCATGATACTGGTGCCGCTGGATAGCGAGGGGGTGACCATTACCAGAGATATCGCGGTCATGAATCACCACAGTTATGAAAGCCATTGCGAGATTGCGTACAGAAATGTGCGCGTTCCCGTTTCCAACGTGCTGGGGGTGGAAGGAGAGGGTTTTTCAATCGCACAGGCGCGCCTTGGACCGGGGCGCGTTCACCATTGCATGAGGTCGATTGGGCAGGCGGAGCTTGCCTTTCGGATGATGGTCGATCGGACGCTGGAGCGTAAGACATTCGGCAAGTTCATACACGAACACGGCATGCTTCAGGACAAGATCGCAACCAGCCGGATAGAGATTGATCAAGCGCGCTTGCTGGTTCTCAAGGCGGCGTGGCTGATTGACGAATTCGGCGTTGCTGGCGCCCGGAACGAGGTCGCCATGATCAAGGTCGTCGTGCCGCAGATGTGTGAACGGGTGATTGACCGCGCGATACAAACCTTTGGCGGGATGGGGATGACGCCGGACACGCCGCTGCCTGATCTGTGGACCATGGCGCGTAGCCTGCGCTTGGCGGATGGGCCTGACGAGGTTCACAAAAGATCCATCGCCCGTATGGAGGTCAGAAAAGCGCAGAACGGACCCCGCGACAGTTACAAGTTCTTCACCTTGCCCAGCCGGGCAGATGAGCGTGACATTCGGCAGGATTCCGTCTCGGTGGGGGAATAACGGGGCGAGCCGACTATTCGACGCTGCGCCCCATTGCCGCGATCCTGCGGTGTCCTGCCTGGCCATGCCAGA
The DNA here is from genome assembly GCF_041281685.2 of Sulfitobacter rhodophyticola. GTDB lineage: Bacteria > Pseudomonadota > Alphaproteobacteria > Rhodobacterales > Rhodobacteraceae > Sulfitobacter. The sequence goes on along the minus strand of NZ_CP166251.2, from coordinate 1,255,611 downwards.
AGCCGTTCGAGAATGGCGCATCAAAATCGAGGGCATCGAATTGTGCTTTCGCCTCTGCCGGTGTCATCAGGCCGGTCAGGGTTTCTGCAAAGACCTTGGCGACAGCAACCATATCAATGTCCTGCGGCATCAGGCGGAAATCAGTGACCCCCATCCCGATCATTGCGGGCAGTTCTTCAATCAAGTTGATGTAGCTTTGTGACATTGTTTGAATGCCGTTTATACGCAGGAACGATTGTCCATCCTGTGTGGTCAGTGGCATGCCGTCCGGGTTCTCTTCGCAGACGAACTGACAGTTGTCCTTTGTCCGGCCATGTGCGCGCGCATGATAGCAACGGGCGGATACGGCCAGCGAGGCACGGCCAAAGACCTGTACTTCAACCCCGATGGCGCGCACGGCAGCGGCTTGGCCCATTGCTGCAACCGACGCTGACGGGAGTTCAACGGGCAGGCACACATGCGTCGCACCGCGATCCGCGAAGTAGGACAGGGTTTCGGCGTTATACACATTCAGAAATGGTCCAATTCGGTGCGGACGGCCCGAGATATTCAGCAAACCTGCGGCATTGTTGATCTCGATCTCAAACTCCGCGATTTCGGCCATTGCTTCGATTGCCTTGCGTTCCCGCTTCAGCATGACCTCTGCAAGGCTGGAGAAGACGACCGCTTTGCCGGCACGGGTCAAACGGGCGGCGACCTCGTCGTAGTGATGGTCGAAAAAGGGTGCGCGTTTCGAACAGATGACTTCGCCCAGATAAACGGTGTCGACCGGAGCTTCATCTGCGATCCGGGCATAGAAATCCTGCTTCTTGTCTGCTGACCAGTGGTATGGGATCGGTCCAATTGTCAGTTTGGGTGTCATCGCGCTATCGCCATTTCTTTGTCTGGAAGGCCCCTTGGGTTTCTTTCTGCCCTTCGGTAAGGGCGACAAGGCTGCCAAGGTCCGGGTGTGTGTCGTTTTGGATCGCGTCGATTGCCTCGCGGAATGAACTGACCACCTGACGGACATAAGCGCGTGAGCGTTGGCGCCCCTCGATCTTGAAGGCGTTTACACCGGCATCGATCAGTTCCGGCAGAAGGCGTGCCAGATTGAGGCTTACCGGTTCTTCGAATGCGTAGTAGCCATCTGACCTGCAGGGTGTGTGATAGCGGCCCTTGCAGATGGTCGGATACCCTGCGTTTTCGTCAGGCGCGAAGCGATCTATGGTGAAAGCGCCAAGTTTCGTGGACAGGTTGCCGACCTCGTCTCGTACATATTGAACCTCCGCCGCCGGGGAGCAGACCCCGTCCATATTCGTGGACAGCCCGGTGGCATAGTTGGTCAGGCTGCATCGTCCCTCGACCATCAGTCCGTGATTACCAAAGATGAAGGTTTCGATCTCACAGGGGATTTCGGACTTGATCTGGCGGATTTCAGGTATGGCCAGGATACGGGGCAAAACCACCCGTTTGACGCCGAATTCCTGAACGTAATAACGTATGGCCTCAGGGCTTGAGGCAGCAGCCTGCACCGACAGATGCAACCGGGTGCCGGGACAGGTGCGGGCAATGTAATCGGCTACGCCCACGTCCGCCACGATGAATGCGTCCACGCCAAGACCCGCACCGATATCTGCAGCGTCCTTCCAAAGCTGAAACTTGCCTGCGGGCGGATAGGTGTTGAGGGCCAGAAGGACTTTTGCGCCATGTTGATGTGCGTAGACAACCGACTTTTCCAACTCTTCCGGGGTAAAATTCAGACCCGGAAAATTCCGCGCGTTTGTTGCATTCTGAAAGCCGCAATAAACAGCGTCAGCACCTGCATCAACGGCTGTCCGCAAGGCTGCTGGCGTGCCGGCCGGGCAGACAAGTTCTGCAATGGTCATGGTTCTATTCTCCCAAATCGCGCGAGGTACCTGCGACCTTGCGGCATCGGTTCAGTGCGAAGCGGCCAAGTGGGCCAAACATGTCTGCCACGTCTTCAGCGATGGAGCCGTCCACATCATCCAGAGCATTTCGCAGGCTTACCACCGCTGCCGTATTGCCCGAGATCGTGAGATCGCGGGAGAAGAACAGGGCGTCCCCGTCCTCGCCGGCATCCACCAGGCGCAGCAGGGTCAAAAAGTTTCCGGCAATCCGCGCCTCATGGGCAGGGACCGCAGCGCGGCGGATTGCCTTGAAGGCTGGGTTTGCAGGGTTGGGTTGCAGATAAAGCGCGAATGGAAAATCAACCGGGTCAACCACGAAACCGGTCTGGGTGTGAGGACCGAGACGGTCGAACACTTCAGGGTGCCGATTTGCAATCTGCATGACGATGCGGCGCAATATCGGCTGCAGGATGAAGGTCGGAAAAGGGAAGTTACGATGGCTCCTTTGAAACGGAAGGTCGTTTTCGGCAGCGCGTCTTGTGTTCATAGTTGTTTCCATCTGCGCTGCAAGCATGTGAAGTCAGCTGTCTCCGGGCAAGCGAATGCCAGCGAGATCCAAATCATGCCTGCAAAATCCGGTGAGGGTAATCCATGGCCATGCCATACAGAGAAGCGCACGGGAATTTCTTGCGCGGCGTCAAAAAAAGTTTGGAATTCTGGCAAGTAGAACCGAAAAAACGGGTAAGATGAGCGGCAATTCACGGCCTGCGCATGCACTGCAACAGGCCTGTGGCAAATGGATGCCAAATGAACTCACAACCACGGGCGATACTGCCGCGAAGGACGTCAGGGAACGACTTCTGGCGTTCTCCTCACAAACCGCTTTTCCTGTGCTGCTTCGTTTGGGCCGCGCTTGCGATCGGTTGGTGGCCGCTGGGTGCCGAGATTGGATTGCCAGCCCCCGAAATTGGAAGCCCGGTCCACTGGCATGTTCATGAGCTTCTGTTTGGGTTCGGCGGTGCGGCCTTAGGGGGATACCTTCTGACGGCTTTGCCCAGTTGGACCGCCGCAAAGCCGATGGGCAGGGGCTGTCTGCGAATTCTGGTGTTGTTCTGGGTTCTTGCGCGTTTGACAGCTGCCTTTGCAGGGGTCGTGCCCTTAGCCGTGATCGGAGCAACGAATGCAGCCTATTTCTTCGGTTTGGGCGCGGTCATCATGCGCGTGACACTGAAGGTGCGTTTGTACCGCAAAGCCGGTTTCGGCATCGCCATGCTGGGTCTTGGTTGTGCTGAGATCGCGTATCTGCGTTTTGCTGCTTTGACCCCGCACGATGCGCTTATTCCGATTGGGACTGTCGCTGTGCTTTGCTTTTGTCTTTTGATAATCGTTGTCGGGGGCCGCGCCGTCCCGGCGTTTACGCGCAATTGGATGTTGCGGATGGAACGGGCGGGACCGCAGGTCGACGACGGATCACGCGCCTGCGTTTTGGCGGTGTTCCTGCTGATCTTCGTTTTGGTTTGCCTGCTTGTTGCAAAAGACGCCTTGGCTCACATCGCAATGATTGTTTGCGGATTGACCCTTCTTCGGAGTATGCGCGGATGGCGGTCCACCCATACGCTTGCCAATCCCCTGTTGGTCAGCCTGCACCTTGCTTACTTGTGGGTGCCGATTGGAATGGTCGCCGTCGGGTTGCTTGGCCTATTCCCGAATGCCTATCCGCTGTCCAGCGCACTCCATGCGATTACTGTCGGGGCGATGTCAGGTATGATCATGGCCATTGCCGGTCGCGCCGCCGCACGGCGCAAGCGCGGGGAACTGCAGGCAAGGCAGGGTTTCATCGTGGGGGTGTCACTGCTTTGGGTCGCGACATGGGTGCGGCTGGCCGCGCCGATGTTTTCCGAATCCTCCGGCCAGATCATCATCGTTGCTGCGGTCATGTGGTGTCTGAGTTGGGCTGCCCTTCTAGCGGATTTCCTACCCGGCCTTTTTCAGCCCAGTCCGCATCCTGTTCTGAGCGGCGAAAAGCACCGACCGCCGGACCGTGAGGCGGACGCGTCTGAGGTCAGTGGTCATCCCGCACCGGTGGGTGCCGGATGCGATAAGGTCTTGTAGGAACTCCAATCTTCAATTTCGGGATAGAACTGCTGGCGCCACGCCCGCACCTTGGGGTTAAATACCCGGCGCCACAGCGGCGGGATCATTGCCATCGCGGTCATTGGTGGATACCCCGTGGGCAACATCGGGACACGGTCTTCATCAAAAACCTGAAGCAGCGGATAACGGCGCATCGGGTGCAAATGATGATCCGCATGGCGTTGCAGATTGATCAACAAAAGCCCGGAGACACGATGCGCTGAGTCCCACGAATGGTGTGGTCGCACTGGTTCGTATTTGCCGTCTCCAAGGTGTTTGCGCGTAAGGCCATAGTGTTCGACATAGTTTGTCAGCTCCAACTGCCAGACGGCAATGAACGCCTGAAATGCAAACAGGCCGACAGCGATCCAGCCGCCGATTGAAAATGCCAGCCCAAGGAAGGCCAATTGCAGAAATAGATATTTCCAGACCGGGTTTGAGGGATGCCACGGGGATCGTTGTCGACGGGCCAGCATGGCGCGTTCGGCACGCCAAGCAGATGCAAATCCTGTCGTCAGGGTGCGGAAAAACGCGCGGTGGAACCCTTCGTTATAGCGTGCGGTCACCGTGTCGCGGGGTGTGCCGACGTAAGGATGATGAACCAGCAGATGTTCGGTACGGAAATGTCCGTACAGCACAAGTGCCATCAGCAGATCACCCAGATTGCGTTCGATTGCGTTGGCCTTGTGAAACAGCTCATGCGCGTAAACGATCCCGACTGTGCCGGTTGTCACCCCGATCCCGAACATGATCCCGAACGTCTCAAGCGTGGAATGCTGGCCATGGTGTGTCAGGTAGTAGAGCGTCCCGAAAACAAGCGCGAACTGGATCGGGAACCATATCCAGGTCAGCAGGCGAAACCAGAACAGCTGTGCATCCGGTGTATCGGGATCGGGGTTGCGCACATTCCTGCCCAGAACCACATCAAGAAGTGGCATCAGGACCCAGCCATAAAACGGGATCGATAGGATCGTCCATCCCCCGTTGATCACCGCCAGTACGACCAATGGGACAAAAGTCAGCGTCAACCAATAGGGCCATGCGCGCAGCTGTGCATATGAGAGTTCGGAAGGGACAATATCAGTCATATCTTGTTGACCTTTTTCATTTTCGGATCCCGTGGGGTGAGGCGCAGGTAGATGCCGTTCTTTGACCGCACGGTCAGGTGCGCCACCGGAACGGGTTCGGCGTCTTCCACGATCTCGAACCGAAATGCCCGGACCAGCATCGACAACAACAACGTGCCTTCCGTCATCGCAAAGGCTGAGCCGGGGCAAACCCGGGGCCCGGCCGAAAATGGGATGTAGGCCCACCGGGCGCATTCCTTTCCGTTCGGTGTGTCAAAACGGCCTGGATCGAATTCATCCGGCCGCTCCCACAGGCGTTGATGACGATGCAGGTGCCACGGGCTCAGGATCACTTGTGAGCCGCGACGCACAAACCGATCCCGGAAGTTTTCGGACTTAGCCGCCTCGCGTACGTACATCGGCACCGGGGGATAAAGCCGCATCGCTTCACGAAATACCGATCTTGAATGGCGCAGCTTCGACACCGTGGAAAAGTAGATCTTTTCGGGCTCGAAAGCGGTTAAAGCTTCTTCTGCCAGCTTTTCCTGCCACTCCGGATAGCGTGCCAGAAGGTAAAGCGCCCACGCCAATGCGGCCGCCGAAGTCTCATGCCCGGCCAGAAAGAAGATCGCGACTTGGTCGATCATTTCGTTTGTATCGAAAACCTCACCGGTTTCCGGATCGGGTGTTGTCATGATTTTGGTCGCAAGATCATCCGGTGCTTGCCCCGTTTTGATATCATGCGCCCGTTGCAGGGTTAGCTGGCTAATCAGATCCCGGATCGTCCGCGCCGTTTCCCGCGCTTTGCGCGGGTGGAAGCGGGGAAACCAGTGCGGCCAAGGCAGCATGGCGGCGATCGATGCAATGGGTTGCGCTGACTGGTGATTGCGAAACGTCTCAAAAGCCGCATGCGCGATTTCGTTCTCGATGGGGACGGAGAACAATGTGCGAAAGATGACGTCCATCGCAACGTGGCTTGTCTGCGCCTCGATCTCCACCGGCGTGCCGTCGGCCAGCGGCTTCAGTCGGTCGACCGCAGCGACGCCGCTGTCCCACATCGCTGGAAAAATATGCCGCAAACGCCCGCCTTCGAAGGCGGGATCGATGATCCGGCGCTGGTGGGCCCATTCCTTGCCATTCGTAATAAAGACCGAGTCCCCCAGGAGCGGCTTCAGCCCTACGCGGATGCGCTCTGACTTGGGGAAATCTTCGGGGCGTTCCTTCAAGACCAGATTGACCAAATCGGGGTCGTTGCACATGTATGAACGGAAAAACGGTGTGCGCATTTCAGCCATCCATGCGCGATACAGATGTTCGGGCTGTGCAGAAAGGATGTCCCGTTTGAACAGTCGAAAGTGCTTCCATAATGGCACCTTGCCCCGCCGCGCAGGGGGTTTTGGAGGTGGATCAGGACAAGCGGCTGAATTGGCGTCGAACAAGTTTTCGCTCCTGCTTAGGACAAGATATCTGACAATTTGCCCCTGTAGTTGTAGCGGTCGCGCAAGGGTGTCATTGACGATCGTCAAATTGGCGTTGAGATGACCCTAAGCCCGTGAGCCCCGTACGAAGCCGATCTGGCGCGTGCATCTCTGTTCATTCGGGGATATGATCACGGCCGATAGTATGACGAGAGTGGTGACCATGTCTGTCGGTCTGAATCCGGATCATCCTTGCGGCAGATGTGCCTATTATTCAGAGAGCGTCTGGTCTTCGGTCAAACTGGGATCTGTTTCGGCGCTACAACGCGGGTTTTCACGTATCGCACTGTCGGAAGGTCAGGCGCTGTTCAGTCAGGGTGACAGGAACCGTGGCATTTTTTGCGTGTCCGAAGGGCTGGTCGCATTGAGGACGCTGCACGCCGAAGGCACGTCCACCCTGATCAGGTTGGCATATCCCGGTGAAGTTGTCGGGTTCCGATCATTCCTCAGCGCGCGCGAACACAGGACAGAGGCGCGCGCGCTGTTGCCCTCCCGGATCTGTTTGGTCGGGCGTCGTGACGCAGACCATCTGGTGCAGGGTGACACCGATGTCCTGATGAAGCTTGCATCCCGATGTGTTTCAGAAATTGATCAGAACCATGATCGGATCATTGCGGCGGCGACCAAATCCAACAAGCAGCGTCTTTCCGATCTGTTGCTCCGCCTTATGAAGGTGCACGGCACACGGGCAGAGGGGCAGATCAGGATGCGCCTTCCGCTGTCCCGGCTTGATCTGGCGGACTTGATCGGCGTGCAGCCTGAGACGGTTTCGCGCCTGATAAACCGACTGCGCAAAGATGGCGCGTTCTTCTTCTCGGGTCGCCATGTCTCCGCGCCGCTGGCGATGCTTGTCGAACTGCAGAACGCAGCCGAATAATCCCGGGGCTTCGCTTGACCATCGTCAATTTCACCCGCCTGCAAACCCGCTAGTCTTGCGTCGTATTGATTGTGCAGCCGGTGCGGGGGTCGCCTTATGGATTTTGGCCTGTTCTATTTTGCCAATGACGAAAAGGGCGGCGGGCGGGACAAGTATGACCTTATCCTGAAAAGCGCAAAGTGGGCTGATCAGAACGGTTTTGTGCGCCTCTGGACTCCGGAGCGCCATTTTCACAGTTTCGGCGGGCTGTCCCCGAATCCGTCGGTGCTTGCGTCGGCCTTGGCGGCGACAACTGAGAACATCCAGATCTGTTCGGGCAGTGTTGTGCTGCCGCTGCATGACCCGATCCGGGTGGCTGAAGAATGGGCGGTGGTTGACAATATTTCGAACGGGCGCGTGGGGCTGGGTGTCGCCTGTGGTTGGGTTCCGAATGATTTTGTGATTTCGCAGAACCAGGATCAGTTCGACTGCCGTAAGGAAACCTTCGCGAAACATACGGCAACCTTGAGGGATTTGTGGCGGGGAAAGCCCCATCGGGTCACCAACCCCATGGGCGAAGAGATTGACGTGCAAACGCTGCCGCGCCCCATTCAGGAAGAGGTGCCGATCTGGATCACCGCCGCCGCCAACCCGGACACCTTCCGGCAGGCAGGCGCGATGGGTGCCAACATCCTGACGCATCTGCTGGGCCAGACAGTGCAGGAGTTGGAGGAAAAGATCGTTCGCTACCGACAGGCTTGGGCAGATGCGGGACATTCCGGTCAGGGTGTCGTTTCACTGATGCTGCATACATTTATCGGGGACAGTGACGAGAGCGTTCATGAAATCGTCCGTGATCCCATGAAGCGTTATCTGGCGGGCTCGCTGAACCTCGCGGCGGCGAACATCGCATCTGTGCCATTCCTCAAGGATGCTGACAAGATCGATGTGGGTGGGTTGACGGACGATATCGTGGACCAAACGCTTGAGGCTTCCTTTGAGAAGTATTTCAACATGGCCGGTCTGCTTGGCTCATATGAGAAATGCCTCGGGATGGTGGATCAGTTGGCGCAGATGGATGTGGATGAAGTCGCCTGTCTGATCGACTTTGGTGTGCCTGAGGACGCTGTGATGCAAAGCCTTGAGAAGCTGAATGTGGTGCGCATCCTTGCAAATTCGTGAAGGGGCGCGGTGGAGTGGGTGTGGTTGAGCGATGGGAGTCAGGGACTGTTGGCAATTCGTTTCGGTCCTGTGAAATGCAGCTGCGCACGCTTCATGGCGCCCCGCCGTGCGCCGCTAACTCGGGTGCAAGATGGTGAAAACCTCTGGCATTGAATTCTTAAACATGTATACTGGTACTTTAATACCTAAATAGAGGATATCGGCACCGATGAGCGAAAATCTGGAAGTAGGAAGCACCAAGTCGCGCAAGATCACGATTGATGCAGACCGCACGATTGATTTCATGGGAGAAGACTGCCGCGTCTATGCAACGCCGTCACTGGTACGAGATATCGAACACGCCTGTCGTGATCTGATTGTTGAATCAGTTCCGGCAGGGCAGGATTCTGTTGGGACAACTGTATCCATTGCACATATCGCACCGACGCTTCTGGGTATGGAGGTTACCGTGACTGTCACCGTGGCGGCGCTTGACGGGCGCAAGGTAGCCTTTGACGTGACAGCAAGCGATCCGCTGGACAAGATATGCACCGGGCGGCATGAGCGCTTTATCGTTGATGTGGGCAAGACGCGCGACAGGCTGCGCCAGAAGGCTGAAAAGCTGGCCGCAGCTTAGGGGGCGCGACATGACTTCCCAAGGTGCAAAACACAAGACCAGCGTTTCTTCCTACTGCTATCAATGCGTTGCGGGTCCTGATCTGATGAAGGTCGATTCAATTGACGGTGTCCCGATTCAGATCCGGCCCAATGATACCGCAGCATCGGTGCATCCTGCGCATGGCAAGGTCTGCGTAAAGGCCTTTGGGCTCATTCAAAAGACGAACAATCCCCACCGTATCCAGACACCGATGATCCGGACCAATCCGAAGAAGGGCCGGGGGGAGGATCCGCAGTTTCGCGCAGCCACTTGGGACGAGGCGCTTGAGCTGATCTGTGGCAAGCTGAACGACGCCAAGGCAAAGGGCCTGATGGACGAAAGCGGCTTTCCGCGTGTTGCCGCCAGTTTCGGTGGGGGCGGAACATCGACCGTCTATATGGGCACCTTTCCCGCGTTCCTGAAGGCATGGGGCGCGATCGATATGAGCTTCGGCAGCGGTCAGGGGGTGAAGTGCTATCACTCCGAGCATTTGTACGGAGAGTTCTGGCATCGTGCGTTCACCGTTTCCCCGGACACGCCCCTTGTTGAAATGATCATTTCCTTCGGGGCCAATGTCGAGGCATCGGGCGGGGTGTGCGGCGTGCGGCGCCATGCGGATGCACGGGACCGCGGGGTCAAAAGGGTGCAGGTGGAGCCGCATCTGTCTGTCACCGGTGCCTGTTCTGCGGAATGGGTTCCGATCCGCCCCAAGACAGATCCTGCGTTCATGTTCGCCATGTTGCATGTCTTGCTGCATGAGGTCGCGCGCGATCGGCTCGATGTGCCGTTTCTGAAGATCCGCAGTTCATCACCCTATCTTGTCGCACCGAATGGGTTCTATCTGCGCGACCCGGACAGCAGGAAGCCGCTGATCTGGGACGCCAGACGCGGCAAGGCTGTGCCCTTCGACACACCTGATGCTGACCCTGAAATCGAAGGGACGTTCACTGTTTCAGGAATTGAGATCGGGCCGGATGACACCGCCTGGGATCATCATGGTATCTCGTGCCGCCCGGCCTTTTCACATCTGGTTGAGCACGTTCAGCCCTACAGCCCCGCATGGGCGGCGGATGTCTGTGACGTGCCCGAAGACATGATCCGCAGGACGGCGCTGGATTATCTGGACCACGCCCATGTTGGCGAAACGATTGACATCAACGGAACAGAAATGCCGTTCCGCCCGGTGGCGATTTCGTTGGGCAAGACGGTATCAAATGGATGGGGCGGTTACGAATGCGCCTGGGCGCGGACCCTCATGGCGGTGCTTATCGGCGGGCTTGAGGTGCCCGGCGGAACGCTTGGCACAACCGTGCGGCTGAACCGGCCTGCCGACAACCGTTGGTCCAGTGTCGTCCCCGGGCCGGATGGCTTCATGAACTATCCGATGAACCCAACGCGAAAGGACGAATTTCATACCACGTCACCGTCCCGGCACGCGCACCAGACGTTGATACCGCTGGCTGCGAATTCACCGTGGAGTCAGGCGCTTGGCCCGACGCATCTGGCGTGGATGGCGCAGAAGGAAGGATTTGAACATCTGCCCAAGCCGACCCAGCCGGATGTCTGGTTCGTCTATCGCACCAATCCGGTGATTTCTTTCTGGGATACAGGTGCCGTGGCGGACGCAATTGCAAATTTCCCGTTCACGGTCTGCTTTGCCTATACCCACGATGAAACCAACCACATGGCGGACGTCCTGCTGCCCGAATGTACGGATCTCGAAGGGTTGCAGCTGATCCGCATTGGCGGGTCCAAATATGTTGAACAATTCTGGGAACATCAGGGGTTTGCCCTGCGTGATCCAGCGGCCAAGCCAATGGGAGAAGCGCGCGATTTCACCTGGATCGCGACCCAGTTGGCCAAGGGGACGGGGCTTTTGGCCGCATACAATCAAGGGATCAACAAAGGGGCCGCTGGTGTACGGTTCTTTGGTGAGAACTACGATTTCTCACTCGCCCCCGATGAGGAACATTCGGTTGAGTCAATATGGGACCGGGCTTGCAGGGCAGCGAGCGCTGAACTGACCGATGGCCTCGAAAGCCAGGGTCTTACGTATTACCGGGAGCACGGCTTTCGCACGATCCCTTTCCCGAAGGAGCGTTGGTATCTCTACCCCGCCATGAAAGAGCAGGGTCTGAGGTTCGAATTGCCCTATCAGGAACGGCTGCTGCGCATCGGTCAGGAACTGGGGGACCGGTTGCATGAAATGGGGATCACATGGTGGGATCGGCAGCTTAAGGAATACGAGGCGATGCCCCATTATCAGGACCTGCCGCAGATGTGGAAGGACGCGCAGGAACGCCAGTACGACGTCAAGATCGCGGATTATCCGTTCTGGCTGCTGACCGCGCGGTCGATGCAATATTCCTGGGGCGGGAACGTCGGGATTCAGATGATCCACGAGGTCGCTTCCAATGTGGCCGGGCATGGTGGTGTGATGATGAACCCCGCTGCGGCTGGCAAACTGGGGTTGGGAGAGGGCGACACGGTCGAAGTTTATTCGCCTACGGGCACAACCCGCGGTGCGGTGATCCTGCGTCATGGCATTCGCCCCGACACCCTGCTGATGATTGGTCAATTCGATCATTGGAAAACGCCGTTCGCCAAGGACCTCAAGACGCCCAGTATGAACAGCCTTACGCCGATGTCGCTTGAACTGACGGATGCCACCGGGTCCGGCGCAGATCTGGTGCGCGTGGCGATACGCAAGATCGGAGAGCCCGGATGACGAAGTATGCCATCGTGGCTGACCTGAACCGCTGTGTGGGGTGCCAGACCTGCACATCGGCTTGCAAGCACGCCAACGCCACTGCGCCGGGTATCCAGTGGCGCAAGGTACTGGATTTTGAAACGGGTGAGTTTCCTACCGTTAACCGTGCCTTTGTCCCGGTCGGCTGCATGCATTGTGACACCCCTTCGTGCATGGATGTCTGCCCCACCACGGCGACCCGAAAACGCGACGACGGGATCGTCACAATCGATTACGACCTGTGCATCGGATGCGCCTATTGCGCTGTATCCTGTCCCTATCAGGCCCGGTCACGTGTCGACAAACCTTCGGTTGCCTACGGCGGCAAGGCCATGAAGCACGAGGCGCTGCGCGAAGACCCCGCGCGACTGGGCGTCGCCCAGAAATGCACGCTTTGCGTAGAGCGGATTGACGAAGGGCGGGCAAATGGACTTGTACCCGGTATCGACCCCGCCGCCACCCCGGCTTGCGTGACCTCTTGTATTGCAGGGGCGTTGCACATGGGTGATCTGGATGATCCGCACAGCAATGTATCCCAACTCCTCCGCCAGAAGCGGCATTTCCGCATGCATGAAGAACTGGGAAACGGGCCGAATATCTTCTATCTTTATGATGGTGAAATCGAAGACGTCGCCCCGGCCGAAGCCATTCCGTATGTGGCAGAGCCTGTTGGGCTTGGCGCGGTTTCGCCCAGGTTGCAAACCAACTGGGACTGGCGTGCCGCAGCAAACTTTGTGTTTGGTGGTGCCGGAACCGGTCTGATGGCGACGGCAGCTCTGGCAGCATTTCTTGCGCCGACCCTCTGGCTTGCGGTGCTCCTGTCGCTTTGCCTTGTCGGGTTGGGGCTTAGCTGCATCTGGTTTGAAATCGGACGCCCCTGGCGGTTCCTGAACGTCTTCCTGAACCCTTGGACCAGCTGGATGTCACGTGAAGCGATGGCGGCGTTGCCGTTCTTTGGGTTCGGGGGTCTGGCATGGCTATCAGGTTCCGTGACGCTGCTTTGGTTAAGCGCGATCTCCGGCATTATTTTTCTGTATTGTCAGGCCCGTATCTTGCAGGCCGCAAAAGGAATTCCGGCCTGGCGCCATCCTGCCGTCGTCCCCTTGGTGGTCTCGACCGGCCTGACCGAAGGGGTTGGTGCCTTTGCGGTGCTTTGGCCCCTCGCGGGCGGAACAACCGAACAGGGGCGCATGTTGGCGATTGTCTTGGTGGCGCTGGTGCTTGCGCGGCAACGCCTGTGGGACAGCTATCGCAGGCGGCTTGAACAAGACGGCGCGCCGACCGGTGTCTTCACCGCGTTCGACGGCATATCGGGCGGATTGGCACTGGGGCCGCAAGCCGCCGTGACGGTGCTTGGTCTGCTGGCCGTCGTAGCGCCGGCAATGCAGTCATTTTCGCTGGTCACGGCTGGCTTGGGGGCGCTGTTGACGGGCTGGATTTTCAAACGCGGATTGATCACGCAGGCCGCGTTCAATCAGGGTTTTGCATTGACCAAGATGCCTGCCCGCGGGGCGGGAAGCAGCAGCACGGGCATCAAGCCGGGCTGGTATAAAGCCTGAACCCCATGCGGGTCAAACCCGTGCATTCAGATGTCAGGGAGAGAGACAATGTTGCATGCGACTACAACGAATGAATTGGATTTCATGTTCGACAGCGTTGCAGAAACGATGTCGCGCCGCGAAATTGCCGACCTGCAGGCCACCCGCCTGCGTGTCATGCTGCAACGTGCCTATGATCACGTGCCACACTACAAGGCAGCATTCGACCGCGCAGGCGTGTTGCCATCGGATCTGAAGACAGCTGCGGATATTCGCCACTTTCCCTTCACCCTGAAAACCGACCTCCGTGACAATTATCCGTTTGGCATGTTCGCCGTGCCCTTATCGGATATGGGGCGATTGCATGCCTCTTCCGGGACAACCGGCAAGCCGACCGTGGTCGGATATACCTTGGATGACGTACATCGCTGGTCCGAGCTGATGGCGCGTTCGATGGCTGCCGCGGGGATCCGGCCCGGTGACGTTCTGCACAACGCATATGGCTACGGCCTGTTTACGGGCGGCTTGGGCGCACATTACGGTGCCGAGAAGCTGGGCTGTGTGGTTGTGCCTGTCTCGGGTGGTGGCACTGAACGACAAGTGACTTTGCTGAAGGACTTTGGCGCGCGTGCGCTTTGTTCAACGCCGTCCTACGCCCTTAATATTGCGGAGGTCGCCGAAGGCATGGGTGTGGATATTGCCAAGCTGCCCGTGCGACGCGGGCTTTTTGGCGCGGAGCCGTGGTCGAATGAACTCCGCCGGGAACTTGACAGGCGGTTGGGTGTCAAATCCGTCGATATCTACGGCCTGTCCGAGGTCATGGGACCGGGCGTTGCATGTGAATGTGATGTCGCGACGGATGGCCTGCATGGGTGGGAGGACCATTTTCTGTTCGAAGTGATCGACCCCGAAACGCTTGAACCCTTGCCGATGGGGGAGACGGGAGAGTTGGTGATTACAACACTGACCAAGGAAGCGATGCCAATGGTGCGGTACCGCACACGCGACATTACGCGTCTGACGGATGAACCCTGCCGGTGCGGGCGCACCCATGTGCGTATTCTGCGGGTCGATGGCCGCGATGATGACATGATGATCATCCGTGGCGTCAATGTTTACCCCTCTCAGGTCGAAGCGGTGCTGGTCGGACTGGACGGCCTTGCACCCCACTATCAGATCAGGTTGTTCAAGGAGGGTGCACTGGATGCGATGGCTGTCGATGTGGAGGTACTGCCGGACGCCCCGCAAGACGCCGAAGCGCTTACCGCTGCTTCCAGAGATGTCCGTCATCACATCAAATCGATCATTGGGGTCAGCTGCCAGGTCGATGTGAAGAAACCCGGCGGCATCCCCCGTTCAGAAGGGAAGGCAGTGCGGGTTATCGACGAACGATAGGCGGCCCCATTGCTTCCCCTGCCGGAAGCAAGGGTTCTCCGCCGGGGCAGGTCGCGGACCCGCGCCTTTAGATTTCGAATTTCCGTTCCAAGGCACCGACGTCGCCCGCGTTCTCGCAAACGGATGTCGAATAGGGCTTTCTCGGACCCCGGTATAGGATACCGGTATTCATGCCATCATCAGTCATGATGCGGCGGGCCGCCCGGGCGGGGTCGTCGGTTTCGGGCACGCTGGCAACATGGACCTGATCTTTCCACGCCTTTTCATCCGGGCGGAATGTCACGCAGGGGCTGAGGATTTCAACGAAGGAGAATCCAGGATGGTTGACGGCTTCGACGATGGTTTTCGTGCATCCCTTGATGTCGCCGGAAAACTCGCGGGCGACGAAGTTTGCGCCCGATGCCAAAGCAATCACCAGCGGATGGAAGGCGCGCAGGCCTGTGCCGCCGGGGGACAAGGCGCTGTCCCAGTCGGATTCGGTGGTGGGCGATGGCTGGCCCTTGGTCATGCCGTACACCCGGTTGTCCATGACGATATAGGTCATATCGACATTGCGCCGACAAGCATGAAGGAAATGGTTGCCGCCAATGGAAAAGCCATCGCCGTCCCCGCTCATCGCCATGACGGTCAGATCGGGGCGCGCGACCTTCAGTCCCGCCGCCACTGCCAGTGACCGGCCATGAACACCGTGGAACCCGTAGCAGTTGGTATAGGCGGGGATTCTGGATGAACATCCTATGCCGGAGACCACGGCGATCTCTTCTGGCGGGCGGCCCAATTGCGCCAGAGCTTTGGTGATCGACATCAGGACGTGGAAATCACCACACCCCGGGCACCAGATCGGAGTGATGTCGGATTTGAAGTTCCCTGCCTTGAGACCGGATTGGTTCATTGGTTTGCCCATTCTTCAATTTCGGCTGCGATTTCGTCGGGTCCGATCACATGCGGACCTTCCCGGTTGAGGTTTCTGACGTCGTACGGCAGATCGATGTGCGACCGGACGTGCCGACGGAATTGCCCGGAATGGCTTTGCTCGACGAACAACACGCGCTTTGCACCTGCCAATGCGTTCTTCAGCGGCTTTTCGGGAAATGGCGCTATCTGGCGCAGCGAAACAAGCCGCGCGGGAACACCCTTTTCCTTCAGCATGTGCATAGCCTCTCGGGCGGCACCGGTCAGGGATCCCCAGGTCAGGATGACGGTATCGTTGTTGCTGTCGCCCTCGCTCACGCCCCAGTGGTTGCCATAGTCGAATTGGGCAATCTTGTCGTGGCGTTTGTCCATATGCACCTTCTGATCGACCCTGCTGCTTGAAGGTGATCCGCGTTCGGTGTGAGTCAGACCATCGGCGGTATACTGTCCGCCTGTCTGGCCAGGGATGGACATGGGCGATACGCCATCCGCCGTTATGGCATAGCGTTGATAGGCATCCTCGGATTCCACAAAGGGTTTGCGCCGGGTCATGAAGGTGACATCGGCGGGGCGGTCGATCAGGACCCGGGCCTGACCAATGGATTGATCCGACAGGACAAGTACCGGTGTCTGAAGGGTCTCTGCGATGTGGACCGCCCATTGACCTGTGAACAGGCAATCCGCCACGCTGAGCGGCGCAACCACGACGTTGTTTGCATCTCCATGTCCGCCGTAGACCGCAATGTTGAGATCGGATTGTTCCGACTTGGTGGCGATCCCTGTCGATGGGCCGACCCGCATGACATCCACGACAACCAGCGGGACTTCTGCTGCCGCGGCAAGGCCAAGGCTTTCCATCATCAGGGACAATCCGGGACCGGAGGTTGCGGTGATCGAGGGTCGCCCGCCGAAAGATGCACCAATGATCATGTTGATTGAGGCCAGTTCATCCTCCGCCTGCACCAACGCACCGCCGATCGACGCAAGGGACGGTGCAAGGTACTCCAGCACCTCGGTGGCAGGCGTGATCGGATAGGCGGCAGCAAACCGGACGCCACCGCGCAACGCGCCAAGGCCGACGGCCTCGTTTCCGGTGATCAGCCAGCGGTCCTTCGTGCCCTTTTCGGCGGGTGCGAGCGCGTATGACATATCCATGCCGTTTGCGGTGCGCATGCCGATTTCAACGCAGGCAAGGCTGGCCTCGATTGCCTTGTCACCCTTGCTTTGGAGTTTGTCCGAAATGACGGTACGCAGGGCGTCGGGTGGCATGTTGATAAGCCCCGCAACAAGACCTGCGGCGATCATGTTTTCACGGCCACCGGGCACTGATCTGGCAAGTTCCCCGATGGGGCATTCTATGATCGTGCAGTCGGCTTCGGTGACTGCACGTGGTGGTGCGCCTGCCGCCGGGTCGCATATGACCAGCCCACCGGGCGCCACTGGCATGGCGCCGATGAAACGGTCCGCGTTTTTCCAGTCTATGGCGACCAAAATGTCGAATTCCTTGACCATACAGGCCGCATGACTGGCGCTTAGCCTTACCAGTGCTGCCGCCTCGCCGCCCCGAATTTGTGGCCCGACGGACCGTGTCAGAAGGCCGTACCAGCCGGCCTTTCCTGCTGCCTCGATCAGCATTGCCCCGGATGTCATCGCACCGGCGCCTCCTGTTCCGACGACGGCAAAGGATACGCTTTTCGAGGGTGTTGATCTGCTTGCCATGTTGCGTCTCGCTGCTGGTGATCACTGCCTTTTGGGCGGTTGCGGGATGAAGGTCCGGATTTCAGTGTTGACCTTAATTAAGTATTGCGGTACCAATTTACGGTAATAGAGAAATTAAACCCTGTCAACACACCTCGACACGTCGTCGAAAGACAGGGTTACGCAAGGCAAAGGGAAGAAGCTGACATGCCAAGACGCTGGATGATGGTTTCGGGGGACGCACCACTGAAATGTGAGGAGTTCGAACTTCCGACTCCGGAAAGCAATGAGGTCGTCGTCGAGATTGCCGGCTGTGGCGTGTGCCATACAGACCTCGGCTTTTATTATGACGGTGTGCGCACAAATCACGATCTGCCGCTTGCCCTTGGCCATGAGATCAGCGGCACGGTCTGCGCGGTCGGTGCGGGTGCCGAAGATTGGTTGGGTCAGACCGTCATCGTGCCTGCCGTCATGCCGTGTGGTGAATGCGACGCCTGTCAGCGCGGCAAGGGCACAATCTGTCGTCGGCAGAAGATGCCCGGCAATGACATTCAAGGCGGGTTTTCCAGCCATATTACTGTGCCAGCACGTGGGCTGTGCCCCGTGGATACGCAAAAGCTTGCCAAGGTCGGGTTGTCGCTTGCCGATGTGTCGGTCGTCGCCGATGCGTTGACAACGCCCTATCAGGCCGCGGTTCAGGCCGGGGTCGGAGAGGGCGATCTTGTCATCGTCAACGGGGTGGGTGGCGTTGGCGGTTATGCGGTGCAAGTGGCTGCAGCGCTTGGCGCTCGCGTCGTGGCAATCGACGTCGTCCCCGAAAAGCTGGACGCCATCGCCAAATCCGGCGCGTCCCTCACGCTGAATGCCAGCAAGATGGATGCGCGGGACCTGAAGAAAGAGATCGCCGGTTTTGCAAAGGCAAACGGACTGCGCAGTTCGGAATGGATCATCATGGAGTGTTCCGGCACGGCCGCGGGACAGAAGGCGGCGTTTGGTTTGCTGAACCATGGGGCCACGATGTGCATTGTCGGCTTCACCATGGACAAGCTGGAAGTGCGGCTGTCCAACCTGATGGCCTTTCACGCGCGCCTTCTGGGCAACTGGGGGTGCCCGCCCGAGCTTTATCCCGGCGCGCTGGAACTGGTGACAAGCGGCAAGGTCAAGCTTGACCCGTTTGTCGAACAGCGCCCCTTGGACGACATCAACAAGGTTTTTCAGGCCGTTCACGACGGCGCCGTCGTGCGCCGTCAGGTTCTGGTCCCATGACAATGGAAAGAAAGAGGCAACCCAATGAACTATGCTAAATTCGATTTTGTCTCGCACGATCTGGTTCCTGATGACGTGCGCAACGGCATCACGGAGAAGGTAATCTTTGAAAAACGTCCGGCCAAATTGCCGGATGGGACCATTGCAGACGGACTTTTCAATGCTTGGATTACCCTTAACAATCCGGCGCAGTTCAACTCGTACAACACCGCCATGGTCAAGGCCGTCATCCTGGCGTTCCGCGCGGCGTCAAACATGCGCGATGTGAATGCGGTGGTCTTTACAGCGGCTGGCGACAAGGCGTTCTGCACAGGTGGCAACACCAAGGAATACGCCGAATACTACGCCGGGCGGCCCCACGAATACCGCCAGTACATGCGCCTGTTCAACGATATGGTTTCGGCCATCCTGGGGTGTGACAAGCCAGTGATTTGCCGGGTCAACGGCATGCGAATCGGCGGCGGTCAAGAGATTGGCATGGCTTGCGATTTCTCCATCGCACAGGATATGGCGCGGTTTGGACAGGCCGGCCCCAAGCACGGATCGGCAGCGATCGGCGGGTCGACCGATTTCTTGCCGGTGATGATTGGGTGTGAGCAGGCGATGAACTCCGGCGTACTGTGCGAAAGCTTTACCGCTCAGAAGGCTTTGCGGTTGGGCATCCTGACAGACATTGTACCAGGCCTGAAGGTGGATGGTGAATATATCGCCAACCCGCTGGTAGAGACGCGGATGGTTACGGATGAATGGGGTCGCCTGCTGCATGGTGAGATGAAGCAAGGCGCCGCCCTTTCGGAGGGCAAGGAGCTTATCATGCGAGGAGAAATTGACCTGAGCGCGCTGGATGCAAAGGTCGATGAGCTTTGCGGCAAGCTGCTGCTCACTTTCCCGGATTGTACAACCAAATCGGTCGAGGAATTGCGCAAACCCAAGCTGAATGCCTGGAACGCGAACAAGGAAAACTCCCGCGCATGGCTGGCCGGCAACATGATGACCGAAGCCAACATGGGCTTTCGGGCCTTCAACGAAGGCGACCGGGAGGTCGGCCGGGAAGTTGATTTCGCGCAACTGCGAAAGAACCTGGCAGAAGGCACCAAGTGGACGCCGGATTACATCGACAGCATGATGCCCGGTGCACAGAAATGAACGACGTGCTTGGCATAACAACGACGCTTGATGGAAAGCTGCGCCGCTTGAGGCTCAATCAGCCCAAGGCGAATATCATTGACGCTGAAATGATCGCGGCTCTTGATGATGCCTTGGCAAAGGCGGAAGGCAATCGTGATCTTGTCGCAGTACTGATCGAAGCCGAGGGGCCGCATTTCAGCTTCGGCGCTTCGGTGGAAGAACACCTGCCAGACAGCTGCGCGGATATGCTGAGCGCCCTGCACGCGTTGATCCGGCGCATGGTTGCATTTCCGCTGCCCTTGCTGGTTGCCGTGCGCGGTCAGTGTCTGGGCGGTGGATTGGAAGTGGCCATGGCCGGACACATGATCTTTGCCACGCCTGATGCCGGTCTGGGCCAACCTGAAATGATGCTGGGTGTCTTCGCCCCGGCGGCGTCCTGTCTGATGCCGGATCGTGTGGGGCAGGCCCTTGCGGAGGATCTGCTCTATTCCGGTCGGTCCATCAGTGGTGAGCAGGCGGGGAAAGTCGGGCTTGTGGATCACGTAACACCGGAGCCTGAAGCGGCTGCCATCGCCTATGTGGATCAGCACCTGAGATCGAAAAGCGCCAGTTCGTTGCGCATGGCGGTGAAAGCCGCGCGCGCCGGATACGCCCGCCAGATTGCAGCCCGCATTGATGAGGTAGAGGCGCTGTATCTTCAAGACCTGATGTCAACCCGTGATGCGGTGGAGGGCTTGCAGGCCTTCCTCGCCAAACGCACAGCAGTATGGGAAAACAGATGACTGGAAAAACCGTATCCGAAATCGTCGCGCGCTGCGAAGCGCTTTATGACGACCTGAATTTCACCGCTGCGCGGGAATGGAAAAAGGCCAAGAAGGGGCGCAAGGTCATCGGTTACCTGCCGGTGTACGTCCCCCGGGAGTTGATCCATGCCGCAGGGATGCTGCCGCTTGGTATAATGGGCGGGGGCGACAAGCTTGAGGTGATCCACGGCGATGCCTACTACCAGAGCTATATCTGCCGGATCCCACGTTCTACCATCGAACTTGGGGTGTCTGGGCGTGTGGACTTTGTTGATGGCATGCTCTTCCCGTCGATCTGTGACGTGATCCGCAATCTCAGCGGAATGTGGAAGATGCTCTTCCCGGATGTCTATTCCAAGTATTTCGATGTTCCCCAGACCTACAAGGATGATATCGGGGGCGTGTTCTACACCGGAGAGATGCGCGAATTCCTGCATGATCTGGAGCGGATCGGCGGGCGCAAAAT
Source organism: Sulfitobacter rhodophyticola (assembly GCF_041281685.2). GTDB lineage: Bacteria > Pseudomonadota > Alphaproteobacteria > Rhodobacterales > Rhodobacteraceae > Sulfitobacter. The sequence continues at coordinate 1,234,456 of NZ_CP166251.2, read as the reverse complement.
CAGCGATGATGACATCCGAGCCTCCATCGAGGTTTACAACGAAAATCGTCGCGCGATTAATGAACTCTATGCCCTGCGCGCGGCCGAGCCATGGAAAGCCCCGGCGTCAGAGGCCTATCTGGTAGTCCGCGCTGGATTGGTGATCCCGGTGGAGGAACACACAGCCCTCGTGCGTGATTATATCGCTGCTGCAAAGGCTGAAGACAGACCGCTCAAGGATAATTCCCGCGTGGTGCTGACCGGCATGTTCTGTGAACAACCGCCGCTGAACCTGATCAAGTCACTGGAACTGTCAGGTTGCTATATCGTGGATGACGACTTTGTTCTGGTCAGTCGCTGGTTGCTGGGGGATGTACCGACAGATGGCGATCCGGTGCACAACCTCAGCCAGGCTTTCCTTCACAGTTCGATGTCGACTGCGGCCAAGTATGAACCGGATCAGGCCGAGAAGGGCCAGTTCCTAGTGCGTGCCGTGCGGGATTCCGGGGCGGAAGGCGTCATCTTCGCCTCAACCAGCTTTTGCGATCCGGCGCTGCTGGACCGGCCCATTCTGCAGAATGTGCTGAAACGCGCTGATATTCCCTACATCGCGTTCAAATACGCCGAGAACTCCGGTCAGATGCAACCCATCCGGGAGCAGGCGGGAACCTTCGTGGATTCAATCAAATTGTGGAGCGCAGCATGAGAACGACCCTTGCCAAAGCCCAGCCCGAAGACGTCCTCAAAGACGCCTCGATGATCAAGCAAAAGCAGATGATGGCCGCACATTACGAGCGTCTGTCCAGCGCGCCAGAATCGGGCGCCAAGGTTGCTTCGACATTTGTGCCGGGCAACCTGAACGAACTGATCATGTGTTTTGATCTTGTGAACAACCTGCCTGAGGTCAACGCGATCCAGTCCGGTCTGCGTAAACAGAGTGGCCAATACATCATGGAAGCGGAGCGTGCTGGGCATTCCGAAGATGTCTGCACTTACGTCAAATCCGATATTGGCATGATGATGAAGGGCAATATCGGACCCAACGGGAAGAAGCTGCCTGATCCGGATGTGCTGCTGTTGTCCTACACGGGCTGTTTCACCTTTCTGAAGTGGTTCGAATTGCTGCGTGAGCAGTACAAATGCCCGACGATTTTCCTGCAGACGCCCTATATGGCCGACGGCAAGGTAACGCCGAACATGATCCAGTACATGGTCAAGCAGTTGAAGGAAGACGTGATCCCGACGCTTGAGGAAGTATCCGGCGTCAAGTTCGACATCGATCGGCTGCGCGAATATCTCAAGAAGTCGGCGCAGGCGGAAGACGATCTGGTCTATATCCTTCAGACCGGCAAGAACAAACCGTCACCGATTGATGCCTATTTCGGTGGCATCTATTACATCGGGCCGATCTTCGGCGCGTTCCGGGGAACGGATGACGCAATCGACTACTACCGGTTCCTGCGGGAAGAGGTGGATGAACGGCTGCTCAAGGGGCTGGGACCGGTCACGCCGGATGGCCCCATGGCCGAAGAGAAATACCGTATCGTTGTGGAGGGGCCGCCCAACTACACATCGTTCCGCCAGTTCTGGAAAATGTTCTACGACGAAGGCGCGACCGTGGTGGCATCCAGCTATACCAAGGTGGGTGGCACGTATGACTACGGCTTCCGGCATGACCCGGACAGGCCGCTGGAATCGCTCGCTGAATATTGTCTTGGTGTCTACACCAATCGCAGTCTGCCGATGCGGATCGACATGCTGAGCGACTACATCAACGAATACGAAGCGGACGGGCTGCTGATCAACTCCATCAAGAGCTGCAACAGCTTTTCAGCCGGTCAGCTTCTGATCATGCGCGAGGTTGAAAAGCGCACGGGCAAGCCAGCGGCCTTCATTGAAACAGATCTGGTGGATCCGCGATATTTCTCGGCCGCCAACGTCAAGAACCGCCTGGAAAGCTATTTCCAGATGGTCGAACAGAAACGCAGTGGCAAGGGAGCGGCGGCATGAAAACCTTTGTAGGCATTGATCTGGGTTCGACGACCACCAAGGCCGTCCTGCTTGATGAAGATGAACAGGTTCTGGGGCGTGGCATCACGAACTCAAGGTCGAACTACGAAACCGCGTGTTCCGTGGCGACCGAGGAGGCCAAGATTGACGCGCGCTTCACCCTGTTCCGGCGTGAATTCGGCGCAAAGGGCGAGTTGAGCGACGAAGTCGAGGAATTCCTCGGCGCCCTCGAACGGTCCTTCCGCCTTGAGCAATTTCTGGAGCAGCTTGCCGATCTGGAGGAAACTTGCACCCGGCTTGTGCGCGGGGAACGGTTTGCGAAGAACGCAGATGGTGTCAAACAGGCGCTGGCCGAGGTCTTCAAGCGCCTGCGCGCAGAGGCGCCTGCGATGTTCGCACCCGGTGCGGAGCGGAAATCGGATTTCTTTCGTGACATTGCCGGTTCACGGTACCTCGCTGTGGCCGAGGAAGTCGGGCGCGATGCCGGTATCGGGTACGACATTCTTCTCAACATCTATGACAAATCCATCATTGCAGTCGAAAATCGCCCGCCTTCCGGCAGCTTGAATGCCAAGTTCAACAAGGCGCTGGAGCGGGTCACGCAAGATGCGGGCATGGGCGAGGGGCTGGCAGACAAGGCCACACATGCCCTCAATATCGAACTTGAGGAAAGCTATCTGGTAGGGACGGGCTATGGCCGGGTCACGCTGCCATTTTCCAAGGAACACATTCGGTCCGAAATCCTGTGTCACGGGCTGGGCGCGCATATGATGTATCCCGAGACCCGTACCGTTCTGGACATCGGTGGACAGGATACCAAGGGTATTCAGGTCGATGCCAATGGCATCGTCGAGAACTTCCAGATGAATGACCGTTGCGCTGCGGGCTGTGGCCGCTATCTGGGTTACATCGCGGATGAGATGAACATGGGTTTGCACGAATTGGGACCGATGGCCATGCAGTCCGAAAAGCCCGCCCGTATCAATTCGACCTGCACCGTGTTTGCGGGTGCGGAACTGCGCGACCGTCTTGCCCTTGGTGAAAAGCGCGAGGATATTCTGGCCGGTTTGCACCGCGCCATCATTCTGCGTGCAGTGTCGATCCTGTCCCGGTCTGGCGGGGTAGCGGACCAGATGACCTTCACGGGTGGCGTCGCCAAGAACGAAGCGGCGGTGCGGGAACTGAAGAAACTGATCGCCGAGAACTACGGCGATGTCACGATCAACATCAATCCGGATTCGATCTATACTGGCGCGCTGGGCGGCGCGGAGTTTGCCCGGCGCGCGGCTGAGGGTCGTGTGGAAGGAGTGGAAGCATGACCTTAACAGCAGGTATCGATGTCGGCACAGGGGCCGTCAAAGCGGTGATCTTCCGGGTGGAGGATGGCAAGGAAGAATGGCTGTCCAGCTCCACGTTGCGGATACGCCAACGCGACCCGATGCAGCTTTCCCGGGAGGCTTTTGAACAGGCGCTTGAAGATGCGGGCGTTGCAGAAGCCGATCTTGATTATGTGGCAACCACCGGTGAAGGGGAGGCCATTCCCTATCACACCGGTCACTTCTATTCGATGACAAGCCACGCGCGCGGCGCGCGGTTCCTCAACCCCGAAACGGTTGCGATCCTCGATTGCGGTGCGCTGCATGGCCGCGCCATGATCACGGATGAAAAGGGCAAGGTAACCAACTACAAGATGACCAGCCAATGTGCGTCCGGATCCGGTCAGTTTCTGGAAAACATCGCGCGGTACCTGGGTATCGCCCAAGATGAAATCGGCAACCTGTCGATGCAGGCGGATGATCCTGAAGAGGTTTCTTCGATTTGCGCGGTCCTGGCGGAGACGGACGTGATCAACATGGTGTCACGTGGCATCACCTCTCCCAACATCCTCAAGGGCATTCATCTTTCCATGGCCAGCCGCCTGGCACGGCTGCTGAAATCCATCGGGGTCAAGAACGATCTGATCATGATGACTGGTGGTCTGGCGCTTGATGAGGGGCTTTGCGAGGCGATGCGCGAACAGCTTGCCAAGATGAAAGGGGTCGATGCCACCGTCGTGAACGATCCCAATTCGATCTATGCCGGTGCCATCGGCGCGGCACTCTGGGGGGCGTTCCGGTACGAAAAGCTCGCCAACAGCGGACAGATGCTCAAGGCATCCTGAGGACCAGATAGGAGGAAATTGAAATGGCGCTCATGATTGTTGACCCTTGCACGGCCTGTGATGCCTGTGAACCCGTTTGCCCGAACGAAGCGATTTCGGTGGGTGATCCGCATTATATCATCGATCCGATGAAGTGCACCGAATGCGTCGGTGAGGAGGACGAACCGCAATGCAAGCTGGTCTGTCCGGAGGCCTGCATCATTCCCAATCCCGATTGGGAGGAAACCCAAGAGGAGCTTCAGGCGAAATACGACGCGCTGCAATAGGGGCGAGAAATGCAAGGGTGATGCGCGCCATGCTTTGAAATGGCGCGCGGCTGGATCCAAGCCTGTCGGGTTTCACCGACTTGGCTGGAGAATGGATTGGCCGCACCATTTCAGGATGGCGTCCGTGTCTGCGGGCAACTGTTCTGCTAGGCCACCTGAGAAGTCCTTGAACGCCCCGAGGCTGCCGTTACCGACCCCCACCAGAACAGGGATATCCCTTTCAACTGCCTTGCTGATGGCTGAAACAAATCCTCGCCCACCGGCCTCTTCCGGTCCGAATTTGTTCAGGATGAACAGATCGGCCTGATCAATTGGCAGTTGCTCGACGCATGTAACGGCTTCGGTAATGGCCGCCGGGTCCAGCCTGCACGCATCGGAGCCTTCGCCAAGGTCCTGCGTGATCTTGATGATGGGCCCGGTGGGCAAAACACGCACTTTCATGTCACATCCGTTCTCAAACCGGCTTTCGTGACTGCTTTCCTTCACGATCCCTGCCAGAACCGCGCCCGAAGCCAGAAGGTGGTCAGCGATGGTGCTGAGGACGAGGTCAGTCTCGCCCCTTTTCGATGAATTTACATACGCGATTTTCATAGTGTTTTTCTCGTCGCTGGTTGTCTTGCTCGCTATGGTCTGCTTCGGCAGCATGTGCGGGCATACCGGACAGAACGAAGATGCCTAACAGTATGTCCAAAGGTGGTCTGTCACCTTGACCCTGATCAAGTCTTTGTTTTGGGGGGTCGGTAGATGTGTCTCGTGAACGCAAAAAAGTCCTGACCATCCAGAGGATGGCCAGGCAGTTGCGAATGGAGGGCATAGGGAGTAGCCCGCCCATTTGTCGGCGGTGTCATCAGAGTTGTCTTTGCAGCGGAATACGTTGGGCTGGCGCAAAACCCATTGCGCCGAGATAGCCGATCAAGTTGGTATCGTTCCAGTCGATCTCAGTGCGGACGCTTTCCACCTGCAGGCTTTGCAAGTTCATGATAAGCGTAGCCATCAGCGCATGTCCGACCCCGTCATTCTGAAATCCGGGGTCGACACCAACGGTGTCCATGACAGCCTCAGCGCTGGCGCGCCCGAATTCACCAAAGTCGACGCGGGCCATGATGAACCCAATTGGAAACCCGTCGCGTTCTGCCACAAGCGAAACCCGCACACCGCTCTGATTCAGGTTCTCTTCCTGCTTGCGGGCGAAATAGTCCTGCCGTCTGCTGCCATAGTTTGCCGCGTCGATCGAAATGATCTTCGCGAGATCGCTTTCTTCCATCGTGCGGACCGGGATGCGGTCCCGGGACAGGGCATTTTGCGAATCTCCCACGGGAGAACTGTAATCGATCTCTGCCTTCTCTTCGGCGTCCTCAAGGATCTGGCGCAACGCCGCCGTGTTCCGCGTGAGGATCACACGCGGCGCGGGTCCAAACCCTTCATGTGCCAGAAAGCTGAGCACATTCCACTGCGCCCAGTCCAGCTGACTTGTCAGAAGCGCAACACCCTTGTGTCGCAGGATCTTCTCAACCTCGTTCAGAAGCTGTTTGCCAACACCATGCAGTCCGTGCTTTTGCTGCACACCGATTGCGTCCAGCGAAGCGTTCCAACCGGGTTTGCCGAATTCACCCTGGTTGATCTTGGCAAAGGCAAAACCCGAAAGGGCCTCCTCTTCGAAGGCACCTACAAAAACATAGTCGCGCGGATTGTCCGTCGCCGCTTTGAGCCGTTTTTCGAAATAGCCACGCCGCGAGACGCCTGAAGCCGCCTTGTCGATGGCGATGACGGGCTCAAGATCAGCAGCCGATAGCGGCCGCGTTCTTGAGATGGATTTGGTGGCTTGCATGTTAGTGGCCTCGCTGGGGTTAATGGGCAGCGGAATAAGCGGTTGAAAGTTCCATGTCGGTGTCGGAATCCAGTAAGTCTTCCAGCGTCGGCAAGAGGGCCATTTCTTCTTTCTGGATGTGGGCGAACATGCGTTCGATCAGCTCTCCCGTGGTGTTGCGGAATGCTGTCCAGCTTTCGGTGGTGAACCCGTTTGCAAGTGCTTCACGTGCGAGTCTACCGACCTCCTCGCCAAGGGGCAGAAGCGCGCGGTGTTCGCTACGCAGATGCTCTCCGATGCTGACGTCTCCCATCTCTTCCAGCCTTGTAAAAAGCTCGTTTTCCTCAAAGGCAAAATGGTCGCTGATTTCTTCTTCAATCGCACCAGTCGCTTTCTCAAGCGTACTGCGAACAGTCGGATCGGTTGTGTCTGGTGCCTTCTTGCGCGCGCGCGCGATAAGCTGATCAAGGGCTTCGATGACCACAATCGTCTGCTGGTGGTCTTCATGCAAAAGCTGGGCTGTTCGGCGTGTGAAACTCATTTTGGTCACCCTCACCTTTTCTCTAAATATGTATACTAGTACTACAATACCATAATAGCAATTGCAAGGGATAGTCGGCCCGGTGCGGCAGGGCGTGTGTTTCAATCTGACTGAAGGGGTTGCGCCACTTTGCGTGCGACCATTGCGGCAAAGATGGCGAAGCCGGTTGCACCTGCAACGCCAAAGGCCGCGCCGATCTGTAGGAGCATGGGCTGATCCAGGATAATCCCGGCACAACACATTCCAATGGCCAGGAAATGGCACATCGCGTGGAACCTGAGCGGACCTTCGGCTGTAAGATCGGACAGCAAGGGCGGCATGCCGGATTTGCCAACGGCATGCATAGACGCAAGAAATGGCATGATGCGCTGCAGCACGCCGCAAAGGAAAGTCAGGAGCCAACCGGCCAGCACCACAAACCCGATCAGTGCAGGCGCATTTGCCAAAGGCCCCCCGGCATAATGGAACCAGGAAAGAAGCAATGCCAAAATCAGAAAGCCCCAGGACACCCGGATCAACAAAAAGGACAGGCCAAGGCGTTTGCGCATGCTGGTTCTCAGCGTTGTGACCATAGTCCACAAATAGACACCGACGGCTCCTGACCCTGCGGCAAGGGCAGGCCAGATCAGCACGTCTGGTGCGCCGATACCGATGCATGAGATCGCCAGCAACGCGATTGCCGCAAGGCCGAGATGTATCCAGCCGGGTGTTGATGGGGGGCTGCGAGACAGGACGAACATCGGGATCAGAACAAGGCTCAGCCCAAGCACCAACACGCCCATGAAACCAAAGCTGGCAAGGGTCAGATGCAAAACTGCGATACCGGTGCGGTCTGCAAGAAATCCTGCTTCGATATCCCAGATCAACATGCTTCCCAAGGTGGCAGCAACGATCAGGAAAACCAGCGCCGCGCACCCATGCCCGGCGATCGCAGGAATGCTGCCAGCACGGCGCAGGTTATCCGCCGTAAGCAGGACAAACACCGCGAGCCCGGCAATAGCCAATACGGTGCCTACCGCCATCAGGGTGCTGTGACTAAGCGCCATCCCCAGACACAGCAGCGCGACGGCAGGAAGCATCAGGGCAAAGCACAAATGGCCGGGCCAGTTGCGGGTCAATGCACGCCGGGTCACGACCGGGAACAACTGCAGGCTGGCCCCGATGGCCGTCATGGTCAAAGTCCCCAGCGTCAGCAAGTGGATCGCAGCAAGGACGGGCCCAGTTCCACCGCGAAAGCCGGCGATGTCGTTTGCGGCAAAAAACATGACTGCCCATGCCAGAAGATGAAAGGCAACCGCTGCACCAAAGAACCTGAACGGGATTGCCGCAGGCAGAAGGCGGTCACCGGCATCACCAAGGAATCCGCCCGCCATGCTCATTGGCTGCGCCTCAGGATCAGCTGGACCTCGTCCTTGTCCGAAGGCCCGTATTCATGCAGCCAGCCCCGACCGGCCAATTCAGGGAACAGATGGATCGGATCCCGGTCGAAGTGTGCAATGATTGGATCGGTTTGACCGGGCTGCGTGATATGCCAAAGAACCGCGATCAGAGGATCGGGCGGAGGCAGTCCCCGCGTATCGATATGCAGGCCATCTGCTGCCTGCCAGTGCTTGCCGGGAATGCCGCCGCTCATCACAGCCCCCTCGCCAGCCGCGCGGTCAATGCCGCGACTGACAAACGCCTGTAGTGCGGTGCAATCATTGTGGTGCGTTGTGGCGATACGGCCTTCTGGATGTGCTTTTCCAACGCGGCAAAGTACGCGTGATCCTCAGCGGAAGCTGTCGACAGGCCAGATATGTCGATCAGAAAGGGCCGGGAATTCGTGCCTGTCACGGCCACTTTCAGCCTGCTGTCGTTCCCATGGCCCTCGCGCGCCACTGCCACGCCAGCCAGGGGGAAGTCAATTGCCTTGCGGACACGGATCTTGCCATACCCAGAAGCCCGTGCTGACTTTGGCATATGAAGCGCAGTCACGATTTCATCCGGCATTAGGCCAAGGTGTGCTGCGCCGTCCTCGACATAGAAGTCGTCCAAGGGAACGCGCCGCCGCCCGGTGGGGCCGGCAATTTCGATTTCAGCGTCATGGACCATCAGCGCAGGGGCAAGATCACCGCTGAACGCCGCGCGACACCGGTTGCCGCTGGGGGCCACGTGGCAGGTGTCGCCGGCGTATTTGAGACAGAAGTCATTGGATTTGCGCCACCAGTGGCTCTGGTTGAAATAGACACAGCGGGTATCCAGGCAGACGTTGCCGCCAATGGTCGCGACCTGCCTGTGGCTTGGTCCGGCCACGGTCGCCGCCGCTTGCGCCAAGGCGGTGTAGTCGCGGTTCAGCAGGTCGGAGTTTTCGATTGCATTCAGAGTGACGCCTGCACCGATGCGCAGGCCTTCCTTGGTTTGCGCGATGCCGTTCAACTCTTCGATGGACGTCAGATCAATCAGCGTTTGTGGTTCGGCAAGTTGCTTTCGAATACGTACAAACAGGTCTGTACCGCCAGCGGACAGCATGGCGCCTGCCTTGGTCTGAAGGGCGTTTACAGCATCCTCAACCGTCGAGGGGCGCATGAGCGTGAACTGCGGCATGGTTTCGGTCATGTCACAGCCTCCTTGCGGCGCTGGCTGCGCTTGTATTTGATCAGTGCTTCCAGGACGCGGTCCGGGGTGAGTGGCAGAAAATCAAGATCCAGACCCATCGCATCAGCGACCGCATTGACCAGTGCGGGGGGAAAGCCCGAAAGCGCCCCTTCGCCAGCCTCCTTGGCGCCGAATGGCCCCAGCGGGTCTATGCTTTCGACAATCTGTACGTCGATAGGAGGTGAATCCTCGATCGTGGGAAAGCGGTAATCGGTGAGGTTCGAATGCGCGGGCAGGCCCTCCAGATAAGCGGTTTCCTCACACAGGCCCTGCGCCATTCCCATCCAGACCGATCCTTCGATCTGGCCCTCGACCGCCAGCGGGTTTATGGCAAATCCGCAATCCAGTGCCGCCCAGACGTGATCGACATTGATTTGCCCCGTGGCTTCGTCAATGCTGACCTCGACCACCTGCGCGGCATAGGAGAACCCCATGGTTGACCCGACCGCGCCGCCGCGGTGCTTGCCGCCCTGTGCCTCCACCGGTGTGGTGAATGTTCCCTTGACAGTGATCGTGCCTTCCTTGGCCAGGGCGGCGATGGCGACGTCGTGAAAGTCGAGCTCTGATTGGGAACTGCCCTTGACGAAGAAAGTCTCCCCGGCGCTCTCAACAGTGTCGACGGGAGTATCAAGGAGTTCCGCCGCAGCGGCGACCAGCTTTGCCCGCATGGCGCGGGCCGCTTCGATGGCGGCGTTACCCACCATGAAAGTAACCCTGCTGGAATAGGATCCGTTGTCCTTGGGGGTGATCACGCTGTCGTTTGCCACCACCCGGATGCGATCCATTGAAACACCGATCACTTCTGCGGCCGCCAGTGCGACAACGGTGCTTGACCCTTGCCCGATGTCCGAGGCTCCGGTCAGGACCGTGATCCCCCCGTCAAAATCGAGCTTCATGGAAACAACGGCATGCGGTTCGCCGGTCCAGTGCACCGGTTTGGCAGCGCCGGATACGTAATGGGAACAGGCCATGCCCAACCCACGACCCTTGCCCATCTTGCCATTGCGTTGGGTCCAGCCGCTGGCCTTTTCAACCTTATCAAGGCATTCGGCAAGACCATATGAATTCACCATCAGTCCGTTTGGCGTGAAAGTGGGCGCCTTCATAAGGTTTGAACGGCGTACACTGAAAGGATCAAGCCCAAGCGCACGGGCCATCCGGTCCAGCAGTACCTCAAATGAATGGCGCACATCGACGGTCCCGTGACCACGCATGGCACCGCAGGGCGGATGATTGGTGTACACGCGGTAACCGTCATACTGGATGTTGGCGATGTCATAGATCCCGTGCAGCAAGGCCCCGGCGTAAAGGATCGTCACGATCCCGTATCCGGCATAGGCGCCACCGCTCATCACCACCTCGCATGAAGTGGCCGTGATCTTACCGTCCTGGGTCAGACCGATCTTCAGTTTCACCTGGGTTCGGGGCCGACCCCGATGCGTGAGAAAGCTTTCCTCACGGCTCAGTTGCATCATCACCTTGCCGCCAGTTTTCCGCGCCAGCAGTGCCACGATGATCTCGAAGTTCAGGGTTTCTGTTCGCGCTCCGAAACCGCCGCCGACAAAGGGCTTCACAACGCGGATTTTCGAACTGTCCATATCAAGGCAACGCGCGAGCGTCAGGTGCACATAGAACGGGACCTGGGTGACGGAATGCAGGGTCAGGCGATCCCGCTCCGGATCGTACTCGGCCAGCGCGGCGTGCGGCTCCATCTGCGCGTGATTGATTTCTGCGCAGTCGAAAGTTGCCTCCTGTACAAGATCCGCTTCGGCAAACCCCTTGGTCGTGTCACCAAAGCTGTGATGGACTTCGCGTTCAAGGTTGCCGGGTTTGTCATCATGCAAAAGGGGTGCATCAGCGGCGCGCGCCTCGGCAGCGGTGAAGCAACCGGGAAGCTCATCGATGTCGAAATCAATAAGGCCGAGCGCTTTCTCAGCCGTCCTTGCATCGGTTGCGGCGACGGCGGCAATCGGCTCCCCGCGATAGCGCAGGCGGTCGCGGGCCATCGGGTATTCGTTCATCGCGATCGGGATGACGCCATAGGTCTTGTCACAATCCTGGCCGGTGATGACGGCTTTGACGCCATCAAGTGCCTCTGCGCGGGATGTGTCGATGGCGCGGATGCGCCCATGACTGACGGGCGCACGCAAGATCCGACCGACCAGCGTTTCGGGGCTGTCCAGATCACCGGTATATTTTGCCTGCCCGGTAACCTTCTCGATGCCATCGACAAGGGGCGCGGGGCGACCGACAAGGGGGTGCGCGGCCTTCTTGTTCATGCCTCTGCTCCGGAGGTGGCGGCGGCCTGCACAGATTTGATGATCTTCGCATAGCCTGTGCAGCGGCACAGGTTGCCTGCAAGGGCGGCCTTGATCTGACTCACATCGGGATCAGCGGTTTCGCGCAAAAGCGCTTCGGCGGCCATGATCATTCCCGGTGTGCAAAAGCCGCATTGCGCGCCGAGGTTTTCATGGAAGGCCCGTTGCAGTGGCGACAATTTCCCGCCTTTGGCTTGTCCTTCTATGGTTTCAACAGTCTTGCCATCACAGAATGCAGCCAGCGTGATGCAGGCGAGTGTTGGCGCGCCATCTACAAGCACGGTACAAGCCCCGCATTCACCACCATCGCAGCCCTTCTTGGTGCCTGTCAGCCGTTGACCGTCGCGCAGAAAGTCAATCAAAAGGAGACTGTCGGGGACCACATTTTCGACGGGGCGTCCGTTGATATTCAAGGTGATAATGCGCTTCATTTCAGCGACCTTTCGATTTTCTATAGGTAAATATCTATTTTGGTACTAATATACCGATTATGACGAAAATTCATAGCCTGTATTTCCGGCGCCGCCTTGTGGATCAACGAATCTTCCGCCGGTGCTTGCAACCGACACCCGGATCGGTTGCAATGGCTCTGCAGTGCGGACCAGATATCGAGAATCCGCAATGACCGGGGTATATTCCGCAAGTTGATGCTTGCGCAGATCGAGGGCAGAATTTTGAGTGAATTACCGGATAACGGGGCCGCTGATATCCCGTTGAAGATCAGCCGGGCCAGTCTCGATTATCTTGATCGGGTCGTTGATCTGGATGCGCGGATCACCGGGCAGCCGAAACCGGACTACTGGCAGGACATTTTCGAGCGGTACGGTTCCCGCCATGTTGAAGAACGCTTTTTCCTCGTCGCTGAAGCACCCGAGGACAGAGATGCGGACATCCTGGGCTTCATCGTCGGAGAGGTGCGGGGTTGGGAATTCGGATCGCAGCCCTGCGGCTGGATTTTCGCGGTGTCCGTTCACCCTGACAATCGCCAGAAGGGAGTTGGCGAGGCGCTTTTCAGATCCATATGTGATGAGTTTCGCAAGATCGACATCACCAAGGTTCGCACAATGGTGCAGCGCGAAAACCCGCTTCATATGGCGTTCTTCAGAAGTGAGGGGATGTTCGCAGGTCCGTACATCCAGTTTGAGATGGACCTTGATGAGTGAAAATTCGCACCACTTCGTGCGTTAGAAAAAGGATGAACCGTGCAAAAATCCAGCCGCCTTGCAATCTATGCCTTGATGGAATTGGCCAGCAATCCGGACCGACAGATCTCCACGGCCGAAATTGGTGACAAGTATCGTGTGTCGTCGCATCATCTGGCGAAGGTCTTCATCACGCTGGGCCGGGCTGGGTTGGTGCAATCGATCCGCGGTGTTGGTGGCGGGTACAGCTTTACCGGGAATGCCAAGCGGCTGACGTTGCTGGATATCATCAGCCTGTTCGAGGACACGACAAACGAGTGCAAGCTCAATGACCCCACGAAGGCAACCGATGAAGAATGGGCAATGTTTGACGTGTCGAAAGAGATCAACGATATGGCCCTTGCGACTTATGGGTCAATCACGATTGCGACCTTGCTCAAGCAGGTGGAGCGGCATCGCAAGCTCAGAGCTCAGAAGAGCGAAGAAATGTCGGTCTGATCCGGCAAGAAACCACTTTCTCAGGCTGGATTGGTCGCTTTTGCGGTCAGACGCGCCCATGTTTCATCGACCTCTTCCTGCAGAAGATTACGATCTGCGTCGTTGAGGTGGCGATACCGTTTTTGCAGGGCAAGATAGTCATCAATCGAGCGGCCCTTTTCCGAAACCGTCATGTTGAGGTGGATGCCGTCGAATACCTCAAGCAACGGGAAAACGCCGGTCTCTACCCCCAGACGTGCGGTAACGACGGCTGCGTCATCCGCAAGACCCCAGCCGGGCAGGCACGGGATGAGGACGATGATTACCTTCATGCCCTTGATCGATTTCGCCTTGGTGATCTTTTCCGCCATGTCGCTCAGGTGTGAGGGGCTGACGGTGGCGATGTAAGGAATACGGTGCGCGGCCAGGATCTCGATCAGGTTCTTTTTCCGGGTCGTTTTGCCAAGGGGCGTGCTTCCTGTTGCTGCGTTTCTTGGCGTGGAGGAGCTTTTTTGCCCGCCGGTGTTCATGTACCCTTCGTTATCGAAACAGACATACAATATGTCTTCGTTCCGCTCTGCAGCCGATGACAGGGCCTGCAATCCGATGTCATAGGTGCCGCCATCGCCCGCAAGGCACAACACGGTGGTATCGTCCCGCCCTTGCGCCTTCAGGGCCCGTTTGACACCGCTTGCCGAGGCAGCAGCAGATTCAAGCGTTCCATGTATGAACGGGGTTTTTGCTGCGCTCATGGGATGGCCGCCCAGAATGACGGCTGAACAGGACGGGGCGACGACGCCGACGGTATCTGTGCCCAGCGTGTTCAGGATGACGCGCATCGAGAGCGCTTCGACGCACCCCGCGCAGGCCACATGCCCTGAACAGAATTGGCCGTTATCGGTGTATTTGATCTTTTCCACGACCTACTCCAACCATTGGGACTGCGCCTGCGGCGCAAGGTTCGGGACTGACTTTGCCAGTGCTTCAAGGCGTTCCACCGACACGCTGACCCCGCCCACGCCTGCCATGTATCCATGCAACTGCGGGGATTGCGCTGCTTCGAAAAGTGCCGACTTCAGTTCCTGATGCAGCACACCGCCTGCCCCGGGCGCGCAATTGCGATCCAGAACGACAGCGTGCGGTATCTGCGACAGTGCCGAACGCAGCAACTCCTCCGGTAGCGGGCGGAAAAGGCGCACTTTCAAAAGGCCAGCTTTGATCCCTTCCGCGCGCAGACGGTCCACAGCTTCCCGGGCCGTGCCACACATGCTGCCCATGGTGACAAACACGACGTCTGCACCATCGATACGGTAGCATTCAATAGGACCGGTCGCGCGGCCAGTCTCCGCCTCCCAGTCTTGCCCTGCTTGCGTCACCAGTGCTTCCACTTCCATCATCGCGGTATGAAGGCTCCTGCGAGACTGGTTCCAGGATTGCTGGTCAACCGGCGCGTTCATGGATCGACCACTGCCATCGCCAAGTGTGATGTCGCGCGTTTGGCGCGGCAAGAAACGGGACACGGTTTTGGCAGATGGAAGGATGACCGGTTCAACGGAATGGGACACATAAAAGGCATCGTGATTGACCATCACAGGCAGGTTAGCCGTTTCAGCGATGCGAAACGCCTGGATCGTCATATCGAGCGATTCCTGTGGTTCCTCCGAATAAAGTTGGACCCATCCGGTATCGCGCTGTGACAGGCTGTCGATCTGATCCGGCCAGAAGCCCCACGGAGAGGCAGGCGTGCGATTGACGTTGAAAAGCACGATGGGCGTGCGTGCGCCTGATGCGTAATGGAGCAGCTCGTGCATCAGCATCAACCCCTGCGACGACGTGGCGGTGAACACCCTTGCGCCCGTGGCGGAGGCCGCAATCGCCGCTGCCATTGCGGAATGCTCCGATTCAGGGGTAAGCAGTTCGGCGTCAAAGTCACCCGCGCTCTTAAATTCGATCAGCTTTTCGAGGATCGGCGTCTGGGGCGTAATCGGGTAAAGCGGTGCCACGTCCGGCCCGGCCAGTCGCACCGCCCAAGCCACGGCGTGATTGCCATTCAGAAGCTCCATGTTCTGGGGAAATGCAGGGGCATTCATAGGCTTTCGTCCTCCTCCATGTGGATGGAGCCGGTCGGGCATTCGGCAACACAAAGGCCGCACCCCTTGCAATAATCAGGATCCACCACATAGCCACCGTCGACCTTTGAGATCGCCACATCGGGGCAATAGAAATAACAATTGTCGCAATAGATGCAGGTCCCGCAACTGAAGCAGCGGGTTGCTTCCCTTCGCGCGTCATCGGCAGTCAGAGGTTTCTGGGCTTCAATAAAGCTTTCAAGCCGTGTCTCTATGGGCTGTAGGGTCTGTCGTGTGCGTTTGTGGGGTTGTTGATATGCGGTGTTGATCCGATCATTCCTGACACTCAGATTGATTTGCGGTGCCGCCTTCGGGGTTGTGTCATCCAGTGCAGCGGCAATGCCTTGAGCGGCTTGCTTGCCCATGCCGATTGCCTCCGTGACGAAGCGGCTCAGACTGGCAAGATCGCCCCCGGCAAAGACGCCCTTGCAACTTGTCTGCATATTACCATCGGTATCGATCACCGGGCCATCCGGGGCCAGCATGTCGCCCCAGTTGACCAGATCGGCATCCTGACCGATTGCGGGGATGATGGTATCCACATGGAGTTTGAATTCACTTCTCCGAAGTGGCGTGACTTCGAAAGTGCGGGTCGCAGTGGCGGGTATGAATTCAACGTGCTGACACTGTGCCGTTACAGCGCCCATTGATTGCGCGGCTTGCAGAAGCATTGCGCCTGTCTCGAACCGCACACCTTCTTCCTTGGCCTCTTCGATTTCGGCGCTCTGTGCGGGCAGTTGATCAATTCCCTCAAGCGTCAGAACGGTAACGTCGCTGCCATGGCGGCGGGCCGTGCGCGAGACATCCATCGCGGCGCTGCCTCCGCCGATCACAAGGACATGCCGGCCAACCCATTGCGCCTGTTCCAGCGCTTCGGCAGCCAGGAACAGAGCGCTGTCGACGACCCATGGCTGGTCGTAGTCGAGCGTGGGCAATTGTTTGGGTCGCGCAGCGCCCGTGGCCAGAAATACGGCAGCATGGCGTTTGCGAAGGACGTTCAGTTTGGCTGCACCGCTGACGTCCTGTCCGATATGAAGCGTTACGCCCATTTCGATGATGCGGTTGATTTCGTCATCCAACACATCGCGGGCCAGTCTGTAAGCGGGGATGCCATAGCGCATCAATCCGCCAAGCTGACCTTTGGCTTCGTACAGGGATACCTGAAACCCCTTGCGCCGCAATTGGTACGCAGCCGACAGGCCGGCCGGGCCGCTGCCGACGATCGCAATGGATTGCGCACGCTCAAGTGCGGGCATCGGGAAACGCCAACCTTCTTGCAAGGCGGTATCTCCGACAAAGCGCTCCAGACTGCATATCCCTACGGTTTCATCATGGTCGCGGCGGTTGCAGGCCGTTTCGCAGGGATGATGGCAAATGCGTCCGGCAATCGCCGGGAACGGGTTATTGTCTGTCAGGGTGACCCACGCGCCATGCAGATCGCCTTCCTTGATCTGGTTCATCCATTCCGCAATCCTGCCGTTCACCGGGCATGCACCCAGACAAGGCGACGGTTGATCCTGATATCGGGGCAGGGCGCTGCGCCATGTACCGGTCATGCGCGACTGACTGGTCAGATGTGTCCAAATAGGGGAATGCATGTCGTCCATGTCTCAGCCTTCCTGTGCAACTGGGGCAAGCAGTTCATATGCCTCGCGGCACGCGGCGACGTTCTGACGTTTCTTGGCAGGCGCGGTGTCTTCGATGATGCGGGCAAGCGTTTCGATGTCCGGCTGACCAAGGGCGGCGCAGAAGCCCCCAAGCAGGGCGGAGTTCACGACTTTCCCCATATTGTTGCGCCGTGCGATGGCTTTCCCGTCGACGCAAACCACGCGTCGGTCGCCCGGGATGTTCAGCGCCTGTGCCGACGATCCAGTGTTGACGACCACAAGCGCGTCTTCGGCAGATTGATCAAGGAACGCGGCTTCCAGCAGACTGGCATCAAAGCACAAAAGTGCGTCGGCTTTGGTTATGTTGCACCGTTGTCTGACCCGCTTTTCATCAACCCGAAGCGACGACATTACAGGCGTGCCACGCCGGGCGCCGCCATAGGTGGAAAATGCCTGCACATACCGCCCCTGCGCAGAAAACGCGCGCGCCAGCAGGTTTCCTGCTGTCTGCGCGCCCTGGCCACCTCTGCCCAGAATGATCATTTCAAGCATGGATGTCACCGGATTCGGGCGTGGAAACAACGCTGGCGCCTTCCCTCAGCTTGAAGCGTTGGATCTTGCCTGTGGCAGTCTTGGGCAAATCCTCTACGGCTTCGACCCACCTCGGATATTTCCAGACGCCAATTTCGGCCTTCACATGGGCTTTCAGATCTTCGAAGAAGTTTTCGGCTTTGCAGGATTTACCAAGGACCACGTATGCCTTGGGTTTGATCAGTCCGTCATCATCCTCATGGGCGACGACGGCTGCTTCGATCACGGAGGGATGCGAAACGATCGCCTGTTCAACTTCAAACGGAGAAACCCAGCGTCCCGACACCTTGAACATGTCATCCGTGCGCCCGCAGTAGTGATAGTAACCCTCTTCGTCGCGGAAGTATTTGTCACCGGTGTTCGTCCATTCCCCCGCAAATGTCGCGCGGGATTTGGCGCGCTGGTTCCAGTACCCGTCCCCGGCCGATCCGCCTGACACCAGCAGCTCTCCCAACTCCCGGTCGGGTACGTCGTGACCCTCATCATCGACCAACCGCAGCCTATAACCAGGGAACTCGCGCCCCGATGTCCCATAGCGGATATCGCCGGGGTGATTTGACAGAAACACGTGAAGCATTTCCGTTGATCCGATCCCGTCCAGCACGGACACACCCATGCGGGTTTCCCAGCTTCGGCCAACGTCTTCGGGCAAACCTTCGCCCGCAGAAATACACAGACGCAACTGCTCCGAACTGTTTTCGGGTATGCAGTCCGGCTCGGCCAGCATCGCGGCGTACAAGGTCGGTACGCCAAAGAACAGGGTTGGGTTGAAACGCTTGAGAATATCAAGGACGGTCGCAGGCGTGGGTCGATCCGGCAGCAGGACTGTCGTCGCACCCACCGACATCGGGATGGCCATGCTGGCACCAAAACCGTAGGCAAAAAACAGCTTTGCCGCGCTGAAGCAGATATCGGTTTGACGGATGCCAAGCACGTGGCGGCCATAGTTATCTGCAACATAGGCCGGGCTCGTATGGACGTGGCGTACGCCTTTGGGCGCACCAGTGGAGCCCGATGAATAGAGCCAGAACGCGGTTTCGTCAGGATCGGTTTCGACGGTTTCAAATGTATCGTCGGCCGCGGCCATCAAGGTCGACAGCAGCGGGTAGGGTTGATCTGTCTGGGTGTCGCCATCGACCACGATCACATGGTCAAGATACGGCAACTGATCAAACAGCGGTCTCACGACGTCCAGCAATCCGGCAGATACGACAAGCGCCTGTGCGCGGCTGTCTTGCAGCATGTAAAGATAGTCTTTGGCCGTCAGGAGCGTGTTGAGACAAACCGGGACGATCCCGGCGCGGATCGCGCCCCAGAAGACGCAAGGATAGTCGACGGTGTCCAGCATCAGAATGGCGATCCGCGTCTCCTGGTGAATATCCAGACCTTTGGTCAGGACATTTGCCACCTTGTTCGTCGCGCGCTGCAATTCGGAGTAGGTCAGCGTGTGTTCGGGATCGACGAAGGCATGCTTGTCACCGTGCCCACGTGTGATGTTCCGATCAACAAGGATCTCCGCAGCATTATAGTGTTTCTTTTTGAACATAGACGCAGCCTCTCAAACCGCTTCCATTTTGCTAAAAGGTATTGTAGTACTATAATACATATTTAAGCTGGAGTGCAATCGCTGAATTGTTTGTGACCCTGATACAGGCGGTTTCGATGGTGGCAGATCAACGCCGCTGACCGCCGCAACATAGAAAGGCGCATGCACTTCAGGGATAACAGAGGCCAAGGGCCGGGACCTGACGATATGGGGCATCCCTGCCTGAAGAACCTGAAAAGGGCCGATGCGACATTCGCCGCCTCTGCCACCTGCTTCGTACAAGGATGCGTGCGGCGCGGGGCAAACGTTGCATCCGCTACGGTCAAGGGAGGAACAAATGACCATATTGAAAACACTGAAAGGAATGCTCGGTGGTGCAGCGCTCGCATTGTGCATGCCACAGGCAGGCCATGCCGCCGACTACACCTTCAACCTGCAAAGCTTTCTGCCGGCGCAGGCCACGATACCCAGCAAGATCATTGATGTCTGGGCAGATGAGGTTCAGCGCGCGTCCGGCGACCGGATCGAAATCAAGCGCTTTGCGTCGATGCAACTGGGCGGCAAGCCGCCCGAGTTGATCGATCAGGTCATTGACGGCGCAATTGACATCACGTGGAACGTCGTCGGCTATACGCCGGGCCGGTTCCCGTCCACGGAAGTCTTTGAATTGCCGTTTCTCGTGACGGACGCGCGTGCTGCGTCTTCAGCCTTTTGGCAAATGATGCAATCGCATATGGAAACGACCGAATTCAAGGACGTCAAGGTGCTGGGTGTCTGGGTCCATGGCCCCGGTGTGATCCATTCGGCTGAGCCTGTTCGCAAACCTGCCGACTTCAATGGCATGAAAGTGCGCGGCGCATCACGGCAGGTAAACGCGCTGCTCAAGGAGTTGGGCGCAACACCGGTCGGCATGCCCGTACCCGCCGTGCCAGAGGCGCTATCCAAGAAGGTCATCAATGGCACGACAATCCCCTGGGAGGTGACCAAGGCGCTCAAAGTGCCGGAGCTTGTCAGCAACCATACGGAGTTCACGGGCCCGATGCTGTATACTGTTACGTTTGTCCTTGTGATGAACCACGACAAATACAACAGCCTGCCCGATGATCTCAAAGCGGTCATCGACGAGAATTCAGGCATGAAGTTCTCTGTTTTTGCGGGGGGCACGCAGCAGGATTACGACGATCCTTCGCGTCAGCTTGCCGTGGACCGTGGCAATAACATCATCACGCTGACTGAGGCTGAATCGGCGGAATGGGCTGCTGCATCAGCGCCAGTCACTTCTGCCTGGGTCGAAGAGATGAAGACCAAGGGAATCGACGGTCAAGCATTGATCGACGAGGCCAAGGCATTGATGGCCGCCTACAAATAATTCTTCGTGTTGCGCCGCATTCCGGCGCAACACCTTTTCCCAACTTTTCTCAGGCTCGGTCGGGGGGCATCCATGCACAGGGTCATGCAAAACGCAGCAAGCATCATCGCAGTGATTGGTGGGCTTGTTCTGGGCAGTCTCATCATCATCACCTGTGTTTCGGTTCTGGGGCGCGCATTGAACGGGATGTTCCATGGATGGATCGCAGAATGGATGCCAGGCCTGTCGACCTGGGCCCTTGATATGGGAGTTGGGCCGATCACGGGTGACTTCGAACTGGTAGAGGCAGGTGTGGCCTTCGCGGTTTTTGCCGCTTTGCCCCTTTGCCAGGTCAACTCCGGACATGCCTCTGTCGATATTCTGGCAAATTCCTTTCCGCCGTGGCTCGATCGGCTGTTGATGATGATCACAGAGATCCTGTTCGCACTGGTGCTTATCCTCATCGCATGGCGGCTGTTTGACGGCATGCTTTCCAAAAGGCGGTACGGCGAAACGACGTTCCTGCTGCAATTTCCGATTTGGTGGGCTTATGCCCTCAGTTTCAGTGGCGCGGTGATGGCGGCCCTTACAGGCGTTTACATGGCCTTAGTGCGAACCGCAGAATTCCTGCTGGGCCACCGGATTATTCGGGACGAACTGGGGCCGGGACTATGAGCCCGCTCGAGATCGGCTTTCTTTCCTTTCCCGCTTTGATGGTGCTGATCTTCATCCGCATCCCAATCGGGCTTTCCATGTTTCTGGTCGGCATCGTCGGACTGACGATTGTCACCGGCAGCACCAACATCGCATTCGCTCGGCTGAAAAGCGAAACCTACTCCACGTTCTCAAGTTACTCCCTGTCGATTGTGCCAATGTTTCTGCTGATGGGCCACTTCGCCACGCTGGGCGGTATGAGTTCGGCGCTGTTCAAGGCGGCGGAAGGTTTTCTGGGCCATCGTCGTGGCGGGGTCGCGATGGCATCTGTGGGGGCTTGCGCAGGATTTGGCGCGATTTGCGGCAGTTCCCTTGCGACGGCGGCCACCATGGGGCGCGTCGCGTTGCCGGAGTTGCGGCAATACGGGTATGCAGGCGGCTTTTCGACCGCGACCCTTGCCGCCGGCGGAACACTTGGCATTCTCATCCCGCCCTCAGTTGTCCTTGTGATCTATGCGATCCTGACCGAACAGAACATCGCGAAGCTGTTTCTTGCCGCCGTGGTGCCTGGCGTGCTGGCAGCCTTTGGATATGTCCTTGCCATCTCGATCTACGTGCGGGTGCATCCGGATGCGGCTGGAACGCGCCCGCCTATCCCTGTCATGGACAGATTTCGCGCGCTTGTGGATGTCTGGCCCGTTCTGCTGGTTTTTGGTCTGGTTGTGGGCGGAATCTATCTGGGGTGGTTCACGCCGACTGAAGGGGCAGCGGTTGGGGCATTTGGGACGGGTCTGATTGCGCTGATCAACGGCGGGCTGAACCGTGAAACACTGGTCGAAAGCTTTCTGACCACCGCACAAAGCACCGCGATGGTGTTTTTCATCATCCTGGGCGCAAGTTTCTATAATGGCTTTCTGGCCTTTACCGAAGTACCGCAACAGCTGTCGGAATTCGTGGTCAGTCAGGGCTTCAGCCCCTGGACGGTCCTGTCGTTGATCCTGATATTCTATCTGATCTTCGGCTGCCTGATGGACAGTCTGTCGATGATCCTGTTGACGATCCCGATCTTTTTTCCGGTGATCCTGGTGCTGGATTTCGGGATGACCGAAGAACATGTCGCGATCTGGTTCGGCATTCTGGTGCTGATCGTGGTCGAAGTCGGCCTGATCACGCCACCCGTGGGGATGAACCTGTTTATTATTAACGCGATGGATACGGAGACACCGATCGTCGAAACCTACAAAGCTGTGGGGTATTTCGTTCTGTCCGATCTGGCGCGCGTGGTCCTGCTGGTTCTGTTCCCGGCAATCACGCTGTTCCTTATTGGCAATTGAAGCGCAGACATCGCGGTGCAAAAGGAGGAGGCGATCGATGACCGGCACGATCATACAGCCCGAAGGCTGGGCCAAGCCAAAAGGATACGCGAACGGTATTCTGGATAAAAATGGCATATTGCACGTTGCGGGCCAGGTAGGGTGGGATGAAAATGAGGTGTTCCAGACACATGACTTCATCGGCCAGATGGCGCAGGCGCTGAAGAACATCCGCGCCATCGTTCTGGCTGCGGGGGGACAGGTGTCGGACGTTGTCAGGCTGACGTGGTATGTGACGGATGCCGAAGACTATCTGATGTATCAAGCGGAAGTGGGGACCGTGTACCGTAAGGTTTTCGGGCACCACTTTCCAGCCATGTCGCTGGTCGTGGTGCGCGGATTGATCGAACCCGGCGCCTTGCTGGAGATCGAAGCAACGGCGGTTCTCGACATCGATTGATAGCCCTTCGGGCGCGCGTCAGACTGGCAGCAGATACCCGGAATGATCCTGAAAGGATCGTATCAATCTTGGCATATCACTGTCTCGCTCTAGCTCAGGCCAATGACCGAGAGGGTGAAGATGGCTGCCACCGAAAGCAAACAGAACCGAATTATCCATATCTCGTCCCTCGTGCTGACGAAAACGGCCGACGGGATGATCGACCCGAAGTTGGTGCTGGCATGGCTGCTGAATGCCATCGGCGCGCCGGGATACCTTGTCGGGTTGTTGGTGCCAACCCGCGAGGCTGGTGCGCTTTTGCCGCAGCTTCTTCTGGCGCGCCTGATTGAGCGGAGCAAAAGGCGAAAGAAATTCTGGGTTGCGGGATCGGCGATTCAAGGTGTGTGTGCGCTTGGCATGGCAGGGGCCGCATATTTGTTTTCCGGTGCTTTGGCAGGCTGGCTGATCCTGCTTTTCCTTGCCGTGCTGGCCGTTGCGCGATCCGCTTGTTCGGCTAGCTACAAGGACGTGCTGGCCCGCACCGTCAAGAAAGGTCAGCGGGGCAAGATCTCCGGGGCTGCGGGCACGATTGCTGCTGTTGCCGTGTTTGCATTTGCCATTCTGCTAAGCGTCGACATCCTGCCCTTGAACGCTGGTGTGATTTCAGGTGTGGTCGCGCTTGCCGGCATGTTCTGGCTGTTGGGTGCCGGTGCGTTTTCGCAACTTGATGAACCTGAAGACGAAACTGCAAGTGCCGACAACCGCAGCCTGAGCTCCTTGCTGGAACCCTTGCAGGACGATCCGGAACTGCAGACCTACATCGCTGCGCGAGCGCTGTTGATTTCAACGGCACTTGCGCCGCCCTTTCTGGTCCTGCTTGGCAATGTGCAAACATCTGACTTGGGCAATCTGGGCGTCCTGATGATTGCATCATCGGTGGCCGCGATCCTGTCGTCTTATCTGTGGGGCGCCTTTGCCGACCGGTCTAGCCGACAGACCCTGATGGCCGCTGGCGCGGTTTCCGCCGTCACTCTGATCTTTTCGGCGGTTGCAGGGATTATCGGAATGGGAAACAGCAGCAACTGGTTCATTCCCGCGTTCGTTTTCATTGCGCAGATTGCCTATCATGGCGCGCGGGCAGGTCGGAAAACGCACCTTACCGACATGGATACAGACGGGAGGAAGTCGGTCTATACGGCGCTGTCGAACACGGTCATCGGTATCATGCTTCTGATGGGAGGTGCGCTTGGACTGATCAGTGATCTTTTCGGGCCGCAATTTGTACTGGCCATTCTGGGCTGCCTGAGCGGTCTGGCCGTGCTGGTGGCTTACCGCCTGTCAGAGGTGCAGGCGGAGACAACCTGAAGTGACCGCTGTTCAAGCAGGCCGCACGAAAAAGACCGGCCAGCCTACTTACAAGACCCCATAGGCGCAGACTGCGTCGGCGACCCTGCGGTATCCGGCGATGTTTGCACCCCTGCGATAGTTGATCTGATCGCCGTCCCGGCCCTCTGCTGCGGCGGTGTCGTGAATACGTTGCATGATGTCCTTCAGTGCAGCGTCAACTTCCTCGGAAGTCAGGAAGCGGCGGTAGGAGTTCTGGCTCATCTCCAGACCGGATATCGCGACACCACCTGCATTGGTGGCCTTGCCGGGGGCGTATGTGACGCCTGCGTCCTGCAATGCCTGTGCCGCACCGGAGGTAAGGGGCATGTTCGCGCCTTCAACAAGCAGTTTCAGACCGCTTTCGACCGCGTTCTTTGCATCATCTTCGTTCATTTCGTTTTGCGTCGCACAGGGCATGGCGATTTCGGCGTCGGTCAGCCCCCATGGCTTAAGACCTTCGCGGAAGTCGAGCTTGAGGTGCGCAGGCGCGCCGTCAAGGGAGGCCCCCGCCGCCTTTTGCCCGCGTAGCCATTCCAGGCTTTCCGAAGTCAGTCCGTCTTCTGCCAGAACCACGCCGCTGCTGTCGGAAAGGGAGATCACAGTTGCACCCATGGATATGGCCTTTTCAGCAGCATGTGTCGCGACATTTCCCATGCCGGATATGGCAATGCGCTTACCCTCGATCTGCTGGTCACGGCGCATCAACACGCAGGCGGTGAAATACAGCACGCCATACCCTGTCGCCTCAACGCGCATCTTGCTCCCGCCAAAGCTGCCGCCCTTGCCCGTCAGCGCGCCATGGAACCGCTGTGCGAATTTCTTGTAGGCACCGAAAAGATATCCGATCTCCCGGGTGCCGACGTTTATATCGCCCGCGGGGACATCCTGATCCGGCCCGATGTGATGCGCGAGTTCCCCCATGAACGCCTGACAAAAGCGCATGATCTCGCGGTCGCTGCGGCCTGAGGGGTCAAAGTCCGAACCACCCTTGCCGCCGCCCAAAGGCAGACCCGTCAATGCGTTCTTGAACGTCTGCTCAAACGCCAGGAACTTGAGCACTGATGGGTTCACACTTGGATGAAAACGCAGGCCACCCTTGTAGGGGCCGATTGCATTCGACATCTGGACGCGCCACCCGCGATTGATTTGCAGCTGGCCTGCATCATCTTCCCACACAACGCGGAAGCCGATGATGCGGTCGGGTTCTGTAAGACGTTCGAAAACGTGGGCCTGCGCATAGGCTGAATTTGCCTTTTCGATGGTCAAGACATCGCAAGCAACCTCTTCGACGGCTTGCAGGAATTCATCCTGTCCTGTGTTGCGCGCCGCGACACGTTCCATGAATTCCGCAACAAGGGTTTCCCTCGAGGCCATCCTGTCTCCTTGGCTATTCGCTGCCGACCTGCAGCCGATCCATTTGTTTTAGCGCACGGTGGCTCTAGGTCCATCAGGATGCAGCGCGGCCAGCCCCGCAGCCACGCGCATCGAATTTGGGAATGGACTGACTGTGGCAGGACGCGATCTAACAGACGGCCCGGTGTCGAAAGCGCTGGCAAGCGTATCTGCACCGATGTCATTCGGCATCCTTTCGGTGTTGAGCGTGGGTGTCGTGGATTCCTACTTCCTGGGGCAACTGGGGGGCACCCCCTTGGCGGCAATCGGGTTCATTTTTCCGGTCGTGACGGCATTTTCCTCCCTTGCCATCGGGCTTTCTGCCGGTGGCAACACGATGGTTTCCCAAAGTCTGGGTCGGGAGGACGATCCGGAAACAACTGCACGGTATGCTTTGCATGCGGTCGGGTTCAGCGTGCTGCTCGCAGCGCTGCTGGCTGGCTTGGTCTTTCTCTTTTACCCGGCATTGTTCAGCCTGATGGGGGCAAGCCCGAAGGTTCTGGACGAGATCGCGCTCTACATGCCGTACTGGGCGCTTTCCTTTCCGTTGCTGGCTATGATGATGATCGTCAATGCGATCTTTCGCGCGCACGGCAGCGGTGCTTTGTCCGCGGGGATCATGTTTCTGGCCGCAATCGTGAATATCGGACTTGATCCGCTGCTGATCTTCGGATGGGGGCCGATACCGTCGCTGGGTACCGAAGGGGCTGCGATGGCGTCAGCCGCCGGGCGCGGCGTGGCAGTGCTTGCGGCGGTCTTCTTTGCCATCAGGTATGGGTATCTGGACGTGACGGTGGCGTGCTGGGTCAAGGTGTGGGATTCCCTCAAGCAGTTGGTCGAGGTCGGCGCACCTGCCGCGTTTTCCAACGCGATCAATCCTGCCGGCATGGCGCTGGTCACTGCTGCGGTCGCAACACTGGGCGATGCGGCGGTTGCGGGATTTGGGGCGGCGACACGGGTGCAGGCGCTTGCGATGGTTGCGATGTTCGCCTTGTCCTCCGGCATCGGGCCAGTCGTG
The DNA here is from genome assembly GCF_041281685.2 of Sulfitobacter rhodophyticola. Lineage (GTDB taxonomy): Bacteria > Pseudomonadota > Alphaproteobacteria > Rhodobacterales > Rhodobacteraceae > Sulfitobacter. Next base: position 1,207,698 of record NZ_CP166251.2, on the reverse strand, counting down.
GGGCAGAATTGGGGGGCAGAGAAATCTGAAAGGGCACGCCTTGCGCTGTGGCAGGCCTGGATATTCTGTCTGGGCTACGGCGTTGCCGTCGGTGTTGTGCTTTCCGTTTTTGCACCCGTGATTGCCTCCGCGATTGCCTCTGACGCGTCAGCGGCACAATACACGCGCGAATATCTGATGTTCGTCGGCTGGAGCCTTTTTGGCTACGGGTTTGTCGTGGTTACAAATGCGGCGATGAACGCGCGGTCCAAGGCGTTGCATTCCATGGGTCTGAGCCTGATCCGTATCTTTGCGATATATCTGCCGCTGGCATGGATCGGGGTGTTGTCCCTTGGCTTCGTCGGGATATTGGCTGCAACGATTGCGACAAATGTCATTGCTGCGTTTCTTGCTGTTGTCGCCGCACGCGCGGTCGGTCTGCTTGAAACCGATCTTGGCCTTGTCGCGCGACCGGCACGTTTTGTCACAAGCTTCCAGCGGGACTGAGCAGGATCAGGATACAGATCGCCATGAACTGATGGTCCTGAGCATCTTAAATGATCCTTACAGCGCAGATACATTCGCTTTGCCATTTGCAAAGGACAGACGCCATAGTGCTGGCAGAACCATGAGATGATTAACCAAGGGGCGGCCAGTGTTTGATCCGGACGTCGGACATATGTCGGGGCCGCGCCTTCTTCACAAGGCGGGGGTTGGTCTGGACACAATAGGCAGGGGCGCTGATGAACTGGGATGAATTCGCTCAATGGGGCAAGCACATATCTGATTGGGCAGCTGATTATCACAAGACATTGGGTGACCGCCCGGTGCGCGCACAGACAGCCCCGGGCGAGATCGCGGCGCAATTACCGCAAACGGCCCCCGAAACGGGGGAGGCAATGGACGCCATCATGGCGGATTTCGAACAGATCGTGATGCCCGGCATGACACATTGGCAGCATCCGCGTTTCTTTGCCTACTTTCCCGCAAATGCGGCCCCGCCCTCCATGCTGGCCGAATTCCTGATCTCGACCGTCGCGGCACAATGCATGCTCTGGCAGACCTCTCCGGCAGCGACGGAGGTGGAAGGCGTGATGGTGGATTGGTTGCGTCAGGCGTTGGAGTTGCCGGATCGCTATACGGGCGTCATTCAGGACAGCGCGTCCTCAGCGACGCTTTCGGCAGTCCTGACCATGCGGGAACGGGCCACCGGCTATACCGGTAATCGGGAGGGTCTGTTTGGCAAGGGCCACCTGCGGATTTACTGTTCCGAGCAGGTCCATACCTCGATTGATCGTGCGTGTTGGGTGGCGGGCATCGGGCAGAACAATCTGGTCAAGATCGGTTGCGGCACCAGCGGGCACGCTTATGAAATGGATCCCTGTGAGCTTCAGTCGCGGATCACCGAGGATCGCAAGGCGGGGCATGTCCCCGCTGGCATCATCGCGATCACCGGGGGGACGGGGATTGGCGCCTGGGATTTCCTTGATCAGATCGCCGAGATAGCGCGAGCCGAGGACCTTTACACGCATTTGGATGCTGCATGGGCTGGCGCTGCGATGATCTGTCCGGAGTATCGGGATGAATTCTGGGTGGGTGCAGACCGGTTCGACAGCATCGTGTTCAACCCCCACAAGTGGCTCGGTGCGCAGTTTGATTGTTCTGTCCAGTTTCTTGCCGATGCTGGGCCACAACTGAACACGCTCAGGATTGAGCCGGAATACCTCAAGACATCTGGCGATGCGGTGACGAACTATTCGGAATGGACGATCCCGCTGGGGCGGCGTTTCCGGGCGTTGAAGATATGGTTCCTGCTGCGGGCATATGGTCTGGAGGAGTTGCGCAACCGCATTCGCAATCACGTCGCTTGGGCGCGGGAGTTGTGTGAAGAGATCCGCAGGATGGAAGGGTTCGAAATTGTTACCGAACCCATTCTTAGTCTCTTTACCTTTCGATGTCCCGGAGACGACGCCGCACAGCAAAGGCTGGTCGACTCGCTGAATGATGACGGACGCATCTATCTGACCCAAGGTATGCATGAGGGCCGCAAGGTGATCCGGTTTCAGGTTGGCCAGTTCGAAACGACGCGTCAGGATGTCATGCTGGCCGCGGAGGTTATTGCCGAGGTGTCATCGGAGATCTGATCAGGGTTTGATCAAGGCATCGGGGGCAGGTGATGGCACGGCGGTATAAGCTTCGCTCGGGATGAATACCAATTCCCGCAGCATCAAGGTTTCGCGATCAGCGGGCGCAAGGGCCTCCATTGCCGAATCGACGGCATCGAAGACCAGTTGCCGATCAATTTGCTTACTGCAGATGTAGGGCAGACCGGGGGTGGGCGCGGTGCTTTCGAATACGGTGACGAATTCTCCTGCTGCTTCGTAGGTAGAAAGCAGCGCCCAGGTGACTGCGTCAATGGCTGCAATATCCGCTGATCCGTCGGCAACCGCCCTGACAGACGCCGCATGCGCGCCAGTCACGATGACCTCTGCGAACAGCGTATCGGCCTGGCGGCTTGCTTCGGCAAGCGCGGCAAATCCGGATTGGGATCCATATTCGTTGATGGCTGCGCGCGCGCCATTGAAACGCGCAAGCGTGTTTCGCGGATCATTTCGGCGCTTGATCAAAACGGAGTTGTAGTAGCCTGGTGCGCATCCGGCCACACCGTAATCCGGGGTGCCGATGATCTGCACCTTCCCATGCAAGTGCCTCCGATACGGCATGCCGCAGGTCTGGCTGAGGATCAGGTCAGGCGCTGTCCAGAAGTCCAAGCCAACGCCGTTTGCGTTCAGTGACGCGGTGGCCTTGATCCCGACTTCAAGCAATTGCTCCCTGATCAAGGACCAATACCGCGTGTGCGCCGCGCGCAGCGCAGGCAGGTCGTACATTGGCAAACTGGCTTTCATCAAGGTGCTTTCCCGCGTGACGCCCCGCCAGTATGGGGCAATCCAACCACGTCGTCACGTTACGTCGGACCTGTAATCAACACATGCCTTTCCCGATCAGATTGCCTAGGTATAGCGAAACGATTGCCCCCGCTTGAGGCCAACACAAGGAAACGGTTCATGGAAGAAATTGTCATTCTTGACGGCGCGCGCACTGCCGTCGGTACCTTTGGCGGCAGCCTTGCTGCGACGCCGCCCACTGCGCTGGGCACACATGTCGCCAAAGCGGCGATGGAACGGTCAGGCGTGACACCCGATCAGATCGGACATGTTGCGATGGGACATGTGATCAACACGGAACCGCGCGACATGTACCTGTCGCGTGTCACGGCGATCGAGGCAGGCATCCCCGATGGCACGCCTGCGATGAACGTGAATCGCCTGTGTGGCTCCGGATTGCAGGCAATTGTATCCTGCACACAGAACCTGATGCTTGGTGATGCGTCGTTCGCGTTGGCAGGCGGCGCCGAAAGCATGTCGCGTGGTCCGCATATCATGCAATCGGCGCGCTTTGGTCAAAAGATGGGGGATACGGTTGCCACCGACATGATGCTGAATGCGCTGATGTGTCCTTTCGGGACGGGGCATATGGGCGTAACGGCAGAGAATGTCGCACGCGAACACGGGATCAGCCGGGAAGATCAGGATGCCTTCGCGATGGAAAGCCAGCGCCGCGCGCAGCAGGCGATCAGCGACGGCGTCTTCGCTTCTCAAATCGCGCCTTTGGAGATCCAGGTGAAGCGGCAGGCGGTGATGTTTGACACCGATGAGCATCCTAAGGCTACCTCCATGGAAGCGCTTGCAGGTCTGCGTCCTGCATTCGCAAAAGAAGGCAGCGTGACCGCAGGTAATGCGTCGGGTATCAATGATGGTGCGGCGGCAGTGGTGCTTGCGACGGCAGCAGCAGCGGCGGAGGCCGGACTGAAGCCACGGGCGCGCATACTGGGGTACGCGCACGCAGGAGTCCGCCCAGAAGTCATGGGCATCGGCCCGGTGCCAGCGGTTCAGACGCTCCTGCAAAAACTGGACATGAAGGTCAGTGATTTCGACGTGGTGGAGTCAAATGAGGCTTTCGCTGCACAGGCTTGTGCCGTGTCCAGGGAACTTGGGTTCTCCGCCGAGCAGGTCAATCCCAATGGTGGCGCGATTGCGCTGGGCCATCCGGTGGGGGCCACTGGGGCCATCATCATGGTCAAGGCGCTGTATGAACTGGAGCGCCGGGGCGGGGGCCGTGCGATCTGCACCATGTGCATTGGTGGCGGTCAGGGTATTGCGGTGGCGATTGAAGCGCTCTGATCCTTTCGCTGGCCTTGTTTCAGGGGCGCGCCATCCGGTGCGCCCCTTTTTCATGTGGCTGTACTTCCGCAATGCGATGGGATAGGCGGCAGCCTTTGACCCCACACACCCTCCAATGAAAAGAAACCTGCCCGTGAAAAAAGCTTTGCGCGATGCGCTTGATGACCGTGGATACACCACGCTGACCCCGGTGCAGGAAGCCGTGCTGGACCCGGAGCTTGCCAGCAAGGATCTGCTGGTCTCCGCGCAAACCGGGTCGGGCAAGACGCTGGGATTTGGTCTGGCGATTGCACCGACGCTGCTGGGAGAAGGCGAAGCATTTGATCCGGCGGATGCGCCGCTTGCTTTGGTTATCGCGCCTACGCGAGAGTTGGCGTTGCAGGTCAAGCGGGAGCTCAGCTGGCTTTTTGCCAAGGCGGGGGCGGTGCTGGCGTCTTGCGTGGGTGGCATGGACATGCGGGACGAGCGGCGCGCATTGGCGCGCGGTGCGCATATCGTTGTGGCCACGCCGGGGCGTTTGCGCGATCACATCATGCGGGGATCGATCGATTTGGGCGGCTTGCGCGCTGTGGTGCTGGATGAAGCGGATGAGATGCTCGATTTGGGGTTCCGCGAGGATCTGGAGTTCATTCTGGGTGAAGCGCCCAAGGAACGTCAGACGCTGCTGTTTTCTGCCACGGTGCCGAAATCCATCGCACAGCTTGCCAAGAGTTATCAAAAGGACGCGGTGCGGGTTGTCACCAAATCGGAGGCCAAGCAGCACGCGGATATCGAATACCGTGCGATGATGGTGGCCGAACGCGATACGGAAAACGCGGTGATCAACGCACTGCTGTATTACCGCGCGCCCAATGCCATTGTCTTTGGCAACACCCGCGCGATGGTGAACCGGCTGACAACGCGGCTGTCCAACCGGGGGTTCCGCGTTGTGGCGCTATCGGGGGAATTGTCTCAGGCGGAGCGGACACATGCCTTGCAGGCGATGCGCGACGGGCGGGCGGATGTCTGCGTGGCCACGGATGTGGCGGCGCGGGGCATTGATCTGCCGAACCTTGATCTGGTGGTGCATGCAGAGCTTCCGTCGAACCATGAGACACTTTTGCACCGCTCGGGTCGGACGGGTCGCGCGGGGCGCAAAGGGACGTCGGCGCTGGTCGTGACCAACAAGACCCGCAAGAAGGCGGAGCGTATTCTGGGCATGGCAAAGCTGCGCGCGGAATGGGCTACGGCACCTTCGGCGGAGGAGGTGAACGCCCGCGAAGAAGAGCGGATGTTGACAGAGACGGATTGGTCGCAGGACGTTTCCGAAGGAGAGCAGGAAACCGTTACCAAGCTGGTCGACGGATTCTCAACTGAGCAATTGGCGGCGGCCTATTTGCGTCTGTATCGTGCTGTTCGGTCCGCGCCGGAAGAATTGGCGGAAGTGGGCGCAAAGCCCGAGCCGCGTAAAGCCTTCGGTCCCAGCAAATGGTTTTCCGTTTCAGGAGGACGCCAGAAAGGAGCAGAGCCACGGCGGTTGCTGCCCATGCTGTGCAAGGCTGGCAATCTGGACAAGGACGACATCGGTGCGATCCGCATCCAGGATGACCATTCGCTTGTGGAGATTAAGGACAGCAGTGTTGCTGGTTTCCTGCAGGCCCTGGGGCAAGGGATGAGCATTGAAGGCGATGCCGTGACGGCGCTCGACAAGCCGCCGTCTTTTGCGAAGGGGCCAAAGCCGGAATATGGCGGGCCGCGCAAAGCGGCGCACCGCGGGTCGTCCGCAGACCGTGCTGCGCCCAAGAGTAAATCGCCACCAAAGCCAACCCCTCCAGTCGACTGGAATGACCAGCCCGAGCCACGCAAACGCAAACCCAAGCCGGAGGACCGCCCCAGTAAAGGGGACGCGCCGCGCAAGAAGTTGTCGGTGAACACTGATGCGACGGGAGAGGGCAAGCCAGTGCGTGCGCGCAAGCCCCGCACAGGCCCAAAGGGCCCACCGCCCCCCAAGGGCAAGGCCAGCAGCAAGAAGAACCGGGCGCGGTCGCTTGCGGCGAAGCCGGGTAAAGGCGGATCCAAGGGCGGGCCAGGGACACCAAGACGATCCAAGGGTTCCTGAGGCAGGTCACCCCTTTGCCTTGAGTGCGAAATAAGGAATGCTGCAGAAACTGACACAACTGCGCAGGACCCCATGGCCCATACCTATGACACCGGACGTCTGAACCTGCCGTTTGTCGGCATTTCCACCTTTGCCAAGTCACCCTACCAACCGGACTGGTCGGCGATTGACGCCGATATTGCGGTTCTTGGGGCCCCTTACGACTTTGGCACGCAATGGCGGTCCGGCGCGCGTTTTGGTCCGCGTTCCATACGGGAGGCAAGCACGCTTTTCGCCTTTGGCCATGGCGGTGCCTATGACCATGAGGATGACACCACCTATCTTGAGGGTGTGCGCATGGTGGATATCGGGGACGCGGACATCGTGCACACCGACACGATGGGAAGCCATGCCAATATTGAAACAGGTGTGCGCGCGATCCTGAAGGCAGGTGCGCTTCCGGTTGTTTTGGGGGGCGACCATTCGATCAACATCCCCTGCATAAACGCGTTTGCGGACCATGGTCCGATCCATTTGGTGCAGTTCGATGCGCATCTTGATTTCGTCGATGAACGGCATGGCGTACGTTTTGGTCACGGCAATCCGATGCGCCGCGCTGCCGAGAAGGAACATGTTACCGGCCTGACGCAGCTTGGTATTCGAAACGTTAGTTCCACCGCGAAGGAAGGATACGATGACGCGCGGCGGATGGGGTCGGATATTCTGTCAGTGCGGCAAATCCGCAAACTGGGGGTGGAAAGCGTTCTGGAGCGTATCCCTGCAGGCGTCGATTACTATATCACGATTGATATTGATGGATTTGACCCGTCTATCGCGCCGGGAACAGGTACGCCGAGCCATGGCGGGTTTCTGTACTACGATGTTCTGGAACTGCTGGACGGGCTATGCAAGCGCGGCCGGGTTGTAGGCATTGATCTTGTCGAGGTCGCGCCAGACTACGATCATAGTGGCACCACGGCGATTCTGGCGGCGCAGGTGTTGCTGAATTTGATGGGGCGCGTCATGGCGCAACGCTAGGGGCCGACGACGGGCGGAGGGGTTGGCGTGTTGGTTAGCGCGAAGATGATGAACAGCACGGCAGGCAGCAGGATCGCCAGCGCAAGGCAAGCCAGATACTCTCGTCGGGCGCGGCGCGCCGCACGCAATTCCGGAAAATCGCCGGAGAGATCGTTGAAGATACCGCCCAAAGGTAACATTCTGTCGTCCTAATCTGCCTGAACCCACGGACTTCTGTCCGCTGTTGTCGGGCTCTCTTGCCTAAGGCAGAGTATTCCTTCTTCGGCATCTTCCGCTCAATTGACCGATTTTAATCGGGTTCGGGAACATGCATCTTCCTCCAATGGGTGATTTTTTTACCTATCGCATTGGAAACGATGCGCCGATTTTGGCCGGTTTTCGCGGCTGATTGTTTGCGAATTGGAAATTAAGAAGGAAACTGGCCGGTATTGTGCCGATATCGTAGCGATTAGTGTGATCTTTTTGCGCCAACGGATCAGGCTTATGGTCCGACTTCCGCTCCAACCTGAGAATCACGTTGGCGCTCAATCTGCCTGGCTACGCCGACCTTCGAACGTTTTCAGTATGATACCGGCCTTTTCGAGTTGACTGCGGACCGAAGCGGCAATCGCCACGGCTTCGGCGGTGTCACCATGCAGGCAGATGGTATCGATCTGTGTTTCTATCTTCTTGCCACCTTCGGTCAGGATTGCACCGGCTTGCACCATCTCGACCATGCGGCGGCCAGCAAGATCGGCGTCATGTATGACTGCGCCGGGTTTGGAGCGGTCCACCAATGTTGCATCGTCGTTGTAGGCCCGGTCGGCGAAGATCTCTCCGGCCCAGCGGCATCCAAGGGCACGCACGGCGTCTTCCTGTGCGGTCGCGGCCAGCACCATGATGATCAGATCAGGTGATACGCCAAGCGCGGCCTGATAAAGGTCGTGCGCGAGTTTTTCGTCCTCTGACGCCATGTTGGCCAATGCACCATGCAGTTTCAGGTGGCGCACCGTTGCGCCTTGGCTGCGGGCCATGCCGACACTGGCCGCAACCTGATACCTTACCTGGTTCTGCAATGTCGCGCGGGGTACCGACATGCGATTGCGACCAAATCCGGCAAGATCCATGAAGCCCGGATGGGCTCCGATGCCAACGCCATTTTCATGTGCAATGCGCATGGTCTGGGCCATGACATCTGCATCTCCCGCATGGCCACCACAGGCGATATTCGCGGACGTTACGATTTTCAGAAGGCTGGTATCGTCGCCCATGGTCCAAGGACCAAAGCTTTCGCCCATATCTGCATTCAGATCGACGGTTGGCATGGGTTTACTCCTCGAACGGATTGGCGGTTGCGGAAATGGCGCCGCTGACCATTTGATAAGCCAGCAGATCCCGGATCGTCGCGGGGTCGCGGATCAGCGGGGTAACGCGGCTGCGCAGGGTGGTCAAATACTGTTGATGACGTTGTTGCAGCGCGACGGCTTCATCCATTTTGACGTAGGTGAAGTGGACAGCGGTTCCTGGCTGGGTCTGGGCCATACGAGGCAGGTCACAGGGGATGACTGTACCAATCCGGGGATAGCCGCCGGTCGTCTGGCATTCATACATGAGCACGAAAGGGGCGCCGTCGCCCGCGATCTGAATGTCACCCGGCACGACAACTTCCGATACGATGCTGAGTTGCGCACCGGTGCTGAAACCTTCGCCGTCGTGGTCCATCCGCAGGCCCATGCGGTCACCGCGCGGGTCACGACGGAAAGTGGTTTGCGTAAAGCGTTCGCGGGTTTCCACTGAAAAGGCTTCCGTTTGCATGGATGCAACGACGCGGATTGCGCCCCCATCAAGTCGGTTCTGAGGGGATATCGCCTGGGATGTCTCCCCGCCCTTGTCGGCACCAAGGGGCAGTCGGTCACCGGTCTGAAGGGTGTTGCCGACGCCAGCGCGCAGATGTGCTGCGCGGGCGCCCATCACCAGCGGCGTGTCAATGCCGCCGCCGACATGGAGGTATCCATAGCTGCCATTTCGTGCACCCCCGATGCTGAGCGTCGCACCTGCAGGCAACAGATGACTGGCGTTCCAGACAAGCGGTGATCCGTCGATGTTGGCCGCCATGGTGGCCCCCGTGAGGGCGATACGCACATCCGCGTCAGAACGAAAACTACCGCCCGAACCCGCCATCTCGATTGCGGCGCAACTGGCGGCTTGTCCAAGCAAGGCGGCACCCTCAAACAGGGCATCTGTGTCCATGGCCCCTGCAACGGTCAGGCCTTGCGCGCGAAACCCGTGGCGGCCAAGGTCCTGTACGCTCAGCGCCGCGCCGGTTTGCACGATCTCCAGCGTTGCACTCATGCGAGGACCTCATGCGTCGCGCCGCCGTTGCCGGAGGTGTCCTTGCGGCTTATCCTGTCGAATTCCTGTGGTGTGATGCTGGGGAAGACAAGCTCATCCCCCGGTGCAAGTGCAAAGGGGTTCGGCGTGCCGGGGCGGAAATTCTCGAACGCTGTCTGACCGATGTGGCGCCATCCGGTGGGAGAGGCGTTGGTAAAGGTGATCAACTGGCGGATCGCAATCACGAGCGCACCGCGTGGGACGGATTTGGTCAGCCCTTCCTGGCGGGGGATGTTCCAGGTCTCACTAAGCTCCCCCATGTAGGGCTGCCCGGGGGCAAAACCGATAGTAAGCACCCGCACCCGCGAGGTGGAGATTTCCGCGATGGCGGCGTCGGGGTCGACACCGGCCACCGCAGCGGCTTCTTCCAGTTGCGGGGCAAGGTCGGTGCCATAGACCGTGGGGACATGCCACAGGGTCCTGCCAGCGGGGAGGGGCGCACTGGTCCAGTCCTGCTGCGACAACAGGTCTTCGATGCGCTCTGTGATGGCGTCGATCGGTGTGATGGCAAGATCGATTTCCAGAAACGTGGAGACAAGCGACGTGCTGGTTTCCCGCACTTCGGGCCAGTGTTCGGCATCGACTGCTGCGCGAAAGGCAAGGGCAGCGCGGTTGGCCGATTCATTCATGCGTTCGGCGAATGTGATCAGGATACCTGACAATCCCACGGTCCGGATCAGCGGTCGCTTGCTTTTCTCAGTCATGGCGCAAGGCCCTTGCATAGAGTTTCGGCATCAGTACCGGTGTGAGGTACATGGGCAGTTGCCAGCAGCCGATGAAGATCATCAACGGGGCAAGAATGTCGGCGGGCAGGGCCACCAGAAAGATCGCCACATTGCGGTTTCCAGCAGCCAGCGCGATGGGTCCGGCGAAGGGTCGCAACGGGCTGCGGCGCAGCACCATCAGGGCAAGTAGTTGAAGACCATAGCCAATGGCAAAGGCCAGCAGTGCCCAGTTCAGCACGACCCGGGGATCGGCGCGTAGGGCGGGGTTGAGCGCCGCCATCAGCCCCACGACGATGATGCAAAAGGCGAGGACTGACAGCCCGTCCAGCGCCTTGATCTGCCCCGGCGACGGGTCGGGAAAGACGCGCGCGCGCAGCGTGAATCCCACGACGGTCGCAAGGGCAATTACTGCCAGCAAGCTGAGCGCGGCACCAAGGATATCGCCTGCTGCGCCCAGTTGCGGCATCGCCCAAAGCACCGGCAGGACGGTTACCGGAAAGGCGGCCGTGCCGAGCACGAGAATCTGCATCATCCGTCCAGCGTCCAGCCGCATGATCAGCGCAAGATTGACGCTGCCGGTTATCGCGGGCGCGGCAGATGTCAGCACAACAGCAAGGGCCGCGGGCGTGTCGCTGAGACCGGCCAGATGCAGCAGGCCCAGCAAGATCAGCGGCACCACCATCTGCAAGGCCACGATGACGGCCAGACCCCAGCGCAGATCGCCAATGGCGCCCAGCGCCTCGCGGTGCCCGACCCGAAGCGCGGTTGTCACCAGCAGCAGCGCCACCATGTGCGGCAACCATGGCACCATCGCCGCCGCAAGGCTGGGCAGTGCAAGCCCGCCAATCAGCCCAACGACCAGACAGGCGCGCGCATGGGTCGATATCGCCCAGAGTATGCGGTGCAGCATCGCGCACCTCTACGTAGGCGAATTGCGCATGTTGTCGGGCAACCATGTGGCAATCTCCGGGAACCAGATCAGGACAAAGACCATCAGCACCATGATGGCGAACATCGGCAGTGCGGCACGGGTGATGTACCCCATTTCGTGATTGGTCATGCCTTGCAGCACGAACAGGTTGAACCCGATGGGCGGCGTGATCTGCGCCATCTCGATGACGACAACCACGAAGATGCCAAACCAGATCAGGTCGATCCCCGCGCCGCGCACCATGGGCTCCACCACGGCCATCGTCAGCACGATGGCTGAAATGCCATCAAGGAACATGCCAAGGACGATGTAGAAGACCAGCAGCGCCATCAAAAGCTGGAAGCGGGACAACTCCATCGCTGCGATTCCGTCGGCCAGCGACCGGGGCAGGCCCGTGAACCCCATGGACAGCTTCAGAAAAGCGGCCCCCGCAAGGATAAGCGCAATCATGGCGGAGGTGCGCATGGCGCCCATCAGGCTGGTACGAAAACTGTCCCATGTCAGGGAGCCTTGCAGCGATGCCAAGACCAGCGCACCGATGACACCGATCGCGGCGGCTTCGGTGGCTGTGGCCAGCCCTGCGTACATCGATCCGATCACCACAGTGATCAAGGCGAAGACCGGTATCAGGAACCGCGAATTTGCCAGCTTTTCTGAAAAGCTCATCCCGCGTTCGTCTGTCGGGTTCCAGTCCTTTGAGACAAAGCTGGTGATCGCGACATAGGCCATGAACATGCCTGCGAGCACGAGGCCGGGAAACACGCCGGCAAAAAACAGCTTGGTGATGCTTTCGTTAACGGTCACGCCGTAGACGATCAGCGCCAGCGATGGGGGGATCATCAGGCCAAGTGTGGCCGCACCGGCCAGCGTGCCGATTACCATCTTTTCGGGGTACTTGCGCGCGCGCAGTTCGGGAATGGCCATCTTGCCGACGGTCGTCAGCGTCGCCGCCGAAGACCCGGAGACAGCAGCAAAGACAGTGCAGGACACGATGTTGGTATGCACCAGCCCCCCTGGCAGACGCGCGAGCCACGGCGAAAGGCCCTTGAACATGTCCTCAGATAATCTCGTGCGATAAAGAATTTCGCCCATCCAGATGAACAGCGGCAGCGCGGTCAATGTCCAGGATGAGGATGAAGCCCAGATCGTCGTGATCATCGTGTCCCCGACCGGACGGGTGGTGAACAATTCCATCCCGACCCAGGCGACGCCCATCAAGGCCAGGCCAACCCAGACGCCGGTTCCCAGAAGAAAGAAAAGGACGAAAAGGAAAAGGATGATGGCATAAAGTTCGGTCATGATCCTACTCCGCCATGTTTTCGTCGAGGGACGCACGCGTCATGCGGTGGTGCCCCCTGAACAGGACGGAAAGCAGGTTATCTGTCAGCGCAATGGCAAGGATCGCGCCCCCGACGACCATGACAGATTGAGGTATCCAGAGCTTGATGGCGTCCTGCGCTTGGCTGATCTCGTTAAACTTCCAGGACCAGTAAACAAACCAATAGGCGTAATAGGTGAAATACCACGCGATCAGGGCGCCAAGGCCGAAACACCAGATTTCAAGCAGCCGTTTCGGCCCGCTTTGGACTGCGTTCAACAGGATCGACACTCGGATGTGTGCGCTGTGATTAAGCGCATTTGCGAAGGCAAGGAAACTGGCGGCGGCCATGGCATAGCCCGCGTAATTGGCCGCACCGGGAAAGATTTCTCCGGTCCAGCGTGCCACCATCTGCGCGACGATCAGGCCAAGGATGGCGATTAGACACAGCGCGGCCAATACGCCGGAGGCCGCATACAGAAAATCGAGTGACCTGCGGATGAGCGTCATGAGAAGCCCTTTCTTCAGAGCGGTTGGGTCAACTGACCCGCATCAATTGATGGTAAGGCATGGCGCGCGACACATCTGCGCGATGCGTGTGGGTGAGGCCGCTCAAACGGCCTCGCCCTATCAGGATTATTCCATCGCCTTGAAGGCATCGACGATTGCCTTGCCTTCTTCGCCCGCCGCTTCGAGCCATTCAGCGGTCATGGTCTCACCCACGCTGCGCAGACCGGACATCAGTTCGTCACCCGCCGGACCGACGGTCATGCCGCCTTCGGCCAGCCCGTCCATGGTAAATTGGGTGTAGTCCTTGGACGCCTGCAACCCGCGCTCCTGCGCTTCGCCTGCGCAGCTTGTGATGATGCCTTTGTGTGCGTCTGAAGTGCCTTCCCAGACGCCCTTGTTCACCATGACGTAGTTGTAAGGCAGCCAGGCGTCGACCTCGTAGAAATGCGTCAGGCTTTCCCAGACCTTGCGGTCATAGCCCGTCGCCCCGGATGAGATCATTGATTCCGCTACACCCGTTGCGAAGGCCTGGCTGATCTCGGCGGCTTCGATGGTGACGGGCAGCATGCCGGTCAGTTCCGCCAGACGGCTGGTCGCGTTGTTGTAGGACCGGAACTTGATCCCTTCCATATCCGCGACGCTGTTCACTTCCTTCTTGAAGTACAGACCCTGTGGCGGCCATGGCACGGCATAGAGCATCACGAGGTTCTGCTCATCCAGGACCTTTTCGATGGCTGGTTTGGCCGCTTCGAACAGATTTGCGCTGTCGTCGAACGATGGGGCCAGGAAAGGGACGGAATCGAAGCCAAAGAGCGCGTTTTCATTCTGGTGGCCAGACAGCAGACGCTCCCCGATCTGGACCTGACCGGTCTGGATCGCGCGTTTGATGTCTGCGCCTGCAAAAAGTGAGCCACCGGGGTGGACGGTGATTTCGATATCGCCCTGCGTGCCTTTGGTGACGCATTCCGCGAAAGTCACGCCATTCTCAGAATGGAAGTTGGACGCGGAATAGGCCATCGGCATGTCCCATTTCTCTGCCGCGACCGCGGGCAGTGCGGCTGTCATTGCTACGGCGGCGCTTGCCACGCCGGTCATCAGTTTCGTTGTCAGTTTCATTGGTTGTCTCCCTGTTGGTTTATGCTTTGCGGTTCGTGAACCGCTGTGGGTGATAGGGGGCAAGATCGGTGTTGATCCCTTGCCCCGCGATCAATCCGGCGATCAGGCGGCCCGTTTTCGGCCCGCCCGTCAACCCGATATGGTGGTGCCCGAAGGCCGTATAGACCCGGCTTTCGCCGATCTGCCCGATCAGGGGCAGGCTATCGCTGGGGGCGGGTCGGTGTCCCAGCCATTCGATTTCGTTCTTGGCTTGCAGGTTTGGAAAGGCTTCGTGGACCTGACGCCGCAGCAGGGCAAGCGGCGCTTTTGATGGCCCGGCTTCCAGCCCGCCAAATTCCACGATCCCGGCGCAGCGCAGCCCCTGCTCCATCGGCGTGGCCACGAATTTGCCACTGGCGACCATCGTCGGACGAGACGGTCCGCCGGTCGCATCTTCGAACACGACATGATATCCGCGCTCCGCCTCCAGCGGCACGTTGATGCCCAGCTTTTGCATCAGCGGTTTTGACCAGACGCCAGTGGCCAGAACCAGTTCATCGCATGCAATGGTGCCTTGTGTCGTCTCAACGCCAGTCACCGTGTCGTCGGCCAGGGTGATATCCTTGACGTCGGCGGTAATGATCTTGCCGCCCATCCCCTCGAAAGCTTGTGCCAGGGCCTGCACGTAACCCCCGGGGCTGCGGATGAAGCCGTGGTTTTTCATGACCGCAAGGCAGGTGATGTCAGGGCCAAGGTTGGGTTCATATTCGCGCATTTCGCCACCGTCGAGCAGGGTAGGGGTGAACCCCGCCTGCTTGCGCAACTCCCATGTGTAGCTTTCGCTCTCGAACGCGGCGCGGTCGCGGTAGGCAAAGCAATAGTCACTGTCGGTGACCCAGTCGCCCAGCCCCAAATCCGTGCAAAGGCTCTTGTGCTGTTCGACACTGTCGCTGACGATTGGCGTCAGATCGCGCGCAATGCGGCGGGTGTCGGTATCGTTGGCATGGCTGACGTAACGTATTAGCCATGGCATCAGTCGTGGCAGATAGGACCATCGCAGAAACAGGGGGAAGTCCGGGTTCATCAGCATGCCGGGCGCCTTGCGGATCATGCCCGGTGCGGTGACGGGCACCATCGCACAGGCCGCCAGCACGCCAGCATTTCCATGCGATGTCCCGGTTCCGGGGGCAAGTCGGTCCACGATGGTGACATCCAGGCCTGCGCGGCGCAGCCAGATCGCGGAGGAAACCCCCACAATACCCGCACCAACGACAACGACATGGCGGGTCATGTTATCTGGCCTTCTGCCGGTGCAGACATGGATGCGAATCTCCCCATTCAGCGGCATCATTGCATGAATGCGTAAAACATCAACAAAATGTTTGTAATTTGTCATTGATACGCGCTGACCTTGCGCCACGCACGGCAGCCCGGCATGAAGTGGGGGTCATGAAGGATCTACGTCGCATGAAGAAAAGCGGTGCAAAACTGGGCATCCTGATGTTGGATACGGCTTTCCCGCGCGTGCTGGGGGACGTCGGAAATCCCACCAGTTTTTCGTTCGACGTTCGGTACCATGTTGTTACTGGCGCAACGCCGACCGCCATTGTGCGCGGTGATCAGGGTCCGTTCGTTGCCGCGTTCATCGCTGTCGGCCGTGACCTGATTGCGCAGGGCTGCACCGGGATCGCGACAACCTGCGGGTTTCTCTCGCTACAGCGGGCTGCGTTGACCGATGCGCTGGGCGTGCCTGTCGCCGCATCGGCGCTGGAACAAGTGGCGCAGATCAAAGCGATGCTTGCGCCTGAAAAGAAGGTGGGCGTGCTGACGATCTCCGCTGAAAGCCTGTCAGCGGAGCACCTGAAGGCCGCGGGTGCGCCCGAGGATACGTTGATTGCCGGGATGGATGGCAGCCATTTCGCCGATGCCATTCTGGGTAATCATAACCATCTGGACATCGCACGCGCCCGGTCCGAAATGGTCGCGGCGGCAGCGCAGTTCGTGAAGGATCAGCCGGATATCAGCGCGCTGGTGCTGGAATGCACAAACATGCCGCCCTATGCCGCTGACATCGCCTCTGCCACGGGACTGCCGGTCTATACCATCCTGACATATCTGACGTGGTTCGAAGCGGGTTTGCCACCTTTCCGACGATGATCAGGCGCGGGCGTCTTCAAGGATCAGATCACTCGCCTTCTCTCCGATCATGATGGCGGGCGCGTTGGTGTTGCCCGATACGATCTCGGGCATGATCGAACAATCCGCCACCCGCAGTCCCGCGATACCGTGAACGCGCAACCGGGCATCCACCACGGCATCCTTGCCATTGCCCATCTTGCAGGTGCCGGTTGGGTGATAGATCGACGCGGTGTTATTGCGCGCCCAGTCCAGCGTCGCGTCATAATCATTCATGTCCAGCGTTGAATGGGGGCGGAACTCTTCCGAGATTTTCGAGGTCAGCGGCGCGTGGCGGGCAATGGTGCGCGCAATGTTCACCCCTTTGACGATGGTCTGGCAATCCGCTTGGGTCGAAAGGTAGTTCGGAATGATCTTTGGATAGGTACGGGGATTGGCGTCGTTCAGCCTGATTTCGCCCCTGCTTTCGGGGCGCAGCTGACAGACCGACATGGTAAAGGCCGAAAATTTGTCGGCCCCCTTGCCGGGATTCTCGGCCGACAACGGCTGGACGTGGAATTGAATGTCCGGGGTTTCCAGATCAGCGCGCGTTTTCATGAAACCCGTTGCGAGGCTGGCCGCCATTGTCATTGGGCCTGATCGGAACATCATGTACTTCAGCCCGATTCGAGCCTGTCCCATCAAGCTGCTGACTTCGTCGTTCAGCGTGGGTTCATTGCATTTGTAGACCAGTCGGGCCTGAAGATGGTCCTGCAGGTTCTTTCCCACACCCGCAAGGTCCTGTTTGACCTCAATGCCGTGATCGCCAAGCTGTGCGGCCTCTCCGACACCTGAAACCATAAGCAATTGGGGTGAATTGATGGCCCCGCCGCACAAGACGACCTCCCGGTTTGCAGTGATTGTCCGGCTGCGTCCGCTGCGATCCCTGTAGGTCACGCCGGTTGCCCGGTTCTGCTTGATGTCGATCTTGTCGACTTGGGCGTGGGTGATGATCTGAAGGTTCTCGCGCTTCTTGATCGGGTTGAGATAGGCCACAGCGGAACTGCACCGCCGTCCGTTGCGCGAGGTGAGTTGGAAAAAACCCACACCCTCCTGATCGGCACCATTGTAATCCGGATTGAACGGATAGCCCGCGGCCTGTGCCGCGGCGACCCAGGCGTCGGTGATCGGGCGCTGAATGCGCATGTTCGAGACTGACAGGGGGCCCTTATCACCGTGATAGGCGTCTGCACCGCGTTCGTTACGCTCTGCGCGCTTGAACAGCGGCAGAATATCCTCCCACCCCCACCCGGTATTTCCCATTTGCCGCCAGCGGTCATAATCCTGCGGCTGGCCGCGCACATAGAGCAATCCGTTCAGCGATGAAGACCCGCCCAGAACCTTGCCGCGCGGCCATTCGATCGAACGTCCGTTCAGGCCCGGATCCGGCTCTGTCTTGTAGCACCAGTCTACCTTGGGATTGTGAATGGTTTTGAAATAGCCGACCGGAATATGGATCCAGGGGTTAAGGTCCCGACCGCCTGCCTCCAGCAGCACCACCTTGTTGCCGGGATCAGCGCTGAGCCGATTGGCCAGAACGCAGCCCGCGGAACCCGCCCCGACGATGATGAAGTCCGCATTCATTTCCGCTGTCCTCTCCCTCGTTGCAGAAAATTCTATACAGGTGACAGGAATCAAGCTAGTGTTTTTTGATACCATAAGTCTCATTTTTGGAGACATTGCATCGTAAGGGAGGAATCACGATGAAGGTACAAGAGAAACTGAAGGGGATATCGCGTCGCGATTTGTTCCGGCTTGCGGGGCAGTACGGGATGAGCTCAACCCTGCTTGCAGCGGGCACATTCGGTGGCGCCATGAGCTTGGGCAACCTCGCCAAGGCGGCGGAATCGACCTATGAAAAGCGCTTTGCCAAGGAGCCGAAGTTCACTTTCAAGTTCGGTGCGGCCGGTTTCAATGCGCGCAACCTGTTGATTGAACGTGCAGGTGCACTTGAATTTTCCCGCGATCTGGAAAGCCGCACAGACGGTGAAATCCGCGTCGAATTCATTGGTGACAACCAGATTTGTGGCCAGACATCCTGCGTTGAGAAGACCCAGCAGGGCATCGTTGATATCTATGCGGCCTCCACGCAAAACTCGGCCGGTGGTGCGCCTTACCTGAACGTGCTGGACTATGCGTATATGTTCCCGTCGCGTGCTGCGCAGTATCACTTCCTGTATTCCCCTGAGTCGCAGAAACTGCTGCGTGAGCCCTACGAAAAACGCCACGGTCTGAAATTCCTGTTCAGCCATTGCGAATTGCGTGGCATCCAGTTGGGTCTGGGCTGGGAAGACCGTCCGACAGTGACAAAACTGGAAGAACTGTTCGGCACAAAGAACCGCGTGACGGGGACGCAGCTTGGTCGTATTGCCATGCAGGCGCTCAACCTCAATCCGGTTCCGGTTGCCTGGGAAGAGACCCTTGATGGCCTCAAGCAAGGCTTGATCGATGGTGCGGAAACCTGGGCGTCGGCTGTGGCCTATGCCAACATGTCGCCGGTTGTTTCGCAGTCGGTTGATCTGAAGTTCTTCTGCGGAACGGAGCACACCGCGATGTCTGCGGCGGCTTTTGACAGCCTCGGTGGAGAGTTGCAGGATGCGGTGATGGAATCCGCCTATTGGGCGCAAACGCATGTTCAGGCTGCAAACGAAGCGGCATTGGTCAAGACGGTCGGCCATTCCGATCCGCAGTTGCCGGGCACCATCTTTGCGGAAAACAACGTCCGCAACGCCTTCCTTGCAGACGACCAGATCAAGATGGCCGAGGAAATGTGCTCACCCGAGTTCCAGCCTCAGCTTTGGGAACAGTGGCGCGAGCGGCTGAACGGTTGGTCCGGTGGCCTGGATACGTATCAGGAAATCTATGACATCGCGCGTCAGATTCCGGTGGATACACTGCCAGAAAACGTCGAACCGCGCCGCTGGTGGAAGGCCTAAAGCCTTTTCGCTAGGATTTGGGAAGGGGGGGTCGGCCGGAGAATTCGGCCGCCCCTGATCGTCTGCGCTGCCGAGGAGGGCGGTGCATTGAGATGCATGGAATGAGGGAGGGGCGCCATGTCAACCTTGGCGGATGCGGTGACCATTGTCACATCGACGTTGGCGGGTGATATCGACTTTTCGGTTGTGCAGGCGTACCGGTCGCCGGCGGCTTGGTGGGTTTTCACGCCCATCACCCTGTTGGGTGGTTTGCTGGTCTACTACATCTACAAGAAGGTGCCTTTTCTGGACCGCCATCTGGAGCGGTCGATTGTCGTTTATACCTACATTGTGATCGCCTTGATCATTTTTGCAGGCGTCCTGCAGCGGTTCGGTCCGAATTTCTGGTGGTTCCCCGAAGCCTGGGCGGGACAGCCCGCCTGGTCCACAACGATCCCACCGCTGTTGTTCATGATCATGGCGTGGTTTGGATGCGCCTTCAACGTGCGCCTTCGGACACATCTGAGCTTCAACGAATTTCGAACGAAGTTTGGCGCAACTGGCCAGATCATCGCACTTGGGATGGATGCAATCCTGTGGATGGGGTTCTGCATTATTGTTGTCACCACAACCGCGCGGGTTACCGTGAACAGCTACGATAATTTCCAGATCGTTCTGGGCACCGATAACCTGATGCAGTGGATGTTCCTGATCACTGTGCCCTTCGCCTTCATCCTGATGGCGGGCCGGGTCTGGGAAAACTTGTTCGAGGACCTGCAGCGCTACCGAAAGGGTGAAACGTTGATCGAACAAGCCGTCATCGGGGGGGACGTGTGATGACCGATGGAACGTGGATCACGCTTATCTCCCTTGGGGTGACGATGCTGTTCATGCTGGGGGTGCCGGTCCTGCTGGTCATCTTCTATTGGGTCGTCGGATGCTCCTTCGTCATGGGACTGACGCTGGACAATACCGGCGCGGAGCTTCTGAACGTCTTCAACAAGGGCTTTGCGCTGCTTGCAATGCCGCTTTTCATTCTGACAGGGGATTTGATCAACCGATCAGGCATCGCGCGCAGGTTGTCGGATTTCGCCTATGCCTGCCTGGGATGGCTGCGAGGTGGTCTGGCGATGGCGTCCATCGGGGCCTGTGGACTTTTCGCGGCAATTTCCGGCTCGAATTCCGCGACCACGGCAACTATCGGGTCAATGCTTCATCCGGAGATGGTCAAGGGTGGCTACGATGAACGTTTCTCAGCTGCGACCGCGGCGGCGGGCGGTACGGTCGGGATCATCATTCCGCCCTCAATCATCTTCATCGTCTATGGGTTTTTGATGAACCTGCCGATCTCTGATCTGTTCATCGCGGGTATCGTGCCAGGTTCCTTGATGGTGCTGGCCATGATGACGGCCTGCTTTATCATCTGCTACATCAACAAATGGGGTTTTCTGATAACGCTAAGCCCCTGGCGCGTGTTCAAAACGGCGGTCGGCGCGTGGCTTGGTTTCTTTGCCATCGGTCTGGTACTTTGGGGTATCTATACCGGCAAGTTTTCTCCGACCGAAGCTGCCGGAGTTACCGTGGGCTTTTGTATCATCGTCGGTGTGGTGTCATGGCCGCTCAACCGGTTGATGGGCAGCACGCCAGACACGCCGGTTGAAGAAAAGTCACTGGCGTCCATGGTCGTGGTCGAGGGGTTCACCCCGCTGGATATCCCGTCGATTGTCGTGCGGTCGGCGCAGATCACCGGCATCCTCGCACCGTTGATCGCGGTTTCGGTGGTGATGCAACAAATCCTGTCTTTGTTGGGAGCGCAGGCCGTGATCGGCGGGTTTGTGACGGGGATGGGCGGGTACTACCCCGTCCTCTTTACCGCAATGGCGATTGTGTTCGTGGCCGGGATGATCCTTGAATCGCTACCCGTTACGATCATTCTGGCACCCATCCTTGCGCCTATTGCGCATTCGGTCGGCGTTGACCCGGTGCAGTTCGCGGTGATCTTCCTTGTCGGTGCGTCCATCGGATTCATCACGCCACCCTACGGGCTGAACCTCTATGTGGCTTCGGGGGTCACCGGCGTGCCCTACTTCCGCTTACTGCGCTATGCGACCCTTTACCTAGTGTCCCTTGTCGCAGTCTGGTTTTGCGTGGCGCTTTTCCCGTCGCTCTCCCAGACACTGTTGCCGGGCGGTGGCCTTTATGAGTTGCTTAGTGGGGGGAATTGAGGTGTCTTACGTGAGTGGTATTTGTGACCCTGACTAGGAACGAGAGCTTTGTATGGCTGATGCGAGTGCACCCGAAAAAACGATTCCGACAAATCTGAGACTGCTCATGGTGTTGGAGGAGATCGCGGCGGCGGGTGTCCCGGTAACGCCTACGGCGGTGAACGAAAGCCTCGGGCTTCCCAAGGCGACCGTGCATCGCCTCTTTCACAGGTTGGAGCAGGAAGGCTTCCTGCAACGCGACATCGACGGCAGATCCTATTCTGCGGGTCTGCGGCTGCGAAAAATCTCGATCAATGTGTTGTCTTCCAGTCGGGTGCGTACGGTTCGCCTTGCGGTGTTGAACGCGCTGACCGCTGACATTGGCGAAACCTGCAACATCGCGACGCCGGAACGCGACGGCATGGTTTATCTGGACCGGGTGGAAACCAAGTGGCCGCTGCGCATCCAACTGCCTATTGGCACCACAGTGCCTTTTCACTGTACGGCCAGCGGCAAGATGTACCTGTCCACGCTGGCACCGCGAATGCTGTCGAAATACCTCGCGGCTGCGATCATGGATGTGCATACGGCCAGAACGCTGACCCGACCGGAAGACATCCACCGGGAGATCGAGACGACGCGCAACAACGGCTACGCCACGGATGACGAGGAGTTCATGGATGGGATGGTGGCGATTGCCGTGCCGATCATGGACGATCTTGGCCGATTGATGTCGACGCTTTCCGTCCATGCGCCCACCCAGCGGATTTCCATGGATGACCTGAAGGGCCATCTTGGCAGGCTGATGAAAGCCGCGTCAGATCTATCCGAGATGGCGCTGCGCTGAGCCCCGCAACCAGCCATCATCAAAGATGACCTTGCTGACACCAGCCAGTTTGATCAGGCGGTCCAACTCCCTTTCGAATGCGTGCTGTCTGCCTTTGCCCCAGACGGTCTTTCCTTCGGGCCAAAGGGCGTGCACCCGCAAATGATCGGCATCGCGAAAGGCTTTCATGTCGACGCGTCCAACCAGTTTGTCACCTTCCAGAATGGGAAAGACGTAATAGCCGAACCGCCTCTGCGGTGCGGGTACAAAAACTTCGATCCGGTAATCAAAACCAAAAAGCCGCTCCGCCCGTTTGCGATCCCGCAGGGCCGGATCAAACGGACTGAGCACGCGCAGGCGCGGACAGGGTGCGGTCTCAAGCGCGGGGTCAGCCGCCAGACCGGGTCGCGCGAAGGCAGGTTTGACGGTGCCATCAGCCCCGGTGATTGCAACCTCCTCCAGACGCCCCGCAGTTTTTTCGGCCATGCACCATGCCTTTGCTTCTGCGGGGGTCACATGCGCCCAGAAAGCCGCCAACTCGCCATGGGTAGCAAAACCTAGGCGGTGCAGCGCCTGATCACAGCACCAGTCGATCGTCGCCTGAACATCCGGAGCGGAAGCCTCATCGCACAGATGCGTTTCAAGAACCCGCTCAGTCAGGTCGTACTTCTTGCGAAACCCGTCGCGCCCGACCACGCAAAGTGCGCCTGACCGCCAAAGGTATTCCAGCGCGGTCTTGGAAGGGTGCCAATCCCAC
Organism: Sulfitobacter rhodophyticola; assembly: GCF_041281685.2. GTDB lineage: Bacteria > Pseudomonadota > Alphaproteobacteria > Rhodobacterales > Rhodobacteraceae > Sulfitobacter. The sequence goes on along the minus strand of NZ_CP166251.2, from coordinate 1,184,537 downwards.
CATCCGCCTGATCCGCGTGCTTCGTCCTTGCCGACATCACCCGATGTGACGGGCCCTTCTGACCTGATCTGATCCAGCACGACCTGAAACTGCCGCTCAAAACCCGCCCGCCGGTCATCCCGCCACCGGGCGCGCAGCCTTTCGGCGTCCCGCTGGCGGCGCAGGTGCCACCATGGATAGAAAGCCATTGGGATCACAGCCGCGTCATGGGTCCAATGCTCAAACAGCCCACCGTCCCGTTCGTATAGGTGCTTGAGCGATTTGGGCCGGTACCGGGGACGGCGGGAGAACAGGATCAGATCATGCGCCCGCGCCACGGTATTGATGCTGTCGAGCTGAACAAATCCAAGGCTCTCGATAAGCTCAGCAAGGGCAGCCCCCCGTGCCTCACCCGTTGGGGCTTCGCTCAATCGGTGGCGATCAAGAAAAATCCGCCTTGCGTCAGTGTTGCTTAGCGTCAGCACAGGTCAAAGGCGTTTGCGGCGCAACGTATCCCCGAAGGATAAGGTGGGTGTCAGCGTCACCTGGTCCGGTATGTCGGGATCAGGTTCATTGCTGGACTGGTTCAAGACAATCCGGGCGGCGGCTTGTCCGATTTCGATCCGGCAGGCATCCATCGTGGCAAGCTGCCGCGGCAGCCCCTGCAACAACTCGACCCCATTGAACCCCGCAAGCCCGATCCGGCCGGGAATGTCGATCCCCTCATCCAGCAGATAAAGCAATCCACCAGCCCCGATCATGTCGTTGGAATAGTAAAGGAAATCCAGATCAGGCGACCGTTCGAGCATCTCCTGCGTCATTTCTCGTCCCTTGGCCAGGGCAGAGCCACCCGAATAGAACGCACGGTCCTCGATTTCGATCCCTGCCTTGGCAAGACCCTCGGTAAATCCTTCGAACCTTTTGCGCGCCCGGTGGTCCAGAGGCATCTTGGTGCCCATGAAGCCGATATGCTCATACCCCTCCTTGAGGATGGCGTTGGCCATTTCCCTGCCTGCACGGCGGTGGGAAATACCCACCATCGCATCCACGGGGCGCCCGTCGGTATCCATGATTTCCACCACGGGGATACCCGCATTGCGCAGCATCGCGGTTGTCGCTTCTGAATGTTCAAGACCCGCTATGATGACGCCGGACGGTCGCCACGACAGCATCTCATAGAGCACACGTTCCTCTTTTTCCGGCAGATAGTCTGTGACGCCGACCACCGGTTGCAATGGCGTATCTTCAAGCACTTGGTTGATCCCGTTGAGCACTTCGGGAAAGACCATGTTGGACAGGGAAGGTATGATCACAGCCACCAGATTGACCCGCTGCGATGCCAGCGACCCGGCAATCTGGTTGGGGACATATCCAAGTTCCTTGGCAGCGGCCAAGACCTTGTCCCGTGTCCCTTGCGAGACATCCCCACGGTTGCGCAAGACGCGGCTGACGGTCATCTCAGAGACGCCGCAAGCCTCTGATACATCACGCAAGGTAAGCGCGCGGCGGGGAGCTGTGGTCAATTCAGGTATCCAGTCTTTTCCTTACAGTTAGCGCGAACAGATACGTGCAATCAAGGTTCCTCCCGCGATACCGCAATCCGGCCATGACAATGGCCGTTCGCTCGTCTAAACCAAACCCGCGCGGCCCCGTGGCTCAACTGGATAGAGCAGCCCCCTCCTAAGGGGCAGGTTGCAGGTTCGAATCCTGCCGGGGTCGCCAGAAACCTTGACTGATTGCGAATGGTTTCGTGTCTGATCATACTGCGGCTCTGGCGTTAGTGTCGTGAGCATCTGTCGCCGCGATATCCGTTTTACCAGATGGGCCTGCGATGACCGTGCGTTTCTTTTCCGACAAACACCGCCCGGTGCATATGGGCCCCTATCCGACGGAGCGGTTGGCGCGACGGGCGGGGGCGGCTGACCTGTCGCAGGTGCCGCAGGCCTTGCAGCTTTCGTTTGATCGCCCGTCAGATCCACGATCCATCGTGAATGCGATGCGCGAACATCAGGCGATGTTGGATGCGATTCGGGGTGGTCTGGTCAATCCTGTCATCGCGGAGGCGCCCGTTGATCCGGCGACGCGGGCGCAGCATCTCAAGGCTTTTGGATATTTCGCGGATGCTGCCGTGGTCGGGATTTGCGACCTTTCTGCCCATGCTGTTTTGGATAAGCCTTATGTGAACCCAGATGTTGACCGTCTTTCGCGAGACTTGCAGACGCGACAGACCAAGACGCTGGCGTCGGGCATCGACCTGATCATGGCTGATCTGAGGGACTCCATGGCAGCCGCGCCGACGGGCATCGAAGGCCACACGCATGCGCTGGTCCTGCTGTATGAAAACCCGCGCGCGCCGGAACCGGGTGAGGTGGGTTGTGACTGGATCAAGGATGCGCAGGCGCACCGCGCGGGGCTGCTGGCAGCGGAAACGGCGGTTGTGCTGGCCAATTATCTGCGGGTGTTGGGGCATGACGCACGGGGTCATACGGTCTCCAGCTCCGATGTCGATCTGAACAAGCTGGCGGTTGCGGCGGGCCTCGCAACGGTCAAAGATGGTATGTTGCATCATCCCTATATCGGGACGCGTTTTGGCCTTTCGGCAGTGACCACGTGTTTTGACATGTCCCCCGACCGCCCCCTTGCCGATCTGTCGGACCAACCGAGATCGGCCTTCGGGATCGGTTGGAACCTGGGCGTGGGCACGGCGAAGGGTCAGATCAATGCCGTACCCTATGCCAAGCGCCGCTTTGTGGATGGCGCGCACCGGTTCGAGACGCTCAAGCGGGTGGATACGCCGACAACCTTCATTGATGAGCCTCATGTCGCGCGGGTCCCCAAGCGCACGGATATGTTCGCCCGGGCGCAATTCGGGGACATGGGCAAGAAACTGCAGGACGGTGCCAAGGGCGGGCATTACGTGCGCAAGGCGGCACCTTCAACGGCGCAGCGCAGGGCATTGGGTGCGTTTGTTCTGCTGCAGGATGGGGAAGCCGCCGCGCAGCAGGTTCCGCTTGGTCCGCAGGAAGCGGCCGATTTGATCAAGGCGACCAGCTATTTTCTAGGGGTGGATGCTATCGGTATTTCGCGGTGTCCTGACTGGGCGTGGTACAGCCACGATGCGCGGGGCGAGGAAATTGACCCGCCGCATGATCAGGCCATCAACATGATTATCGATCAGGGCTACGAGACGATGGAGGGGTCGTCGGGCGATGATTGGATCGCCGTGGCACAATCCATGCGCGCCTATCTGCGGTTTTCGCTGATCGGCGGGGTGATCGCGAAACAGATCCGCAACCTGGGATATGCCGCAAAGGCGCATACGGTAATGGACGGGGAAGTGTTGCAGCCGCCGTTGCTTTTGCTGTCCGGGCTGGGTGAGGTCAGCCGCATCGGCGAGGTGATCCTGAACCCCTTTCTGGGGCCACGTCTGAAATCGGGCACTGTGACCACGGACCTGCCGCTGGCCCATGACAAACCTATCGACTTTGGCCTGCAACGGTTCTGCGAAAGCTGCAATAAATGTGCGCGGGAATGCCCGTCGGGTGCGATTACCGCGGGTCCGAAGCTGATGTTCAACGGGTACGAGATCTGGAAATCGGACAGCCAGAAATGCGCGACCTACCGCATCACCACCCCCGGCGGTGCAATGTGCGGGCGGTGCATGAAGACCTGTCCCTGGAACCTTGAGGGACTTTTCAAGGAGAAACCGTTTCGCTGGGCGGCGATGAATGTGCCGCAGCTGGCACCCGCGCTTGCGCGGCTCGATGACGTTGTTGAGAATGGCGCGCTGAACCCGGTCAAGAAATGGTGGTGGGATCTGGAGATCGGGGAGGACGGTGGGTATCGGCCCACGCGCAATTCCGTCAATGCGCGCGGGCTGCAAAAGGATCTTGACCTGAAATATGAGGATCAGACACTGGCGGTCTATCCCGCCCCGCTGGCGCCGCATCCTTATCCCTATCCGTTTCCGATGGACCGTGAAGCCGGGATTGCGGCCTATCAGGCGATGATCACCGCCGAAGAGCACAAGTCCCTGCTGGAGCGGGACGAACAGGGGCATCTGCATATCTATTCTGCCGCCGGGGACAGTCCGGTGATCCAGGTTGACGTCACCCTCGCGGAGCGAAGCGCAGAGGGGATCATGAAGTACGAACTCACCCCCGTGGGCGGAGGTGACCTGCCAGAATGGCGGGCAGGCGCGCATCTCGACATTGTGGTCGCGCCGGAATTCCTGCGGCAATATTCGATGTCGGGTGATCCGGCGGATCGGTCAAAGTACCAGATTGTCGTCTTGCGGGAAGATGCGGGGCGGGGGGGGTCAAAGCTGATGCACCGGATTTTCACGCAAGGACGACGGGTGTTCATTTCCCGACCGATCAACCACTTCCCCCTTGTTGCGGCGGCAACGCGATCCATCCTGATGGGCGGCGGGATCGGGATCACGCCGATGATCGCCATGGCGCACGAATTGCATGCGCAGGGGCGCGACTTCGTCGTGCATTACTCCGGCCGGTCGCGCGCAACGATGGCGCTGCTGGATGATATCAAGGGGTTTGCGTGGGCCGACCGCGTCCATCTGCATATCACCGATGAAGGCACCCGCGCCGATCTCGATAAAATCCTGGAAGGGTACCGCGAGGGCTGGCATCTTTATACCTGCGGGGCGGATCGCTACATGGTGGCCGTGATGGATGCCGCCGACCGGGCCGGTTTCCCTGAGGAGGCGAGGCACCTTGAGTATTTTTCGGTGCCTGAGCAGCCGGAATACGTCAATCATCCGTTTACCCTCAGACTGGCCAGATCGGGCCGTGATCTGATCATCCCGCCGGATAAATCGGCAACGGACGTTCTTGCCGAAAATGGATACCGGATCGATGTGAAATGCAGTGATGGTATCTGTGGGGTGTGCAAATGCGGCCTTGTCGGCGGCGATGTGGAGCATCGGGATTTTGTCCTCTCCAAGGCGCAGCGCCAAGACCAGATCATCCTCTGCCAGTCGCGCGCCGCACAGAAGGATGGCGTGATCGAAATTGATCTTTGACCCGTTGTTGATTGGGCCGGCACCGTCGTTGTGAAGGCATTCGCTACGCGGTAACTGTTGGCCATGGCGACGGATGATGATTTCGATTTGCAGGACTTCCTGCCCTACCTGCTCAATCAAGCGGCGGATGTGTCCAGCATCGGTTTTCAAGGTTATTACAAGGCCCGATACGGGATGCTGCGCACCGAATGGCGGGTGCTTTTCCATCTTGGGCGCTATGGCATGATGACCGCAAAAGAGGTCTGCACCCGCGCGCGTATCCACAAGACCAAGGTCAGCCGGGCCGTCGCCGCGCTGGAGGACAAACGCTTCCTGATCCGAACCGCGTTGCCCAGTGACCGCCGACACGATGCGCTCAGGCTGACGCGGCAAGGCAAGGTCGCCTATGCAGACCTGCGGGAGGAAGCCAGGCGCTATGACACGGCGCTGATGGCCGATGTGCCGGCAGAACACCGCGAGGTGCTTCGCGGTTGTCTGATCCGAATTGCCGGCTTGTCCGGGAAACGCTGACTGGCCATGGGGCATTGATGGCTTAGGTTGAGTGAGGAGCAAATGACACCTGACGGAGCCGGAATGCCGCACCCCTCAATAGACACCTGCACAGGTTGCCGTGGAGCCCCTGCATGCTGAGGGCGCTTGTGGCGGCCCTGATGATCGGTCTTTCGATTTGGGTCCTGTCATCCGCCCGGTCGGGCGTAGAGATCAGCCAGCGCCTTGTCGGCCAGACGCCGGTGACAGAGTATGCGCAGGCAGGGGCGGATGGCCCTGCGGTGGTGATCGCGCATGGGTTCGCAGGGTCACAGCAGATGATGCAAGGCTATGCGCTGCCGCTGGCCCGCGCGGGATACCGTGTGGCGGTTTTTGAATTTCTGGGCCACGGACGACACACACAACCCATGTCTGGCGATGTGAATGCCATTGAGGGCACCACGCGATTGCTGGTCTCCCAAGTTCATGCGGTTATGGATGCTGTGACTGAGGGGGACGCACCAGTGGCGTTGCTGGGGCACTCGATGGCGACAGACATACTTGTGCGCGCCGCCCAAACGCGCGATGACGTAGGGCCGATGGTGCTGGTTTCGGCCTTTTCGCAAGAGATTGACGGCAGTGCGCCTGCCGACCTGCTGCTCATCACCGGGGCTTGGGAACCAGGCTTGCGCGCCTTTGCCGTCGACGCTCTGAAGATGGTGGATGGATCGTCCGCTCAGGGGCCGACCGCCAGCGATGGACAGCTTGAGCGCCGCGCCGTGATCGCCCCATTGAGCGACCATGTTTCCGTCCTGCACAGCCGCACGGGCCGGACGGAGGCGCTGGACTGGCTTGATCGGTTTTACGACCGCAGTTCCAACGTGCAGATCCTGCCGACCGGCTGGGCGTTGCTGGCGCTGTTCTTCGGCATGGTGCTTGCCTTCCGTCCGTTTGTGGCCCTTTTGCCGGATCGCCCTCGGGCGACCGTCTTGCTGACCGCGTGGCAGAGGCTCGTGTTGGTTCTCGTTCCTGCAATTGCCGCGCCTTCGGTCGCAGTTGCGGTGCATCCGACTTTCCTTCCGGTGCTGGTTGCCGATCACCTCATGCTGCATCTGCTCCTGTTCGGTGGGCTCCAACTGGCGTTCCTGTGGTACTGGCGCGTGCCACTTGGCGGCTTTTCAATCGCTGCCTTCGCCATTGTACTTGTTTGGTGCATTGTCTTCGGCTTCGCGCTGGATCGGTATGCGGCCAATTTCTGGCCGACGGCGGGGCGGCTGTGGATCATTGCGGTGATCGGAATAGGCGCGGTGCCGTACATGCTGGCAGATGCGATATTGGCAGCGCAGTCGTCGTTCTGGCAACGACTGGTGTTTCGCCTGGGTTTCATCGGCTCTCTGATAGTGGCGGTGGTGCTGGACTTCGAAGGGCTTTTCTTCCTGATCATGATCGCACCGGTGATGGTGCTGTTCTATCTGATCTTCGGCACAGTGGGCCGAGCGGCCGCGCGCGTGTCGGGGCCGCTTGCCCCGGGCCTTGCGCTCGGCATCGTATTGGCCTGGGCGTTGGGCGTCAGCTTCCCGCTGTTTCAGTCTTAGACGCTCAGCGTCGCCTCAACCGCGCGCTTCCAACCCGCATAGCGCTTGTCGCGAAGGTCGTCGTCCATGTCGGGGGCAAAGCTCCGGTCCGCCGCCCAGCTTTCCGCGAAAGCCTCCATGCCGGGATACAGGCCCGCACGTTGCCCTGCCAGCCATGCGGCCCCCATCGCCGTGGTTTCCAGGACGGCGGGACGGTCAACGGGCGCATCGATGATATCGGACAGGAACTGCATCGCCCAGTCATTCGCGCTCATCCCGCCATCGACGCGCAGGGTGGGGCTGGCGCCGCTGTCCTGCCAGTCAGCGTGCATCGCATCCAGAAGATCACGTGTCTGAAAGCCGACACTTTCAAGCGCGGCCCGTGCAAATTCCGCCGGGCCGGAGCTGCGCGTGAGGCCATAGACTGCACCCCGGCAATCGGCATTCCAATAGGGCGCGCCCAGACCGGTGAAGGCGGGTACGATGATCACCTCCTGATGCGGGTCCGCTTCCTCGGCCAGTGATTGGGTATCGGCGGCATTGGTAATCATCTGAGCCGCGTCACGCAGCCATTGCACGACTGCACCGGCCACGAAAATCGACCCTTCAAGCGCATAGGTCGGCACCCCGTCCAGCTGATAGGCAATCGTCGTCAGCAAACGGTTGTTGGAGGCGACGGGTGTCGTGCCGGTATTCAGCAAGGCAAAGCAACCGGTGCCATAGGTCGATTTCAACATGCCGGGTTTGAAGCAGGCCTGCCCGATTGTTGCCGCCTGCTGATCCCCTGCCACCCCGAGGATGGGCAGCGTCGCGCCCAGAACATCCGGGGCCGTCGTGCCGAAATCAGCGGCGCAATCCTTGACTTCGGGCAGCATCGCCATGGGAATGTCGAACAGGTTACAGATTGTGCTGCTCCATCTGCCCTTGTGGATGTCGTAAAGCAGCGTCCGCGCGGCGTTGGTTGCATCGGTCACATGGGCGGCTCCACCCGTCAGCTTCCAGATCAGAAAGCTGTCGACCGTTCCGAACAGCAGCTCGCCCGCCTGCGCCCGCTCGCGCGCGCCGGGCACCTCGTCCAATAGCCATTTCAGTTTGGTGCCGGAGAAATACGGATCAGCCAGAAGCCCGGTCTTGGCAGTGATCATCTCTGCGTGGCCATCATCGCGCAGAGTGCGGCAATAGTCGGTCGTGCGCCGGTCCTGCCAGACGATGGCGTTATGGATGGCTTCGCCGGTGGCCTTGTCCCAGACCACGGTCGTCTCGCGCTGATTAGTGATCCCGATGGCCGCGATCTGATCCGCGGCTAGCCCCGCTTTTGATATGGCATCCCGGCAGGTCTGAAGCGTGGTATTCCACAGATCCGCAGGATCATGTTCCACCCAGCCGCTTTGCGGGAAGTGTTGTGCAAATTCCTGCTGTGCCGTCGCGACGATCTGCATGTCTGCGTCAAACACCAATGCGCGGGTCGATGTGGTGCCTTGATCAATGGCCAGAATATGCGTCATGGGGACCCTTTCGTCTTGCCGCATGGTGTTTGCCCGTGCGCGGCGATGTCAAGCTTTCGCCATCCACCCGTCCAGCGTTTCAACCTGTTCGGGCGTCAGCCGCAGGCCCAGCTTGCTGCGGCGCCAGACAATGTCATCCCCATTGCGGGCGAATTCGTGCTGCATCAACCAGCGCACTTCGGCTTCTGTCAAGGTCGCCCCGAAATCCTGCCCCAGTGCCTTGGCGTCTGTTACATCGCCCAGCAACGGCCAGCTGTCCGTACCATACGCACGGATCAGGCGGCGCGCCCATCGGGGTGTGAGAAACGGATAATCGCTGGAAAGCCGGTCAATCAGCGTTTCCACTTCATCCACGTCGAAGTCGCCGCCGGGCAGGGGTACGCCGGCGGTCCAATGTCCTGACAGACCCGGAAAATGGGGCGCGATCTTGTCCATCGCGTCCTCTGCCAGCTTGCGATAGGTCGTGATCTTGCCCCCGAAGATATTCAGGATCGGCGCACCGCCTGCTGCTTCGACCTTCAGCGTATAATCCCGCGTGGCAGCCGCGGCGGAACTCGCGCCATCATCGTAAAGCGGACGCACCCCGGAGTAGGTCCAGACAACGTCATCATCGGTCAGCGTCTGCTTGAAATACCCATTGGCGAAATCCAGCAGATAGCGTTGCTCTTCTGGGGTGCATTCGGGTTTGGTGCCGGGATCAGGATGGTCGGCATCGGTGGTGCCGATCAGTGTAAAGTCGGTCTCATAGGGGATGGCGAAGATGATCCGCCCATCCGTGCCCTGAAAGAAATAGCACTTGTCGTGATCGTAAAGCCTGCGTGTCACGATATGGCTGCCGCGCACCAGTCGCACGCCTTCGGTGGAATTGACGCGAACCTTGCTCTGGATGATGTCGCCGACCCAGGGGCCGCCTGCGTTCACGATCATCCGGGCGTGGAACCGGTTCTTTTCGCCCGTCCGGGTGTCTTCGGTATCAATGCACCACAGGTCTCCTTCCCGCGCGGCAGAGGTCACCTTGGTCCGGCACATGATCACTGCGCCCCGCGCTTCCGCGTCACGCGCGTTCAGTACCACAAGGCGGGAATCCTCTACCCAGCAATCAGAATACTCAAAGGCCTTCTGGAATTTGGGGACAAGCGGCGCGCCCTCTGGTGTGCCCGGCAAATGCAGTGTCTTCGTGGCGGGCAGGATCTTGCGCCCGCCCAGATGGTCATACAGGAACAGACCCAAACGGATCAGCCAGGCGGGCCTGCGCCCCTTCGCCCAGGGCATCACGATGTTCAGCAGTTTTGATGTAGGTGTTTCGCCCTCGAAACGCATGTCCTTGTGATATGGCAGCACAAAACGCATCGGCCATGAGATGTGGGGCATCGCACGCAGCAGAACTTCGCGTTCGACAAGTGCGTGGCGCACCAGATTGATCTCGAAATACTCCAGATACCGCAACCCGCCGTGAAACAATTTTGTCGAAGCGGAGGACGTTGCAGAGGCAAGATCGTTCATCTCCGCCAGTGCGACGGACATGCCCCGCCCGGCTGCATCCCGCGCGATGCCACAGCCATTGATGCCGCCGCCGATCACAAACAGGTCGAATGTCTTTTCGGGTGTAGGTGTCTGAGCCATCTCGCTTCTCTGCTTTCCCTCGTGATGGGTGTATCGCAGCGCTGACGGTGTCGCAAACGGTTGGTGCACCTGTGCGGTGCGGCATATTATGAAGATGGGAAAACGCTGCCCGGACCTTCAGGGGCAGGACGTGCTTGCGCTGCCAACGCCGGATCAATTGCCTTGCGGCGTGACGCCGTCAGTCAGGAATACCGGCCTTCTTCAGGCTTGTGACGATCGTCTTGCGAAAGGTTTCATTGCGGACCGGCAACATCCGGTCATACCTTGAGGCGCTGGCTGCAGGATGAATTTCGAGCAGTCTGCTGGCTGCATCGCGTGCATCGTCGGGTCGGTCAAGCAGCGTGTACGCTGTGATCAACCCAAGATAGGACGAATCCCAGTTCGAATTCAGGGCGATCGAACGCAGAACCAGTTCAAGGCCCTCCTCAGGACGATCACAAGACAGGTGTCCGAAGCAGGCGACCAGTAAATGGCTGAAGAAACTGGGGTCCTTGGGGCCCAGCAACATGGCCCGATCCATCAGCTTCAGCCCGGCAGCGGCGTCATCGCCAAACACCAGTGCGCCACCGGCCATCGCATTTACGAAACCGGATCCGGGGTTAAGTTCAATGGCCCGCCGAACCGCAGCCAGCCCCGTCAGATAATCCTCTCGTAGCATGACCAGCGTGAAGCCGCCCAGCACGACAGCCTGCGCGTCATCGCTGCCGACTGCCAATGCGCGTCGGGCAAGGGAAATGGCAAGACCCGGATCGTCGTCGCTGTACTCCTCCCACGGGCGGGTAATCCGCTGAACAAGACCCCAAGCTGCATGCGCCAGTGCGGGCGCGTATTCAGGATCAAGGTCGATCGCCTGCATCAGCAGGTCGAGCGCCTTATGATTGCTGTCCGGCTGAATGGCATAGATATGCGGAAGCGCCTGCAAGAACAGGTCATAAGCCCCCATGTTCTCGGGTTGCTTGCTTCTTGCACGTTCGATTTCTGCCTTGCGCACAGTGGGTTCAATGGCTGCAACGACGTTTGCGGTGATCTGGTCCTGAAGGTCAAACACGTCCTCAAGACGGCCATCGAATTTGTCGGCCCAAAGATGGCTCCCCGTTTCGGCGTTGATAAGTTGCCCGGTGATGCGCACCCGTTCACCGGAGCGGCGCACGCTGCCTTCAAGGACATACCGCACCCCAAGCTCCCGTCCCACCTGCTTTATATCGACAGAACGGCCCTTGTAGACAAAACTGGAATTGCGGGCGATCACGAAAAGCTGGTCGAATTTCGACAGCGCCGTAATGATGTCTTCGGCCATGCCGTCAACAAAGTATTCCTGATCGGCTTCACCTGACATGTTGGCGAAGGGCAAAACGGCAATGGAAGGTTTGTCCTGAAGCGCAGTCGTTGCCGATGCGTCGGGTTGACGGGCAAGCGGCCTGCCCCCTGTCCCGACATGCAATGCGTATACCTTCAAAGGCTCTGCTATGTTCTTCAGCGCCTGTTCGCCCATGTCCGTCACCGACAGATCAAGCCGGGAACGGACCTGCCGATAGGCATCTTCGGAGATGCAGATCGCGCCGGCATCCGCAATCCCTTCAAGGCGTGCCGCAATGTTCACGCCGTCGCCCATCAGGTCGCCATCCCCCTCTTCGACAACATCACCAAGGTGGATACCGATGCGAAATTCGATGCGGCGTTCGGCTGGCACACCGGCGTTTCGCTCCGCCATGACGTCCTGCACCTCGATGGCGCAGCGCACGGCCTGAACGACACTGCGAAACTCGACCAAAGCACCATCGCCCGTTCGCTTCACCACCCGGCCGGAATGCACGGCAATTGTCGGGTCAATCACGTCGCTGCGCAGGCTGCGCAAACGGGCCAGCATGCTATCTTCGTCAGCACCTGTGAGGCGACTGAAGCCAACGATATCGGCAACCAGTATGGCTGCCAGTTTTCTGTTTTCGGTCATGCGCCCGCTGCTTGTTGCTGCCTCAGACTATTGTCTATTCGCGGAAATGCACAAGCCGCCGTGTGGTCTTTCAATGCTCGCCCTTCATGATTTCCCAGAACTCGGCCCGGTCGTTCGTCCGGGGGTAAGGGTCATCAGGCACCGGAACGTCCAGGAAATTGCACAAGGGCACCCAACCGTCCTTGGCTTCGAACACCAATAGCTGCTTGGGGGGGATCGCGGCTTTCACCGCCTCGATATGCGCTGCAAACGCCTTTTCCAGCCCTGCGACGTCAAGGCCCGGAGGAATACCATTCTGCCTTAGGATTTCCGTAACCATATGAAGCCATTCGTGCTGTTCCGGCGGGGCTTGGCTGATGTCTGAAAGAGCCATGTAGATCGTATGAGAAAAGCTTTCTGCCCAACTTTGGGGGCTTCGATATCCCAGAACGAACTTTGCGTCGGGGTAGGTCTCATTCAGTTCGCGGAAAAACCTTGCCGTGGGCCAGTCAACCGCGCTGTGATAGCCCTGAAAAATCTGTTCCCAATCGGGCCGACCTGCCACGGCATCCTGCCAGAGGGGCAGTTGTGAAGGCATGTTATCAAGGAGTTCGACCATATGGTAGCAAGGCCCGAAGCCCAGTTGCTCCAACGCGATCTTGAGCGACATCGTCCCTGTCCGCCCGATCCCAGCGCCAATGACTCTCAATGCCATGATCGAATTCCCTATTTATGAGACGTTGCCGTCCGACAATGCCAGAAGTGGCGACAGCCTGTGCCAAAGCCACGCACCGATCAAGGCATTTTGACTGTGAATTGAAAATCCGCGGACCGGCTGCATGTTTTAATCCGTCGACGATTTTTGGAACAGGGCCTTGGCCAAACTGTGCCTGAGCGGTCTTGCAGTGCATTGAACTAGTCATAGTTGGTCGGGCTGAGAGGATTCGAACCTCCGACCCCCTGCTCCCGAAGCAGGTGCGCTACCAGGCTGCGCTACAGCCCGACCGTGGTATATGCGTCCGGCCCGAAGGTCCCACGCCGCATATCTGCCTACAGGCTTGCGTCCAATGCTGCAAGAATGGCATCACCCATCTGTGTGGTGGAGATCGGCGTGCCGCCTTCGGGGCCCATCAGATCGGCGGTGCGTGCGCCATCCGCCAGTACCTTTTCCACCGCGCTTTCCAGGCGGGTTGCTTCATCGCCCTGGTCAAAGGAATACCGCAGCGCCATGGCAAAGCTGAGAATGCAGGCAATCGGGTTCGCCTTGCCCTGGCCGGTAATATCAGGGGCGGAGCCATGCACGGGTTCATAAAGCGCCTTGGGCCGCCCGTCTGCATTGGGTGACCCCAATGATGCTGATGGCAACATGCCAAGCGACCCGGTCAGCATGGCAGCGCAATCAGACAGGATATCGCCAAAGAGGTTATCCGTCAGGATCACGTCGAACTGTTTGGGCGCGCGCACCAGCTGCATCGCGCCGTTATCGGCATACATGTGGCTCAGCTCAACATCCGGGTAATCGGTGTCATGCACCTTTTGCACGACTTCGCGCCACAGGATACCACTTTCCATCACGTTGGCTTTTTCCATCGAACAGACCTTGTTGCCGCGGCGACGGGCCAGTTCAAAGGCTGAACGCGCGACGCGGTCGATCTCGCTTTCGGTATAGCGCTGGGTGTTGATGCCGACGCGTTCGTTGCCTTCCTCGATGATCCCACGCGGTTCACCGAAATAAACGCCAGAGGTCAGTTCCCGCACGATCATGATGTCCAGACCTGCGATCAGGTCTTTCTTGAGCGAGGAGAAATCCGCCAGCGCATCAAAGCACTGTGCCGGACGCAGGTTGGAAAAAAGGTCCATTTCCTTGCGCAGGCGCAGCAGGCCCCGCTCGGGTTTGACGGAGAAGTCCAGATCGTCGTACTTCGGGCCGCCGACGGCACCCAGCAGTACGGCGTCAGCCGCAAGGGCCTTTGCCATCGTGTCGTCATGCAGCGGCGTCCCGTGCTTGTCATATGCCGCGCCACCAACCAGATCGTGTGAGACGTCAAACGCCAGATTCCGCTTTGCACCGAACCAATCGATCACCCGCGTGACTTCTCCCATAACCTCGGGACCGATGCCGTCGCCGGCAAGGATAAGTAGTGTTGGATTGGCCATGGGATGCTCCTGGAAAAAACTGTCAGAGGCGGGGTAGCGTGACGCGCGGGGCGGGTCAAGAAGCGCTACCGTGTCAGGTCAACCCAGACAAGGCTGTGGCGGCTTGCTGCTGGATTCACCGACATCACGTCTGCACCAGTTACAGTCAGATCGGAGGAAGGCAGAACATAGTCCACGCGCATCGGCCCGGTCTGTGACCACGTCACGGTCGGCTGGTCGGGCAGGGGGTCCTGAAACGCGGGATGGTTCAAAAGATTTCGCATGGCAATGCCCCGCCCGTCGCCCTTTTCGGGATCAAGATTGGCATCCCCGGCAAGGATGAAAGGAGACTCCGGCATTTGCCCCAGACGGCCCTCAAGCAGGTGAACCCAAAACGCGACCTCGTCATGGTTGCGCTTGCCATTGCGGTCTTCGTCCCCGTCGAAAACCGGGGGGCTGGCATGGAAGGTCATCAGGGTAACGCGCCCAAGGGTCGGGTGGTTCAGGGGCACCAACCAGTGACCATGCGAAGACAGCCGCTGGATTGCGATGGCCTCCGGACTGGGGAAAGGACCCGCAGCGGTCTGCGGCAGCAACGCGTCTGGCAGATCACGCCACAGAAAGGCTGAATAATCGCGTATGTCTTCGGTCAGGATCGGCACCCTGGACAGAATGGCCATGCTGCCTGCGCCATAGAACCGCCCGTAGCCCTGCGCATCACCGGCCCCGCCTTTGCGGCCGTCGCCGTCCATATCAATACCGGTGGCCAATCCGGCGTTGGGCGGGGCTGCAAACCGGTAGGGATAGACCAACCCAGCAGCCGAAAGCGCCTGTTGGAACGCCTGCAAGGCGCGCCCTTCCAGATCATAGTCGAAACCTTGCAATGCTACGGTGTCCACGTCAGCCTGAACTAGGGTATCAATGACCGCCGTGATCTGCGGATCATCCCCCTTGAGAATGTCGCGCAGCAGGATGCCCGGACCCTTGCGCCCCAGTTCGGTGTTGAACGTCGCAATGCGCAGCGTTTCCGAGAACGCAGGCAAGGTAGCGATGCAAGTCAGTAGAAGTGCCAGAAGCCCGGCGGCCGAACGCCTTAGGCGGCCTGAAAATCCCCGTCGCCTTCTGCTTCGGCGTTTGCGTAGGTCCGACGGCGCTTGTCGAGGATCATATCCGCAACCCGGCCCATCGCAATGCCGCGCATGATCATACTGGCGGGAAGAAAGGCCCATGCGCTGAGTGTCCAGATCAAGGTTTGCGGATTTTCCAATGTGATTGGGTCTATCAGATCAGCTGCGGCTTTGACCACTGCGGGAATGATAAAAGGCAGCAGAAACCCCAGTGCGATATTGATCCGCGCGTCCCGCTGCAAGCGTTGCAGGACATCGCCCCCGGCGGTCGGGTCGAAAAGGGGCAGGTTGACCCAGACATTGAAGGCGCCGCCGCGTGCGGGCCACCCCAGGACACGCACCAGAAACAGGAACGCGGTCATGGCGATCAGCGAAATCAGGTAAGCCAGTCCGGCGGAGGTGCGTACGGAATTCACCAGATCGACGCTTGCCTCGGCGGGCAGCATCAGCACCACAAGGCGCACAGGTGAATACGGAAAGTCGATCGCGTTGCCCAGAATCGTCCCAATCGACGCCAGCGCATCAGTCGTCGGGGTCGGGCTGGTATCGCCTTTGATGATCAGGCTCAGCATGACGACCGTCACCAGAAGCGCCATGAAGCGCAGGCGGTTGAACGGCGGCGCATCGCGGAATTCCACGATGCTGGGGAAGTTGGAATTGTATTCGACAAAGGTCAGGAACGCAGCAAGAAGCGCGACAAGCACAGTGATCTGGGTGGAATCCGCAGCAACGCCGGGCAACAGCAATGCCGGCGTTGCAATCAGCAATGCCACAAGGACCCCGCGCACAGCAGCGCCTGTCATCCGTCCAATCACGCGTTCGCCCTTCCAAACTGGCCAGCCGCGATACGATGCCGCGTGCTTGTCCCAACTTGTTGCCCCCGGGAGATCAGGAGGCTTGCCTCAATTCTGCCCAATTTGTGCCTTCTTTCGTCACAATCCTCAAGTCTGTTGGTTAATAAGACGAAAGGTATGGGGCGATTTGATGGTGGGGGTGGTGCGTTAATGCATCAACATGATGGCCATTTGAAGGCACTTCGCAACATGTTGTGGGCGTCGAGTAGGCGCCCACAAGAAGTGTATAAAATCAGCTATTTAGCAATAATTTTTTTATGCCATCAGAAGTGATTTTTTCAGACCCAGGGGCGGCTTTGTGCCGCCTGTGCTTCAAACGCATCGATGGAGGCGGCCTTTTCCATGGTCAAACCGATGTCATCGAGGCCGTTCATAAGGCAGTGCTTCTTGAATGGGTCAACATCAAAGCGGAAGATTTCTCCATCTGACGTGGTCACAGTTTGCGCGTCCAGGTCGATTGTGATGCGGGCATTTGCCCCCTTTTCGGCATCCTTCATCATGACATCGACCTGCTCTTGCGGCAGGGCAATGGGCAGAATACCGTTCTTGAAGCAGTTGTTATAAAAGATATCCGCAAAGCTCGGTGCGATGACGCAGCGGATGCCGAAGTCCTTGATCGCCCAAGGCGCGTGTTCGCGGGATGAGCCGCAGCCGAAGTTGTCGCCCGCGACAAGGATTTCAGCGTCGCGATACTGCGATTTGTTCAGCACGAAATCGGGGATCTCGTTGCCATCGTCGTCATAGCGCATTTCGTCAAACAGGTTCACCCCAAGGCCGGATCGCTTGATTGTTTTGAGAAACTGCTTGGGGATGATCATATCGGTGTCGATGTTGATCAGGGGCATTGGGGCTGCAATGCCGGTGAGTGTGTCGAATTTGTCCATGGTCATGAACTCCTGAAGTCGGGCCACCAGTGGGAAGGTGGTATGATAATTAACGTGTCAGATCGTGAGCACAGCCGAGGCTCTTACATCATCTCCCGCACATCCGTCAGCTTGCCGGTCACTGCCGCAGCCGCTGCCATGGCGGGCGACATAAGATGCGTACGGCCCCCACGACCCTGACGGCCTTCGAAGTTGCGGTTGGAGGTTGCGGCACAGCGTTCGCCGGGTTGCAACTGATCGGGGTTCATCGCCAGACACATCGAACATCCCGCCAGACGCCATTCGAAACCTGCCTCCTTGAAGATATCGGCCAGCCCCTCTTCCTCTGCCTGTGCGCGCACAAGTCCGGAGCCGGGGACGACCATCGCGCGGATGCCGTCCTTTTTCTTCTTGCCCTTCAGGATCGCGGCGGCGGCGCGCAGGTCCTCGATCCTGCCGTTGGTGCAGGAGCCGATGAAGACCGTGTCAATTTCAACTTCCGACAGTGGCGTGCCGGCGGTCAGCCCCATGTATTCGAGCGACCGTTCCGCCGCGCCGACCTTGCCGCCTTCGAAATCGGTCGGCGCTGGCACCTTGGCTGTGATCGGCAACACGTCTTCGGGCGAGGTGCCCCATGTAACCACGGGCGCGATGTCTTCACCCTTTAGCGTGATCACCTGATCCCAATGGGCGTCATCGTCGGAATAGAGGGTTTTCCACCATTCCATCGCCGCTTCCCATTGCGCCCCTTTCGGTGCGTGCGGGCGGCCCATGCAATACTCAAACGTCTTTTCATCGGGTGCTATCAATCCGGCGCGCGCTCCGCCTTCGATGGCCATGTTGCAGACGGTCATGCGCCCTTCCATGGACAGATCGCGGATCGCCTCGCCACAGTATTCGATCACATAACCCGTGCCGCCTGCGGTGCCGGTGGCACCAATGACGGAAAGGGTGATGTCCTTGGCGGTCACGCCGGGGCGCAGCTTGCCGGTGATCTCCACCTTCATGTTTTTCGATTTCTTCTGGATCAGCGTTTGCGTCGCCAGAACGTGTTCAACCTCTGACGTGCCGATGCCGTGGGCCAAAGCGCCGAAAGCACCGTGGGTCGCGGTGTGGCTGTCGCCACAAACGACGGTCATGCCGGGCAGGGTCCAGCCCTGTTCGGGTCCGACGATGTGCACGATACCCTGTCGAACGTCAGATACGGGGTAATAGTGAATACCGAAGTCCTTGGCGTTCTTGTCCAGCGCCTCGACCTGAATGCGGCTGTCTTCGGTCATGGTCGCGGCATTGGCGCGGTCCAGCGTGGTGGGTACGTTGTGATCGGGAACTGCGATGGTCTTGTCGGGCGCGCGTACCGAGCGACCGGTCATGCGCAAACCTTCGAATGCCTGCGGGCTGGTCACTTCGTGGACCAGATGGCGGTCAATATACAGAAGGCAGGTGCCATCCTCGGCCTCGTGGGCAAGGTGTGCATCCCAGATTTTATCATACAGCGTTTTTGGGGACATGGGTGTCTCTCACTTGAAAAAGATGTCAGCAGATGTGGGGCAGGCGGTGCAGACGGACTGCGCCGGGGTCCGGTATCAGGATTGCGCGCGAAGTAGCGCAAAGAGGGTAAAGAACCGCTCCAGCAGGCGGGCATGATCGCCGATATCAAACACGTGTGTCATGGCGATCCAATAGCATTCAGCAGGGTATTCTATCAAGGGGTCAGCGAGCGGTGAAAGCTTGCGCCTCACTGCGCCTTCGGGCAGTTTTCCGTGGAAGGAGCATTCATGAACGAAACCAGCGACCCATTTGCGGATTTTCTTGTTACTCTTGAAGGGCTTTGGGTCAACGCGCTCGGCTTTCTGTCAGGAGTGCTTACACCCGGCTGGCGGCAAAATCAGGTTCTGATCGTTCTTGGGCTGGCGCTCATTGCGTGGGGTCTGCACCGCTATTCGGATACTGCGGTGCAAAACTATGTGCGTGCGCGTGAAGGCTGGGCGAAGTGGCAGTTGCGCCTGATCGTGGTGGCGCGGCGCAGGCTGGGGTTGATCTGGTTCGCACTGATGGCCTGGGCAGTCTATGCCGTTATGCAGAATATTACCTGGCCGTCGCGTTCCTATCTTGTCGGATTGGGCGCGACACTGGCTACTGTCTGGGTGTGTATCGCCTTTGCTGCGCAGCTTGTGCGCAACAGGCCGATCAGGCGCATCGTGACATGGGCGCTGTGGATCTATGCCACGCTGTATCTGCTCAACGTATCAGACGATGTGGCGGCGTTTCTGGATAGATTGGCCATCGAAGTCGGGGATTTCCGGCTTTCAATTCTGACGCTGATATCGGCACTTGTCGTGATCGGGGTGCTGATCACCATGGCACGGGTGGCAAGTCAGGCCACCGCAAGCACGATCCGGTCCAACAACGAGATCAGCCCGTCAATGCAGGTGCTGGCCGTCAAGGCCGTGCAACTGGCGTTCTATGGTTTTGCATTCTACATGGGCGTCAAGGCCGTCGGCATTGACCTGACGGGTCTTGCGGTGCTGTCGGGTGCGATTGGTGTGGGCCTTGGTTTTGGTCTGCAAAAGGTCGTGTCGAACCTTGTGTCCGGGGTGATTATCCTGCTCGACAAGTCGATCAAGCCGGGTGACGTGATTTCGCTGGGGGAGACGTTCGGCTGGATCCAGACGCTGGGCGCGCGCTACGCTTCGGTGGTGACGCGGGACGGCAAGGAATACCTGATCCCGAACGAAGACCTGATCACCGGGCAGGTCGTGAACTGGTCGCATTCCAACGAATTCGTGCGGCTCGATATCTATTTTGGCACCTCCTACGGCTGTGATCCGCATCTGGTGCGCAAACTGGCGATTGATGCGGCCAAGGGCGTGGACCGGGTGCTCAGCCACCGCGCGCCGGTGTGTCACATCGTCGGCTTCGGCGACAGCAGCGTGGATTACATCCTGCGGTTCTGGATCCGGGACCCCACGGGTGGGCTGACCAACATTCGCGGAAATGTGTATCTGGCCTTGTGGGATACCTTCAAGGAGCACGAAATCTCGATCCCGTTCCCGCAGCGCGAAGTGCGGATGCTTGGGGAGCCGGAGTGAACAAGGGCGGTGTAGTGCTGATATTGGGCAGCGGGCCCAATGCGGTGCAGGCAGCGGATTGGCCGCGCGCGTGGTTTGACCGGGTTGTGGTCATCAACAACGCCTGGCGGGTGCGGCCGGATTGGGATGATCTGGTCTTTCCTGAGGATTTTCCGGTTGACCGGCGGCCTGGCGAAATTGCGACCGTGCAACACCTGATCGAGGCGGATGCTTTTGTGCCAGCACAAAACCGCTTTGGCGGGTTCGTCTTCGCGGGGGCGACCATGGCCTATACCGCAGCCTATTGGGCGCTCGATGCCTTGCAGCCGGATGTGCTGGCGTTCATGGGCTGCGATATGGTCTATCCCAAGACAGGTGCGACGCATTTCTACGGCACCGGAACGGCGGATCCATTGCGGCCAGATGTCAGCCTGCGCGATCTGGGGGCCAAATCGGCGCGGCTTGCGCTGATCGCGGCGCTACAGGCATGTGCCTGCGTGAACCTGTCGCAGGATACGTCATCACTTGTGTTTGAACGCGCGACGGCATCAGGTCTGCGTGACATTGCCGGACCCCATGCACCAAACATCGCCGATTTGCGCGCAAGGGAGGAGGCTTTGGGATATGCCACACCAAGCGGCCATCATGCGGAATTCGCCGACAAAATCAATGTGGCGGTGCTGGATGCGCTCGATCAGGAGTGGCGCGAACGGTTCTCAAAGAGCCAGACTGCCTGATTTGACGGTACGTCACGGACCAGATCCTGTGTGTTCAAGTATCCATGCACCCCTGTGTCATTGAAATGTCACGCTTTCGTTGTTAGTCTTGAAGCACCGGAAGCGCCAACCTGACTGGCGTGCAGCGTAAGGAGGACAATGTTCTGTCCATGCAAACTGACGCAGCTCAAGCTGCGGACCCACGGGCGACCTTGATGCAGGTCGCAAGTGATACCACCACAAGCGACGCACTGCTTGCAGCCGTCCTTGACTCCCTCACATCTGACAAAGCCGAAGACATCGTGCAGATCGATCTGCGCGGCAAGACCGAGATCGGCGACTACATGGTGATCTGTTCGGGCCGTTCGACCCGGCAGGTGGCTGCGATTTCGGAAAAGCTGGCGCAGAAGGTCAAGGATGACTTTGGCTTTTCTCCGAAGATGGAAGGCAAGGACATCGGCGATTGGGTGCTGATCGACACGGGCGACGTGATCGTACACGTTTTCCGGCCGGAGGTGCGTGACTTCTACCAGCTGGAGAAGATGTGGCTGGATGGCGGAGAAGCCGCCGTGCCGCAGAACTGATCCTTTAGGGCCCCGGCCTTGTGAAGGTTCATATCTGCGCTGTCGGGCGCCTGCGCGCAGGGCCCGAGAAAGACCTTATTGACGATTATCTGACCCGGTTTGACCGGACGGGCCGGGGCCTTGGCCTTGGCCCCGCAAGTGTGGCCGAAGTCGAGGATCGCAAGGGCGGCGGCATGGCGGCTGAAGCCGATCTGCTGCGTCGGGCCTTGCCGAAGGGGGCGGCAATCTGCGTGTTGGATGAGCGTGGCAAGGTCGAAACCTCCCCACAGTTCGCGCGTCGTCTGGCCGATTGGCGCGATGCAGGGCGCGGTGATCTGGCGCTGATCATCGGGGGTGCGGATGGCATTGATCCCGCTTTGCGCGGCCAGGCGGACCATGCGCTGTCGTTCGGCAAGATGGTCTGGCCGCACATGCTGGTCCGGGTCATGGTGGCCGAACAGCTATACCGCGCCGCTGCGATCCTTGCGGGTACGCCCTATCACCGGGTCTGAGAATGGGTCAGGGAAGGCGGTATTGCGTGACGCCGGATGACCAGCCGCCCTTCGAATCGCTGGCTTGAATGCCGACACTGGTGACCCCGTCAGGGATGGCTACGCCGGACAGTGACCGTGTAAAGGGCTGTTCGTTGACATGCGGATGGGCCAGCCTGCGCAGGCCAAGCACCCCGCCGTTCGCATCCAGAATACGCCATCCATCCGCATAATCGTCCCACCCCGTGTCGCCGTGGCTGAGCGTTACATCGAATGTCCATGAACTGCCGTTTTTTTTCGCCTTCACATGGTTGATGACCGGTGGGTCGGCAAAGGCGGGCGTGGCAGAAACAAGGGCCAGTATCAGAAGCGGTCGGGTTAACATAATGATCACCCTGGATTGTAATGTTGGCATAAATGCGCCGATATTCGTGAAATTAACATATAAGTTAACGTACTATCTTTCCAAGAGCACCTCACGTGAGCGAGAGGCGAATTCCCGCCGCCAGATCACCACCAGTGTCAGGAAGGCAGCCCCAAGCAGCGCAATGGGTCCAGCAAGCCACGCCGCCGATGCCAGACCGAAATAAACCGCCCGCAGACCGCGATTGAACCCGCGCGCCGCGGCAACATTCAATTCAGCAGCCTTGGCAGCCATGCGCGGGGCGTCCGGGTGGGATGGGTCATTCGGTGTTGCCGCCATCAGCACGGAACAATAGCCAAAAAGCCGGTTCGACCAGATGAATTTAAGAAAGGCATTGGTGAGGAAAAAGACAATCAACAAAATCTTGATTTCCCACACGATTTTCGGATGCATGGTTGAAATCAACTCTTCCGCGACGCCAGACAGGCTTTCGGTGTTGCCGATCAGGGCAAGGCACCCGCCGATGGCAATGACGCAGGTCGATGCCAGAAAGGATGTGCCCTGCCGCAACGTTGACAGCGTCTGCGCATCGAAGATGCGGGGTTCCCTCGTGATCATCTGGCGCATCCATTCGCGGCGATACTCTGCCATAATCTTCGAGACGGACTGCCTTTTCGCGCTAGGATGTTCAATGCGCCAGCCGACCGCGAGCCAGATCACCAGCATGGTGCCCACGGCGATCATGTCGAGCGGCGAAAACAGGATGAGACGGTCAAGTAATGTCATGGCGCGTTATTAGAGTTTGGCGATAGAACTTGCCAGACTGCAAAATTGGTAATATTAGTTTACCAAAGAGGAGATGCACGATGGAAATGCCACAGCCTGATCCTGCCATTCTGGCGCGCAAGGCGCGCGTCGTCTCGCGGTTGCAAGATGCGCTGCCGAAAGATGCGGTTATCCATGATGTTGCCGAAACCCGCGCATATGAGTGTGACGGGCTGAGCGCCTATCGCTGCCCGCCCATGGTTGCCGTTCTGCCGCGCAACACCGATGAAGTGTCAGCGATCCTGCGGATTTGCCATGAAGAAGGTGTGCCGGTCGTGCCGCGTGGGGCCGGTACGTCACTGGCCGGAGGGGCGTTGCCCACCGCCGACAGCGTGATCCTTGGTGTGGCGCGCATGGCGGATGTGCTGGAGGTCGACTATGATGACCGGCTCATTCGCGTGCAGACGGGTCGTACCAACCTCAGCGTGACAGGTGCGGTCGAATCCGATGGGTTCTTTTATGCACCAGACCCCTCCAGCCAGTTGGCCTGTGCGATTGCAGGGAACATCGCGATGAATTCAGGTGGGGCGCATTGCCTGAAGTATGGCGTGACCACAAACAACTTGCTGGGCATCAAGATGGTGCTGATGGACGGCACAGTCACGGAATTGGGCGGTGGGCACATGGATGCTGGTGGTCTGGACCTGCTTAGCCTGATCTGCGGCTCCGAAGGACAGTTGGGTGTGGTGACCGAAGCCACACTGCGCATTCTGCCCAAACCCGAAGGCGCGCGGCCCGTGCTGATGGGATATGACAGCAGCGAAGTGGCGGGGCAGGTGGTCAGCGATATCATCAAAGCAGGTATCCTGCCGGTGGCGATTGAATTCATGGACCGTCCCTGCATCGAAGCCTGCGAGGCTTTTGCCAAGGCAGGCTATCCGATGTGCGAGGCCCTGCTGATCGTCGAAGTTGAAGGATCGGAGGCAGAGATCGACGCGCAACTAGGTCTGATTAAGCAGATTGCGTCCAAGCACAACCCCGTCGAACTGCGCGAAGCAGCGGATGCGGATGAAGCCGGGCGCATCTGGCTGGGCCGTAAATCGGCCTTTGGTGCGATGGGGCAGATCAACGACTACATGTGTCTGGACGGGACCATCCCGGTGTCGGAACTGCCATTGGTGCTGCGCCGGATCGGTGAGATGTCGAAGGAATACGGGCTGGATGTGGCCAATGTGTTCCACGCAGGCGATGGCAACATGCATCCGCTGATCCTCTATGATGCCAACAAACCCGGCGATCTTGAACTTTGCGAGGCGTTCGGGGCGGATATCCTCAAGCTGTGCGTCGAGGTTGGCGGCTGTCTGACAGGTGAACACGGCGTCGGTATTGAAAAGCGCGATCTAATGAATGTGCAGTTCGAACCGCAGGACATGGCCGCGCAGATGGCGGTGAAAGACGTGTTCGATCCGCAGTGGTTGCTGAACCCCGCCAAGGTGTTCCCGCTGGAGACCAGCGCCCTCCACCGGCAGGTTGCCGCAGAATAGACAGGAGTGGGCGCCATGCAGCGACCGAAAACCGAAGACGCGGTTGCCGCAATCATTGCGGCGGCCAAGGGGCCCCTACGGATCGAAGGCGGCGGGACACGGCCCATCGGACGCCCGGTTGAGGGTGATGCGCTTTCTTTGTCGGGTCTGCAGGGTATTACACTTTATGAACCTGGCGCGCTGACGCTGGTTGCAATGGCAGGTACGCCAATGGCGGACATCGACGCCGCCCTTGCCCGCGAAAAGCAGATGCTGGCGTTTGAGCCTTCGGATATGCGCACGCTGCTCGGCACGAAGGGTACGCCAACCATCGGGGCGGTCGTTGCGGGCAATGTCTCCGGTCCGCGCCGGGTGTCTGCTGTTGGTGCATGCCGGGATTCGCTGTTGGGTGTGCGGTTCGTTGATGGCGCAGGTACCGTGCTGAAGAACGGCGGGAGGGTGATGAAGAACGTCACCGGCTATGATCTGACCAAGATGATGTGTGGTGCGTACGGCACGCTGGGTGCGCTGACGGAAGTATCGTTGAAGGTGCTGCCGCGCCCGGATGCGGCAGCGACTGTGACATTGGAAGGATTGGATCCGGGACGTGCTGTTGCGGCGATGTCGGCGGCATTGACCACACCGTTCGAAGTCACCGGCGCGTTTTACGGACCCTACGCAGACGGTGGGGCCCTGCATCTGCGGGTGGAGGGGATGGAAAGCTCCGTCGCCTACCGCGCAGGCGAATTGGTCAAGGGCTTGGCTGCGTTCGGCGAAGCTGCGGTTCAGGCGGATGTGGAAAAGACAGCCGCGCTTTGGACGGACATCCGGGACATGACTTATCTGGCGGACCGATCATTCGTCACGCGGACGTCCCTTCGGCCCAGTACTGCTGCGGATTTCATCGCGGCAGTGAATGAACATACCGGGATGACCCACTACCTTGACTGGGGCGGTGGCCTGATCTGGAGCGGGGCACAGGCGGGTGATGCCGATCTGATCGCGCATATGCATACCCATGCCGCGCGGCTGGGGGGACATACGACACTGATCAAGGCGCCCGATGACGTGCGCGCTACCGTCCCCTCATTTCAACCTGAAAATGCCATCGTGGCGGCGCTGTCCGAAGGGCTCCGTGCCAAATTCGATCCTCGCGGGATCCTCAACCCCGGAGTGATGACCTGATGCAGACGACCTTCTCTCCCGAGCAGCTCAAGGACCCCGGCACCGCGCGCGCGAACGAGATTTTACGCGCCTGCGTGCATTGCGGTTTTTGTACTGCGACTTGCCCCACCTATCAGGTGTTGGGCGATGAACTCGACAGTCCGCGGGGGCGTATCTACCTGATCAAGGACATGCTGGAAAATGAGCGAGTGCCGGATGAAAAGACGGTCAAGCACATTGACCGATGCCTGTCCTGCCTTGCCTGTATGACAACCTGTCCATCTGGCGTGCATTATATGCATCTGGTTGATCATGCCCGCGCCTATATCGAACAGAACTACAAACGTCCCATCACCGACCGCGCATTGCGCTGGGTGCTGGCCCGCATTCTTCCTTATCCGATGCGGTTCCGTGTGGCGTTGTGGGGGGCCAAGATGGCGCGGCCCTTTGCGGGGCTGATGCCCGATGCGCGCCTGCGCGCGATGATCGAGATGGCGCCCAAAGTGGTGCCCCCCGTCAGCCGCAATGACGATCCGCAAAGCTTCGCGCCCGAAGGAACCCGCAAGAAACGCGTCGCCCTGATGACCGGTTGTGCGCAGAAGGCGCTGAACACGGATATCAATGATGCCACCATCCGGCTGCTGACGCGGATGGGGTGCGAGGTGGTGGTGGCCGAAGGCGCGGGATGCTGCGGGGCGCTGACGCACCACATGGGCAAGGAAGACGAAAGCCACGCAACGGCGGCGCTGAACATCAGGGCGTGGTGTGCGGAAATGGATGGCGACGGGCTGGATGCGATCGTGATCAACACCTCCGGTTGCGGCACCACGGTCAAGGACTACGGCCACATGTTCCGCAACGATAGTGTGCTGGCGGCGGATGCGGCGCGGGTCTCTGACCGCGCCGTGGACATATCCGAGCTGTTGATTGATTTGCGCAAGGACGGGACGGCGGAAATGGCCGCCCCGAAGGAACCTGTGCCCGATGGCATTGTTGTCGCCTATCACGCCGCCTGTTCGTTGCAACACGGTCAACAGATCAAGACGTACCCCAAGGACCTGCTGAAACAGGCGGGATTTGCGGTCGTGGAACCGGCGGATGCGCATCTGTGCTGTGGATCGGCCGGCACCTACAACTTGATGCAGCCCGAAATTTCGGCGCAGCTGAAGGACCGCAAGGTGAAGACGCTGGAAGCGCGCAACCCCGATATCATCGCGGCGGGCAACATCGGCTGCATGATGCAGATCGGCTCGGCGGCCTCCATGCCGGTTGTGCACACGGTGGAACTGCTGGATTGGGCATGGGGTGGACCAAAACCCCCCGCGTTAAGCGGAGACCGGCCACAAAAGGATCTCGTGCCCAAATTACGGTAAGATTTTGCCTTAGTTTTGCCCCAACTTTGCGGCATCTTCACGACGTTGCTTGTTTTGGGGTGCGTTTTGCTGCGTTTACTGGCTCTTTTTTCGATGGCTTTTGTCGTCACGACGACGGCTCTGGCACAGGATGCGGCGCTGAAGCGCCTGGACTCCGGCGTGGATGCGGATGCATGGGAAGCCGTGGGGCGTCTGAATATCGGTGGAACCGGGTTTTGCACTGGGGCACTGATTGCACCGCAACTGGTCATCACGGCGGCGCATTGCCTGTTTGACCGCGACACCAAGCAGCGGATTAATCCTGCAGAGGTCGAATTCCTTGCAGGATGGCGCAACGGACGCGCAGGGGCCTATCGCAACGTTCGCCGCGCGGTCGTGCATCCAGAATACTCCTACGATGGTGAGGTTTCTTCAGGCCGGGTGCGTAATGATCTGGCCCTGCTTGAACTTGAACGCCCCATCCGCAACACCACCATTACGCCCTTTGCAACCGGCGCACGGCCCCGGCCCGGCGATTCTGTCGGTGTGGTCAGCTATGCCCGTGATCGTGCCGAAGCCCCCACCTTGCAGGAAGTCTGCACCGTGATCACCCAGCAAGAAGGCGTGCTTGTAACCTCCTGTTCGGTTGATTTCGGGTCAAGCGGCGCGCCGATCTTCACGGTTCTGGACGGCAAGGCGCATATCGTTTCGGTGGTGTCTGCCAAGGCGGAAGTGGACGGTGCGCAGGTGTCGCTTGGCACGTCGCTGGGCGCGCCGCTGGCGCAGTTGCAGGCGGATCTTTTGTCGGGCAAGGGTGTCTATGATGCGTCCGGCCCCGGTCGGAAGCGAATTGTGGTCGGCAATGACGATCGTGATACAGACGCAAAGTTCGTCCGGCCCTAGGGTCTTTCCCATCAGATTCATTGCGTTTTTTGCATGCCTTCAGGGTCTTGAAACCTGCGTTGGGGCTTCCCAGATATGTCTGGTCAGGACGCCTAGACAGGGTTCTGGCACATGCAAACCGGGTCTGTCCGTCGTTGGAAGGCCCACAACATAATCGCTCAAAGATGAGGATGACACATGCGTACTTTTGATTTTGCACCGCTCTACCGGTCCAGTGTCGGTTTCGACCAGATCGCAAACATGATGGACAGGGTATTGAGCAACGAGGGGTCGACCCCCAGCTATCCACCTTACAACATTGAAAAAACCGCGGATGATGCATATCGCATTTCGATCGCGGTTGCCGGGTTCTCTGACTCCGACCTGAGCGTTGAGGTCCGCGAGAAAGCGTTGATCGTTTCAGCCCGCAAGGCGGACGAAGAGGAAGGCAAGACCTTCCTGCATCGCGGCATCGCCACCCGCGCGTTTGAGCGGCGTTTCCATCTGGCCGATCATGTGCAGGTCACCGGGGCGGCGCACGCGGACGGCATGCTGCACATTGATCTGGAACGGCAGGTGCCCGAGGCCCTCAAGCCGCGCCAGATCCAGATCGCGTCGGACACACGGTCGATTGAAAAAGATGTCGTGGACGCGTCTGCGGTCAACTAAGCGCCCGCATCTCTGACAGGAAAGGCCCGGTGCAGTGCGCCGGGCCTTTTTCGTTTCACCTTGCCTTGGTTCAAATCTGCCGGGTGCCATCGGCAAACACCTGTTTCCAAGCAAGAATATCGTACGACTGCCGCAGGCCGGTCGGCCAGAACGGGTCTTCCTTCACCAACACCTCAACGGCTGCGGCGTCTGGCGCATCAAGGATCCATAGGCCCCCCGCACCAGTTCCATCCTCAGCAGTAAGCGGCCCGGCGGCATCAATCGTATCCCGGTGACGTTCCAGAAAATCAAGGTGCAACGGCATGTGGGTTTTGCGAACATCAGGATCGGCATCGGGGTTGTCCCTGAACAGGATGATGAACTTCATACGGGCCTCCTTGGGGATGGACGGTATCAGGCTATCACTGCGTGAGTGTGGATTGATGCAATGATCTTGCAGCGTTAACCTGCAAAAATGCAGAGCGTTAACTGGAATGATCTAAAATATGTTCTGGCGCTCCACCGGGCGGAGACGCTCGCGGCTGCCGCGCGGAGACTTGGGGTCAGCGATACAACCGTATCGCGCCGTTTGGCGGTGTTGGAGCATGCGCTGGACGCACCGTTGTTCATTCGCAGTGACGCAGGCCGCCACATCCTGACCACGGCGGGGGAGTTCGTTCTGGCGCGTGCCGAAGCAGTGGAGCGGGAAAGCCGCGCTCTGGAGGATGCGTTGGGGCGGCAAGATGCGGAACTTGTGGCGACAGTGCGGATCAGCGCGGTGCCTATCGTGATCAACCGCATTTTGATTCCCGCGGTGTCATCGCTGCACGACCAACATTCCGGCATCACAGTCGAACTGGTCCCGGACAGCCGCAATCTGGATCTGACCAAACGCGAGGCTGATCTCGCATTGCGGTTTTCGCGGCCCGTGGCAGGTGGGCTCAGGGTGCGGGCGGCGAAGCTGGCTGAAATCGGGTTCGCTGTCTTTGCTTCGGCGGCTACCGCGCCGTCGCAGATGGTGCCGTGGATCCTGTATGATGACACGTTGGGCAGTTTGCCGCAGGCGCGGTGGATGGCGGCGCGGGTGGGAAAGACCGGTGACGCCATCGCGCCGATTCGTGTGACAGATGCAGATACGGCATTGGAAGCCGTGGCATCGGGGGTCGGACGGACCTTGCTGCCGGTCAAGGTGGGCAAGGCGGACGCGCGGCTGCAGCTTGTCGAAC
Source organism: Sulfitobacter rhodophyticola (assembly GCF_041281685.2). GTDB lineage: Bacteria > Pseudomonadota > Alphaproteobacteria > Rhodobacterales > Rhodobacteraceae > Sulfitobacter. The sequence continues at coordinate 1,154,672 of NZ_CP166251.2, read as the reverse complement.
AGGCGTGCCTTTCGCCGCTGCCAAGGCGTGACATCTGGCTGCTGTCCCATGCGGATGAAGCGGACCGCCCGGTCATCGTCGCAGTCAAGGCGTGGCTGGCAAAGGTGCGGTGGTAAAGCGGGCCGCGCTGGCCCGCCTTGATGTTTACTGCGCCGACAGGCTTTGCGCCAGACGCATCAGCCGGATCGCTTCGGCGCGGCTGCCGTAGGGGTCGGCGCCCTTGGTTGCGTTGGCCAGATCAATGGCGTCGGCATAGGTCCAGTCACCCACGTAGGTCCCACCGCGCAGCAGTTGGCCGAAGCCCGCAATGGCGGCGGCGAAAGTGGCGGGCGCGGTTTGCGCGGTCGTGATCGGCGTTTCGATCAGCGCGCTGTCGGTCTGGCCCGGTGTCTTGTAGCGCAGCCGCAGGAAAGCCAGTTCGTCGCTTGGCCCGCCCGCGTTTTCAGCGGTGCCATAGCGCAGCGGATCGTTCAGTTCCGCCGGAGAGCCAGCAGGCGTCAATTCATACAACGCTGTCACCTGGTGGCCCGCGCCGATGTCACCCGCATCCACCCGGTCGTTGTTGAAATCCTCACGCCGCAGGGCACGGGTTTCATAGCCGATCAGGCGGTATTCGGAGACGGTGGCGGGGTTGAATTCGACCTGGATCTTCACATCGTTGGCGATGGGGAAAAGCGCGCCGGTCAGTTGGTCGACCAGCACCTTCTGCGCCTCGGCCAGCGTGTCGATATAGGCGGCCTGCCCGTTACCGTTCTGCGCCAGCGCCTGCATGGTGGCATCGTCAAGATTGCCGCGGCCGAACCCCAGCACGCTGAGGTAGGTACCTGTTTCGCGCTTGTCCGCGATGTAGGTTTTCAGCGCCTCGGGGTCCGACAGCCCGACATTGAAATCACCGTCCGTGGCAAGGATCACCCGGCTGACCTCGCCCTCCTCAGTCATGGCACTGGCGGTGGCATAGGCTTGCTGCAAACCGGCTTGCCCGGCGGTGGAACCACCTGCATCCAGCAAATCAAGCGCTGCAAGGATCGTGCTGCGCTCTGATGCGGCGGTCGGAGCAAGCACTTCACCCGCGCTACCGGCGTAGGTGACGATAGCGACTTCATCCTCAGGCCGCAGTTGCGACAGCATCAGGCGGAAGCTTTGTTTGAGCAGTGGCAGTTTATCGGGGCTGTTCATCGAGCCTGACGTGTCGATCAGGAAGACAAGGTTCAGCGGCGGGCGGTTGTCGACGGCGGGCATGTCGCCCTGCAACGCGATTTGCAGCAGCTGCGTGTCCGGGTTCCACGGCGTCTGCGTCAAGGAAAGTGTTGGCTCAAAGGCTGTGCCAGCCTCCGGTGCAGGATAATCATAGGTGAAGTAGTTCACCATTTCCTCGATCCGAACGGCGTCTTGCGGGGGCATCATTCCGCCCGTCAGTGACCGACGGATGACCGAATAAGATGCCGTGTCGACGTCGATGGAGAAGGTGGAGACGGGGGATTCCGCCGTGATCTGCACCGGGTTTGCCGGGGCGTTGGCGAAGGTTTCGGTGTTGGTTTCCGGCAGGGCGATGGGCGCTTCGTGATCCAGCACAAGACCGGAAACCGCCTTGCGGCTGCGGGTGACTGCCATCGGGGCCATGGGTTCAGCGGCAGAATCCACTTGCAGTGAGATTTCCGGGTCTTCCACGATGACTGCTTCTTCGGGTGCGGGTGCGGGCAAGACGGCCGGGCTGACCTCTGGTGCGGCTTGCGTGCGGGTGTCCAGCCCGCCGGGCAGGCGCAGTGCGTCGCCCAGCGGAGTGATCATTACAAGGCCGACAGCGACCAGTGCGGTTGAAGCCGTAAGCCCGGCGCGGGAAGAAATAAAGTTGGAAAACATGTGAGCTACTCCTGAAAAGACGCCCCTTTTCGGGCGATCAGAAGTAGGACGCGCGCCATTCTGCGATCCTTGGAGCGCATCGTAGTTTTCTTGCGCCAGCGCGATGTTTTCCGCGCGCCGCGCAGGGTCGGGACGCGGGGTTGCCGCATCCATCAGATCCCTGAAATCTTTGAGGTCGTCGCTCATTGCTCTTCCTCCTTGCGCATCTGAGACAGCTTTTTCTTGGCCTCCGAGATTCGCCAGCTGATCGTCCCTTCGGAGACATTCAGGACGGTGCCGGCCTCCGCATGGGTCATATCGTCCAGAACCACCGCCAGCGTATCGCGCAGATCGGGGGGCAAGGCCCGCATGGCCTGTGTCAACCAGTCGACCGCTTCAGCCGTTTCCGCGTCCCCGGCGCGTCGGTTGACCTCCCAATCTCCCCAGCCGTCGGCGGCTTTGGCCTGTGTTGCCTGTTTACGGCGGCGGTCATGCGCGGCGTTCACGGTGATCCGGTAAAGCCATGTCGTAAAAGCCGCATCACCGCGAAATCCGCGCAATTTGACAGGCAGGGCCGCGCAGATGTCCTGCGTCAGGTCTTCGGCTTCGGCCTGCGACCCTGTCAGACGAAAGCAAAGGCCGAACAGCCGATCGTACTGCCGCTCCAGCAGGGTGGCGAAGGCGGCCCTGTCACCGTTTGCGGCGGCCTGCGCCAAGCTGGTATCGCTGGTTTCCATTAGCATTACTGAAGTATGACGGGGCTGGATGGTCAATCCTTGGTGGTTGATGCGGATTTTTTTCAAAGGGGCACGGGCGATGGGTGCAATTTCGATTTGGCAATGGGCGGTGACAGATGATCTGGGAACGCTCTTTGCCCGGCTCATCTCTGCGGACGAGGCGACTTTCGCGCGCATCGCGGCGGAAGGTGTTTCCGGCAAACGGCTTGAAGACATGGCTGCGGCGGCAGAGGCGAAGATGCGGGCGATGGGCCTGCCCGAGGCTGAGCTCGCGACGATGCTCAAAGGCCTTGAAGCCATGCTGGAGGAGGAAGCCGATTGGGCGGATGCCGCAGCGGCATATGCCGCACCGGAAGTCGGGCTGGCGACATCGCATATGTTCTATGACGATCCCTATGCGGCGCTGGATTACGAAGAACGCGAGGCGCAGGTCGCCGTGTTGTTCGAGCAGTACAAGGCCGCCATTGCGCAGGCCGTCGGTGCGCCCGGCAGTGGGCTGGCCGACGCATTCGGTGTGGGGCTGGAGCAGCTTTATCGTGCAGAAGACGCGGATGTTCTGATGGACACGGGGTTGGTTGCACTAAGCTGGATCTGGTCGCACGAAGGTGCCGTTTTTACGCTGAACCAGCATCAGGAAGACAAGGAGTTGCCGATTGACGTGACCTTTGCGCGGATGCCGCTTGCGGATTTTGATGCCCTCAAGGCCAGGGTACTGGCAGCGCAATAAAAAGGGCCGCTGCAAGAGCGGCCCCTTGTTGTCAGGCAGGTCGGATCAGACCGACATGCAGATGTATTTCATTTCCAGATAATCCTCGATCCCGTGGTGGCTGCCTTCGCGGCCAAGGCCGGATTGCTTGACCCCGCCGAAGGGCGCGACCTCGGTCGAGATGATTCCGGTGTTCACGCCGACGATGCCGTATTCCAGCGCTTCAGCGACCTTGTACACCCGGGAAAGATCCTTGGCGTAGAAGTAGGATGCAAGGCCGAAGATGGTGTCGTTGGCCATGGCGATCACGTCGTCTTCGCTGTCGAACTTGAAAAGCGGCGCGAACGGGCCGAAGGTTTCGTCTGTCGCGACCTGCATGTCCTGGGTCACGCCTGTCATGATGGTGGGGGGCAGGAAGTTGCCGTCCATAGCACCATTGCCGCCAAGGATGACGGTGGCACCTTTTGAAGTGGCGTCGTCGATGTGCTCTTTGACCTTTTCGCCCGCCGCCGGGTTGATCAGCGGGCCAAGGTCCACACCTTCCTCGAACCCGTCGCCGATCTTCATCTGCTCCACACGGGCCTTCAGTTTCTGCGCGAAGGTGTCATAGACGCCCGCCTGCACGTAGATGCGATTGGCGCAGACGCAGGTCTGGCCGTTGTTGCGGAATTTGCACAGGATCGCGCCTTCGACGGCGGCGTCCAGATCGGCATCGTCAAACACGATGAAGGGTGCGTTGCCGCCCAGTTCCATGGAGCATTTCATCACCTGATCGGCCGCCTGTTTCAGCAGGATGCGCCCGACTTCGGTGGAGCCGGTGAACGTGATCTTGCGCACTGCGGGGTTTTCACAGAATTCCTTGCCCGCCTCGGAGGAGGATTTTGTCGGCACCACGTTGAACACGCCCGCCGGAATGCCCGCCCGTTCGGCCAGCACGCCCATGACGATGGCGGAAAGGGGCGTTTCGGTGGCGGGACGCGCAACGAAGGAACAACCGGCTGCCAACGCAGGTGCAGCCTTGCGTGTGATCATCGCGTTGGGGAAGTTCCAAGGCGTGATCGACGCCGCGACACCGATAGGTTGTTTGATCACGGTGATGCGCTTGTCACGCTGGTGGCCAGGAATTGTCTCGCCGTAGATGCGCTTGGCCTCTTCCCCGAAGAATTCGATGAAGGACGCGCCATAGCCAATTTCGCCCTTGGCTTCGGCCAGTGGCTTGCCTTGTTCAGCGGTCAGGATCGCGCCCAGATCATCCTGATTTTCCATCATCAGATCGAACCACTTGCGCAGAACGCCCGCGCGTTCCTTACCGGTCCAGCTGGCCCATTCCTTTTGCGCCGCTTCCGCCTGCGCGATGGCCCCCGCCACCTGCGCGCGGCTCAGGTTTGCCACCTTGGCCACCACATCGCCACGTGCGGGGTTGGTGACATCAAACGTCCCGTCATCGCCGTCCACCCACTTGCCGCCGATATAGGCGCGGGTTTCCAGCAGGCTGGGGTCCTTGAGCATGGATTTCAGATCGGTCGTCTTGCTGGTCATCAGATGTCTCCGCTTTTGTTTGTGGCACCCAAAGCAACATTGGCTATGATTGTCCAGTTCCGCTTTGTACCCTTTGCGATGCGGAGGCATATCAGGGAGACGATCGATGAAGCTTGATGAGGCCTACAAGAACGGTGAATACATCGCCGGGGCGGATCAGTTCCCGCTGCGCTGGGAAAAAGCGGCCGTTGCCTTTCGCGACAGCCTTGGCGCGCGGGCGCAGGTCGGCGTTTCCTATGGCCCATCTTCGCGTCAATCGCTAGACATGTTCATGCCCGAAGGGGTGCCGCGCGGCACGGCGGTATTCGTGCACGGCGGGTACTGGAAAGCCTTTGACAGCAGTTACTGGTCGCATCTGGCGGCGGGTCCCATGGCGCGCGGATGGGCCGTGGCGATGCCCAGCTATGATCTGTGTCCCGATGTGCGCATCAGCGATATCACCCGCCAGATTGCCGCCGCCGTGACAAAGGTCGCGGACCGTACGCACGGTCCCATCGCGCTGGCGGGCCATTCCGCAGGCGGACATCTGGTGGCCCGGATGATGGACCCGCTGATCCTTCCCGTCGAAGTGCGCGACCGGATCGAAGCGGTGGTGCCCATCTCTCCGGTCGCGGATCTCGAGCCGCTTTTGGAGACCTCGATGAACGAGGTGTTCGGATTGGACGTCAAAGCCGCGCAGGCGGAAAGCCCGGTCAACATGACGCCGCCGCACGGGGTCAACGTGACCGTCTGGGTCGGGGCAGAGGAAAGACCAGCATTTCTGGAACAGGCCGAAGCTCTGTCGCGTGCTTGGGGCGCGCGTCGTGTGGTGGCCGAAGGCAAGCATCATTTCGATGTGATCGACGCATTCGCCGATCCGGAAAGTGACATGATCAAGGCATTGATCGGCGCGTGAACACAGCATCGGCAAGCATGGCGGAGAACCTGCGCCTTTATCCGTGGTTCAAGTTCGCACAATCGCTGCTGTTCTGGCAGGCGGTCTGGTTCCTGTATTTCCAGCAAGAGGTGTCACCCGCTGCGGCCATCGCGCTTTACGCGGTCTACGACATCTCGGTCACGCTGCTTGAAGTGCCGCTGGGCGTTCTGTCTGACCGGATGGGGCGCAAGCGGACGCTGATCGCAGGCGCGCTTAGCGGTGCGGTGGGGTCGGTTCTGCTGGCGATGGGCGATGGATTTCTGGTCTTTGCGGCGGGACAGGTCCTGATCGGCGCAGGCGCCGCATTTGCGTCAGGCACCGACAGTGCGACCCTTTACGAATCCCTTGCCGCGTCGGGCCGCGAGGACGAGGTCGAGACGCAGGAAACCCGTGCCTTGCAGTTTTCATTGTGGGGGTTTGCCGTATCGGCGGTGGCGGGAGGCGCCATGGCGCTCTGGTCGTTTCCCGCGACATTCTGGGCGGCGGCGGTTGCGATGCTGGTGGCGCTTGCGCTTGCGATGCGCCTGACGGAGCCCCCCCGGGAGCAAACCGTCGGCCCGACCATCGGCCAGATCGGGGCCCTGCGCGCAGCTATGGCACAGCCGGTGCTGCGCTGGATATTTGTTCTGGCGATGGTGATGTACGGGTTCAGCCATCTGCCGTTTGTCTTTGGTCAGCCGTTTATCGCGTCTGCCTTGGCGGATGTGGGGCTTGGCGATGAAACCCCACTGGTGAGCGGGGCCGTCTCTGCCGTGATGATGTGGATGTCCTTCTTTGCGTCTCTCTATGCCATTCGGCTGCGGGGGCGGTTGGGGCTGACCGGGATCTTGCTGCTGGCCTTCGGGATGCAGATCGGGCTGATTGCCGTGCTGACCCTGACGCAAAGCTGGATCGCGATTGCGGTACTTTTCCTGCGGATCGTGCCTGATGCGCTGTCGCATCCTTTCAAGATGGGGCGCATCCAACCGCTGCTGCGAGACGAGGTACGGGCGACCTATGTGTCGATGCAGAACCTTGCGGGCAAGCTGGCCTTCGCGGTGTCTTTGTTTGTCGCGGCGGGGGCCGCGTCGAACGTCGCGGAGATGCCTTACGCGGATATCCGCGCGATACTGGGCTGGTATGTGGCGGCGGGGGCCATGATCTGGACCGGTCTGGCGCTGACCGCGCGGCGGGCGGGGGTCGATCCGGCCCCGCCTCCCCCGCGTACCTGACCCTTTTCAATGCACCGGGGTTTTGTCACACTTGGAGGAAGTGGGGATGTAAAAAGGCGTAACATTCCCTATATTGAGAATAACTGATCATAAAACAGGGACATGAAATGGCGAATTTGGATGCACAAGTGCGGGAATCCCAGGAGCAGGTGGCACAGGCCCAAGGCAAGATCGCGGAACTGACCGCCCGTATCGAGACCGCGCGCGCCAAGATGAAGACCGGCGACGACGCAATGATCGACATCGAGAACGCCTCGCTTGAGGATGTGCATGCCCATACGGAGGTCATGAACGCCAACATTGCCGAGCTGATCATGGGGCTGGACGATGTAACTGCCGGGTTCAGCCGCGATTTCGACGAGATGCGCAACAAGACGGGCTGGGAAAGCTTTGTCGGCATCTTTTCCTCCGCCAAGGCGGACAGCATGCGGCAGGAACGCGTGCGCACGGCGTCCATCGATGACAAGTTGCAGGACCTGATTTCCAAGTCAGACACCATCGTGCAGTTGCTGGAAGGTCAATTGGCAATGCTGGAAGAGCAGAAGGTCAAGGTGGAGGCGAACCTGACCGAGACGCTGGACGAGCGGGAATTTACCGTGGGTGAATTGGAGGCTCTGCGCACGGATATCCAGGGGATGGACCCGGAGATCATCAAACTTGAAAACGCCATTGCGTCAGAGACGGATGCCGCCAAGCGCACCAAGCTGGAGACGCAGTTGGCCGATGCCAACACCCGCTATAATGCGATGGTGCAGGAGGAACAGGTGAAGTTGGCGAAAAGCCAGACGCTGGAGCGGTATATCGAGAAGGGCAAGACCTGGATCGATTCACTGCAAAACCAGGCGGCGACGCAGATGGTGTTGATCAACAAGCTCCAGACGGACACGAAGCAGCGGGTTGTTCTGTATGATGCGCTGACCAAATCGCTGAAGACCGCACAGCAGCAGGATGTGGCCCACCGGATCAACGAGATTGGCGTGCAGACGGATCAGGAAGCGCAGTCTGCCATGGCAGGCATCGGTGCAGCAACGAACGCGCGGATGGCGGAGATGATGGAAAAGCACGAGGATCATATGGTTTTCGCGCGGGAGGTGCTGGAGGCCAAGGCGAAAGCGGACGAACGCTTTGCCCGGCGGTTCCAGAAGATCATCGAGAAGCATGACAGCAATCAGTATGGGGCGTGAAGACGGACGCGAGCACGCATCCTACGGGGTGAGGCTGAAACGCTATTCTGTATTGACTGTAGGCATTGTTGTACTTTCGACTTCGCTTCTTTTTGATCTCTCGATTTGGCTGATCGGCTTAGGTTTTTTGCTGGTTGTTGTCGGCCTTGTATCGCTGGGTGGATGGAGCGGTGATGGTGACAGGTCCGGTTTGGGCAAAGGGGGTGACGGCAGTGGTGGATACTGAGTCTGTGACAGACCACACCCCCAACAAGGACCACATTGGCCTGTCCGATACATTCGCGTCGCGCAGGTACTTCCGCAAATTTGAGGGCATCATGCAGCATATGCTGCGGGTGGCGGGTGTGATGGAGGCCGAAGGGCAGCTGACGCGGGATGAGGTGGTGATCCTCACGCGCTATGCCACGCGGCTGACGTTTACGTTTCGCGCGCTGAGCCTGAAGTACCTGTTGGTGGGGCGGGAGACAGGTCGGTTCTTCGGTTCGCTTACCATGGACGCGCGGGACAGTGGCTTTCCCGTGGCCGAAGAGATCATGACGATGGCCAATGATGCGCAGCAGGCAGCGCGGCATCTGGAGGATATGCCGAGTGATGAGGCGCTGAAGGATCAGATGGTGCATACCATTCTGAGCGACCGCAAGGTGCCGACGAAGCTGCAATTCGCCCTGTCACAGCGGCTCTATTACGAAGAACTGGCGAAGGGGGATCTGTTCTGGGTGCAGAACGATCCGGAGGCGGAGTGGATGGTCACCCATTCGGATGGGCGGCGGACGTTCAGACTGCATTGGGCGAGCTATGACAGCCAGGTGAACCTGCCGGTCATCTACATGATGGAGGTGGAAGATTCTGGTGACACGGGCCTGCCCAAGGACACACGGCGCTGGCCGGAGGTGCAAGCGCATCTGAGCGCGCAGGCGCTGGGCGGGTTGAAGTTGCTGACCATCGCCAAGGGGTTTGACGAGGATTTCGATGATCTGCATCCCAAGCGGCTGCGGCGGTTTCACCTTGGGCCGATGTATAGCCACGCGTTCACGCAGCAGGCGGGACCGCTGCGCGAGGTTCTCGCGGAAGCGCGCGCGCGCGAGGGGCAGGATTGGGCGCTGGTCTGGACCGAGGAGGAGTTGGTCAGCGACCGGGTGATCGAGGAAAAGTCGGGGTGGTTTTCAAAAGTGGAGCGAGAGGTGTTCGCGCTGGATCCGTTTGGGGCCAAGGGTGCGGATCTGGGCGCGACGCGGGTAGAGCGGAGCATCATCCTGCCGCAGCGGCCCTATCAGGTGTTGGAAGAGAAGAACCCGCCTGGGTTCGGGTCGGTGCGGAAATTCGTGGTCTCTCCCAAGGGGCGGGTGTTGCAATACTAGATTTAAGCTCTCCGAGGGGGTTTTTAGAACCATTTGGAAGGGCAGGGGCGCGCGCCGGTTTAGACTGAGCGTTGTTCGAGATGAAAAGGATTGAGGGATGAGCCAGACGTCGGATGCGATGGAATTGCGGGAAGAGGATATTGCGGGGCATATGGCTGTCGCTTTGGCCTTGCTGACGGGGTTTGATCACGCGCCGCGGATCGGGAACGCGGTGGCGGAGCCGGGGCAGGAGAAGTCGAGTGGTATTGGCACCCGGCGGCGGTTTCGGTCCACGACGCCGGGGTTGGTGACCCAGCGGCGGGTGCCTGCGGGCGCGGTGCAGTTGCTGGCACGGATTGAGGGTTCGGATGGCGGCGATGCGCTGGTGTCCCCGCAGCAAGCGGTGGTGATGAACGTGTTGCGCCGGGCGATTGCGATTGCGTTGGCGGTGGCGGAGAATGTGGCGGAGCAGTCGGGGCTTGGTGATTTGAAGCGGGCCAATCTGGAGGGGTCGTTGCCTGCGGCGCGAAAGTCGGAGTTTTCGGAATTGTTGGCGGCGGAGGCGTTGGTGACGCTTTTCGTGTTCGGGAATGCGACGGCGTATTTGTTGTCGTCGCATTTGCCGGAAGTTTCCGTTGAGGTTGGTGATGTGGATGAGGTGCTGACCGACAATGGTCAGACCGCGCTGCATGGGGCGCTGTGGGAGTTGGATCAGGATATCGCGGCGCATGGCTCCGACGATGAGCGGCTGGTGGGGACCGTGGCGGCGTTTGCGGAAGTGTTGATGGAGAAGGTCGCTTTGCGCGCGCAGACAGCGCCGCGGTTGGAGGGGTTTGCGGCGGCATCCTGGCGGGTGGAGGCGGATGATTTCACGGTGTCGGGGTTCTCGCCTGCGTCGAAAGCCAAGTCGACCACGCTGACCATGACGTTCAAGAAGCCCAACGAGGTCGTGGGCAACCATATTGCCAAGTATCAGGCGATGAAGCTCAGCAAGATGTTGATGGCTTATGACTTCGACCGCCGGTTGAACCCGTTTGCGGAACTGGGCGGGTTTATCTTCACCTTCATGGGCGACGGCGCGCCGGGGACGGGGAAGACGACGCTCATTCAGATGATGGCGGGGCTGATTTCGGAGTATTGCGGCAACGCGGGCTATCCGTTTCGGTATCAGAACCTTTCGACGGATAACATCGATAGTTATCAGGGCAAATCGGGGCAGAACGCGAAGGCGTTTATCAATAACATCATTGATCCCAGCGTCATCGGGTTTGGGACGATTGACGATATTGATCAGCTGGCGGGCAAGCGGGGGGATCGGCAATCTTCGGCGGGGCAGTTGGAGATTACGGCGGTGTTGATGGAGAGCTTTGCTGGGGCGAATACCGTCGTGCGCGGCAATTGCACATTTGGGATGTTCTCGAACTATCCGGAGAATGTGGACGACGCGTTGCGGCAGCGGGCTGGAGCACGGTTCCTCGTTGATGGGCCGCAGACGCGGGAGGATTACGTGGACATCTTGTTCCTGCTGATGGGCAAGAACCATGACATTCCGCTGGGCGAGCATAACGTGTTTGAGGCGCAGGCGATCAAGAAGGCGGTTGCGGCGTCGTTTGAGGGGCATTCCAAGCCACATGAGGCGGGGTTGTTGAAGGTGTACGAGGCGGTGCGTGCTGAGATTGGCGAGTTGGATACGATCAACAAGCTGGGGACGTATCTGAAGGGCATTCAGGAGGCGGACCCGCGGTTCACGGGGCGGGCGATCAAGAACATCACGGATGCGGTGAAGGTCCGGGCGATGGATTTTGAATTGCCGGATGAGTGGATGTCGGAGCCTGATCTGTTTCTGTTCAAAGGGTACGATGAGAAGAAGGCGATGATCGAGGGGATGCGGCAGGAGATCACGGTGGAGATGGTGGTGCAGGAGATCAATCGGTACGCGGATTCAGAGTTCCGGTATGCGGATAAGTCGGATGAGGTGGCGATTGCGAATGCTGTGCGAGATATGGAGCGGATGGCTGCGGCTAAGAAGCGGTATTTGTCGGGGGGTGAGGGGTGAGTGAATTCTGGGAGAGAGTCTTTGAGTATGCCATTGCGATTGGCCTTGGAGTACCCGCGACCTTACTCACTTTAGTGTTTCTCCATTGGATCATGAGTCCAAAAGTCCGGTTTTCTGAGAACATCAGGCATATTTACTCCAAAGAACTGAAGAGACCACATTACTCTATAAAAGTTCAGAAGATTGGTTACTTTGACTTAATTGACACAACTGCTGTTGGCAGGATTGCCGTTCAAGGCATTAACGAAAATTTGCCCGAATTCTGGAGCTATTACGTATTGCCAATGAGTTTTTCGAACTCCTTGGTCTTAAGCACCAACAAGAGAGCAATGAGACTAATTTTGCCTGATGTAATGGAGTTGAAGGAAGGCTCGGGTTCCATCATCAGATCAAAAATCACTATCGGTCGCCCAGAGTTGGGAGTACGTCTCGAAGATATATTCATGAGGTTTCCCGACGCTTACGTGCAAGTTCAGCTTATTGGGCACGACAGTTTTAGCGGGGTAAAGAAGCTTTACCAGTCGCCTAAGTACCGTTTTCATAACATCCGTAATGGGAAGTGGAACGGTATGGAATTGGAAATTGACCATGGTTCTCAGTATGCATAGGGCAAACCAAAAATGAACCGCCTTATCCGCTCCGGCCTCATGTTCGGCAACCTCGTCCACATCGACAGCCCCGCGCTTGTGGACCGCTATAACCGTGCGCTGCATCATCTCACGGGCAAACGCACGGAACTGACCGACTTCCACGTCGATATCTCCGGCTGTTCCCCCGAAGTCGGCGATGAGCTGCAAGACGACCTCTATCTCAACCACCAAGGGGTGAACCGCCAATTCATTCTGCTGAGCATGGAGCAGCGCAGCGCGCCTCTGCTCAACACCAAATTCTCGACCTCGCGGGATATTCTCAAACGCTTCTTTGCGGAGAATGAGGCGCAGTTGTTTGCCCTGACCGCACGAGACGCGGTGGCGGGGGAGTTGGTGAATTCGGTCTTTGATGTCTCCACGCCCGCGCGGCTTTTTGACATTCGGCGGATCACGATTGAGGCGGATACGACTGCGGGCACCGTGGCCAATGCGGCGCGGCTGGGCGAGATGGTGGAGCGGTTTCGGACCGAGCCGGACGGCTGGTTCGATGATGTGTTGATTGCGGATATGATCGGGCTGGCGGGCAAGACGGGGGATGTGCTGCGCAATCCGGTGCGGCTGAAGGAAATGTCGTTTGATCAGCGCAATTTCTGGACGGCGCATTTTGGCGGGCTGTACTTGTTTCAGGACGTGGCGCACCCGGCGGTGATTGCGCCATCGGGGGCGAAGGGGCTGGGGGAATTGCCGCTGCCGTTTGCGTTTGATGCGAGCCAGCCCAATCAGATTGCACAGTTTTTCGAGTTAAACGGGCTGACAGAGACCATTGTGGAGGCGCGGGGCGTGGATGCCGCCGCCATCCTGCGGCAGAAGATGGATTTCATTCTGGTCGATGCGGTGGCGGGGAGCCATCAAGGGTTGAGCGGGGCGAGCCGGGCGGACATGCGCAGGCTGGCGCGGATCTATTGGGATCAACTGCCGCCCGCGTTTCATGCGCTGGCGTCCCTTGTAAACTGGGCGGAGAGTGGCGGGGCCTGGCCGCGCATCACCTCGGATCATCCGGCGTATTTCTATACGCTTCGCGCTGCGGATACCCCCGATGCAGCGCTTGTGAACATGCTGCTGGCGGAACTTGCGCCCAAGGACGTGCGGCAGTTGTTCATCTGTCACAAGGAATTGTTCTTCCGCACCTACGCGGGCTGGCCGGAGGCAAAGAAGGCCTATGTGGTTGATTTCCTTGAGGCGGAATATCAAGTAGATAAGGCAGGCGCGCGCAAGGCGCTCTTTGGGCATGAACCTGAAATGGCGGAGCCGGAGGTGCGACGCAATGCAGCGCCGGAGATGATCGCGCGCGTCGGTCCGTGGGGCGCGGTGAAGGGGAGAGGCAGATGATTGCACTGGTGCGTTTGTTGATCATGGGCTTCGTCGTTATGACCGTCGTCTATGTGTGCCTGTCGTTCTATTCACGGTCGGTGCGGCGCGGGAAGCTGGAAGAGAAATGGCATCAGGGGCCGCAGAAGGTCGACAAGCAGACCTTTGTGCAGCGCGGGCTGGAGCGGTATGACGGGTCGATCCGGAAAAAGCTGATCTGGGGTGTCTATGTGGTGCCTATGGTGCTGGTGGTGCTGATCATCTATCTGACCAATCATAGCTGAAGGGGTTTCGCGATGTTTAGGGTCATCAAATGGACGTTCTGGATCACCTTCTGGGTGCTGGTTGCGGGGTTCTTTCACTATACGCTGCCGCAGCGCGACATCGTGCGGATCGTGAACACCTATGAGGAACGGCAGGATCTGGAAGGCTGGACGCGGATGTTCTGGTCCGCGCCGGACGATCAGGTGGCCAGCCTGATCAATCGCGATGTGCAATTCATTCAGGCAGTGCGGCCCGATGGCGGTGTAGTGGTCTATCGCAACGAGGATACCGGTTGGGGCTGGCCGCCCTACTTCAAGCTGGATACGGCGAACCTGTATACCGAAGCGGCAGATGCGGTTTCGACCAAGGCGGCGCCGGAGTGGTACGTGGTCACGCATTACGGCTGGCGGAATTTTTACCTGTCGATCTTCCCGAATGCGATTTCACTGCGCCCGGTTGAAGGGTCGGATGCGCCCAAGGGCATTCCATGGGTGAACATCATTGTGCTGACGCTTTTTGCGGCGCTGGTCTGGGCGATCTGGGTGCGCTGGCGCCGGTTCCGGATGCGGCGGATCGATCCCACGCTGGAAGCGATCGAGGATGATCTGGCAGAGAAGGGCGGTGCCGTGCGGCGCTGGCTGGGGACGTGGCGCAAGAAGACCTGAGGGCGCGCACGCTGTGACTGGATGGAGCAGGCTTTGCCTGCACGCGATTCCATTCTTTTGATGAAGGACGCTGTCCTTCAAACTTCCTGCGGGATTTAAGGCCAAAAAGAGGGGGACCGGGCGTACGGTCAATCCGCGAAGAGGTAGTCCGTCTGCGCGATTTCCTGCGCCTTGTCTGCTGATATCCTCAGAAAGTCGGAGAGCGCGTCGGCGTTGTCATCCGGTTCGGCGATTTCGCGGATGCGGCTGTGGTTTTCGAATTGCGCGTCGCGGATGCGGTCGGCTTCATAGACCATGTCGTTGCGGATGGTGGGCAGGAGCCGGGTCAGCGTGTCCTGCGAGGTCTGATCGCCCGCAAGGCCCACGCGCATCGCGTGACCGATCAGGTATTCATCCGTGAACTGGCATTCGATTTCAAGGATCCGGGTGACGGAGCGGTCGGAAGCGAAGTCGTTCAGCAGATCAAGGTTGGCGGGGTCAATGCAGACGATCAGGCGGTCGGTTTCGAAATAGTCGAACAGCATCCGCATCAGGGCGCGGCGGTGGCGGGTCCGCTTGCCAAGGGTTTTCTGGATGCCGCCCAGATCGGGCAGTGGCGTGTCTTCCTCGTTGAAGAGGTATTCGATGGCGGGAACGTTGGTGGTCTGGCGAATGCGCTCCAGCACCCGTTTGGCCACGTGCCATTTCTTGCAGACCACGATCAGCAGTTCTCGCTCGCGGCCCAGGGTGGATTCCGTTTCCCAGAACCGGGTAGCAAATCGCCGCCCGATGCGGCCCCTGCCGGAGAGGAACTTGAACAGGCTGCGCCCTTCGTTGCTGATCTGGAATTGCACGCCTTGGGCGGCATACAGAAGGCCGAGGCGGCGTTTGAGGTCCTGTGCCTCTGCGCTGATCTTGCGGGCAAAGAGATAGTCCTGACTGAGCAGGAGTTCGTAGTGGTCGTTGTAGAAGGTCACCGGCATGCCGTAGTCGGTGAACATCAGGAAGGTGAGCGTTCGGCTTTGGATTTCCTCCTCCGGCACCAGATGGCGGACGAGGGTCTGAAAGAAGGTTTCATCGGGGATCCACGTGGTGCGGAAAAAGCGCATCACGTCCCGGCGTTCCTTGACGAAATCCAGCAGCCATTCGATCGTGCGGCGGCGCAGGCACCACCATTGGCTGCCAATCATGATCTGCAGATCGGCGGGGATTTCGCGCTTGAGACCGAGGCGTTTCTGCGCTTCGAACATGGCGTAGAAACGCTTCTTCTGGGTGCGTTCGTTGAACCAATGGCGGTAGATCAGGCGTTCTTCCTTCCAGCCGGTCTTGATCCAGTCGCTTTCGAAGTAGTCGTGGCTTTCGATGAAGTCGAAGTCATGGTCATCGAGGAACTTGTGGGTGTATTCGGCGGATTTGATGGCCATGCAGTCACCCGACAGCATGTAGAAATGGGTTGCGCGCGGGAATGCTTCGACCGCGGATTGTACGGCATAGAGTGTGGCCTGTACCAGTGACCATTCCCCCCATCCGCAGTTGATACGTTTGCGCGCGAAGGTTACCCGTGGGTTACCGCTTAACGCTTCCTTAATCTCTGCGAAGTCGGCGGGGCTGGCGGAGGCGTCGAAATGAATCGACATGTAATCACCCACGGCCGTCAGCCGCCGGGCCTGCCGAATGATGGCGCCTGGGTCCTTGTGGCACAGCAATATGTAGGCGATTTTTGCCATCGCAGGGTTGGCCTGTCTGTTTTTGCTCGTCTGTTAACCTCAATAATGATGAAGTTAGATTGAATAAACAGGATTTATTTGCTTTTTTGTGCCAAAGGCATCGCGTCGGCACAGACGTGGCCATAGGTAAGGGCAGAAACAGATGGGGTTTCCCGGGACTTGGATGACGGAGAGTGAAAGCGTGGTGTACCGCGTGGTGCCGAAATGCGCCTGCTCTACGATTGGACAGATCATGTTCTATTCCGATCATGGCACCTTTTTCGACGGTGACATCCATGATGCGCAATCGGGCATGCACAAATGGGCGCTGGATGCGTCACAGGTGCCGATCACCAAGAACGTGCAAAGCCATGGGTCCTATGCCTTTACCTGCGTGCGCAACCCCTACACGCGCATACTGTCGTCGTTCTTCGACAAGATCTGCGGCATTCAGCGCAACGGAAAACGCTACCGGGGCAAGCTGGTGCCCCTGCTTATCCAGAAGTACGGGATTGACGTGGGGGGCGAGGACGGCAAGCAGGAGTTTGACCAGATCGCCAGTTTCCGCCGGTTCCTGTTGTTCACGCGCGATACCATCCGCTGGCGGCGGCCGATGGACCCGGACATTCACTGGTCCGCGATGTCAGGGCATGTGAGCACCTTCATCGTCAATGGCGGGACCTATGACAAGATCGTCTGGACGGAGAGTTTCAACGAGGGGATGCAGGATGTCCTCGATGCGATCGAGACGCCGCACGCGGTAAAGCTGGCGGATATTCCCCGTTTCAACGAGAGCGAGGGCCACGGCCCCAAACGCGCGCACCCGGTGGAGGATTACTTCGACGATCTGTCGATGCATCTGGTGCGGGAGATTTACAAGCGCGACTTCGAGCTGTTCAAATACGATTTCGACAATCCGGGCAACAAGATGCCGGTGGGCGATATTGATCTGGATGAGGTGCACGCGAAGTTGGGGGACTGAGGCAGCTGGAGGTGCCAGCCGACACTCCTGCGCTGTTTCCTACTGCGCGCCCCTGATCGCTGCCACCACCCGTTTCGCGGCCGCGGCGCTCCCTTTGGGCGAAGGATGGATCATGTCGAGCGCGTGAAAGCTCGCATCGCCGTGGGGCACCATGTCTGCGAGGGAGACAAAGCTGACGCCGGGATCCTGTTTGGCCATGACCGCGATGCGGGCCTCCAGCGCGTCGCCGACTTTCTTGCAGTGTTCGATGGGAGAGCCGAGTCCGGGGCTGCGCAGGTAGCCGACGTAGATTACCCGTGCACCGCTGGCGCGGGCGCGGGCGACTGTCGCGGGGATGGACCCCTTGCGCCCGTCGGGAGAAATCAGGCGGTTGAGCCGCCGCTTGCAACGGGTACAGCCGCAGCCCATCCACAGATCGTTTCCGCCGCCGTTCATCACCACCCAGTCCCAATCGCCTGCGCGGTATTGTTTTGCGATGTTCATGCCAAGCGCGCCGGTGATCGGCAGGTTGTAGCCAAAGCGGGCACCCATGATCGCCTGGCTACGTATCTTGACGCCCAGACCCCGTTCAAGCTGGTGGGGGACCGCCTGCCCGGCCGCGGCATTCGTGGTCATGAAGCTGTCACCCATCACCAGTACGCGCATGGGTTCGTTCGCAGTCAAAGCGGTGCTGAAAAGGCAAAGGGCCATGCCCCAAAAGGCAATGCGCAGCTTCATGACGTACCCCCAGATTCGTCGGTATGATGCCACATTTTTGCCATTCGAATGCGGCGAAAATATGGTGAATTCGCCATAAAGTTGTGGACAATGCCTTTTCCAAACGGCGCATTGTCCACGGTACAGGGCGTTGCACGAGGGGGGCTGCTTGCGCATGTGAACGGCGCACTCTACATCCCATTGCATGGCACAGGTCAAAACCGCATCCAAATCCGATCCGAATTACAAGGTAATCGCCGAAAACCGCCGGGCGCGGTTTGATTACGCGATCGAGGATGACATCGAGTGCGGCATCATCCTTGAAGGGTCGGAGGTCAAATCCCTGCGCGGTGGCGGTGCGAACATCGCCGAAAGCTATGCGGCGGTGGAGGATGGCGAATTGTGGCTGGTCAACAGCTATATCGCGCCTTACGCGCAGGCCAAGACCTTTGGTCACGAGGAGCGGCGGCGGCGCAAGTTGCTGGTGTCGCGCAAGCAGCTGGCGGATTTGTGGAACGCCACGCAGCGCAAGGGCATGACGCTGGTGCCGCTGGTGATGTATTTCAACCATCGCGGCATGGCGAAGCTGAAGATCGGTATCGCCAAGGGCAAGAAGACCCATGACAAGCGCGAGACGGAAGCCAAGCGCGACTGGTCGCGGCAAAAGCAGCGATTGCTGAAGGATCATGGCTGACGGCGAATGAACCGGTACGCCGGATGTCGCTTTCCTTTCTGCATTTTGTCGCGCCGGGCTGAGCAACTGCATCGAAAACAGGCAAGCTGTCTGGCAAGACGTGCAGGATTCCAGCCATGTTCGAACGCCGAATACCCGAGTGGTTGCGCCATGCCCCGGCGCCCTCCGTGCGGGGTTTCGCGGCCCTTGCGGGTTTTGAGGCGATCACGCGGGGCATTCTGATCTCGGTCTTTCCGGTGGCGATGTATAATGCGCTGGGCGATGCGGCGGTTATCAGTTCGGTCTATTTCGTCATCGGCATCCTGTCGCTTATCAGCGGACTGATGGTGCCCTTTCTGAACCGATATGTCCCACGGCGCTGGATTTACGGGATCGGCGCGAGCGGGTTCATCATCGGGGCAGCTTGCGCGATGGTGGGAACGCCTGAATTTATCGTGCTGTCGCTGACGCTTAACTCCGTTTCGACAGTGGTGTGTTTTGTCTGCTTTAACGCCTACGTGCTGGACTACATCGCGCGGATCGAGCTGGGGAAATGCGAGACGGCGCGGATGTTCTATTCCGCTGCGGGTTGGACGGCAGGACCGCTGCTGGGGGTGCTTTTGTGGGGCTGGTGGCCGCCCGCGCCCTTCATCATTGCAGGTCTATCGGCGGCGATGATGGTGGGAATGTTCATGTACATGCGGCTTGGCAATGGCAAGCTGATCACCCGCGCCCCGCGGTCCGCGCCGAACCCGATGCGGTTTCTGGGCCGTTTCCTGCAGCAGCCCCGGCTGATTGCGGGCTGGGTCTTTGCGGTCATCCGGTCCTGCGGGTGGTGGGCGTATGTGGTCTATCTGCCGATCTTTGCCACGCAGGCCGGTCTGGGGCAGCAGTTGGGCGGGGCGCTGCTGTCGGTTACCAACGGGGCGCTGTTCCTTTCGCCCTTCATGTTGCGGTGGATGCAGGCGCGGTCGATCCGTTATTCGGTGCGCGCGGGTTTTCTGGCCTGCGCATTGCTGTTCTTCGCCGCCGGGTGCGGATTTCTGCATCCCGCAGCGGTGGTGGCGCTGCTGTTCTGCGCCAGCTTCTTTCTGATCCTGCTGGATGTCTGCGCGGGTCTGCCTTTTCTGATGGCGGTCAAACCGTCCGAGCGGACGGAGATGTCGGCGGTCTATTCCTCGTACCGCGATGTATCGGGCATCGCGACGCCGGGGGCGGCCTGGCTGATCCTGCTTGTCGCGCCGATTTCGGGGATCTTTGCCGCGGCGGGCGTCGCCAGCTTTCTGGCGTGGCGGCTGGCGGGGCATCTTCATCCGCGGCTGGGGGCATCGCGGATGAAACCGGCCTGAGGGACGCCGCAGCCCGCGCAGATCCCCTTGCCAGCCCCAGCCCGCGACGGTAGTCAGGATTGACCTTCAGACAAAAGGGCTGCGCATGGCTGACGATCCGAAAACCCTGGTTTCAACCGACTGGCTGGCCCAGCACCTCAAGGACCCTGACCTGCGGATTCTGGATGCGTCATGGTATCTGCCCGATGGGGGGCGCGACGCGAAGGCGGAATACGATGATGCGCATATTCCCGGCGCGCGGTTCTTCGACATTGACGAGATTTCCGACGCCCGGTCGGATCTGCCGCACATGGCACCGCCGGTGGAGAAGTTCATGTCCCGGATGCGGGCGATGGGCGTGGGGGATGGCCATCAGGTGGTCGTCTATGACGGTGCGGGATTGCTGTCGGCGGCGCGGGTCTGGTGGCTGTTCAAGTTGATGGGGCAGGAAGACGTGGCGGTGCTGGATGGGGGGATGCCCAAGTGGCTGGCCGAAGAGCGTCCGACTGAAGATATGCCGCCCATTCCACGCGACCGCCACATGACGGTGCGGTTTCAGAACCAGTTGGTGCGCGATGTCACGCAGGTGTCACAGGCCTCCAAGCTGGGAGAGCCGCAGGTGGTGGATGCACGGGCGCCCGGACGCTTCCGGGGCGATGCGCCCGAGCCGCGCGAGGGGTTACGCGCAGGTCATATTCCGGGATCGCGCAACGTGCATTATGAGACCCTGCTGAATGCGGACCAGACGATGAAATCGCTGGAGGAGACTCGCGCGGTGTTTGAGGCGGCAGGCGTGGATCTGGGCAAGCCGGTCATCACCTCTTGCGGGTCGGGGATCACGGCCGCGATCCTTGGGTTGGCGTTGCAGCGCATGGGCCATCGCAACTGGTCGCTTTATGACGGATCATGGGCCGAATGGGGGATGTTCCCCACCGTGCCTGTCGCAACGGGAGACGCGTGATGTTCGAGACCCTTAAGGCACAGCCCGCTGATAAAATCCTGGCCCTGATGCAGATGTACCGCGAAGATCCGCGGGACACCAAGATCGATCTGGGGGTAGGGGTCTACAAGGATGCGACGGGCCTGACGCCGATCATGCGCGCGGTCAAAGCCGCCGAACAGCAGATCTGGGAAGCGCAGGATACCAAGGTCTATACCGGGTTGGCGGGCGATCCGGCCTTTGGCGATGCGATGATCAGCCTGGTGCTTGCGGATGCGGTGCCGCGCGAAAACGTGGCTGCGGTGGCCACGCCCGGTGGCACCGGTGCGGTGCGGCAGGCGTTCGAGATGATCCGAATGGCGCGGCCCGATGCGCGCGTCTTCGTTTCCGACCCGACCTGGCCGAACCATTTGTCGATCCTGAAGTATCTTGGGATGGAGATGGTTCCTTATCGCTATTTCGATGATGAAACGCGGGGCGTTGATTTTGACGGGATGATGGCGGACCTGAAGGGCGCAAGGGCAGGCGATGTGGTGCTGCTGCATGGGTGCTGCCACAACCCGACCGGAGCGAACTTGAACACGGCGGAATGGGATGCGGTGATCGAAGTGTTGTTGCAAACCGGAGCGACGCCAATGATCGACATTGCCTATCAGGGTTTTGGCGATGGGCTGGACGCCGACGCTGCGGCCACCCGCAAACTGGTTGCCGCCGTTCCGGAATGTCTGATCGCCGCGAGTTGTTCGAAGAACTTCGGCATCTACCGCGAGCGGACGGGGCTGTTGATGGCCATTGCGGCGGATGCGTCGGCGCGGGGATTGAACCAGGCCACGCTGGCGTTTCTGAACCGCCAGAATTACAGCTTTCCGCCCGATCACGGGGCGCGGATCGTGACAACCATCCTGAATGACGACGCGTTGCGTGGCGACTGGATGACGGAACTGGAAGAGGTTCGAAATGCCATGCTGGGGTTGCGGGAGCAGCTTGCCAGCGAATTGCAGCGGCTTTCAGGGTCGGATCGGTTCAGCTTTTTGGCGCAGCACCGGGGCATGTTTTCGCGGCTTGGAACCAGTCCCGACAAGGTCGAGGCGCTGCGGGAAAAGCATGGGATCTACATGGTGGGCGACAGCCGGATGAATATTGCCGGGCTGAATGCGCAGACGGTCCCCATTCTGGCTGCTGCGATCCTTGATGTGGGTGTCTAGGGCGCGAACCTAGCCTTCCGGGTCGATCTTGCCGCGCAGGGATTTTACCTCTCCGCGGACTTTCTTAGCTTTGAGGCGGCGTTTTTTGGAGCCCAGCGTGGGACGCGTGGCGATGCGGCGTTTGGGCGGGGTGAGCGCCTTGCGGATCAGGTCGGCGAGCCGTTCGCGAATGATATCCCGGTTGCGCGCCTGGCTGCGGGTTTCGTCACATTGCAGGATCAGCGCACCCTCCGTGGTCCAGCGGCGGCCCGCGAGCCGTTTGAGACGGGTCTTGACCGGACCGGGGAGCGAGGGGGAGGTGGCGGCTTCAAACCGCAGTTCCACCGCCGAGGACACCTTGTTGACGTTCTGCCCGCCGGGTCCGGAGGCACGCATGAAGCTTTCCGTCAGTTCCCAGTCCTGAATGATGATGTCGTCATTGATCCGTAGCATGGGAGCTTTATCGCACCCCTTTGTCCGGGGGGCCAGCGGATGCGAAAAGGGCCGCCCGATGTGGGCGGCCCTCTCGAATGGTTCAAGGAAGTGGGTCGGTTAGACCGTGGTCCACTTGAAGGTTTCTACCGCCAAGGGCTGCCCTAGCAGGATACCTCCCAAGCTGTTCCGACACCTCTTTCCAATACCTTTCTTGACACTGGATCACCTCCTTTACATTTGTTGAACTCATTGGGAGGTTTGCACAGGTTTTCCAAAAGACAAAGCAGTTTTTTGTCGCAGGTGATGGCAAGGCGCGGCCCAAGGGGGCCGCACGCGATTTTGTATTTTTGGATGAGGGGCTCGCCCCTCAAACTCCCGAGGTTTTTTTAACCATTTGGAAGGGGTTATGTGGTGCCTGAAAGCCGTGTGGTGATCAGCCGGAAAGGGATCAGTGCAAGGAGCGCAATGGAGAGTTTGACCGCCCAGTCGGCTACGGCCAGCGACACCCAGAGCGGCGCCATGGGGCCCGCGCCCAGCAGCGGCAGGATTTCGCCGGCCCATGCAACATCCGTCGCGGGGTGGATGAAGCTGAGGCTGCCGGAGAAGGCGATGGAGAAGAAGATCGCGGTGTCCAGCGTGCTGCCGATCAGGGTGCTGACCAGCGGGGCGCGCCACCAGGTGCCGTTTTTCAGGGCGGCGAAGACAGAGACGTCAATCAATTGTGCCACGAGGAAGGCGATGCCGGAACCGATGGCGATCCGCAGCGTGACCAGCGGGCCGAATTCACCCATGATCTGGGTGCCGATCAGCGAGCAGATCAGGCCGACCACGAAGCCCACAAGTACGACGCGGCGGGCGGCGGCGGCACCGTAGACACGGTTCATCACATCGGTGACCAGGAATGCCAGTGGATAGGTGAATGCCCCCCATGTGAGCCAGTTCCCATAGAGGAACTGCACGAGGATGTTGGAGGCCACGACGATGGCAGCCATGGCAAGGATGCCGGGAAGGGTGGAGCGTGTCATATCTAAGAACCGTTTTTTGCAAGGGTGCGG
Source organism: Sulfitobacter rhodophyticola (assembly GCF_041281685.2). Taxonomy (GTDB): domain Bacteria; phylum Pseudomonadota; class Alphaproteobacteria; order Rhodobacterales; family Rhodobacteraceae; genus Sulfitobacter. The sequence continues at coordinate 1,131,282 of NZ_CP166251.2, read as the reverse complement.
CGACTTGGCTTGCGGGGATCGCAGGCAGGGGTGCTTTAGGGGCAAAGCAGGTCTGGTGCAAGTCATTCCGTCAGGAGATATTCGACGACCTGCGTGCGTTGGATGGACAGGAAGTTGTCGTCCGAGATCAGGGTCAGCCGGGTTTGGCCCGCCACATCGGTCCAGACGCTGATGCCTTCGAGGTTGTCATATTGCGCGGGGCCGGTGGTCAGCAGGGTGATGACGCCCCGGGTGGTCTGGTCGGGATCGAAGCGGCGGATGCGGCTGCGAAACCCCAGCGGCGTGGCAGCGCGTTCCAGAAGGTAGAGCATGCCGTTGGCGTCAAAGTCTGCACCGACCGGCAGGAAAGGGCCGTGGCGGGACAGTTGGCCGGTGATCTGCCAGGTGTTGCCATCGAAGGTATAGAGGTTGAAGGGGGTCCGGCGGCTGCCGGAGCGTTCGGGTAGGGCGAAGAGCCTGCCGTCGGGATGGATTGCCAGTGCCTCCAACCCGCTGTTCTTCGCGAAACTGCCAAAGTCCGGGTGGCCGGGCATTTGGGTCATCACACCGGTTGCGGGGTCGACTTCTGCCAGGCGGTGGCGGTGTTCGAAGGTGACGAAGATGCGGCCATCGGGGGCGATGGCGAGACCTTCGGAATCCGTGAAAGGGCCTTTGACGCCAATGCCGTTGGTGTAGCGTATCTTGCGCCAGTTGGTGTTGGTGATGGCGACAAGCCTGCCCTCTTCGCGTTGCATGCGGGCATTGATCAGGCGTCCCTTATCTGTAATCAGGTGGAGCGTTTCGCCCTGATCCCGCACTTCGATGCCCGAAAAACCGCCGAACCAATCCGCCTTGCCCTGCCAGATCAGCATCGTGTCCCGCTGCAGGACGGGGTCGGCGCTGGCGGGCAGGGTGCAGGCCACCAACAGCAGGGCGGCCAGCCAGAGGCGTGCAGTGTGCGTCAGTTGTCCAGAACCGCCTTGCATTGTACGGGGAGGTCGGCAAGCGTCAGTTCGCGCCGGGGCTTGGGCGCGGGCGCATTGGGGTCGCGCGGCTTGGCCGGGGGCGGGTTGAGGATATTGGCTTGCCACTGGCGCGCATCGGCGCAGCCGTCACCGGGGGGTGGCGGGGCCTGATCGACGCAGCCGCGCAGGCCCGCCGGACAGGCGATACGGATGTGGAAATGGTAGTGGTGGCCGTACCAGGGTCTGATCTTGCGCAGCCAGCGGCGGTCGCCTTTTTCATCCGCGCACATCTGCACCTTGGCGCCGGGGAAGACGAAGATGCGCGCCACGCGCGGATCCTGTGCGGCGGCCTTGAGGATTTCGTGATGCGCGCGGGTCCATGAGCTGTTGACGTAGGCGCCTTTGGCGCGGCGCATGGAGATTGACGAGATGCTTTCGCGCTGTTGGCGGGAGAGGGTGAGCGATTTGGGTGGCAACATCCAGATGTCGGCGTCGAGCCCGATCTGGTGGCTGCGGTGCCCGGTCAGCATCGGACCGCCGCGCGGCTGGCTCATGTCGCCGACATAGATCCCGGCCCAGCCCGGTTGCTGTGCCGCCTTGACCGACAGTTTCTTGACCATGTCGATCATGTCGGGATGCGCCCAGTTACGGTTGCGCGACAAGCGCATGGCCTGCCAGGTGGGCCCGGTTTCCGGCAATTGCTGCGCGCCGGCTGCGCAGCCCTTGGCATAGCTGCCATATGCGGCAGGCGGCTGGGCCGAGGCAAAGCTTTTCGCGCCGAACAAGCGCTTGGCCTGCACATTGCTGCGCGCGCCGCCCGAAGAGCCGATGGTGGGCAGAATAACCGAAGCGCCGCTGATATCGCGGTCTGTTTCCCCGCCACAGGCTGCGAGGGTCAGGGCAAAAGCAGTGCAGATCAGAACGCGTGTCAGGGTCATTTGGCAAAATCTCCATCCCGTTTGACCCATGCTAGCAGGATCAGGCCGATGATGAACAGCCCCACGACGGGGGCAATGCCCAGGCGCTGGCTGCCGGTGATGTCACTTGCGATTGCGATGAGAGCGGGGGCAAGAAACGCGGTGGCTTTCCCGGAGAGCGCGTAAAGGCCGAAGGCTTCGGTCATGCGGTCGGGGTTGCCCTGCCGGGTGAGCATGTTGCGCGAGGAGGCTTGCAGCGCGCCGCCTGCCGCGCCGATGGCGGCACCGGCGAGGTAGAACATGATGTCGGGCAGTGATGATCCTTCGCCCACACTGATGCCCATCACCGAGGTCGGCGTGAGCGAGATGATCAGGATCGCTGTTGCAATCAGGACCACGGTGCAGAACACAATCACTGGCTTGGGGCCAATTGCGCGGTCCACCCGGCCGCCGACCCAGCAGAACACCGCGCCGGAAATGGCCGCGATGATGCCGAAGATGCCAATGTCGATGATCGACCAGTTCAGCACCCCCAACGCAAAGATGCCGCCAAAGGTGTACATACCGTTGAGCGCGTCGCGGTAGAACATCGACGCGCCGAGGAATGACATCAGTGAGGGATGTCTTGGCAGTCCCCGCAGGGTGCGGCCCAGATCGGCAATCCCTTGCCGCAGCGGCGCGCGGGGGGTGCTGGGGCGCGGTTTGTCCGCGATGTTGCGGAAAAACGGGACCATGAAGACGATGAACCAGACGGCGGCCAGTGGCCCGACGATGCGCGTGTCGGCCTTAGTTTCGGTGTCCAGTCCGAAGAGCGGCGACAGCCCCACCATCGTCTTGCCATTGGGCCCCGCCTGAAACAGCGCGATCATCACGATCAGCGCGACGACACCACCCACATATCCAAACGCCCAGCCGGAGCCGGAGATGCGTCCGCGTTCGCCTTCGTCCGGGTCCAGTTCGGGCAAGTAGGAATTGGTGAAGATCGTCGCGAATTCCATCCCGATCAGACCGATGCCGAAAAAGAACAAGGCCCAAAGCAGGGAGAAGCTTTCGGGGGCGGTCCACCACAGGCCGGCCGACCCGATGACATAGAGGGCGGAAAAGAACCAGATCCAGGGCATGCGCTTGCCGGAACTGTCGGCAATGCCGCCCAGAATAGGGGCGAGCACGGCAATGCAGACGCCTGCGACCGCCAGTCCGTATCCCCAGTAGGCCTGTGCCTGTGCCTTGGCGGCGCTTTCTTCCATGCCGGTCGCCATCAGGCTGCCGGTTGCGGTTTGCGCGAAGTAGGGGCCGAAGATGAACGTCAGCAGCAGTGTGTTGTAAGGCTGGCTGGCCCAGTCAAAGGCGTACCATCCCCAAATACGTTTGCGTGCCGCGTTGGTTTCCATGGTGATGCCTTTCGATTCCTGAAGCGAGTGTAGATCAGGCTGCCGCCGCGCGCGCAAGCGATGCGACATTGGTCGAAGGTCGTCAGGATGCGCATCGGGTCGATGGCATTCGCCTTGCCCGCGAACGGCACGTGGCAGGGTGAATTGGGTTGCCCATCGCCGCCTGTCGATATCCGCAACGCACAGGGCTTGTCGTGGTGAACGAACCGCCCCTGACCGTTAATCTGTAAGGTATTCCCGACGCATCGAAGCCCCCAGAGTATATTTCGGATCGACGATGTTCCCTACCCGCATGCGTCCGGCTTGGGTGGCCAGAAAGTAGGCCTCGCTCTCCTCGAAGCCGTAATCCTCGACCATCCAGCGCACCAGATCGCGGTAGGCCATCCGTGCCGCGTCTTCCATCGGGCGGGCAGAGCCGACAGACATGATGAAGTCTTCGGTCTCCAGACGCACGCCGGGGATCGTCCAGTTCTTAATCAGGTCAATCTGCAAGACCACGGTCGCCGGGATTTCCACTGCAACGCCGCATAATTCGCCATCACCCTGGCGGCCATGGCAGTCGCCGACGAAGAAATGCGCGTCCTTGCGCTGCACCGGAAAATAGACAATCGCCCCCGGTGCCACATCCGGCAGGTCCATGTTACCGCCCCAATAGTCGGGTTGGAGCGATGAAACGGCCTCGATCTCGGGGCTCAGGCCCATGGTACCGATGAAGGGCTCAAAAGGCAGGGTGATCCGGTCGGAGAACTTGATGCCATCAGGCGTCACTTCCATTTTCTTGACACGCTCTGGAATGGCGGCGTTCAGCATCATGTTGGCGTCCGCCACGAGGGCCCCGAAGCTGGGGATCAGCGCGGTAGTGCCTGTAGGCTGGGGGCCACGCGGAAGTACTGAGTGTATGTGCACGGCCAGCACATCACCCTTTTCGGCCCCTTCCACAGCGATGGGACCGTTTTGCGGGTTCACGAACGGCATGTTCAGCACCTCCGACGGAAGATCGTCTTCGGTCTTGATTGCACCGCCAAAGGCGTCGAGCGTTTCAACCTCAACCACATCACCGGGTGCGATGTGCAGAACCGGTGACGCATAGGGTCCATATACGTAATGAAACGTGCCCTGATCTGCTTCGCTCAGGTGATGGCGCGTGCCGGGTTGGCCCTGTGCGACGGCTTTGCGTCCCATGAAAGAACTGGAAATCCATGACATTTGATCGTGCTCCTGAATTTGTTGTGGCGGCCTTTCCCTTGGCCATCCGCCTCAATAGGTCCCCTCGTAGGCCGCGCAACGCATTGCCGTGTCCATATCAGCGACATGGGCGATTTCGGCGGTCTTGTGGGCGCGGTAGACAGCAGCGAAAGGCCCGGGGAACCAGCCGGTGACAGTGCTATCAGCTTCAAACGCATCAAGGGCGGCTTCCAGTGTTTCGGGCAGGCGGACAAAACCGCGTGCCTGCAACGCCTCTGGTGACAAAAGCGAGAGGTCTTCTTCGGTTGGGTCCGGGGATTTCAATGCATCCTCAATCCCTTGTGTGCCCGCATGCAAAATGGCGGCAAGCGCGAGATACGGAGAGGCGGCGGCATCAGCCGCGCGGTATTCGATGTTGAATTGTCGCGCGATGGATGCAGGGTCCCTGGCGGTGACGGGACAGACCCGCAGTGACGCCTCCCGGTCCCGAAATCCAAGATTGTTATAGGCTGCAGACCAGCGGTGCGGGGTCAGGCGCGCATAGGAGATGACCGACGGCGCCGTGAGCGCGATAATGTTGGGCAAGTATTTCAGCACACCGGCTGCGAAGGCATCGGTGATCTGTGACATGCCGCAGGGTCCGTTTTTGTCATAAGTGACAGGCGTGCCGGCATCGTTCACGAAGCTCATGTGAATGTGCACGCCGTTGCCCACGCTTTCGGGATCCCGGATCGGTGTGAAAGTTGCCGCTTGTCCCTGTGAACGCGCGGCTGAACGGGTCAGCTCGCGCAGGATCACCGCCTCATCGGCGGCGCGCACCCCTTGGGCGGGACCAACAACAACCTCGTATTGGTTTGGCCCGTATTCCTTCATGATGCTGTCGGGTTCCAGCCCCGCCTGTGCCAGTGCCGCCATCAGCGTTTCGCACAAGGCGCGCTGGGCCTGAAATCCGCCGCGCCCGTATCCTTCATTGTCGATCGCAGGCAACGCCTTGAGTTGGAATTCATGCTCGAACGCGCAGATAAGGTTCACGCCTGCCTGATCATGGAGACGTTTGAGCGCGGCTTTCAGCAGGGACCGCATGCAGAAATCCCATGGGTCGCCTTCCAGCGTGGTGATGTCCCCCAGCATGAAGTGTTCACTTGGACCGCCGTCGAAACACACGTCTGCAACGGCTTCAGGGTCGGGGATCAACAGCAGATCTCCAAGCGCACCGAACGGGCTTTCCGCGATGCGGTCAAAGCAGGTGATCTGCACATTCGTGGGCGTCCATCCGACACCGCGTTTCAACCGTTTGTCCAATTGATCAGCGGGGAAGGCCTTGCCGCGCACCTTGCCCGCAAGGTCAGAGGTGGCGGCGAAGATAAGGGGCATCGGGGTCATGTATGATCATCCACTGGTTTCAGTCTAAGCGCCTCCCAGGCTTCCATCCGGGCGCGGGTTTTCTCCCAGTTGTGCTCAGCGATGCGGGTTACGATCGCCTCTGTCACGGCAAGGGCGGCGGAATAGGTGTCCCAAAGTGTGCCACTGTCGATTGGCACGGGCATTACCTCGTGCGCGTGTTTGGCAATCGGCGAAATCCATTTGTCGGTCATCAACACGATGCGGGCCTGTCGCGTTTGCGCAGCTTGCTTGGCCAATTGACCAAGCATGGCTTCGTAGCGGCGAAAATCCACCAGATAGAGGATATCCCCCTGACGTATCCGCAACAGGTAGTCGGGCCAGCTTTCGGCGTTGGCGGGAAGGTGGTAAACGTCCTTGCGGATCAGCTGCAGATGAAAGGTCAGGTGTTTGGCAATCGTGTCGCTGATGCGTCCGCCCAATACATAAATGCGCCGTTTTGGATCGGTCAGCAAGGTGCAGATCTGGGTGAACTGGTCTTCGGTGATGGCATCCGCCGCGATGGCCATCTGAGAGGTCGATTTGGCAATGAAGTCCTTGAGGAACCCGCCTTGCACTTTGCGCTCAGGCGCATGAAGATCAAGTGGGGATCGCATGCCTTGCTTGAGCTCGGAAATCAGCTCGCGCTGAAATTCCTGGTACCCCTCAAGCCCGATCTTGGTGACGAACCGTGAGATGGACGGTGCGGAGACTTCTGAGTGTTTGGCAAGCTCATGGATCGGCGACAGCCCTGAAAACGGATAATCCGACAGAATTGCCGCTGCCAGCTTGCGCTCGCCGAGTGTCAGGTTTTCGGCCTCTTTCTCAATGCGGTCCCGGATCATCATAGATGGTTTGCGTGCCCTTCTTTTGGGCAAGGGTGTTTGAAGTTTGATTTCAGGTCAACGTTTTTTGTTGACAATGAAACAGAGGTTTCGTCTTCTTCATCGCGAATTATGCAAAAACTCCGCATTTTGCCGACTTCTGCGGCATCTCCCTGAGATGCCGCTCCGTCATGTCTTTGAAATGAGTTTAGCCTATGATCGATAACGCCCATGCAGCCCTGACGCGCGAGGTGCCGTTGGTACCGGATCAGGCGGGACTTTTGTTCATCGACGTCCAGAATTTCAGCGCCAAGCGCGAAGGTGCCGAGTTCAAGGAAATGTCCGACAGTGCGTTCGATGAGACATATGGCTGGTTCTTTGATCAGCTTGGGACCCGCGTTGTGCCCAATATGCAGGCTTTGCAGAAGGGGTGCCGCGGTGCGGGGGTCGAGGTGATGTATACCACCATCGAAAGCCTGACCAAAGATGGCCGGGACCGCAGCCTTGACTACAAGATCACCGGCTTCAACGTGCCAAAAGGATCATGGGACGGCAAAGTCATCGACGAAATCGCGCCGGGCGAAGATGAGATCGTGTTCCCGAAGTCGTCTTCTTCGGTTTTTGTATCGACCCACATCGATTACGTGCTGCGCAACATGGGCATCCGCCAGATCGTGCTGTGCGGTCTGATCACCGATCAATGTGTGGAAAGCGCGATCCGTGATGCCTGTGATCTAGGCTATCTGGTCACGCAGGTGACCGACGCCTGCCTGACCTATTCCGAGGATCGGCATGAGAACTCCTTGCGCACGATCAAGGGCTATTGCCGTCAAGTGACCACACAGCAATTGCTGGAGGAACTTTCGCGCAATGAGTGAGGCAGCGCTTTTTTGCCATCCGGCACGATTGCGAGCGGCAAATATCACGCGCACGCTTGTCTGCGTTGGCCTGTTGGCGGTGGTCGTTGCGATCCTGACGGTGTTGTTTGGGCGCGCGGGCGAACGCATTGCGGTCCAGCTTTGCGTGAATGTGGCGGCGGTCGTGGCGCTGGGGGTTTTTTGCGGGAACACCGGTATTGTGTCTTTCGGGCATGGCGCGTTCATGGCCATTGGCGCCTACCTTTCGGGGCTCTTGACCATGCCAGCGGGTATTCAGCGGACAGCCTTGCCTGAATTGCCCACTTTTCTGGCCGGTCACGAAACATCGCTTTGGGCGTCCTTGCCTGTGGTTGCTTGCGTGGGTCTGGCCTTTGCCATGCTCAGTGGAAGTGCCATTGCGCGGCTGACGGGCGCATCGGCTGCGATTGCTTCGCTGGGGTTGCTGATCATCACGCACGGCGTTGCCATCGGCGCGCGAGAGATTACGCGCGGCAGCCAGACTTTTTTCGGTGTGCCGCGCATCGTCGATCTGACCCTCGCCTTTTGTGCGGCGGTCGTGTTCATCATTCTGGCGCGGCTCTATCGTGAAAGCCGTCTGGGTCTCTTTGCGCGGGCGGCGCGTGATGATGCGGATGCGGCGGCGGCATTGGGCATCAACCCTGGGCGCAGCCGGTTTATCAGCTGGTGTTTGTCCGGCACCATGTGCGCTGTCGCGGGTGCGCTTTATGGCCATATGCTGGGCGCGTTTTCGCCAGCGTCATTTTATCTGTCTTTGGTTTTTGCACATGTGGCGATGATGATCGTCGGTGGTATGGCCTCCGTTGGGGGCGCGGTGACGGGGGTGATCGGGGTGACCTTGTTGCAGGACACCGTTCGCCAGTTTGAAGGGGGGGTCGAAGTTTTCGGCGCCACCTTGCCTGCTGTCTTTGGCCTTACGACGGTATCACTGGGTCTGGCGATCCTTCTGGTGATCTGGCAGCGGCCCACCGGCCTTGTCGGCAGTTTTGAACTGGGGCCGGGGGCAGGCGCGCGTTTCTTCAATCGCGTCACTGGCAAGACCGAACCAGCCCCGGCGCCAAAAGTCGTTGAGGGGGCAACGCTTTCGGCGCAAGGACTGTCCAAGAGTTTTGCGGGCGTCAAAGCTGTCGCAGACATGAGCTTTGAAGCGCCTACGGGCCGTGTCACGGGTCTGATCGGGCCAAACGGCGCAGGCAAATCCACGTTGGTCAACCTGATCACCCGCCAATATGAGGCCGATGCAGGCAAGACCTTGTTATCCGGCAAGGACCTCAGCCACGTGTCGCGCGAAGGTATTGCGCGTGCCGGCGTCTCGCGCAGTTTTCAGAACCTGCGCCTGTTTCAGGGCCTCACCGTTTATGAAAACGTGCTGGTTTCGGCGTTGGCCGCTGGACACTCCAGCGCGCACGCCGCGGCTGTCGCCTTGCGTGAACTCGATGCTTTTGATCTGGGCGCCCTGGCCGCGACGCGCGCTGACGCGTTACCCTACGGGGCACGCAAGCGGTTGGAGGTCGCGCGGTCGCTTGCACAGGAGCCGGTGATCTTGCTGTTGGATGAGCCCGCCGCAGGGATGAACCCAGCGGAGACAGACGACCTTGCCGACAGGCTGATCAAAGTACGCGATGCGCGGGGCATCGGGATTTTGTTGATCGACCATGATCTGCGGTTCGTGAACCGGTTGTCCAGCTGGACGGTGGTGATGAACCGCGGCACCTTGATTGCGCAGGGAACACCCGAAGAGGTGCGCGCCGACCCGGCGGTCATCGAAGCCTACATCGGACGCGGCCGCACAGCGGCGGCCATCGCCAATACGAAGGAAGAAACCACCCCTCAACAAGGAGTAAGACCATGACTTTTAGAAATCTGCTTTTGACTGCGACAAGTGCGCTGATCGTCGCCAGTGCTGCAAGCGCCGAGGACTATGTAATCGGCGTTATGTCTGCCCAATCGGGGTATCTGGCCCCTTACGATGGCCCCGCCTACGCGGGCTTTCAATTTTGCGTCGATCAGAAGAACGCCAATGGCGGGTTGAACGGCACGCATATGGTGAAGACCATCGTCAAGGATACCCGCTCCGACATTGCGGAGGGTGTGAAGGTCGTTCAGGAGATGATCGACGATGGCGCACAGTTTATCGTGTCCTCCGCCGATGCCGATCCGACGATCGCCGCGGCGCAGATCACTATGGCCGACGGCATCCCGACGATGACATTTGCAGGCACGGCACCTGTTCTCACGCAAGTGGGGGAGCATGTGTTCGGCAGCTATCCGGCGGACAACCAACAAGGCGCGGTGCTGGCTGGTTATGCGCGCGACCAGGGGCTGGAAAAGGCCTATCTGCTGGTATCGCCCGACAGCGCGTATACGCTGGGCGGCCCGCGTTATTTTGGTGAGGTCTTCTCCGGGCTTGGCGGAGAGGTTGTGGGCGAATCCAGCTTTTCACTGAACCAACCGGATTTTTCTGCCATCGTCACCACGATCAAGGCTGCTGATCCGCAACCGGACGTGATCGTCACATGGGCGTGGGAGCCTGATTTCCCCGCCTTCATCAAAGCGTTGCGCGGCGCAGGCGTCACGACGCAGGTGATGGGCGGCGATGTGCTGGACACGCCAACCGTGCGTGGTTTGGGCGATGTCGTGGACGGCGTTGTGCACACATCCGGCGGTTTCCCTGACGAAGGCTCCGCCTATGCCAAGTTCATCGAGGAGTTTACGGCAGCTACGGGCACAACACCCGACAACAACTATTATGCAAGCGGCTGTGACATCGTGAATATGATTGAACAGGCCGTCGCTGCGGCGGGTACGACAGAACCGCGCGCAGTTGCAGCCGCCATGGCAGAGATTGAGAACGGTACCGCCATCATGTCCGACTTTACCTTCAAGGGCACAGACCGGATGCCGCTGCGCGATGTCGTGGTTGCGCGGATCAAGGCAGATGGCAGCAAGGAATTCGTCATGCGTACGCAGGCGGACATTGCCACTTTGCCCAAGCCATAAGGCCAAGTCCAAATGGAAGCCGCACTTACCCTCAAGGGCCTTGATGTCCGATATGGCCCTGTACAGGCCACGCGTGGCGTGGACCTGACGGCGGCCTTGGGCGGCGTGACGGCCCTGCTGGGCGCCAATGGCGCGGGCAAGACATCAACCGTGATGGCCATTGCGGGTGCCCGCAAGATCTTTGCGGGATCGGTTTCCATCTTTGGCCAGGACATGACAGGGGCCACGCCCGACGCCATTGTGCGTGCGGGCGTGGCCATTTCACCCGAAGGGCGGCGTGTCTTTTCCGCTCTTTCGGTCGAAGATAATCTGACGCTGGCGGGTTCAGTACTTTCTGATGCGGCAAAGGCGGCTGCCCGCAAGGACGCGATGATGGAACGCTTTCCCATTCTGGGCGAACGACGCAGGCAATTGGCGGGCCTTCTTTCGGGCGGTGAACAGCAGATGCTGGCCGTTGCACGCGCCTTGATGAGCGGACCGCGCCTTTTGCTGATGGATGAGCCATCATTGGGGCTGGCGCCGCAAATGGTCGACACGATTTTTGGCATTATCGAGGAGTTGCGTGATGAAGGCATATCCATCCTTCTGGTGGAACAGAATGCGATCCTTGCCCTTGATGTGGCAGATCATGCCGTGGTGCTGGCAAACGGTGCCGTTGCCGCGTCAGGGCCGCCGGAGGACTTGAAGAATGACAAGCTGCTGCAAGCGGCCTATCTGGCGGCCTGACGGATGGATTTGATCCTGCAACAATCCATTAACGCCATCAGCCTTGGCGGGGTGTACGCGATGCTGGCGCTTGGCCTTGCCATCGTGTTTTCCATCGTCGGGCTGATCAATTTTGCGCATGGCGATATCATGACTTTCGGGGGATACGGCATTTTCCTTGCGCTGGTGTTCGGGATGTCGCCGGTGATGGCTTTGGCCGTGGGGATCGGGGCGGCCGTCGTAATGGCACTGACGCTTGAGCGTACGGCCTTCAGGGCAATGCGGGGGGCGGATGTCGTGACCCTGCTCATTACCAGCTTTGCGGTCTCAGAGATCCTCAAGGTGCTGTTCCAGAACGGGATTTCTGCGCGGCCCGTCCCAATATCATTTCCGGCATCATGGTCGGGCACTTATCAGATCGGTGGGGCCACCATTGGCGTCGTACCAACGGTTTCGATCATCGTGGCGTTCACCTCGCTGGTGGGGCTGACACTGGTGCTAAGACGTACGGCCACGGGCATGGCCATGCGGGCCGCCGCCGAAGATCTGGAGATGCTCAAGCTGTTGGGCGTGCGGGCCAACCGTGTCGTTGCCATCGCCTTTGCCATCTCCGGCCTTCTGGCGGGTATCGCGGCGGTGATCTGGACTGCGCAAAGGGGATCTGTCGACCCGATGATGGGCTTCTTTCCGGTGCTCAAGGCCTTTATCGCCACGGTACTGGGCGGGTTGGGCAGCCTGAGCGGCGCTGTTCTGGGCGGTTTCGTGATTGGTGTTCTGGAAGTCCTGACGCAGGCATTCCTGCCTGACAGCCTGTCGCCCTACCGCGATGCGATTGTGCTGGCGATGGTGATTGCGGCCTTGCTCTGGCGTCCTGATGGGCTGTTGCCTGCCACAACTGGCAACCGGTCTTGATCAGGTGGTGCAATCTGGGCGAAGGCGCTGATTTGTGGAATTGGGTTTTGATATGGCCAGACAAACCTTGATCACGAACGGAGATCCCGCCCCCGTTGAATGGGTCAACCCAGATAGCAACAGCCCCGTTTTGTTGTTGTGCGAACATGCCGGGCAGGCGATACCGGCGCAGCTTGGCGGACTAGGCCTTCAAGAGGGTGCCGTCGACAAGCACATCGGATGGGATATCGGCGCAGAACCTTTGTCGCGACGGGTTGCAGAAAAACTCAGCGCGCCACTGATCCTGCAACGCTACAGTCGGCTGGTTGTGGATTGTAACCGCCCGCCTGAAGCGGAAGGGTTCATTCCGCCGATCAGCGACCAATGCGTCATTCCGGGCAATCAACATCTTGAGGCGCAAGAACGGCTTGATCGCAAGCGGGAAATCTTTGACCCGCTAGACGCGGCAATCCGCGAAGGCTTTGATTATAGCCCGCGAAAGGCCGCATTTTCCATTCACACCTACACCCGCCAGATGCAGGGCGGGACAAGGCGTAAGTGGGACGCGGGGTTCTTGTGCCGCCGTGATTTGGCCGCGGCGGAAGCGCTGATGGGCAGCCTTTCCCGCCGCCACCCGGACCTGACGATGGAAGTGAACCAGCCCTATCAGATTGACGATACCAGCGATTGGTTCATCCCCGTGCATGCAGAGCCGCGCGGCCTGCGCCATACGCTGATCGAAGTGTGCAACGATCAGGTGCAGACTGAGACGCAGATCGAGCTTTGGGCAAAAATGATTGCCGACGCCATTCAAGATCTGGTTGCAGTCGCCTAGAAACGTGCGCCTGATTGCGCGGTGGATGTAGATGATCCAGACCAGTGCAGAAAACATCAGTGGAGGGGACCCTTGGCACATCATTGGCAGCAGGCCTTGCGTGACATATGGGGCATAGAGGCCAGCCTGACGCCGCTTGACGGTGAGTATGACCTGAACTTTCTGGCGCGCGGTGAACAGGAGCATGTGCTCAAGGTGATGCGTGCGGGCTGCGCCCCTTCGTTCATTGACATGCAGTGCCGGGCGCTTGCGCATATCGCAGCGACAGCGCCGGATGTTTGTGTGCCTGCCGTTATCAGGACGATGGCGCGTGATCTGTACGCGATAGTGCCGGATCAAAAGGGCGAGATGCGGATTGTCTGGCTGCTTGAGAAGATAGAAGGGCAAGTCTTTGCGGATTTTCGGCCGCAGTCGATCGAGCTGCTTGCCGACGTGGGCCATTCAGTTGGCAGGATGGGGCGGGCCTTGGCCGATTTCACGCATCCGTCACTGGCGCGGGATTTCAAATGGAACCTGACGCAAGCAGACTGGATCACGGATAAGATGGACGTCATTCCCGATCCTGAGCGGCGTCGCCTGATCGCTGACATCGGGGCGGGCTACCACAGGGTGAAACAAATACTGGCCACCTTGCCTGCGGTCGCGATCCATAATGACGTCAATGACTGCAACATCATTGCAAACGGGGGTCTTGCCACCGCACCACATGTTTCCGGCGTTATTGATCTGGGTGACATGTGTGCCAGCCCCCGCGTTTGCGATCTGGCCATCACATGCGCCTACATGGTCCTGGATCAACCCGATCCCGAAGCTGCGCTGGCCGCGGTCGTCGGCGGGTATCATAGCGCATGGCCCTTGACGGCAGGCGAGGTCGATTTGATTTGGCCGCTGTTGCGGATGCGGCTTGCCGTCAGTGTGGTCAACTCCACGCAGATGGCAATTGAAAATCCCGACGACCCCTATGTCGTGATCTCGCAAAAACCGGCCTGGGCGTTTTTGGAAAGTGGTGCTGTGAACGCCGAATTGATCAGCGCCCGATTGCGTGTCGCCTGCGGATTGCCTGTAACAGATGCGGCCCCGCGTATTCTGGCTTGGCTAGATCAACAGCGAGGGCAGTTTGCACCCTTGATGGGAAAGTCGCTGGATGCGGCACCGATGGGGAGCCTTTCGGTGGAGAATTCAGCCAGCCCGATCAACCCGTTCGACCTTCCCGTCGCCGAGGCTGGGAACATCGGCCAAGAATTCGACATCGGCGATATCTGGCTGGGCTACTATCGGGAGCCGCGCCTGATCTATACTGCGCCCGCATTCCAGCGCGGGCCGTGGAAAGCATCAAACCGGCGCACGGTTCATCTGGCGATAGATGCCTTTGCCGCTGCGGGCACCGAATTGCACGCGCCCTATGCCGCAACCGTTCACACGATTGAAAACAGGACCGATCATCTGGATTATGGCGGCGTGGTGATCCTTGCGCATGAAACGCCTGAGGGCGACGCGTTCTTTACACTCTATGGTCATCTCAACCCCGAGGTTTGCACGCGGCTCAAGGTGGGGCAGCAGATTGGCGCGGGCGACGTGTTTGCGCGGTTGGGCGATGTGACACAATCAGGGGGCTGGGCCCCGCATGTCCATTTCCAACTTGCCCTCACAACAGACGGTATGGGGCAGGATTGGCCGGGTGTCGCAGATCCAGATGACATTGAATTCTGGGAGGCGCTATGCCCCAACCCTGCCGCACTGCTGAACCTTGAGGACGGATATGCAGAGTATCACCCGATGGACAAAAAGCAGGTGCAGGCGGATCGCAAACGGCTTTTTGGCGATAATCTGAAGTTGAGCTATGCGGATCCGGTCATGTTGCTCAGAGGATGGAAACATCATCTGTTTGATGAATTTGGTCGGCCCTATCTGGATGCCTACAATAACGTGCCGCACGTGGGCCACGCGCATCCGCGCATTCAGGCGGTCGCGGCGGACCAACTGCGGCGGATGAATTCCAACACCCGCTATCTGCATCCGGCACAGGCAGCCTTTGCTGAGAAAATCATCTCCAAGCTGCCTGATCCCCTTTCCGTCTGCTTTTTCGTGAACTCCGGTTCGGAGGCGAACGAACTGGCGCTTCGTCTGGCGCGGGCGGCTTCCGGCGGGCGCGATATGATCACGCCGGATCATGGCTATCACGGCAATACCACGGGCGCGATTGATCTTTCGGCGTACAAGTTCAATGCCAAGGGCGGTGTCGGCCCCAGCGATTGGGTGCACCTGATCGAGGTTGCGGATGACTATCGCGGGCGGCATCGCCGCGATGATCCGGACCGCGCCGAGAAATATGCGGCACAGGTCGATGATGCGTTGAAGCGGATCGCACAGAAGGATGGCACACTGGCCGGGTTCATCGCGGAGACATTTCCCAGTGTGGGTGGCCAGATCATTCCGCCGGTTGGGTATCTGCCAAAGCTCTACGATCGGATCCGTGCCGCTGGTGGGATTTGCATCGCCGATGAAGTGCAAACAGGTCTCGGCCGGTTGGGCGATTTCTATTTCGGGTTTGAACAGCAAGGTGCGGTGCCTGACATCGTTGTGCTGGGAAAGCCCATCGGCAATGGTCATCCCTTGGGCGTCGTCGTGACCACCCGCGCCATTGCAGATGCGTTTTCCCAAGGACCGGAATTCTTTTCAACGTTCGGAGGATCGACCTTGTCGTGTCGCATCGGCAAGGAAGTTCTTGATATCGTGGATGATGAAGGGCTGATGGAGAATGCCCGCCTGATGGGAAACAAATTGCAGGACGGCCTGCGGGGTCTGGCCGACCGGCATGAGTTTGTCGGAGATGTACGCGGCTATGGCCTGTTTATTGGCGTTGATCTGGTGACGGACCGCGACACACGCGCACCGGCCACCGCCGTGGCGGACTACGTGAAGAATGCCATGCGCAACCACCGCGTCCTCATCGGGTCAGAGGGGCCTGCGGACAATGTCCTGAAAATCCGCCCGCCACTGACAATCGATGCGAATGCGGTCGACATGATCCTTGCAGTACTGGACCGCGTACTGGCGGAGGCAAGTTGCCTCCATGCGCTAGAGACGCGGTAGGCCGCTGCGATAGGCCGTTTTGCGACCTGCGCAAGGTATCCTTGACAACTGCCTCAGGTTTCACATCTCCAAGCCATGGCAAAGCGGCAGGCAGTTGTCGCGCAAGACATGCACCTTGCAAGGCCAACTGTCCGGGGACCGTGTCATCGTGCGGATCTCTCAGCGGCACGATCGGTGTATGACGGCCAAGTATTGTGCTATGATATGCTTTTTCCCCTTTGTGCCGCTTTGGCAAAAAAGGGTTTGAATTTAGCTGAAAACAAGGGAATTAATCATGCCTGTTGCGCGCGGCAGAAACCCTGCCAAAGCGCGGGGATTGGAGGTCCGGATACGTGATAAGGCTTGTATACTTCAGTACGGCACGGGCTGATGTCCATCGCGGCGAAGTGGACAGGATCGTGGCCCATGCCGTTGAAAAGAACAGGGCTCTGGGGATCACCGGTGCGCTTGGATTCAACGGGCGAAACTTCTGTCAGGTTCTCGAAGGACCCGATGCTGCGGTTCATGACCTCGTCACTGCGATCGAGGCAGACCCCCGTCACAGCGGTTTCAAGATCCTCGACGAGAAGGAAATCGCGAAGCCGCATTTTGCAGACTGGTCGATGCAGCTTGTCGACAACCTCGACTTTTCGCCAGTCATCAACCTGATAGACGACTGAACCAGGGGAGGTCCCTTGCGCAGAAGGCCGCAGGGACTTAACTGTGGCGCAGTCGACGAGAAAGGTCCGCCATGACATCGCTGTTTCAAATCCTGATGCTGCTGCTGAATGTGGTGTATTTTATCGTTATCGCGCATGTGATCATGTCGTGGCTGATCAATTTTCAGGTGCTTAACCTGCGACAGCCGCTTGTTGCGCAAGTCTGGGACGGGCTCAATCGTTTGCTTGAACCGGTCTATGCGCGCGTGCGGCGGTTCCTGCCGCCGATGGGCGGGCTTGATCTGGCACCATTGGTGGTTCTGATCGGCGTGATCATTGTGCGAATTGTGCTGATCAATAACGCGGCGGCTTTCTATTAAATAATCGGGGTCTTGTTCACACTTTGTTAGTGTGGGAGTCTGCAAAAAAACAAATGCAGACAAATTACAGGTACCCATGACAAGCGCTGCCACGCTTCTGTCCGAAGTCTTCGGTTTCGATGCCTTCCGCCCCGGCCAGCAAGAGATTGTTGAGGCGGTGACGGCAGGTGAAAACGTGCTGGCCATCATGCCGACGGGCGGTGGCAAATCCCTCTGTTTCCAATTGCCTGCTTTGATGCGGGAGGGGGTCACGGTGGTGATCTCCCCGCTGATTGCCCTCATGCGTGACCAGGTGCGCGCCTTGCAGGAGGCAGGCGTAGGTGCGGGCGCGCTGACCTCCGGCAATACGCCCGAGGAAACCGACGCGGTGTGGCAGGGGTTGGAGGACGGCACGCTGCGCCTGCTTTATATGGCGCCGGAACGGTTGGCAGCAGGGTCGGTCACGGGGATGTTGCGCCGCGCAGGCGTCAGCCTGATCGCCGTTGACGAGGCGCATTGCGTCAGCCAATGGGGCCATGATTTCCGTCCCGACTATCTGCGCATCGGCGAATTGCGTCGCGCGCTTGACGTGCCGCTGGCGGCGTTTACCGCGACGGCGGACGCGGAAACGCAGGTGGAGATTGTTCAGAAGCTTTTCGACGGTCAGGCACCGCGCGCGTTCCTGCGCGGCTTTGACCGGCCCAATATTCATCTGGCCTTTGCAGCCAAGCACAAACCGCGCGATCAGATCCTGAGTTTTGCGGCAGCGCGCAGGGGGCAGTCCGGGATTGTTTATTGCGGGACGCGGGCCAAGACCGAAGGCCTGGCGCGGGCGCTGAACGATGCGGGGCAGAAGGCCATCCACTATCACGGCGGGATGGAGGCAGAGGATCGGCGCATCGCGGAACGCCGGTTTCAGCAGGAGGACGGTCTGATCGTTTGTGCAACGGTGGCCTTTGGCATGGGCGTGGACAAACCCGATATCAGGTGGGTGGCCCACGCGGATCTGCCCAAGTCGATTGAGGCCTATTATCAGGAGATTGGCCGCGCGGGGCGGGATGGCGCACCGGCGGAGACTTTGACGCTTTTTGGTCCCGATGACATCCGCTTGCGACGCAACCAGATTGACGAAGGGCTGGCCCCACCGGAACGGCGCGCGGCAGACCACGGGCGGCTGAATGCGCTGCTGGGGTTGGCGGAGGCGTTGGCGTGTCGGCGCAAGACCCTGCTGGGGTATTTTGACGAAAGCGATGTGACGTGTGGGCGGTGTGATCTGTGCGATAACCCGGCTGAGACGTTCGACGGCACCACAGCGGTGCGCAAGGCGCTGTCAGCGATCCTTCGGACGGACGAATGGTTCGGGGCAGGGCATCTGATCGATATCCTGCTGGGCAATGAGACGGACAAGGTACGCACGCGCGGCCACCAGTCGCTGCCGACTTATGGCGTGGGGACGGAGTATTCCAAAGCCGAATGGCAGGCGGTGTTCCGACAGATGATGGGGCATGATCTGATCCGACCGGATCCGGAACGACATGGGGCCTTGCGCATGACCGATGCCGCACGGCCCATCCTGCGGGATGAGCAGGGGATCACCTTGCGCAAGGACACGATCAAGGCTGCCGGGACGTCGCGCCGTCCTGCGGTCAAGCAGATGGTCAGCGAAGAGGACGCGCCGCTGTTGTCGGCGCTCAAGGCCAAGCGGAGGGCGTTGGCCGAAGCGGCCCGTGTGCCTGCCTATATCATCTTTACCGACCGCACCCTGATCGAAATGGCAGAGACGCGACCGACTGATTTGGACGGCATGGCGCGGATCGGTGGTGTCGGCGCGAAAAAGCTGGAGACCTATGGCACGGCCTTTCTGGAAGTGATCAACGGTGCTTCGGAAGAAATGCACCCCACCCGGCGAAAACTGGCCGGGCGGGACGCCGGTCAAGTCTATGATCAGCTGATGCAGGTGCAGGCAGGGCTGGCGCGCGGGGCGGTGGGGACGGACAAGCCGCTGAGTTGTTCGGCGGCACAATTGGCCAAGGTGGCGCAGATGCGCGAAGCGGATGAAACCGCACTTGAGCGGTTGCTGGGAGAGCGGCGAGCAGCACGTTTTGGAGAGGCGTTTCTGGACGTCCTGCGGGACGCGGGCTAGATCACCTTCAAAGAATGAGGAGACGCAAATGCTGGTGGTGATTTCCCCTGCCAAACGGCTGGACTGGGACACGTGGGATGTGGCGATGACGCAGCCTGATTTTCAGGAAGACGCGGTGCGGCTGGTCAAGACGGCGCGCAATCTGACCCTGGGCAAGCTGAAGGGGTTAATGGACCTTTCGGATGATCTGGCGCGGTTGAACCGCGACCGTTTCAATGCGTTCGAAGATACCCCTTCGCAGGAGGTTACCCGGCCCGCGGCGTTGGCATTCGCAGGTGACACCTATCAGGGATTGGAAGCATCCAGCCTTGACGCGGATGAGATGGCCTGGGCACAGAACCACCTGCGCATCCTGTCCGGCCTTTATGGTGTGCTGCGCCCGCTGGATGGGATCCAGCCTTACCGGCTGGAGATGGGCAGCAGACTAAAGACCCGTCGCGGCGGGTCGCTTTATGATTACTGGCGCGATGATCTGTCCCGCGCGCTGAATGCGCAGGCGGCCGAGATTGGCAGCGATGTTCTGATCAACTGCGCCAGTCAGGAATATTTCGGTGCGGTGGCCCCCAAGGCGCTGAAATTGCGAGTGATCACGCCGCAATTCATGGAAGACAAAGGGGATGGCAAGGGACCGAAGATCGTCAGTTTCTTTGCCAAGAAGGCGCGCGGCGCGATGGCACGGCATATCATCCAGAACCGGTTGACCGACGTTCACGCGTTGCAGGGGTTCGATACGGGTGGCTACGCTTATGATGCTGCGGCCTCAACGCCGGACAAGCCTGTTTTCGTGCGGCCTTATCCCGCAAGCTGATCCGCTTTTTCGGCAGTCTCCAGCGGGCGCATGTCTGCGGAATGGGCTGCATGGATCTGGGTCAGGATGTCGGGCTTGCGCAGGGGTTTGGTCAGGCAATGGTCCAGCCCGGCAGCAAGAATGGCGGCATCGTCACCTGCCATGGCATGCGCGGTAAGCGCGATGATAGGGACCTTGACGCCAGTTTCCGATTCCAAGGCGCGGATGGCTTGCGTGGCCTCCTTGCCATCCATGCGGGGCATGGAAATGTCCATGAACACCAGATCGGGTTTGATCTTTTGATACAGCTCCATTGCCTCTTCTCCGTTGGCGGCAAAGGTCAGATCGACATCAAGTGACTTGATCATCTTGCGGAACACAAGCTGGTTGGTGCGGTTGTCTTCTGCCGCGAGGATGCGCATGGGGCGCAAGGCGTCCGGTGGTGTTTGCGGTGTGTCACGTTCCGGCAAGGCGGCAAGCTGGGCCAGCAGATCGCGACGCGAGGGGGGTTTGGTCAGGATGGCCTGCACGCCTTCTCCCCGCCCTTCGGGCATCGTCCTGCCCGGCGTGTTGCTGAGCAGGATCAGTGGTACCGGGCATGGCCCCTCCGCAATGGTCTGCGCCAACGCGATGCCGTCATGCGTGGGGGGAGCGTGTTCAGCAAGGATGACGGCGACGCCAGAATTGCAACGTAGCAAAACCTCATCCGGGTCAGCGCACACCGTTACCTTTATCCCCAACCGCTCCATCTGTCGGCGGAGAATGTCCGCGCTCACCTCCATGGGGTCCATGATGATCACGTGCATGAGGTCTTTGCCCGGCTGCGGCAAGGGGTCCGCAGCCTGTGCCGCAGGCAGGGTGACGGCAAATTCGAATGTGGACCCGACCCCATCGGCTGATCTGACCTTGATTTCGCCCCCCATCATCCGGACCAGGCGCTGGCTGATGGCGAGGCCAAGACCCGTTCCGTCGAACTGCCGGTTGCGCTCGTTTTCGACCTGATTGAACTCATCGAAGATGTCCTGAAGTTTGTCTGGCGGGATGCCAATGCCGGTATCCTCAATGGCGATCTTGATGGTATCCTTGGTGCCTGCAAGAGTGTCGACCCGGACAATGATATGTCCCGTGGATGTGAATTTGAGCGCATTTCCGATCAGGTTCGTCATGATCTGACGCAATCGACCGGGATCCCCTTCGACGGCGGAGGGGATGTGCATGTCAAACTCCAACAGCAGGGCGAGCCCCTTCTCCCGCGCCGCCGGTTGCAGCAACATCAAAACCTCCAACACGGCCTGTTCGAGGTCGAAGGTCGACAGATGCAGGTCAAGCTTGCCTGCCTCGATCTTGGAGTAGTCCAGCACATCGTTGATGATGAGCAGCAACGCCTCGCCCGAGTTCTTGATGGTGTCGACATACAGCTTCTGTTCGTCCGTCAGATCCGTTTCGGCCAGGACCTCCGCCATCCCGACGACGCCGTTCATTGGTGTCCTGATTTCATGGCTGATGTTGGCGAGGAAGGCGGATTTGGCCCGGTTGGCGGTTTCCGCGATGGCCCGCGCTTCCTTCAGGTTTTCCTGATGGGTGACGGTGGCGCTGATATCGAGGCCGAGTGACACCATATCACCCCCCGGCCCTCGCTGATCGATCAGCTTGATGTGGGTGCCATTCCAAAGCTGGATGATCGTCGGTTCAGGGTCAGGTTGATACAGCCGATCCGTCATCATCTGGCGCCAGGCTTCGGGACAGATGTCGCCGGTGTTAACGATCCCTTCTTCGGTGAGGACCTGCAGGATCGTGACGTAATTGACACCGGGCCTGATTTCTTCCAGCCCATCGAAAACGGCAAGGTAGGCTTGGTTGGCCATGATCATTTCGTTGTCGGCGTTGAAAAAGGCAAAGCCATCCTTAATCGTTCCGATGGAATGCCACAGCCGCCGTTCGGTCAGGGCGATCTTCTGATTTGCAGCGCTCAGATCCGACCGGAAACGTTGATTTTCGTCGCGAATGGTTTCGACGACGGCGCGGGTTTTGACGATCTTTTCGGTCAGTTCGCGGGCATGCAGGCCAAGCTTGCGGTTGGCCGCGCGCAGTTCGGCCTGCTTCAGTTCAAGCATGCGTTCGGCCGCGAGCCTGCCGCGCCGTTCTTCGGTCAGTTTGTCCGCACGGTTCATTGCATTCCCGTCTGTGCGTCGTGCGGCCAGGCCCAAATTGCATCAACAGGGTGAACATCTGGTTTAACTTGCGAGGGGGGGCGGGGCCGTGCCACGCTTGAAGGGATCAAGTCAGGAGTGTTCTCATGCCGTTTCGTGCCTTCGTATTTCTGTGCCTTGCAGTCCTTGGGTCCGTAATAGGGCCGGGGCGCGGTTATGCACAGGAAAGCAATGCGGACCTGATACCCGATCACCGCTATCTTTTCGTGCGGGGCGTCGATTTTTTCGGGGCGGATTTGACGAACCTGTTCAACACAACTCAAGCGGCATGTGAGCGCGCCTGTTCCGCGCAGGAGGCCTGTACGGCCTTTACCTTCAACGCCCGGTCAAATGCCTGTTTCCCCAAGGCGGGGGTCGCCGATCAGCAGGTCTATGAAGGGGCCACATCAGCGCGCAAAGTGGCAACCGACGCGCAGGTGCTGGGGCAAGTGGCGGCGCGGCGTGACGAATTGGAGTTCCTTGGAGCGCAGGACATCCAGCAGGCAGGCGATCTGGTGCGGACCAACAGCCGCCTCTACAGCTTTGGTCAGGAGCAACTTGCCGATCTGACTGCCGCGTTGGATCGGGATGCACGCGTGAATGACACGGTGTCCGCATTGGGGTGGGCGGGCAAAGCGGTAGCGCTTTCTGATCAGGCCAGGCTGTGGGCGCGGTATGCGGAATTATCGCTTGCACATGCGGCGCAAATCAAGGGCAGCGATCGCCGCGGTGCCAACCGCCGCGCGCTGCGTGCCGCGACAAACGTCTATCTACGCGCGCTGGAGCCGCGGCAACAAGCGGCGGCGGCAGAAGTCTTGGCGCAGGCACTGGAAGCCAACCGCCGGGGTCGGGACATGATCGACGCCTTGCGGCTTGCCAATGCGCTGGCACCGCGTGCGGAACTGGAAGCCGCGCTTGATCGGGCAATCGGCAAATACGGCTTCCGCATCACGGATCAACGGGTGGAGAACAACGCCGCCCGGCCGCGCATCTGCGCGGTGTTTTCGGAAAAGCTGGTGCCAGCGGGTGTGGATTACGCCCCTTTCGTGCGAAGCCTGACGCCCGGTCTAGTGGTGCAAGCGGACGAAGGCGAGCTGTGCCTTGACGGGGTGGAACATGGCGCGCGGTACGAGGTAACCTTCCGTGCCGGTTTGCCTGCCGCCAGTGGCGAGGTGTTGCACAAGGATGTGAGGCTGGCCCTGTATGTCCGTGACCGCAGGCCAGCGGCGCGGTTTTCCGGACGTGCCTATTTGCTGCCGCGCAGCGCGGACGCCGCCTTGCCGGTGGAAACGGTAAATGTCGACACGCTCGATTTGACACTGCACCGGCTGAGTGACCGCAATCTTGTGCGCGCCTTGCGCGATAGTTTTGTCGGGCGTCCGCTGAGCAAGTACGAGGCGGACATTCTGGATCGCGATCTGGCGCAGGCCGTGTGGCAAGGCGTCGGAGAGGTGCAGAACACGCTCAACCGTGACATGACCACGCGGCTACCGCTGGGTGCGGCACTGACGGATCAGCCGCCCGGTATCTATGTGCTAAGTGCTGCGGTGCCAGGGCAGGACCCTTACGAATTTCCCGCAGCAACGCAGTGGTTCGTATTGACCGATCTGGGGCTTTCGACGTGGTCGGGCGTTGATGGGGTGCAGGTCGCGGTGCGGGGGCTGGGCGACACTGGCGCGCGACCGGACGTCACGTTGAGCCTGATTTCGCAGGCGAATGCGGTTCTGGGCGAGGCGGTCACGGATGCGGAAGGCTTTGCCACCTTTCCCGTGGGTCTGATGCGCGGCACCGGGGCTGCCAGCCCGGCGGTCCTCATGGCCGAAGGGGCGGGGGGTGACATCACCTTTCTGCCGCTGACGGGCCCTGCCTTTGATCTGTCCGATCGCGGGGTGGAGGGGCGTCCGCCCGCTCCGCCCATTGATACCTTCCTGACAACGGACAGGGGTGCCTATCGGGTAGGCGAGATCATCCACGCCACGGTCCTGACCCGTGACCGTCAGGCGCACGCCTTGCCGGGCTTGCCGATCACCGCGATCCTGCGGCGTCCGGACGGGGTGGAGTACAGCCGCCAGACCAGCCAGCAGGCGCGGGCGGGGGGCCATGTTTTCACCTTGCCGCTTGGTGGGGATGTGCCGCGTGGGGCATGGCGGGTCGATGTGATGGCGGATGTTGATGCCGCGCCGCTGGCCAGTCAGACCGTGCTGGTCGAAGACTTTCTGCCCGAGCGGATTGATTTCGACCTTTCGCTGCCAGAGACCGCACTGACGCCCAACGCCACGCCGCCCTTGCAGGTCAATGTGCGGTATCTGTTCGGCGCACCGGGTGCGGGATTGCGGGTGCAGGGTGACGTGCGTCTGCGTCCGGAGCGGCGTCTGGATGGCTGGCCGGGATATCTCTTTGGCCCCTACGATGCATCCCTGCGCCCCCTGATCCGGGGTCTGGACGAGGTTGAGACGGACGCGCAAGGCCGCGCTGTGTTGCCCCTGCGCCTGCCGCAATTTACGGAAAACCCCGGCATGCCTTTGCGCGTTGAAGCGGTTGTGGAGGTCGCCGAAGGCTCCGGCCGTCCGGTGGAGCGGCGTCTTGAGCGTGCGGTGCTGCCCGGTTTGCCGTTGATCGGGATCAGATCGCTGGCCGATGGTGTGCTGCCTGAAGGTGCTGAGGCGCGCTTCGATTTGATTGCGCTGGATGCACAGGGCAATCCTGGTGCGATGCCTGTGCGCTGGACCGTCAACAGGGTGCAGACGCAATATCAGTGGTATCAGCTCTATGGCAATTGGGAGTGGGAACCGGTGACCCGCCGTACACGCATTGCCACGGGTGAGGTGACCCTGGGGGGCACCCCGACCCCTGTATCGACCGGCACGGATTGGGGCACCTATGAAATGGTGGTCGAGCAGTTGAATGCGCCCTTTGTCACCACCTCGGTCCGGTTTCAGTCGGGGTGGTACGGCGCGGATGACGGCAAGGACACGCCAGACCGGTTACCCTTGTCACTGAATGGAGAAACCTATGATGTG
Organism: Sulfitobacter rhodophyticola; assembly: GCF_041281685.2. Lineage (GTDB taxonomy): Bacteria > Pseudomonadota > Alphaproteobacteria > Rhodobacterales > Rhodobacteraceae > Sulfitobacter. The sequence continues at coordinate 1,106,085 of NZ_CP166251.2, read as the reverse complement.
GGCGATACGGTTGCTTTGCGGCTTGTGCCGGACAGCGATGGCATTGCCATGGTCACAGTCCTGTCTAACCGGGTGATTGAGCGGCGCGTGCTGCCTGTGACAGCAGGCGAGAATACCGTTGCCCTGCAGGTGACCGAGGACTGGGGCAGCGGGGCTTATGTGACCGCGTCGGTGCTGCGGGGGATGGACGTGGCCGCAGGCCAGATGCCTGCGCGCAGTCTTGGACTGGCTCATGCCGCCGTGCGGCCGGGCAACCGCGCGTTGGGCGTCTCGATTGCGACCCCGAAGGAGGTGGATGGCCAACCCGGTGTCGTGCGTGCGGTTGTCAGCGTTGCGGGCGTGAAGGCGGGTGACACGGCGCATCTGACGCTGGCGGCTGTTGATGTTGGCGTTCTGAACCTGACGGGATTTGAAGCGCCTGATGCAAAGGATCACTATTTCGGGCAACGCCGTCTGGGGGTGGAGTTGCGTGACGTCTATGGGCGGCTGATCGACGGGCTGAACGGGGCGCTGGGCACAGTGCGTTCGGGCGGGGATGCAGCGGCTGCGGCCCGTTCGCAAGCCGTGCCGCCGACCGAAAAGCTGATGGCTTGGTTTTCCGGCCCGGTAACGGTGGGACCGGATGGCACCGCTGTGGTCGAGATCGTCAAGCCTGCCTTCAACGGGACAATTCGCCTGATGGCGGTGGCGTGGTCCGAAACCGCCGTCGGAAATGCCGTGGCGGAAGTGGTGGCGCGTGATCCTGTTGTGGTCAGCGCCGCTTTGCCCCGGTTCATGGCGCCGGGGGACGAAAGCCGTTTGTTGCTGGAGTTGGTGCACGCGCAGGGCCCCACCGGGGAGATGACGCTTGATGTCACGCAGCATGGCGGGCTGGCGCTTTCTGACGTGCCTTCAAGCGTGGTGCTGACGGAAAAGGGCAGCGCGCAGATCAGCGTGCCGCTGCGCGCGTTTGAGACTGGGGATCACAGGATCGAGGTCACCGTGACACCGCCCGGTGCGGCGCCCTTGCGCAAGACCTTGATCTTGCCGGTGCGCGTCAATGACCCCGAAACCGCCGTGACGCGGCAGTTCTCCCTTGCGCCGGGCAAGACTTTTGCCTTTGACGCCGAGGTTCTTGCGGGGCTGAGGCCGGGGACCGGCAGCGCGACGCTGACCGCAGGTCCCCTGGCGCGGTTCTATGTGCCGGGATTGCTACGCCAGCTTAATCGCTATCCCTACGGCTGTACGGAGCAGGTCACCTCGGGCGCGATGCCGCTTCTGTACCTCAGTTCAGTTGCGCAGCAGGCAGGCATCGGCGGGCCGGGTGATATTGCGGAACGGGTGGATGATGCCATTGCACGGGTGCTGACGCGGCAAAGCAGCAATGGGGCGTTCGGCCTGTGGCGGGCATCGTCGGGGGAGTTTTGGCTGGATGCTTATGTGACGGATTTCCTGGCCCGTGCCAGACGCGAGGGGTTCGCGGTGCCGGATCAGGCGCTCACGCTCGCGCTGGATAATCTGCGCAACCGCATCAACTATGCCCCCGATTTCGACCGTGGCGGCGAAGATATCGCCTATGCTTTGCTGGTGCTGGCCCGCGAAGGAGCAGCGCAGATGGGTGATCTGCGCTATTATGCGGATACCAAGAGGGAGGCGTTCGGCAGGCCGATGGCAGCTGCGCAATTGGGGGCAGCGCTGGCGGCTTACGGGGACCCCATCCGCGCGGATGCGATGTTCCGGCGGGCGGGTGATTTGCTGAAGCGCGGTGCCGTGCAAACCGGATGGCGCAGTGATTTCGGCACCTCTTTGCGCGATACCGCAGCGGTGTTGAAGCTGAGCGCGGAGGCTGGCAGCGCCGCCTTGGAGCCTGCGGGCCTGATCGCGCAGGTGCGCCGCGACGGCTCAAGATTGTCAACACAGGAAGCCGCGCAAGTGGTGCTGGCCGCCCATGCCTTGTCGGATCCACGTGCCGTGCCAGTTCTGGCAGTCAATGGAGTCCCTGCGCCGGGGCCGGTTGTGCGCCGCCTGACAGGGCGCAGTGATGCGGCGGCTACGGTCGAGAATATCTCGGTCCTGCCGATGGATGTGACACTTACAGCCTACGGCGTGCCGGAGATCGCGCCGGAGGCGGGTGGATACGGTTATGCCATTACCCGGCGCAGCTTTTCCATGGACGGAGAAGAGATCAGCGGTCCCTATACGGCAGGCGAACGCCGTGTCGCCGTGATCGAGGTTACTCCGTTCGAGCAGGTTGGCGCGCGGCTGATCGTCGATGACCCGCTGCCTGCGGGCCTTGAGATCGACAATCCCAGCCTGCTGCGCAGTGGCGATATCGCGGGGCTTGATTGGCTCAAGACCGCGGCGCCTGAGCACGCCGAATTCCGGGCGGATCGATTCATTGCCGCCGTCAATCATCAAAGTGCCGCGCCGTTTCAACTGGCCTATATCGTCCGGGCAATCACTCCGGGGACTTATCGCCATCCGGCGGCGACCGTGGAGGATATGTACCGCGCGGAATACCACGCCAACACCGCGACCGGGCAGGTGGTCGTGCGCCCATGATCTGGCGATATGGCCTTTTTGCACTGGTTTTGCTGCTTGGCGTCGCGGCGGGAGTGCGCGACAGTGTCGACGGTTGGATCGCGCGCACAGAATTGCCATCCGTTCTGGCCGAAACCTCGGTCGAGGTGCGGGACCGTCATGGGGCCTTGCTGCGCGTGTTCCCGGTGGAGGATGGTCGGATGCGGATGGGGGTGCGCGTAGGCGACGTTGATCCGGATTTTCTGGCGATGCTGATCGCCTATGAGGACAAACGGTTCTACACGCACAAAGGGGTTGATCCGCTGGCCCTGGTGCGGGCCGGGATGCAAGCGCTTTGGCACGGGGAAGTTGTCTCCGGTGGGTCGACCCTGACGATGCAGGTCGCCCGGTTAATGGAGAATTCCGGCACCGGGCGATGGCGCGGCAAGTTGCGGCAGATGCGGATGGCGCTGGCAATGGAGCGGCGTCATTCGAAGGATGAAATTCTTGCGCTTTATCTGGTTCATGCGCCCTATGGGGGGGCGCTGGAAGGGGTTCGGGCGGCGTCGCTTGCGTGGTTCGGAAAGGAACCCCGCAGGCTGACACAGGCCGAGGCGGCACTGCTGGTGGCTCTGCCGCAAGCCCCTGAAGCGCGTAGACCGGATCGCAATTCGCGCGCTGCGGCCAAGGCGCGTGCGCGCGTGCTTGCACGAGTGGATGCGCCGGACGTGGTTCTGAACGCGCCAATGCCACAGGCCATGCGCCCCTTTCCACGGCTCGCCGCGCATCTGTCGGATCATCTGCGGGCTGAGACACCGGCCGCCCGCCGCTTTGACCTGACGCTTGATGCCAGTGTACAGCGTGCGATGCGGGCACTGGCGCGGCGCGCGGTGGCGGGACAAGCGGCAGGCGTGTGGGCGGCAATTGTCGTGGCAGAGCATGGCAGCGGTGCCGTGCGCGCATCGGTTGCGGCACCTTGGTATCAGGGGCGCAACGCGGGTTTCGTGGATATGACCCGAGCGACCCGGTCACCGGGATCGACCTTGAAACCGCTGATTTACGGGCTGGCCTTCGATCAGGGGTTGGCGCATCCCGATACGGTGATCTCTGACACACCGGTCGCTTTTGGTCGCTATGCCCCGCAGAACTTCGATGGCCAGTTTCGCGGGGACGTCACGGTGCGCGACGCACTGCAGATGTCGCTCAATATCCCGCCTGTGCGGCTGACCCATGCGCTGGGGCCCGCGCATTTGATGGAAGCGCTGCGCCGCAGTGGTGCGGAGGCGCAGGTGCCCGGTGGTGTGCCGGGATTGGCGGTGGCACTGGGCGGCGTAGGGCTGAGCCTGAACGATCTGGTGCAGATTTACGGCGGATTGGCACGCGGGGGGACGGCGCAACCCTTGCGCTGGATGCGAGAGGGCGCGTTGCCTGAATTGGCGTCGGCGATGTCTTCCGCAGCTGCCTGGCAGGTGGGTCATATTCTGGCGGGTATTGCGCCGCCTGCCGGTCAGGGCGCGCAGGTGGGGCGGATCGCCTACAAGACAGGCACGTCATACGGGCACCGGGACGCCTGGGCCATCGGTTTTGATGGGGCGCATGTGATCGGCGTCTGGCTGGGCCGTCCGGATGGCACGCCCGTGCCGGGGGCCTTTGGCGGTGATCTGGCGGCCCCGGTCTTGTTCGAGGCGTTTGGCAAGCTGGGCGTGCCGTTGACCCGGTTGCCCGCGCCACCGCCTGAAACGCTGATCCTGTCCAATGCTGCGTTGCCCTTGCCACTGCAAAGGTTTCGGACCAGGGATGCTGCATTTCGTGGACAGATTGATGCGCCCGTAGTGCGATTTCCGCCCGATGGGGCGGTGCTGAGACAAGGGCGGGACGGGGTTGTGATGAAGCTGCAATCGGGGCGGCTGCCCCTGACCGTATTGGTGGACGGCGCCCCTTATCTGACCGGTTTGCGCCGCCGCGAGGTCCTGCTCTCCGTCGCCCTTTCGGGGTTTACGCAAGTCAAGGTCATCGACGCATCGGGGCGTGCGGCAACCGTGGCCTTTCAGATCGATTGAGATGGCAAGATGCTGGGCGGAGGATCGCCCCGTGCGTTGTCGTCTGCTTGCCCCGGTCCCCATGGTTGCGGTATCAGATCGGAGATGAAAAACGCCCTTGCCCTGACCCTGTTGCTTGCTACCGCCAGCCCGCTGGCGGCGCATCCGCATATCTTTATCGATACCGGCGTGCGGCTGACATTTGATGACTCCGGTGTGCTGAAAACGGTTGAGATGACATGGGTTTACGACCCACTTTACTCTCTGTTGGTAACGGAGGATATGGGCCTTGATCCGGATTTCGACGGTGCGTTGACAGCGGCGGAGACCGACAGGCTGACAGGTTTTGACATGCAATGGGTCGAAGGGTTCAACGGAGATCTTGAGATCCGACAGGGTGCAGCGTTGCTGCGCCTTTCGGGGCCGCAGCAATATACCGCGCGTCTTGATGAAGGGCGGGTCGCCACCACTCATGTGCGACAGGTATTGGGTGCGTCTGCGGGCGAACCGCTCTCCGTTAAACCCTATGATCCGACTTACTATACGGCTTATGATGTGACTTTGCCTGTTGAGATTGCGGGGATCGACAACTGCCGCAAGCGCATCGAAATGCCAGACCTGACCTCTGGGCTGCAGGCGGTACGTGCCCAGCTTGAAGCGCTTGATCCGGAAATTGATCCGGCGGACGTCGGATTTGAGGATATTGGGGCACAATTGGCCACCACGGTGATTGTTTCATGCGCCGCATCCTGAGCTTAGGTGCCCTTGCGTTGCTTGTCGTGCTTGCGGGCTTTTGGCTGACTGGCGGGTTTGACCGTCTGGGGGTCTGGGCGGCACAACAGCAGCGCGGGTTTCAGGACAGTATCGCGCTATCGCTGCGCAGCGTGCGCGCGGGCGAGGCCGGTGCGATCATCGCGCTGTTGGGGGCATGTTTTGCCTACGGGCTTGCCCATGCGGCAGGACCGGGGCATGGCAAGGTTCTGATCGGCGGGTATGGTATGGCCCGGTCCGTGCCCATGACGCGGCTGTCGCTGATTGCGCTGGCGGCATCGTTGGGACAGGCGGTGACGGCCGTTGTGCTGGTTTATGCGGGGGTGTTCATCCTCAATCTGGGGCGCGAGGCGCTGGTGGGTGTGACAGAAAACGTGATGGCACCGGCAAGCTATGGGGCGATCACGGTTATCGGGTTTTGGTTGATGTGGCGCGGGTTTCGGCGGATGCGGGCACCTGTGGTCGATCACGTCCATGAAGGCGACGGGGCGACGTGTTCCAGTTGCGGGCATGCGCACGGACCGACGCTGGACCAGGTGAGTGAGACACGCAGCCTGCGCGACGCGCTGTTGTTGATCGGCGGCATTGCGGTGCGGCCCTGTACCGGGGCGCTTTTCGTGTTGATCCTGACCTGGCAAATGGGCATCGGACTGATCGGCATTGCGGGAGCTTTTGCCATGGCCATTGGGACGGCGCTGGTTACGATTGCCGTCGGGTTGGCGGCGGGTGGCCTGCGCGGTGGCATGCTGGCCGGCATCAGCGGCTCCCCCCGGTTTGTGCAGGTGGCTGCCGCGGTGGAGGTGTTGGCGGGTTGTGTGGTGGCCTTGCTGGCAGGCGGTCTGTTGCTGCGCGCGCTTTAGCGGCGTCCTTCACGCAGCCACGCGGCGGTTATGAAAAGCGCAGAAAGCACCAGCACCAGCCACGGTGGCAGGATCGCCGTTTGGCGCACGTCCAGCGTTTCATATGCGTTACGCGGTGTCAGACCGATCCAGCCGCGTCCGGCCGCAGGTCTGCCCGCACGCACGTCGCGCAGTCGCGGCAGCCCGTCTTCAAGCCGGATCACCCCGCCGCGCAGAGCGTCGACATGAGGGGTCAGCGCATCGGCGCTGGCGATGGTTTCAACGAATTCGCGAGGGGCGGCTGGACCAAGTCCGATCACCGCCTCCTGATCGCCGTTTGAAAGGCGATAGAGGCCGATCTCTGGCCCTTCGAAAACCGTTTCGAACTGACCAGGCCCTTTTTGTTCAAAGGGAAGTTCAACGGTACTGCCATCCGGGGCGGTGATGGTCACAGGCGGCACTGTCTCTCCTAGTGTCCGGCGCGAGATGCGCATGGTCTGGCCTTCGGCGGTGGCGGTCAGCGCCTCTTCCTCAAGCTCAGGTTCCTTCATCATCCAATGGGCGAGACGGCGCAGCAGTTCAAGTTGCGGCCCGCCCCCTTCATACCCCCTGCTCCACAGCCAGGCGTGGTCGGAGGCGATCAAGGCGACGCGCCCCTCACCGACACGGTTCAGCACCAGAAGCGGACGGTCATCAATGCCGTGCATCACCACGTTGCCCTGCGGATCACCAACATCGATCTGGCGTAGCCAGCGGCCCCAGTCGCCCGCCGTCGGCAGATCGGTCGTAACAGGGTGGCGTTGGCCCAGGTCGGTGACGCGGGGCAGGAAGGGTTCCTCCATCACGCGGGCCGTCGGCGTGGCGGGTAAGACCTGCCCGAGGGGGGAGCGGAAAATACTGTCGGCAGAGGCAAAATCGGGACCGGCAGCCACCAGCACGGCACCGCCTTCGCGCACATAGCTAGCTACATTATCAAGGTAGAGGGCAGGCAGGATGCCGCGGCGCTTGTAGCGGTCGAAGATGATCAGATCGAAGTCCTGTATCTTCTCCATGAACAATTCGCGGGTCGGAAACGCAATCAGCGACAGTTCGTCAACCGGCACGCCGTCCTGCTTTTCCGGCGGGCGCAGGATGGTGAAATGCACCAGGTCCACGGAGCTGTCTGATTTCAGCAGGTTGCGCCATGTGCGCCCGCCGGGATGCGGTTCGCCGCTGACGAGCAGCACGCTGAGTCGGTCGCGGACGCCGTTCATCTGGATCAGCGCGGTATTGTTGCGGTCCGTCAGTTCGCCTTCGGCTTCGGGCAGGGAAAACCGGATCACATTCCGTCCGCCATGCGGCAGGGTAATCGGCAGTTCGAGGTCTTCGCCGATGGGCACGCGGAAAGTCTGCGGGGTGTCACCGTCGACAGAAATATCAAGTTCAACCAGTTGTTCACTGGTAGGTGCCGCGCCCAGATCATCAATCCGCAGGGTCAGCGTTACCGGTTCCCCAATGATGGCGAAGGCAGGGGCGTTGCGCACGGTCAGGCGACGGTCCCAATCGCTTTCAAGGCCGCTCATCAACAAATGCAGTGGGGCAGGCAGGTCAATGGGCAGATCGGCATCATGCACACGCCCGTCACTGAGCGCGATGATGCCTGCGACCCTGCCGCGCGGTTCTTCGGCAAGCGCATCGGTCAAGGCGCGCATCAGTTCGGTGCCCGCATCGCCCGGACCATCCGGCACGGTGACACGCCGCAGTTCGGTGTTCGGGCGCGCGGTGATTTGTGCGGCCAGCGCGGTCGCGGCGTCAGCGCTTTGATCGGTGCGGTCACCCAGACGCTGGCTGGCGCTTTGATCCTCCACCATCAGCACGATATCGCTGAGCGGTGCGCGGTCTTCCTGCTGATAGGACGGTCCGGCAAGGGCGCCCAACACGACCAATGCCGCCAATCCGCGCAGCGCCCATCCGTTCAGGCCGCGTGCGACCGCGATGATGATGCCCATAAGGGCAATGGCACCGACAATCGCCAGGAATACCAGCGGCACAAGCGGGTCAAGGATAAGGGTTCCGGTCATTGGCCCAGCCGATCCAGCAGGGCAGGTACATGGACTTGATCCGATTTGTAGTTGCCCGTCAGCACATGCATCACCAGATTGACGCCGAACCGGTTTGCAAGTTCGCGCTGGCGTTCGCCGGAGAAACCGCGCCCCACGGGCAGAAGTGGCGCGCCGTTTTCCCGCACGGCCCAGGCGGAGGCCCAGTCATTGCCGCCGATCACCACCGGTGTGACCCCGTCATTAAGGTTTCTGAACGGCATGCCGGGGGTTTGTTCGGCGTTGGGCGGCGCGGCTTCCACCCAGACATCGCGGCTGGTGTGACGGCCGGGGAAGTCCTGCAACAGGTAGAACGTGCGGGTCAGAACATGGTCGCTTGGCAGTGGCTCCAGCGGGGGAATGTCCAGCGGGGCAGCAAGGTCCTGCAGTTTGCGGCCATTGGGGCTGGCGGCACCGTAGCCTGCGATATCCGCATCGCGGGTGTCGAACAGGATCAACCCGCCCGACCGGAGATAATCGTTCAGCTTCACGTAAGCTTCCGATGACGGGCGGGGCTGATCGGGCGTGATGGGCCAGTAAAGGATCGGGAAGAAGGCCAGTTCGTCCATTTCAAGGTTCACGGCGGTGGGTTGGGCGGGTTCGACGGATGTGCGGAAGAACAGTGTATCCGACAGGCCACGCATGCCCGCCTCCGAAATTTCGTCAAGGTCGCGGTTCCCGGTGATCACATAGGCAAGGGAGACCTCGCCCGTGGCTGCCAGCGCGAACTCCTCAAGCTCTGCATCGGTTTGCGCCTGCGCCTGAGGGGCGGGCAGCGTCAGCAGGGCGATGGCCAGACCGGCGGCCGTGGTGGTCCTTGAATTGCTGTTGAAGAGGCGGCCCGATAGGGCCAATGAAGCCAGTACGTCCACCGCAAGGAGGATCAGTGCAACGCTCAGTAACCACCCGGCGAGGGGCTGCTCTGGCGCGACGCTCAGGCCACGCACCGGCACGGTGGCAGGCCAGGTCGCGGGGCTGAGCATATCGTCTGCGGCGAAGACGTTGCGTGCCAGACGCTGATCCGCATTGCCATAGATGCCGGGCGGCACTTCGGGGCCGAGGGCCGCATCAATCAGGTCGGCGCCGTCCACACCGGGCAGTGTGCCCGCGTCTGACAGCGTGCCATATCCGTCCATCACCCGCAGCGGGGTCCAGATGGTGCCTGCAAGGTCTTCGGCGTCGGGCGCGCTGGCGGCGGAGGAGACGACAAGCCGTTCCATCATCTGCACAAAGAGCCCCGACAGCGGAAGGGACGACCATTCCGCTGATGCGGTGACGTGGAACAGTACGATCTGACCCTGACCCACGGACTTGCGGGTCACCAGCGGCGTGCCATCGCTGAGCGAAGCGATGACGCGTTCGGCAAGCGTCGGGTCAGGCTGCGCAACGACCTGTGCGGTGACGGAGACGTCATCGGGCACGGGAAGACCGAAGAACGGCGAGGTGTCACGGAACGGGGCAAGCGATTTCGGCTCTCCCCAACTCATTGCGCCGCCTACCGTGCGTCCGCCCGCACGCAGGCGGACAGGCATCAGCGGATCCTCGTCGATACGGCTGATATCGCTTGCCGCGATGCGGGGTCCGGCAAAGCGCACCAGCATGCCGCCCCGATCAATCCAGTCCAGCAAAGGTGCGGTTTCAGCATCAGAAAGGGTGGCGATATCCGCCAGTACGATCACATCCGGGTTGGCGGGCAAAACGTCGGTGATCGATCCGTCGATCAGGTCCGCAGTTGGGGCAAGTGCCTGTTCGATGTAGTGCAGGGGTGACAGAAGTTGCAGTCCTTCGCGGTCGCCGCGCCCGCCGATTAGCGCCACTTCGCGGCGTTGCAACCCGTCATCCACCAGCGTAATCGCCCCGGCGGACCGCTGCCCGGCGATGGAAAAACCGGTGATCCGCGCGCGCAATTCGGCGGGCAGGGCCAATCCGGTGCTGACCTGCGTGTCTCCGGGCGTGAAGTCTGCCGTCGCGGTGGCCAGATTGCGCGCGTTGCCCGCAGGATCGCGTCCTTCTGCAAGAATGGAGACGGAACGGGCGGTTCCCGACACTGCGCGGCTTACCGATAGGGTCACGACATTGTCTTCATAGGTGGCAGGGGCGATGGCCAGCACGTTGGTGGCCGTCTGATAGACCTCAACCGTACCCTTTGCCTGCAACGCAGACAGCACATCGTCGCGACCCTGAAAGTCCAGTGCATCGCTGAACCACAGCGTGTCGAATGCATCGAGTTGGGCAGTGATCTGTGTCACGCGGGCGGCATGATCCGGCGAGGGTTGCCATGGCGCTGGCGCAATCCCGGCCAACCTGCTGCGCCAGACGTCGGCGCTTTGGAACACAGGCGGCTCTGGCCGTGTCAGCGTCAGGAAGCCCACGGTCCGGCCCGCGCGCCCCGCGCGTGTCAGTTGCGCATCGATGGCTTCGGTCTGCGCGGGCCAGCGCGTGGCCCCGGCCCAGCTGCCATCCAGCACGATCAGAAGCGGGCCATCCCCTTCGGCGCGTTGTTCTTCGGGGTTGAGGATGGGACCGGCGAGGCCAAGAATGATGGCCGCCACCGCAATGATCCTGAGCAACAGCAGCCACCACGGGGTCCGGTCCGACACGCTTTCATCATCTTTCAGGCCCAGCAGCAGCGCCACACCCGGAAAGCGGCGGCGCAGCGGGGCGGGCGGCACGGCGCGCAGGATCAGCCACAGGATCGGCAGCGCTGCAAGCGCCACCAGTAGCCAGGGCGCGGTGAAACCGATGCCACCTAAAACGGTCATGCTGCCGCCCCAACCCGTGCCGAAAGGGCACCGTAGAGCCACAACAGGGCAGACTGCGGCGACGCATCCGTGTGATGCAGGCCATATTGCCAGCCGGTCAGGGTACAAAGCGATTGCAGTTCGTTTTTGCGGTCGGCCAGGCGCTCCAGATAGCGCCCCTTGAGGTCATTCGCCTTGAGCGTCTCATGGCGCAGTGTCCCGCCCATACTTTCAAAGATCGTACGTCCGGTAAACGGGAAGGCTTCTTCTGATGGGTCCAGTACGTGCAGCAGCACACCGCGCACGCCCCGGTCGGCCGCTTTGGTCAGCGCCAGTTCCACTTCTGCGAGATCGCCCATGAAATCGGAGATGAAAACGGCGCGGGCATGCGGAATCATCGCGCGGTGTTCCGGCGGGCTGTAATCTGCGGTGTCGTCCTCGCTCAGCATCTCGGCCAGACGCAGGATTTGGGCGTTGCCGCGCCGGGGTGGCAGTGCCGTGCCGGTCAGTCCGACACGTTCACCGCCCCGCACCAGCAGAATTGCGACCGCCATCGCCAGCAGCCGCACCCGGTCGGATTTTTGTGGCAGGTTGGAGTCGGAGGTGAAGCGCATGGATGCACCCTGATCGACCCAGAGCATGACGGATTGGGCGATCTGCCATTCGCGTTCGCGCACGAATTCCTGATCCCCCATGGCCGAACGCCGATGGTCGATCATTCGGCGGCTGTCGCCAATCTGCGCAGGGCGGTACTGCCAGAAGTCATCGCCCAACCCCGCGCGCCTACGTCCGTGTGCGCCCAGAAGGACGGCACCGGCAAGGTGTTCAGCCCGCGCCAGAAGGGCGGGAAAGCGGTCTGCCTGTTCTTCGGCAGCACCACGCAGGGAGGTCGGAGACATCATGCAGCGGCCCGCGATGCGCTCAGGCTGGCAGCTGTTTCGTCAATGAGCGATTGCAGGCTGTCGCCACGCGCACGAGCGGCAAAGTTCAGTGCCATCCGGTGGCTGAGAACCGGGCGCGCCATGTCCAGCACATCTTCGGCGGATGGGGCGAGGCGGCCTTGCAGCAATGCGCGGGCGCGCACGGCCAGCATCAGTGCCTGCGCGGCGCGCGGGCCGGGGCCCCATGCGACCGTTTCGCGGACTTTCTGGCTCGCGCCCTCTTCCTCGGGGCGGAAGGCGCGGACCAGATCAAGGATCATTTCAACGACTGAATCGCCGACGGGCATCCGGCGCAGGAGGCGCTGCGCGGCCAAAAGTTCATCCGTGGTGAAGACTTCGGTCGATTCCGCTTCCGTCTCACCCGTCGTGGCCAAAAGGATATCGCGTTCCGTGTCGCGGTCGGGGTAATCGACGTCGATCTGGACGAGAAAGCGGTCAAGCTGCGCTTCGGGCAGGGGGTAGGTCCCTTCCTGTTCAATCGGGTTCTGGGTCGCAAGCACATGGAAAGGGCGGCCCAGTTCACGGGCCTTGCCGGCCACGGTCACCGTCTTTTCCTGCATCGCCTGCAACAGGGCCGACTGGGTGCGGGGGCTGGCGCGGTTGATTTCATCTGCCATCAGAAGCTGGCAGAACACCGGCCCTTCGATGAAGCGGAAAGACCGGGAACCATCTTCTGACGTATCAAGCACTTCGGAGCCGAGAATATCGGCGGGCATCAGGTCGGGTGTAAACTGCACCCGGTTGCCATGCAGGCCCATCACGGTACTCAGGGTTTCGACCAGACGGGTCTTGCCAAGGCCCGGCAGGCCAATCAGCAATCCGTGGCCACCACACAGCAGCGCCGTCAGGGTCAGTTCCACCACGCGCTCCTGTCCGATAAAGCGGTTGGTGATGGATTGCCGGGCTTGCGCCAGCTTTCCGCCCAGCGCCTCGATCTCGGCGACCATGTCTTCTGCTTGGGTCATGACAGTTGCTTCCCTTGGACTATCTTGGTTGACTGTAAATGTATCTCTCTCTGAGGAAATGGCAAAAGCAATGAGTGGACAAAAAACCGTTACCCCCAGCGCATCCAGCCTTGCAGCCTCTGCAAAGGCTGCAAAAGGGCGCGGATTACCGCCGCTTGAAAAGTGGAATCCGCCCTTCTGCGGAGATCTGGATATGCAGATCAAGCGTGACGGGACCTGGTTCTACGAAGGCACGCCGATAGGGCGGCATGAACTGGTGAAGCTGTTTTCAACGATATTGTGGCGTGAAGGGGACAAGTATTTCCTTGTCACCCCCGTGGAAAAAGTAGGCATTACCGTCGAAGATGCCCCCTTTGTCGCGGTGGATTTTGACGTGGTCGGAAGCGGTCAGGACCAGCAACTGCGGTTTGTCACCAATCTTGATGACAAGGCGCTGGCCAGCCCGGACCACCCGATCCGGGTGGTGCGCGACCCTGACACCGGAGAACCGTCGCCTTACGTCCTGATCCGCCGCAATCTGGAGGCATTGATCGACCGCAAGTCGTTTTACCGCCTGGTGGATCTGGGAACGCACCATGAGGGTTGGTTCGGTGTGTGGTCAGGCGGGCAGTTTTTCCGGATCATACCTTCCGTTGAACTGCCTGAAGGGGAGTAGGGTCTTGTCGGTCTTGCAAGGGCAGTGCGCAAAGAATTGTGCAATGCAGCCGCGCAGCGCGCGGTATTTCGTTGCGATCTGACGGGAAAAGCTGTCCGTGATACCCTCCCGTTTTGCCCCTGTTCTGTTTGGCTTCATCCTGTCGGGGATGATGTCCCTGGTCGTTTCAGGAATTGCCACGGGCCGTGCCATGGGGGTGAACCAGGACTTCGTTGCGCTTTGGATCAGCGCCTGGCTGCCCAGTTGGGCCGTGGCCTTTCCACTTGTGTTGATTCTGGCGCCGGTGACTCGTTGGATCGTGTCGAAGCTGGTGCTGCAGGAATGAACGTTCCGCCGGGAAGACGAGACTGACCATACCCGTCAGCGGGCGCGGGGGGCACCTTCGGGGGCGCGTGTCATAAGCGTTTCTATCTCGGACATCTCATTGTCAGACAGAGGACCGAAGGCAAGCGCAGCTGCGTTTTCTGCCGCTTGTTCCGCAGTGCGGGCACCCGGTAGCGGTATGTTCCTGTCATATTTTGCAAGAAGCCAGCATAATGCGCCTTGCGCGAATGTGCGCCCGTCACTTCGCAGGATCTCGCGGATTGATGCAAGGTTCTGCAGATGCGCCGCCGCTGGTTTCGCATCCTCGAAATAGTCCCGCCTTTCACTGTTAACCGAACGGACGTCCGTGTCCGGCATGACGGTCGTGTCGTCGAATTTCCCTGTCAGCAATCCCATCGCAAGCGGAGAACGCAGAAAGGCGAATAGATTATTCTTGCGTACGGTGCTCTGAATGGTTGGCACATCGACAAATACGTTCATGGCATGCTCAACCCCGATGAAACCTTCGAGGTCAAGCATCGCCTTGGTGCTTTCGGGAAAGTCGGTGCTCCAGCCATAGGCGCGGATATTGCCGGCTTGCCGCGCGATTTCCATCTGCTCAAAGATCGGGCGCGCTGTGGATACCGGCAGCGCGTTGAGGTGCAACAACATGATATCGACATGATCGCGGTTCAGGCGGCGCAGACTCCCCTCGATTGCTGGAATGACGGCGTTTGCCTCGGTCTCGGCATGCAAGATCTGACGTGAGTCCTCGTCTATAGCGGTGCCCAGTTTGGACATGATGATCGCGTCAGGTTGGTCCTTCAGGGCCTCTCCCAACAGGCGTTCGGAATGACCGGCGCCGTAAAAAGCCGCAGTGTCGAAAATGCGCAAGCCCGCGTCCAGGGTTGCGCGGATTGCGCGTTTGGATTCGGCATCGTCGATATCTGCAAAGCCAAGCGGGACCATCCCGGCATGAAACTGTCCGCCAATCGCCCAACACCCCATACCCATCGGTAATACGTCTTGTCCCAATAACTGCATCGTATCCGCCCCATGTTGTTACAGGTTCAGGATCGAATAAGATGATTGGCAATTCTACGGAAAGAAATGCAAACTCCTTTTCATGAATGAAATGATCTCAGATTGGAACGACCTCAAATTCTTTCTGGCCGTCGCGCGAAACAAGGGGTTGTCCGCTGCGGCCCGGCAGACTGGAACAAGTGCTGCGACGCTGGGGCGACGCATGCAGGCGCTGGAGCAATCCACAGGGATCGAGATCTTTCACAGGCACGCGCGGGGATATGACCTGACCGACCAGGGGGAGGCGCTTTTTGCCAAGGTGTCTGCAGTCGATGCCGAGGTGCGCCCGCTGTTCGCCCGCCAAAGCGGACGCGAGAAAACGCTCGTCAAACTATCCGCTGGGCACTGGACGCTGCATGCACTGTCTCAGGACATCATGCAGATCAGCAAGGCTGCGCCCGATGCGTTGCTCCGCTTTATTTCGGCTACCGAATTCCTCAACATCAATCACCGTGAGGCCGTGATAGGCATCAGGAACCAGCGTCCACATCAAACGGGATTGGCATGTCGCCGGATCGGCGCTGTTTCATTTGCCGCGTATGCAACCGACCCCGCGGTTGAGGGGTGGATAAGGGTGGCGGCCAATACACCATCGGCGCTTTGGTTGGCCGCCCAGGATGATAAGGTCACTGTAATGGAAGTAAGCGCATCGCAGCTTGCCAAAGACCTGGCCGTGCAGGGTGCAGGACGTGTGGTATTGCCGTGTTTTATCGGTGATCGCATTCCAGAGCTTGTTCGTGTACATCCTGAGATACCTGAACTGACCCATGAGCAATGGTTGGTCAACCATGACCAGGACAGGTTCATCCCCGCCGTTCGGCAAGTTCTTGATGAGACATACAAGGCCCTCAACCGTCGTCTGAAATCGCAATAGCATTGAAGGCCGACACGACTGCCAGGCCAGCATGCCCCGCCTTGAAAGGGCTGCCCGAGACGCAGTGCATCAGGTGTCAGCCAGACGGCTCTCAAGCAGATCGCCGGACTTCTCCACGATTGGATATCCGACCATCGCGAATGCCGTGTTGACCTGCTTCAGCGCCCGCAGCGTTTCCTGATGGATGTTGCTGGTGTCGATGCTTTCGACCAGACCCTGTCGCAACCTGCCGATGTGGCTGCGTTGCAGTTTCTGTTCCACCTGCCGGATCTTTTCCTTTGCCGCGATAAGCTCCCGCGCCTCGGCGGGGTTCTGGTTCATCAACACGTTCAGCGCCAATTGCACGTTGCCTTGCACCCGGTCGGCGAAATCACTGATCTCGCGTCGCCCTTGGGGGGAGAATGTCAGTTGCTGCCGGTCCAGCCGTTGCGCCAGCTTGAGCATCGTCCGCGCAATTGCGTCCGAGGCGGATTCAAGGCTGGCAGAGAGCGACACAAGCTCAATCGAGCGGCGGCCGAGGTGTTCTTTCAGACCTGTCTGACCCAGCTGTGCAAGATACAGCTTCACATCAAGGTGCATGGTCTTGATTGTCTTGTCCTGCTCCTGGATCAGCTTGCCAGCCGCGGCGTCCCATCGATCATAAAGTGGCTCGACCGTTATCAGCATCTGCTCGATCTTCTGGCCCATTCCCAACAGTTCCCGCGCCGCGCAGTCCAATGCACGTTGCGGCCGGTCCATTGCCGCAGGATCAAGGGCAGAGGTTGGCTGAAGCCCTCCGTTGGTTATCGGTTTTTCCGTCATCACCTGCCGCAGCACGGCAAGAAGGGGACCGGTGAGCGGCAGCGCCAGAAGGGCGAGGACAAGGTTGAATACAAGATGCAGGTTAATCGTTTGACGTGCCGCAGTTGCACCGAGGATGCCCAAAAGGTCCGGTCTCGCCGCGACCAGCAGTGTCAGCACCATGGCCCCGCCGCCCCGCAGCACCAGATTGCCGACCACCATGCGCCGTGATTCAAGCGGCGCGGAAAGGGTCAGGACATAAGCGATGAATGCGCCGCCCAGATTGGCGCCAAGGATCATCGCCGCGGCTGCTCCAATCGGCAAGACAGATTGCCCCGCAAGCGTTACAAAAAGCAAAACGGCGGCAACGCTGGAATGCACGATCCATGCAAACCCCGCGCCAAGTACGAAAGCCGTCATCAGATCGCGGCCCAGATACCCCATGACGACCTGCGTTGCGGGGTTCTCAACCAAGGGTCCTGTCGCCGCGCGGATCATGTCGAGCGAGACAAAGATTAGCGCCAGACCGATCAGGATTCGCCCCACCTGTCGTACGCTTCCCGTCCCCCGCATGAACAGGATAACACCGATCAGCAGCAAGATCGGGATCAGGGCCGCCTGCCGTACAACCAGCACCTGCGTGACAACCGCCGACCCCACATCCGCCCCGAGCAAGATCGCCAGACCCACCGTCGCCGACAGCCCGCCCTTGGCCACAAAGTTCGACGTCAGAACGGCGACTGCGGTCGAGCTTTGCAGTAATACTGCCGCACCCATGCCGGTGCCTGCCGCAAGAAGCCGATTGCGGGCCGAATGCTTGAGCCAGATCCGCAATTGCGCTGCAAACCCGCGTTCAACCCCGGTCCGCACCAGCCGTACCGCCCAGATCAGCAGGGCGGCAGCACCCGCGATGCCAAGCAGAAATTCCATGAGCTGTGGTTCGTTCAAAGGGCTTACTTTCAGGCAGCACAGGTGGAGGGTTCAAAGTGATCGAGCGCTGGTTAATGGCGTGTCAGGATCAAAAAGCCAGGGCTGGCGCATTTCCCAACAGGTATGTCGCGCGACAGTATTCCAACGTGCAGGGGGTGCAATATACATTTGTCTGGCATGATTTTCACCCCAGGCGCCGGAAAAGGCGAACGATAGGCTATGGAGCACCGATTTTAGCTGCCAGAGTGGGGATCGTCTTGAAGGAGCGATTGAAGGCGCAAACATTCGTCGCGGTTCTTGCAGGACTCGTCGGGGTTGCGGTCATTGTGCAACCTGGGTTCAAGGACGACGACCTCTGGTTCTACGTCATACCGTTGTTGGGAGCGATGGGAGCGGCAGTCGCCACGCTAAGTGTCCGCATCTTGTCTCGCACAGAAACCACATCGACCTTGCTGGTCTACCAAGCAGGATTCATCGGGGCCCTGTCCGGCGTCTCGATGTTTTGGTTCTGGGAATCGCCAGACCTGGCCGGGGCAACAATTCTGATCGGCATCGCCTTGTGCGCGACGCTTGGTCAGTGGTCCGGGATACATGCCTTACGGCTTGGAGAGGTTCGTATTGTCGGACCGATAGAGTATAGCCGCGCCGTTCATGCCGTCTTCTTCGGCTGGCTGTTCTTTCACGAAGCGCCCGAACCCTACACCCTAGTGGGCGCGGGGCTGATCATTGTTGCATGTATTCTAGCGGCGCACCAAGGAACAGGTAGGATGATCAGATGAGCAAGGCCGCAATTCAGATTTTCAGACACGGCAGGGTCGACTTTGATGGGCGGAGGTGGGTGCGGTCCAATGCAATGAGAGCCGAAGTGCGCAGGTATGACGCCGCGCCCCTTCGGCCGGGTTTAAGGTCGACAGCTAACAAGCAACCAAACCTTGTGGTCTGCAGCGCATTGAGACGAAGTGTTGCAAGCGCCGCACAGCAATTCCGTCATCCAGACATGAATGACCTCCTGTTCAGAGAGGCGGAGCTACCGAACCTTCCGCCTTTTCCCTTCAAGCTTCCGGTCCATAGATGGTTCGTGGCTGCGCGATGTTTCTGGTTTTGTGGTACGGACCGAGACTGTGAAGGCATCCAGCCCTTCAAGACCCGAGTGCGCGAGGCTGCATCAAGACTGGTCGACCTTTCACACAGACATTCGGAAATCGCAGTCATCGGGCACGGGCTCATGAATCGGTACATTGTCTGTGAATTGCGAGGGTTCGGTTTTAAGGGGCCGAAGAACCCCGGCCGGTTTTATGGCCAAGCTACCCGCTATGTTCTTGCATGAAGAAAATCGATTGGGCGGAAAGCATGTAGTTCCTTAACGGCCGTTCGCATGATCTGCAGCATCGGTCGACATGGGCTCCGTTTCAGTCATTCGCTGCAAGTACGTCCTGTTCCTTCCGTGATAGGTCTTCCATATACTGATCCGCGCTCTGGCATGTCACACCGGCACGATCCCTTGTCAGGTCTGGGAAACGCACCATTTTTGGACCATCAACAAAGGAATACACCATGACACTGAACGTCTATCTCTCCGGCGAAATCCATACAGACTGGCGCGAGCAGATCACAGAAGGGGCGGAGGGGCTGAACATTCACTTCAATGGCCCCGTGACCGATCATGAGGCCAGCGATGATTGCGGCGTTGCGATATTGGGTGCCGAGGCGGACAAGTTCTGGCATGACCGCAAGGGTGCGCAGATGAACGCAATCCGCACCCGCAAGGGGATCGAGGAGGCGGATGTCGTCGTCGTGCGGTTTGGCGATCAGTACAAGCAGTGGAACGCTGCCTTCGACGCAGGCTATGCTGCGGCGTTGGGCAAGTCTCTGATTATCCTGCACGGCTCCGATCACGCCCATGCACTGAAAGAGGTGGACGCCGCCGCGCTGGCTGTTGCATCCAAGCCGGGACAGGTGGTGCAGATCCTACGCTATGTATTGACGGGTGCTTTGCCGGGGTAAGGGACGTCTTGAACACCCCGTCAGTTTCCCGACGGGGTGCGGTTCTTGCAATTGCGTGAAGATGAGATTTCCAACCCGAAACTTCGCAAGCAGGGTCGTTCTGGTACTTACTCTCTTGGTGGTGTGACCAGTCCCGTCTGAACCGCCGGACGCGCGACAAATCGGTCGAGATAGGCCACCACATTGCTGTGCTTCTCCCAACCCAGCGCATCCTTGGCGCCGTAGAAATCCAAGGCACGCAGCCAGGGTGCAATTGCGATGTCGGCGATGGAATAATCGCCCGCGATCCACTCTTTGCCATGCAATTCCTTTTCCAGCACCGCCAAAAGGCGACCCGCTTCATCGAGGTACCGCTGCTGGGGCCGCTTGTCCTCCCATTCGCTGCCCGCGAACTTGTAGAAAAAACCCATCTGCCCGAACATCGGGCCGATGCCGCCCATCTGGAACATCAACCACTGGATGATCTTCGCCTTCTCCGCCGGGGTATTGCCCATCAGCGTGCCTGACTTCTCCGCGAGGTAGATCAGGATCGCACCGGATTCGAACAGCCCGATCGGGGTGCCGTCTGGCCCGTCCGGGTCCACAATTGCGGGGATCTTGTTATTGGGGTTCAGCGACAGGAATTCGGGGCTTTTAACGTCCGCATCTGCCAGCGTCACGAGGTGTGCCTCATAAGGAATTTTCATCTCCTCCAGCGCAATGGAAGCCTTCACACCATTTGGCGTCGGAAACGAATAAAGCTGCAACTTGCCCGGATCTGATGCGGGCCATTTGCCGGTGATGGGAAAGTGAGAGAGATCGGCCATTTATTGCTCCTTGTAAAACTGAGTTTTAGATAGCGCTTTTCCCCCCAAATGCATGGGTACCAATTGTGCTGAAATGTGTTAACGATTGCGCGCTGACGCACAAATTGTTTCCAAATGAGCTGCGTTTCATCAACAAGGGACGAATATATGATTAACGAATTCAAGGACTTCATCGCCAAGGGCAATGTCATGGACATGGCTGTTGGTATCATCATCGGCGCGGCCTTCACCGCGATTGTGACATCGCTTGTGGGCGATCTGATCAACCCGATCATCGGGCTGTTCTCCGGTGGGATCGACTTCACCAACAACTATGCGGTACTTGCGGGCGACGTACCCGAGGGTGCCTCGCTTGAAGTCGCACGTGAAACCGGCGCTTCGGTCTTTGCCTATGGTGCCTTCATCATGGCGATCATCAACTTCCTGATCATTGCATGGGTCGTGTTCATGCTGGTCAAGATGGTCAACCGCGTGAAAGCACAGGCGGAGAAGCCCGAAGATGTGGCCGAAGAAGTGGATACAGGCCCATCTGAGCTGGACGTCCTGCTTGAAATTCGTGATCAACTGGCCAAGCAAGCCTGACACATTACCACATGTTTCATGTGCCATTGGCCCGCCGTTTCGGCGGGCCTTTTGCATTCGTATTGAAGCCAAACGCAGGCTGCGGTATTCGGGACCTGGTTGGCAGTCACCAAGGCGTCGCTGTCCCCTGTAAGGGGATGCTAAAACTGCCGTTACTCAATGCATCGACTTGTCTCTAAACCCCTGTTTAGTGCCGCGTCGCAGGGCAGCGACCACGACGACCCCCAAGTGCGGCACGACGATAAGGAAACGACATGTCGAAAGACCTCATTCCGCTTGCCACTGCGGATATTTCCACCTTTGCCCGCAACCTAAACCGACATCTTGCCAGTGGCAGAACTCCGCCATCCCATCTGGAGATGCTGAACCATCTGGCCCGCGCAAGTGGCTTTCGCAACTATCAACACTTGCGTGCAGCCCATGCCGCGCAGGCTCGGGTCGAGGCGGCTCCGGAACCTACGGCGGATTTCAAGCTGATCGAAAAGACGCTTCACCAGTTCGACACGCAGGGCCGCCTGATCCGGTGGCCCGGCAAACGGCAGGTGCAGGAGCTTGCCTTGTGGGCGATGTGGGCGCGCCTTCCTGCGGAAACACCGATGGAAGAGCGTGATGTCAACGGCGCGCTGAACCTCGTGCATCTGTTCGAGGACGCCGCCCTCCTGCGCCGGAGCCTGATCGGCATGGGTCTATTGCAACGCAATCTTGATGGGTCGGATTACCGCCGCACAGAACAGCGCCCGCCACCCGAGGCGCAGGCGCTGATCCGAGAGGTCAGCCAGCGGCGAAAGCCCTAGACCTTCAACGCCAGCGATGGGGAGATCACATCCATTCCCAGCGCCTTGCCAACCGCATAGTAGGTCAGCTTGCCTGCATGGACGTTCAGCCCGTTCAGCAGGTGTTCGTCATCTGCGCATGCCTGACGCCAGCCCTTGTTGGCCAGATCCAGCATGAAAGGCATCGTTGCATTCCCCAGCGCGATGGTGGAGGTACGGGCGACCGCGCCGGGCATGTTGGCCACGCAATAATGCATGATCCCGTCGACGTCATAGATCGGTTCCTGATGCGTGGTCGCCTTGGACGTCTCGAAACACCCACCCTGGTCGATGGCCACGTCAACAAGGGCTGCGCCGGGTTTCAACTCGGACAGTTGCGCGCGGCTGATCAGCTTGGGCGCGGCCGCGCCGGGGATCAGCACGGCACCAATGATCAGGTCCGCTGCACGCGCCAGTTCGATGGTGTTCTGGGCAGAGGCATAGGAGGTCTTGAACTGACCCGAAAAGACATCGTCAAGATAGCGCATGCGCGGCAACGAACGATCCAGTACGGTCACATCCGCGCCCATACCGGCGGCAATTCGCGCCGCATGGGTGCCGACAACACCGCCGCCGATGACCATCACCCGCGCAGGCCCGACGCCGGGCACACCGCCCATCAATGTCCCACGCCCGCCATTGGCCTTCTGCAGCGTCCATGCCCCGACCTGTGGGGCCAGCCTTCCGGCAACTTCGGACATGGGCGCCAGCAGGGGCAGGCCGCCGTTGCGGTCAGTCACGGTTTCATAGGCAATTGCGGTGCAACCCGACGCCAGCAGGTCCTTTGTCTGCTCTGGGTCGGGGGCAAGGTGCAGGTAGGTGAACAGAACCTGCCCCTCGCGCAGCATCTTGCGTTCGACGGCCTGCGGTTCCTTGACCTTCACGATCATCTCGGCGGTGGCAAAGATTTCCTCTGCGGTGTCGATGATCGCCGCACCGGCTGCGATGTAATCCGCATCCGTGAACCCGGCGCCATCGCCGGCACCGGCCTGCACGATCACGTCGTGACCGGCATTGACGGCCTCAAGGGCGGCGCTGGGCGTCAGACCGACGCGGAATTCCTGTGGTTTGATCTCTGTCGGGCAGCCGATTTTCATGGAAGCGTTCCTTTGTTCTCATGTTGCCGCCTTTTTAGGCAACTCAAGGTGCAAAAAGGCACGAATTAGACTGGCAGTCGGAGTTCGCAGTAGGATAGCATTGCGGCGAAAGACACTATTACGCAAAGGTTTTGCGCATATGAGCCTTGATGAGATTGATCGACGCATCCTGCGTGCGCTTCAGCGCAACGGGCGGATGTCGAATGCTGAGTTGTCGGAGGAAGTGCATCTGTCCCCGTCGGCCTGCCACCGCCGCGTTCAGCGGATGGAGAAGGAAGGTTATATCCGCGATTATGTCGCCTTGCTGGATGCCCGGAAATTGCAGGTGCCCACGACGGTGTTCGTGGAGATCACCCTGCAAGGGCAGGCGGACGAGGTGCTTGACGCTTTTGAGCGGTCAGTCGCACGCATCCCGGACGTGCTGGAATGTCACCTGATGGCCGGATCGGCGGATTACCTGCTGAAGGTGGTGGCGGAAGACACGGAGGATTTCGCCCGCATCCACCGGCAGTACCTGGCGCGCCTGCCCGGCGTGGGGCAGATGCAATCCAGCTTTGCCTTGCGCACCGTTTGCAAGACCACGGCACTGCCCGTGTGAAATAGGATCGCAGGCAAGAGGGCCTGATGCCGTGCTGGAAACGCCTTTCCCAGCGGCCAAGAAAAAACCTCCGTAAGCGGTGCTTGCGGAGGTTTCAATTCTAAGGAGCAACGAGGTGATTTACATCATGCCTTCGCGCTGCGCTTTTTTGCGAGCCAACTTACGGGCCCGGCGGATCGCTTCAGCTTTCTCGCGCGCTTTTTTCTCGGAGGGTTTCTCGAAATGTTGCTTGAGCTTCATTTCCCGAAACACGCCTTCGCGCTGGAGCTTTTTCTTCAGAGCCCGAAGGGCCTGATCGACATTGTTGTCGCGAACACTAACCTGCATGTGGTTGTCACCACCTTTCTAGGATAAAGTTGCAAGGATTTGCAGGAACCCGCGCTATATCAACGCTAAACGGGTTTGTCGAGTCCGTATCGACCCAGGACAAGGAGAGAAAGATGAGTGATCCGAAAGATGCGCTGTTGGACGCAGCATTGATCCATGTGCCCTTTGATGGCTGGTCTCGGTCGACGTTCAAGGCTGCGATCGCCGATACAGAGATCGACGAAACCGTGGCCCGTGCGGTTTGTCCACGCGGCGGTGTCGATCTGGCCGTAGCCTATCACAAGCGCGGCGATGCGCAGATGATCGAAGCGCTGAAATCCGAAGACATGTCTCCCCTGCGGTACCGGGACAAGATCGCGCGCGCGGTGCAATTGCGGCTTGAGGTCGTGACCGACAAGGAAACCGTGCGCCGGGGCACCACGCTGTTTTCGCTGCCGCAATATGCGCCTGACGGGGCCAAGCTGATCTGGGGGACGGCGGACGCCATATGGACCGCGCTGGGCGACACATCTGATGATGTGAACTGGTACACCAAACGCGCGACATTGAGCGGGGTCTATTCCGCGACGGTATTGTTCTGGCTGGGCGACACCAGCGAAGGCGACAGCGCGACATGGGCGTTTCTGGACCGGCGCATCGATGATGTTATGCAGATCGAGAAGGTCAAGGCGCAGGTCCGCAAGAGCCCGACCTTGTCCGCGCTGCTGGCCGGCCCGAATTGGCTGCTGGGACAGATCAAGGCGCCGCAGCGGTTCAGTGATGGCGGCACACCGGGTGCCTGGACCTCACCGCGCGATTGATGCGGTCGCGGATTGGCTTTCATACGCGTTGCCTTTCACATGGACGACTGACCTGCTAGGCAGGCCGCTGACCTTGCAACGACGCGCCGCCCATGAATGACCCCAAGCCCCCCTTGATCGACCTGCGCGATGTGCATTTCGCCTCTGGCGGCGTGGATATCCTGCAAGACATCACGCTGTGTGCGGACGAACACCGGATCGGCGTCTTGGGCCGCAACGGATCCGGCAAGACTTCGCTGGCGCGCGTGATGGCGGGACTGGTCCAGCCCGATCAGGGGCAGGTGCGCATCGGTGGCATCGATGTCGCAAAGGACCGCAAGGCGGCGCTGGGCGTCATCGGGATCCTGTTTCAGAACCCGGATCATCAGATCATCTTCCCCACCGTGGAAGAAGAACTGGCCTTTGGCCTGACCCAGATGGGACAAAGCAAACAACAGGCCACAGCGCAGAGTGCCGCAATGCTGGAACAGTTCGACCGCGCGCATTGGGCCAAGGCGTCAATTCACCAGCTTTCCCAAGGCCAGCGGCAGTTGGTCTGTCTGATGGCAGTGCTGGCGATGGCACCGGAGGTGATCGTGCTGGATGAGCCCTTTGCCGGGTTGGATATTCCCACGACCCGCAGTCTGGAGCGGGCATTTTCGGAATTGGATGTCACGCTGGTGCAGATCACCCATGATCCGCAGGGGGTCGCGGCGTATGACCGGGTGATCTGGCTGGATCGGGGACAGATTGTGGCCGATGGGCGACCTGCGCAGGTGATCGCTTCTTTCACCTCACGGATGGAGCAGTTGGGGGCGAGCGATGATCTCACTGACCTCACCGGTTGAAACACGTGCTCATGGCTGGCCTGCCGGGGTCAAGCTGGGACTGTTGTGCATGGCTACGGTCGTGCTGTTCAGGATGGAGGCGGCTGGCTGGCATCTGTTGGCCTGTGCCCTGACGCTTGGCCTTTATGCCCTGCCCGGTCGGCTGTTTTTGCGCACCGGATTGGGCCGCTTGTGGGTGCTGTGGCCTTTCGTGGCGCTGATCGCGGTATATCATGTGATCATCGGTGACGCGGTGAATGGATTGGTGATCGTGCTGCGGATGATCACGGCGGTGGCGCTGGCCAATCTGGTGACGATGACCACCCGGCTCAGCGACATGATGGCCGTGGTAGACTGGCTGATGACGCCGCTGCGTCGGCTGGGTATCGACACCCGCCCCATCGCGCTGGCGATGGCGCTGGTCATCCGGTTCACCCCGGAACTGGCGCGCAAGGGGCAGATGTTGACGCTGGCGTGGCGCGCGCGAGCGCGCAGGCGACCCGGTTGGCGGCTGATCCCGGCGTTTGCCGCACTGGCGCTGGATGATGCTGAGCACGTGGCAGAGGCGCTGCGCGCCCGCGGTGGCGCTTGACCTTGCCGGGTGGCGCGCCTACCACGGCGCGCGACACTCAAAGGACATCTCCCATGGAACGCTCAATCGCCCTCGTTGCCCTTTTCGCCGCGCTGATTGCGGCGCTGGGCCTGATCCCCAAGCTGACGCTGGGGTTCGGCGTGCCGATCACGGCGCAAAGCCTTGGTGTGATGCTGTGCGGCACGATACTGGGTGCGCGGCGCGGTGGTCTGGCGGCCTTGCTTTTTGTCGCGCTGGTGGCACTTGGCCTGCCCTTGCTGGCAGGGGGGCGGGGCGGTCTGGGTGTCTTTGCCGCGCCTAGCGTGGGCTTTGTTGTGGGCTTCCCGGTCGCCGCTTTTGCCACCGGTTTCGTCATGGAGCAGATGCAGCGCACGCCGATCGCCTGGGCGGCGGGGATCGCCTCGGTCATTGGCGGCGTGGTCGTGCTTTATGCCTTTGGAGTGCCGGGGCTGATGGTGATGCTGGACAAAGGTTTTGCTGAGGCGCTGGGCCTTGTATCTGCCTTCATCCCCGGCGACTTCATCAAGGCTGTGCTGGCTGGATTGATTACGGCTGGCGTGGCGCGCGCGCGGCCTGCAAGCCTGCTGTCACGCCCCTAGGATCAGCGCACTGCCGATGCCACCCGCGGCTGCAATGGTCGCAAGCCCCGTGCCGCCCCTGTGGCGTAGTTCGTGAAACAGGCGCACCACGTTGATCGCCCCGGACGCGCCGATGGGATGGCCCCGAGCCAGCGCACCCCCGCCCAGATTGACCCGCGCGGGATCAAGCCCCGCTTCGCGAACACAGGCGATGGCCTGAACGGCGTAGGCTTCCATGACTTCGGCGACATCGATCTGGTCAACTGTTAACCCGGTTTCGGCGAAGGCGCTTTGGATCGCCGCAAGGGGGGCAAGGCCCGGGCATGTCGGGTCGGCGCCCCTTGTGGCACCGCCAAGGATGCGCAGGCCCGGCGTGCCGTGTCGCGCGGCGACCTTCGCTGATGTCACGATACAGAACGCCGCCGCATCGGCGGCAACGGCGGCATTTGCATGGGTGATGCTGCCATGGATCGTGGGCGCACGGGCACAAAGCGCGGGTGTCAGCTTGCGGGTGAAACTGTCCACTGCAAGACCCTCAAAAGGGATCATTTCCGCCGGATCCGGCACGCAATGGCGGGCCTCGGCGTGGCTTTCCACCGCCCATTCATCCTGTGTCGGGCGGTCAATGCCAAGGCGCTGCGCAAGGGCATCGGCGGCTTCGGCCATGTCGGGATCGCGGTCCGGCCATGGGGTGAAGGGGGCTTGGGTATAAGGCCGGGGCGGGCGGCCATCTGCAAAGGTGTGCTGCCGGATCGGCGCACGAGAATAGCTTTCCACGCCGCCCGCGACGACGACATTGGCCGCCCCGCTTTCCACCAATGCCCGCGCCAGCAACAGCGCATCCATCCCGCCAGAGCACTGGCGGTCGATGCTCAGCCCCGCGACATGCTCGGGCAGGCCCGCCGCCAGTGCGATGCTGCGTGCCGGGTTGCCCCCCGGTCCAATGGCGGTGCTGACGATCACCTCGTCGACGGCATCGGGTGGCAGACCCGCCTGCGCAAGTGCCGCACGCAGGACAGGCGCGCCCAGTTGCGGCAATGAATAGGCGCTCAAGGCCCCACCACGCGGCGCAACGGGGCTGCGGCAGGCGGCAAGGACATGGGCGGTCATGATCGTTCCTCCACCCAGTGCGCCAGCGCCACCAGATCGGACTTGCCCGACGTCAAAAGCGGAAAGGCCGGGTGAAAGAGCACATGTTTCGGGGTCAGTGTCGCCCCAAGCGATGCGCGGCACCCGTCGCGGATGCGCAGGGAAAGGCCGGTTTCCTTCTGGCCAGCAACAACCGCCACAAGATGCTGCCCGCGCCGCGGATCGGGGCGGGGAAGCACGGCACAATGCGCCACACCGGGCATGGCTGCAATCAGGTCTTCCACCGTTTCGGGAAAGGCATTCACGTCACCCACCGTGATCATCCTGTCCCTGCGCCCCTTCAGCCAAAGCAGGCCGTCCCCGTCGACTTGCCCGATCTCTCCGGTGCTGACGAAACCCTTCTGGCAGATAACCAGATCGCTACCGCCCCCGTCATATCCGTCACAAAGGTAGGGGGACCGGACCCAGACCTCCCCCGGTCCGGAGACGGGGTCTCCGCGCGGGTCACGGATTTCCAGCGCCACACCCGGATAGGCGCGCCCGACAGAGCCGTGTGGCGCATCCTCGCCTGCAAGGCTGACAAAGCTTGTCTCGGCTGTGCCATAGAAGACATGCAGGGCGGCGTTGGGAAAGCGGGTGCGGGCGATCTGCCGGGTTGCCGCGTCAAGCGCGCCACCACCGCACAGGATCAGCCGGAGGTGGGGAAGGGAGGTGCGCGTCGCTGCAAGCATTCTGATCTGCGTGGGCGTTGCATACAGAACGGTGACCTTTGCCTTGGCCATCAAATTCGCCTGACGCGACGGGGCAAGTCCGGACAGGACATGCGCATCCGCCCCCAGATGCAAGGCTTCCAACACACCGTAAAGCGCCAGCGAATGCGCCAGCCCCCCCAGCACGGCAACCTGATCCGCGGGGCGAAGCGCGAAGCGTTTCGTGTTCACCTCGAAGGATGCGATCCAGGAGGATTGGCGGCGACGGATCAGCTTGGGGCGACCTGAACTGCCCCCGCTTTGGGTCATGAACCAACCCGGTGGGGCGCTGATCCGGGTGGGTGGTGCGCTGTCGACCAGGCAGAAGGGGCGCCCGGCGCGCAACGTTTGCCCAAGTTCGGCGAGCGCACGCGCAGGGGGGTGCGTCTTCACCATGGCAAAGCCTTCCCCGGTCGCTGCCTGCGGGCTGATCTGACAGTCGGCAGCGTACATCCGGGCGTCCGGATGCCATTGAAAGCGCAGGGTGGATTGCATCGACTGTCCTTGTTCGGCGGTCCGCGTGCTGTAGCAAATACCATGGCAGGCCCCAAGCCGCAAAACCTCCTCGCGCCGCACGGGCGGGCGCATTAGGATGCGGCAAAGCGAGTGGGGAGAGACGGGATGACAAATACCATGCGTGCGATCGAGATCACCAAACCGGGCGGCCCGGAGGCGCTGCAACTGACCCGGCGACCGGTGCCCGAACCTGCCCATGGTCAGGTTTTACTGAAGGTGGCCTACGCCGGAGTGAATCGCCCCGATGCGTTGCAGCGCGCGGGCATGTACGCCCCGCCGCCCACCGCCAGCGATCTGCCGGGGCTGGAAGCGTCCGGAGAGGTGATCGCCGTCGGACCAGGTGTCAGCGACCTTGCCGAAGGGGATCAGGTATGTGCCCTGCTGCCGGGTGGCGGCTATGCCGAATACGTGGCGACGCCGGCGGCGCATTGCCTGCCGATCCCGAAGGGGATGGGCATGAAGGAGGCCGCCTGTTTACCCGAGACGTTTTTCACCGTCTGGTCGAATGTCTTCATGCGCGGCGGGTTGAAGGCCGGGGAACGGATGCTTGTGCATGGTGGGTCCTCCGGCATTGGTACAACCGCAATCCAGCTGGGCCGTGCATTTGGCGCGCGGGTGTTCGTGACGGCCGGATCGGATGAAAAGTGCAAGGCATGTACGGATCTGGGTGCGGAAAAGGCGATCAACTACCGCGAGGATGATTTCGTCGACGTTCTGCGCGCCGAAGGCGGCGCGGATCTAATTCTCGATATGGTTGGTGGCGACTACATCCCGCGCAACCTCAAGACGCTCGCCGAGGATGGACGGCTTGTCCAGATCGCTTTCCTGCAAGGCCCCAAGGTCGAGGTGAATTTTGCGATGTTGATGACCCGGCGATTGACCATGACAGGCTCCACCTTGCGCCCGCAAAGCGATCTGGCCAAGGCCGGCATCGCCCAGGAATTGCGCGAAGCCGTCTGGCCGTTGTTGTCCGCCGGGCAAATTGGCCCCGTAATGGACAGCAGCTTTGATCTGGAAGCGGCCTCCGACGCCCATGCGCGGATGGAAAGCAGCAGCCACATCGGGAAGATTGTGCTTGAGGTGGGGGGCTGATCCAAAGGACGCGCTACGCGCGGCACGATGTTTCGAGGGGCGCGTTGACGTGTTTCGATGCTGATCTGCTTTGGGCGATAGTTGTGGGTGCGGACGGGATTTAAGGCCAAAAAGAGAAAACATTTGTTAACCAAGACTTGCGATCTTCATCGGGCGGTACAGGCTACGGAGCCGATGACCGCGCCAAGAAGAGAACCGTTGCGGTCTTTGAAAAGGGAAGGGGGAGGCGACTCTTTCTTCTCTTTTTGGCCTTAAATCCCGTCCGCACTCTCCCCCCGCGCAGGGGCCTGCGTTCATCGTAGGGGGGTGAACAGCGCATCCGTCATCCTACAATCGCGCACGACATCCTGTCCGCAAGGCACTGGATCAAGGTTTTTGGACATGCAGATGCGGACTTCCTGAATATGTCCGTCCCGGCAGGTGACGGTGACCCCGTCGCGTTCCATGTCCGGGTTTGCCTTCAGAAAGGCTTCCTCCACCACGGCGGCGGGCAAGGTGACGTCACGGTCGAGCTTGCGAAAAACCGCCGGGCGGGTGATGCGCGCGTATGCGTCGCGCGACAAGTCGTAGTAGGCTGGCGCGGAAAGCCCCGTGCAACTGCCGTGTTTGCGCCATTGGTGCCAGGCGAGACCCGGCGTGCCCATGATATCGGCCATCTCGCGGGTCATCCGGCGCGAGGGGGGGCGTTCTGAGGTCTGGCAGAAGTCGGGATAGCCCTTGTGATATTGTGGCCAGAGCCCGTGCAGAATCCAGCCGTGTCCCGATCCGCTGTCGCATTGCGGAGAATTGCGCGCATCGCCTTCGATCGCGCACCAGTTCGGCGACCAGCTGAGCGAGACGACATAATAGTCGAAGACGCCTGCCTTGTCCTCCTGCGCCGCAGCGGGCAAGCCGGACGCCGCGACAAGCAGGGCAAGGATCAGATGGCGCATTGGGTCTTTCCTTATGGTCCGCAAGCCACTATATACCGTCCAAGTTCCCCCACAATGGAAACCGTCCCGGCCCCCGGGAAAGCCCTTTCAGGCGACGGGACAGTTGCGACTTCAGGAGTAAGACACATGGCAAAACCGATCATGGCCAAAGCCACCGCCGTCTGGCTGGTGGACAACACGACGCTCAGCTTCAAGCAGATTGCCGACTTCGTCGAGATGCACGAGTTGGAAGTGCAGGGCATCGCCGATGGTGATGTGGCGCAGGGCGTCAAGGGGTTTGACCCGATTGCAAACAACCAGCTGACGCAGGAAGAGATCGACAGTGCCGAAGCCGATCCGCTGCGCAAGCTAAAGCTCAAATTCAATGCGGCCGCCCAGGGCGAGGAAAAGCGCCGCGGGCCGCGGTACACGCCGCTGTCCAAGCGTCAGGATCGGCCGGCGTCGATCCTTTGGCTGGTGAAGTTCCATCCTGAGCTGGCGGACAGTCAGATCAGCAAGCTTGTCGGCACCACCAAACCGACCATTCAGGCCATTCGCGAACGCACCCACTGGAACATCTCCAACATTCAGCCCATCGATCCGGTTGCGTTGGGTCTGTGCAAGCAGTCCGAACTGGACGCTGCCGTTCAGAAGGCCGCTGCGAAAAAGGCCAAGGAGGGTGCCGTGATGAGCGACGACGAGCGTCGCAAGCTGGTGAGCACCGAACAGAGCCTTGGCATGGACGCAGAACCCAAGATCCCCACGGCCATCGAAGGGCTGGAAACCTTTACCCTGGCCGAAGACACCGTCGAGGAAGACAAGGAAAGCGGTGATTATTCGGATGCCGACAGCTTCTTTTCCCTGCCTGAAGGCAGTGAAGAAGGGGACGGCGACGAAGACGAGAAGGCCAAGTCCTGATCGCTTGAGAGGGGCCACTGTCGCCAGCGGCGCGGTGGCCCCGCGCCATTGGTCGGCCCGTCAATCGCTTTGCAAGACGGCAACAGCAAATGGGGTGCCGGGATTATTTCCGGCCCCGGCCCACAAAACACTTGCACGAATCCAGAATGAGCGTAATGCGCGGTTTCAAGACGCCAACGCACGCGCCTCTGGCCGGTCAGCCCGCTGATTGACCCGCGTTCATGTAGCGACGGTAACGTCTCTTGAAATGACTTTTGGGGTGGTTCCACCCCCTTTGCTCTTTGGAGATGACCCATGAACGCGACTGTCCCCGGCGCCCTGCGCGCCGCTGCCCCTGTGCATGCCGATCCCGCAACCGCCTATATCGCGGCGAATGTCTTTGACCGGCCCACCCTTGTGATCAGCCGTGCCCGTGTCGCGGCACAATATGACCGCCTGAAAGGGGGGCTGGGGGATGCGCATATCCATTACGCCGTCAAGGCCAACCCGGCACCGCAGATCATCCGCACGCTGGTCTGCAAGGGGTCTGGGTTCGATGCCGCGTCGCGGGCCGAGATCGAATTGTGCCTTGCCCAGGGCGCTGACCCGTCACGCATTTCCTTCGGCAATACCATCAAGCGCGCTTCGGACATCGCATTCGCCCATGCCGCGGGCGTTCGCCTATTCGCGGCGGACAGTGTGGCGGAACTGGACAAGATTGCCGCGCATGCGCCGGGTGCAAAGGTCTACATCCGGTTGATCGTGGAGAATTCGCTTGCGGACTGGCCGCTGAGCCGCAAGTTCGGGTGCGCCGCGGGCATGCTGCCTGTTTTGCTGGACCATGCGCGCGATCTGGGCCTGCAGGCCTATGGGCTGTCGTTTCATGTCGGGTCGCAGACCCGTCAGGCGGCCTTCTGGAACCCGGTGCTGGATCATGTCGCCGACCTTTGGCATGCGGCGCGTGCGGCAGGGCATGATTTGCAGCTTCTCAACATCGGTGGTGGATTTCCGGCATACTACGGGGATGCGGTGGAGCCCCCGCGCGCCTATGCCGCGGCTGTTCGCGCCGCAGTCGATGCGCGGTTCGGCCCGGTCCCGCACCTGATGGCGGAGCCCGGTCGCGGTCTGGTGGCGGAGGCGGGACACATTGCGGCAGAAGTCATGCTGGTTTCACGCAAGTCCGAAGATGACCTGCACCGCTGGATCTATCTGGACATCGGGCGCTTTTCGGGGCTGGCGGAGACCGAGGGAGAAGCCATTCGCTACCAGATTGTCACCCGGCATGACGGGACCGAATGCGGGCCCTGTGTGCTGGCTGGACCTTCGTGCGACAGTGCGGATATACTGTACGAGAAACGCCCGATCCAGTTGCCGCTGGCGCTGCGGGATGGCGACAAGGTGATGATTCGCAACTGCGGGGCCTATACCAGTTCCTACAGTTCTGTCGGATTTAACGGGTTTCCGCCGCTGGATGTGATTGTTCTTTGAACGATCCGGTCGCGGCGGACGGGCCACCTGATTTGGGAGGAGAGGGTGGCCCGCCTATTTCATGTGACCGCGAAAACTGAACGTGCGTGGTGATCAAGGCGTGCTCCCGCACAGGATTTGTCAGAGCGTCTTGCGGGCGTTAAGCGCGGCGGTGATGGTGCCGTCATCCAGATAATCCAACTCGCCGCCGATGGGGACACCCTGTGCCAGGGATGTCAGGCGCACCTGCCCGTCCAGTTGGTCGGCGATGTAGTGGGCGGTTGTCTGGCCATCTATGGTCGCATTCAAGGCAAGGATGACTTCCGTGATCCCTTCGCTGGCGACCCGGTCGATCAGACGGGGTATGCGCAGTTCCTGCGGCCCGATGGCATCGAGCGCGGAGAGCGTGCCGCCCAGCACGTGATAGCGGCCCTTGAAGACGCCCGCACGTTCCATCGCCCACAAGTCGGCGACGTCTTCGACCACGCACAACTCCCCGTTGGCGCGCTTTTCCGACGTGCAGATATCGCAAACATCGGTCGTGCCGACATTGCCGCAGTTCAGGCATTCGCGCGCCGTCGCGGCAACCGTTTGCATCAGGTCCGCCAAGGGGCTCAGCAGAAGGCTGCGCTTGCGGATCATATGCAGTACCGCACGCCGGGCAGAGCGTGGACCAAGGCCAGGCAGCTTGGCCATCATCTCGATCAAGTTGTCGATATCGCGGGTGCTGCTCATGGGGTCTGGGCTTCTCCGGGAAGGGGTGTGCGGGTGACGGTGAACCCTGCGGTGCGTAGGCGCGCCACCATGCCGTTTTTGCCGGGCAGATGGAAGGCACCAACAGCAACGAAAACGCCGCCCTTTTCAAGCTCCGGTATGACCCGCGTGATGAAATCGGCGTTGCGTGCATCCAGCAGATAGGCGTCGGTGCGCGCAAGGTGGGCAGCGCCCTCCGGCCCGAGTTCGTCGCGGATCCATTCCGCTTCAAGCATCATCATCAGCCCAAGGCGTCCTTCAAGATAAAGGGCGAAGTAGGTTTGCCGACTGCCCGGTTGCGGGAACAAGGAACTGCCGTAGACGGTGATCAGCGACAGCGCGGTGCGGCGGTTTTGTGGGGCGTTCAGATAGTCGAGGAATGCCGCCTCCGGTTCCAGCCCCAGAATGTCCGCTCCGGCAATCATGCCAAGCATCTGGATTCGGCTGTCCTGAATGGGAAGGGTGCCTGCGCTGAAATCATCGCAGGGGTCGGTCATCAGCAGATTGGCAAGACCACCAAGGGTCAGGTAATCCGGCGCGCCGCGCCCCCATCCGATGCCTTCGGTGCGGTCGCGAATGCGGTTGATGATCCTGGCCGGGACGCCGGTGTTCTCGGTCTCGAACCGCCAGGCCGCGTTGCCGCCTTCGCGCATCCAACCTTCGTATTCAAAGCTTTGGGTGATGGATTTGCGATCCGGCTGGATCGGGTCCATCTCAAGCGCGACGATGCGTGCGGTTTCGATGTCATCTTCGACCGCCTGCGGCAGATCAAGGATCAGCGGATCGGTGGAATGGAAGGTGCCCCAAAGGTGGGACACCGCCCCGCCGGGGCTTTCGATGCGCCAGTAGCGGCCCGTTCCGTTGATGAAGCGGGACGCCGCGTCCTGTTCCAGCACGGCCAGCAGATCGGGGGGCAGCACCTGCTTATCGATTGCGGGCCGCATGACGGTGCAAAGGTCGCGCGTCGCCCAGTCCTGCGCCGTTGCGGGCATGCTTTGTGCACTAACAAGAGCCAGTGCAAAGGCAAATCGTATCAGACGCAGGCGTGTGATCAGAATGGCAGCTTCATATCGGCAGGCAGGCCCAGACCTTCGGTCAGTTTGCGCATTTCTTCCTGGCTGCGTTCGGACGCTTTGGCCTGTGCGTCCTTGATGGCGGCAAGGATCAGGTCCTCGACGACTTCCTTATCGTCGCCGTTGAAAATCGACGGGTCGATGTCCAGCGCCTTGAGTTCGCCCTTGGCTGTCGCGGTGGCCTTGACCAGACCCGCGCCGCTTTCCCCGGTGACCATGATACTGGCCATGTCGTCCTGCAACTGGGCCATCTTGCCCTGCATTTCCTGCGCTTTCTTCATCATCCCGGCCATATCGCCAAGAGAACCCAAACCTTTGAGCATCTGCTCACTCCTTCATGATTGTTGCCCTCTATATGAGGCGCGGGCGGGGTGGGATCAACTGTCCTCGAAGGGATCCCATTCGTCTTCGACTTCCGGCAGGGCGTCCTGCACGGCTTCTGCGGCGATCTGTTCGGGGGTGCGAATGGCGGTGATACGCGCCTTGGGGAATTGCGCCAGCACCGCTTGCATCAGGGGATGCGCCTGTGCGTCGGCGCGCAGGGCGTTGTCTTGCGCGTCGCGCACCTCGGCGATGGTTTCTGCTTCTGCCCCGTTGACGATGCTTACCGCCCAGCGATTGCCGGTCCACAATTGCAACTTCCCGCCAAGGCGCTGGGCCAAATCAGCGGGGGCCTTTTCGGTCGGGGTGAATTCGATGCGGCCCGGTTGATAGGCGGCAAGGCGCAGTGTGGTTTCGACGTCCACCAGCAGCTTTACGTCGCGGTTCGCACGGATGAGGTCGACCACGTGGTCGAAGGTGGGGTAGCGCGCAAGGGCGGCATCAATGTCCTGTGCCAGGGCGGTTGTCTGTCCACCCGGCCCGGGATTAGAAGCCATACGCGCCTGTGCGGCCGCCACGGCCTCTGCGCCCGGCGCATGTGATGTTGTGGTCCCACCTGACGACGATGTCGCAGCAGGGGGCGGCGGGCTTTTGTCCTGAAGCTTGCGCACCAGTTCTTCGGGGCTGGGCAGGTCGGCGACATGCGTGAGCCGGATGATCGCCATTTCCACAGCCATCATCGCGTTCGGCGCGCTGGCTACTTCGTCCAGCGCCTTGAGCAGCATCTGCCACAATCGCGTCAGGACGCGCATCGGCAACGCGTCGGCCATCTGGGTGCCACGTTCGCGTTCCTGAGGCGACACGGTCGGATCTTCGGCGGCTTCTGGCGTGATCTTAACCACTGACACCCAATGGGTGATTTCGGCCAGATCGCGCAGCACGGCCATCGGGTCGGCACCATCGGCATACTGGGCGGAAAGTTCGGTCAGGGCCGCTGCCGCATCACCCCGCAGGATCATGTCGAAAAGGTCCAGCACGCGCCCCCGGTCCGCAAGGCCAAGCATCGCGCGCACCTGCATTGCAGTGGTTTCGCCAGCCCCGTGGCTGATGGCTTGATCCAGCAGCGACGTGGCATCCCGCGCGGATCCTTCGGCAGCGCGGGTGATCAGGGCCATGGCATCATCGGCGATCTGCGCACCTTCGCTGTCGGCAATGCGGCGCAGCATGGCGATCATCACTTCGGGTTCGATCCGGCGCAGATCAAAACGCTGGCACCGCGACAGCACCGTCACCGGGACTTTGCGTATCTCGGTTGTGGCGAAAATGAACTTCACATGTTCAGGTGGTTCTTCCAGCGTTTTGAGGAGCGCGTTGAACGCACCCGTGGACAACATGTGCACTTCGTCGACGATGTAGACTTTGTAGCGGGCCGATGCAGCGCGGTAGTGCACGCTGTCGATAATCTCGCGGATGTTGGCCACACCGGTGTTCGATGCAGCGTCCATCTCCATCACGTCGACATGGCGGCCTTCCATAATGGCGGTGCAGTGTTCGCATTGCCCGCAAGGTTCGGTAGTGGGACCGCCCGTGCCATCCGGCCCGATGCAGTTCATGCCCTTGGCGATGATTCGCGCGGTCGTGGTTTTGCCCGTGCCGCGTATGCCGGTCATGATGAACGCCTGCGCAATGCGGTCGGCCTCAAACGCGTTCTGCAGGGTGCGCACCATGGCATCCTGACCGACAAGATCTGCAAAGGTTTCCGGCCGGTATTTCCGGGCAAGGACTTGGTAACCTTTTTCGGGGGCGCTTGTGTCGCTCATGGGGGCTCCGGGGGATTCTCTGACTTGCGCAGGGTAGTGTTCTGCCGGTGGAAGGTCCACCACGAGCCTGCGGTGACGCCACGCGTCATTCCAACATCGGATACCATCAGGAAAAGAGCAAATTCTTGCCATAATCCCATGTAAAATAATGGAAAATATCCACCTTTGGCGTGAGAGGGCAGTACATGTTGGCGATTTTGGGATTATTGGGCGTTGGTCTGGCGATGGCGGCGTTTGTCGGGTCGGATAGCGATGACGGCGGCGCAGGATCGGAAGCGGATACATTCTCCGATGAAGACGACGCCATCGTCGATGAGGCCTTCCGCGCGGATGTGCAGGCGAATTTCATTGATCTGGTGGGGGAGGGCGAGCTGACGCAAAGCGAAGCAGACGCCGGTCTGGCCGCGATCAACTTCACGTCCGGGCCGCAGAACATCGACACCGGCGCGGGTGATGACGCCGTGTTGTTACGCGCCGGTGACAACATGATCGTCACCGGGGATGGAGAGGACGTGGTTTTCGCGGGCAGCGGCGATGATACGATCATGCTTGGCGCAGATGATGATGTTTCTGGGTTAAGCCCCCTCAGCTTTGATCGCGGTGACGATCTTGTGTCTTTCCCGACCATTGAGGAGACCGGAAGCCTGTCGGCCGGTGTCAGCGAAGAGGTCTTTGAGGGCGGCGATGACAGGATTGTCGGCGGCACTGGCGACGATCTGATATCCGACAGCTTTGGCGCAAACGTGGTGATCGGCAATCAGGGTGATGATATCATCGACACCGTGGATAACCCGGAAGATCAGGGTACGCCCGACAGGGTGCTTGGTGGCTTTGGGCAGGACATCATTCTGGTGGATGAAGGTGACACCGTGGAAACCGGGCGCGGGCTGGACGAGGTGACGGTCGATCTCTTTACCGGTGTTGAAGCGGGGTATGATATCGTGACGATCTCCGATTTCATGCGCGGTATGGACGTTCTGGAACTGGCAGGTTCCGAGGCGCTCCTGCAGACCCCCACGCCGGATGGTCCTGACGATATCGTCGAAAATCCGATCACAGTTGAACCGCTGGAAGATGGCAGCGGGTCAATGGTTTTTGTCAATGACATCCCCGTGGTTCGGGTAATCGGACCGATTGACCTGACAGTTGCGGACATACGATTGAGCAGCTGATCGGCAAGTCTGTACGGTTCGGAACCTTTTCACTACACTTTCCTGCGTGGGTCGCTACCTATGAAGTGGGCGTTAGAAGGGGTGTGGATTATGCGGTTGCGGGGCATCAGGCGAAGCAGAAACGTAGAAGTGCGTGGCGGCGGGCGGCGTCGCGGCGGCGGGCGTGCCGGAGGCATGGGCGTGATCGGCCTGCTGATCGTGCTGGCCGTCGGTTATTTCACCGGGATTGATGTCAGCGGGCTTTTACAGGGCGGCAACGCGCCACTTACCCAGCAAAGTGAGCAATCCACCGCGGCCGATGACCGGGCGACGGAGTTTTCTGCCCGCGTGCTCAGCACCACTGAAGATGTCTGGGCCAAGGTATTTGCAGAGCAGCTTAACCGCGAATATGTGCCGCCCAAGTTGGTGGTTTTCAACGGTGTGACGCAAAGCCCCTGTGGTGGCGCCAACGGGGCGACCGGGCCGTTTTACTGCCCTGCCGACAGCAAGGCCTATTTGGACACATCGTTCTTTGCGATGCTGGACCAGCGCATGGGGGCGGGGGGTGATTTCGCCGCGGCCTACGTGATTGCGCACGAGGTGGCCCATCACGTTCAGAACCAGTGGGGCATCCTTCCCAAGGTGAACGCCGCGCGCCAGCAGGCCAGCAAGACAGAGGCCAACGCGCTCACGGTGCGGCTGGAATTGATGGCCGATTGCCTGTCGGGCATTTGGGCGGCGAATGTGCAGTCGCTGATGGAGAAGGGCGATCTGCAGGAGGCGCTGAACGCTGCGCGCAAGATCGGTGACGATCACCTGCAGCGACAGGCTGGCCGCGTGCCCCAGCCGCACACGTTCACCCACGGCACCTCGGAACAGCGCGCGCGCTGGTTCGCAAGGGGGTATGAGACCGGCGCAGTCGGGCAATGCGATACCTTTGCCGCTGCACGCCTTTGAGCGATTACGACACCAAATATGATGCGGCCTTGGCTGAATTGGCGCGGACCCAGGTTTGGCGCAGCAACTACGTGCCGCCGTTGCACAAGTTGCAGAGGCAGCTTGGGATGCAGGTGCGTCCGCCCCACTACCAGCCTTTCCTGCGGGTCTGGGCCGGTCAGGCCGTGTGGTTCGGGATATTCTGGGGCGTTTTGATGTGGTTCGTCGAATGGCGTGGGGCTGGCGTTGCCCCCGCCGTCGCCATGGGATCATCCGCGATTGCGGGGGTTTTGTTCGGTTTCTTCATGGGATGCTATTATGCGCATTCGCGCCGGAAATGGCGTTTGAGCCGCTGGAATGATCTGTAAGCGGGAAATGCAGGGGCGCCCACGTCGTTGGGAGCGCCTTGGTGAGAGATTGATAACGACCCAAGCGGGACTCGTTGTGGCTGCTTCCTTCCGGACCTGACCAGGTTGGCGAGGCGCCTGCCCGCACCAACCTCTCAATTTGCGATATAAGGGCCGCTGGGGCGAAGCGCAAGCATCAGAGCGTGATCTGGATCTGCAAGAACCCGTTCTCATCCAACCCACGGGCATGCGGGGCCATCTCCGCGATCTGCGTCAGAAAGGGCTGAGCTTCCGGTCCGGTGGCAAGCATTGCCTGTCTGGGTGTTGCGCAGATCAGTTTCCATGGTTTTGGGACGGGCCATTGCATCGCACCGGGGGCATGCAGCGCGTCAATCGCAGCTTCGGACAGCGGCATTCGGCGACAGGAAAGAAGATCGCCTTGCGCCGCGGGGGGATATCCCCCACCACCAGCAACCCGAAACTGGTTGGTGGCCAGAATGAAGGCCTGATCCATCCTCAGCGCGCGCCCGTCATGCAAGACTGAGGTGATCCGCTGGCCCGGTGGGCGGGAGGGATCAATCGTATATTGCAGCCCGTAGATCGTGTCGAAATCAAAGCTGGGAAACCGGGGATCGACAAGCGGCTGTGCGGGCGCATCCGGGCGCAGCGTGGTGTAGATGCGTGCGGCGTGTTCCAGCATGTGATGCAATGTTGCCCCGGTCACGCGAACAGCCCGCACTTCGTTTGTGTAGGGGTCAAGCCCCGCAATATGACGGCGCAGCACGTCTCCTGCGGGAATGTTCAGAAAATTTCCGGGTCCCTCCCGGCCACCGGCGGTATGAGCGGAGGCGGTGGCAACCAAGGGGAGTGCGGCCTCCGGCGTACCGGCAAGCGCGCGGCTGACGCCGAGCACCTTTGCGCGGGCGACCAGTTCGGCGGGCGCCGTCGGCACGGCAAGGGAGAAGTAGTTCTGCAAGGTTACGGGGGTCGTTGCCACAGGGGTGGCAAGATGGGCGCGGGTAGCATCATGCGCTGGTTTGCAGGCGGCGAGAACGGCGGGTGCAGCGGCGACGGCTCCGGTATTGGGGATCAGGCGACTGATATGGCCGATTACCGTCCACGGCTCATCCCCAGTGCGGTTCAGGGTCAAATCAAGCACCGCCAGATCGGAGCCTGAATACCCCGGCATACTGGCAGGGCAGCGCGCAAGCGTGCCGCCGTCCGTGTCAATGTCCCTGTCGGCGCGGTGGTCATTTCCGGGAAACCGGCGGTGTGTATGTCCCGTGATGATGGCATCGACGCCTGAAATCCGTGCAAGCGGCAAGGCGCTGTCTCGGGGTGGTGCAGGGCCTGACGGGTCATCAATGCCCATATGCGCCAGAAGCACGATCAGGTCCGCCCCCTGTGCCCGCAACCGGGGAATGGCGGCTTGCACGCAGGCCAGCGCAGGTGTGACGGTCGCGGCGCGGTGCAGCACGTGGCGGTTCCAGACCGCCGTCTGCTCCGGCAGAACGGAAAGCACGCCGACCCGCAATGTGTCGCCCGCGGTGTCAGGGACCGGGCAATCGACCAAGGCGGCAGACTGCAGGGCGGAAGGGTGGTCATGCTGCAAATTGCTGCAGATCATCGGCATGTCGAGGTGGGCGGCAATGGCATCGAGATAGGCAAGACCATAATCCAGATCATGGTTTCCCAGCCCGATCGCGTCATATCCCATCGCATTCAGCGACGCCGCAACGGGATGTGACGCGGTAACAGGTTGTGTCGCCGCCCAACTGCCAAGGGCAGTTCCTTGCAGCAGGTCACCGTTATCCAAAAGCAGCGTTGCGCGGCCTTCGGCGGCCGCATCGCGCCGCGCGGTTTCGATCAGGGTCGCAAGTCCGGACAGTCCGTTGTTTCGGGTTGCGCTGTCGGAGACATAGGCGTGGCCCAGCAGTTGCATGTGCACGTCTGTGGTTGCCAAGACACGCAGTTGCGCGCAGCGATCCACTTGCCTTCTATCCTCTCTCAGGGCTGCTGCCCCCTGATCCTTCAAACCCTACTCCCGCTTAAAGTGTGCAAGCGCAACCTTTAATTGATCAGATTGGAGCAGGTGACGCAAGCCTGCACGGGATTGCCCCTTTACCCCGGATCAGGCACACCGTCTGGCAAAACACCACATTCAAGACACTTGCCGAGGAAGAGCAGATGAAACATGCAGAAGAGGTCACCTTCGGTGGCTCCGCACTGGACCGGGCCGGGGAGATCCGTAACGACCCTGCTGCAGTGTCCGCGGCGCTTGCCGACCCGGCGGCCCGCGCGATCCTGTTCTGGCGTGGCAAGCCGCTGATCCGAAAGGCACGCCCTGCTTCGCTGATGCGTCTGCCGATGGATCACCCGGTCTTGCAGGGTGCGGCATCTGATCCGATCCTGCTGGGCCGCGAAGAGGGGGCAGCACGCTTTGCCTTTGATCTGTCGCACTGGAGCCCGGAGGAGGTGGATGTCGCACAGCTTGGTGCATTTCTTGATCCGTCTGAACAACAACACCCTGCCTTGCCGGAAGGGGAGGTTTTCGCCGAATTGCGCCGGGTCATGACCTGGCTGAGCGCGCGGGACGCTGAACTGGCGGCAACCGGGAAGGCCATCCTGGGGTGGCATTTGTCACACGGGTTTTGCGCCTGTTGCGGGGCGGCAAGCGAGGTCAGGCAGGCGGGCTGGCAACGGGTATGTCCCTCGTGCAACGCGGGCCATTTTCCGCGTACCGATCCGGTGGTGATCATGTTGATCACGCACGGTAATTCGGTCCTGATGGGACGCTCGCCGGGGTGGCCGGAAGGGATGTATTCGCTACTTGCTGGCTTTGTTGAGCCGGGTGAAACATTGGAGGCTGCCGTGCGCCGCGAGGTTTTTGAGGAAGCACGCGTGCAGGTCAGCGCGGTGTCGTATCTGTCAAGCCAGCCGTGGCCCTTCCCCGCGTCGCTGATGTTTGGCTGCCGCGGTCAGGCGCTGGGCCGTGATCTGACCATTGATCCGGTCGAAATCGA
Source organism: Sulfitobacter rhodophyticola (assembly GCF_041281685.2). Classification (GTDB taxonomy): domain Bacteria; phylum Pseudomonadota; class Alphaproteobacteria; order Rhodobacterales; family Rhodobacteraceae; genus Sulfitobacter. Next base: position 1,063,440 of record NZ_CP166251.2, on the reverse strand, counting down.
AGACGCCATGTGGGTCAGCCGTGAAGAGATGATGGAGATTTTCGCAGGCACGCATCCAAAGGTCCTGCCCGCCCGAAAGGGTGCCATTGCACACTTTCTGCTAGAAAACTGGCTTGCGGACCGGCTGGATTAACGCAAACATACGCCGAAACCGCGTGAGGGCACGGCCTTTCGCACCAAAAAATCGGAACAAACGGGCTGTCGGCATGAAATTCAGCACCAAGGAAGACATCGAGGCACCGATCGACGTGGTGTTTGAAATGCTGTGTGATTTCGAGGTCTTCGAACGCGCGGCGATGCGGCGCGGGGCAGAGGTGCAGCGCTTGGAAACGAGCAAGGAACCGGGCATCGGTATGACTTGGCATGCTTCTTTCGATCTGCGGGGCAAGCGGCGTGAACTGGACCTGGAGATCGTGGAATTTGACCAACCCAATGACATGGCCTTGGAAAGCACCTCTCCGGGGATGCTGAGCCGCACGAGTTTCGAACTGATGGCGCTGTCGCGCAATCAGACGCGGGTCGTTGTTAATCTTGAACTCAAGCCGCTCACGCTGAGTGCGCGATTGCTGGTCCAGTCCTTGAAGCTGGCCAAGGCGTCGCTGAGCAAGCGTTTTGGCAAACGGGTCGCCGAATACGCACGGAGCATGGAAGAACGGTATGTTCGTGAGGCAGGCAGCAGCAGCGCCTGATCAGTCTTCCGACCGATCCGGATGGGCCGGGTAAACTCCCAGGATCTCAAGACTGTTGGTGAAATACGCCAGTTCTTCCAGCGCTCGGCGCACGGGAGGGTCTTCGGGGTGGCCTTCGATATCGGCGTAGAACTGCGTTGCCGTGAACGACCCGCCCACCATGTAGCTTTCCAGTTTGGTCATGTTCACGCCATTGGTCGCAAAGCCGCCCATCGCCTTATAAAGCGCGGCCGGAATGTTGCGTACTTCAAACACAAACGTGGTCAGCATGGTGTCGCCGCGCCGGGTCAGATCGATGTCCGGCGCCATCAGCAGGAAACGTGTGGTGTTGTGCTCCTGATCCTCGATGTCGCGGGCCAGGACCTCCAACCCGTGGATATCCGCGGCCACGGCGCTGGCCAGGACCCCTTCATGGGTCAACGTGGACGCTGCCAGTTCGGCTGCGGCGCCTGCACTGTCGGCTGCCGGTTCGGATGTAATGCCATGTTCCTCAAGAAACCTGCGCGCCTGCGGCAGTAGCACCAGGTGTGCGCGCACGTGTTTGATATCCCCAAGCGCGACACCGGGCCGGGCCAACAGCGCGATGCGCACCCGCACAAAGGCCTCTGCGACGATGTGCAGACCACTTTCGGGCAACAACCGATGGATATCGGCCACCCGCCCGTAGGTCGTGTTTTCCACCGGCAGCATCGCCAGATCGGCTTCGCCCGCGCGCACCGCGCGGATCACGCCTTCGAACGTCGTGCAGGGAACGGGGGTCATCCCGGGGCGGGCCTTCAGGCAGGCTTCGTGCCCGTACGCGCCCAAAGCGCCCTGAAACGCAATACGGGGAGCAATTTCTTCAGACATCACGGCTACCTTCAAAAAAATGTCGCGGGCAAGGGCGATTGGTCGCGGTAAGTACACCTTGCCTGTAAGAAGGGAAAGCAATAGATACGCGCCAGCACGCACAACCAATGCCAGTAGGAACAACCGATGTTCGACACCATGACACTCACCAAACTTGCCTCGGGTCTTCTTGGGGCCTGGCTTGTCCTTTTGCTTGGCAAATGGGTAGGCGAAGAGGTTTATCATGCCGAAGCGCATGGCGAACAATCCTATGCCATCGAGATTGAGGGCGCAGAGGAAGAAGAACCCGAAGAGGAGCTTGATTTCGCAGCGCTCATGGATGTTGCGGATCCTGCCAGTGGCGAACGGGTTTTCCGCAAATGCTCTGCCTGTCACAAGATTGCGGCGGGTGAGAACAACGTCGGCCCCTACCTGCATGGTGTCGTCGGCAGACAGATCGCCGCCGTGGATGGTTTCAACTATTCCGGTGCATTGGCGGACATCGACGCGGCCTGGACTCCGGACGAGCTGAGCGCGTTTCTTGAGAACCCCAAGGGCTACGCACCCGGCACCACGATGGGTTTCGCAGGCTTGAAAAAGCCTGAAGAGCGCGCCGATCTGATTGCCTACCTCGACACCCTTGACGATTGATCCAACGCTGGGTTGAAGGTCGGGCCGCCCCACTGTGGGCGGCCTTTTTCGTAGCGCGCACCCAGATCACATATTCGCAACTTGTCTCTTGGCAGCGCACATCGTTAGCTTACATGGTGACACACGCCAGGCGACGTTCAAGAAGGACATACCACATGACACCACCCCGGACCCGTGCCCGAACGCAAATCTTGCCGATGAAGCCTTTTGTGAACTGGACGGCGCTGATCGTTATGGGGGCGGCATTGATCTGGGGCACATTGGCGCGCGCCGAAAGCCACGAGAAGATCGTGGAGACCTACGGCTACTCTTTCTATGGCGATCTGACCTACCCTGAAGATTATCCACACTTTTCCTATGTGAACCCGGATGCCCCCAAGGGTGGAGAGATTTCTCTGTCGGTGGTTGGCACTTTCGATTCGATGCATCCCTACACCCGCAAGGGCCGTGCCGGTGCGCTGTCCACGATCATGTATGAAAGCCTGCTCGGTCAGGGGCCGTCCGGGGTTTCCGCGCCGGCGGATGTCTACGCCGAATACTATGGTCTTCTGGCGGAGCGGCTTGAATACGACGAAGGCAAGAACTGGGTCATCTTCCACATGCGCCCCGAGGCGCGGTTTTCCGACGGGACGCCCGTCACCGCGCACGACATCGCCTTTTCGCATAACCTGCTGCTGGATGAGGGGCTGAAATCCTACGCAGATGCGGTGCGCAAACGCATTCCAAAGGTTGAGGTGCTGGATGATCATACGATCAAGTTCTACTTCACCGAAGGCATATCCCGGCGCAGTCTGGTCGACCAGGTTGGGTTTGTCCCGGCGTGGTCCAAGAAATGGTACGAGGAAACCGGCGCGGGCCTGAACGAAAGCCGTCTTGATGTTTCGCCCGGATCGGGGCCTTACGTGATCGACAGCGTCGATGTGAACCGCCGGATAGTATACAAACGGAACGAGGATTACTGGGGCAACGATCTGCCTTTCAATGTCGGTCGAAACAATTTCGATACCATCCGGGTCGAGTATTTTGGCGATGACACAGCGGCTTTCGAGGCCTTCAAAGCAGGCGAATACACCTTCCGCCGCGAGGTCGATTCAAAGAAATGGGCGACGCAGTATGACTTTCCCAAGATCGACAGCGGCGCAGTGGTGAAAAAGGCGCTGCCCGATGGTTCCCCGCCGACGCCGTCCGGCATTGTGTTCAACCTTGGCTCCGACGTGTTACAGGATCGCAGCGTCCGGCAGGCGTTGGCATTGGCCTATAACTTCGAATGGACGAACGAGAGCCTGCAATACGGCCTGTTCCGCCAGCGTGCATCTTTTACGCAAGACACACCATTGATGGCGACAGGTCTGCCGGAAGGGGCCGAGCTGGAGTTTCTCAAGGGCTTTGGTGATCTGGTGCCTGAAGGATTGCTGACAACAGAAGCCTTCGTGCCGCATACTTCAAAGGCCGAACGCCTGCTGGACCGCCGCAATATCCGGCGCGCGATGAAGCTGCTGGACAAGGCCGGCTGGGCCGTTGGGTCCGATGGCGTGCGCCGAAACGATCAGGGCGAAACACTGAAGATCAATTTCCTGTTCAATTCCTCCAGCCCGCCCACACTGAGCAGCGTGATGGAAAACTTCGTGTCCAACGTGCGCAAGCTGGGGGTAGACATCTCGTTTGAAAAGGTTGACCCGTCGCAATACACCAGCCGCGAACGGGACCGCGATTATGATCTGGTCTATGATTCCTATGCGGCCTTTCTGGGCACAGGTACCGGGTTGGAACAGCGTTACGGCTCCGAAGCGGCTGAATTCTCGCTCTTCAATCCTGCAGGTCTTGCCAGCCCGCTTGTCGATAAGATCATCGAAGCTTCGCTTCAGGCCCAGACCCGCGAGGAAGAACAGACCGCACTGATGGCGTTGGATCGCGTCCTGCGTTATGAACTGATCATGATCCCCGTTTGGTACAATCCGGAACATTGGGTGGCCTACTATGACATGTTCGAACACCCCGAGAACATCCCGCCCTATGCCTTGGGGCAGCTGGATTTCTGGTGGTACAACGCTGACAAGGCTGCGGCCCTGCGCGCCTCTGGTGCACTGAGGTAACTAGCCACCCATGGGCGCCTATATTCTCAGAAGGCTTTTGCTGATCATTCCGACACTGATCGGGATCATGCTGGTGAACTTCACGCTGGTGCAGTTCGTACCCGGTGGCCCGGTGGAGCAAGCGATTGCCCGCATTCAGGGTGGCGGAGACGTGTTCGAAGGGTTTGCTGGGACGAACAACGATGCAGGTGGCGGGGACGAGTTGAACACCGCCTCCGACAGCACCTACATCGGTGCGCGGGGCCTGCCGCCGGAGTTCATTGCAGAGCTGGAAAAGGAATTCGGGTTCGACAAACCACCCGTGCAGCGGTTCTTCAGCATGATGTGGAACTACATGCGCTTCGATTTCGGGGAGAGCTATTTCCGTTCCATCGGGGTGATCGACCTGATCAAGGAAAAGCTGCCTGTGTCGATCACGCTGGGGCTGTGGTCCACGCTGATCGCCTATCTTGTGTCTATCCCGCTGGGCATCCGCAAGGCAGTGAAGGACGGGACCAGCTTTGACACATGGACGTCCGGCATGATCATCGCGGCCTATGCGATCCCCGGTTTCCTGTTTGCGATCCTCCTGCTCGTGCTTTTTGCGGGCGGATCGTTCTTTCAGATCTTCCCGCTACGTGGCCTGACGTCCGACAACTTCGACCAACTCAGCCCGCTGGGCAAAGTGGCCGACTATTTCTGGCACATCGCGCTGCCGGTGCTGGCCTCCACCATTTCCGCTTTTGCCACGCTGACGCTGCTGACCAAGAACAGTTTTCTGGACGAGATCAAGAAACACTACGTCATGACCGCCCGCGCCAAGGGGCTGGCAGAGCGGAAGGTTCTCTATAACCACGTGTTCCGAAACGCGATGCTGATCGTGATTGCGGGCTTCCCGGCGGTCTTTATCGGGGTGTTCTTTGGGCAATCTCTGCTGATTGAAACGATCTTTTCGCTTGATGGTCTTGGGCGTTTGGGGTTCGAGGCAGCGGTGGCGCGGGATTACCCGATCGTCTTCGGCACATTGTTCATATTCGCGTTGATCGGTCTGGTCGTCGGCATCATCTCCGACCTGATGTATGTACTGGTCGATCCGCGTATCGACTTTGAGCGGCGGGAAGGCTGATGGCGCTGTCCCCGCTCAATCAACGCCGTTGGCGCAATTTCAAACGCAACAGGCGCGCCTTCTGGTCCTTGTGGATTTTCGTCGTGCTCTTCGGCATTTCTTTGCTGGCGGAATTCGTGGCCAACGACAAACCGATCCTCGTGAACTATCGCGGGGATTTCTATGTGCCGATTTTCAAGTTCTACCCCGAAACGGCCTTTGGCGGGGATTTCCAGACCGAAGCAGTTTATCGTGACCCGGAAGTGAAATGCCTGATTGCCACGGGCGGCATGGATCTGTGTTTTGACGACCCCGAAGGATATATCGAAGACGCGCAGGACGGCATGATCGAGGGCGAGGCGATTGAGAAGGGCTGGTCGCTTTGGCCCATCATCCCCTATTCCTTTGACACCGCTGTTGATCGCCCCGGTGCCGCCCCATTGGCCCCGAACGAACAGAACTGGCTGGGCACCGACGGCACCAAACGCGATGTGATGGCGCGGGTGATCCACGGGTTCCGCCTGTCGATCTTCTTCACACTGTTGGTCACCGGACTTGCCAGCCTGATCGGGATTATTGCGGGCGCGGTACAGGGGTTTTTCGGCGGCTGGACCGACCTGATCTTCCAACGGATCATCGAAATATGGTCATCCACCCCGTCGCTCTACGTGATCATCATCATGTTCGCCATTCTGGGGCGAAGTTTCTGGTTGCTGGTGTTTCTGCTGGTCCTGTTCAGCTGGACCGCGCTGGTGGGTGTGGTGCGTGCCGAATTCCTGCGCGCGCGCAACCTTGAATATGTCCGCGCCGCCCGCGCGCTGGGCGTCAGCAACGTCACGATCATGTTCCGACATATGCTGCCCAACGCGATGGTTGCGACGCTGACCATGCTGCCCTTCATCATCACCGGCACAATCAGCACGCTGGCAGGGCTGGATTATCTGGGCTTCGGCCTGCCGTCCTCCGCGCCGTCGCTGGGAGAACTGACCTTGCAAGCCAAGCAAAACCTGCAAGCGCCCTGGCTGGCCTTCACCGCCTTTATCACCTTCGCGGTGATGCTGTCGCTGCTGGTGTTCATCTTTGAAGGCATCCGCGATGCATTCGATCCCAGAAAGACATTCTCTTGACGGCACTTCTGGATATCAAGAACCTCAGCGTCTCCTTCCGTCAGGACGGCAAGGTGACCGAGGCTGTGCGCAACATCAGCTTTCACGTCGAAAGGGGAGAGACGGTTGCGCTGGTGGGCGAATCCGGTTCGGGCAAATCCGTTTCGGCACTGTCGACCGTGGCGCTGTTAGGCGACAGCGCGGAAGTATCCGGTTCCGTCACCTATGACGGCCAGCAGATGATCGGTGCGGATGAAGCATTGCTGCGGAAGGTACGTGGCAACGACATCAGCTTCATCTTTCAGGAGCCGATGACATCGCTCAACCCGCTGCACACGATCGAAAAGCAAGTGGGTGAAAGCCTTGCCCTGCATCAGGGTCTGACGGGCGATACGGCGCGGGCGCGGATACTGGAGTTGATGGACAAGGTGGGCATCAACGATGCCGAAAGCCGGTTGGGCGCCTATCCGCACCAACTATCAGGCGGCCAGCGGCAGCGGGTGATGATCGCCATGGCGCTGGCCAACAAGCCCGACGTGCTGATCGCGGATGAGCCGACAACCGCGCTGGACGTGACCATTCAGGCACAGATCCTTGAACTGCTGGCAGAGTTGAAAGCCAGCGAAGGCATGGGGCTGTTGTTCATCACCCATGATTTGGGTGTCGTGCGCCGTATCGCGGACCGCGTCTGCGTCATGCAGAAGGGTGAGATTGTTGAACAAGGGCCGACGGCACAGATCTTTGACGCACCTCAGCATCCCTATACGCAGAAGCTGCTTGCGGCTGAACCTTCGGGCATTCCTGACCCCGTCCCGCAAGGGGCAGAGGTGATTGCGGAGACGGAGAACCTCAAGGTCTGGTTCCCGATCCAGAAAGGTTTGCTGCGCCGGACCGTGGGTTATGTGAAAGCGGTCAACGATGCCTCCATCACCGTGCGGGCAGGGGAAACACTTGGCATCGTCGGTGAAAGCGGATCGGGCAAGACCACCATGGCGTTGGCCATCATGCGATTGATCGCCTCCGAAGGGGGCATCACGTTCATGGGGCAGGACGTCCGCAAGTGGTCCACCCGGCAACTCAGGCGGCTGCGGTCGGAGATGCAGATCGTCTTTCAGGACCCTTTCGGGTCGCTGTCGCCGCGCATGACGTGCTTTCAGATCATCTCCGAAGGGCTGGGGGTGCACGGCATTGACGCAGGTTCGGATCAGCGTGTTCTGGTGCATGACGTGATGGTGGAGGTAGGCCTCGACCCGTCCACGATGGACCGCTACCCGCATGAATTTTCGGGCGGTCAGCGTCAGCGGATCGCTATTGCCCGCGCAATGGTGCTGCGACCCAAGCTGCTGGTTCTGGATGAGCCGACATCGGCATTGGACATGACCGTTCAGGTGCAGATCGTTGACCTGTTGCGTACCCTGCAACAGAAATACGGGCTGGCCTATCTGTTCATCAGCCACGACCTGAAAGTGGTGCGGGCGATGTCGCACAAGGTCATCGTGATGAAGCGCGGCGATGTGGTCGAATATGGTGCTGCGGCGGATCTATATGATCGGCCGACCACCGAATACACACGGACGCTTTTGCAGGCGGCGACATGAACCGTGCGGCAGGGTCACGCAGCGTTTGATTTCCACGGGATTTCCGCAATACTTGCGCCATGACTTCGAAACCACACGGCGCACCCAAACTGCGCGCGCCCACCCTTGCAGACCTGCGACGCAGCGTTGCCGCCGCATTCGGTGATTTTGCCGCCGCCCCGTTGACCGATCTGTTCTTTGCCAGCTTTTTTGTCTGCACGGGCCTGATCATGAGCTGGATCACCTATACCACAGGACACACATTCTGGTTGATCCTTGCGGTCATGGGTTTTCCGCTGGTGGGCGGATTGGCGGCCTTGGGCTTTTACGAGGTCAGCCGCCGTCGCAGCGCCGGAGAGGGTCTGGCACTGGGTGATGTTGCAAGCGTCGTCTGGCAGGCGCGCAACGGTCAATTGCCTTGGCTAGCTGTGATCATCATCGTGGTTTTCCTGTTCTGGTTCTTTCTGGGTCACATGATCTTTGCCCTGTTCCTGGGCCTTGCCCCGATGACCAATGTGTCCACGTCGCTGGATGTGTTTCTGACGTCTGAGGGTTTGACCATGCTGGCCTTTGGATCGGCGGTGGGGGCGGTGTTTGCAATTGTCGTCTTTTCGATCAGCGTTCTGGGCATGCCCATGCTGCTGGACCGCGACGTCGATTTCATGTCGGCGCTCTTGCGGTCTATCAGCGCGGTGCACGGCGCGCCGATGATTTATCTGGGCTGGGGCGTGGTGGTTGCCGTGCTGACGCTAGCGGCGATGGTGCCATTCTTTCTGGGGCTGTTCGTGGTGATGCCCCTGCTGGGTCATGCGACATGGCACCTGTACAAGTCTGTCACCGACCCGACAGAGGCCCCGGAAAGCTAAGCGCTCAGCAAGCCGGTGATCATCGCGGCAAGGGCGACCACGTGGATCAGCATGATCGCGCGATCCCGCCACAGCACACCAACGATGAACCAGCCGATAAGCCCGCCAAAGAACAGGTAGATGTTTAGCGGGTTCAACCCGAAGGCCGTCGCGCCATAGCCCATGATCTGAAAGATCGACGCCACCCATTTGAGGATCGTGGTCTTGTTCCACAAACGGGCGGCGTCCAGGGGGAGAGTTGAGGTTAGGTCGGTCATGCAGGTCCTCCGCTGCGGCAGGTCAAAAGATCAAAGCTTACGCAGATCGAGGCAGATTGTCTGGCGTGACTGCCACCACCGGCGCCGTTTTTCGGGGTTGGCAGGGGGGACATCATGCAGGCTTGTGCAGTTGCTGCGCGTGGCTGTCATGAAAGATTGGGCGTAGATGTTCAGCATTGTCTCTCTCCTGATATGGAATGTGTTCTGTGAACGACATTGACGTATCAGCGCATTTCATGCGACTCATGTGTTCTAATATTATGTAAGTTGAGGTTTAATATGGATTGGCGTGACCTCCCCCCGCTTTCGGCCTTGCGGGCCTTTGCAGCATTTGCCGAAGAAGGGGGCGTTGTCGCCGCAGGCGATGCGCTCGGTGTCAGCCATGCCGCGATCAGCCAGCAATTGCGCAGCCTTGAAACACATCTTGATCTGGTCTTGCTGGACCGGAGCGGGCGGGCGCTGAGCCTTACACCAGACGGTCGGCAATTGGCGGAAGCCGCCCGCGCCGGGTTCGGGGGCATGATCCATACCGCGCAGGTGCTGACAGGCGCGCGTGCGGCGCAGCCCCTGCATATCTCACTGACGCCAACGTTCGCCGCGTCATGGCTGATGCCGCGTCTGCCGCGCTTTCGGGAAAAGTTCGGAAATGTCGATCTGATGTTGAACCCGACGCCCAAGCTGGCGGATCTTGGCCCGGACGGGGTTGATCTGGCCATCAGGCACGGCACCTGTGACTGGCCGGGACTGGATTGCGAAATGCTGGTCCAATCCCCGATCGTGGTTGTCGCCGCCCCTGCGCTGGTAGGGGCAGAGGGGCCGCCACCGAAACCGGCCGACCTGGCGCGCCTGCCCTGGTTGGAGGAATTGGGCCGTTCGGAGGCTGATGGCTGGCTGGAACAACAGGGCGTTCGGCGCGAAGCGGGTTTCGGGATGACCCAGTTGCCGGGAAATCTGCTGCTGGAGGGGGCGCGTTCGGGGCAGGGCGTCGCGGTCACGGTGCGCTGCTTTGTGGAGGATGACATCGCAGCGGGCCGGTTGCGCGTGATCGCCGTCGAAGAAGCGCGCGGGGCGGGGTATTATCTGGTCAAAAGGCCGGGCGTCATGCGTCCGGCACTCAAGTCGTTTGTTCAGTGGCTGCGCCGGGAGGCGAAATCAGACCTTAGCCAGGCCCGATCATGAAGCAACTGACATTTCGCGCGGCGAGACGGCGACAGGCCAGATCAGCGCTTTCGCGGGTCATGCCAAGAAAATTGGCATCAAACCCCTGTGGCCGCTTGACCACCTTGCGCAGGCTGCCATCCAGTGTCGCCATTTCAGCCAGTGCGGTCTTCAGCAGCACTTTTTCTGCGGCAAACCGATTGGGATAGCGCCCCACGTTGACCCCCCAATGCCGCCCGCCGGAGGTCGACACGCGGGTCACGATTTCCTGTTCTACCGCCTTGGCCACAACGGCTTCGATGGTTTTGGGCCTTGCTGCAGGCCGAATGGATGTCCGGGCCGCGGCCAGTTGCACACTGCCGTCTGATGCGGCAACGGGCACGGGGGCAGGTTCCGGCGCGGTGGCGACAGCCTCTTTCAAGGCAGCGGTTATGTCGTCGTTGGTCACGACCGGCGCGGTGTTTTGAGCCACCAACACGGGCACCATGGCGCCCGGCCGGATCTTGGGGCGTTTGGAGGTTTTGACGGCACCGACCAGACGGATTGTCTTGCCCGCCCCTCCCGTTGTCGCGACTGATGCCACGCGGGCAGGTTTTTCAGCGACGTAGGTGGGCGGTGTGGGTTTGCGCAGCGGCGCACGTGACGGCGCGCGGCGGAAGCCCAGATCCATCAGTTCTGCGACCTTGGCATTCCGGGATGTGGTGGACTTGCCGCCAAATACGGTAACAATCACCCGTTCGTTCCCGCGCTCCGCTGAGGCAGTCAGGTTGAAGCCCGCCGCACGGGTATAGCCTGTCTTGATCCCGTCGGCCCCCTTGTAGGAATTCAGGAAACGCCGATTGGTGTGGTTGACCTTGCGCACCCCTGCATCAGCCGTCTTGCGTGAGAACAGGTTGTAGTACTGGGGGTAGTCATAAAGCAGATGCCGCCCCATCACGGTCATGTCGCGCGCGGTGGACAAATGCCCGGCTTCGGTCAGCCCGTGCATATTCTTGAAGGTGGTGCGCGTCATGCCAAGCTGCTTGGCGGTGCGGTTCATCCGGCGCGCAAACTTCGCTTCGGAGCCGGAGATGGCTTCGCCGATGGCGGTGGCCGCGTCATTGGCGGACTTCACGGCCGCCGCGCGGATCAGATAGCGCAGCGCGATGCGTTGGCCGGGGCGCAGGCCAAGCTTGCTGGGCGGCTCGGACGCGGCCTTTTTGGAAATGGTCACTTTGGTATCAAGCGAAATCTCGCCTCGCTCTACCGCCTGAAAGGCGATGTAGACGGTCATCATCTTGGTCAGGGAGGCCGGATGCAGCCGCGTGTCCGCGTTGCGGGAATGCAGAACCTTTCCGGTACGCGCATCAATCACATAGGCCGCATAAGGCGCCGCCATTGCGCTGAGTGGCACCACCACCAAAAGCCAAATTGCCGAGAATATGAATAGCCCCAAACGGGCCGGCTGCACGCGCCGCACCTTCATTCTAAACCTGCCTTTTTTGCCTCAAGACCGCCGATTTTTAGACTGGCCATTTTTTTGATTGAACAAAGGGTAACATACTGTGGATTTTCGATAAACCCACGGCGTGCGGTCTGTTGCGGAAAAAGCGCGGCGTGCCCATTCCAGATGTTGCGGTGCGGTATGGCGCACCTACAAACTGCGCGATTGTGTCTGAAATGTGGCGAAATAGGGGCGCGTTGCCCAGATTCGAGCTAGCCCTTGGGCAGCGTCGAAGTGGCGGTGATCCGCGCAATCAGATCAGGCAAGGCACCCAAGCCTGCGATCTCGAAAAACCGGGGGCTGTCGGGGGTTTTCGCTGCTTCCAGGTTCCAGGTCAATTCATGGGGCACATGCACGCCGACACCGCCTGCCGCGATCATTGGCGTGACGTCCGACGCAATCGAATTGCCCACCATCAATCCCTGATCCGCGCCGGTGCCGTGCCGTCTGAATACCGCTTCGTAAACCTCAGCGGTCTTGTCCGACACGATCTCAACCGCGTCGAAGTGGTCGCGCAGGCCGGATTGCGCCAGTTTGCGTTCCTGATCCAGCAGGTCGCCCTTTGTGATCACAACCAGCTTGTGATCCTTGCGCAGCCGCTCCAGCACAGGGACCACATCGGGCAGGATATCAACAGGATGAGACAGCATGTCCCGGCCCGCATCAAGGATCTCTCCGATTACGGATGCGGACACCTTGCCATTGGTCACCTCGATCGCGGTCTCGATCATCGAAAGGGTGAATCCCTTAATGCCGAATCCATAGTGTGGCAGATTTCGACGTTCCGCTGCTTCCAACCGGTCCATCAGCGGCGTGCTGTCGGCATGGTCCGACAAGAGGTCCGCAAAATGGGCCTGTGTCATCGAAAAGAAGCGTTCGTTGTGCCAAAGCGTGTCGTCGGCATCAAAGCCGATGGTGGTCAAAGCGACGCTCATTTGATGCCCCCTCTTTTCTCAGACGCTCCACAGGTTATATAGACGGTTCACAGCGAAAAGAATCCCTTCGTCCCGGTGGAGCAGCGATGCGCCTTGAAGATCACATGACCACGGACCATTTGGTCGCCCTCCGGGCGGCGAAGATGCCTGTGATGATGGCAGGTGATGGTCCTGATGACGACGACCAGACCGATGTTCTGACCAAGACCAAACCGAAGACAAAGCGCCCGCCGCTTTATAAAGTCTTGCTGCTGAACGACGATTTCACGCCGATGGAATTCGTGGTGCACGTGCTGGAGCGGTTTTTCGGTCTCAATCACGCGCAGGCGTTCGAGATCATGTTGACTGTGCACAAGAAGGGATTGGCCGTCGTCGGTGTCTTCAGCCACGAGATCGCGGAGACGAAGGTCGCACAGGTCATGGATTTTGCCCGCCGTCATCAGCATCCGCTGCAATGCACCATGGAAAAAGAAGAATAGTGTGATCGACGCACGATTGCAGGTGGCGATTGACGGCGGGGCGCTTGTTCTACCGCAAGACGGTCTGGTTGCCGTCTTCAATCCCCCGGCGGAAGCCAGTCTTGATGGCATTGACCCGTCGCGCTGTCACATCGTTCAGGATTTCAAGCCGACCTTCGACGCGTGGGAAGGGCGCGGGTTCGAAGTCATGCACAGCCCCAGCGCCCGCTATGCAGCAACGATTGTCTGCCTGCCCCGCGCCAAGGTCGAAGCCCGCGCCATGGTGGCCGAAGCCTGCGCGATCAGCGATGGGATCGTCTTGGTAGATGGGCAGAAGACCGACGGGGCGGATTCCATCCTCAGGGAAATGCGCGCCCGCGTCAGTGTTGAAGGTCCGATTTCCAAGGCGCATGGCAAGCTGTTCTGGATCAATGCCCCGGCCGCCGATTGCTTTGCCGACTGGAGTGCGGGGCCTGCCCTGACCGATGGGGGGTTCTGGACCGCGCCGGGCGTCTTTTCTGCGGATGGTGTGGATCTGGCGTCCGCGCTGCTGGTCGATGCGCTCCCCCAAAAACTCAAGGGTGAGGTTGCTGATCTCGGGGCGGGTTGGGGGTACCTGGCGGCCCATGTGTTGACGCGGGAGGATGTCACCAAGTTGTATCTGATCGAAGCGGGGCACATGGCACTAGCCTGTGCACGGCACAACGTCACTGACGACCGGGCCGAATTCTATTGGGAAGATGCGACCAACTGGGCCCCGCCGCACCGCATGGACACGGTCGTAATGAACCCGCCTTTCCACCGGGGCCGCGCTTCCGAGCCGCAGATCGGGCAGGCTTTCGTTGCGTCAGCAGCCCGGATTCTGGCTTCGCACGGGGATTTATGGATGGTCGCGAACCGCCATTTGCCGTATGAAGCGGAGTTGAAGAAACGCTTTGCAGAAGTGAGCGAGATCGGCGGAGACGCGCGTTTCAAGCTCTTTCATGCCACCCGACCGCTGCGCCCCCGGCGCTGAGCATTTGCGAGGGACCATCCCCACATGACATTTTCGATCAAGGGCAAGACAGCGATTGTCACCGGTGCGGCAGACGGCATCGGGTTGGCAATCGCACGCCATCTGGCGGACCGTGGCGCCAACGTCATGGCCGCCGATATGAATGAAAAGAAGCTGATCGAGGAATTGGGCAGCGACGCTGAAGACGGCGATATTCGGGTCTTTTCAGGTGATTTGCGACAACGCCTGACCATCGCCAACCTGATCTCGGCGACGATTGACGCCTTTGACCAGATCGACATCCTTGTGAACGCCTCGCGTCAGGTGCTGGTGACCGATGCACTGGACGTCGAAGACACCTCCGTTTCGACGCTGCTGGATCAGAACCTCATGACGGCGCTGTCGTTATCGCAACTGGTGGCCAAGCGCATGATCAAACAGGCCGAAGACCAGCCCGAAGGTCAGATCGGGGCGATCATCAACCTCAGTTCCATCGCCGCGCGTCAGTCCCAGCCTGACTTGATGGGATACGCCATCGCCGCCGCCGCTGTGCAGCAGATGACCCGGTCCATGGCGCTGGTGCTGGCTGAACATCGGATCCGTGTGAATGCCATCGCCTTCGGATCGGTGATGAGCGCATCGCTCCGGACCGCTGTGGCGGAAAACCGGGAATGGCGCAACGACATTCGCAGCAACACGCCGCTTGGCCGGATCGCAGCCCCGACGGAACTGTGCGAGGCAGTCCAGTTCCTTGCGGCTGAAAGCTCTTCATTCATGACCGGCGAAGTCATGACCATTGATGGTGGTCGCAGCCTTCTGGACGCGGTGACATCACCGGCGCACTAGAATTGCGCCTGTTTTGGGCTTGACGGGCGGCATGGGCTGCCCTAATCCACGCGCTCACGGCGTTATAGCTCAGTTGGTTAGAGCGAACGACTCATAATCGTTAGGTCCCTGGTTCAAGTCCAGGTAACGCCACCACACCTCTCCCCCTTCGACGTCAGATCGTACCTGTAACCGCGTCAGCGCTTGCCCTTTTGCGGCTGGAATGAGGCTGATGGCACATTTTTCACCCATTCGGGCCTGACGTGATTGACGATATCGGCCCGGTACTGTCTGATTACAACCTGAACAAGATGATGACGGTCCGGCAACAGGGCTGCATCACTCAACGATAATAGGGAGAGACAAATGATTTTTCGCCGTACACTTCTGTGCCTTGCAGGTGCCACTGCCGCCGCCGCGCTGACCGCGACGTCTGCGCTGGCACAGGACGTCACATTGCGCATGCACCAGTTCCTGCCGCCGCAAGCCAACGTACCATCGCTGGTGCTGGACGTCTGGGCCGACAATGTCGAGGAAGACAGCGGTGGCCGGATCAAGGTTGAACGCTATCCCTCCATGCAGCTGGGCGGCAAGCCGCCGGAGCTGATGGACCAGGCCATCGATGGTGTGGCCGATATCATCTGGACTGTTGTGGGTTATACGCCGGGCCGTTTCCCGCGGACAGAAGTCTTTGAACTGCCTTTCCTTGTTACGGATGCCGGTCCCGCCAGTGCGGCGTACTGGCAGATGTTCGAAAAGCACATGAAGGACACCGAATTCAAGGATGTGCACATTCTGGGCACATGGGTCCATGGTCCCGGCCTGATTCATTCAAACAAGGAAATCCGCACGCCGGACGACATGAACGGGATGAAATTGCGTGGTGGCTCCCGACTGGCATCCAAGCTGATCGAGCAGCTGGGCGCACAGCCCGTCGGCATGCCGGTGCCTGCGATCCCCGAAAGTCTGTCAAAGGGCGTGATTGATGGTGCTACGATCCCCTGGGAAGTCACGAAGGCCCTCAAGGTGCCGGAGCTTGTGACGAACCACACCGAATTCACCGGCAACATGCTTTACACGCTGACCTTTGTTCTGGCGATGAACAAGGATCGTTACGAAGGGTTGCCGGATGATCTCAAGAAGGTGATCGACGACAATTCAGGGCTCGAATTCTCGGTATTTGCCGGGTCCACCATGCAGGAATCCGACGGCCCGTCGCGAAAGCTGGCGGTGGATGCGGGCAACAATATCGTGACGCTCAACGCGGAAGAAACGCAGGTCTGGATCGACGCGGCGCAGCCGATCTATGACCAATGGCTTGCCGACATGACGGAAAAAGGCATCGACGGTCAGGCGCTGATTGATGAAGCGCGTGCGCTGATTGACGGCTACGACGGCTAGGCAGGCCAGACAAAAGAACAGGTCTGGCGCGCAGCAGATGCGCCAGACCGATGGCAGGCCGGAACAACAGGACAGATCATGCACCGCTTAATCCACTCGCTTGCGCGATTCACGGCACTTGTGGGGGGACTGGTGTTGATCGCGCTGATTGCGCTGATGACCATTTCCATCACCGGCCGCTGGATTCGAGTGGGAGAGATCGTAGGCACCTACGAACTGCTGGAGGCAGGTGTCGCCTTTGCCATCTTCTCCTTCCTTCCGATCACCCAATTCTACGGCGCCCATGCGACCGTCGATGTTTTCACCACCGCGCTGCCCGCACGGATCACGCGCTGGATCACCGCGTTCTGGGAAGTCGTGCTGGCGCTGGTCATCCTGCTGATCATCTGGCGGCTGTACGAAGGCATGCAGCGCTATATCGGGAACGGGGAAACAACATTCTTTCTGCAGTTCCCGGTTTGGTGGGGGTACGGGGCCAGCTTTGCAGCAGGGCTTGTTGCCTGCGTGACGGCGATCTATTGCGCGTTCGCCCGGATCAAGGAAGCGGTGACGGGCCGCAGCATCCTCCCTTCCGAGCATGAGAGCGCCTGAGATGAGCAATCTGGAACTTGGGTTCTATTCCTTCCCTTTTCTGTTGCTGCTGATCTTCATGCGCGCGCCCATCGGAATGGCGATGCTGTTGTGTGGCTTCGGGGGCTGGTACTGGGCCATGGGGGGCAATCCCACGCCGCTTCTGGCCAAGCTGAAATCCGAAACCTACACCACCTTTTCCAGTTATTCGCTGTCGATCATCCCGCTGTTCCTGCTGATGGGCCAGTTTGCGACGTTGTCTGGCATGTCTCAGGCGCTGTTTCGGGCGGGCGAAGGGTTTCTGGGCCATCGCCGGGGTGGTGTCGCGATGGCGGCGGTCGGGGCCTGTGCGGGGTTCGGCGCGATCTGTGGTTCTTCGCTGGCGACGGCGGCGACCATGTCGAAAGTCGCCTTGCCGGAACTCAAGCGGTATGGCTATTCCGGCGGGTTCTCCACCGCGACACTGGCGGCAGGGGGCACATTGGGCATCCTGATCCCGCCATCCGTCATTCTTGTGATCTACGCCATCCTGACGGAACAGAACATTGCCAAGCTGTTTCTTGCGGCCTTCATACCGGGGCTGTTGGCCGCCCTTGGCTATATCATCACCATTTCCATTTACGTGCGCCTGCATCCTGACGCAGCAGGCACGCGCCCGCCCGTCCCGATGGCAGAGCGGTTTACGGCCCTGCTTTACACGCTGCCGGTCATGGTGATCTTCCTGCTGGTGGTCGGCGGTATCTACCTGGGAATTTTCACCCCGACTGAAGGGGCAGCTGTCGGGGCCGCAGGCACGGGGCTGGCGGCGATCTTTTCTGGCCAGCTTACCTGGGCGGGCCTGCGCGACAGCCTGCTGGGCACGGCGCGCACCACCGCAATGATTTTTTTCATCGTGCTGGGTGCGGGGTTCTACAACGGATTTCTTGCGCTGTCGGGCGTGCCGCAGTTCATGGCGGACTGGGTCGTCGGGCAGGGGTTCAGCCCGTGGTTCGTCCTCAGCATCATTCTGGTGTTCTACCTGATCTTCGGCTGCCTGATGGACAGCCTGTCGATGATCCTGCTGACGGTGCCGATCTTCTTTCCGGTGATCTCTGCGATGGATTTCGGGATGAGCCCGGAACACGTCGCGATCTGGTTCGGTATCCTTGTCCTGATCGTGGTCGAAGTCGGGCTGATCACCCCGCCGGTGGGTATGAACCTGTTCATCCTAAATTCCATGGACCGCGAAACGCCCATGACCCAGACCTATCGCGCCGTTTTGTGGTTCGTCGGATCGGATATCCTGCGCGTGATCATACTGGTCCTGTTCCCGGCTATTACGCTGTTCCTGCTGCCGTGACGCGGGGTGACTGCTTGATCCCAATTGGTTAATAAGCTACGCGCCATGGTTGAAAATATCAGCTATTCCGGCACACTGTCATAAGATTCGAGGGGGAAATATGCTGTCTGCTCATGCAAATGCCGCGCAGTACTTCGTGGATCGCCATCTGGCGGAAGGGCGTGGTGACAAATGCGCCTATCTTGAAGTCGAAACGGGCCGCGGCCTGACCTACGCCCAAATGGCGGAGGGGGCCGATCTGGTGGCGGGCGCACTGGCGCGCACAGGCATCCGACCGGAAGAGCGTATGGCGCTGCTGGTGCTTGATCAGATCGAATTTCCGCAATTGTTCTGGGGCGGACTGAAGGCTGGCGTGGTGCCGATCCCGCTCAATACACTTCTCGCAACGCCAATCTATGATGCAATCCTGCGCGACAGCAGGGCGGCGATGCTGGTGGTCTCCGAGGCGCTGTGGTCCGTTGTGGCGCCGATTGTTGCCGATAACCCCTATCTGCGCTCAATCGTGGTGATTGGCGATGCGCCACAAGGGACACAATCGTTCGATACCTTTATCAAGGGGGCCACACCGCAAACCACACGGCCGGTCAGCCCCGACGAGGTTGCATTCTGGCTATATTCCTCCGGTTCAACCGGGCGTCCCAAGGGGGTGGTGCATGTCCATTCCGCGCTCAGGGCGTCGGCGGATACTTATGGTGCGCAGGTGTTGGGCATTCGCGAGGATGACGTCATGCTGTCCGCGGCGAAGTTCTTTTTCGCCTATGGTCTGGGCAATGCGCTGACCTTCCCGCTGTCGGTCGGGGCGCAGGTCCTGCTTTATACCGGGCGTCCCACGCCGCAGGCCATGCTGGAAACGATAGACCGGCGCGCGCCGACGCTCTTTTGCGGTGTACCGACGCTCTATTCAGCGATGGTTGCGGAAATGGACAGGAACGGCGTGCCAAATGCACAGCTGCGCCTGTCGATCTCCGCCGGTGAAGCGCTGCCGGCCGACATCGGAAGCCGCTGGACGGATCATATGGATACGGTTGTCCTCGACGGGGTCGGATCGACCGAGATGCTGCACATCTTCCTGTCCAACCGCGCGGACGATTACGAATATGGCACGTCAGGTGTGGCTGTGCCGGGCTACGACATGCGGCTGGTGGATGAAACCGGCCGCGAAGTCGGGGCGGGAGAGATTGGTGAACTGCTGGTCAACGGTGCATCCTCTGCTCAAGGTTATTGGAACCAGCGTGACAAGTCCCGCACTACGTTCGAAGGGGTCTGGACGCGCACTGGCGACAAATATGAACGCCGCGCCGATGGTCGTTTGATCTATTGTGGGCGCACGGATGACATGTTCAAAGTTTCCGGCATCTGGCTGTCCCCGTTCGAAGTGGAAGGCGCATTGGTCAGCCATCCGCAGGTGCTGGAGGCGGCAGTCGTGGCGGCACGCGATGCAGACGGACTGGAAAAGCCCAAAGCCTATGTCATTCTGCAATCGGGGACCGGTGACGAAACGCTTAAGGATGCTCTGAAGGAACATGTCAAGGCGCGCATTGGTCTGTGGAAGTACCCACGCTGGATCGAGGTTGTCGACGAGCTCCCCAAAACCGCCACAGGCAAGGTGCAACGATTCCGTTTGCGCGAAGCAAGCTGACAATGGTGGTTTGGCTTCATAGGGAAAGCATCCCATGTCGGAAGTGACGGAACTGCCTCCGGGTATCCCGGTGCCGCCTTTTGCCTATCTGCCGGGGAACGGACAGAAGCTTGCTGAAAGCTGGTTCGAACCCCTCAAATCCAGCGTGAATTCCGGCACGGCGCTGGACGAACTTCCCCAGACGGATGCCTGGTTGGCGGGCCGCGCCTATCTGCACGCCGGATATTTCTGGGAATGTCACGAGGTGTTGGAGGTCGTCTGGACACGGACACCGGAAGGCTCGGCGGAGCGCGACATGGTGCAGGCGTTGATCCAACTTGCCAATGCGCGCATGAAACACCGCATGAACCGGCCCCGTGCGGCGGCGCGACTGTGTGCCATGGTCCGGGCGCAACTGGGGCGCTGTCCTTCGGATCGGCTGGTGCTGGGGTTGCGTGTGCCTCAGGTGCTGGGCTGGGTCGCACAGACCGAAGCAAAACTCACCGCACGCTAGTGGCGCAATGAAAAAAGGGCCACGCGATTGCGCGGCCCCCGATCTTTGGTCCTGTAAGCTATCAGGTGCAGCTTCAGGTTGCTGCCCACGCCATCCGTGCAGGGTGATATTCGAAGGAGATGTGGTGCTCTGCGCCGATCAGCCCTTCTCTGGTGTGGTTGTAAAGCGAGCGCCAGTAAGGCTGGATTGTTACGCCATCTTCCTGAAGCAGCGCCTCACCTTCGGCCATCAGCACGCGGCGCTTGTCGACGTCGGCCGTTGCAAGTGCCTTGGTCAGGATCGCATCGAACGCGTCATTGGAATAGCCGAACTCGTTCCACGCTTCGCCAGTACGGTACGCAAGTGCCCAGATCTGCACACCCAACGGACGGTGGTTCCAGTTGGTCGAGCTGAACGGATATTTCGCCCAGTCGTTCCAGAAGGTCGACCCAGGCAAAACCGTCCGTTTGACCTTGATACCTGCGTCACGCAACTGGGCGGCCACCGCATCGGTGGTGTCCTTGCGCCAAGCATCGTCGATGGACATCAGCTCATGCTCGAAGTCGCCCATGCCTGCTTCTTCCATCAGCGCCTTGGCGGCTGCTGGATCGACTTTGCGAGGGGGCAATTCGGCATATTCGGGGTGCATCGGGCCGACATGGTGGTTCTCGGCCACAATCCCACGCCCGGCATAGCCAAGCTCAAGCAAGACGTTGTTGTCGACCGCCATGGTGATCGCCTGGCGCACACGCTTGTCCGCATAGGGCTGCATGCCGTCGACTTCGGCCAACTGGTTGGGACGGATCACGATCGTCGCCGCCGTGGCGATCTCGTTCTCGACCCAGCCGTCCAGCGTGGACATGATGTCAATGAATTCACCTTCCATGGAGTAGAAGGCATCGACCTCTTCAGCTTCGGCCGCAGAAATCCACGCAGATGGGTCAGTGCCGTAGTCGATGTATTCCAGACGGTCGATGTAGGGGCCGCCCGCGACTTCAGTGCCCCACCACGTGTGATCGGGGTTCTTGACCAGCACGCCTTTGACGCCCACTTCCAACACTTCGGGAAGATAGGGACCAGTGCCGATGGGATTTTCCAGCATGTTTTCGGCATCGAACGCGCTGTGCACGATGGCGGCCGGATAGTCTGCCATGCCAGCAATCAACGTGATGTCAGAGGCAGGCAGGTTCAGCTTGACGGTGTGGCTGTCTACAACCTCGATCGCGCCTTCGATGGCTTGGTTGGTATCTGCGTCAATCAGTGTGGCGAAGCGACCCGCCATCGAGTTGCCTTCGAGTTCCTTGTCGCACCAGCCAGCGATGTTGCGTGCAACGTCTTCTGCGGTGAAATCGTCACCGTTGTTCCACTTGACGCCCTTGCGGACATTCAGCGTATATTCGGTGGCGTCCTCGTTGATTTCCCAGCTTTCAAGCAAGGCCGGGCTAAACGTACCATCGTTTTCATAGATGGCGAGGTACTCCAGCCAGCCACGGGTGAAGTTGGCGATCTGCGACCAGTCATAGGTGCGGGGGTCTTTCAACGCGCGGACTTCCATCTGCATGCGCACGGTGCCGCCTTCGGATTTGTTGGCATGGGCCGCCGCATGGGCAGGGGGTGCCATGCCGATCATGGAATAGGCGGTTGCCGCCGTCGCACCAAAGGCGCTTGCAAGTGCCAGAAACTCGCGGCGGTTGACCGGGTCTTTCTTGGCGGATTCAGCGGAATCGAGCACTGCCTGCGGCAGTGGCTTTCCGGTACGTGTCAAATAACTCATTTTCTTCCTCTCTGTTGGCGCTGCCGGTGCTTCGACCTTGTGCAGCTTGCCCGGCAATTTCACGCAGGGCGGATGATACGCTTTCTTTTTTGGCGTTTTGTCACAAAACGCGTTTGCATCCTGACATGAAAGGCCATGGCGTCAAGCCCGTAAGGGGCCTGACCGGATCACGACACTGCCACATCCAGCGTTTCAGCAGCCTAGGGGTTTTGCGGGCGATAAAGGGTAGGTTTGCGGCACAAATGTTCGAAAAACGCCATCGCCTGTCGTGAAACAGCTTTGACACCGTCTGCCTTGTAAAGGCGAGGGCCGTCAATGCGAGCCTTTACTTGCCACACCGAACAAGGCAGGGAACAGCATGCCCGATCAAGCCAAAGGTCTGCTTATCACGTTCTTCGGTGTCCTGTTCGTGGTGCCGGATTCCCTGTTTGTGCGTTTGATCGAGGCAGATGCCATCACCGTCGCGTTCTGGCGGCTGTTGCTGGCCGGGAGCTTGTCGGGGCTGTACCTGTTTGTGACCCGAGGGACTGCGCCGTTCCGCGCTGTTCTCGCAACGGGGCGATACGGCGTGATCTTCATGATCGGTGTGGGCAGCAGCGGGGTACTTTTTGTGCTGGCGGTCAGCCTGACGTCGGTTGCGAACGTGGTGTTCATCATCGCTTCCCTGCCAGTATTCGCGGCCCTTTTCAGCCGCGTGTTTCTGGCGGAACCTTTCAGTCTGCGGATGCTGTTGACCCTTGCCGCCGTGGCCCCTGGCCTAGCGGTCATCGCCTACGGGTCAGGTCAGACGGCAAACGCAAGCCTTGCAGGCGATATGCTGGCGCTGGGTGTCTCGGCGTTGTTTGCGGCGGGCCTGACGGCCGCGCGGAAGGTGCGCAACGTGTCGATGGTGCCGGGGGTATCGATGGCCTATGTCGCGGCGGCGCTGCTGATCTGGCCCTTTGCGGCCCCATTCTCCATGCCCGTTTCACAAAGCGGGCTGGTGCTGGGCCATGCGGCGGTAATCTTGATCAGTTCTGTGCTGATCTCGATCGGGCCGCGCTATATCACCTCAGCTGAGGTGGGCTTGCTGGTGTTGCTGGAATCAGTACTGGCCCCGGTGCTGGTCTGGATCGTGATCGGCGAAAACCCCGGCTCCTACGCCCTGTTGGGGGGGGCGATTGTGATCGGGGCGCTGTTCGTGTCGAACCTTGTGTTGCTGCGGCGGGCCGGCCGCACCTAGAAATCGACCGTCACACCGGGCAGCTTCAAGGCCTTCATGAGATCACGCAATTCCTGCCGCGCCGCCACGTTGGAGATATTGAGCTGTTTGACCCCGATGTCCTTGAGATCCAGCAAGGTCAGGCCGCGCGGGAACAATTCCCGGAAAATCACCCGTTCGTTAAATCCCGGCGCCACGCGGAAACCGATGCGCTTGGACAGGTTGTTGATCACCCGCTCCATCTTTTCCTTGTTGACCATGCGTTGTGCGCCAAGCCGGTTGCGCACGACGATCCAGTCTATCGGGGGCAATTCCGCCTGCCCCCGCAGCTGCCGCGCGTTCCAGACCATCTCCGAATAGACCGACGGGCCCGTAATCTCCTCGCCCGAAGGATCGGTGTGGGCCAGCAGGTCAAAGTCAACAAAGCTGTCGTTCAGCGGCGTGATCAGCGTATCGGCCAGCGAATGGGCCACCTGACTCAGCCGGGTGTGGGAACCGGGGCAGTCGATCAGGATGAAGTCATTGCTGACTTCCATCGCGGCCACGGCGGCGCTCAACCGGTGATCATAAACGTTCTCGCCCGGGCGCAGTGATGATACTTCAATTTCAGGCAGTTCGCTCAGGCGGGGGCTGGGCAAGGCCAGCCCGGATTGCTTTTTGAAGGCCGTGCGATTTTCGATATAGCGCGCGAAAGTGCGTTGGCGCAGATCCAGATCAAGCCCGCTGACCTTGTGCCCCATCCGCGCAAGGGCAGTGGCGACGTGCATCGAAACGGTTGATTTGCCTGCCCCGCCCTTTTCGTTGCCCACGACGATAATATGCGCCATATTCAGCCTCTCTGCCTGCCCTGCTCATAGTCAGGTTGTTGTTGAGCGCCACTATATGTGGGGTTTCTTCCTTTGGGAAGGGACGGGTCAATCGCGGCGAATGCGGTGCCTGCGCTGAGTCAACTTATGGCTTTTTTGCAACGGCCCGGTGCCGTGGCGTGCCGACCCCGAAGCCTGGAAGACGGCGAATTGCAGTGGCGGAATTCATCGCTATATCGCCAGAACACCACCGGAAAGGAATGAAGAGATGGGCAATTCAGGGGATGATCTCAAATCCTTCCTTTGGATGTTGGTTGAATTCATCGGCATTTGTCTTCTGCTGGCTGCCGTGCCGTTCGTGGTCTTTCTGGACACAAGCGTGATCGGCGACCAAATGAGCGAAACTTCCCTGACCGAACTGCTGCACAATATCGGCGCGTTTGTCGCGACGATCTGCTTTTATCGCGGGGCGGTCCTGTATCCCGAACAGCGGGCCTGTCTGGTGATCGGGGCGACTCTTTTTGCCATCCTCAGCATCCGGGAACTGGATTTCCTTTTCGATTACATCTGGCACGGCTTCTGGGTTTGGCCCGCGCTTGTGACACTCGCTGTCGGCATCTGGGTGGCCCGGCGCAGCCCCGGTACCTTTCGCAGGCCCTTTCTGGAATATCTAAAGGGACGGCAGGCGACCTTCGTCTATCTCGGATTTGCGTTGCTGATCATCTTCACCCGTCTGTTCGGCACGGGCGATTTGTGGGAAGGCGTGATGAAAGAAGCCTATGACCCAAGGGTCAAGGCCGCCATTCAGGAAGGGCTGGAGCTTTTGTCCTATACGCTGATCGCCTATGGGTCCGTCGCATCACTGCGCGCGGGTTTTGCGGCACCTTTCATGAGGTCGTAGGGCAGGCTAGCGCCGCTTTCTGCGTATCCGAAGCAGGCCAAGACCCCCAAGCCCCGCGATCAGCAGCGGCAGACCCGCCGGAAGTGGCACAGGAGCGGCGATGCGCAGCGTGTCCACGTCGGTCTCGAAGTTTGCCTCGCCGAAGAAGAACCCGCTATCGAGCCCGCCAAAATCAAGCGCCAGCGTTGAAAACAGATCACCCTGCGGCGCTGCACCACCCACGCTGACGATGTTTGAGTAGGTTGCTATCACACTTCCCGCTGGGGCTTCTGTCGTCTCTCCCGGGGCAAGCAGCGTGCCGAAAAAGCTGACCTGCGTGAATGGTTTGTCGTCAAAGGTCACCGGAAAGCCAAAGGAGGACGACGGCGTATTGCCCGGCTCAAGCCCCTCGGCGGTCAGGATATCGAACACGGATTGCCCTGATCCATCCGCAATGGAGGACGACGTGGACAGATCAATCTTGAGCATCGAAAGCTGTTTGGTCGCGCGGATGTCGAACCCTTCGAAATCCATGTATATACCAAAGTCAGTGCCCTGTGCCGCACCGGCGGTGAAAGGATCAAGCGCCCCCCATGTCAGCACCTCGCTGGAGGTGTCGGAATAGGTCGCCGTGACCTTGGCCCCGACCAGATCCACCCCGCGCGAACCGGTATCGTCGCGCACCCCGACGGTGGAGGCAAAAGGCGTCCCGTCCTGCGTGACCACGGTCACCGACGTCGCGCCAGCCGTCATGGCCGACCCGAAAAGCACAGCTGTGCCGAGTGTTGCAATGTGTTTGATGTTCATGGCGTGTACCAGCCCCTACCGCTTAACCTACAGATATCAATACCCTTCGAAAGTTTCACGCTGACAGGTCGGGCGCAAGGTTTTTGTGTGGATGGCGTTCCCCGCATTGGTGCTTGATGACTGCGAAGCGCCCCTTGGATCAGGCCATTTGTGCCCGCTTGGAAACAATATCCCGTCCCGCTTGTCCCACCCTAAAAACAAAGAAAGCGCCCCGGGAAGGGGGCGCTTTCAAGATCGGATGGTTCCGCAGGTGCGGGGGTATCAGAAACCCAGACCAGCGTACTTGTTCTTGAACTTGGACACGCGGCCACCGGTGTCCATCAGGCGGGAGGTACCGCCGGTCCATGCAGGGTGCACGGTCGGGTCGATGTCCAGCGAAAGCTGGTCGCCCTCTTTGCCCCAGGTGGATTTCATCTCCACGATGGTGCCGTCGGTCATCTTGACGTTGATGGTGTGATATTCGGGATGTGTATCGGCTTTCATCGCACCGCTCCTTTAGGCTTTTTTGGGCTTGTAGTTGGTGTTTTCTGCGATGCGCGCGGACTTGCCGCGACGGCTGCGCAGATAATACAGCTTGGCACGACGCACGCGACCGCGGCGAACCACGGTGATGCTGTCGATATTGGTGGAATGCAGCGGGAACACACGTTCCACGCCTTCACCAAAGCTGATCTTGCGGACGGTGAACGACCCGGCGATGCCGTGGCCGTTGTTGCGCGCGATGCACACACCTTCGTAGTTCTGAACACGGGTGCGGGTGCCTTCGGTCACGCGAAAGCCAACGCGGATGGTGTCGCCAGCGCGGAAATCAGGGATATCCTTGCCCAGATCGGCGATCTGTTCCGCCTCTAGTTCTGCGATCAGGTCCATTGACCTTACTCCTATGATGCTCGTGGTATGCCACGAAGTTGATTGTGCGATCCAAGAGCTTCGGGGTCTGCCGGGTCCGTGCCCTGATCATGTCAGGGGGCGGCCCGCCGGAGGTAGCATCGTCATTCCTTGTTCCCTTGCGCGAAACGCAAAGCGCCGGAGCCGCGACAAAGCGATTCCGGATAGGCGGGGTATAGGCAGGAAATCCCATCGGATCAAGCACCCATAAACCGCCATCCCGATTGATCCAAATCAAGGCAAGCCATCTGACCGCTGGCTAGGTTGAAGCCGCCCGACGAAACCGTAATGAAAGATCGATCTGATGCTGCAAGAAAACGAAGCGACCGGAGATGAGCGTGCCCAAACTGATGTCACTGGTTTTGAACAGGGCGAATATCCCTACAAGACCAAGCTCGACCGCAGTACCTATGAGGCGGAGAAATCCGCACTTCAGGTCGAATTGCTCAAGGTGCAGCTTTGGGTGCAGGAGACCGGGCAGAAATACGTTCTGCTTTTCGAAGGCCGGGATGCGGCGGGCAAGGGTGGAACGATCAAGCGCTTCACGGAGCATCTCAATCCGCGAGCAGCCCGTGTGGTGGCGCTGAACAAACCCACCGATGAAGAGCGCGGGCAGTGGTTTTTCCAGCGCTATGTCAAGCATCTGCCGACAGCCGGTGAAATGGTTTTCTACGACCGATCGTGGTACAACCGCGCCGGTGTGGAACGGGTGATGAATTTCTGCGCGCCCCATGAATACCTTGAATTCATGCGGCAAACGCCGGAATTCGAACGGATGCTGACCCGGTCTGGCATCAAACTTTTCAAATACTGGTTCTCGGTCACCCAGAATGAACAGAAAAAGCGCTTCGCGTCGCGAGAAACCGACCCCCTGAAGCGATGGAAACTGTCCCCGATCGACCGCGCGAGCCTCGACAAATGGTCAGACTATACAGAGGCGAAAGAGGCGATGTTCTTTTATACCGACACCGCCGATGCGCCCTGGACCGTGATCCGCTCAAACGACAAGAAGCGCGCGCGACTGACCTGCATGCGGCACTTCCTGTCCCAGCTTGATTATCCGGGCAAGGATCTCGACATCGCCAGCCCACCTGATCCGCTGATTTTCCATCAGGCGCAGGCGGTACTGCAGGAGTCCGAACATATCCTTGCCACATCCCTGCATCCAAAATCCTGAAGACCAAGACATCGATCAACCGAGAAAAAGGAGACAAACATTGTCACATACCCCCCATGAACTGGCCGAGGAATTCCCCGAACTGGCCGAACAAATGTCCGCACTGCGCCAGAACGATCAGCATTTCGCCAATCTGGCAGATCGGTATCACGCCGTGAACCGCGACGTGCACCGGGCAGAGACGGATGTAGAACCCACCTCGGACACCCACATGACCGAGATGCGGCGCGAACGCCTCGCGCTGAAGGATGAGATTTACGCGTATCTCAAAGCGCACGCCGATTGAGCATCAGATATGGGCGTAAGGCGCAGGTTCAGGGCCCGGCGCCGAGGTTTGCAAGCAAAAGGCGGAGCGCGATTGGGGCGCGGAGGTCGGGTCTGCGGACCTTTCCGACCTCGAATTCTCAACCTTCGCTGACGCAGCATCTTTTCGCAGATGCGGCGCGCGTCTTGCTGCGGCGCAGCCCATGTCGTGGAAGCAGTCATTGCCACTTGGAACTGGAAGTCTGATCCAAACCGCCCTTTGGGTGCGCGCTGAACGAACTTACACAGGGCGGGACGATGCGAACCAGTGTGGTTGAGGGTTCTTCCTTGCGCAGAAAGACCTCGCATCTGAGTTTTTAACCATTCCAGGTTGCAGCGAAGCCCGCCGAAGCAGCCGTATGATCGCCATATACGGCCTGATTTCGAACCACTTTTTCATTATGAACTCCCGCAATTGGCCGCTTCTTTTGACTCGGGTAGTTTTATCCCGACATAGCAGTATGTTGCAGACGCATTTGCTGATGGGTGTGTAGTCAACACGGGTAATGTCGATCGTCATATAGGGGTTCGCGGCAACTGCGGTGCGGTGTTCGCTCTGGTGTTGAAGACGACCACCATCGTGGTGCGATCCTCAAGGTGGCTATCGAAATACCACCATTCATAGGGGCCCCTATGGATGGCGGCGAGTTGTCCGTTTTTGCATTACACAATTCTTTGAATTGGGCCAAAGCGCCAATTGTCTTCAGGCTCTCTAGCCAGTCTAGAATATCCGGTATTGGTTATGGCTTCGTCATTCTTTGTCCTGCTTTGGATTTCCGGCCGAGTGCGAAACAATCCCTTCTTCTTTCAGGGTGCATCGCGCTGTGATGGGTCTCGGTTGAATGCCTCAGTTGTCTCGGATGTGGCTCGCTGTTTTTCAGCAGCCTCAGCCCACCAGGCGAGCTGCTGGAGGCAACGGTCGAGATAGCCCGCCCAGCGATCTGAGTCCACGCCCTCGGCATAGGTGCCGTCCTCGGACAGCACATCCTGCGCATGGGGTATGTGAACCATGGCCGAGACCGGAAGGCAGCCCAGCTCCGACAGGAAGGTCCGCATGTTTACTGCTGCGCGTGTCCCGCCCCACTGGCCCGCCGAATAGGTCACGATGGCGCTTGGCTTGAAGGAATAGAGCGAGTTTCCGTAATGGTTCAACAGATCGGCAAGGGCAGGGCTCATGGCGTGGTTGTATTCGGGGCTGACCATCACATAGCCATCCGCGTCCGCGATCTGGCGGGCCAGCGCATCAAGAACTTCCGGCGCGCGGCCCGACGCATAGGCAAAATGCGGTTTGAACGGGGTGGGCAAGTCCAAATCGAGTGGATCAATGATGGTGGCGTCGATGCCACCCGCCGCAAGATGGGCAGCGCAGGCCCGCGCAATGCGCAGCCCCAGCCGCGCGGGGCGGAGTACTATCACGGACAGACCCGAGGAAGATGAGAATTTTCATGGCAGGACCCCGTCCGCTTGTGTGTGTCAGGCCTAGTCGGCGGTCCGCACACCCCATGTTTGGCGGGCTGCGTCCGCGACAGAGCAAACATCAACAGTCAGCGCCTTGATCTGGTTTTTATCGCTGCGCCCCGTGCGGGTGTCCTCGCCAACTGTCAGGCACATGTCCTTCGCAGCGGCTGGCGTAATGGTACTTTCGCCTGAAAACACAAAGCTCTGCGCCTCGGATCCGTCGCAGGCGGCAAGTTCGACGGATGAGCCTTCATCCGTGCCCGCGACCTGCGCGCAAACGTCAAAATCGGGCATGTAGAGGACGCCATCGGCAAACCGGTTCGTGTCAAAGGTCTGGTCGACGAACAATTCGCCAGAGGGGCTGTAGCAGGTATGCCCTTGAAGGCCATCTGCCGGATTCGCCTGCGCGCCCTGACCGCCGCTGATATCGATGCAATAGCCGTTCTGCGTGTTATCCAGCAGGTCGAGCAGATAGATTTCGGCGTTCTTGGCGTGGGCTGTGCCTGCGAAAAGCATCGAGCAGATCGCGGCGGTGCAAAGTGAATTCCTAGTCATTATTTATCCTTTTAGGTGGGTTTGAAGCCTGACGCGAGGTGCTATTCAACCGTGATACGGCACAGGACCGAGTTGCTTTGTTCAAGGTCGGGGCCCCAGATGAACTGCGCGCTGTCAGACCACGTAACATCGTCGTAGCCTTGCTTTGGGTCCACCTGTGCCGCGGTGAAAACATCGGCCTGAGGCCAATTTGAGGCGTCAAACCCTGTTTTGTCCCAGCCGCTCGGTTCTGCCGAGATATCGAAACCGCATGCACCCTCTCCGGCGACAGGATTACTCTCGTCCTCGCAGGATTTGTCCAACGGTGCAGTGTGGATGACAAGGCATTGCCAGTCGGCATTGCTGACGGCGACTGTTTCGCCCGCCGCGTCCATGATCTGTGCGATCACGCCACCATCGCCCATTTGCTGTCGACGCGTGCCGATATATTCGAGCCCGGTATCATTTTCGATAAAATCGCGGGCAAACAGGCCAATCGTGAAAGGGCGTTCAGCCTCAAAAGTAAAGCTCTCGGCGTTGAACGACCGTTCAGTGGTGATTGGCACGCTGTCCTCAGCGACCTGTTCGCCGTTGATCCGCATGTCGAACCAATTGTCGGCCCAGACATCCGCCGAGAATGTCTCTGCGCCAGCGAAGGAAGGCGCGATAGCGGCAAGTGTGATGGCTGTGATCAATCGGGTCATGTCGTTTCCTTTCGAAGGGGAAGTTGGTTAGGGGCGCGGCCTGCGAACGGAAGCGTCGCAAGTCGCATCTGCATTCTCCAGCGTGCAGCCCGCCTGTGCTGCAAGGCATCCGAGGATCGCATTCGCGCCCGCCTCGCCGACGTGGTAGCGGTATATGCCGTCATCCCCGACACGGCCGTTGCATTGATCGAGGTCCGCAGGGGCGCTGCCATCGGCAAAAAGGTGCGGGAAGATCGGATGGCCGTCCATGGCGATGCCGATTTGCGGCCCATGACCCGAAGCCTCGGCGGCACCCGGCGCATCATCAAGACAATCGGTGACCGCATGGTAATGATAGCCCACATGGGGGTTTACATGGCCACCGCAATCGTCAAATGGCGCGATGGTATAGGCACCGAGGATCGCCTCCACCGGGGCAGGTCCGTCAAGGCGCACACCGTTGTAGGCAACGCCGGAGCCCGTCATGCCGGTTTGTGCCGCGCGTTCGGCCTCTACTGGTTCAAACGGGATCACATAGGTCACGACCATTTCTTGCGGTAATGTTTCGGGCAAGCACTGAACGCAATAATTCTGATAGGCGGGGTCCACATCTGGCCGTGCCGCCGCCTCGCATTCTGCAAGCGTGCCAGTATAGCGGATGTCGCCAGTTTCGTTGTCGTAAAGCTGCCAGTTCGTGTCGCCGTAGATGTCGGCGAGCCTTGTGATGAACTCGCCGTCGACATCGACGGTTTCACCGTCCTGAAACCAGATGCCGCCCGCCTCTGCACCGTCTGCGATGTTGGTCGGGCACCACGGGCCGGGGGTGTAGGTTTGCGGATCGGCGGCGAGCGTGATTTGGAAGCACTCGGTTTGGGTGCCTTCAGACAGCGTGCAATCGACAGCCTCTGGCCCGGCAACGATCCCGGCGGTGGCAAAGAATTCGCTAACCTCGGCGAGGCGTGGATCGCTTTGCGCAGAGGCGAGCGTCGCGGTGGATGCGAGGGCAAGGACGGTCAGCGAGAGACTTTTCATAGTGGTTTCCTTTCGGTTTGCGAAGCTGATCATTGGCCGGGGGCCAGCGGCAGGGCGTCGCGCAATGCGGATTCTTGAATGCCCAGTGATGCGGCGACCTCTGCCAGATCGGCATCGCGTCCACCTGCGGCGGTCATCGCTTCGAGAAGCGCCTCGGCGGTAATGCCAAGCGTGTCAGCTGCGGTATCAAATCCCGGAGGCATACCGCCTGGGCCACCCTCGGGGCGTGGGGCCTCGTTGCGGCCATCCTCACCGGCGCGCTGTGCGCCAACCCCGGCGGTTGCGGTGGTGGTGAAGTTGTTCTGCGCCCGAACGCCGACCAGACAGGCCGGCAGGTTGGGGAAGTCGTCTGATGTGTGATAGTGATAGGTTTCGCCTAAGGCTGTTACGGCGATGTGGCCACCGCAGGCATCCAGTCCGACCGGAACAGATCCGTCCGCCTCAAGCGAGCCAAACATCGGGAAGCCATCTAAGGCATAGCCAAACTGCGCACTGGCATCTTGTTCCAGCGCGCAATCTGCTCTGACACCTTGTGCATCAAACACCGTTTCTACGTCTGTTGATGTGCCATGCCAGTGATACCAACCGCCCGGATCGACGTGGCCGCCACAGGTATCCAGCGCAGGCATATGGCCCGTGACTTGAATGGGCGGCGCATCAGAAAAGATCGGCACATCATCAAGTGCTACGCCGATTTTCGACACAACACCAAGGTCGCTCGGGGTTTTGGCCATGACGGAATCAACCGGCAGCAGCATCGTGATTTCTACGCTTTCATCGACCGATACGTTGATGCAGGCGTGATCCACCGTGGGCTGTTCGGTGGCGTTGTCGACGGAATAGACGTTGCCGTCTTCGTCAAAGAAGCGGTAGCCGAGGCCATCCAACATCCGCAGAAAATTGCCATCGACGCGGTAGAGACCCGCATTTTCACCTGACCATCCCCAAATACCACCCGCGTCATCCAGCGTGGCGGGGCAAAACGGGCCGATCTCCAACCCTTCGGGCAAATACCCGACCGTGATCTGGTGGCATTGCGCCTCAGTGCCATCCTCCAACGTGCAATCCACGATCTCGGGCGCCTCAACGAAGGCGCTTTGTTCAAAGGTGGTTGTGTCAGGATGCGCATAGGCGGGCATGGCCAGCGCCAAGGAGGCGCAGGCAGACAACAAGAGTGGTTTGAAAACGTCGGGCATGAGGGCGTTCCTATGTCGAAGTCTCGGTTCTGGTTGCGGCCCAAACCTTTGCTTTCGACTCACTCTCGAGATGCAAGCAGGGCCTTTGAGGCCAAAATGACGGAACATCTGCGAGCGAGAATGAAGAAACTATGCAGTAAATATGAAGGCGTAAGCCTTCCGATCAGCCCTCATAAGCGTAGCCGACACCATAGACCGACCGGATAGGGTCCCAGTCGGTGCATAAATGAATTTTGCGACGGATATTGCGGATATGGCTGTCGATGGTCCGGTCGAACACGTCGGTGTCGTCAGGAAAAGCCAGTGCCAGCAGTTGATCGCGCGAAAATACGCGACCCGGACGGGCGGCCAAGGCTGCCAGAAGCGAGAATTCGCGCCGCGTGAGATCAAGATCGGCACCGTCCAGTGTCACGCGCCAACGCTCCGCATCGATGATCAGCCGCGTGTTCGGCACCGCTGCCTGATCGGCACCTGTCGGCCGCCTCCGCAGCACCGCACGCACCCGCGCCACCAATTCGCGCGGGGAATAGGGTTTGCACACATAATCATCCGCGCCCATCTCCAGCCCGAGAAGGCGGTCGATTTCCTCGACCTTCGCGGTGGTCATGATGATCGGCACATCCGAGCTTTGGCGCACTTCGCGACAGATGGTCAGGCCGTCCACACCCGGCAACATCAAATCCAGGATGATAAGGTCGTGGGCTTTGGTCAGCGCAGTTTCAACCGCATGGGTGCCATTCGGCAGAATCTCCACTGACAAACCATCCGCGAGAAGGTAATCGCGCACGACCTCTGCAAGAGCCGTCTCGTCTTCGACAATCAGGATGCTTGAGGTGGTCATGTCTGCGTCTCCGGCAGGGTAAAGGTCACGTTCAGGCCGCCGAGGTCCGAGGCGGCAGCGGTGATGGTGCCGCCGTGCGCCTCGACGATGGCCTTGCTGACGGACAGGCCGAGGCCAGATCCGCCGAGCGCGCGCGAGCGCGACCCTTCTGCTCGGTAGAAACGGTCAAAAAGCCTTGGCAGCGCATCATCCGGTGCGGCGGGCGGCGTGTCATCAATGGAGACATGCGCGTGACCATCCGCAAGGCGGATCGCCAGTCGCACCTTGCCGGGGGCATCCGTGTAGCGCGCAGCGTTGCGCAAAAGGTTGTCGATCACTTGAGCAATCCGCAGTCGGTCGCACGTGGTTGGCAAAGTGTCGGGGAAGGTGCAATCGATCTCAAGCCCCGCGGCTTCCAGCGCGGGGCGCGCGATCTCGACCGCCTCAGTCGCAATCTCCACCAGATCCTCGCGGGCCATATTGGCGACGAACTCGGCTTCGCGCGCATAGGTCAGAACTTTGAGGTCCTGTACCAACCGCGACAGCCGCATCTGTGCTGCATGCATTTCGGCCAGCGTTGCCGCGTCCGGCTGGCGCACGCCGTCTTGCAAGGCTTCGATCTGAGCGCGTAGCACCGCCAGTGGGGTCTGCAATTCGTGAGAGGTGTTGGAAATCCATTCCCGTTCGGCCTGCGAGGTGTGCGCAAGCGTTTCCGCCAGCACGTTGTAGTGCCCGATCAGATCGCCCAACTCGTCGGTGCGGTCGTTGTTGATCCGCGTGGCATAGTTACCTGTTGCCAGCGTCTTCGCCCCAGCTTCCAACCGTTTGATCGGGATCAGGATTTGACGCGCAATCAAAAACGCGGCCGCGGCCGAGACCATCAGTGCGATAAGGGCGGAGAAGGCGAGCGAGGCATATTGCCCCCGCAGGAAAAAGGCGTCGCTGGCACTGTCTGACGTCCTCGGCGCGTTCAGGCGGATATAGCCAAGCGGCGCGCCCTCAGGGCATCCGCGCGCCGTGCAGATGGGGCGCCGTTCAAAGATGGCGGTGCGCGTTGGCGCACCTGCAATGCGGATGCCTGAGGCGTCGAGCAGAGCCAACCGTTCCCCAAGCACCAGCGGATCACCGTCGACCTCGTCCTGCGTTGGGTTGCCCGGCGGCGTAAAATGCGTGCGGACGAATTCGTTCCAGGCACGCGGGTCGTCGGCTATTTCCGGCCAGCCCGGTGTGTCGGGGTCATGCGCCACGGCCAGTTCCCGCACCAGCGTATCGAACCGGATCAACTCGCCGCGCAGCAGGTATTGCGAGAATCCGTCGCGCATCGAAAGGGCCACCAGCAACGCCATCGTGCCGATCACCAGCGCTGCGGTGGCCGCAATTGCGAGGAATATCTTGGTGGTCAGTGACATGCGCAGGCGGTCCATTTTGTTTGTATGGCACGCAATTGTGCAGGGAACATGCAGGGCACAATCTATCGCCATTGCTGCAGACCGATCTTAACCGACTGGTGAACATAAAGAAATCCGCCGTCGACGATGGGCAAGAATTCCATGAGCCTCGTTATTGGCTGCACATTCCTACTCCAACATAGGTCTTAGATCGATTCTTAGAGGACACACTCCATGTTGAGACAGATTAAAATTGCCCTTTGGGGTTTGATAGCGGTCCTGAGCGCGCTTTGGTTGCTCGCCAATCTGCCCTTTCCTGACGGCCTGACCATTATTTCGTCGCGCAATCTATTTTTGCAGTATTCTGGTGTGATCGGCATCGGCGCGATGAGCGTAGCAATGATCCTCGCCGTGCGGCCTGTCTGGCTGGAACCTTGGCTCGGTGGGTTGGACAAATCCTACCGGCTGCACAAATGGCTGGGCATCGCGGGTTTGGTGGCCGCGGTCTTGCACTGGCTGGCGGTTAACGCGCCCAAATGGGCCGTGACCCTTGGGCTTATGGCCGCGCCGGAGCGTGGCGCGCGACCCGCCGGAGCCGAAGGCACCGATATTGTCACCATCGAAACGTTCCTGAATGGCTTTCGCGGCACCGCCGAAGGTCTTGGCGAAAAGGCGTTCTACGCCGCCGCGCTTCTGATCGCATTAGCTCTGATCAAGCGGTTTCCCTACCGTTGGTTTGCCAAGACGCACCTGTTTATCTCGGTCGCCTATCTGGTTCTCGTGTTCCACTC
Source organism: Sulfitobacter rhodophyticola (assembly GCF_041281685.2). GTDB lineage: Bacteria > Pseudomonadota > Alphaproteobacteria > Rhodobacterales > Rhodobacteraceae > Sulfitobacter. The sequence goes on along the minus strand of NZ_CP166251.2, from coordinate 1,027,277 downwards.
GCTCGTGCTGATGGATTTTGACGCATGGACACAACCGGTCGGCATAGCCACGGGACTTCTGCTGTTCGCAGGGACCATTTCGGCGGTCATCGTCCTGACGCGACAGATAGGCAAACGCCGCAAGGTCGAAGGCACCGTCGAGGCGCAGCACAGCTTTGCCGATATGAACGTGCTTGAGACGACAATACGGCTTGAAGACGGTTGGAAGGGTCACAAAAGCGGGCAATTCGCCTTTGTGACGTTCGACAAAAAAGAAGGCGCGCATCCCTTCACCATCGCCTCCGCCTGGGACGCCAGCGATCCACGCATCATGTTCATCACCAAGGGGCTTGGCGATTATACCGACTTGCTGCCAGAACAGGTGAAGACTGGCTCATCGGCGATTATCGAAGGGCCATACGGCGGCTTCACCTTTGATGATACCGCGCCGCGCCAGATCTGGATCGGTGGCGGCATCGGCATCACGCCGTTCATCGCGCGTATGAAACAGCTTGCCCGCACGCGGGGCGAGCAGAGCGTGGACCTGTTCCATACCGCAACGCAGCTTGCCCCTGAAGCCCGCAAGAAACTCACTGCTGATGCAAAAGCCGCTGGCGTGACCCTGCACATCTTAATTGATGGTCATGACGGGTTCCTGACGGGCGAAAAACTGCGGGCCGCCGTGCCGGACTGGAAAGCCGCCAGCATGTGGTTCTGCGGCCCTGCCGGGTTTGGCGACGCGTTGCGCCGTGATCTTGCGGCGCACGGCCTGCCGCGCGGGGCCTTCCACCAGGAATTATTCAACATGCGCTGAGGCGCAAACCCTAGGGGTTTAAAAATGCGAAAACCATCCTTTTTTCAAACCGTTTCACAGGCTTTGCCAACCTATATCGTGGCCGCTGGCGTCGCACTGGCCGAAGCGCCGTTCCCCATCCCTGATACCATGCAAAGCGTCTGCTACGACGCCACGAACGAGATTGTCTGCCCCGCCACGGGAGAGGCCTTTTATGGCCAAGACGCCCAACATCAAGGGCCACAACAAAGCTATTCCGATAACGGTGACGGCACCGTCACTGACAACGTCACCGGCCTGATGTGGGCGCAATCGCCTGATATGAACGGCGACGGGGAGATCCTCGCCGAGGACAAGTTGAGCTATCAAGACGCGCTGGCTGGTGCCGAAACCTTCGACCTTGGCGGCTACGATGACTGGCGCCTGCCCACGATTAAAGAAATGTATTCGCTGATGGATTTTCGCGGGGTCGACCCTTCAGGTTACGAAAGCGAAGACACATCCGGCCTGATCCCGTTCATCGACCGTGACTATTTCAATTTTGCCTACGGTGAAACCGAAGTAGGCGAGCGGATCATCGACAGTCAGATGGCCTCGTCGAACCTGTATGTCTTCGGCACCAATGCTACGCAGGATGCCACGCTATTTGGTGTGAACTTCGCTGACGGCCGGATCAAGGGATACGGCCTTGAACTGCATGGGCGCGATAAGACCTTTTTCGTGATGTATGTGCGTGGCGATACGGGCTACGGCGTGCCCGACCTGACCGACAATGGCGATGGCACCGTCACCGATGCGGCGAGTGGGTTGATGTGGACACAAGCCGACAATGGAATTGAACTCGGCTGGGAAGACGCACTGGCCTATGCGCAGTCCGCCAACGCACAGGTGCTGTTTGGTCATGACGACTGGCGCTTGCCGAACATCAAGGAATTGCAGAGCCTTGTTGACTACGCCCGCTCACCGGACACAACCGACAGCCCCGCGATTGACCCGATCTTCGACAGCACCGAAATCACAAATGAAGCGGGACAGGTAGACTGGGGCTGGATCTGGTCCTCAACCACCCATTCCAACTGGACAGACGAACCCGGCAGCGCGGGTGCCTATATCAGTTTCGGGCGGGCGATGGGCTATTTCGATGAGGTCTGGACCGATGTGCACGGCGCAGGATCGCAACGATCCGATCCGAAAACCGGTGATCCTGCGGATTACCCAGAAGGCGAAGGCCCACAGGGGGATGCGAAACGGATCCTTAATTTCGTGCGCCTCGTGCGTGACGCTGACTAGGCAACGGAGACCAAAGATTGGCTTATATATCCGATTTCGCCAATGGCCACACGCGGCACTGGCGGGCGATCATCGATATTCTGGTGATTGCGGCGCTCTGGTCCGTGTCATCGCTCGGCTATTTTGAGATCAAGGACAAATTGGGCCTGTCCAACGGTTATATGGATGCGCCAGTCTTGTATTCGGCCTACTACCTTTGCTTCACGGGTCTGGCGGCCCTGCTGTTCCGGCACCGCCTGCGCGCATGGCAGCCTCTTGCCCATGGTGTTTTGCCGGTCCTTGCGGTGCTCGGCATGATTGCGGGGTTCACCCTTGTCGTGCTGCCAAACCTGCCGGACATCGATCTGACCCTCGCCCCCAGCGATCCGCCGGAGTTCATGTTTGCCGATGCGATGTATTACGTGGCGAAATCCTTCGAGATCCTGTTTCAGCAATTCCTGATACTGACGCTCGTCCTGATTTTCTTCTCATTCGGCTGGCAGATCCTGTATGTCGGTATTCTGGTGGCAGCATTGTTTGGACTTTTCCACCTATCGCTGATCTTCAATGGCGCTACGGGTTTTTATGTTGCCCGTTTCACGATCGCGGCCACCTGCTTCGGTGCGGTGGTGCCAAGCCTCCTGCTTGCGACCCGCAGTGGTGCGACGCTTTCTTACGGGCTGCACTGGGGGTTTTATGTCGCCGACAATATTTTTACGCACTTCATGCTTTCCACGGCGAAATAGGTACTGTCGCATCGCTCCGGGCCAACAGATCGCGCTAGGGACTGCCGATCTACGAAAGACCGGTTTTTGCGCGACGTTGCGGCAAAGGAAATGGCGCAGATGCGTCTCAAGTCGCGATGCGAGCGCACGCAGCAAAAGAACGTAGTTGCACTTTGGATTTATAGTCAGATTTCGTTGCGGCGACTGGATATGTCCGTTTGAAATCGGCGAGCTGCGTTGTCATCCGCCAACTTGCTTCAGTATTCGATCTGTTGGCCAGCGTCAGAAGGACTGAACGCGGCCATCAAATGAGTCCACTCTCATCGTTCCAAGCGCTCTGAAGTCCGTTTTGTGAAGTGAAATATTGTTCCAAGGTTCAGCTATCTTCTTCGCCGAAAACCTCCAGAGCAGCGTTCAAAGCGTTGATCGCCGCCGGAAACCCACCATATAGCGCCATTTGCCAGATCACCTCTGCGATTTCTTTTTGTGACAAACCAGCCTTGCGGCCACCAGCGATGTTTACCTTGAGTTGAGGCCTTGTCTGTCCTCCCAAGGCAGTCAACGCGGCGATGGTTGCCAAATACCGGTCACGAAGGCCAAGTCCAGGACGGGCGTATTGGCGACCATATGCGAAGTCGACGACGCCTTCAGCCATTCCGGGCAACAAATGCCCGTATCGCGCGTTCAATGAGTCTTCCATCCCTGGGTTTAGCTGCTCGGAAAGCTCTCTTCCGATGTCCGTTGTGTTTTCAGACAAATCGCCACCTTTTTCGATTTCATCAATCATTCCTGTGCCGATTAACCGGTCATTTGGAAGTCTTCGACATTCCGAAATCGCCGCACCAGAAAGTCCACAAATGCGCGGGTCTTGGGGGCAAGATTGCGCCTTTCGGGAAACATAACAACGATATCCGTACTTGGCGGCGCGTATTCCGGCATGACATGGACGAGTTCGCCCGACAGGAACTTCTGGTTTGCCATATAGCAGGGCAGTCGCGCGATCCCAATCCCAGCGAGTGCCGCTCGAAAAACAACATCTGTGCTATTTCCTTCAAAGCTGCCTTGGGCTTCAAATCCGTCACCGTTGGTCGAATGGCCGTGATTCCATAGGTTCCGGCGGCTGTTCCCAGCAATGCTGAGGCAATTATGGTGGGCCAGTTCGGCAAAATTTGTGGGGGTTCCCGAACGCTCAAGGTATTCTGGTGCGGCACAAAGCACGCGGCGACTCTGCATAATCCGCCTGACGACGATATCGGGATTCCTGTATTGTTCGGCAAAGCAGATGGCCGCATCAAACCCTTCGCTTTGAAGGTCGATTTCACGATCGGTCAAATCCAACGCAATTTGGACCTCTGGGTTTTCGTCCATGAATGCAGGCAACGCGGGGATCAATTGGGATTTCCCAAAAGCAACTGTGGACGCGACTTTGAGCTTGCCGCGCGGGATTCCATCCAGATTGTGGATCATCGCTTCGGCCTCTTTGAACTTCTCAGCCATTGCTTTGCATTTTTCGTAGAAATCCTGGCCTTCTTGTGTCGGCGAAACACCTGTTCTCGTGCGATTCAGCAGGCGGTAATGTACCTGATCTTCAAGCAGACCGATCTGCTTACTGACGGCTGAGGGCGTCTGCCCCATTGACCTGGCAGCCGCAGAAATACTGCCCTGTTCCACCACGGTCGCAAAGATCAGCATTTGTGCTGAAATATCCATATCGCATCGCCTACCTGTTCCAATCTGGCATGGGTCCATTGCCAAATCGACCAATTGTGAGCGCTACCAGACGCGCGTACTTCTGCAGTGCAGCATAAATACTGCACCGCAGCAAGTGACGAGGTACTATCATGGCAATAATACGATCAAACAGTGGGCTGGATGTCGTTTTCGAAGCTGGCCGCACGTTCTTTCATCAAAAGATAGACCAAATGCGAAAGGCTCAGGCCAAGCGGAGCGTCTATCGCACAACTTACCATGAACTCTCGGGTCTAACGGACCGTGACCTGCGAGACCTGGGAATCCCGCGCAGCAACATCAAAAGACTGGCGCTGGAGGCGGCTTATGGTTGCTAGTACCCAATCCCACAGTCACGCGTTCGCCGCACCGCTCGCGTTGTTGGCAAGGATCGGGGCGAAAGCACATGCTGGTTTGAAGGCCCTTCAAATGGCCCGGATGCTTTCAACGCTTTCGAGCATGAGCGACCATCAGCTCGCGCAGATCGGCATTTCGCGATCCGATATCCCGAAATATGCCGAAACACTGATGGTGGACGACTGAAGACGCGGTCCACAAGGTCAGAACAATAAACGAAAAGTGCTAGTTCTCGCTCCTCCCGGAGTAAGCCAGCATAAGCGGCGGCGAAGTACCAATAGTTAACGCCGACGCACAGGGCCAGCATTTTCACCTCCTCCCGAAGGTGCTGGCCCAAACCATCCTGTCAAACAGGAGTCCTGAACATGCGAGATATTAGCGCTTCAAAAGATCTGGTCGTCCGTCGCGTCCATTCCGGCGATCAGAATGACATTTGTGATCATTTTCTCCGGCTTGATGTCGGGTCACGGCGGTCAAGGTTCTTTGGGGCCGTCAGCGATGCTGGCGTCTTGAAATACGCGAGAAATGTCATCCGGTATGACAGTGTTGCTGGTGGCGCGTTTGTCGGTGGGCAATTGAGAGGACTGGTCGAACTGAGTGGTCTCTTTCATTCGTGGCCATCAACGGCCGAGGCCGCGTTCTCTGTTGAGACCGATTGGCAAAACATCGGGATTGGCGACGCCTTGTTCGAACAGATGTTTGCAATGGCCCAGAACAGACGCGTGAGAACAGTTCAAATGACATGCTTGAAAGAAAACAGCCACATGCGGCATCTTGCGGCAAAGCACAACGCGCAGCTTTTATTCGACGCGGATGCGGTTGAAGCCGTCCTATATCCTAATTGGCCAACACCGGGTTCCATTGCAAAAGAGATGATCGCGCAAACCAGAGAATACTCACATCTGCTTTTTCGGCAGGCGTGCAAGAACCGCCTGCCCAAAGACAGTCAGTGACCCAGTTGAAAGATCAGGGAGGCTCGTCAGCGACCTGGTCCATGGCGGGCTCTGTTGTGCGGACCAGCCCATGAATGACTGGTTTTCCGGCAGCGTTGCAAAGCAGTTGCCTATGCAGTTGCGGCAAAAGCTATGCTGCGAGCGCACGCAGCAAGAATTAAACACCTCTGCAATGGGTTCCTCTGGAACTTTCGCCACGTTGGTCACGATTGGCCGGATCGAGGCAACGTAGCCGTTCGTTGCAACCCGCCTGAACCATCAAGACGCGGGACAAACCCGACTTATGCAGATGCGGCTATTGCTCACGCAGAAAACCCTAGAACATGCAGCATGATTTGCTCCGCGTTGCAGCCAAAGCCGCCAAACCGGTCATTGCCTCTCTTGCCCGAAAAGTTGAGCAGGCCATTGGCGACGTCGCCCAAATCGCCGAGGGACGTTCAAGAGGATTGAATGACGCTCACCTTAGATGCCTTGAGCCTGCCTGAAATGCCGCCAGGCGACAACTGATATGCCCGCCCATACACCCATGCGCAGGATCATCGCGCCAACGGTGCGCATCTCGAAGGCGCCGCCTTGCATCATGTGGACCGCGAACGCCAACGCCACCAGAGCGGTGCTTGCGAAAATGCCGATTGAAATCCAGACGGCAGGCGGGTGCCGTAGATACAGCCCGACGCCTGCCAGAATATAGGCAAACCCGGCCAGAAAGTTGAACCACAGCACAAAGGGCACGGCATTGCCCACTGCGGCCTGCGCCTCGGCGCTGCCAAACAGGGCGCGACCGCCGGAAAGCACTGTGAGCGCACCAAATGCGAGCGCCACGATGGCAGCTACCATAAGGCTGGTTTTTCGGTTTGAAGCCATATTCCTATCCTTTGTTCAAATACGGTGTTGCCCCGGTAGGTTAATGTTGAAGGACATATGTGCCTGGGGCAGCCGTGAGGACGGGATAGCCCGATTTCGCATTGCCCATATCCGGCGGCGCTGTTCGTTTGCCCGAGCGCGATCCAAGCCATGCAACCCAAGACTCCCACCACGATCCGTCCTGTGCTTCTGTCTCGGCGTGCCACGCCTCTGGATCGACATACCGATCCATCGCGTCCTTGGAGGCGATCCGATAGGTGCGGCGCGGGTGGCCCGGTTCCGAAACGATGCCCGCGTTATGCCCGCCACTCGTCAGCACAAAGGTCACGTCGGTATCTGTGAGCGCATGTATCTTGAAGACCGACTGCCAAGGTGCGACGTGATCCTTTACCGTTCCGATGGCAAAGATCGGGGCGCGGATATCGGACAGGGCGACCGGACGGTCCTCGACCTGAAGCCGCCCTTCGGACAGATCATTATTAAGGTACAGTTTCTCCAGATATTCCGAATGCATCGCATAGGGCATGCGCGTGCCATCCGCGTTCCACGCCATAAGGTCGTTCATCGGCTGACGCTCGCCCATCAGGTATTCGCGAACAGCGCGCGACCAGATCAGATCGTTCGAGCGCAGCATCTGGAAAGCGCCACCCATCTGGGTCGTGTCGAGATAGCCCTGTTTCCACATGACACTGTCGAGAAAGGCCAGTTGGCTTTCATTGATGAACAACTGCAAATCGCCGGGTTCAGTGAAATCGACCTGACTGGCCAGCAGGGTCAATGACGCAAAAGGGTCATTTTTGCCGCGCGCGATTGGTGCCGCAGTGATGGCCAGAAGGGTGCCGCCTAGACAATAGCCCGTCGCGTGGACCTTCTGATCTGGCACAATCGCCTGAATGGCCTCCAGCGCCGCCATCACGCCCAGTTGGCGGTAATCCTCCATCGTCAGGTCGCGATCATCTTCGTCGGGGTTCTTCCAGGAGATCATGAAGACGGTGTGGCCCTGCTCCACGAGATACCGCACCATCGAGTTTTGCGCCGACAGGTCGAGGATATAGTATTTCATAATCCAGGCCGGAACGATCAGGATCGGCTCGGGGCGTACGGTTTCCGTGAGTGGGGCGTACTGGATAAGTTCGATCAACCGATTGCGGTAAACCACCTTACCCGGTGTCACCGCGACGTCCCGGCCCGGCTGGAAATTCTCTGCGCCTGCGGTGGGTGCCCCGGTCATGACGTCGCGCGCGTCTTCGGCGAGGTTCTGCATCCCGCGGATCAGGTTTTGGCCGGCTTCGTCGCGGGTTTTCCGCAGGATTTCGGGGTTGGTGGGCAAGAAATTGGATGGCGAATACATGTCGAGCAGTTGCCGCGTCAGGAATTGCAACTCGCGCTCATGCTGGGCAGTAACGCCGGGAACGCCCGTGACGACGTTGTGCCACCATTGCTGTTGCAGCAGAAAGCCCTGATAGATCATATTGAACGGCTTCATCTGCCAGGCGTCATCGCTGAAGCGGTTATCCTGGGGTAACGGTGTGATACAGGGTTCGGATCTGTTGGAAGTCGTCGCGCAACTGATTGCGAAACGGGTTTGACGCCAGGTCTTGTCAGCGGCCTTCTCGACCAGTTGCAACTGCTTGCCGGGGGCCGCGACCATGTGGGTGGCCCAGTCAAACCAGGCCCCCATGAGCGCAGCGGGAGACAACCCGTGCGTAACCCGGGATATGGCGCTTTGCGCGGTGTGGTTCATCGCGTCGTGCATTGAGGTGGCTGGACCATTTTCGCGCGGTTTCCGAGCTGTCGCTCCCGTCGATCCCGCAGGAGAAGGGGTGTCACCATCGGGCGCTGAAATGAGCCTTGCCACCGCGTTTTGTTTGGAAACGGTACCCTTTGCCACTGCCTTTGAAGAACGATGGCCTTTGCCATCCGCGCGCAAGTGAGTGACCTGATGCTCGCCATTTCCGTTCATGATTGCTGTCCTTTTCTGATCACCCGATCGGCAGGATGAAGGCTCGACCTGCGTATCATCCGTTGCCATGTCTACACGACTCATGAAAAGATAGTAATTGATTACTATCTATTTTCAAACCATACTGGGCCAGCCGGCGGAGATTGGTCCGCATTCAGAATTCGGGGTTCGTGATGCACACTGGAAAATCCAACATTGTCACAGGGTTCCTGTTTCTTACTCTCTTCATGCTTTATGGGTTCGTATTGATCTTTCTGCGCGATTTTGCACCGGGCAGGGAGCAGTGGATCGCTGACTACGGCGTCGGAGTGCATTTCGAATCGCGTCTGGCCCACGCACATGGCAACCTTTTTGCGCTTCTCAACATTGCGGTCGGTTTGGTGCTATTGCGCCTTCCGCCACCCGCTACATCTGGCCGATGGATTTCTTGGCTGGCACTGGCGGGCATGCTCATGCCCGTGGGGATACTGGCAGAAGTGCTGATCGGCGCGCCGCCGCTTTTTGTGATTGTCGGTGGTGTTTGCATGGTTCTGGCAATGGGCTGGCTTGCACTTGCAGTTTGGCGGTTGGAAATGCCGCAATGACAACACACACCCGACCAAAGAACCTGCCCGCCGAGGAGCGTCGCAATGTCACCGTCGAGGCGGTGATTGAACTGGCCGCGACGACCAACCCAGGCGACATCACCACAGCCGCCATCGCCAAACACATGCACCTGACGCAAGGCGCACTGTTTCGCCACTTCCCCAACAAGGAGGCGATCTGGCAGGCGGTAATGAAGTGGGTGGCCAAACGCCTGATGGCAAGGATCGACAAGGCGGCAGAGGGCGTCGAGTCGCCGCTGGCTGCGATGAGGTCGATGTTTTTGGCCCATGTCACCTTTGTGTCCGAACACCCCGGCGCACCGCGCATGTTGTTCGGCGAGCTTCAGGGGGCGAAACCGACACCAGCGAAACGCTTGGCCCGCGCGATGATGAAGCAATACGCAGAGCGCCTGAACCACCTGATCGAGGCCGGAAAGGCCTGTGGTGAACTGGCTGAGGATCTGGATAGTCAGGCGGCAGCCACGCTGTTCATCGGCACCATTCAGGGTCTGGTCATGCAATCTCTGATGTCGGGCGACATGGAAAAGATGCGCGCCGATGCGACCCGCGTGTTCGCTATCTATCAGCGCGGCATAGCCAAGACGCAAAATGACCCCGCAGAAGTTGCCTAAGCCATGTCACGCAAGATTTCTATCATTCTCGTATTCGCGATGCTGGCAGCCCTTTTGGGCTACGCCGGTTGGAAGGTATTGTTGGAACCCAGCGATCTGCCGCCTGAAGGGTTTGCGCGTGGCAATGGACGGATCGAGGCCGATCTGGTCGATATTTCCACCCGTCTGGCCGGGCGAGTTTCGAAAATCACCGTGCGCGAGGGCGATTTGGTGCAGCCCGGTGATGTGCTGGCGGTGATGGACACGACCGAGCTGCAGGCCCAAAGATTGCGCGCTCAGGCTGCCGTTGCCAGCGCCCAGGCGGCGGTGACGGTGGCACAGGCTCGTGTGACACAGGCCGAGGCCACGCTTGCGCTGTCGCAAAGTGAGCTGACCCGCGCCGAAACGTTGAACGAACGCGGCGTCGTCAGCGGCGAGGATCTGGATATCCGGCGAACCGAGGCGCAACTTGCCGAGGCAGGTCGTACCGCAGCACAGGCTGGTGTGGTGGCCAAGCAACGCGCTGTTGACGCCGAAACCGCTGCCCTGCGTGAAATCGATGCACGCATTGCCGACAGCACTCTGTATGCGTCTCAGGCGGGGCGTGTTCTTTACCGCCTGGCGCAGCCGGGCGAAGTGCTGGGTGGCGGTGGCAAGGTGCTGACGCTGGTCAGCCTTGGCGATGTCTATATGGAGTTTTTCCTTCCCGCGAGCGCCGCCCCAAGGGTGCGGTTGGGGGATGAGGCGCGGATCGTGGTCGACGTCATGCCGGATATCGCGGTGCCCGCAGTCGTAAGCTTTGTGGCGCCGCAGGCACAGTTCACCCCGAAACAGGTTGAAACCATCGAAGAACGCGAAAGCCTGATGTTCCGCATTCGTGTGCGCATCCCGCAGGAATTGGTGGCTGAGCGCCTCGCACAGGTCAAAACCGGCGTGCGGGGTGTAGCGTGGGTGCGTCTGGCAGGGCCGGACGGCAGTGTGCCTGACTGGCCCGTGGGACTGACGCCACCTGTCGCCACAGTCCTGCCAGCGCCACAGGATAGCGCGGCTGACGGAAACTGACCCATGAATGCGACGAACACCTCAGAACGGATGGCGGCAAGGCTGGCGGGTGTGAAACACCTCTACGGTAAGGTTCCGGCGCTGCACGATGTGACGCTGGACTTGCCTGCGGGGCAAATGGTCGGGCTGATCGGGCCGGACGGTGTCGGCAAATCAACTCTGATGGGGCTGATTGCTGGAGCCAAGAAGTTTCAGGAGGGTCAAATCGAAACGCTGGGCGGCGACATGAGCAGCGCCCGCCACCGGCGCGATGTCGGGCGGCGGATCGCGTTCATGCCACAGGGGTTGGGCAGAAATCTTTATCACGATCTCAGCCTTCAGGAGAATCTGGATTTCTTCGGAAAACTGTTCGGGTTGGGCAAGGCCGAGCGCGCGGCGCAGATTTCCCGGCTGACACGCGCCACCGGACTTGCGCCCTTCATGGACCGGCCTGCGGGCAAGCTCTCGGGCGGGATGAAACAAAAACTGGGCCTGTGTGCCTCACTGATCCACGATCCCGATTTCCTGTTGCTGGATGAGCCGACAACCGGGGTCGATCCGCTGTCACGCCGCCAGTTCTGGGATCTGATCGACGCGATCCGTGCCGACCGCCCCGAGATGAGCGTGCTGGTATCGACTGCCTATATGGAAGAGGCCGCGCGCTTTGGCCATCTGGTGGCGATGAATGCTGGGAATATCCTTGCAACCGGAAGTCCAGCTGATCTCATGGAGCGCACTGGATCCGGAACTGTCGAGGCCGCCTACGTGGCGCTGTTGGGCGGTGAGAGCCGAGAGTCCGAAGAAACCACCGGGCTCAGCCTCGCCACCGCGGCCGAGCCCGGCCCACCTGCCATCCGCGCCCAAAACCTGACCAAACGCTTTGGCAATTTCGCCGCCGTCGACTCGGTCAGCTTCGAGATCGCGCGCGGCGAGATTTTCGGCTTTCTCGGCTCCAACGGCTGCGGCAAGACCACGACCATGAAGATGCTGACCGGGTTGACGCCCGCCACCGAAGGCGAGGCGTGGATTTTCGACAAACCAGTTGATGCACAGAACCTCGATGCGCGCCGCAGGGTCGGCTTCATGTCGCAATCCTTCTCGCTTTATGGCGAGTTGACGGTGCGCGAGAACCTGTTGCTGCACGCGCGGCTGTTTCACCTTGGCAGTGAGTTGACAACCCAGCGGATGGATGGACTTGTCCCGCGCTTCGGGCTTGAGCCTTATCTCGATCAGGGTGCCGCATCGCTGCCGCTGGGGGTGCGCCAGCGCCTGTCTTTGGCGGTTGCGGTGATCCACGCGCCTGACATCCTGATCCTTGATGAACCGACCTCCGGTGTCGATCCGCAGGCCCGCGATGCGTTCTGGGACATGCTGCTGGAACTGGCACATCGCAACGGTGTGACCATCTTCATCTCGACCCATTTCATGGACGAAGGCATGCGCTGCGATCGCATATCGCTGATGCATTCCGGCAAGGTTCTGGTGTCTGACGCCCCCAGGGCGCTGATCGAGGGGCGTGGCGTCGAGACGCTGGAGGATGCGTTTATCACCTATATGCTGGACGCCCAGCCCCCCGATGCCCCGGCAGACGAGGGCCTGTTGACGGCAAACAGCGACCAACAGCACGCGAAAACCGCGTCGCGGTTCAGCGTGCAGCGGCTGCTGGCCTTCACCACCCGCGAGGCGATGCAGGTGCGCCGTGACCCGGTGCGGCTGGTGTTTTCCTTCGTGGGCTCTGCGCTTTTGCTGCTGATCATGTCCTTCGGCATCTCGCAAGAGGTGCGCAACATCCCCTTCGCGGTCTTTGATCTTGACCAAAGCCCGGAAAGCCGCGCCTATCTGTCGGGGTTTCAGGACTCCGCCTGGTTCTCTGAACGCCCGCCGGTTTCAGGGGTGGACGAGTTGGAAAGCCGGATGGCAAGCGGCGAATTGGCGCTGGCGCTGCAAATCCCGCCTGATTTCGGTCGCTTTGTGCGACGCGGCGAAATCCCCGAAATTGCCGGGCTGATTGACGGGTCCGACACCAACCGCGCCGGAACGGTGGAAAGCTATGTCGAAGGGGCGCATGCGAGCATACTTTCCAGCGATGCGCAGGGAACCCTGGCGTTGAACGTGCTGGCCATGTCCCAAACTCAAGGTGCGACCTCTCCGGCGCAACTGATCCCGCGCTTTCAGTACAACCCGGCGATGGAGAGCCTGCCCGCGATCGGCCCGTCCATCCCGCCGCTGTTGCTGCTGCTGTTCCCGGCGATCCTGATGGCGGTCAGCGTGGCGCGTGAAAAGGAAATCGGCACCATCACCAATTTCTATGTGACACCGACCACCCGCGCCGAATTCCTGATCGGCAAGCAGCTGGTCTATATCGGCATCACGCTGCTGAATTTCGTGATCCTGACGGCGTTAGTGGTGACGGTGCTGGGTGTGCCGCTCAAGGGTGAGCCGTTGGCCTTGGTACTGGGTGCGCTTCTCTATGCGGTGGCGGCGACGGGGTATGGCCTTGTCGTGTCGATGTTGACCAGCACGCAGGTGACGGCGGTCTTCGCCGCGGCAATCCTTTCTGTGATGCCGACCTTGCAATTCTCCGGAATGATCACACCCGTCTCCTCGCTGGAAGGCGCGGCGCGGGTCATGGGCACGTTCTGGCCGACCACATGGTACATGGGCATCAGCGTTGGCACCTTTACCAAGGGGCTGGGCCTGTCTGAACTGGCGGGGCACCTGCTGCGGCTTGCCGCTTTCGGGCCGGTCCTGACCCTGCTGGCCGTGCTGGCCTTGCGCAAGCAGGAGAAGTGATCATGCGGCGGTTGACAAATATCTTCTGGCTTGCAGGCAAAGAGATTAAAAGCGTACTTGGCGACCCGGTAATGGTGATCCTGATCATGTGGTCGTTTGTCGTTGCCGTCATGCTCGAGGCCAGCGGCGCCGGAGATACCGTTTACAACGCTGCCATCGCCATTCTTGACGAGGACGGCTCTGGGCTGACGCGGCAAATCTCCGACGCGCTTGGTCCACCATGGTTTCAGACGCCGGTGATGATCACGCCCGACCGGGTAGCGACCGAAATGGACGCCGGGCAAATCATGTTCGTCCTCAGCTTTCCACCCGGATTCGAGGCGGATGTGATCGCAGGCCTGATGCCCGCCGCGCAGTTGGAGGTCGATGCCACTGCGGTCAGCCAAGCGCAGCTTGGCACCGACTACATCGCAAATATCCTGCTGTCGGAAACCCGCGCTTTTCTTTCGGGTAGCCCGGACGCGCCAGACGCCGCCTTGCGGCTGGAACTGCGCCGCGCCTTCAACCCCAATGGCAATCCGGTCTGGTTCAAGGCCGTATCTTCTTTGCTCAACCAGCTTTCACTCTTGGCCATCGCATTGACGGGGGCCGCGATGCTGCGCGAACGCGAGCAGGGAACGATCGAGCATTTGATGGTGATGCCGCTGACGCCCTTTGAGATTGCGCTATCAAAGGTTCTGGCCAATGTCGTCGTGGTGCTGGCAGCCTTCACGTTGTCGCTGTTATTCGTCGTGCAGCAGGTGTTGCAGGTGCCAATTGCCGGATCGGTGCCGCTGCTGCTTGCCGGAACTGCAATCTATCTGGCCGCCGCTGCCGCCATTGGGATGTTTCTGGGCACATTGGCGCGCAGCATGGCGCAGTTTGCACTCCTGGTGATTATGGTCGTGATCCCGATCATCATGCTGTCGGGCGGCATGGGCGCGGTCGAAAGCCAACCAGATGTCGTGCAACGCCTGACAATGATACTCCCGTCACGGCACTTTCTGGCATTTGCCAAGGCCGTTGTTTTCCGGGGAGCCGGTCCAGGTGCTGTCTGGTTCGAACTGTCCCTGATGGCCGGGCTTGGTGGTGCTTTTTTCCTCGCAAGCCTTGCGCTGTTTCGTCGCGCAATGAGCTTGTCCGGGTGACGCTAAGTCAGTGTGCCACAGCATAGAACTGCTGCGTTACAATTGGCGGCTTGGAACAAAACGAGCAGCTGATGCACACATCAATCAAGGGCGGCTTTGTCCGCTGCCTAACAGGATGAAAATTCACGCAACTGCAGGGAAGAATGTGTTGCTTGCGCACGCGGCAAGAATTTATGACGTCCGAGTCGGGCTCTCGGCCGTCATTCGCTGCGCGGCGCAACCCCCGCGCAATTCAAGACGGTTCCGCCAGAGCAATGCGATGCATCATCCTAGTTCGACCTCTTCACATGCTGCGCCCACAAATCAGGCCGCCGCTTTCGCGTCAGCGCCTCGGCCTGCGCGCGCCGCCATTTTTCGATCTCGCCATGGTGGCCTGACATCAGGACAGGCGGGATTTCCATGTCGTTCCACACCGCGGGACGGGTGTATTGCGGATGCTCCAGCAGACCGGTCGCATGGCTTTCCTCCACCGTGCTTTCTGCATTGCCCAACACGCCTGGCAACAGACGCACGGTGGCGTCGATCATCGCTTGCGCGGCCAGTTCACCGCCCGTCATCACGAAATCCCCCAGCGACACCTCGGTCATGCCGTAATGTTCAATCGCCCGTTCATCCACGCCTTCAAACCGCCCGCACAGGATGGTCACGCCGTCCGACCGCGCCAGATCACGTGCCATCGCCTGATCAAACCGCCGCCCGCGCGGCGACATGTAGAGAATGGGCCAGCGACCGCGCGCATGGCCCTGTGCCTCTTCTATTGCCGGGCCAACCACATCCGCGCGCAGCACCATGCCTGCGCCGCCCCCGGCCGGGGTGTCATCGACGTTGCGGTGCTTGCCGATGCCAAAGCCGCGCAGATCATGGGTGTGCAATTGCCACAACCCGTCCTGAAGCGCCTTGCCGGTCAGGCTGGCCCCCAAAGCGCCGGGAAAAAGCTCCGGAAACAGGGTCACGATGCGGGCCTGCCAGACATCGACGTATTCGGGGGGGGTGTCCATCAGGCTGCGGGGCTTGAGGCTGGGTCGCACCGCTTGCCTGCCGTGGGATCGCGGGGCTTTCACGACAGACCCGCCGATTTCAGGATCGCATCCTTTGCCGCCCTGCGCGCATTGGGGTTCTGTTGTGTTCGGTTGATGTCCAGCAGGGCCGCGCGCACCTGCGCGTCGGGTCGGGCATTGGCAACAGGGGCAGATATCAGGGCCGCGCGCACGTCAGGCGGCAGGTCGCACAGGTCCAGCAGCGGGTCCGCGGGCCCCAGCGGGCGGTCCTTGCAATCTTCCAGCGCGCAGTGATGCACCGGTGCGGGCACGCGGCTGGCAATCTCGGCCACCATGCCACCCAGGTCCGCGGCCCTGTGGTATCGGTCGCGGAAAGCATCGAAATCCATGGTCATGTTCGACGTCTCCACATGTTGCCAATAGGCCGATTCCAGCCAGGGTTCGGCTGCCCTTGTGGACAGGTAGATCACGATCTCCGCCTGTGGAAAGCGCTGTCGGGCGATTTCCCAATAGGCGTAAAGGAGGATGGGGGCGGCGCTGTAATCCTCCAGCGTGCCGCGTCCGGGTAAATGGCCTGCAAGCTCCTCTGCCGATACGATCAGCGTGCGCCGGGGCATGCCCGGCAGGTCATCCATCAAGGCCGCGAACCGGGTCTGCACCTTGTCGAGCGTGACAGGATCGCGCCAGGTGGAATATCCCCGCGTGGCCGACACCAGCTCCTTCATGTGCCAGCGCAGGCGCAACGCGGTGTGCTTCTTCATCCTCACACGGTTTTCGCGCAGCGTGTTTTGCAGGGTGGAGGTGCCGGTCTTGTGAAAGCCCGCGTGAAGGATGATCCGGCGCGGCATCAGCGGTCCGCCTTTCGCTGCATCCTGCGGTCGGTTTTGCCATGAGACGTGATGCGGCCGGGTCTCATGCTTCCGCCTCGGGCAAGGCGCCCATCGGCGGGTCCGCCACGATGCGTCCCGCTCCCAGATCGACGGTGGGCACACCGGCCTTGGTGAAAGGCAGGAATGCGGTGTCGGAAGACCCTGCAAGCTGCACCTCCAGCAGATCATCCGCGCCGTGGTTCTGAACCGACTTCACTTTGCCCAGCAACACACCGCCCGTGTCGTGGACCGCAAGCCCGATCAGGTCGGCGTGATAGAATTCATCATCCGGTAGAGTCGGCAGCTGATCGCGCCGGGCGTAAAGGGCGGTGCCCTTGAGCGCGTCCGCCTCTTCCTTGGTGGCGACTTCGGCGATGCGCGCGGCAAAGCCGTTCTTGATGGGATGCAGCAGGGCAAGGGTGAATTTCCGCGTGCTGCCTTCATCGGTCAGGGGACCGTAGGTGGCCACGTCTTCGGGCGCGGCGCAATAACTTTTGACGCGCAACTCACCGCGGACGCCGTAGGCTCCTGCAATGGCGCCGACACAGACCAGATCGCTCATCAGGTTCCCCCCGTGCTGGTGCAGATGGTGCCGTTCCACGCGCCCGACATGGCAGTGCAGGCGCGTTGCAACTGCCCGTCCTTGTAGTTCAGGCCAAGGTAGAAGCCAAAGCCGACCAGCACGAGGATGCGCACCATGAGAAACATCAGACCGCCCCTGTCATTGCAGCAACTCGGAATTGACGCAGATCGTGCCGGTCCAGTCGCCTTCACCGTTGGCGCATTCGGTCCGCATCTGCTGACGGTCATACCAGATGCCCGTGGCAAACCCGACGATGAAAACGATTAGGATAATGATCAGGCGCAGCATCATCGCGTCTCTATGTGCAGGGCAGGGGCACGGGTTTCCCAGCCCTTGGTTTCAAGTTCCGGCGTCATGGTGTTTTCCTTCGGCCAGCCCAGACAAAGATAGGCGACCAGCGTCCACCCCTCCGGCACCTCAAGATCAGCATTGAGACGCACCGGGTCAAGCACCGAGACCCAACCGACGCCAAGCCCATGGGCGCGGGCGGCAAGCCACATCAGCGTGATGGCCCCGACAACGGAATACCGCCGCATCTCCGGCATGGAGGCGGCCCCGAGGCCTGCGCCCTTGTCGGTGCTGTCATCGCAATAGATGGCCATCTGTTCGGGCGCGTCCTGCATCCCCGACAGTTTGAGCGACGCATAAAGCGCGGCCGTGTCCCCGTCATAGCCTTTCAGGGCCTCGGCATTGGCGGATCTGTAATTCTCAAGCGCCGCTGCGCGCGCGGTATCAGATGTGACACGGATGATCCGCCATGGTTCTGACAGGCCCACGGACGGGGCCAGTGAAAAGGTGTTCAGGCAGTGATCAAGAAGGTCCCGGTCTACCGGGTCGGTGCGAAAATGCCGCACGTCGCGGCGCCATCGCATCAGGTCGGCCAACCCGGCACGGAAATCGTCAGAGAATGTATCCATGCCGGGCGCTGTCTTTCGCTTACTCGGAAGCGGCTTCTTCGGCGGGCGCTTCTTCTGCTGCGGGTGCCTCTTCGGCGGGCGCGTTTGCAGCTTCCTCAGCGGCGGCTGCCTTGTCGGCTTTCTCCTGCGCACGCTCCTGGGCTTTCTTGCCGGGCGTGCCCTTGTTGGGGTTGTTCCGCTCTGCCTTAGGCATTGCGCCTGCGGCTTCCAGCATGCGGCGCACACGGTCGGTGGGCTGCGCGCCCTTGGAGATCCATTCCTGGACCTTCTCGACCTCCATCTTCACGCGCTCTTCGCTGTCCTTGGGCAGCAGCGGGTTGTAGGTGCCGAGCTTTTCGATGAAGCGGCCGTCGCGGGGCATGCGGCTGTCAGCTGCAACGATCCGGTAGAAGGGGCGTTTCTTGGAGCCGCCGCGGGCGAGACGAATTTTCATAGCCATGGTGTATAGTCCTTTGGTTGATGTTGTTTGGTGCGCTGTGAATGCACACCCTACGTTTGGTGTTGTTGATGGTGCTGAATGACTTCAGCGATGATGAAGTTAAGAAACTTCTTGGCAAATTCGGGATCCAGATCGGCCCGGTTTGCCAAATCTTCAAGCCGCGCGATCTGATCCGCTTCGCGGGTCGGATCGGACGGGGGAAGGTCGTGTTCGGCTTTGAGTTTCCCCACAGCCTGCGTGTGTTTGAACCGCTCGCCCAGGGTGTAGACGAGGATCGCGTCGAGGCGGTCGATGGAGGCGCGGTGTTCCTTGAGAACCTCCGCGGCGCGCATTACGGCATCTGTCATGGTCTGATCCCCCGGACGCGCTGACGCGCGACACGATTATTGGTACGTGATGCGGGCTGAGCCCCGGATGGCGGCGTGGTACCCGTGGCCATGTCCGCCCCTTTGGCTGAGAGGCGCTTGAGGGACACATGTGTCCTCAAGGCACCTCGACAAGGGTGGGTGGCGATTCCGTCCGGCCTCAAGGACGGGCCAATCGGAGATTGGTCGCTGCGCGATCCTTGACCCCGAACAGAATCACCGGTGAGGGGAAGAGGGCGTATCATGCGGCCTCCTTTGGGTGGCGGTAGATGTGAACGGGGTGGTCGAGGAAGGTATCTTCCCGCTCCAGCGTGGCGCCAAGGCGGCTGGCCAGCGCCGCGGAGCGGGTATTTTCAGGGTCTATATAGCTGATCACGCCATCCTGGCCCAGATGGCGGGCGGCGTAGTTGCGCGCGGTGGATACAGCTTCGAAAGCGATGCCCTTGCCCTCGGCCTCCTCCATTACAGTCCAGCCCAGTTCCGGCTCGTGCCAGCCGGGAGCGAAGATGATCCCGGCCCAGCCGAGGAACCCGTCGCTGTCCTTGTCGGCGACGTACCACAAGCCATACCCCCGCAGCGCCCAGCTGCCGATGACCGACAGCATCGACCGATGTGCCGCGCGGGCGTCCAGCGGACCGCCGACCCAATGGCTGCGTTCCGATCCGTAGAACCCGGTAAGCGTGGGCAGATCGTCCAGATGCGGCGCCCGCAGGCGCAGGCGGTCTGTCTCGACCACGGGGATATGATCGGTCATCGCGATCACGACAGGGCCTCCGGCGCGGGGTGGCGGTAGACCTGCAGGTGCAGCCCATCGACGGTTGTAAAATCGTCCTCCCTCACCGCACCAAGCCGTTCGGCCAAGGCAACGGAGCGGGTGTTGCCGGGGCTGATGCAGCTGATCGCGGTGGGCCAGCCCAGCGTGTCATAGGCAAAGCGGCGCGCCGCAACGGAGGCTTCAAATGCCACGCCGCGCCCTTCTGCACCGGCAAAGACGGACCAGGCGATTTCCGGTTCGGGCCAGTCGTCGGGATAGAAGGGACCGACGACGCCCAAAGCTTTGTCCGTGGCCTTGTCCGCCACCATCCAGCGGCCATAGCCGCGCAGATGCCAGTGGCCGATGATCTCTGACAGCTTGTCGAAGGCCTGCGTGCGGGTGCAGGGCCCGCCCACATGTTCGGACCGGTCGCTGAGGCGGAAGGCGGCGAAAGCCTCAAAGTCGTCCAACTCGGGACAGCGCAGGCGCAGGTTCTCGGTCTCTATGGTGGGGATGGTGAGGCGCGTCGTCATGCCAACCCCAGTTCAGACGGGGCCGCGCCATTCAGCACCGGGCGCGTGAAGGTTCGGTCGTAGCTGCGGATGCAGCGGGTTTTTTCGGCATGGGCAAAGGCCGCCTGACACTCGGGATCCTGCGCAATTTCGGTGCGGTACTCCTCGTAGGCCGCCAGCGATGCGAAGGAAAACATCGCCCAGGCGACGTCATTCGCCCCTTCATGGGGCAGGAAATAGCCGTGATGCTGACCGCCCATCCGGTTCACCAGATGGATCCAGACCTTTGCATAGGTCTCGAAAGCGGCGACCTGATAGGGGTCGATGCGGTATGTCAGCGTGCAGGTGATCATGCGGCCACCTTTTGGTGGACCCAGATTTCAGCCTCGGGTTCGTGTGGCGCGCGGGTCCCGTCGGTTGCGGCACCCAGCCGCTTTGCCACGGCCTGTGACGGTGCGTTGTTGGTGTCAATGTAGCTGACCAATTGTGTGAGGTTGTGGGTCTTTGCGGCCCAAGACCGCACGGCGACGGCTGCCTCAGACGCATAACCCTGGCCAATTGCATCCTCATAGAGGTGCCACGCCAGTTCCGGCTGTGGCCAATTCTCGTGGTTTAGCAGCCCAACCCGGCCCAAAGGTGCCGGGTCATCTGGTTTTTGCAGCGTAAAGAAACCGTATCCGAACCACTGCCAATGGCCGATCCCGATCATCATGCCGTACCACGCATCATGTGGACCACCGATATCCTCAACAGCGGCAAGTTGGAGGCTGGACGTGATAAAACGCGTCATGGCCGGCAGGTCCTCCTGCAGAGGACCGCGCAGGATCAACCTGTCGGTTGTGAGCCGAGGCGCGTTTGTGAGCGGTTGCGTCATTTCTTCTTGCCGAACCCCGACAGACCTGGGGGCAGGCCCATGCCGCCGCCCATGCCGGGCATCTTGCCACCCATCTGGCGTGCGGCGGCTTCCAACGCCTTGGGGTCCATCCCCTGCGCCATGGCGGCGGGGTCCATGCCACCCTTGCCCATCATGCCCTTCATCGCCTGTTTGAGCATGCCGCCCTTACCCATCTTGCCCATCTTCTTCATCATGTCGGACATCTGGCGGTGCATCTTCATCAGCTTGTTGAGCTCTGACACCTCCATGCCGGCACCGCGCGCGATGCGTTTCTTGCGGCTGGCCTGCAGAAGCTGGGGGTTGGCGCGTTCCTTCTTCGTCATCGACTGAATGAGCGCGATCTGCTGCTTGAGGACATTGTCATCAAGGCCCGCATCTTCGACCTGTTTGGCCATTTTGCCCATGCCGGGCATCATGCCCATCATGCCTTGCATGCCGCCCATCTTGATCATCTGTTCAAGCTGCATCTTGAGGTCGTTCATATTGAACTGACCCTTCGCCATGCGCTTCATCATCTTTTCGGCCTGTTCGGCCTCGATGGTTTCCTGCGCCTTTTCGACCAATGCGACGATGTCGCCCATGCCCAGGATCCGGCCCGCGATGCGCTCAGGCTCGAAGGTTTCCAGCGCGTCCATCTTTTCGCCGAGGCCAACAAACTTGATCGGTTTGCCTGTGACCGCCCGCATCGACAGCGCAGCCCCGCCGCGCCCATCGCCGTCCATCCGGGTCAGCACCACGCCGGAAATGCCGATGCGTTCGTCGAAGTTTTCTGCGGTGTGCACCGCGTCCTGACCGGTCAGGCCATCGACCACCAGCAATGTCTCGCGCGGGTTGGCTACGTCCCGGACGGCCTGGACTTGTGACATCAGTTCTTCGTCGATGGAAAGACGCCCCGCGGTGTCCAGCATATAGACATCGTAACCACCCAGACCGGCTTGGGTCTTGGCGCGCTTGGCGATGGCGACAGGGTCTTCGCCCTTAACGATAGGCAGGGTGTCCACGCCGATCTGCGTTCCGAGGATTGCAAGCTGCTCCATCGCGGCGGGGCGGTTCACGTCGAGCGAGGCCATCAGCACGCGTTTGCCATCTTTCTCCGTCAGACGTTTGGCGAGCTTGGCGGTCGTTGTCGTCTTGCCGCCGCCCTGCAGGCCGACCATCAGGATCGGTGCGGGCGGGTTGTCCACCTTCAGGGATCCCGGCTCCCCTTCACCCTTGAGGACGTCAATCAGCGCGTCGTGCACGATCTTGACGACCTGCTGGCCGGGGGTGACGGATTTTGTCACTGCCTGCCCGGTGGCCTGATCCTGCACCGCCTTGACGAAATCGCGCGCAACCGGCAGGGACACGTCCGCCTCCAACAACGCCACACGCACTTCGCGCAGGGCGGTCTTCACATCGTCTTCGTTGAGCGCGCCCTGCTTGGTCAGGCGGTCAAAGACGCCGGAGAGGCGTTCGCTGAGGTTCTCAAACATGGGCCAGGCCCTTTCGTCGGTTCGGTTGCGGGGATGCCCCCAATGTAGGAAGCGCCGCTTGAATGCACAAACGCCCCGGATGTCATGATCGACGAAGGTAAAACAATGCAGTTTTACCCCCGTGGGCGCAACGCGCTGACGGAGGGCGATCCCGACAGGCGTGCCGGGACCGGAAGACAGTGCTTCCGGGAATTGGCTTGGCTTTAGGCCTTTGTGCGGCGGCTGTCAATCAGGGGCGGTTCCGATTGAGCCAGTCGTTGATTTGCGCCACCGCTCGGGAAGGCCCCTGGCCGGAGGTATAGACCAATGTGATCGGATGGATTTCGTCCCGCCCGTACAGATGGACTTCAAGTGCTGCGCGATAGGTGGGGCTGTCGCCGCTCATGCTGGTCTGCAGGATGGCACGGGGTACGTCTTTCACGCTCCAGACCTGCCTGTAGTAGGCCAGCAGCGACCTGCGCCGCAGCTCGATCCGGTTGGCGGTACGATCAAGGATGAGTTGGGTGCGCCTTGCAAAGGCAAGGTTGAAGGCGACCGCCATCAGCAGACCACCCAAGGTAATGGCGATGCCGACCAAAAGCTGGTCAGGAAGCATGAACAGTCCCACGGCAACGAAGACAAGCGCAAAGAGATTGATGAAGACCACCAGCCAGATGGGGTTGTTTTCAAGGATCAGCTGGTCGGGCGTGTCGCGTGTAGCTTTCACGGCCCGTCCTCCGGGCGGGATCCATGGCTGGCCAGCCATGTGTTCACCACCGTTGCCGTGCGGCGCGGACCATCGCCGACGAAAGATCTCTGCGTCACTGACCAAGGCGGGCGATCCTCGAACCGCAAAAGCAGGCGTTTCGCGGCGATGGTGCTTTCGGGGTCGGTTTCTACTTCCGCACCTTGCAGCATGGCCAGTGGCGCGCTGCGCACGCTGCGCCGCCTGATCGGGCCGTTGTGCACATGCACGATGCCAAGGGTCGCATCCAGCACCACCGTGACCTGCCGCAGGGTGATCCCGCAGGTTGCCGCCGAAGCCGCCGCGCAGGTCAAGGCCCCAAGACCCGGCAAGACACCCCCCGACCTGAAAAGAGTCACGGCCGCCAGCACCAGCACGACCGCGACCAGCCCGACGGCCACACCGGGAAACCATTTCACGTAGGTCAAGCGCAGCCGATCGGGGCTGCGCTCCTTCACATACATCTGACCGGAAACGCGACGCATGCGGACAGTATGCTTTGCTGGATTCGAGGGCTCAAGCCGCTTGATGCATCGATTCCAGACTGTCGATGGCGGCATGCGCGCGGGCCAGCGTACCGTCGGGGTCCTTGGCCAGCGCGTCGGCGGCAATCAGCGTGACATCGGTGATGCCGATGAAGCCAAGAAAATGCTGCAAATAGCCGCTGGCAAAGTCGATTTCGGAGCCAGCCGCCGTCCCGCCTGAGGCCATGGCGATAATCGCGCGCTTACCCTTCAGCAGTCCCTCGGGGCCATCGGGGGTGTAGCGGAACGTCACGCCGACACGGGCGACAAGGTCAATCCAAGCCTTCAATGCTGCAGGGACGGAGAAATTGTAGACGGGCAGGCCGATCACCAACGTATCGGCCTCAATCAGTTCCCCGATCAGGTTGTCCGACACGGCAAGTTCGGCACGCTGCGCGTCGCTGCGCCCGTTTTCCGCCACCGTGCGTGCTGTGATCCAATCGGCGGTGATCTGGGGCAGGGGGGTGGCCGCCAGATCGCGGATGGTCACCGCGTCCGGGGCAAGGGTGGCAACAACACGGTCCGTCAGGTCACGCGTGACCGAACCTTCGATGGTGGCGGAGCTATCAATACGCAAAAGTTTCATTTCATATCCTTTCAGGGTTGCTTCCCCATTAGATTGACCCTTGCATTTATGAACGCAACGTCCAGAATGGCGCAGTGAGTGTTGAAAATTGCACAGGTGGTCATATGGAAAACTGGGATGAAATCCGCACAGCATATCAGGTCGCGCGCAACGGTACTGTCAGCGGTGCGGCAGAGGTGCTGGGCGTCCACCATGCCACGGTGATCCGGCATATTGACGCGCTTGAAGGCCAGTTGGGGGTGAAGCTGTTTCAGCGCCACGCGCGCGGTTACACGCCGACCGAGGCCGGTCAGGACCTGTTGCGGGTCGCGCAGACCACCGATGATCAGTTCAGCCAGCTTGCCGGCCGCATCAAGGGGCGCGGGGCAGATGTCTCGGGTGAACTGGTGGTGACATCACTTGCGTCGTTATCGCGGATGATGGTGCCACTGTTGACTGAATTTCAAGACACCTATCCGGAGGTCATTCTGCGCTATCTCACCGGCGACCGCCTGTTTCGGCTCGAATATGGCGAAGCGCATGTGGCCATTCGCGCGGGCACGGCACCCGATCAGCCCGACAATGTCGTGCAGCCGCTGGCCGATATGCCCATGGCCCCCTATGCCAGCCGCTGCTACGTCGATAAGCACGGTGTGCCGGAGGGCCCCGAAGATTATCCCAAACACCGCTTTATCGGCGCGGACGACAGCAACAGCCGTGCACCGCAATACATCTGGCTGCGCGAAAACGTGCCGCTGGAGGCGATCAGCTTCCGTTGCACCGAAAGCCACGTCGCCGACGCCGCACTCTTGTCGGGCGCGGGGATCGGCTTCATGGGCGTCACCCTTGCCGAGAGTTATCCCGACCTCGTCCAAATCCACCCGCCGCGCCCGGAATGGGTCGGGCCGCTGTGGCTGGTCACGCACGTGGATCTACACCGCACCAGCAAAGTGCAGGCCCTTCTGGGCTTCATCAAGGATCACATGCGCGGGCAACCTGTATGAGCCCTGCGGCAAGCGGCCATCTGGCAATGCTGGCGTTTTCGGCGCTGGTTGCGGGGTCGTTTTCGCTTGGCGCGCGGTCAGCAAACGATATCGACCCCGCCGCCTTTACCGCGCTGCGCTTTGGGCTGGCGTCGGTCATTCTGGGGGCGCTGGTCTGGTGGCGGGGCGGCGCACCGAAGGGCAGCTTTCACGCGCCATGGCGCTTTGCCGTCCTTGGGGGCTTGTTCGGTATCTACTTCGTGCTGATGTTCGAGGGGCTGAAATCCGCGCCGCCGGTGTCGGCCGCGGCCGTGTTCACACTGGTGCCGCTCATGTCGGCGCTGTTTGGCTGGCTGTTGTTGCGGCAGGTGCTGACGCCCCGCATGGCGACGGCACTGGGGATCGGGGCCATCGGCGCGCTATGGGTGATCTTTCGCGCGGACCTTGCCGCGCTCGCGGCTTTCGATGTGGGTCAGGGGGAGGCGATCTATTTCGTCGGCTGCATTGCGCACGCGGTCTATACGCCGATGGTGGCGCGGTTGAACCGGGGGGAAACCGCCGTGATCCTGTCGTTTGGCACCACCGTCGCGGGGGCGGTGCTGCTGACGGCCTACGCATGGCCGGAGTTGCGGTTGGTGGATTGGGCGACCCTGCCTGGACGCGTCTGGGTGACCCTGTTTTACACTTGTGTTTTTGCCACGGCGATCACCGTCGTGCTGGTCCAATACGCCACGATGCGCCTGCCGTCGGCCAAGGTCATGGCCTATACCTATCTGACGCCGACATGGGTAATCGTCTGGGAAATCGCGCTGGGCAACCGCGCGCCGGTTGCACTGGTTCTGCTCGGCGTTGGCCTGACTGTTGGCGCGCTGCTCTTGCTGCTGCGTGATGACGGCCTGCACGCAAAAGCGCGATCACGCGGAACAAGCGTGTGAGTTCAGGTGTTACCCCTGCACACTGAATGCAAAGGGGGAAACCATGAACCGCATTATCTATCTTGTTGGGCTTATCGTCATCGTCGCAGCTATCATCGGCTTCGTGCTCTGATTTCAGACGGTATCGTCTTTTGTGCGGTCTTCCGGCAATTCCGACGCCAGGAACCGCTCAAAAGCGTCCAGATTCACCGGCTCGAACTGACCAAAGCCTTGCATCCAGATCGATGCATCGCGCATGGCGTCGGGTTCCAGCTTGCACCATTTGACCCGCCCGCGCTTTTCCTGCGTGATCAGACCTGCGGCGGTCAGTACCCCAAGATGCTTTGAAATCGCGGCCAAAGACATCTCGAACGGGTCCGCAACATCCGTCACTGCCATGTCATCTTCCAATAACATTGCAAGGATCGCACGTCGGGTGGGATCGGCAAGGGCTGCAAATACCTGATCAAGCGGGGCTGACATATCTGCGTGATAGCCCGTGAAGCCCGTCAGGGAAAGCCGCTCAAACGCGCGGGTGATGCATAGTCTGTGACGGATGCTGGTATCTGAGCCACTTCAGATCGGCGTCTGAAAGGCCGATATCGCGGGCGTGATGGGCGTTCAACGACCGCACATGCGGATGCCTCTGGCGGGCACGCCACCGTTTCAACAGGGCAAGCACGTATTTAATGTATGTCATTTCGGCACATATTCCCCGGTCGCGCAGGCGCGCTTCTGTGGCTGCTGAGATCATCTGATGGTTCTTATTACTGTTATACCTGTGTAATATCTCGCAAAGGCGTTCACGTGACAAAGACAATTGCTTGACACGTCATGTGCATAAAATGCACAAATCCAAAATGCCCCTGCCCTTGCCGCCCCTCAATGCCCTGCGTGCCTTCGAAGCGGCCGGACGACATCAAAGTTTCAGCCGTGCCGCAGAGGAATTGCGCGTCAGCCATTCCTCCATCAGCCGCCACGTGCGGGGGCTGGAAGACCGTCTGGGCGTGCAATTGTTCCGCCTTCAGTCCCGTGGCCTTGCCCTGACCCGCGAAGGGGCGGCGTATCTTGCTGAAATCTCCCCTGCGCTGGAGGCAATCGCGCAAGCCACAGACGACATGGCGGAGGTGCCCGAGGGGGTTGTCTGGATCAATTCCGAACCGCTCTTTGCGGCCAAATGGCTGATCCCGCGCCTTTCCGACTTCTACACCAAGCACCCGGAGGTGGAGGTGCGCATCGAAGCCTCCAAACGCCTCGCGGATGTGGACCGCTACGAGGCCGACCTTGCCCTGCGCTTCGTGCATCCGGGCGGCAAATACCCTTTGTCCGAACTGATCAGCGACGCCCCGCTCTATCCCTTTGCATCGCCCGGGCTCTTGGCTGCTCCGGCAGAAGACCCCCGCGATCTTCTGACCTTTCCGCTGCTCCGCGACCGGGGCAGTGACAGCTGGACCCGCTGGTGCAAGGCCGCCGGCATCCCGGAGGAAGACGCGCCGACGTTCAACTGGTACATGCGATCCCCGATGGCCTATGAGGCCGCATTGGCAGGTCAGGCGATCATCCTCATCTCGGGCGAAGTTGTGGACAACGACGCGCAGGCCGGAAGGCTGACGCAGGTGTCCGACGTCGGTTTTCGGTCCGGTGGGTTCTATCTGGTGCGTTCCGAAGGGGCGATGCGCCGCAAAGCGGTGCGGGTATTCCGCGACTGGCTGCTGGAGGAAAGCGCGCCTTGGCGGAGCGCTGGCTAATCAATAATCAACCGCTTGGTTGAATATGTGAATACGCCTCCATGACAGCCCGAGCGAGGCGAAGGCAGCTGATGGAGCTAGTTAATTTCAAGCCTTTTCAGCTGGTTACTCCCCGTTTCACCTGCGTTGACTCCCCCCCTTCACATCGGTATCTCCTCCCCTAGCATCCAACTGGGGACAGCGACGTGACCGATCCGGACCAAAAGCGACGGATGGAGCGGCTAGAGGCCAAGATCGACGCTGCGAAACGTCGTTCTGAGCCGACCCCCCGCGCGGATGAGCATTATTCACAGGCGCAGCTTGCCTGGCGGATGGTGATTGAACTTGTGGCCGGTCTTGGGATCGGTTTCGGCATGGGATACGGGCTGGACTGGCTGTTTGGCACATTGCCCATATTCATGGTGATCTTCACCATGCTGGGCCTCGCGGCCGGGGTGAAGACCATGCTGAACTCTGCACGTGAAGTGCAGGAAAAACAGGTGGCTGAGGCTGCCGAGAACGATACGCCGCCCAGCGGCAAAGACGACACGCCGCAAAGCGGCAAGAATGAGGGAGCCTGAGAATGGCGGACGCAAAAGGCGAAGAAGGCGGTCTGGTTTTCCACCCGATGGACCAGTTCATCATCAAACCGCTGTTCGGCGGGGGGGATGGCGTCGCATGGTACACGGTGACCAATGCAACGCTCTGGATGGCCTTTGCCGTTCTGGCGACCTTCGCGCTTCTCGTTCTCGCAAGCTCCAAACGCGCGATCATCCCGACGCGCATGCAATCGGTGGCCGAACTGGCCTATGGCTTTGTGCACAAGATGGTCGAAGACATCTGTGGCAAGGAGGGGCTGAAGTTCTTCCCCTACATCATGACGCTGTTCATGTTCATCGTCTGCGCCAACTTTCTGGGCCTGATCCCCACCGCCTTCACACCCACGTCGCATTTCGCCGTGACCGTGGTGCTGGCAATGGCTGTCTTCCTGACAGTGACGATCCTCGGCTTCGTCAAGAACGGCGCGGGTTTCCTGAGCCTGTTCTGGGTCGCCTCCGCGCCCCTCGCGCTGCGGCCCATTCTGGCGATTATCGAACTGATCTCCTATTTTGTGCGCCCGGTCAGCCACTCCATTCGTCTGGCGGGCAACGTCATGGCGGGCCACGCGGTGATCAAGGTCTTCGCGGGTTTTGCGGCCATCACCGCCGTCAGCCCCATCGCGATCCTCGGCATCACGGCAATGTACGGCTTGGAGGTCCTTGTGTCCTTCATCCAGGCCTACGTCTTCACGATCCTGACGTGCGTCTATCTGAAAGACGCACTTCACCCGCATCACTAATTCGGGCGACCTCAAAACCCGTCCAAATACTCAACTTCCAATCGTAAGGAGAATTCACATGGAAGGCGAACTCGCACACATCGGCGCAGGTCTGGCAGCAATCGGTTCTGGCGCAGCAGCCATCGGGGTTGGTAACGTGGCCGGCAACTACCTGGCAGGCGCGCTGCGCAATCCCTCTGCCGCCGCTTCCCAAACAGCAACACTCTTCATCGGCATCGCCTTCGCCGAGGCTCTGGGCATCTTCGCCTTCCTCGTCGCGCTGCTGCTGATGTTTGCTGTCTAAGACCTTCAGAGACTGACATCCTTACGAGCGGGTAGATACGTGATACCATGTATCTGCCCAGCGTAGGTTCCAAGTTTCCCGAGGAGACGCCAAGATGGCAACCGAAACAACATCCGCAGCCGCAGACGCGGCCCCCGGCATGCCGCAGCTGGATTTCTCCACATGGGGGAACCAGATCTTCTGGCTGGTGCTGGCGCTTATTGCGACCTACCTGATCCTGTCCCGCGTGGCGTTGCCGCGCATCGGTGCGGTTCTGGCAGAACGTCAGGGCACGATCACCAACGACATTGCAGCGGCCGAGGACCTCAAGGTGAAAGCCGCAGAGGCCGAAGAAGCTTACAAAAAGGCCCTTGTCGATGCCCGCGCGGAGGCGCAACGCATCGTGGCAGAGACCAAGGCGGACATTCAGGCGGACCTTGATACCGCCATCGCCAAGGCCGACGCGGAGATCGCAGCAAAATCCGCTGAATCCCAGAAAGCCATTGACGAAATCCGCGCCGGTGCGCTGGACAGCGTCAAGGTTGTCGCCAAGGATACC
Organism: Sulfitobacter rhodophyticola; assembly: GCF_041281685.2. Classification (GTDB taxonomy): domain Bacteria; phylum Pseudomonadota; class Alphaproteobacteria; order Rhodobacterales; family Rhodobacteraceae; genus Sulfitobacter. The sequence goes on along the minus strand of NZ_CP166251.2, from coordinate 997,089 downwards.
GCGAAGGAAATCGTTGCCGCCATGGGTGGCAAGGCCGACGCCAAGACCGTGACTTCCGCGGTCACCGCACGGATGAAAGGGTAATCCATGACGCGTCTTTTCCGACTGACCGTTCCCGCCCTGATCGCCACTGCGATTGCTTCCCCGGCATTTGCGGCGGGCGATGTGTTCTTTTCACTGAAGAACACCGACTTCGTGGTGCTGCTGGCCTTCCTGCTGTTCATCGCCGTGCTGTTCTATTTCAAGGTACCCGGCCTGCTTGGCGGGATGCTGGACAGCCGCGCGGATGGCATCAAGTCTGACCTGGACGAGGCCCGCGCCCTGCGGGAAGAAGCGCAATCGCTGCTGGCCAGCTATGAGCGCAAGCAGAAGGAAGTGCAGGATCAGGCCGACCGCATCGTCTCTGCCGCCCGCGAGGAAGCCAAGCTTGCAGCAGAGCAGGCCCGCGTTGATCTGGCCAAGTCCCTCGAACGCCGCATGGCTGCCGCCGAGGACCAGATCGCCTCTGCCCAGGGCGCTGCCGTCAAGGCGGTACGCGATCAGGCGATCACCATCGCCATCGCCGCCGCCCGCGATGTTATCGCCAAACAGATGACCGCTGCCGAAGGCAATTCGCTTATTGACGATGCGATTGCGCAGGTGGATGCCAAGCTGCACTGAACGCGGTTTGGTTTAAGAGCTAAGAAAGGCCCCGGTTTCCCCGGGGCTTTTTTGTTCCAGCCATACCACCCGGAACGCTGCCGTAAGGCTGCAAGCAGCCTTGATTCCGGGCCGATTGGGCGTGCCGGTTGGTGACCTAAAGCCCAAAGCGTACGTTTCCTTGACTTACCCACCCGGAATCATGGCGTAGCTGCCGGGCAGCGCCAGACCGCCCGATCGGGCCGGCGCTTTGTCTGCCGCAGATACAAGCTTTGTTCTGTCGGACATGCTTTTCTGCCATTAGGTGCTTAGTCGAGATGTATTTGCACCACCGCGCGGTCTGACGCTATCCGGCGCGCGTGGTCACTTCTGTAAAAGGCAGCGAAACCCACTTAGACTACTCTGGCGCAAAACGCAGTGAACTTCCGCTTCCCGATCTCTCCACCCCTTTACCTCTCCTGCCCATGCGTCAGCCGCCACCGCGCGATGTCCTCGTTCCGTTCCGCCACTTCGGCCATGACATCACGCCCGAGGATCACGTGCTGGAAGCGGGCCTTGGTTTCGCGGTCAAGACCGACAAGCCCGATTTCATCGGCCGCGACGCGGTGATGCGCAAGAAGGACGCAGGACTGGCGGCGCGGATGGTGCAGTTCCGGCGGCCGACGTGCTGGGCGGGGCGATGGGGCTGGGATATGTGCCCTGCAAGGGCGAGGCGGCGGCGGACGTGCTGGCTTCGACCTACGAAATCGACGTGGCGGGCACACGGGTGCGGGCGGAAGCTTCGTTGAAGCCGATGTACGATCCAATGTCGGAGCGGGTGAAGGTTTAGGGGGATAATTGCGCGCTGCTCAGATCAAGTCCGCGTGCAAGCAGCCAGACGGCCAGAACCATTTCGTTGATCCAGATAGGTAGCGAAAGGATGAGATCCGGTGTCCCACCACTCTCGATCCGACCAAAAAGGATCAAAAGGCAGGAGACCAGCAACAACAGCCCGCCGAGCAGACCCCAGACAGACAGAAGGCGCGGCACGAGCCGGTATTTGAGCAGCGCCGGATAAAAGCAGAAGGTGCCACAGCTAAAGACGATAAGAACCAGAAGAAACGTGGCGTCGTGGTAATCCATGGCCCACGCTGACGGACCCGGTTCCAGCGCAGTGATCATCATCAGGCCAGCCGCCGCCGCGATACCCAGCGCACCCTCCACAATGCGCAATCCCAGGTATCCCGTCGCTGTCAGTTCAGACACCCGGCGCAGAACGGGATAGAAAGCCAGCGCAATTCCCGCGCTTGCCAGCCCATTGGCGATCTCGAAAACGACGGCCAATGCGACAAGGTCCGGTTGTGTAGCAAACCCTGTTGCGGTGTCAGATACCTGTTCCATGATCATCTGACCCGCCATGGTCGAGGCCGTGGCCACGATGAACAGGACTGCTGCAATTCTTACTGCCCGCGTGACAACATCACGCCGCAGTGGCGCGTCGGACGAAAAGGCTGCGAAGTGAGTATCGGTGCTCAGTCCTGCTGTCCCCATTGATTCAAGCGACAGCGCCGATCCTATGGACCCGCTGCGCGATCAGGTTGATGTATATCAATCGCAGCAAGCGCGGGCCGCATCCGACAATCGGTTCCGCGTGAGTGAGAGCCGCGCTTGTGTGAGGCAGTTTTGTCCGGGTTGTGACCAATCCAGGTGTCAGATCGTGAGCCTTGTCCGACGTTAATTGTCAAATGGCTGCTGCAAACCCTCAATGGCGGTCGTTCAAAAACCAGCCAATGACTGGCGCGGCACCTGGAAGGCAAGATCGATGATGTGGTGGGTCAACCCGCCAAGCCAGGAACAAAATCGCGGATCTCACTGACAAGCTCGTGCTCTCGTCCCAGCCAAATGTGACCGCCAGTCGGGAACATCACTAGCCTTGCAGAGGGAAGCCTGCCTTTTATGATGTGCGCGGACCGTGCCGTTCCGAACCGATCATCCTCAGCGGAAACGATCAGCGTTGGCGTCTTGATCTTGCTAAAATCAATATCTGATGGTGTACCCGACGTCCTGCCATCATTCGCGATACCTTGGGAACGGCGGCTGATTGGCATCAATTCGTTCAGTATAAGGTAAGCTCTTTCGCGCTCTGACGCGTCCACGGTGCCAAGGAGAGCCGGATCTGTTGCCAGCAGTGTGCCGATCAGTTGTTCTGGTGCAAAGGCCTGGGCGCACCAAAACCAGCGATCTGAAGACAGCAGATGTCCGACCAGAAACCGCTGGAAACGCGTGAATTCGACAGGGTCCTGATGCGTAAGGTTCATCGCCGGTACAATGAGGACCAGATGAGAACAGCGGCTTGGATGGCGCAGGGCGAAGTATGCCGCAGTAAGGGCCCCGGCCGAACCGCCCGCAATCGGAACTTGGTCTATCTTCAGAAAATCCATGAGCTCAACCAGACAATCCGCCTGGTTTTGGGGGGAAGGGTCGTTGGGGAAGCTGCTGCGCAAATAGCCGAAGCGCGACGGTGCAATGACTTTGAACCCGCTGGAGATCAATCCGCCGGAAAATCGCAAACCCTGGTCAAATCCGCCCCCCGTGCCGTGAACCATAATGAATGGGTCACCATGGCCTTCGATGGCGTATTCAAGATCGCCAAACCGCGTCCTGATCAGACTGCTTTTCTGCGTGATCCGCGCATGAGCGGTCGTCAGCGTTGCCCGATATGACCCTGCCGCGTACCCGCCGCCAAACAAGGCGGCCCCGCAAGTGACTGATGCAAAATAAAAAAAATTTCGACGGGTAAATCGCATGACCACCACACCTCGGACCACGAAGCTAGCAGGTGCTACATTGAATGCAAGTTCACGGTTCGCGACTGGGAAGCCAGTGTTCATGCAGACCCGGTCTGATTTTTCGAAAGACCAACCACACTTTATTGCCAGACCCGAAGCAGTAATAAGCCTTGGTTACGGCTGATAGGCTCGCGCAGGTCTGCGTGACGGGTTCTCTAGCCGAGGCCCGCGATTTCGCAAATCCTGCGTGCTATTTCTGCGTCGCCCTGCATATGGCGCAGGGACGCGAACACGAACGGGCGGTCCGCGCGCATTCTTTTTGCATCCCGCCCCATGATGTCCAGCGACGCGCCGACATGGGGTGCCAGATCGGTCTTGTTGATGATCAACAGATCGGAGCGTGTGATGGCGGGGCCGCCTTTGCGGGGGATTTCCTCGCCCGCGGCGACGTCGATGACATAAACTGTCACATCTGCCAGTTCGGGGCTGAATGTGGCCGACAGGTTATCACCGCCGGATTCGATCAACACGACCTCCAGATCGGGGTGGCGTTCCTGCATCCGGGATATGGCGGCAAGGTTGATCGAGGCATCTTCACGAATGGCCGTATGCGGGCAGCCCCCGGTTTCAACGCCGATGACGCGATCGGAGGGCAGGATCTGCATGCGCATCAGCGCTTCGGCATCTTCCTGAGTGTAGATGTCGTTGGTGATGACACCGATGGAAAAGCGGTCCTTTAGCCGTTCCGCCAGACGGGCGGTGAGGGTTGTTTTGCCTGCCCCGACAGGGCCGCCGATGCCGATCCGAACGGGGCCGTTGAATTGCGTCATGATTGAAAGAGCCTTGGTTGCAGTGTTTCGTGCCGCATGGCGGCGATGTCGGACAGAAACGTATTGGAGTATAGTTCGGTCATGGTCACGCCGTTGGAGGCCGCCGCGACCTCAGTGCAGGTCGGAGCGAGCCGACTGAGAAGGCGTTGTCCGTCCGTTTGGCCCAGTGGCATAAGCCGTTGCGCCGCTGAGATCAGGTTGCTTGTGAAGCTCTGCAGGTACAGCGCCGTCACCGCTTCGACGTTCATTTCCATCAAGCGCGCGGCCCGCCCGAGGACCACAGGCAGAAGGCCGTCGGGCAGATCAATCGCCCAGACGGCGCGGGTGACAGTGGCGAATGCGCGACCTTGCCGTTCGGCTTCGACAAGCCTTTCATTGGCGGGCGCGAATGCCCTTGCCGCGGTGTGGACTTCTGTCAGTTCCGCAGGCGTTCCGGCCCGAAATCCTTGCGCAATCCAGACGGCATCCGTCCAGCCGCTGCCGCTTTGCAGGATGTCGGTCAACCATGCTTTCAACCCTTCGCCATCGCGCACCCACCCTGTCGCTATTGCCGCTTCCAACCCATGCGACCATGCGAAGGTGCCGACGGGGTACGCAGGCGAAAGCCACTGCATCAGTGTCAGCAATTTCGGATCAGTGTTCATGTGCGCTTGCCCCGTGTTCGTGAGAGTGGGTGCGCCCGAAACCATAGGCTCCACCCTCTGGCGTGAACGGGGCCTCGGCTTCGGTCAGTATGGCGCCCAAATGCTCAAGCATATGGGCAATGACCTTGTCCTTGCGGATGCGCAAGCGGTCTTCGTAGATCTGACAGGGCGTGTGGCGGTTGCCGATATGCCAGGCCAACCGCGCCAGGTTGTCGCCGGTGACATCCAGAACCGGCTCCGCTGCCGCGCGAATTTCGACCCATCGCCCGTCGTCGAGTTCCAGCAGGTCACCGTGATCCAGCGAGGTGGTCTGCACCAGATCCACCACGAAGGACCAGCCATCGTCGGTCGTGAGCCGCTTGCGCCGCAAGAACCGGGCCTCGTAGTCGAGCGTGACTGTCGCGTTGGCGGAACGGGTCGCACCGGCAGGGTGATGGGTTTGGGCGATGGGAAGAGATGTCATGTCAGGGCTCAAAACAGGAAATACCGCTGCGCCATCGGCAGCTCTTTGGCTGGCTGGCAGGTCAACAGTTCACCATCGGCGCGCACCTCGTAGGTTTCGGGGTTCACCTCGACCTCCGGTGTGGCATCGTTCAGCATCAGATCTTTCTTGCCGATCTCGCGGGTGTTGCGCACCGCCAGGGTCTGCTTGGCCAGCCCCAGGCGCCCGCCGATGCCGTCGGCCTGCGCCGCTTCGCTTACAAAGCACACCGCCGACTTTTCGACGGACCGCCCATAGGCCCCGAACATCGGACGCGTGTACACCGGCTGTGGTGTGGGGATCGAAGCGTTTGGATCGCCCATCTGCGCACAGACAATAGAGCCGCCCAGTAACACCATTTCGGGCTTTACGCCGAAAAAGGCCGGGTTCCAAAGCACCAGGTCCGCGCGTTTGCCCTCCTCAATTGAGCCGATCTCATGGCTGATCCCATGCGCAATCGCGGGGTTGATCGTGTATTTCGCCACATAGCGGCGCACGCGATAATTGTCGTTGTCGCCGGTTTCCTCAGCCAGTGCGCCCCGTTGCTTCTTCATCTTGTCAGCGGTTTGCCATGTGCGGATGATCACCTCTCCCACACGTCCCATGGCCTGACTGTCAGAGGCGATGATCGAAAATGCGCCCATGTCGTGCAGGATGTCTTCTGCTGCGATGGTCTCGCGCCGGATGCGGCTTTCGGCAAAGGCGACGTCTTCGGGGATCGATTTGTCGAGGTGGTGACAGACCATGAGCATATCGAGATGCTCTTCCAGCGTATTCACCGTAAAGGGGCGCGTGGGGTTGGTGGAGGACGGCAGCACATGCGCGAGGCCGCAAATCTTGATGATGTCCGGCGCATGGCCTCCGCCCGCACCTTCGGTATGAAACGCGTGGATCGTGCGGCCCTTCATCGCCTTCACCGTGTTTTCGACAAAGCCGCTTTCGTTCAGGGTATCGGTGTGGATCATCACCTGCACATCCATTGCGTCGGCCACGTCCAGGCAGCAGTCGATTGAGGCGGGTGTGGTCCCCCAGTCTTCATGCAGCTTCAGCGCGCAGGCACCGGCATTGACCTGCTCTTCCAGCGCTGCGGGCAGCGAAGCGTTTCCCTTGCCGGCAAAGGCGAGGTTCATCGGGAATGCGTCCGCTGCCTGTAACATCCGACCTATGTGCCAGGGCCCCGGCGTGCAGGTTGTGGCCAGTGTGCCGTGTGCCGGACCGGTGCCGCCGCCCAGCATCGAGGTCAGGCCGGAGTGCAGGGCGTCGTCGATCTGCTGTGGGCAGATGAAATGGATATGGCTGTCAAAGCCACCTGCCGTCAGGATCTTGCCTTCGCCCGCGATAGCTTCGGTTCCCGGACCGATGATGATGTCCACGCCGGGTTGGGTATCGGGATTGCCCGCCTTGCCGATCTTGGCAATGCGTCCGTCCCTCAAGCCGACATCCGCCTTGTAGACGCCGGTATGATCCACGATCACGGCATTTGTGATGACCGTATCGACGGCACCTTCGGCGCGTGTCACCTGCGATTGGCCCATGCCGTCGCGGATCACCTTGCCGCCGCCGAACTTGACCTCTTCTCCGTAGGTGTGTCCGTTGCCGCCGTTGGCCCGTTCTGCGGTCAGGTCGCGCTCAACCTCGATGATCAGATCCGTATCGGCCAGCCGCACTTTATCGCCTGCGGTGGGGCCGAACATCGCGGCATAGTCAGCGCGTTTGATCGTGGCTGGCATCTTAGAGATCTCCCATCACATGCTGATTGAACCCGTAAATCCGGCGCGCCCCACCGATCGGGATCAGCGAGGCTTCGCGCCTTTGCCCCGGCTCAAACCGCACTGCAGTTCCGGCGGCAATGTCCAGTCGCATCCCGCGCGCGGCGCCCCTGTCGAATTCAAGCGCGGCGTTCGCTTCGGCGAAGTGGTAATGTGAACCGACCTGCACCGGTCGGTCGCCGGTGTTGGCGACCATCAGTGTCACGGCCTTCTGGCCTTCATTCAGCACCAGATCGCCTTGTGCGACAAAGAATTCACCCGGAATCATATCAGCCCCTCAGCGGATTGGATTGTGGACGGTGACAAGCTTTGTGCCGTCCGGAAAGGTCGCTTCGACCTGAACTTCGCGGATCATCTCGGGCACCCCTTCCATACATTGACCCCGCGTGATGACCTGCGCCCCGGCCTCCATCATATCGGCCACGGAGCGCCCGTCGCGTGCCCCTTCGACCACCGCATCGGTGATCAGCGCAATCGCTTCGGGATGGTTCAGCTTTACGCCACGGGCAAGCCGCCTGCGCGCCACTTCGGCGGCCATCGCCACGAGCAATTTATCCTTTTCGCGGGGTGTCAGCTGCATCTCAGATCATCCAGGGTCGGGGCAGGGCGTCGCCGGTCAGGTGGGTCAGGATCGGAACCAGAGTTTGCCGAAGTTCATAGCTGTCGGCGGCCAGCGCGCGCATGATCAGCAGGTCGTCGCCGATCACGCTGGCACCGGCGGTTTCGGGCAGGAGCGTGCGCAGATGTGCAAGCTGCGTCCCGGCATCCGGTGCGACATAGACCAGCAGAACCATCGCGCCAGCCGCGTTTGCAACCGCTGGTTTCGCAAGCTGTTGTGCAATGTCATCCTTCAGCTGCGTGGCATCCAGAAAGAAGGTTGCGCCGTCCCGGCACAATTCGACCCGATCCCGGAACAAGCCATGCGTCAGCCGCTCGCCCATGGCGGCGCGCCCGAAGACAACCGGTTCTGCAAAAAGCAAACGCGCGCTGCTTTCCATCTTCATGGTCAGTCTGCGTTGCAAGGCGCAACCGTCAAACAGGATCGTCTCCTGCGGCACCCAGACAAGCCTTGCGCCACTTTCAACCGTCAGGCGCGTCTTTATCTCCCCCGTCTGCCCCGATTGGGTTTGATACGCGCGTTCAGCAGCTTGCGTCGTAAGCGTCAGCGTCGTCTCCGCACCTGCCCTCGCTTCTACCGAAAAATGGTCTCCGCCGGTGATGCCGCCCGCAGTGTTGACAAGAACCGCTTGCAGGCCTTGGTCGTGCACATTGGGAAACAGCGCTTTCAGGGAGCCTGATTGCCGCAAATCACCGATGACTGAAAGGCCATCGCGATGCTTGGACGACAGGCGGACCTCGCCCCGTGCGCGCGGTGGCGTGTTGGCGATTGGAAACGCATCGGACGGGCGCAGGGCGTAAATGGTGAAATCCAGTGATTGTCTGCAGATGGGGAGCACATTCGGGCCAGGAGGGGTGGGCTGACAGTAGAATGGAGCAATTACCTTCCCGTCCGACCGAAGTTGCCGTTTTATTCGGCGAAGGCGGTGTGGTTGCCTAATTTTCGGGCATTTGGATAGAGCTGGACGGCAGCCTGCCCACCGACCGATGCATGATCTTTCGCAATGGGACGGGGGTCGGGCCCGGTCATCGGATCAAGCCGACACTGGGTTGTGCGCGGCGACGCCAATGACAGCACAGCGCCAGCCTTTGACATGAAAGTCGCTGCCTCCTTTTGTAATCCTGCGTCGCCGTATTCATGGCGTGCAAGCGGGGACACCGACAGCCTTTTGCGCCCATACGCCCTGCACGAATTCTGCACATCTATCCCGCGCTGCCTGCACCTGTGGCTGTCAGACAATGGCATGAACAAACAGGAGAGAGCAGGCATGAAGACATATCTTATCCGGGGTGTCCCCCCGTCGGTTCAGCGCGATGGCTGGTGGTTGAACGCAGACCGGACGGCGCCGCGGTCGCAGGCGCCGCAGGACAGCAGGGCGCGGGGGGCTCCGGCGCAGGTGGTCCTTCTTGTTGCCCTTATCGTGCTTGGGGACGTGCTTGTCTGGCAGGTGATGCCGGGGATCTCGCTCGCGGTATTCTGCGCGGCGTTGGTGCTGGGTGCTGTCGCGCTGAAACCGGGGGGGGTTGGCCGCCGGTTGGGTGCGCGGGTTGCGGGCGGCACGTTTTTGGCGCTGATGCCGCTGGTGGAATTGGTGCAGCCCTTGTCGATGCTGATCGCGGTGGTCGGGCTTTCGGTGGTGCTTGTCATGATTGCAGGGATACGGCGCCGCGCGTTGGGGCATGCGGCGCTGCGATTGTGGCCCGTGGGGATTGCGCAAGGCCTGCGGGATCTTTTCGGTCCGCTCAGGTGCTGGTCCCAGCAGGGCATTGATCTGCAACTTTCCGGCCTTGTGCGGGGATGGCTTGTGCCGTTGGGCTTGGGTGGTCTTTTCGTTTTGCTGCTGCTGGTTGCCAACCCAGTTGCCGTCACCTGGCTGGAGCATCTGACGCTTTTTGAGCCTGCGCTTCCGGAGGCCGGGCGCGTCGTGTTCTGGCTGCTGTTGGTGCCGGTGATCTGGTCCGTCCTGTCGGTGACGCGGATGCGGGAGCAACTGCGCGGCGGGATGTCAAAGGTCGCGCGGGTTCAGGGGCCCGCGCGCGAGGGGTTGATCAATCCGGCTTCCACCGCGCGGGCGCTGGTGGTGTTCAACACGGTCTTTGCGGTGCAGACGCTGATGGACATGGTGTATCTTTACGGCGGTGTCGGCCTGCCTGCGGGGATCACCTATGCGGAATACGCCCACAGGGGGGCTTATCCGCTGGTCATCACGGCGTTGTTGGCCGGGGCGTTTGCGCTGATGTGCCAGCGCTGGGTCGCCGGCGCGCCGGTGCTGCGCGCGCTCCTGATGCTTTGGGTGGCGCAGAACGTGGCGCTGGTGATCAGTTCGGAAGTGCGCTTGTCGCTCTATGTCGAGGTCTACGGGCTGACGCGGCTCAGGCTGGCGGCGGCAATCTGGATGGGGTTGGTTGCTACGGGGCTGGTCATGATCCTGTGGCAGGTCTGCGCGGGATACGGCAACCGCTGGCTGCTGGTGCGGCTGGGCGCGCTGGGGGCCGGGGTACTGTACGTCTGCGCCTGGGTCAGCTTTGATGCGGCGATCGCAGCCTATAACCTGAGCCATGATGTGCGGCATGACACCCGTTATCTGTGCCAGCTTGCGGATGGGGCGCAGCCGGTGATTGCAGCCTATGATGCGCAGCGGGAGACGACGCTGTGCCGCTGGCCCGCTGCGGTCGACATGCCGCAGGACTGGCGCGAATGGGGCTTTCGCAATTGGCGCGCGCGCCATAGCCTGAACGCCATCCAGACCGGGACTTTCCAATGACGCCGCAGATCCTGATTGTAGACGACGACCCGCAGATCCGGTCGGTGCTGCGCATTGCCTTACGGCAGGCGGGCATGACGGTTGAAGAGGCGGGCGACGGGGAAGAAGGGTTGAGCAAGGCGCGTTCCGGCCGGTTCGATCTGATCGTGCTGGACATTGGCCTGCCCGCGCGCGACGGGCTTGAGGTGTGCCGCGCGCTGCGGGTTAGTGACCAGACGCCGGTGTTGTTCCTGACCGCAAGAGACGAGGAGATTGACCGCATCCTGGGATTTGAATTGGGCGGCGATGATTACGTGACCAAACCGTTTTCGCCCCGCGAGTTGGTGGCGCGGATCAAGGCCATCCTGAAACGTGGGGTCCCGCAAAGTGCGGGTTCAGTGCAGCAGCGTGGTGTCCTGCGGCTGGATACCGCGCGCCATGCCTGTCTGGTGGTGGAGACCTCCGTGCCGCTGACTGCACGGGAAATGGGAATACTGGCGCAACTGATGGCGCGACCTGATCAGGTGATTGCACGGCCTGCGTTGGTGGATGCGGTCTATGGCCTTGGTATGGACGTGTCGGACCGCACGCTGGACAGTCATTTGCGGAACCTGCGTGCGAAACTGGCCAAGGCGGGCTGTGCGGAAGCGATTGAAACTGTTCATGGCGTGGGCATCCGGATGGGGCCATGCAGCCCCGCGTAAGACGCAAATGGCGTCCGCCGCTCGCTTTGGTGGTGGGTGGCACGCTGGCGGGCGTGCTGGGCGTGCCTTTGGTCGGCATCGCCTATTTCCGGGTGGCGGGCAATGTGCTGGGCTGGGCGGAGACGGCTTGGCTGATCGGTTGGATGGCGGTTGTCTCCACGGTGATCCTTGGCTTCTTGCTGTGGCGGTTGGTGCTGCGGCCTGTCTATGCGTTGACCGCCCATGCCCGCGCGATGAAGGCAGGGCGGCTTGACGCACCGCTGCCGGCGCATTTCGGCACGCCGGAATTCTCTCAACTGGGGCAGAGCGTGATCGACATGGGCACGACGCTGCACAACCGCGCGACTGGCCTGCGGGCCTATGCGGGACATGTGACCCATGAGTTGAAATCGCCCCTGACGGCCATCGCTGGCGCTGCGGAATTGTTGCAGGGGGATGTGACGCCGCAAGACCGCACCGATCTGGCGCGTACCATCGCGCAGGCGGCTGAGCGAATGGAACATTTGCTGGCGGATTTGCGTGCCCATGCGGCGGCCGGGCTGGCGCGGTCGGGTGGTGTGGTGCGCCTGTCGGATGTGGCGCCAGCGCTGGAAGGTATCGAGGTGCGCATATCGCAGGATGGGACGGTGCCGATGCCACGTGGCGATCTTCACGCGGTGCTTCAGCAATTCGCACAGAATGCGGTCACCCATGGTGCGGGGCAATTGGATCTTGCCTGGGAAAGAAATGCCTTGCGCGTTCAGGACAACGGCCAAGGTGTGGCGCCGGGTGACCGGGACCGGTTGTTTGATCCGTTCTTTACCACAACGCGGGATCAGGGTGGCACCGGTATGGGGCTCAGCATCGTGCAAGCGCTTGTTGGTGCGCATGGAGGACAGGTGGTTTACGTCCCCGGTGACAATGGTGCCTGTTTCGAGGTGCGCTTCTAGCGTCATGGTGGAGGCTGCTGCGGAGCGGCGAAATCAGTCGTTTTAGGGCACAGCAGGCCGGCGATTCGCCCGATTCGCACTTTTTCACCCAACCGATTCGTTTTCTCTTTGACCTGCGAATCATCCGCTGTGTATACGGGTTTAACAAATAACGGCCAGGACGGCGCATTCGCCTAACCTGTCGAGCAGAGGATGCACCCCGGGGGATAGCGGGGTGTGTTCAAGGTCGGCCAGATGCCAGTCTTTGAGGCGTCGCCGGATTTCCCCGCGACTGGCCTTTGTCCGAAAGCAATAATAACCGGCGGTGCAGTAGTCAGTCATATCGGGTCGTCCCTCCCTCGGGGGCGGCCCGTTTTACCGCGCAGACCTGTTCGCAGCACTGGCAGAATCGCGGGCAACCATGCTAGGTCTTGCGGCATGGCACATCCCAACCGCAACATATCCACAGACCGGCCCCAGATCAGGCAACTGGACGAGGCGGCGATCAACCGCATTGCCGCAGGCGAAGTCGTCGAACGGCCTGCGTCGGCTGTGAAGGAACTGGTGGAGAATGCGGTAGACGCGGGCGCCCGCCGGATCACAGTGGAATATGCGGATGGCGGGAAGACGTTGATCCGTGTGACGGATGATGGATGTGGCATTCCGCCTGACGACTTGCCACTGGCTTTGTCGCGTCATGCGACGTCGAAGATTGACGGGTCGGACCTGCTGAACATCCACACTTTCGGCTTTCGGGGAGAGGCGCTACCCTCCCTTGGGGCGGTGGGGCGGTTGAGCATCGTCAGTCGGGCAGAGGGGTTTGAGGCGGCCGAAATCCGGGTCAGCGGCAGCAAGATGGCGCCAGTGCGCCCGGCCGCGCTGAACAGCGGCACGGTCGTGACCCTGCGGGATCTGTTCTTTGCCACGCCTGCGCGGCTCAAGTTCATGCGCACGGATCGGGCAGAGGCGCAGGCGATTGGCGATGTGGTCAAGCGATTGGCGATGGCGGAGCCGTTCGTGCAGTTCACGCTGCGCGACGTGTCTGGTGATGGTGCGGGGCGCGAGGTGTTTCGCGTCGGTGCCGCACAGGGCGATCTGTTCGAGGCGTTGCAGGGGCGGTTGGCGGATGTGCTGGGACGGGAGTTTACAGATAATGCGCTGGCCATTGATGCGCAGCGTGAGGGGCTGCATCTGACCGGGTTTGCGGCATTGCCGACCTATTCACGGGGCGCGGCGGTGGCACAGTTCCTGTTCGTCAACGGACGGCCTGTGAAGGACAAGATGCTGACAGGCGCGTTGCGCGGCGCGTATTTCGATTTTCTGAGCCGGGACAGGCATCCGGCGGCTGCGTTGTTCGTGGATTGTGATCCGACGCTGGTGGATGTGAACGTGCACCCGGCGAAATCCGAAGTGCGGTTCCGCGATCCCGGTCTGGCGCGGGGGCTGATCGTTTCGGCGTTGCGCCATGCGCTGGCAGAGGCGGGGCATCGGGCGTCGACCACAGTGGCGGATGCGACGCTGGGCGCGATGCAGGCGGAGCCGGTAGAGGCGCGGGTCTATCAGATGGACCGGCCGTCGCTTGGCGCACGCACTGCCGCGTATCAGGCGCAGGCACCGGGGTTTGCGGAGACGCGCGGCGTTTGGGGGCGGGTGGAAACCCCCGCGCCAGACGTGACGGCGCAAGCGCCGGAGCCCGACTATCCGCTGGGCACCGCGCGGGGGCAGGTGCATGAGAATTACATTATCGCGCAAACGGCGACGGGAATGGTGATTGTGGACCAGCACGCCGCGCATGAGCGGTTGGTTTATGAAAAGCTGAAACGCCAGATGGCGGAGAATGGGGTCGCGGCGCAGGCGCTGCTGATCCCGGAAATTGTGGAGTTGTCGGCAGGCGATTGCGCGCGGCTGTTGGAGATGCAGGAAGCCTTTGCGCAATTCGGGTTGGGGATCGAAGCCTTTGGCGGTGGTGCGATTGCGGTGCGGGAGACGCCGGCGGTCCTGGGGCAAGTCGATGCGAAAGCGATGATCCTGGATATTCTGGATGAGTTGGCCGATCAGAATGACAGCACGTTGGTGCAAGCGCGGATCGAGGCGATCCTGAGCCGGGTGGCGTGTCATGGGTCGATCCGGTCGGGGCGCTGGATGCGGGGCGAGGAGATGAACGCGCTCTTGCGCGAGATGGAGGCGACACCGCATTCGGGGCAGTGCAACCATGGGCGGCCCACCTATGTGGAATTGAAACTGGCCGATATCGAACGGCTGTTTGGGCGGACGTGATGGAAATAGCAGGCGTTGTATACCAGTGGGATGATCCGCGTGTGATTGCCGCCCTTGTCGGCGCAGCGGTGGTTTTGCTGATCCTGGTGTTGCTGATCGTCGCGGTGCGCGCGGCAGGGCGGTCGGCGCGGATGGCGGCACCGCTGGGACAGCAATTGCAGATGCTGGGTGGGCATGTGCAGCAGTTGGGGGCGTCGCAGGAACGCTTGCAGGGCGGTTTGCAGACCGTGTCCGATACGCAGGCCAATGCGCAGGCGCAGATGATCCAGACCGTGGAGACGCGGCTGAACACCGTGCAATTGCAGATGCAGGAGCGGTTGGCGGAGAATGCCGCAAGGTCCCAGCGGGCTTTGGTGGAGATGCAGGAACGGATGAACCAGACGCTGCATGGCTCGGCGAAGCAGACCACCACCAGCCTGACGCAGTTGCAGGAACGGCTGGCGGCCATCGACAAGGCGCAGGACAACATCACCAAGTTAAGCGGCGATGTGCTGAGCTTGCAGGACATCCTGAGCAACAAGCAGACGCGCGGTAGCTTTGGGGAGATCCAGTTGCGCGATATCGTCAGCAAGGCGCTGCCCGCAGACAGCTATGCGTTGCAGGCGACATTGAGCAACGGCAAGCGGCCCGATTGTCTGGTGCATTTACCGAACCCTCCCGGGCCCATCGTGATCGACAGCAAGTTTCCGCTGGAGGCCTATGAGGCGCTGCGGGCAGCGGAGAATGATTTTGCGCTGAAGGAAGCTGTGCGCGCGATGAAGGTCGCGGTGCGCAAGCATATAGATGATATTTCGGAGCGCTACATCATCGAGGGAGAGACGGCGGATGGGGCACTGATGTTCCTGCCGTCAGAGGCGGTCTATGCCGAGTTGCACGCGAATTTTGGTGAGTTGACGCGCTATGGGTTCGAAAAGCGGGTCTGGATCGTGTCACCCACGACCTGCATGGCGACGTTGAACACCATGCGCGCCATTCTCAAGGATGCGCGGATGCGGGAGCAGGCCGGGGCCATTCGCCGCGAACTGGGCTTGTTGCACGCGGATGTGGAGCGGCTGGTGACGCGGGTTGGCAAGTTGGACACCCATTTCAATCAGGCGCGCAAGGATGTGGATGATATCCTGATCAGCGCGGAGAAATCGGCCAAGCGGGCGGGCCGACTGCACAATTTCGATTTCGAAGAGATTGAGCAGGAAAAAGCGACGCCTTCTGTTGTGCCGCTGGAACGGCCAAAGGGTTAGCCCGCCCGTTCATGGTGCAAGACGTCACCTTCCAGCCCGTTCAGACTGCGGGCTGGAGGGCTGATTTCAGTCAGATGTTCACGAACCGCTGTACGACCCGGGGCAACCAGCCCTTGAAATTGAGCGGGGCATCCGTGACGGCAAGGCAGATGCAATCTTCGTTCGGATCTGCCTTGGGAGTGTGCGTGACATCGCCATCGGCCACCTCTAGGTCGCCGCGTGCGAACCGGTCTTCCTCGTCCGCGAAGGCACCTTGCAGCACGAGCGTGAGCTCATTGCCATGGTGACTGTGATCGGGGATCGCCACGCCTGCGGGAATGTGCAGCAGGCGGGCGCTGGCATCGGGTGACGTGGGCAGGATCGCCTGCTTTACGCCCATGCCGATGGGGCGCCAATGCACTGCGTCCAGATCGCCGCCGACGTATGCCTGCAAGGGTGCCGGCAGTACGCCGGGCGTGGGTTTCGCACGCGGTGGCGGTGGCAGGTCCAGTGCGGCCAGCGCCCGCTCAAGACTTTCGGCACACATCGGCACGGCGCCGGTTTCCTCCAGCAGGCTGCCGCCAACGGCATCGCAGCTTTCGACAACTGCGCGGCACTCGTCACAAAGGGAGACATGGGTCGCGATAATAAGATTGAACGCTTCAGGCAGGTTGCCTGTTGCGTAGGCCATAAGAGTGGCCTCTGTCGGATGATGTTTAATCGTCATTGTCCCTATTCACATCATTGCATGGCGTGGCGCAGGCGGTCGAGCGCGAGCCGGATCCTGGATTTGATCGTGCCAAGTGGCAGACCGGTGATACGCGCGATTTCCGATTGGCTGAGATCGCCAAAGTAGGCTTTCTCGATCAGGTCGCGCTGGGCGTCAGGCAGCTTGGCGAGAGCGGCACTGAGGTTTTCGCTTTCCTGTTGCAGGGCGATGACATCGGCCTGGTCAGGTTCGGGTTCGGGGCCCCACGGCAAGTCTTCGGGTTCGGGCCGACGCTGGCGGCGCAGCATGTCGATGCGCCGGTTGCGGGCGATGGTGAAGATCCATGTGGCAACAGATGCGCGGGTCGGATCAAACTGACCGGCCTTGTTCCACAGGGTCGTCAGCACCTCCTGCGCACATTCCTCCGCCATGGTGGCGTCTGCGCCGGATTTGATAAGAAAACCTTTAATGCGGGGCGCAAAATGGGTGAACAGTTCAGCAAAGGCAGCGCGATCACGATGATCGCGAACACGCACCATCAGGTGCACCCAATTGGGTTCATCGCGGGTCTTGCTGTCGCCCACTCGTACCTTCCCTGCTGTTCCCTGCGTTTGCAGACAGATCAACGCCGCGCCGAAGTCGACTTCGGCCTGCGCAGGGGTTTCCATCACTGATGATTGAGCTAGCATACTCATTCTACGGGACAAGTGCCGCGTTGGATCATAGGTGGGTCAAAAAAATCTTTGTCACTCTTTTGCATCCAATCCCGGACGCCTTGCGTATCCGTTGCAATAACAATCGACCACAGGAAACCACCAAACATGTCTTTTGAAGAACCCGTCGTTGGGACGCGTCCCAATGCGCTGCCGCCTCGCAAGATCGCCGTTATCGGGGCGGGTATCTCAGGGATGGGGGCCGCGCACATGCTGGCCGACACCGATCACGTGACCCTGTTCGAAGCGGGCGCGCGTCTGGGCGGACATGCGCGGACGGTTGTTGCGGGCAAGAATGGCGATCAGCCCGTCGATACCGGGTTCATCGTCTTCAACTATGCGAACTATCCCCATCTTGCGGCGCTGTTCAAAAAACTGGACGTGCCAGTGGTCAAATCGAACATGAGCTTTGGTGCATCCATCGATGGTGGGCGCATGGAATATGCGCTGACCAGTCTCAATGCCATCTTCGCGCAGCGGCGCAATCTGGCGAATCCGCGGTTTCTGGCGATGTTGCGCGATATCGTGAAGTTCAACAAGAACGCCCTGCGCCATGCAGATGACCGGGACATGACGATCGGTCAGTTCCTGAACCACCTCGGGATGGGGTCGTATTTTCGCAAATATTATCTGACGCCGCTGTCGGGTGCGATCTGGTCCACGCCGACGGAAAAGATCATGGACTTCCCCGCGCATGCGATGATTTCCTTTTTCGAGAACCACGCACTGCTTGCCTATTCCGGGCAGCATCAATGGTACACGGTGCAGGGCGGTTCGCAGGCATATGTATCGCGGTTGGAAGCGGCGATGCTGGGGCAGGGCGTCGATGTGCGCCTGAACGCAACAATCGCGGGCGTCCGCCGCACTGGTCTTGGCGTGGAAGTGCGCACACATGGCGGCGACTGGGAAGCCTTCGACGAGGTGGTGTTTGCCACGCATTCGGATGACACGCTGAAGATGCTCAGCGATGCCGACGCTCAAGAAAGCGCTGCACTGGGTGCCATCAAGTACCAGCCCAACGATATTGTTCTGCACGCCGATGCAAGCATCATGCCCAAACGCCGCTCCACCTGGGCCAGTTGGGTCTATACGGAAGACAAGGCCGCCCAGAGCGAACGTATTGACCTGACCTATTGGATGAATTCATTGCAGCCCATCCCGATGGATGATCCGCATTTCGTGACCCTTAACACCAAGCGCCAGATCCGCGAGGAGCTGATTTATGATCAGGTCACGCTGCGCCATCCGGTCTACGATTTGGCTGCCCTTGCGGCTCAGGAAAAGATTGCCGCCTTCAACGGCGGTCGCAACACGTGGTTCTGCGGCGCTTGGATGGGGCATGGGTTTCATGAAGACGGGTTGCGCAGTGCCGTGAATGTGGTTGAAGCGCTGCGTGTGTCACGCGCCGTGCCGCTGGCGGCTGAGTGATCCACAGCGTCGATCATATCGCGGGGCATACGTTCCATGGCCGCAAAGGGGCCGTGGACAACGCGTTTCGCTATTCCATCGACTACGTGCTTTTCGATGCGGAGGCCACGCTGCGAACACCGGGTCTGTTTGGCCGGAACCGGGCAGGGCTGACATCAGTTCAGGACCGGGATCATGGCGGTGCGCCGAAGACCGGGACAGGGGCACGTTGGGCCCGGGCGGTGCTGGAAACGCACGGTATCGCGGGCATTGACCGGATTGAGTTGCTGACCCAGCCGCGGGTTCTGGGACATGTATTCAACCCGGTCAGTTTCTGGTTGTGCAGTGATGCGGCCGGTGATCTGATCTGCGTGATCGCTGAAGTCAGCAATACCTTCGGGGACAGGCATTGCTATCTGTGTCATCACGATGATTTGCGCCCGATCCAGCCCAGCGACCATTTGCAGGCCGACAAGATTTTCCATGTCTCTCCGTTTCAACCGGTAGAGGGCGGGTATACATTCCGCTTTGACATTCGTCCGGACAAGATCGGCATTTGGATTGATTATACTGCGGGCAATGGCGGGCTGATCGCCACGCTGGAAGGGCCACGCAAGCCGCTTACCAACCGGGGTATCCTGCAAGCCATGTGGCGCAGGCCATTCGGGGCGCGGCGCGTCTTGTTCCTGATCCACTGGCAGGCGGTAAAGCTTTGGTTCAAGCGCGCGCCGTTCCGGTCCCGGCCCGAGCCGCCCGAGCAAGAGGTCAGCCGTTGATCTCAGCACGGGCGCAGCGCTTGCCCTCCTACGCGCTATTTGCGGCATTGTTGTCGGCCGCCGGGCTGCCGATCTATATCCACGCGCCGAAATTCTATGTCGATCAATACGGCGTGTCCCTTGCGGCCCTTGGGACGGTTCTGTTTGTGCTTCGTCTTCTGGACGTGGTGCAGGATCCGCTGTTGGGCAAATTGTCGGAGCGGCTGCGCCACCGGCGCGGGATTGCCGTTGCCGTGGGCGCCGGCATGATGGCGCTGGCGATGATGGGGCTTTTTGCAGTGGCACCCCCGGTCGCGCCGGTCCTTTGGTTCGCCGGGATGCTGACACTTGTGTTCTCTGGCTTCAGCTTTCTGACGATCTGTTTCTATGCCCAGGGTGTCGCCAAGGCTGACGCCATCGCGGGACAAGGCCACCTGATGTTGGCCCGCTGGCGCGAGACGGGGGCGTTGCTTGGCGTTTGTGCGGCTTCCGTGGCGCCGGTTATGCTGGGTGTCTGGCTGGATGCACCATTTGCCGGTTTCGCAGTGGGCTTTGCGCTGCTTGCCCTTTTTGCTGTGCTGGCGATGTCGGATGAATGGCGGGCGGCAGACCTGCCAGCGTCAACGGGTTTTGCGACCGTGCTCAAGGATGCCGTGGCGCGGCGCTTGCTGCTGGTCGCGTTGCTGAATGCGGCCCCTGTCGCCGTCAGTTCGACCCTGTTCCTGTTTTATGTGGAACGCGCGTTGGAAGCGCCGGGATGGGAAGGGCCGCTTTTGCTGCTGTTCTTCCTGTCAGCCGCTGCCGCGGCCCCGTTCTGGAGCATGCTGGCGGAACGGTTTGGCGGCAAACGGGTGTTGCTGCTGGCGATGGTGCTGGGCATTGTCGCCTTCGGCGGGGCGCTGTTTCTCGGGCCGGGTGATGTGTTGCTGTTTGCGCTTGTGTGCCTTGCCTCAGGTGCGGTGCTGGGGGCGGACCTGACGCTGCTACCTGCGATGTTTGCCACGCGCATGGCGAAAATCAGCCCGTCGGCGGCAGAGGGGTTCGGACTTTGGTCGTTCGTATCAAAGTTCACGTTGGCATTGGCCGCTGTTGTCCTACTTCCTGTGCTTGAGGGCGCAGGCTTGCAGACAGACGGCACGGAAAGCCCACCCGAGGCGATCCGCATGTTGATCCTGCTGTACGCCGGTGTCCCCTGTGTCCTGAAACTGTGCGCGATTGCACTGCTTGCGCGTGTATCAATTGTTGAGGAAGTGTGATGGAAACGTTCCTTTTGGTTTTTGTTGGTGTGGTGCTGGCCTTCTCCTCCGTTCTGCTGCGCAGGCGCTATGCGGCGTTCCATGGCCAGACCCCTGCTGATTACGATGACGGATCCCCGACCTTCGATCTGCAAACCCACCTTAACGGGGACATGGTGTGCGACGGTGTCATCTTTGGTCCATTGGGCCGTGTGACAAGTACCTTCGTCGCCGATTTCCGCATCACATGGGACGGCGACGTTGCCGTTATGGATGAGCTCTTTCGCTTCAACGACGGGACCACGCAACAACGGCAATGGACGATCCGTCTGAAAGAAGACAGCACGTTCGAAACCCTTGCCGCAGATGTGGTGAAGGGTGGTCATGGAACACTGGCAGGGCCTGCGGCCCTGATGCGCTACGCGATCCGCCTGCCGGAAGAAACGGGCGGGCACACGCTGAACACGGTTGACTGGATGTATCTGACGCCCGGCGGTGTGATCGTGAACCGCAGCCAGTTCCGCAAGTTCGGGATCAAGGTCGCAGAACTGGTAGCAACAATCAGACCAAAGGGTGCTTAATGCGTAATTGGCAGGGTAAAAGGTATTGGCTGGTCGGTGCCAGCGACGGGTTGGGTGCGGCGCTGGCTCACAAGCTGAGCCGCGCTGGCGCGGAGGTGATCGTGTCCGCCAGGTCCGAAGACAAACTTCAGTCACTGGTGGACGACCTGCCGGGCAAGGCATCGGTGCAGACCATCGACGTGGCCGATGATGAAAGTGTCGAAGCCGCGGCCAAGGCTGTGGGCGACGTGGATGGCGTGGTCTTTCTGGCAGGCGTTTACTGGCCGTTCGGGGCCAAGGAGTGGGACGCAGCAAAGGCCACTGCCATGGCGGACATCAATTTCACCGGGCTGGTTCGGGTGATGGGGCAGGTGGTCCCCGGCATGGTGGCGCGCGACAAGGGTCACATCGTGATCACGTCCAGCCTGACGGGATTCAGAGGGCTTCCCGGTTCCATCGGGTACACGGCTTCGAAGGCGGCGACCATGTCGCTGGCGGAGTGCATGTATGCGGATCTGCGAAAGACCGGTGTGGATGTGCAGGTGATCAATCCGGGCTTCATCAAAACTCAGTTGACCGAGAAGAACGATTTCACCATGCCCTTCATCATGTCGCCCGAAGATGCAGCGCGCGAAGTGATCGAACACATGGGGACGGACAAATTCAAGAAGAGCTTCCCATGGCTGTTCTCCATGGTGTTCAGGCTCAGCCAGTTCCTGCCGGATTGGCTGTATTTCCGGATCTTTTCTTGAGTTGATCTGTCTGCCTTCGGGTTTGGGCGTACTGGGCTGATCTGCGTACCGCAGGTCGGACATTGACCGGGTCAACGCAGAAGCGCCTCAATCCTTGTCCGGGTCTGTTGTGCTTCGGCTTCCAGCCAATTGATAAACCGCTGAACTTGCGGCCGATTTTCCACCCCCGCCCGCATGCTGAGCCGATAGGGATGTGGCGCGGGGATATTTTGTGAGATCGGAAACGGCAGCAAGATCGTGCCTTTGTCCAGATCCCGCAGCACAAGTGAAAGACCGCACAGGAAGAACCCGACGTCTTGTCGAGCGGCCTCCAGCGCAAGCTTTGCCTGAGGGTAATGAATGCCACGGTCAGTGCCGCGCGCGCGGTGGCCAAAGGCATCGAACCAATCCACCCATCCGGGGTAATCTTTTTCGTCGCGCTGTCGCTTGAGATGGAGCAGGGGCATCCCCTCCATCATATGTTCGGCGTCCTGTGCCGCCAGTCGGCGCGGATTGTCGGGGCCGGTGACAGGAACAAGCACGTCCCTGAACAACGCGGTTCCTTGCCCGTCGTCCAACAGGATACGCAAATCGGGCGATCCGATACGAAGCGGCACATCGCCGTCGCCGTTGATGCAGAACAGGATATTCGGGTGCTCTGCACGGAACGCCGGGAGGCGTGGTGCGAGCCATTGATCCGCCCAATCCGGGTCTGCAACGATGTGTATTTCGCCTACCCTCTGAAAATCGAGTGTGTTTGTCGCGCGCTCCAGCGCATCAAAGGCAGTGCGGAGATCAGCGATCGCAAGCTGAAGTTCGGGGGTCGGCTTTAGTCCGGATCGACCCCGCAGCAACAGTTCAGTTCCCAGGTAGTCTTCGAGCGTTCGAATGCGCTGGCCCACCGCAGCGGGGGTGATACCCAACCGGGCAGCCGCCTTGGTCAACGACCCTTCACGGATGGCAAGCTCAAGCGCTTGGAGTGATTTAAGGTGCGTCACAGACGTCATTAATAAAGGTTATCTTTACTTCGCGAAGGATTCCATATTTTTCCCGAAGGTCACCTTTTCTTGGCTAAAGAAAATTGAATTTCCGGGGAGCCAGCCTGTCATGTACCCTTTGATCATTCCATCAATCACATCGAAGGAGACCACAATGAAGCGCTTCATGATCGAGCGGGATATTCCTGGAATCGGGGAATTCTCATTGACAGAGCTTTGCGGCGCGGCACGTGCGTCGAACCAGGCGCTGACGACGATCGGCCCGTCCATTCAGTGGCAACACTCCTATGTTGCCGGCGAAAAGACCTTTTGCGTCTATCTTTCCGAAAGCGAGGACGAGATTGCAAAGCACGCTGAGCTCAGCGGTATTCCTGTATCCAGGATCACTGAGATCGGGCAAATCATCGATCCCTTGACCGCCAACAATTGACCCTTGAGAGAATTCGATCAGGGCGACCGAGACCGGTGGTCGTCCTGACGCGCAAATTTGGCCGCATCGGACAATGCCCTCAACCGCCGAACGCTAGAGCATGTCGCGCGCACGCATAGCCTGGACGCTTGGACGGGCCTCCATCCGGGTCAGATAGGCCTGAATGGCAGGGAAGTCCGGCACTGTGACACCGTCGCCTTCGAGCCAGTTGCAGACGATGAAAAGATAGGGGTCGGCAAGGGTGAACTGCGTGCCACAGGCGTAGTCGCCGCGCAGGCATTCCGCTTCGACATAAGCCGCGCAGTCGGTCATGTTTGCCGGGACCTTCGCTGCCATGTCATCGAAGCTGGCTTGCTGGTCCGCCCAGCGGCTGCCACGCATCTTGTGGGCGTGGGCCACGTGCATGGTGGAGGCGAGGTAATACATCACGCTGCGCATGTGGGCGGCGTCTTCGGCATCGGTGGGGATCAGGCCAGCATTCGGTGCACAGGTGGCGATGTAGTCCAGCAGGGCGCCGGTTTCGGTCAGCACAGTGCCGTTGTCGGTGATCAAGGCGGGTACGCGGCCCTTGGGGTTGATCGCCAGATAATCGGGTTTGGTCTGCTCTGCCGTGCTGAAATCCACGCGCGTTGCTTCATAGGAAAGCCCTGCTTCTTCCAACCCGATGGCGACGGCGATTGAAATGGTGCCTTTTGCGTAGAAGAGCTTCAGCATGACATGGCTTCCTCAGATATGGGTTTGTGCCGCGCGGCGGTGGGGCGTGTCCAGATGTGGGACGGCGTTGTAAAGGACCGGGGACCAATGCCCGCCGATCGGGAACAGACGGTGCATCGAGGTGTGCATAATGCCGAGGGCAAGTCGGGCTTGTGCCGGGATCGCAAGGCCCATGGCCTGTGCCATGGCCATGGCAATCAACCCGCCCGAGGTGACCACAAGCGCCGGGCCGGATCCGCTGGCGATTTCCGCCAATGCATCTGAAACGCGGGTGTGGAATTCATCCCATGTCTCCGGTGCGGCTTCGATCTTTCCGGCTTTCCAGTAGTCAAACACGGTGGGCAGATGGGTGGTAAATGCCCCCTGTTCGGATGGGAAAGCAATGCCGTGCTGTTCCTCCATCAGGGTGGCAAGGGTGAAATATTCCAGCTCGTTCAGCCGCGCGTCGCGGGTGGCGTCAAGCCCTGTGGCCATGCCTTCGGCGGTTTCGACATGCCGGATTAACGTGCCGGTAAAAAGCCGGGTGTGGTGGGTTTCCGTGTCGCGCAGGTACTCCCCCAGCCAACCGGCTTGCTCGTGGCCCAGCGGGCTGAGCTTGTCATAGCTTTTCTCATCCGTCGCGGTGGAATTGGCCTGGCCGTGGCGGATCAGCGTGATGTGGGACATGGGACGCTCCTTTGGGGGCTTTGATAGGGGAGGAGGCAGGGGGAGAAAAGGCCACGTGGCGGAATTAATCGTGCGGCATCTGCACGGTCTGACCCCTATCGGAAACGTGCTTGGCGCAAAACTCTGGCAGGGTGTCGGGATTGACCCTCCTGCAGAGGGTGGAATCCCGCTATCTGTGTTAAGGTTGGACGCGGGAGGCACTGATGTCAGACATGATCCGGATCACCTTGAACGGTGAGGATATCGAGGTTGAGGCAGGCCAGACGATCTGGGAAGTGTCCCATGGTCGCGGCTTGAAGATTCCGCACCTGTGTCACAAGCCCGCGCCCGGGTATCGCCCGGACGGCAATTGCAGGGCCTGCATGGTCGAAGTGGAGGGGGAGCGCACGCTGGTGGCGTCCTGCATCCGCGATGTGGCGGATGGCATGGTGATCAAGACCGATACCGCGCGGGCGGAAAGCGCCCGCAAGATGGTGATGGAGTTGTTGCTGGCAGATCAGCCGCCGCAGGAGGTCGCCCGTGATAAATCCAGTCATTTGTGGGATATGGCCGTGGAGAATGGCGTGGACGCCAGCCGTTTCCCCAAGCTGGAAAACGGGCGCATTCCGCTGCTGGACGACAGCCATGTCGCGATGCGCGTCAACCTGGATGCCTGTATCCAGTGCGGGCTGTGTGTGCGGGCCTGTCGAGAGGTGCAGGTCAACGACGTGATCGGCATGGCCGGGCGCGGGCACGACAGCTATCCGACGTTCGATATGGCGGACCCCATGGGGGACAGTACCTGCGTGGCCTGCGGTGAATGTGTGCAGGCCTGTCCGACCGGGGCGCTGATGCCTGCGACAGTTCTGGACGACGCACAGGTAGGTGATTCAGCGGATTTCGACGACGAGGTCGAGAGCATCTGCCCGTTCTGCGGCGTGGGCTGCCAGATCAGCCTCAAGGTGAAGGACGGTAAGGTTAAGTACGTTGAGGGGATCAATGGGCCGGCGAACGAGGGGCGGTTGTGTGTAAAGGGGCGGTTTGGGTTTGATTACATCCACCACGACCACCGTCTGACCAAGCCGCTGATCCGCCGTGATGACGCGCCCGCGAAGGGGCTGAACGTCGATCCCGGCAATTGGCAGACGCATTTCCGCGAAGCGACCTGGGATGAGGCACTGGATTTCGCCGCCGCCGGTATGAAGGGGCGCGGGCGTGAGGTGGCGGGTTTCGGATCGGCCAAGTGTACGAATGAAGAAGCCTACCTGTTTCAGAAGATGATCCGGCAGGGGTTTGGGCACAACAACGTCGATCACTGCACGCGGCTGTGTCATGCGTCTTCGGTTGCGGCGCTGATGGAGAACGTCGGTTCGGGAGCGGTCACGGCGACGTTCAATGAGATCGAGAACGCCGATGTGGCGATTGCGATTGGATGTAACCCGATCGAGAACCATCCCGTGGCCGCGACCTATTTCAAGCAGTTCACCAAGCGTGGCGGCAAGCTTATCGTGATGGACCCGCGGGGGCAGGCATTGAAGCGGTTCTCAAGCCATATGCTGCAATTCCGTCCCGGCACGGATGTGTCGACGCTGAATGCGATCATGCATGTGATCGTGGAGGAAGGGCTGTACGATCAGCAATATATCGAGGCCTATACCGAGAACTGGGACGCCGAGAAAGCGCATCTGAAGGATTTCACGCCGGAGAAAATGGCTGAGGTTTGCGGAATTGACGCGGAAACCCTGCGCGATGTGGCACGGACCTTTGCGGGGGCCAATGCGGCGATGATTTTTTGGGGGATGGGTGTCAGCCAGCACATCCACGGAACGGATAATTCGCGGTGTCTTATTTCGCTTGCCCTGATGACGGGACAGGTCGGACGACCGGGTGCGGGGCTCCATCCGCTACGCGGGCAGAACAACGTGCAGGGCGCGTCGGATGCGGGACTTATCCCGATGTTCCTGCCCGACTATCAGTCGGTGATGGATGATGGCGTGCGATCCGCCTTCACGGATGTGTGGGGGTCGAATGATTTCTCTGCCGAGAAGGGTCTGACGGTCACGGAAATCATGGATGCCGTCCATGCAGGCTCCATCAAGGCGATGTATGTGCTGGGTGAAAACCCGGCGATGTCGGACCCGGATGTGGAACATGCACGGGACGCGCTTGCGAAGCTCGATCATCTGGTGGTGCAGGATATTTTCATCACGGAGACCGCGAACTATGCGGATGTGATCCTGCCCGCGTCGGCCTTTGCGGAGAAGTCGGGAACGGTGACCAACACCAACCGTCAGGTGCAGATGGGGCGACCCGCCGTCCCGCCACCCGGTGAGGCGAAAGAGGATTGGTGGATCGAGGTGGAACTGGCCAAACGGCTGGGGCTCGATTGGTCGTACCAGGGTCCGGCGGATGTGTTTGCGGAGATGAAGCGCAACATGAAATCGCTCGACAACATCACCTGGGAGCGGTTGGAGAATGAGAACGCGGTGACCTATCCGTCGCTCAGCCCGGAGGATCCCGGGCAGGCGATTGTGTTTGCCGATGGCTTCCCGCGTCCTGATGGGCGCGCGCGGTTCACGCCTGCGTCGATCATAGCACCCGATGATGTGCCGGATGCCGAATACCCGATGATCCTGACCACGGGTCGGCAGCTGGAGCATTGGCACACCGGGTCGATGACCCGGCGGGCCAGTGTCCTGGATGCGGTGGAGCCGGAGGCGAATTGTTCATTGCATCCCAGCACCTTGCGCAAGCTGGGGGTGGAGCCGGGCGGGTTGGTGCGTCTGACCACCAAGCGCGGCAGCATCGAGATCATGGCGCGGATGGACCGCGCGGTGTCGCCCGATATGGTGTTCCTGCCGTTCGCTTTCGTGGAAGCGGCGGCGAATATCCTGACCAATCCGGCGGTGGACCCATATGGCAAGATCCCGGAGTTCAAGTTTTCGGCTGTGAAGGTTGAAGCGGTTGGGGAGGCGATTGCGGCGGAATAGAGGTTGCGTTTTCTAATTTAGGAAAGCGATGATCACGTATGACGCGTGCGGTTTTCCTTCATAAAGAGAGCTCAGGTTATCAGGATGATCCTGCGACCCAGTACGACTTTCCAAGTCGCTAATTGTATGCGGTCGAGCAGACTGTTGGAGATTGGATCGTCTATTATCGTCCGGGGCGTCAAAACGCGCAGGTCTATTTTGCGGTCGCAAAAATCAGTCATATCGAACCAAACTTGCAAACACCGGGTAATCACCTTGCAGTAATAGCACCACACTCGTTCCTGGAGTTTGACGCTGATGTGTCGCGCGTCAGACAAGATGGAACGCCCTGGGAAAGCGCTCTTGCTGGACAGGACGGGAGGATACTGAAATCCGGTGGACGCCGCACAGAAGCTGTCCGGCTGCTGCCAGACAACGAGTTTGCCGCGATCGTCAATGCCGGATTGCCCCCTGATTTGGAAGTTGCTGAGGCCAGCTTGTACGAGGCACAGCCGCAATTGGGCGCATTAGCTGAAGCAGATGCGATTTTTGAACGCCCGGTCATCGAACGCCTGACCCGTCGCCCGTACCGGGATATCGCGTTTCGGCGGAAAGTCCGCAATGCATATGATAACCGCTGTGCCATGTCCGGGTTGGGGCTTCGCAATGGCGGTGGCCGTCCGGAAGTGCAGGCGGCTCATATCCGACCAGTAGAGGAAAATGGGAATGACACCATCAGAAACGGGCTCGCCCTGTCGGCGACGCTTCATTGGATGTTTGATCGCGGGCTTGTTTCAGTCAATCCCGACCTCGGTGATCCTTTCATCTTGATTTCCGAAAACAAGGTTCCGCGAGATGTGGTAGACCGTCTTATTGTTCCCGATAGAATGCTGCGACTACCGAAGGAAAAGAAACACTGGCCTGATCCGTCATATCTTCGGTGGCATAAAGAAAACAGGTTTGGGCAAGGATCGGTGGATGGGCTCTTTCCAAAAAGATGAGCGGCATGCGCCGCATTTGATTTTATTCTTGCTGATGAAGGACGCTGTCCTTCAAACATCCTGGGATTTTTTGAACCATTTGGAAGGGGAAGCTGTTGGAGATCGACAGGGACCGGTTTCTCGCGGATTTGCACAGGTTGCGGATGTTCGGCGCCTCGGGTGTGGGCAAGGGCGTGGTGCGGCCGGCGTTTTCGCAGGCGGATGTTGATGCGCGTGCCTGGCTGGGCAGGCGGTTTGCAGATGCAGGGTTGCGGGTCGAGATGGACGCGATGGGCAATCTCTTTGGCTTGGCAAAGGGGCCGTCCATCCTGCTGGGTTCGCATTCCGATACGCAGCCTGAAGGCGGCTGGCTGGATGGTGCGCTGGGGGTTGTCGCCGGACTGGAGGTTGCGCGTGCGGCGCAGGAGGGGGACGGGCCTGCGGTGTCGGTTGTTTCGTTTCAGGATGAAGAGGGGCGGTTCGGGGGGTTGACGGGGTCTTCGGTCTGGTGCGGGTATACACCTTTGGCAGATGTGGACAGCGCCACCGATCACGCAGGGGTGACGCTGCGCGACGCGCGGCGCGCTCTTGCAGGGCAGGTGACTGGGGACGTGGACCCGGCGGGCTTCACCGGGTTTATCGAGCTGCACATCGAGCAGGGGTTGACCCTTGATGCGTCCGATCAACAGATTGGTGTGGTGACGGAGATTGTCGGCACACGCGAGATACCGATCACGTTCACCGGGCAGCAAAACCACGCAGGAACCACGCAGATGCACCTGAGACGCGACGCGTTTCAAGGCGTGTCGGCCTTCAATACGGCGCTGAATGACAGGCTGCGGAATGTGGTGACGCCGACAACCGTCTGGACGATCGGCCATATTGCCTTGCATCCCAATGCGTCTTCGATCGTGCCGGGCAAGGCGTCCTTTTCCATGCAGTGGCGCGATGGCGACCCGCTTCGGTTGCGGCGGATAGAGGAGATCGTGCGCGATACGGCGCGGGAAGTGGCGCTGGCGCTTGGGTTGAGTGTTGATTTCGGACCGATGTGGGAGCTTGAGCCCACCGGGATGGATGCGCGCCTGCGCGCGGCGCTGGAAGACGGAGCGGAAACGGTGGCACCGGGGCGCTGGCAGAGGATGCCGTCGGGTGCCTTGCATGACGCGACGAACGTGGCGCGGTTGATGCCGGTGGCGATGCTTTTCGTCCCATCGATTGGCGGGATCAGCCACGCCTTTGAAGAGGATACGGCCGAAGAGGATCTTGTCGCCGGGGCGCAGGTGCTTGCGAAGGCGGTGATGCGGCTTCAATCCCAGCTGACGTCACCTAGAAAGATATAGCCTGCGCCGTAGATCGTCTTGATCAGTTGTGGGTTCCTAGGGTTTTCGTGCAGTTTTGTGCGCAAGCGCGAGATGCGCACATCCATTGCACGATCAAAGCTTTCCGCAGCGGCGCCGCCCAGGGATTCCATCATCTGGTTGCGGGTGATGAGACGTTTGGGACTATTCAGAAACAGCCGCAGCACTTCGCCTTCGGCATGGGAGAAAGGGGTCTCTGTCCCATCGGCATGCTCCAGCAGGTAGGTGTCGAAGTGCGCCGTCCAGCCATTGAAGCGCGCCGTTTGCCCGGCTTCCACGGCGGGTTTATTGCTGCGCAGGCGGGCGCGGATACGGGCGACGACTTCGGCAGGATCGAAAGGCTTAATGATATAGTCGTCCGCGCCCAGTTCCAGACCGGTGACGCGGTCCTGCACTTCGGCGCGACCGGAGATGATGATGACGATGGCGCCTTGCTCAAGTGCGAGGCGGTGCACCAGCGTGAGCCCGTCGCTGTCTGGCAAGCTGAGGTCCACCAGGCAGACGTCCGGTGCGTTCTTGGTCAGCGCGGCTTCAAACGCGCTGGCGCGGGAGAAACTGAGCGTGTCGAAGCCCGCCTCTTCCAGCACGTCGGACAGCATGCGCCGGATTTCGGGTTCGTCATCGAGGATCATGATCAGGGGACGGGTCATTGGGCGGCAATGCCTGAAGGGCCCAGAAGGCGTGCAAGATCGCTTCTGTCGAAGGGTTTGCGCAGGACGGGGGCCAGGCGCGCGGCCTCGATGTGCAGGGGGTCATCAGCGGGTAGGGCGGTCATCAGGAGTAGTGGCGTTTTGCCACCAGTGCGCTGGGCCAGATCGAGGCCTGTCGCCTCGCCCTTGAGCTGGATATCGGAGAGGATGAAGGCAATATCCGGCAGATCGGCGAGCAGGGCGGTGGCTTCGTCCGCGCTGGTTGCTTCAATCACGGAATGGCCCAGTGTCATGAGGAGATCGCGCACGCCTTCGCGCAGGTGATCTTCGTCCTCGACCAGCAGCACGAGGCCGGTGGTGGCGGGCAGTGCCGGGCGAAAGGGCAGGCGCAGGGTTATTTCGGCACCACCCTCCGAACGATTGGACAGCCGCAGATCCCCGCCCGCGGACTTGGACATGTCATAGACCATGGACAGGCCCAGCCCGGACCCTTCGCTGCCTTTGGTCGTAAAGAAGGGATCGAACCCCCGTTCCAGCGCTTGCGGTGAAAACCCTGCACCGGTGTCACGCATCACCCACTCGACCCAGGTGTCGTGCACGAGCTGCTGGGTCAACGTGATCTGGCCGGTGGTGCCGCAGGCATCGCGGGCATTCAGCAACAGATTCAGCAGGCAGTCGGTGACCTTGCCCTTGTCGATCAATGCGTTGGCGTCGCCCGCGTGGTTCGTGACCGTCAGGCTGACCCCAGGCGGCAGGGCCGGTCCGGCGAGCCGGTCGAAATCACGGATCAATGTGTCGAGGTTGGTGGCGACGGGACGTATGGCACGCGGCCCGGTCACATCGGCGATCGCGCTGAGCAGGGCACCGCCCCGGCGGGCGGCTGCCAGCGTGCTGTTGATCAGCTCTGATGCCGTATCGGGCAGGCCGTGCTGGCGCGCAAGCCGCGATTGCAGGCCGAGGATGATGGTCAGCAGGTTGGAGAAATCATGTGCAAGGCCGGAAATGGTCTGTGCGGCCAATTCGCGTTTTCGGGTTTGTTGCAGGGCAACGCGGGTCTGGGTTTCCTCTGTCACGTCCATGGACAGGATATAGACGCCCCCGCGTGTGTCCGGGGTAAAGGCAACGCGGATGCGGCGCGCGCTGGCCGTATCGGTGAATTCCAATACCTTTGAATGGCCTTCATAGGCCTGCGTCAGAGCCGGTGCTATCTGCGAAAATGCGGCATCTCCCAAGGCGTCCGAAATGTGCATCGCGATGATATTGCTTGGTTTGCCGGGGATCACGCTGGACAGGCGGCGATTTGAGTAGGTGTAGAAGCCATCGGCGTCCAGATGTGCGATGTGAGCGGGCATCATCTCTGTTGTCAGGCGCATGCGTGCTTCGGATTCGGTCAATTGCCGTTTGGTTTCCTCCAGCGTGGTGATCATCGCGGCACGTTCGCGATTGGTTTGCGCCAGTTGTTCGGTATGGGCCAACACCTGATCGTTGAGCGCGTCTGAGCGCGCGCGCAGCAGCGCTTCGTGCTGCTTGACTGCCGTGATGTCGGTATAGACTGTCACCCAGCCGCCCTGCGGCAGGGGGGAGCCTTCGACGCTGATGGTGCGGCCGTTGGCGCGAGTGCGCTCCATGTAGTGCGCGGTAAAAGTGCGCGCCTGCGTCACGCGCTCCTTCACGAATGTTTCGACGTCCTCCACCGCTCCGTATTCGCCGGAGAGGGCCAGGTGTCTGATGGTATCCTTGAAAGTGGCACCGGGGGTGACAAGGGTGTCCGGGAGGGAGAACATCTGCTGAAAAGGGGCGTTGCACACGACAAGCCGCAGGTCGCTGTCATAGATGGAAAGCGCCTGCGCGATCAGGTTCAGTCCAGCGGTGGTCATCGCTTTGGTCTGGGTTTCTGAAATGTGCATGGGACTCCTCCGCCTTCTGGCTAGCATTGCCGAAGGAGGTCGGCCAAGAGGGAAGAGGCAAATAGTGGCGCTGTTACAATTCGTAAGAATTGCGAAAACATCAGGAAAAAGTTGACCTTCACCCTATCTCTAAGTTCCTAATGGGATCAGAATCGCACCAAGCGATCTGACCTGCCAAGATGGCAGGCAAGGGAGGACACGAATTGGCCAAGCCGCTGACGCGCGCCGACGGACCTGCATCCGTTCCGGCGCTTTTGCACCGAAACGCCGAACAATTCGCAGACGCACCCGCGTACCGCGAGAAGGAATTCGGGATCTGGCAAAGCTGGACCTGGGCGCAGACCCGCGATGAGGTCGAAGCGCTGGCATTGGGTCTGTTGAACCTGGGTGTGAATGAAGGCGACTTCATTGCCATCATCGGGCGCAACCGGCCCTATCTTTATTGGGCGATGGTGGCGGCGGAAATGGTGGGCGCGGTGCCGGTGCCGCTTTATCAGGACGCCAACGCCGAAGAGATGGCTTATGTCCTCGATCATTGCGGTGCACGGTTCGTGGTCGTGGGCGATCAGGAGCAGGTCGACAAGGTGATCGAGGTGCAGGAGCAGCTGCATCAGTTCGAACATCTGATCTATCTCGATCCGCGGGGCCTGCGGAAGTACGATCACACCACGTTGCATCAGTATTCCCATGTGCAGGATCAGGGCCGCGCGGCACGGGACGAGTTCATCGGGGAGCTTGAGGCCCGTCAGGCCAAGCTGGATTACGACAGCACGGGCGTGATGCTTTATACCTCCGGGACGACAGGCAAGCCCAAGGGGGTGGTGCTGTCCAACCGCAACATCATCGAGACGGCGAAGTCTTCATCGGCTTTTGACGGTTTGCGGCAGACGGATGATATTCTGGCATATTTGCCTATGGCCTGGGTGGGGGATTTCATATTCTCCGTGGGTCAGGCCATGTGGACGGGGTTCTGTACCAATTGTCCGGAGAGTGCAGACACGATGCACGTGGACCTGCGCGAGATCGGGCCGACGTATTACTTCGCGCCGCCGCGGGTGTTCGAGACGCAACTGACCAATGTGATGATCCGCATGGAAGATGCGGGGCGGTTCAAGAAATGGCTGTTCGATCATTTCATGGCGCATGCGCGGAAGGTGGGGCCTGACATTCTGGATGGCAAGAACGTCGGCCAGTGGGACCGGTTCAAATACAAGCTGGGCGAGTTTTTTGTCTACGGGCCGCTCAAGAACACGCTGGGCTTCAGCCGGGTGCGCGTGGGTTACACTGCGGGCGAGGCGATCGGGCCCGAAATCTTTGATTTCTATCGTTCTTTGGGGATCAACCTGAAACAGCTTTACGGCCAGACCGAAGCGACAGTCTTCATCACCGCGCAACCCGATGGGGAGGTGCGCAGCGACACGGTGGGCGTGACATGCCCGGGGGTGGAATTGAAGATCGCGGACAACGGGGAGGTGTTTTACCGCTCTCCCGGCGTGTTCGTGGAGTATTACAAAAACCCCAAGAGCACGGCGGACACCAAAGATCCAGAGGGTTGGGTTGCAACCGGGGATGCCGGGTTCATCGAGGAGGATACCGGGCATTTGCGGATCATCGACCGGGCCAAGGACGTGGGCCAGATGGCCGATGGATCGCTTTTTGCGCCGAAATACGTTGAGAACAAATTGAAGTTCTTCCCCAATATCCTGGAAGCGGTCGTCTTTGGCGCTGGCCGCGAGGAGTGCACGGCTTTCATCAATATTGACCTGACAGCGGTCGGCAATTGGGCGGAGCGGAACAATATCGGCTACGCCTCCTACCAGGAGTTGGCAGGCCATCCGCAGGTGATGGACACCATCCAGAGCCACGTCGAGGAAGTGAATGTCTCTGTCGCGCAGGATGAAATGTTGTCGGGATGCCAGGTGCACCGGTTTGTGGTGTTGCACAAGGAACTGGACGCGGATGACGGAGAGCTGACGCGGACCCGTAAAGTGCGCCGACGCATCATCGAGGAGAAGTATGATGATGTGATCGCAGCGCTCTATGACGGGTCGTCACAGGTCTCGACCGAGACGGAAGTCACCTATGAGGACGGGCGCAAGGGCAGCATCAAGGCGACCCTGGAAGTGCGCAGTGCCAAGGTGATGCCGGTGGCAGCCAAGAAGATGGCCGCGGAATGAGAACGGTGGATCAGGCGGCGCGGCATGCGCGTTCCGCGACATCCCGCCCACCTGCCCTTGGGCGCCCGGTCCTGCGGCGTTGTGGGGGTGGAAATGCGGGCCTTCGGCGAGGTTTTTTGAACCATTTGGAAGAGGCGGTGCAGTGCTAGATCAAACCGACAGTTACCAGACCGCGGATGGGCGTACCATCGGGCCCGTGGTCATGGAAATGAAGAATATTACCCTGCGTTTCGGGGGTGTTGAGGCGATCAAGGACATCTCCTTTGACATTCGCGAGGGCGAAATTCGCGCGATTATCGGGCCCAACGGGGCTGGCAAATCGTCGATGCTGAACGTCATTTCGGGGTTCTATGTGCCGCAGGATGGCGAGGTCTGGTACAAGGGCAGCCGCCGTCCGCCGATGAAGCCCTTTCAGGTGGCGCGGCAGGGAATTGCCCGGACGTTTCAGAATATTGCCTTGTTTGAGGGTATGAGCGTGCTGGACAACGTTATGACTGGACGTCTGACGCATATGGAGACGGGGCTTTTTGCGCAGTCGCTTTGGAAGGGCAAGGCGGAAGCGGAAGAGATTGCCAATCGGGAAGTGGCTGAGAAGATTATCGATTTTCTGGAGATCCAGGCTATTCGCAAGACGCCCGTGGCGCGGCTGCCTTATGGTCTTAAAAAGCGTGTGGAGCTGGCGCGGGCGCTGGCGGCGGAGCCGACGATTCTGCTTTTGGATGAGCCTATGGCGGGGATGAACGTTGAGGAGAAAGAGGACATGAGCCGCTTTATCCTGGATGTGAACGACGAATTTGGCACCACGATTGCGCTGATTGAGCACGATATGGGTGTCGTGATGGACCTCAGCGACCGGGTTGTGGTGATGGATTACGGCAAGAAGATCGGCGATGGCACGCCCGATGAGGTGCGCAACAATCAGGAGGTGATCGATGCCTATCTGGGCGTGGCGCATGATTGAATTGAACAGGATGAAGCAATGCGGACAGTGCCTGTGCAGCGCAGGATATGAGGGAGAACTGGGATGAATGAGCAGTTGGCATTCACCATCGAGGTGTTCCTCAATGGTCTCATGGCCGGGGTGCTTTACGCACTTGTGGCGCTGGGTTTCGTGCTGATCTACAAGGCCTCGGGCATCTTCAATTACGCGCAGGGCGTGATGGCGCTGTTTGCAGCGATGACCTTGGTGGGGATCCAGAACGGGCAGGTGCCGTTCGCGCATTTGATCAACGCGATTTTCGGGACCGATGTGCACAAGTTCGGCTGGTCGGTACATAGTTTCGCGGCCATCCTGCTGACTGTGATCGTGATGATCGCGCTGGCTTGGGCGGTGCAGCAGTTCGTTTTCAAGCATTTGGTCGGGCAGGAACCGATCATCCTGTTTATGGCGACCATCGGTCTGGCCTATTTCCTGGAAGGGGTGGCGGACCTGATGTGGGGGTCGGAGTTGAAGGCGCTGAACGTCTGTGCAGCGGAAGGCACGTGCCTGCCGCAGGGGATGAACGTCTGGCTGGAGGGCACCACCTACGAGGCGCTGGGATACGGGTTCTTCATCGACAACCTCGATATCGTGGCGTCGATTGTTGCGGCCATCCTGGTGGCGGGGCTGGTGATGTTCGCGCAGTACACCAAGCAAGGGCGGGCGATGCGCGCAGTGGCGGATGATCACCAAGCGGCATTGAGCGTAGGTGTGTCGCTGAACTTCATCTGGGTGTTGGTTTGGTCGCTTGCGGGGTTTGTCGCCCTGGTGGCGGGGATCATGTGGGGCGCGAAATCGGGCGTGCAGTTCTCGCTGTCGCTGATTGCGTTGAAGGCCTTGCCGGTGCTCATGCTGGGCGGATTCACCTCAATTCCCGGTGCGATTATTGGCGGGTTGATCATTGGCGTGGGCGAGAAGCTGTTCGAGTTTCTGATCGGCGCGCCTTTCCTTGGGGGGGCCACGGAGAACTGGTTTGCCTACATGCTGGCGCTGGTGTTCCTGGTGTTCCGGCCGCAGGGGCTGTTTGGGGAGAAGATCATTGAGCGGGTTTAGCAATAAGATGGGTTCGAAGCGCAAGGCGCTACTGGGTCTGGCTTTCCTTGTGCTGGCTCTTGCAAACGCCAGTTTTGGCAATGCCTTTGTTGGTGTCGCATTCGGCGTTTTGGCTGGTTGGGCCTTTCGTGAAGGATATCTGATCTTCAAAGACAGAGGCGTTCGCGTGACCGCAATTTCGAGAGGCAACACCTGATGTTCTACCGTGAAGCAGGCGATTTCAGCACGACCTACGCCCAGGACAACCAGACTTTTCCGATCAGGTTCGACCGGTATCGGTATTACGTGGTGTTGTTCATCGCGATCTTCGTGATCCCGTTCACCATCAACGACTATTGGGCGAACTCGTTTATGCTGCCGTTTCTGATCTACGCGATTGCGGCGATCGGTTTGAATATCCTCGTGGGCTATTGCGGGCAGGTCAGCCTTGGCACGGGCGGGTTCATGGCTGTGGGGGCCTATAGCTGCTACAAGTTCATGACCGGCGTGGACATCTGGTGGGGCGGGGAGTTGCTGTTCCGGTTGCCGGAGTTCAACATCTTCTTTTCCGTGATCATGGGCGGCGTGATGACGGCGCTTGTGGGGGTTTTGTTTGGCTTGCCGAGCTTGCGGATTAAAGGGTTCTACCTTGCGGTGGCGACGCTGGCGGCGCAGTTCTTCCTTGTCTGGCTGTTTAACCGGGTGTCGTGGTTCTACAACTACTCCGCCTCCGGGCAGATCAACGCGCCGGAGCGGGATTTGGCGGGGATCTTGATTACGGGGCCCAGCACCGCGCCTTGGGCGACGTATCTGTTCTGTCTGTTCTTCACTATCGTTTGCGCGATGATTGCGCGGAACATGACGCGGGGGGCTTCGGGACGGAAGTGGATGGCCATTCGCGACATGGATATCGCCGCCGAGATCATCGGAGTGAACCCGCTGCGCGCCAAGCTGACGGCCTTTGCGGTGTCGTCGTTCTTTATCGGCATCTCCGGTGCGCTGTTCTTTTCGGTCTATCTGGGCGCTGTGGAAGTGGGCGAGGCGTTCGGCATCCAGAAGTCGTTCCTGGTTCTGTTCATGATCATCATTGGCGGGCTGGGGAGCATCTTTGGTTCCTTTGCCGGCGCTGCATTCCTTGTGCTCCTGCCAGTGGCGCTGAAGATTGTGGGCGTGGATTGGCTGGGCTGGCCAACGGATATTGTGGCGCATCTGAATTTGGTGATCGTCGGCGGATTGATCGTGATGTTCCTTATTCTGGAGCCGCATGGATTGGCCCAACTTTGGCGCGTTGCCAAAGAGAAACTGAGATTGTGGCCGTTCCCGCACTAGGGGACGGTTTCATGGTGCGCAGTGAATGCGCACCCTACGGAAGAAGAGAAATCGGATAAAAATCCAAGGGAGGAAACACCGATGAAGTACAAGTTAGGAACAATGGCCGTTGCAGGCCTGATGGCAGCAAGCCCCGTGATGGCGGACCTTGTGTTCCCATCGTTGAGCTACCGGACCGGCCCCTATGCGGCGGGTGGTATCCCGTTTGCGGACGGCTATGCGGATTACTTCACGCTGCTGAACGAGCGTGACGGCGGCATCGGCGGCGTCATGACTCGCGTCATCGAGTGCGAGACAGCCTATAACACCGAAAAGGGTGTGGAATGCTATGAAGCCACCAAGGGCGAAGGCGCGCTGGTGTATCAGCCGCTGTCCACAGGCATCACCTATCAGCTGATCCCCAAAGCGACGGCAGATGACATTCCGATCCACTCCATGGGCTATGGCCGGACATCTGCTGCGAACGGCGATGTGTTCAGCCACGTCTTCAACTATCCTGCGAACTACTGGAATGGCGCCTCTGCCGCGATCAACCACATTCTTGAGACCAATGGTGGCGACATCAACGGCAAGAAAATCGCGCTGGTCTATCACAACTCTGCTTACGGCAAGGAGCCGATCCGGACACTGGAAGAGCTGAGCAAGAAGCACGGCTTTGAACTGGTGACGCTGGCGGTGGATCACCCCGGTCAGGAACAGAAATCCCAGTGGCTGCAGATCCGTCGGGAACGTCCCGACAATGTGATCATGTATGGCTGGGGTGTGATGAACCAGGTGGCCATTCAGGAAGCCGCGAACATCCGGTTCCCGATGGAAAACTTCATTGGCATCTGGTGGTCCGGCGCGGAGATTGACGTGACCTCTGCCGGGGATGCGGCGAATGGATACAAGGCGCTGGCGCTGACGGCTGTTGGTAATGACTTCCCGCTGTTCGACGACATCCAGCAATATGTCGTGGACACGGGCAAGGCTGCTGGCGCAGGCGATCAGATCGGCACGGTGCCTTACAACCGCGGCATCTATGCTGCGATGTTGGCGCAGTTGGCTGTTGAAAAGGCGCAGGAAATCCACGGGGTTGCAGACATCACTCCGGCGATGATGCGTGATGGCATGGAAGCGCTGAGCGTGACCGAAGCGCGCATGACGGAGTTGGGTTTGCCAAGCTTTGGTCCGGCATTCGACGTGTCCTGCGAAAACCATGGCGGCGAAGGCATGGTTGCCGTGACGCAGTGGGATGCGTCCGCGGGTCAGTTCGTGAAGATCGCTGATTTCGCGCCCACCGACATGGATGTGATCGGGCCACTGATCGCCGAGGATTCCGCAGCTTATGCGGCGGAAAACAACATCGAAGGCAACTGCGGCTAAGGCTTGCAGCTTTCCCCGGCCGCGGCGTGTGCTACGGCCGGGGGATCTAGGTATTTTCAAAAGGATGAAGTCCATGCTGGATGACGCCAAGGCCACGCCGGTGCAGGTTGATAACGTGCTGGAGGTCAACAATATCGAGGTGATCTACAACCACGTGATCCTCGTGTTGAAGGGCGTCAGCCTGAATGTGCCCAAGGGCGGGATTACCGCGTTGCTGGGTGGCAATGGCGCGGGCAAGACGACGACACTGAAGGCGATTTCGGGGTTGCTGGCGTCAGAGCGTGGCGAGGTCACCAAGGGGTCGATCAAGTACCGCGGCGCGGATATCGCCCATGCCGATCCGGCGGAGACGGTGAAAAAGGGCGTCGTGCAGGTCATGGAAGGTCGGCATTGCTTCGAACATCTGACTATCGAGGAAAACCTGATGACCGGTGCCTATACGCGTACCGATGGCAATGCGGCCATCGCGCAGGATCTGGAGCTGGTTTACAGTTATTTCCCACGGCTGAAGGAGCGGCGGAAAAGCCAGGCCGGCTATACCTCGGGTGGGGAGCAGCAGATGTGCGCGGTGGGGCGCGCGCTGATGTCCAAGCCGGAGACGATCCTGCTGGATGAACCGTCCATGGGGTTGGCGCCGCAGCTGGTGGAGCAGATTTTCGATATCGTGAAGTCGATCAACGAGCAGGAAGGCGTGACCTTTCTTCTGGCAGAACAGAACACCAACGTGGCGCTGCGGTTTGCGCACTACGGCTACATTCTGGAAAGCGGTCGTGTGGTGATGGATGGACCTGCGGCGGATCTGCGGGAAAACCAGGATGTGAAGGAATTCTACCTGGGCATGTCGGATGAGGGGCGCAAGTCGTTCCGTGACGTGCGCAGCTATCGGCGGCGCAAGCGCTGGCTGAGCTGATACGCGACCGGGCACTCAATTATAGTCGAAGGAAGATGGAATGGCGGGTATGACCTCATTCGATGCATTGGAAACGCGTTCTCAGGACAAGCGGGAGGCGGATCAGGCGAAGCTGTTGCGTGCACGTTTGGCGGGGATCACCGTGGCCCCTGATGCATGGCGGGCCGCGGCGGCAGAGGTCCGTACCGCCGCTGATCTGGTGAAACTGCCGGTGCTGCGCAAATCAGAGTTGGGTGAGTGGCAGAAAGCCAGACCGCCTTTCGGTGGCGTTGAGGTAGGCAAGGTGACCCATGTCTTTCAGTCGCCGGGTCCGATTTACGAGCCGGGGCGGATCGACGGAGACTGGTTCCGGATGGGGCGGTTCCTGCATGCGGCGGGCATTGGGTCGGAGGACGTCGTTCAGAATTGCTTTGGCTACCACCTGACACCAGCAGGGCACATGTTCGAGAGCGGTGCGCATGCGGTCGGCGCGAAGGTCTTGCCCGCGGGGACGGGGCAGACGGAACTGCAGGTCACGGCCGCGCGGGATGTTGGTACGACCGCTTATGCCGGTACGCCGGATTATCTGAAGATCATTCTGGAGAAGGCTGACGAGATGGGGGTGTCATTGGGCATTACCAAGGCGGCCGTCGGCGGAGGAGCTTTGTTCCCGTCGCTGCGGGAGTGGTACATCGCGCGGGGAATTTCCTGTTTGCAGTGCTATGCCACCGCCGATCTGGGCAACATCGCTTATGAAAGCCCGGCGATGGAGGGGATGATCCTGGATGAAGGTGTGATCGTGGAGATCGTGACACCCGGCACCGGCGATCCCGTGGCACCAGGAGACGTTGGTGAAGTGGTCGTGACAGCGCTGAACCCGGATTATCCGTTGGTGCGTTTTGCTACCGGTGATCTGAGCGCGTTCATGAAAGGGCAAAGCCCTTGCGGGCGGACGAACAGGCGTATCAAGGGCTGGATGGGGCGGGCGGATCAGACGACCAAGATAAAGGGTATGTTCGTGCGGCCAGAACAGGTCGCCGCGTTGGTCGCGCAGCATGATGAGATCGGCAAGGCACGCGTCATCGCGCGGCGCGAGGGGGAGCAGGACCAGATGACCGTTCAGATCGAAAGCCCGAGCAGTGACGTGGACGGGTATGCCGCTTCGGTCGCAAGCCTGCTGAAACTGAAGGGAACGGTGGAAATCCACGCGCCCGGAAGTCTGCCCAGGGATGGGCTGGTGATCGAAGATCAGC
Source organism: Sulfitobacter rhodophyticola (assembly GCF_041281685.2). Taxonomy (GTDB): domain Bacteria; phylum Pseudomonadota; class Alphaproteobacteria; order Rhodobacterales; family Rhodobacteraceae; genus Sulfitobacter. The sequence goes on along the minus strand of NZ_CP166251.2, from coordinate 955,705 downwards.
GCACCTACGATTGATCTTGGACGTCGCTTGCTCTGGCATTTCCGACTGAAATAGTCGAAATAGAGGCATGAGCGCGGAAACACTGGATATCAAGGTACGCTCGCGCACCTGGGACGGGCGGCGGATTGGCGCGATTGCCGTTGTAATCGCCGCCCTTTGCGCGTTGCCCATGATCGCTGTTTTGCTGGCCGCGCTGACCGGCGGGACCGATACCTTGCAGCATCTGATCCAGACCGTGCTGGGGCGGTATACGGCAACCACCCTGTCGTTGGTTGTGCTGGTCGCCACGGGGACCTTTGCGGTCGGGGTCGGGGCCGCCTGGCTGGTGACGATGACACGCTTTCCCGGCGTGCGTTTCTTCGAGATTGCGCTGGTGCTGCCGCTGGCTTTTCCGGCCTACGTGCTGGCCTATGCCTATACCCACGTTCTTGATCATCCGGGTATCGTGCAGACGACGCTTCGCGGATTGTTTGGCTGGGGCCCGCGGGATTACTGGTTTCCCGAGATCCGATCGCTTGGCGGGGCCGCGGCGATGCTGGTGCTGGTGCTTTATCCCTATGTGTACCTGCTGGCGCGGGCGGCCTTCCTGCAGCAGAGCGGGACGACCTTTCTGGCGGCGCGGGCGCTGGGATCGACCGCCTGGGCGGCGTTTTTCAAGGTCAGCCTGCCGTTGGCGCGCCCGGCCATTGCCGGGGGGGTGTTGCTGGCGGTGATGGAGACGATCGCGGATTTCGGCACGGTGGCCTATTTCGGCGTGCAGACCTTTGCCACTGGCATCTACACCAGTTGGTTTTCGCTGGCGGACAGGGGCGGGGCCGCGCAACTTGCCTTGTGCCTGCTAAGCTTCGCGCTGCTGCTGGCGATGCTGGAGCGGTATCAACGCGGCGATGCACAGTACCACGACGGCGGTCGGCGGGCGGTTGCAATGCCGCCCGCCCAGTTGGTGGGGCTGCGGGCCACAGGGGCGGTGGTGCTGTGCGGTCTGCCAGTGCTGTTGGGTGCGGTACTGCCGGGCGTCATCCTGTTCAGCATGGGCCTGGGATCAGAGCAGGATTTGCTCAGCCCGCGTTATCTGGGGTTTATCCGCAATTCCGTTACCCTTGCGGGGGTGGCGGCCGTGGTGACGGTACTGGCAGCGATCTGTGTCGGGTTCTACCAGCGCCTGCGTCCCGGCCGGACCTCGCGCACGTCAGGATATGTGGCGCGATTGGGCTACGCGGTTCCGGGGGGCGTCATCGCGGTCGGCCTGATGGTGCCTTTCGCGGCGTTCGACAATGCATTGGATGCCTGGATGCGGGCAACATTCGACGTTCGGACGGGGCTGCTGATTACCGGATCCATCTGGTTGCTGGTAGGCGCTTACATGGTGCGCTTTTTGGCAGCGGCCCTGGGGGCTTATGAGGGCGGTCAGGCGATGGTGCATGCGAATATGGATGCCGCATCTCGGTCCTTGGGGCAGGGACCATTGGGCACGCTCAGGCGGGTGCACCTGCCGATCCTCGCGCCATCCCTGCTGACGGCGCTGTTGATTGTCTTTGTGGACGTGATGAAGGAATTACCAGCCACGCTCATCATGCGGCCGTTCAACTTCGATACGCTCGCGGTACAGGCCTACCGATTAGCAAGCGATGAGCGATTGGAGGGGGCCGCCGTGCCGTCCCTGGTCATTGTGGCGATGGGGTTGCTGCCGGTGATCCTCATTTGCAGGCAGGTGGGCAAGCGGCGGTAATCCGCTGCGGCAGGTGTTCGGTGTGATATCATCCGGCCTGAGTGGAGATCAGGAAGGATGATCCAGACATGTGGTCAGCGTTCAACCGAATGACGGAGCAGCAGGCCCGAAATGCAGCGGTTGGACGCCATGCTGTCGGCCGGGGTCTTTGGCTGTGTCGATCGGAGGATGGCAGCGCGCATTGGGAAATGCGCCTGTTTGTTCAGGGCACCCAACGGGATTTACAATTGGGCGCCTATCCGACGTTAAGCGTCAAAGGCGCGCGTTCAGAGGCTGCGAAGTGGCGCGGGTTGGCGCGCAAGGGGATTGACCCCGCCGCGGAGCAGGAAGCCTTTCGCAATGCGGCGGCACGGAACTTGGACCAGTTTTATTGTTGAGGGTGGTGGAAGGTGCGCAGTGAATGCGCACCCTACAGTCATCCCTTGGCGATCTTATCCTGTGTCTTTGTCTCAAAATCTGACGCGTCGTGGCGTTCGTGCAGTTGCATTGACAGGTCATCGCCAAAGGCGCGGTTGACCATGCGGCCGCGTTTTACTGCCGGTCGCGCGTCGATGGCCTCGGCCCAGCGGAGCACGTTCTTGTAGCTGGTCACGTCGAGGAATTCGGCCGCTGAGTAGAGACGGCCCAGCACCAGCTGCCCGTACCACGCCCAGATCGCCATGTCGGCGATGGAGTACTCGCCCGCGAACCATTCATTTTCCGCCAGGTGGCGGTCCATCACGTCAAGCTGGCGCTTGGCTTCCATGGCGAAGCGGTTGATGGGGTATTCCCATTTTTCGGGCGCGTAGGCGTAGAAGTGGCCGAAACCGCCGCCGAGGTAGGGCGCGCTGCCCATCTGCCAGAACAGCCAGCTGAACATCTCGGTGCGCTGGCTGGGGTCGGTGGGGATGAAGGCGCCGAATTTCTCGGCCAGATGCATCATGATCGAGGCGGATTCGAAGACCCGTTGAGGCGTGTCGCCGGAGCGGTCCATCAGCGCGGGGATCTTCGAATTTGGGTTGATCGCGACAAAGCCCGACCCGAATTGCGCCCCTTCGGAGATGTCGATGATCCAAGCGTCGTATTCGGCGCCGGCGTGGCCCGCGGCCAGCAGTTCTTCCAACAGGACAGTGACCTTGACGCCATTCGGGGTGGCCAGCGAATAAAGCTGCAATGGATGCTTGCCCACGGGCAGTTCGTGATCGTGGGTGGCTCCGGCGATGGGGCGGTTGATGGAGGCGAACTTGCCCCCTGATTCAGAATCCCATGTCCAGACTTTGGGCGGCGTGTATTCGGTCATGTCGGGCTTTTCCTCATATGTGCGTTGCGCTCACCTAATCCATTTAGGGTGCGAAGGACCAGTGTGATCAAGAAGTTGTGTGCGTGGCAGTGCACAGGCGGGTCTGCATGGTTTGCGCGGCCCCGTGGTGGCGTTATTGTCGTGGGGAAACCTGGAGGGCTTTCGATGTTGAAAGTGATGGAAACATGGCGGTTATCCCTGTGCATTATGGCACTGCTTGCCTGCACGGTGCAGGTGCAGGCAGCGGACGGGGATCTGACGGCTCCAAGCCATGGCCTGATGTGGCACCGCAGCGGATTGCCCGCGGTTTTCCCGCTGCAGATCAAGACGCTGGGCCCGCAGGACTATTACGTCACGCTGACCAGCGTGGAGACGCAGAAGGCAGTGCTGGCTGCCTATATCGACGGCGGCCGGTTCTTTCAGGTGCTGGTGCCGCCGGGGACATTCCGGGTTCAGATCGCGGCTGGTGCTGACTGGAAGGGAGAAGATGCGCTTTTTGGTGAGGGGGGCAAGACATGGCGGTACGAAGTCAACCGGCCCCTGACCTTCGCGGTACGGAGCTTCAACACCAAGGGCGGACATATTGTTGATCTGACAGACGTTGCACCGGGAGAGGAGGCGCAAGTGGTCCCACGTGACCTGGTCGTATGTCAGGGTGTGCGTCTTGTGCGGACGCCTGAGCAGATACAACGCGGCCCTGCGGTTGAGCGGTCCTTGCGCACCGGGGTCCCACGGTTCAGGCATCGCCCCTTGGCAAATGTCCGGATCAGGGAGGCGCTTGCTGACTTCGAGATCGAGGATGTGTCGAACAAAACAGTGGTGGATAACGAAGAGGTTCTTGGCTGGGGCACTTCCCAGCGTATCGAAGTGCGGTCGCGGCCCTGTGGTCCGGATCAAGGACGCTGACGCAAAAAAGGCCGCTCCCGAGGGAGCAGCCTTTTGATCATCGAAACGGCAAGGCGTTCCGCGCCTTGTTCAGCCCTGACGGGCTTTGAAGCGGCGCTGGGTCTTGTTGATCACGTAAACGCGGCCTTTGCGACGCACGACACGGCAATCACGATGCCGGTTCTTGAGCGAGCGGAGCGAATTGCGAACTTTCATGTCCTCATCCTTCCATCTGTGGCCCCGCCTTCCTTGAAAAAGAAGGGCCAGCGCCTTGGTTACGGTCAGCCCCGGGGCGGGGCCAGTGAATTGCGTGGTGGGCGATACTGGGATCGAACCAGTGACCCCTTCGATGTCAACGAAGTGCTCTACCGCTGAGCTAATCACCCACGTGCCTGCGTGAAACATCATGCCCCAAACAAAATGGGGCGCGAAATGCCGCGCCGGTTGGGGTGCTATAAAAGGAGTCGCGCACAGGATCAAGGGCTTTTGGCAAACGGGAAAACTGCGCTATGTTGGCGGGAGAAAGGCAGGTACATGTCAAACGCGGCGTATCATATCCTGAGGCCAACCGGCCCTGCATCCTGCGTGGTTTTCGCATCCCCCCATTCGGGCCGGGATTATGCCGCGTCGTTTCTGCGCCGTTCGGTGCTGAACCGGCGTGTGATCCGATCATCGGAAGACGCGTTTGTTGACCAACTTTTTGATTGCGCACCGGAATTTGGCGCGCCTTTGCTGGTTGCCCGAGCGCCGCGTGCGTTTATCGATCTGAACCGCGCCAAAGGTGAACTGGATCCGGCGCTGATCGAAGGCGTTGCGCGGCAGGGGCATAATCCACGTGTTGCCTCCGGCCTTGGGGTGATCCCGCGCGTTGTGGCCAACGGGCGCGCGATCTACCGCGGCAAGATCACGTTGGACGAGGCGGAACAGCGTATCAGTGACTATTGGTCGCCTTATCACGACGCCCTGCAGGGATTGCTGGATCGCGCATTTGACCGACACGGTCAGGCGGTGCTGATCGATTGCCATTCCATGCCGCATGAGGCGATTGACGGGGTGGCCCGGTCCGGGATGGTACGGCCTGACGTGGTTCTGGGTGACCGGTTTGGCGCGGCAGCGAGCGGTGACGTGGTGGACCGTGTCGAAGCGGCGTTTGCAGCGCAGGGCTTCAATGTCACGCGCAACACGCCTTTTGCCGGAGCGTATGTGGCGCAGACTTATGGGCGTCCGGGCGCCGGACAACACGCCGTCCAGATCGAATTGGACCGCGCGCTTTACATGGATGAGCGGACGGTCAAGCCCAACTCCCAATTCGAGGCAGTGCGCGCTGCACTAAGGGCGGTCGTCGCCGAATTGTCCGACATTGGCCAAGGCCGGGTGCCTCTGGCGGCCGAGTGAGACTCAATCCGCTTTGATCTGCATGATCCCGGTGCCGACCATCAACAGCCCGATGCCGGATGTGACGGTTCTGACCTGATTCCAGAACTGCCAGTCCGGAGAATATGCCAGCCAGACATCGCGCGCTGCATCGAGGTCTGACGGAACGTCGATCCTTGCCAGCGCTTCGTTCATGGGCACGTTGACTGCAATTGTCAGACCGACCGCGAGCACGCCAATCACGCCGGTAGCCAATGCAAACCACAGTCCGGCAGCAGCGTCGCCCGTGCGGTAAAGCACCAACGCCGTGAGCCCCAGCACCACAGGGGTCCCGAAGAAGACCGGCGCAAAGACTGCGTTGCGGACCGACGCGTTCATGGCTTGCATGGCCTGAATGGCAACCCGCGGATCTGTCGCGTCCAGTCCCCACATCGTTGAGCATACCCAGGCGTAGAAGAAGCCGAACAACGCCCCTGCCTGAATCAAACTGAGCAGGGAGAGAGCGATGGTAAACGTTTTCATGACATTTCCTTACGTATCCGTACATAGGTGTACCTATTTACATATCCGTACTGTAGTGTACGATTGTGTGTCAAGTGCTGGAGGAATGAGGGATGAAAGCAGACAAGCGTGACGCCCGCATGCGGGAAATCGAAGCGGTTGCTTATGAGTTGATTGCGCAGAATGGCTTAGAAGGCACATCGATGCTGGCGGTTGCCAAGGCCGCAAAGGCGTCGAATGAGACTTTGTACCGTTGGTACGGAGACAAGAAGGGGCTGTTTCTGAGCATGGTACGAGCAAATACAGTTGAAGTGCGGGCCCGGCTGGAGGCGGCGCTGAAGATGGCCGACGATCCCATGGCCGGATTGCGCCAGGTCGCGCCGGTGTTGCTTGAAATGCTGTTGGGGGACAGGGCGATTGCCCTGAACAGGGCGGCGGCGTCTGATCCATCGGGGCAATTGGGACAGGCGCTGGCAACCGGGGGGCGGGAAGAGGTGTTTCCGCTGTTGCAGCAATTGCTATCGGCCGCGATACGTCAGGGGGCATTGCACCAACCAAGGGTCGGAGAGATCGGGACCCTGTTCATGCACTTGTTGGTGGGGGATTTGCAGGTGCGACGGGTCATTGGCACCTTGCCTGCCCCCTCGGCAGAAACGGTCGCGCGGCAGGCCACCTGCGCGATGGATCAGCTTGAGATGCTTTGCGCGCCCTAACGCAGCGCGCGGCCTTTCACGATGGCCTTTGTGCCGAAGCGGTCGCGGATGGCATCGGTGGCGCGTTCGGCCTTGGTGCGTTTTTCGGCACCGGGATCCAGCAGGTCGCCTTCGCTGTCGGCACCTTCGGGTGTGCTGAGGTGGGAAATGCCGCAGCCGATCAGGCGAAATGGGCCTGGGTCATCAAGTTGGTCAAACAGGCTGCGCGCGGTGCGGTAGATGCGATCGGCCAACTGTGTGGGATCGTGCAGGGATACGCGCCGTGTCAGCGTTTTGAAATCGGCGCGCTTGAGTTTGAGCGTCACGACCCGCCCGGCGAGGCCCTTGGCCTTGGCGCGGTCCGCCACCTGTTCGGACAGCCGCCAGATATGGCCATCCAGAATGTCCGGGTCGGCGGTGTCATCGTTGAATGTGGTTTCCTTGGAGATGGATTTCACAGGTTCATGGGCGGAGACCCGCCGCCGGTCCTGTCCGCGCGCCAGATGCCAAAGACGTTCGCCCATGCCGCCAAAGCGCGCAACAAGATCCTGTTTTTCCCAGCGAAGCAGGTCGTTGAACGTGCGAATTCCCGCCTTGTCCAGCGCGGCTTGCGTCGCCGCCCCCACACCCCAGATCATGCGCACAGGCTTGTCGCGCAGGAAATCGGCGGTTTCCGCCGCGCCAATAATGGAAAAACCGTGCGGCTTGTCGAGGTCAGAGGCAACCTTGGCCAGAAACTTGTTGTGGCTCAGTCCAATAGAGCCGGTCAGCCCCAGTTCATCCTTCATCCGCCGCACCAGTCGCGCCAGCATCACGGAGGGCGGCGCGCCATGTAGGCGCGCAGTGCCGGTCATGTCGAGGAATGCCTCGTCCAGGGACAGCGGTTCGATGGCGGGGGTCAGTTCTTCCATCATCTTGCGGATCGCGCGCGATGCCTCCACATAGGCGTCCATGCGCGGTTTGATGATCACTGCTTCGGGGCAGAGCTTGAGCGCCTGAAACATCGGCATCGCGGAACGCACACCGCGAATGCGTGCCACATAGCAGGCAGTCGAGACGACCCCCCGCCGCCCGCCGCCAATGATCACCGGTTTGCCTTCAAGCGCGGGATTGTCGCGTTTTTCGACGGAGGCGTAGAACGCGTCGCAATCCATGTGCGCGATGGATAATGTATGTAGTTCCGGATGAGAGAGCACACGCGGAGAACCGCATTCAGGGCAGCGGCGCAGGCTGGCAATATCTGACAGACAATCACGGCACAGGGCGGCCATCGGGTGAGACCTGGTTAAGGGAAGCACGGTTATAGTCTAGCGCAAGCAAAAGGGATTGAACATGGGCGGAAGAGTGGCATTTGATGGCAGCAAGATCGCGCTCTATCTGGGGGACGCGCTGGCGGTGATTCTGCGCGATAATATGCCCGATCTGCCGTTTCCCGGCTTCTGGGATTTGCCCGGAGGAGGTCGCGAGGGCTACGAGACCCCGCTTGCCTGCGGGCAGCGGGAATGCATGGAAGAACTGGGCTTGATGGTGCCGGACAGCGCGGTGGTCTGGGCGCAAGCGTATCAGGAGCTTGGCGCGGTGAAGTGGTTCTTCGTGGCGCGGATGCCTGCAAGTGCCGCAGATCGCGTTGTTTTCGGGAATGAAGGTCAGCGCTGGGCGTTGATGCCGCAGGGAGAGTTTCTGTCGCATCCGCGTGCCGTTCCTGCGTTCCAGCAACGCTTGCAGGCCTATCTGGATGAAACGAAATAGACGGTTGGGGAAGACATTCAGGTGACCTTGAATACAAAGCCCCCCGCTGCGCGTAGCGGGGGGAGTTGACGAACATCAGGAAGAACCAGTTCGTCGGGGAGTATCACCTTAGGTCAAGCTAGCATGGTGCCCCAATTCCACCTAGTAGGGGATTCCTGACCATGGGGTCAAAATCCGGTTTGTTGTCAATTTGGCACAGTGCGTCGCCGTTTTTCCCCTATGCGCTTGAAAGTTTTCGCAAAATATCTCGTGCCGCCTTTGCGGGATCAGGCGCTTGCCAAATTGGTCTGCCAACGACGATGTGATCTGCTCCGTCCGCGATGGCCTGTGCAGGTGTGGCAACGCGCTTTTGGTCCCCCTTTGCGCTCCCAGTAGGGCGCACACCGGGTGTTACGATCAGACGGCCGGCTGCTTCTGGCAATCTTCGGATTGCGGCGGCTTCATTCGGGGATGCGATCACGCCGTCAGCACCTGCTTCAAAGGCGCGCCCTGCGCGGGTGATCACAAGATCCTGTACATCGCCCGCCTGCATCAGGGCCGCATCCAGATCGCTGCGGTCAAGCGACGTCAGAATGGTCACGGCAAGAATTTTCATATCACTGCCCGACGCTCCCTGCTTGGCTGCAGCAACGACGTGCGGATCGCCGTGCACGGTCAGGAAATCCAGATCGAATTGCGCCAGCCCCCTTACGGCAGCTTCAACAGTCGCGCCAATATCGAACAGCTTCATGTCGAGGAAAATGCGCTTGCCGTGTTCCTGCTTGAGCTCATTGGCCAGCGCGAGCCCCCCTCCCGTCAACATGCCAAGGCCGATCTTGTAAAACCCGATGGTGTCGCCCAAACGTTCGGCAAGGTTGAGCCCGGCCACGGCGTTCGGCACATCGAGGGCGACGATCAGGCGATTATCGGTCTTGGGTGGTGTCATTGGAACGCTCCTGCGAATTTGCAAACGGCCTTTCTTTACGGGGGCGGGCGGCGCAAGTCCACAAATGAAAATGCCCGGCGCTGCGAGGGGGGAAGCAGGCCGGGCAGGGCAGAGCCACGATACTAAGGCCCTGTCGCGGGGCACCTCGGACGCCGGTTGGGGGTGTCGTGCCAAGCACGCATCTGGCGTCGGGCAATGCCCCGTCTGATACATCTGATATGGGGTGGGGCCGGGTTGTCGTCATCGGCTGTCGCTTCACAAATTGAGCACACTTGCGTGAAGTGCCGTGGCGGTAACGGTCGGAAAAAAAGGCCGAATATCGCGGGGCGATATTCGGCAGTTGGGCACAGACAGTGCAGGCAGGCATCTTGTCTGTGCATGTTGCGGAAGGGGGCACGGGGGACAGTGACGTGCGGGAAGTCCTTCCGCAAACTTTACGCGGTATCGGGTGGCCGCGCGCAGGCGGTTCAGGCCGCGTTTTGATCGGGCCGCTTCAGCAGGCCTTCCAGCCAGCGGACTGGATCGAATGCAGGGCGACCCGCCCGGGGGCGCGTCATTGCGGAGCCGGTGAAGGATCGCAGGCCACGGTCGCCGTCGTGCTGGCGCTGCGCCTGACGTTGCAGGCCTTTCGCGGCGGTCTCGAATGACATGGTCATGGGGGCCTTGATGGCACAGGCGTACCTGCGCGATGTCCCCGCGTCATAGACTGTCACCAGTGCTTCAAAGGATTGGGAACTGGCGTTGTAGATCACATCGGTTATCTGCGTTGGATAGGTCTGCATCGGTCTTTACCTCTGGTCGTTGTCGCGGCGTATGGCGTGTGCCTCTCCTGTTGAGAACGCCCGGTGCGACGAAAGAGTTTCATTCTTCTTGCACTCACCGTGGATAAATCGGGTTCCCACAGCAGTTTCAGGCGGCTGGATGTGTATCAAATTCCTGCCTATCAGAAGATGACTTGGGAATTCGGGCTGGTTGGCGCAAGGGGTCCACGACAACCCCAAGGCGGGGACGTGACAGACCTCCTGACAATGTGATCGCGACGTGAAGTATCTTTAATACGGGTCTTGAACCCTTGATGTTGCTTTCCCAAATTGAGCGTGAGGCTCACGAGATCCTGTGCCGCCGGGCGGGCGGGATCACATCAGGGCGCTTAACAAAAGAGGAGAGACCCATGGACTTGAGCAAGTTCACGGAACGGGCGCGTGGTTTTGTGCAGGCAGCGCAGACGATCGCAACACGGGAAGACCACCAGCGACTGGTTCCCGAACATATCTTGAAAGCATTTCTGGACGATGATCAGGGGCTTGCCGCCAATCTGATCGCGGCATCAGGCGGCGACGTTGCCCGGGTGACAGATGCGCTGGAGCTTGCCATGAGCAAGCAACCCAAGGTCAGCGGCGACAACGCACAGGTCTATCTTGATAACGCCACCGCGAAGGTGCTGGCAGAGGCTGAAGCGATTGCCAAGAAGGCAGGCGACAGTTTTGTACCGGTTGAACGCGTTCTTATGGCGCTGTGCATGGTCAAATCGGGTGCCAAGACGGCACTGGACGCAGGCAATGTCACCGCACAGGCGTTGAACGCGGCGATCAATGATGTGCGCAAGGGGCGTACCGCAGATACTGCCAGTGCCGAGGATGGGTATGAGGCGCTGAAGAAATACAGCACCGATCTGACGGCCCGCGCCGAAGAGGGCCGGATTGATCCGATCATCGGACGGGACGAAGAAATTCGCCGTACGATGCAGGTGTTGAGCCGCCGGACCAAGAACAACCCTGTCCTGATCGGCGAACCGGGCGTTGGTAAGACCGCAATTGCCGAAGGTCTTGCGCTTCGGATTGTCGATGGCGATGTGCCAGAAAGCCTGCGTAACAAACGTCTGCTCTCGCTCGATATGGGAGCGCTTATCGCGGGCGCGAAGTATCGGGGTGAATTTGAGGAACGGCTGAAGGCGGTTCTGACCGAGGTCACCGAGGCTGCGGGCGAGATCATTCTGTTTATCGATGAAATGCATACCCTGGTCGGTGCTGGCAAGGCGGACGGAGCGATGGATGCTTCCAACCTGCTCAAACCTGCGCTGGCACGTGGTGAGTTGCATTGCGTCGGCGCGACCACGCTGAATGAATACCGCAAGTACGTCGAGAAAGACGCGGCCTTGGCCCGGCGTTTTCAGCCTGTGATGGTGCAGGAACCAACGGTGGAAGATACCATAAGTATCCTGCGCGGCATCAAGGAAAAATACGAACTGCACCACGGGGTTCGGGTCTCGGACTCTGCGCTGGTTGCGGCGGCGACGCTGTCGCACCGCTATATCACCGACCGTTTCCTGCCGGACAAGGCGATTGACCTTGTCGATGAGGCCGCCAGCCGCTTGCGGATGGAAGTGGACAGCAAGCCAGAGGAGTTGGATGCGCTGGATCGCCAGATCCTGCAACTGCAGATCGAAGAGCAGGCGCTGAAATTGGAAGACGATGCGGCGTCGAAGGATCGGCTGGAGACCTTGCAAAAGGACCTGGCGGATTTGCAGGAACGCTCCGCCGAGATGACAGCGACATGGCAGGCCGAACGCGACAAGCTGGCAAGCGCGCGCGACCTAAAGGAGCAGTTGGATCACGCACGGGCGGCGCTGGACATCGCCAAGCGGGAGGGGAACCTCGCCAAGGCGGGGGAGCTTTCCTATGGGGTGATCCCGGAACTGGAAAAAGCGCTGGAAGCTGCGGAAGGTCAGGAAGACGAGATGATGGTCGAAGAGGCCGTTCGCCCGGACCAGATTGCGGGTGTCGTCGAACGTTGGACCGGTATTCCGGCAGGCAAGATGCTGGAAGGGGAGCGTGACAAGCTGTTGCGGATGGAAGATCAACTGCACAGCCGGGTGATCGGACAGGATGCTGCCGTAACAGCCGTGGCCAACGCGGTGCGCCGCGCGCGTGCGGGTCTGAATGATGAGAACCGCCCCCTGGGGTCGTTCTTGTTTTTGGGGCCGACAGGCGTGGGCAAGACCGAGTTGACCAAGGCTGTCGCCGAGTTCCTGTTCGATGACGAACACGCAATGGTGCGGATCGACATGTCTGAATACATGGAAAAACACTCCGTCGCGCGGCTGATCGGTGCCCCTCCGGGCTATGTCGGCTATGATGAGGGCGGCGCGTTGACCGAAGCTGTGCGGCGGCGTCCGTATCAGGTGGTGTTGTTCGACGAAGTCGAAAAGGCGCACCCGGATGTGTTCAACGTGCTGTTGCAGGTCCTCGACGATGGGATGCTGACCGATGGTCAGGGCCGAACGGTCGATTTCAAGCAGACGCTGATCGTGCTGACATCGAACCTCGGCGCACAGGCGTTGAGCCAGCTGCCCGATGGGGGGGACATGGCTGCGGCGCGCCGCGACGTGATGGATGCGGTCCGGGCGCATTTCCGGCCAGAGTTCCTGAACCGTCTGGATGAAACGATCATCTTCGATCGGTTGGCACGTGCCGATATGGCCGGGATCGTTGATATTCAATTGGCGCGGCTGCTCAAGCGGCTGGCCGGACGCAAGATCACACTTGATCTGTCGGATGCCGCGAAAGCGTGGCTTGCAGATGAAGGATATGATCCGGTCTTCGGCGCGCGGCCATTGAAGCGGGTCATTCAACGGGCCTTGCAGGACCCGCTGGCAGAAATGCTGCTGGCCGGGGATGTGAAGGATGGCGGCACGGTGACAGTGGATGCGGGTGCGGATGGGTTGATCATCGGCGACCGGATCGCCGGGACCAACCGCCCCAAGCCGGACGATGCCGTGATCCATTGATCAGACCGGGCCATCTGACGCCGCCGGAGGAATATCCGGCGGCGTTTTACGTCGGGGCTGCCGCGATCACGCGGATCTCCACCAGCGCGCCGGGACGGCGGAGTGCGGCCACCTCTACGGCGGTCCATGCGGGGAAAGGGTCGGAGGCGTATGTGCAGCGCACCTCGTTGAAGAGGTCGAAATGGTCGTGGATGCCGACGTGATAGCTGGTCATTTCAACGATTGCATCTGTGTCGGTGCCGCCCGCTTGCAGGACGGCGCGGATTTTGTCGAAGGCGCTGCGGAATTGCGTGGCGGGGTCGCCCGGCATACTGCCGTCGGGGAGGCTCCCGGTTATGCCGGTGAGATAGATATGGCCGTTTGAGACGATGCCGGGGGAGAGTTTGAGCGCCGTTGCGCTGGTTTGTGATCCGTCGGGGAAGATGGCGTGCATGGTGGTTCCTTCCTTTTGCAGTAGTGTGATGCGCGGAAGCGGGAAAGGCCATGCGGTGCTGAAAACGAAACGGTTGAATTTGCGCGCCGCAGCGGCGGAGGATGCGCTGCCGCTTTTTGAGGTGTTCGGCAGTGCGGAGGCGATGCGGTACTGGAGTTGGGCGCCGCATACCTCGCCGCTGCAAACGGCAGAATTTGTGGACATGATTGCCGATACCAGCGAAGTGCCATCGTATTTCGTGGTGTGCAGGGACCAGCGGCCCATCGGAACGGCGGGGTTTTGGCAGGGCAGTGAGGTGGGATTTGTCCTGCACCCCGATGAGTGGAGGCAGGGGTTGGGGGAAGAGGTGCTGCGCGCGCTCATTCCCTACGGATTTGACACGCTGGGTCTGGAGGAGATCACGGCCGATGTTGATCCCAACAATGCGGCTTCCATAGGTCTGCTGAACAAACTGGGGTTTGTGGAAACGGGTCGGGCGGCGCGGACGTTGCAGATTGCGGAGGATTGGTTTGACAGCGTGTATTTCCGGTTGCTGCCTTCCGAGACGTGAAAAGGCCCGCCGGTTTGCACCAGCGGGCCAGATCATCAGGACAGAAGCCCGGATTTAGGTGTTCGGCAGGATCACCGCGTCGATGACGTGGATCACGCCGTTGGACGTCTCGATGTCCGCAGCGGTGACGTTTGCGCCGTCGACCTTCACACCATCGTCGAGGTCGATCATCACGGTATCGCCCTGCACGGTGGCGGCTTCCATGTCATCGGTGAGGTCGGTGGACATCACTTTGCCGGGGACAACGTGGTAGGTCAGCACGGCGACAAGCTGATCTTTGTTCTCCGGCTTCAGCAGATCTTCGACGGTGCCTTCGGGCAGTGCGGCGAAGGCTTCATCGGTCGGGGCGAAGACGGTGAAGGGACCTTCGCTTTTCAGGGTGTCAACCAGACCGGCGGCTGTTGCGGCGGCCAGCAGGGTTTCGAAGGTGCCTGCTTCGGCAGCTGTATCAACGATGTCTTTGCTTGCACCAGCGATGGCGGTGGTGCCGAACAGTGCGGCGGCGGTTGTCAGTGCGATTGCAGTCTTGCGGAACATTGAATTCTCCTTGGGTTCAGAAGCCATGTCATCAGTGACATTGGAACAAATACGCACCGGATCGCGTTTGGTTCACTGGGGGATTCCCGCCTATGCGCGGTTGCCGCGCGTTGCCTCGGAACCGGCACGGCCTAAGCCTGCGCCGTTTGCCGTTTCAAGTCACAGAAGTGTGAAATGGAGAGAGATTTTTTGTGATCCGACGTGAGGAACTTCCGCGGTAACGGTCCCCTGAAGGCTTCTGACAATCAAGTGTTCTGGCTGAAATCTGACCGTAATTCTTTGATGCTGCGCTGTCTGCACACTAACTACACTCTAAAGATTAAGGAGACGACCATGGCGATGCGCTGGACCAATACCCTGAGTGAGAATGACGTTACACCCGAGAGCGTGTTTCTGAACCGCCGTCAGCTGATGGCCGGGGGCGCGGCGGCCGTGGGCTTGGGCAGTATCGGCGGATCGCTCGCGGCGGCGGAAGGGCTGGAACCCAGCAGCTATGAAGACATCACGCAGTACAACAATTTCTATGAATTCGGCACCGGCAAGGGTGATCCCGCACAGAATGCTCACACGCTGACGACCGCTCCGTGGAGCGTCAAGATTGACGGGCTGGTCGAGAAGCCCGGCGACTATGCGTTCGAGGACATCATGAAGGCGATGACCATCGAGGAACGGATTTACCGCTTCCGTTGTGTTGAGGCGTGGTCGATGGTGATCCCGTGGAACGGCTTCGAACTGGCTGATTTGCTGAATATGGCGGGCGTGCAGTCGGATGCGAAATATGTGGCGTTCGAAACGGCGCTGCGGCCGGATGAGATGCCCGGCGTGCGCTTCCCTGTGTTGGACTGGCCCTACGTGGAGGGGCTTCGGCTGGATGAAGCCATGCATCCGCTGACAATCATGGCGACGGGCATCTACGGCAAGGATATCCCGAACCAGAACGGCGCGCCGCTGCGTCTGGTGGTGCCGTGGAAGTACGGGTTCAAATCCATCAAGTCCATCGTGCGCATCACGCTGACGGAAAAGGAGCCGCCGACAAGCTGGAACAAGGCAAACGCGCGGGAGTACGGATTTTATAGCAATGTGAACCCGGAAGTAGATCACCCCCGGTGGTCACAGGCGTCTGAACGTGTCGTGGGCGGGGGTTTGTTTTCAAAACGCATTCCAACGCTGATGTTGAATGGGTATGCGGATGAGGTCGGTGCGCTGTATGCCGGTATGGACCTGACCAAGAATTTCTGATGCGAAGTGAGCGTTCACAGGACATCGAAAACTATCAAGGTTTTCGCCCGTTTTCTTTGAAAGAGAACGAGGTGCAGCATGAGCAGTGTTGACCGCATCAACAGCGCCCTGCGCCGCGTCCCGACTTGGCCTCTCTATATACTGGGACTGCTGCCGGTGCCGTGGCTGTTGTATCAGGCGCAGACGGGTGGCCTTGGACGCGAGCCGATCAAGGCGCTTGAGCATGAATTAGGGCTGCTCGCGCTTCAACTGCTGATCGTTGGTCTGACAATCACGCCCTTGCGGCGTTTCGTCGGGCTGAACCTGATCAAGTTCCGACGCATAATCGGTTTGCTGGCCTTCACCTATGTCGTGCTGCACCTGTCGGTTTGGGTTGTGCTTGATATGAGCCTGCTGTGGAATCAAATGTGGGCCGACATCTGGAAGCGTCCGTATATTACGGTCGGCATGGCCGGTTTCTTGGCGCTGTTGCCACTGGCGATCACCTCCAACAATCTGTCGGTTCGCAAGATGGGTGCGGCCGCGTGGCGGAGATTGCACAAGCTGACCTACTTTGCGGTGCTGGCGGGCGGCGTTCATTACCTGTGGTTGGTAAAGGGATTTCAGATCGAACCGATCCTCTACATGGCAGTGATTTGCGGGCTGTTGATGCTCAGGCTGCGCAAGCCGCAGCGGGCGATGGCCTGACGCCTTCACGTTTTTCCACCTCTGATAGTAGTTTTTCTGGTATGATGCCTTCAACGGCGCCCGCCATGAAAGCGCTGTGCGGGGTCTGCCATGAAGATCATGAACTGGAATCTTGAATGGATGAACCACTGGTTCAGTGGCAATGACAACCCGCGTTGGGGCTCCAGCAGTCTGACCGCTGCGGAAGCCCAAATATGTGCGCAGAAAGCAGCGCGCGTCATTGATCAGATCAACCCCGACCTATTGTGCCTGCAGGAAGGTCCAAGTGCGACGGCGGAGATGGACCTTTTTCTGCGCGACCATCTCAACGATCAGGGCGCACCAAAGTATGAGGCGATCATCGGACTGGATGGCGGGGCGCAAAAGCTTTTCGTGCTGCGGCGGTTGGATGGCGTCTTTCGCGCGATGGACAGGGCGACCGACCCGCTGACCGAGGGTTTGGCGGAGCTGTGGGATGCGGATGTGAATGGCGACATGCTTCTGGAGGGATACGATTTCACCCGTTTGCCGCTGGTGGTGGACGTTGACCCGATCGGCGGTGCGCCGATCCGGATCGTCGTACTGCATACCAAATCGAAGTTCGTCCGATTTGGACGTCAGAAGTGGGAGGATCCAAACAGGCGGCAGGAGTTTGTGGTGCAGGCACTGGAAGCTCGGCGGCGCATTTCAGCGGAAGGGTTCCGGTTGCGCACCTATCTTGATGCGCTGGTCGCGGCGGAAGGTGATGCGCGCATTGTCGTGACGGGGGACTGGAACGATGGACCGGGCCGCGATTTGTTTGAGCGTTCGTACCTGACGCATAATGTTGCCGACATCGTATTGGGTTCCACTTTCACGCCCGAACTGATCTTCCACCATCCGCTTTTGGCGCATGTCCAGACGCCTTCCTTGTTCACCGCGCGGTTCGATGACTACGTGGATGATGTGCAGGATCGCCCGCTGCTGCTGGATCACTTTGCGGTTTCACCCGGACTGACGCCATTTGTTGCCAACGCGCAGATTGCCCATGCGGCCTACGATAACGAAGTCGAAGGCGATGGGCGCGACCGGATACAGCGCCCCAGCGATCACCGACCCATTGTCCTTGACCTGGAGGCTCCTCTGACCGGTTGAGAAAGCATCGGCGGTACAGGTGGGTTTTAGTCGGTGTTATCTGGAATCAGTGGTCGGCTGCGACTCGGTTCGCGCCGTTTGATGGAATCGATAGTGTGATTCATGCGAAACCGGACGATCATGTTCGCGCAAACAGGCTGAGTCTCTGCCTCTTTTGGGGGTAAGCGTGTGGATAACGCTATATATAGCGAATGCGCCGGGTTCTGAGACGAAAGGCTAAGAGGCTGAAGAACTGCAAAGAGCGAAGGCGGGCAAAAAATATCAATATAACTATCTGAAATAAAACGATATTCAGGTTTAGATGCAAAAAATGCAGATTTCTTCAAAAAAGGGGTTGCGGGTACCCGCCACTAACCGTAGAACCCCCCTCACCGGCGGCGCAGAGATGCACCAACGGGGCGCCAGACGGGCCACACCGCAAGGGACGGCAACGAGGCGGAAGAAGAAAATACCAGAGGTATTAGGGCGGGGCGCGCCAAAGTTCAGGGCGCATCCAGTCTCTTTTGTCTCTACGCTCTTTGAAATTGATAGTATCTGAAGAGATATGTGGGCGGTTTGGTTCATTCGATGGATCAACGTCTGTATATCGCGCTAGTAGGGGCAACCCGATGATCTAGTGTCAGCTTCACTGTTTGGACGGTTTCCGGTTAACTTTGTTAACCTGAAGCACAACAAACAGAGACTGTTCTGCATCTTTCAGTAATGGATGTAGAACGATGTGCAGA